>NZ_JASATN010000001.1:0-1409580 GCF_038440355.1 Dyadobacter sp. OTU695 | reverse complement strand
CATATCGTCGTAATAGACAGAGCGAACTGGTGCTGATGATCGAAGGAATCCAGGTACTGAAAAGCAGTCGTAGAAAGCGTTTTATTTTACAGCAATAAGTGCTTTTGCTAGCTTGAAAGGCTGTTTTGTTGTACTTTTAAGTATGCAAACAGCCCTGCTGGAAACGCTGGATAAAGACCAACTGCTCGCTCTTTTAGAAGAACGGGGTCAGCAGATATATGGTTTAACCCAGCAGAACGCATACCTGGAATCTCAGGTAGAGATGTACAAACGGATGCAGTTCGGTCAAAAGCATGAACGCTTCGAAGGAGATCCGGCCCAGATTGCGCTTCCCTTTGAAGCTCCTAGCGAACAGGCTGCTGCACAAGAAGAAATTCTGCAGGAAAAAATCAGCTACATCCGTAAAAGGCCAAACCATAAGGGCCGTGCAGCACTGCCTTCTCATTTACCCGTCGAAGAGATCGAGATTTATCCTGCTGGTGATCTTTCTGAAATGGTATGTATCGGCAAGGAAGTTACTGAAGAGCTGGATTACGAACCAGCACGCTTTTTGATCAAAAGATATATACGCTATAAGTATGCACCTAAAAATGGTGAAGGGATCAGAATCGGTCAACTTCCGGAGCGGGTCATCGACAAAGGAATACCATCTGCGCGACTTCTTGCTAGCATTTTAACAGATAAATACCTAGATCATCTTCCGCTTTACCGGCAGAAGCAGCGCTTTGCCCGGGAAGATATCCAGATCGCATCTTCAACTCTTGAAGGATGGACCAAAGAAGCCCTGATCAAACTCGAACCGCTCTATGAGCAACTGGTCTTTGATATGAAATCAAAGGGCTATTGGCAGGTGGATGAAAGTCCCATTAAAGTACTGGAAAGTGACAAGAAAGGCGCTTGTCATCAGGGATACTATTGGGTATACCATAGCCCGTTAGATGGAGTGGTTCTCTTTGATTACCAACCGACAAGAGGCTCAGCAGGAGCGAAATCGATGTTGGAAAGCTTTAAGGGTTATCTACAGACGGACGGCTATGCAGTTTACGAAAAGCATGGAAAACGGAAAGATGTTATCCATCTTGCTTGCTGGGCGCATGCGCGAAGGGAATTTGAACGAGCCTTGGATAATGACAAAACCAGGGCACAAATAGCACTATCGATGATCCAGCAACTGTACGCTGTGGAGCGGAAAGCCCGCCAACTGATGCTGGATGCTGTTGAAATCAAAGAGCTGCGGCTAAAAGAATCCCTTCCAGTTATCAACGAGCTGGGCAAATGGATCTTCGAACAAATTAAAAGTACGCTCCCAAAAAGCCAGATCGGAAAGGCGATGCAGTACAGTTACGGCCGTTGGGATGCACTCAGTGCCTACTTATACGACGGAAATCTGTTGATCGATAATAATCAAATTGAAAATTCTATCCGCCCGTTGGCCCTGGGCCGGAAAAACTATTTATTCGCTGGCTCACACGAAGCAGCACAGCGGGCTGCTATGATCTACTCCTTCTTTGCTATCTGCAAAAAACACAACGTAAATCCCTACAATTGGCTAAAAAACACTCTACTAAACATCTCCACAATCAATCATAAAAACATCACTGACCTGTATCCGCAACGCTTTAACAAGATTCACCAATTAACAGTTAGTGGCAAAGCTAAAACAGACAACACAGCAGAAAATGACAGCAAATAAAACAGGCTTTTTTAACGACCTTTTAAGTCATATTTCAGAACCAATTTATCTGACCGACAAGACCGACGAAGTAAATGAAGAAATTAAATATAATCATTGGGTTTTGACGGCTCCATCGGACATTGTTGCTCAAACGACAACGGCTGACTTCTTAGAGTTTATACAAAAAGTAAAGGATAACTATAAAACTCAACTCGCCAATTGTCAGCTTGACATTGACCTGACTTTTTATTTGTGGTTTGAAGAACCTGGAGAACTATGTTTCAACTTCATAAACTCAAATCACGACAGACTTCCATTTGGCTGTAAACTAAAATACACAGACAGACCAGAAGAAATAGTTGACCAGTATTTGAAATCAAAATATCACGACCAAGTAATTCTGTGGGACGAGCTTAAAACGGTTAAAACACCCGAAGAAATAGTAGAAGCAGACAGACTTGAAAAAGAATTACACGACAATTTTGTACTGACAGTTTATCAAGAAAAAATCAAGAAACAACGATGACAGACAGACGCTCAGCCACTAACACGGGTTTTGCGTCAGGCGGGCTGACGTGTAAACTTGGAGCTTTGTGCTTCTAATAAACCTTGTAATAAATTGAACTTTGTGCTCCGAAACTCGCCCGAATGCAAATCCCGAAACCGATATGTAGTTGATAGGCCGGATACGTAGTAGCTACTACTTTAAGCCCAAAGGTTTGTCTCTGTTAAATCAGCGATTGATGAAGGCCATTGATCGCCAGTTCTTAGACCGTCCGTTTTATGGCGTAGAACGTATGTGTGATTACCTAATCGGATTGGGGTATTCCGTTGGTGTCAAGCGGGTTAGAAGACTTTATAGGCTTATGAATTTGAGGACTATTTATCCCAAACGTAATCTGAGCAAGGCTAACCCAACTGACTATAAATATCCTTACCTGTTGAAGGGGTTGAAAATAGAACGTCCCAATCAGGTTTGGCAAGCGGATATCTCGTATATCCCAATGTTCAGAGGATTTATGTACATGTTTGCCATCATTGACGTATACAGCCGTCGGATTGTGGGATGGAGCATTTCTAACACTATGAGCATGGAATGGTGCCGGGAAACGTTGTTGGAGACCATACGTACAGAGGGAAAGCCCGAAATATTTAATACAGACCAAGGTAGCCAATTCACAAGTCCAGGTTTTACTAATATCCTGTTGGAGAGAGGAATACAAATATCGATGGATGGAAAAGGAAGGGCCCTGGATAACGTCTTCATCGAAAGATTTTGGAGGTCGCTCAAACAAGAATACATATACCTAAATCCTCCCAATGGCGGAATGGATCTGTACCAAGGAGTAAAAGCATATGTGGAATTTTACAACCGACGACGTAAACACACCGGAACCGGGTACATTCCTAATGAATTGTTTTTCCAAATTAATGCGAAGGCGTCTTAATTAAACTTAATTTCATCCGTACGCTGTCCAGCGAAACGGGAGTATTTCAGCTGTATTATGCGAGATATGCCTTGTCGCTTTGAGATAAAACGCATAGTCCGAGATGAAGGAATAGGTAAGCTGGTCTATTTCGATGTCCTTCGATTTATATTTGTGGTATAGGAACTTGCTAACATTCCCCAGTGCAGCCTCGTATCTGTTACATGTGCTGAGGGCAAAATCACGACCGACCAACGCAAACATTTCATCATTATGTTTTCGAAATACATCCATGAGCGAAATGGCTTTGTCAGTTTTTCCAGAAAACATAGATTTTAGGCGTTCGGGAGTTACCGGAATGTTGTGGTCTACAAGATGGCGATGAATGTCATAGGCCCTGTTCTGTAATATGTCGAGGTACGAATTGAGTAATTTGACATTCTCCTTGTTACCAATCTTTCGACCAGCGCGAGAATTCCACCTATCCGGTTCACAGTCCCTTTGGGTGGAAAGTTCGACTCGCCTCCCCTCGACCGTAAATCGAAGGTAAATGTGCATTTTGCCACTTTTGTAGTTGCGTGGCTTTTTTAGGAAGAAAAGCAGTGAGAACGTTTTACTTAGCATAACCAACTGTTTAATGATTTAAATGTACGGCTTGCAAGCAGAAAAAATCAAGACGTTTAATTAGTGAACAAGTTCATAATCAAATCATTACAACCAATCTGGTGAGTCATCGTTACGCGTCTCAATGACTCACCGAATGACGCACCGGAATATTGAGAACATTTGAACATTTTAGTGCCATCAGGCAAAAAACAAATCCCTGCAAACCAATGATTTGCAGGGATTTAAACGATTTTAGTAAGTTACTCTGTGCTCCCGAAGGGATTCGAACCCCTATCGATGGTACCGGAAACCATTATTCTATCCATTGAACTACGGGAGCGTAGTGGGCTTTGGGCCTCTAATGGGGTGCAAATATAGCTCCTATTTTGAATTTTGAGCAATTCACCCAGGATTTGTTTTCAAATTTCCCGACGGAATTCATAACTTTTTCAGCAACTCCCAGTCACCCACGCTTTTTAGATATAGATAATCCAGTAGCACACCGTTTACATTCGTGATAAGCTTGTGGCCCTCTTCGAATGGCACGACGAAAGTCTTGATGTATTCATGGTCGGAGAGCAGGCCTTGCACGGTGTCGTGGTAGGATTGTATCGCCTCTGAGGTAAGTTCCAATTCGCAGTAGAACATGTACATCGCTTCGTCGCTGGTGCCCGTAGATGGGTAAAATGGCTCGCTGTTGACGCTGATCAGTTGCGATTTTTCGACGGCAATACCGGTTTCTTCGAAAACTTCCCGTGCGGCTACGGATGCAGCGTCGCTTTCGCTGTCGAGCATGCCTGCGGGATGTTCATAGGTCATGGAACCGTCGCAAATACGGCGTTGCTGCACCAGGAGGAGGTATTTCTCTCTTGTTGCAACGTCAATGAAGCAGACCAGCACACTTACGACTTCGCCCTTCAGAAAGCAGATCGGCGGGATCTTGTTACCCTCCGGCGTAGTGGCGTCGGTGTACAGGAGCGAGAATAGTACTTCGCCATGACCGTTGCGGCGGGTGTAAAGTTCATCGACACGATGAATGTCCAGGCCGTTCGCGATCAACCGGTTTTTCCAGAGATTATATTTATGTGAATCCGTCAGATTCTCTGCCATGAGCTAGTGTGTTGGTTATTTAGTTGTACAACGGGAAGGACAGCGCTACGTATGGGACGCCGTAAGTCGTCGAATAGCGGGTCTGGCCATTGATCAGTTTTTCCGGTGAGGCATAGGTTATGCGGCCGTGTACATAGGCGACTTTCAAGCCGATCCGGTCGGTGATCCAGAAGCGAATGTACGCCTCGGATTGCCCGTTCTGCTTGTCCATGAAAAGTGGTAATGCATTCAACGTAGCCGGGGCACTTTTAAGATAGGAGTTGTAATACGCACCGCCTTCCTGATAAAGTCCGCCGTTGGCATATAATGCATTGCGTTTCAGACCAAACGCGAGGCCGAAAAGGTCTGTATTGGCGCCAATGTCGAATTTCCACAGCCTCACATTTGCTCCCACCAGGAAACTCACGCCGTTCGCGGTGACTTTTCCGAATTTAAGCGTATCCGCGTTGAGGGCGCTGGTCTTGGGAAGCATATCGGTACGGCCTGCATAATAGCCCCAGCCCCGCACGCCCCACCCTACCCTGAACCAGGGAAAGTTACTGAGGCTCAGTTCCTGATGGTAAGTAACCGAAGGTACCCAAACCTTGTCCTGGTACCCCAAACCAAGGTCGATACCGGAAGTAACACGGGATATATCCTGAGAAAAAGCTTGTATTGAACCTAAAAAAACAAAAAGTACTATTAATCGAATGCGCTTCATCTGATTCGTGATGTTTTGATCGGCAAAGGTAAAAAAATAAGGCAGAGCCCCCAGCCTCTGCCTCAAGATCGTCTATGAATTAAGTAAACGGTAGACACTCATTAGTTGCTTCGCCGTTGCCTCCCTTTATAACTATTTCCGCTTTTCAGCTACTTTTTTGAGAACGACGGCACCCAACGGAGGCAGATCGAGGATCAGCGAGTTGCCTTTCCCGTGCCATTGGTGGTTTTCGGCGGTCACAGGCTCATAATTGATGATTCCGCTGCCCCCAAATTGCGTGGCATCCGAATTGAATATCTCCTGCCAGTTTCCCTCCGAGATTACCCCCACCCGGTAGCTTTTCCTGGGGACAGGCGTCAGGTTCAGGGCGATAATGACGTTGCGCGCCGGGTCGATGGATTTGCGGGCGTATACGAGCACGGAATTTTCGCGGTCTTGCGTGTCGATCCATTCAAAACCGTCGTGCGAGAAGGAATAGTCGAATAATGCCGGCTCCTCCTTGTACAGCTTGTTCAGCGCGATTACGCATTCACGGATGCCTTTGTGGGGCGCATATTCCAGCAGGTGCCAGTCGAGGCTTTGCTGGAAATTCCATTCCGAAGTCTGGCCAAATTCCCCGCCCATGAACATGAGCTTCGTGCCCGGGTGCGTGAACATGTACGTGAACATCAGCCGCAGGTTCGCGAATTTCTGCCATTCGTCGCCCGGCATTTTATTAATGAGCGATTTCTTCCCGTAAACGACCTCGTCATGCGAAAATGGCAGCATGAAGTTCTCGGAAAATGCATACACGAGACTGAAAGTAAGCTGGTCCTGGTGCCATTTACGGAATGCAGGGTCTTTCTCGAAATATTTCAGCGTATCGTTCATCCAGCCCATCATCCATTTCATGCCAAAGCCTAATCCGCCCACAAAAACAGGACGCGAAACGCCCGGGAATGCGGTCGACTCCTCGGCAATGGTCTGAACGTCCGGGAACTCGGTGTAAACGGCCACATTCATTTCCCGCAGCAACGAAATCGCTTCCAGGTTCTCCCGACCGCCGAATTCGTTCGGTATCCATTCGCCGTGTTTACGTGAGTAATCGAGGTAGAGCATGGACGCTACCGCATCCACACGCAAACCGTCGGTGTGATAGCGGTCGAGCCAGAAAATCGCGTTGCTGATCAGAAACGATCTGACTTCATTTCTTCCATAATTAAAAATATAACTCTTCCAGTCGGGGTGGTACCCCTTGCGCGGGTCTTCGTGCTCGTAAAGCGAGGTTCCGTCAAAGCGGAACAGGCCGTGCGCATCGCCTGGAAAGTGCGAAGGAACCCAGTCCATATACACCCCGATGCCCGCCTGGTGCAGCTGGTCGATCAGGTACATCAGTTCCTGCGGCGTACCCATACGCGAAGAGCACGAGAAATAGCCGGTGATCTGGTATCCCCACGACGGAGCATACGGGTGTTCCATAATCGGCATCAGCTCTACGTGCGTAAAACCCATTTCCTTCACATAAGGCACCAGGCTTTCGGCAATTTCCTTGTAGGTAAGATGTCTTTCAGGATCGGAGGGATCGCGCTGCCAGGAGCCCAAATGCACTTCGTACACCGAAGTCGGTGCATTCAGCTTATTTTTCTCCTTACGTATCTTCATCCACTCGGCATCATTCCATTCGTACCAGGTGTCCCAGACAACGGATGCCGTACGAGGCGCTACCTCGCACCAGAGTGCAAACGGGTCCGACTTTTCGAGGTGCTGCCCATTTTGGGAAATAATGTAGTATTTGTAAACTTCTCCTACCCCGACATTCGGAATCCAACCTTCCCAGATCCCGGAGCTGTCCCAGCGAGGCGCCAGCGAGTGGCTGCCGTGGTTCCAGCCGTTGAAATTCCCGGTCACCGACAAGTAGGTTGCATTGGGCGCCCATACGGCAAAATACGTCCCTACCACGCCATTAACCTCCATCACATGCGAACCCAGCTTCTCGTAAAGCTTGTAATGCTTGCCCTGACGGAACAAGTGTATGTCGAAATCTGTAAAACGGCTAATGGTTTCCACCGCATTCACCGATTGGGCTGCGACAGGCATGCCGGCATCCTCGGCAGGGTCGATGGTTGCGTTTGCTTTTTTCTTTCCGGTTGACTTAGCCATTTGTTACTCTTCAATTAAAATGTGTAATCTGTTCGAGGACGTAAGATTTACAATTTTATTAAACTATTTATTAAAATGTATATATTTTTTAGTCCTCCTGCACCGTCCCTGACTCGCCCGGGCGCATCGCCGGAAGGCAAATCAGATCTTGTCCGCGGCCTTTTCCACCTGATCCAGAACGCGCATGATGTTGCCGCCCCATATCTTTTCAATATCCTTTGCCGAATAGCCTCTTTTGACCAATTCCTCGGTAATTGCGCCGATCTGGCTTACATCCTGTAATCCGATGACCTCGCCTCCACCATCCATATCCATGCCAATACCGACGTGGTCGACGCTGGTGAGCTTAATCACGTGCTCGATATGGTTCACGGCGTCCTGCACCGTGGGCATATCCGATTTATATTTCTCACTGATAGCCTTCATTTCATCGCGCAATGCCTTACGGTCCGCTTCCGAAAGGTCGGTCTGGCGAATTTTCAGACGTAATGCTTTCAGGGACATTTCATGTGGCTCGGAGGGCTTTTTCACAAAACCGGGCACAAAGTTGATCTGGATCACACCCCCGTTTTTGGCAAGTGTTTTAATCATTTCGTCGGTCATATTCCGCGGTACATCGCACAATGCGCGGCACGACGAATGCGACGCGATCACGGGCGCCTTCGTCAGTTTAATCACATCAAAAAAAGTAGAATCCGAAACGTGCGATATGTCGACCATAATACCCAGTCGGTTCATTTCCTTCACCACTTCTTCCCCAAAAGCGCTCAATCCGTTGAATTCGGGGCCATCTCCGTCGGTCGAAGAATCGCAAATGTCGTTGTTCAGCGAATGCGACAGGGTAATGTAGCGCAGACCGAGGTCGTAGTAGAGTTTCAGGTTTGCCAGGTCCTTGCCCACCGGCCATCCGTTTTCCATGCCGATGAAAACAGCGCGTTTGCCTTCTTTTTGCAAACGGTAGGCATCTTTGGAGGTCGTGGCGAGCCCGGCCGTTTGCGGATTGGCTTTTACCGCTTCATGGATTTTGTCAAAAATCGCCAACGCCTTCTTTTTTGCTTCGGCAGTGGCAGCTTCGGTGCGCTTGCCCTGCCCGAGGTACACGGCAAAAAACATCCCGTCCATTCCGCCCCGGATCATCCGCGGAAAATCGATCTGCGAGCGTTCCTTTTCAAAGTCATGTTCCACGGCCACATCGAAGCCGGGTTTCATCATATTAATAGGAACATCAGCATGGGTGTCGATCGTCAATGCCGCAGCGTGGATCTTCCTGGCCTTCTCAGACATGACAGGCGGAGCGAGTTGCCCATGGGTGAGCGAAGGAACGAGTAACAGGAGTAAAAACCTTTTCATTTTCAGGATTAATTGGTGATTGGGAAAGGAATATTAACTGTTTTTAAATTGATCTTTTTTTCCGGGATTATCAACTGCGGCGCCGCTTTCCCTCTTATTCTCCTAAATATCCCCCGTCAGGTGCTATAATGCCTTTGGATAGAATGTCACCACCTGCATTGCAAAGCTTCGTCCATATGTCGTCATTTGTAACTATTCCCAAACCCTTTCCATACATGGTTCGTCTTTCCGCAATCAGCAAGAGCATATTCGTTCTCCTGCTATTAACCCTCCTGTCCGGCCTTTTCGCTGGCACTACCTTCGCACAATCGACCAGAAATCGCCGCGCAGCCGCTCCGGAAGAGGATTTCATGTACCAGTATTCGATTATCGACGCTCTTATGGCAGGTGTTTTCGACGGCGACCTGACCATCGGGCAACTCAAAAAGAAAGGCGATTTCGGTGTCGGAACATTCAACAGGGTCGATGGGGAGCTGTTGATCGATAAAGGACATGTTTACAAGATCGCATTCGACGGCTCCGTGAAAGAAGTCCCGGATTCCGACAGTACCTCCGCGGCATTCGTGAAATTCTTCAAAGCCGACACCATAATCTATTTGAATGGCCCCGGACTGACCTACGAAAAGGTACAGGAACAACTTAAACACATCCTGAACCCGAACGGCATTTACGCGCTAAGGATTTCCGCCGCATTCACGACCATGACCACCAGGGCAGAAAAACCGGCCAGCAAACCCTACACCACGTTGCCGGAGCATTTAAAATATAACCAGGTCGTTTTTGAATTAAAAAACACCAAAGGAATATGCAGCGGCTTCCTGCTGCCTCCATACCTGGCCCGTACCAATGTGCCGGGATTCCATTTGCATTATCTGGCCGACGATCACAAGTCCGGCGGACATATCTTCAACTTTACTGCCGATGCACTGACAATTGAAATAGACGTAGCCAAGGGCTTTACCATCGAAAACAATACCAATGCGGAGTTTGGAAAGGTAAACCTTCAACCCGACCGTGGGGCCGAACTTAAAAAGATCGAATAGCGGCCGCGGGATTGCCGCAGCGAACTTGCCGCGAGGTATCGCAGCATTTATATTTACGCCTGATTAGTACATATTTCCATGAAACACCGCCTCCTGTTCACGCTCCTCGTTACGCTTTCTGCCAGCGCTGCCCATGCGCAGGTGACCTACTTTGCGGATTTGATCGGCAAAGGATTCAAACAGGCGACCATCGTTCAGCCATCGGACTACGAAGGCAGCGTTACCTGCACGATCATTCGGAAAACAACGTCCGATAAAAGTGCCAAAGCGGTGCTTTACGTGCACGGTTTCAACGACTATTTTTTTCAGGAGGAAATGGCCGAGCGGTACATTAAGGAGGGGTTCAACTTTTATGCGGTCGATCTGCGAAAATACGGGCGGTCATGGCTCAGCCATCAGAAGTTTAACAATGTCCGCGACCTTTCCGAGTACTATGCCGATATCGACACTGCACTCGCGGTAATCAGGGGGGAAGGCAATGAAAAGGTACTTTTGAGCGGGCATTCGCTAGGTGGGCTTGTTATATCGTTGTATGCGAGCGAGCGGGCAGGCAAGGAGCAATTCGATGCGGTGCTGCTCAACAGCCCGATGTTTGCATTGAATATTAAGTCAGGACTTAAAAAAACGGCATTGCCGCTGCTTTTAAAAAGGGCCGAAAAACACCCGGAAACGAACTTTGACTTGGGCATTAACCCGCTTTACGGCGAGAGCTTACACATTACCGCGCATGGCGAATGGTCGTATAGCCTCGGTTTAAAGCCATTGATCGCGCCGCCGGTTAATCTCGGCTGGATAAGGGCCGTACATAACGCGCAGGAGCGGCTTACCCAGGGCATCAGCATCAACAAACCGGTGCTGGTACTGCATTCGGCCAAATCCATCGACGAAAAGAAATGGAGCGACATTTTCTTCACCGGCGATGCCGTATTGAACGTAGAAGAAGTGGCGCGGCAGGCCCAGAATATTGTGGGCCAATACAGCATTCAGGCCGTTCAGGGCGGCATGCATGACCTGATCCTTTCCAAACAACCCGTCCGCGAGGAGGTGTATTCCACCATTTTCAACTGGGCCAAACGGACAGTGAAGTAACCCCGCATTACCGGCTTCAGATTTCCTCCAAAATTTGTAGTTTCATTTGCACAAACGACAATGCTATGAAACTGCTGCTCATTGAAGACGAAAAAGCGCTGGCCACCAGCATACAAAACTATTTTCAGCGCGAAAACTTCATTTGCGAATGGGCGGCAGATTACCGGACGGCGGTCGAGAAAATTAATATTTACCGCTACGATTGCGTACTCGTTGACCTGATGCTACCCGATGGTGATGGCCTGGACGCCGTTAGAGAATTAAAACGGAGCTTCCCGGAAACGGGTATCATCATTATTTCTGCCAAAAATTCACTCGACGACCGCATTACCGGCCTCAATCTCGGCTCGGACGATTATCTTACCAAGCCATTCCACCTTTCGGAACTCAACGCGCGTGTGCAGGCGGTAATCCGCCGGCGAAGTTTCCAGGGTAGCCAGCAAATACGCTTCGGCAAAATCCAGGTTGATCCCCAGGAACATCTCGTGTTGGTCGATCAGCAGGAAATCGTCCTTACCCGCAAGGAATACGACCTGCTCGTGTACCTGATCGCCAACAAAAACCGCGTACTCACCAAGGAATCCATCGCCGAGCACCTTTGGGGCGACGATGCCGATTTAATGGACAATTTTGATTTTATCTACACACACATCAAAAACCTACGGAAAAAGCTCATGGACAAAGGCTGCCCCGATTACCTGAAATCCATTTACGGCGTAGGCTATAAATTCAGCGAGCAATGAAACTGCTGGAACGCATCCTCAAATACCAGATCATTACGTCGCTGTGCGTGCTCACATTGGGGGCGGTATTATTCTATTTTTCAGTGGATTACCTGATAGACAGAGAGGTCAACAAAGAGCTGATGCGCAGCAAGGTGAAAGTAAGCTGGCAACTGCGCCATATCGACGAACTACCGGTGTACATCCTGCAACTGGGCGACAGTCTGCAACTCGACCAGGTGCGCTATCCGGGCCAAATGGCGCTCGTGGAGCGAAAATTATTCAACGAGTTTGAAAACGAATACCAGCCCTACCGGCAGCTGATCTTCTACGAACGCGTGGAAGGCGTGTGGTACCGGATAACAATCAGCAAGTTACTGGCACAGCGACAGCAGTTACAGGAAGCAGTGGTGATGACTGTTACATTCATTGTGGCATTGCTGCTAATCTCGCTGCTCCTGTTGAACAGCTGGCTTTCACGCCGGCTTTGGCGGCCGTTTTACAAAACATTACGTGCATTGGACGCCTACCAGGTCGAAAAACACGAGGTCCTTACTTTTCCCAAACAGCATACCGTCGAGTTCGAGCAGTTAAACCAGTCGGTAACGCAATTCACGGACCGCCTTGCCGCCACTTACCAAAACCTGAAAGAGTTTACCGAGAATGCGTCGCATGAAATACAGACGCCCCTGGCGGTAATTTTGTCCAAAATAGAAGGGCTGTTTCAGGATGAGAGCTTAAAAGAATCACAACTCGTGGCACTTTCGGAAATCAGCGAGGCAGCCAACAGGCTGGCCAAACTGAACCAGGCATTATTATTGCTGACCAAAATAGAAAACCGGCAGTTTTTGGCGGGAACCGAGCCGATCAGCCTTGTACCGATTATCAACCGGAAGCTCCGCGATCTGGAAGATTTGATCGAGCAGCGGGGGATTACCGTCAAAACGGCCATCGAGCCGACCGGGCCGGTCATGCACCCTGCCCTGGCCGAAGTATTGGTCAATAATTTGCTAACGAATGCCATACGCTACAATGTAATTGGCGGAACGATTGACATTACACTGAATGCGGGCAGGCTGGTCGTACGCAATACCGGCACGCCTATCCACATCGACCCGGAACTAATGTTCGAGCGGTTCCGGAAAGAAGGCACACATTCTGCGTCGCTCGGATTGGGACTTGCGTTGGCCAAGACGATCTGCCAGGTAAACGGGCAGACGCTCACTTACGAAACCGACGGCCCGTGGCACATTCTCACGGTGACCTGGTAAGGATATTCAAGACTTTTCATGGCTATTAGTGAATAAAGGGAGGGTTTCTGATCCTCCTTTTTTTATGTATTTCAAAAAAAATGGCAACTACAAAATGTCTTCAGAATCCCCACAGAATTGCCACAGGATCGCTATTGAAATTTGAATACACTTAATCAATTTAAAAGCGATGACAACAACACGGAATTTCAGAAAAATTGCAACAGTAGCCCTCGCATCCGCACTTTTGGGCGGTACCTCCTATGCTACCTACGAACATTTTGGCAAGCCAGATACTATTTCAACATGGGTCAATAATGCGACGCCATTCGTAAAGGCCCGGCTGGATGCCCGGCTGGATGCCCGGCCGGGAGCCCACGCGGCAGATGCACCGGCGGCCATGATACCTGCCGACTTTTCATTTGCCTCCAAAAAAGCAACGGCAGCCGTGGTGCACATTAAATCGACGCTGAAACCCGAACGTACCGTGAGCCAGATGCAAATTCCCGAAGAGTTCAGGGATTTCTTCGGCGGCCGCAGCCCGTTCGGACAGCAGGCCCCGGAAGGTAAAATGGAGAAACCGCAAGCCACCGGCTCGGGCGTGATCATCAATCCCGACGGCTATATCGTAACCAACAACCACGTGATTCAGGGTGCCGAAACGCTGGAGGTGACCCTCGCCGACAAGCATACTTACAAAGCAAAAGTAATCGGCAGCGATCCGAACACTGACATCGCATTGATTAAAATCGATGCGAAAAACCTGCCGGCGTTATCGTTCGGCAATTCCGAAAATGTGCAGGTCGGGCAATGGGTGCTGGCGGTTGGCAATCCCTACAACCTGACATCCACCGTTACCGCGGGTATTGTAAGCGCCAAAGGACGCAACATCAACATCCTCGGCGAGAATGCAAAAGCGCCTATCGAATCATTCATTCAGACCGACGCGGCGGTGAACCCAGGTAACTCGGGCGGCGCATTGGTGGATTTGAATGGTAACCTGATCGGTATCAACACTGCCATTGCCAGCCAGACAGGCTCATTTGCCGGTTACTCGTTTGCGGTTCCTTCCAGCATTGCGCACAAAGTGGTCGAGGATATTTCCAAATTCGGTTCCGTGCAGCGCGGGTATCTGGGCGTGGGGATCAGCGAAGTGGATGCGGCGAAAGTCAAATCGTTTGACCTGAAAGTAGATGAGGGCGTTCGCGTCGAGAATTTTGCGGACGAAAGTGCTGCAAAAGAAGCCGGTATCAAAATCGGCGATGTGATCACCAAAATCGACGGTCACGACATTACCAGTGTACCGCAGTTGCAGGAAGCCATCGCCCAGCACAAACCTTCCGACAAGGTGACCGTGAATTTGAACCGCGACGGTGTTGAAAAAGTGATTTCCGTGACATTGAAGGGCATCTCCGAGCCTTCGCTCGCCGACCGCTCATCGTCGGCTGTGATGGAACAGCTGGGTATCGAGCTCAAAGACCTCACCAACCAGCAGAAAAAGGAATACGGAATCGGTTCAGGTGCACAGGTTACAGCGATCAATGCCGGCAAAATCCGTCAGAATACCGACATGGAAGAGGGATTTGTGATCACCAAAATTGATAAAACACCCGTCGCCAATGCCCGGGAAGCAGTCAAAATGCTGCAAGGCAAAAAAGGCGGGGTGATGATCGAAGGGCTTTATCCCGGCAACGACGAAACCCAGTATTTCGCGATTGGCTTGTAAGTAACCCCGGCTCTCCGAGGTGCGGCTTTCCGGGATGTACGCCCGGAGAGCCGGGCCCTGGAAAATCTTTTAAATGACTCATTAAGATGAAAAAGAACCTGATTTTGTTGGGAATGCTGACTGTGCTGGGCAGTGTAGTGCTCGCACAAAGTCCCCAACAGGCCGTAAATAATTCCGGCAAGGCATTGACCTACAACTGGATTGTCCCCGACATGAAAACCAACCAGAACCCGATGTACGCCAGCTCGCTTTCCCGTCAACGCATTCAAAGTGCCTTCGACAAGGCATTGGAAAGCAAGGGCCTTATGCGAAATACCCAACATCCTGACCTGCTCCTGCAATTTCACACGTACACCCAACGCGTGCGCAAGAACTACTACGGCGGAATGGGTTATCCGATGATGATGGGCTTCGGCCGTTTCGGATGGGGATATCCCTACTATGGCGGCTTCGGTGGTTATGGCTACGGAGGTTACCCCTATTCCAGCACCAGCACCGACGGTACGCTCATCCTCGACGTGGTGGATACGAAAACCGGTGATATTATCTGGCAAAAAGCGATTTCCGGTGATGTGAGCAATCCCAACCGGCTCGAAAAGCAGATCAACAAGGGTGTCAGGAAACTCATGAAGAGCTTTCCTTCGCAGCAGGGCTTAATCTGAAAGGCATTTCCCGCACGTATTTCCGGGCTCACTTTTCCGAGTTGGGGGTGATGTTGTGAACTTCGGAAATCATGCGGGAATATTTTTCCAAAACGCCCGAATCTTCAATTTTTCAACAGAATCGCAGGATACCTTGGTATCATCAAAAGTCAAGAAGCTATTCAATTTTAACAGTTTAATACCATGAAACCGCTTCATTTGTTTGCCACTATTCTGCTCTCCGCCGCCAGCCTCACCGGCTACGGCCAGGATGATCAAATGGTTAGTAACGCGCAACAAAATATTGTCACTGACCAAAGCCTGCTTAAAGCCATTGCACCGTACGACGACGGTGTCCGCAATGATATACTCGTAGCTACCCAATACCCTGATGTGCTGGCTAAACTGGCCGGGATCCGGGAAAAAAGCAGCGCGGGGTTTCAACAAATTATTCAGAATTACCCTCAAAAGAAACAAAGCTGGTTTTACGAAGTCAGCCGATACCCCGATCTGATGCACAAACTGGCGACGCTGCCACGTAAAACTTCACGCGAGGCGATTGACGGAATGCTGGCGAACGTTAACCCTACTCCCGAGTTGAAAGAAGCCGCCTGGAAGTTGTACAACAATCACCATACCGACCTGGTGAAAGTAGACAACCTCAATGAGGAGGCTGGCAACTCTTTTCAAAGCATGATCGCGCTGCTGAACCCCGATGCGCAGGAGGCTTTCAAAACATTGGAAGAAATGCCGGATGTATTGTCGCTCCTGAACGACCACTCCGATCTGGTAGCCCGGCTCGGCGAACGTTTCAAAGATAACCCGGCCGACGTACGCAACGATCTGGCCAACATTCACAACCAAATCGAGGCACAAAACAAAGAGGAACTGGCTGCGTATCAGGATGAGTTGAAACAAAATCCACAGGCGATGCAGGAGCTGAGCCAGGCTTCGCAACAATATGCCTCTCAGGGCGGTTACAGTTACCCCGCACCAACCGGCGATAAAGTCGTTAACTACGGCAGCCCTTATTCTTACTGGTTTGGTTATCCCTACTGGTACGGCTCGCCCATGTGGTATCCCGGCTTGTATGGCTATGGTTCCGGCTTCTATTTCGGCCTGGGCGGCTACCCGATGGTTTACGCAATGCCTTCACTGGGCTTTTCGAGATGGTTCTTTGGTGGCGCTTACCGGTATTATCCGCACCTGTACCGCCAGTATGACCACTATTACCACACCATCGCCCCACGGCATTACGGGTATTCACCCAGAACGGCCTTCATTGGCTCCGCTGCGAGACACTTTAGCCCTGCTGTCGGCAGCCGTTCCTACCTGTTCGACAGGGGTCAGGCATTCCGTTCCGCACCACGGTCGGTAAATGCACAAGGTTTCCGGTCGGTGCCACGCGGTGGTAGTTTTACAGCCCCTTCCCGGTCTTACGGATCTTTCGGAGGACGTACATTTAACGGTGGAGGCGGAGGTTTCAGCCGGGGTGGTTTTAGTGGGGGAGGTTTCCGTGGCGGTCGACGGTAGTATGGGTATGATAAAGCATAAAGCCGGTGCGAATCACTCTCGCACCGGCTTTTATTTTGGAGGAAAAGTCTTATAAATATCGCCACGAACGGCGATCGTTACCACGATTAGGTTGGGCACAACATATTCAATACCCATTCGATATTGACCGATGCGAATCCGGTAATAATTACAGCCAACCCTCTGCCCCCGGATTGGGGCATAATCAACACCGGCAGTTCCCAAAGTGTCGGCGCTTATTAATTTCCTGAGTATGACCTGCGTGGCGCTTTGGACATGAGACGGTAGCCGCACAAAGTTTCTGTAGAACGACTTCTTGAAGACTAGTTCCATCCCATGAGCTTGAAAAACTCTTCATGAGTGATGGTTTCCTCATTCTCGCGCTCTTCCATTTCGAGGGCCAGCAGATAATCCTGAACGTCATCGTTATCAATGATGTGCGCCAACTTTTTAATCTCCTCCAGTGTGAAGGTCTTGCGGTTCTTCTTTGCCGAGAAATTGACGGTCGTCAATCCTAATTTACCGGCCAGGTAATCGTTTCTATACCCTGACACCTCAATAAGTTCTCCAATGTTCATAACAATGCGCTCGTAGCGTTTTATAGTTTCGTTCATCATCGTCAAGGAACTTTGAGTATATATTAGAATACAAATATCAAAAGAAATATCTACAAATTTGTCACATATTCTATACAAATCATATCTCCTTATCAATCCTTTCCTGAGAGGAGGAAATCACAAATTAACCCCACATCTTTACGGCGGAACCATATATTTTACTCACTATGCAGATCAGCGATCTCAAAATCCTCTTTTTCGACATTGGCGGCGTCCTTTTGAGCAATGGATGGGGCCACGAATCCCGCATCCTGGCGGCGGAGAAATTCGGCCTCAATTACAAGGAAATGGACCAACTCCATAATTTCATTTTCAATGTATACGAAATCGGGAGTGTGAACCTCGATCAGTACCTCGACACGGTGATCTTCAATCACCCGCGCGATTTCGTCCGGGAAGATTTCAAAGAATTTATGTATTCGCAGTCCGTCGAGCTGCCGGGAATGCTGGCCTGGCTCAAAGAATGGAAAAAGGATTGTGGTTTCAGGATCATTTCCATTAATAATGAGGGAAAAGAACTGAACGATTACCGCATCCAGAAATTCAAACTACATACCTGCTTCGATGCATTCATTTCCTCCTGCGAAGTGAAAATGCGCAAGCCCGACCCGCGCATTTTCGAACTGGCTATGGGCATCGCACAGGCCACACCCAGCCAGTGCGTGTATTTCGACGACCGCATTATGTTTGCCAATATGGCCAAAACACTCGGGCTTCGTGCCTATCAGCACACAAGTTTCGAATCGACGAAAGAAATCCTCGAAGAGCTGAAAAAAGAACAGTTCGACCGCTTCGGACCGCCTCGCTGATCAGAATGTCCGGTCATCGGCCGAGGGCCCGTAAATGGATGGAACGGCAATTTCGTTCAGCCTCATGTATACGGTAAGCTGGCCGCGATGGTGTATCCAATGGTTGATCGTCGAGCCGACGCCCTCACGTTTGGGCTGTGTAAATAGTACCTGGCCCTGCCGTTTAAGATAGAAGGGAGCATCGAGGTCGTCGTCGGTAATGCCTGCCAGTGATTTTTTGGCGCCGTTAAAAACTTCCTCAAAATGGTCAAGCAATTCCTCGCTGGTGCTGAACTCGAAACGTTTGTAGGTGGCAAAGTCGACCTCCCCTTGCTCGACCATAAAAGTTATCCAAAGGGGAATTTCTGCTACCAAAAGAGTGAGATAGCCCATTTCCATGGAAGTAGGATGCGGTTTGTAACCGAATAATGTAACCGGAAAGCGTTCCAGGCATTTGCGGGTCGAAGTATACTCCGCTTCCAGTTCTTTGATGTAGGCATCAACTAAGGTTCTGTTGCTCATAGTATTGTTCGTTTTTTCACCACTCCCGTAAAAAAACAATGCCGTGGTATTCCGTCACGGGTATGCGCACCCGGACTGACGGAAAAAGGCTGAAAAAATGCAACATTTCCCCGGGACAGCCGATGACGTATATACGTTGATTTAACCAGAGGTTACTACGCTTATTTTGTTAAGTCAAAGCGTCAGCATGGCAATGCTGGTACCCCCGATGTGCCTAATGCCCCTGAACCGGGCGTCCTTTTCGTAAAGTTCATTCAGCGCCGTCCAGACGCCGGGCCAGTTGGTGTAGTCGTGCCAGATGATCAGGCCGCCTTTGCGCATGATTGTAAACACTTTTTCGCTGTCGTTCAGTACATATTCGTAGGCATGCGAGCCGTCGATAAATGCCAGGTCGACGGAATTGTTGTGTTGACTGAAATCAAACGAAGCGGAATCTCCGAACACCTGCCGGATCTTCGATGCTGCCGGATGGCCGATAAACCGTTCACCGGAAACCTCTTTTTCGACATAGCGCACTTCTCCTTCCTCAATTTCCATCTTTGTTGAAGCCAGTTCTTCGGCAGGAAGGTCGAGCGTAATAATCTCAGTATCGGTACCGCTGTTTAAGGCCATATTCAAAGTGGTTCGCCCCTGGAATGTGCCTATTTCAAAAATGCGCCGGGGATTCCATTTTTTAACGAGGTTACTAATGACTTTTAGTTCAAACTCCGTCGTGTGCCCAAACCCGCATTCATAAACGCCTTCGTACGCCGCATGGTCGCTGCCGAAAAGCTCGAAAACGTCGGTTTTAGGAATAATAAAAGGATCGACCGGCGTGCTGTCCTCAGGTTGCAGATGGCCATTGTAACAGTTGTACAATTTTAGCAGTTCATCCCTTGAACCGGAAGTCAGCATACCTGCCGTGAGGGTATACCCTACCCTTTTTACAACACCTGCATATAAACGGAGATTATCGAGTGTTTTGCTCATAAGATATATTAAATTGAACGGTTCGGGGCCAACCGCAAAAATTCGTACGCAACCCGGAAAAAGGTCACGCCTGTCTTTAATTGCAGTCAAACATGAAAAAATATTAATTTACAAATACGAATATATTTGACAACTTTCAAAACCTGTTATCAATAAGCGAGTTAACGTACAGCGGAAACTTTTCTAACGGACGAAGCCTGATGCACCAGATTCCAGATATCCGGAGGTTATACATGCCTGTTCAACCGACCGTAAAACGGTCGGCGGAGCGGGTAACCTATCAGGAATTTATGCCCGATGCAGCCTTGCAGGGCATAATTTACTGTTACTGGCGGCTGCGGACTTCGGTGTCGCTCGACGAGCCTTTTATATATCGGGTCGTTGCCGATGGCTGCATTGATATCTTTTTCGAATTAAATAATCCAGCCGAAAATTTCGTGATGGGCTTTTGTAAAAAATATACGGAGTTCCCGCTTGAAAACAGTTTTGATTATGTCGGTGTACGGTTTTTACCCACGATGTTTTCGCAACTCTTCAAAATCAATGCGGCGGAGCTGAGCAATCGTTTTGAAAATCTGGGAGTTGTGTTGCCCGCTACCGCAGGGTTCATAGCGTCGGCGTTCGAAACGGGACTTTCGGTTGCCGAAATAAAGCGCAGGTTCGATGAGTATTTCCTACATTTCGCAGTCCGCACCGAATTTGACCGCGACCCTCGTTTTTACGAGGCATTATCCCTTATCCTCCAAAACTCCGGCGTTTTGAATGTCGAAAAAGACCTGGACACCGGCCTTAGCCCGCGGCAGCTTAGAAGGCTCTTCGGGTATTATATCGGCGACTCAGCCAAAACGTTCAGCCAGGTGGTGCGTTTCCAGAATATCCTCCGCGCCAAACCATCACAGCAAAGCCTCCGCCAAAACAAGCTGTTTTACGATAACGGCTACTACGATCAGGCCCATTTCATCAAGGAATTCAAAAATCTTTATGGGGTGACGCCCGGAAAAGCGTTCGGAAGGTGATTTTGTCCGTTTTTTACAATCCTGCTTTCATGGTCTAACCGAATTTTGTACCATCAATACGACAAAAAACGAACAGCACTATGAAACAGCTCATCACATTATGCGCATTCGTGTGTTTCTGCACCAATGCACTTTCCCAAACCGGTCCATCAACTCAAACCAAACAAAAAATGAAACTTAACGCAGGCATTGTCACTTCCAAACTCGCCGAAACAAAAGCATTTTACACCCAAACGCTGGGTTTCGGCGTCACTTTCGAAAATGAATTTTACCTCCTGCTCCACACTCCCGGCGGTGCTTCCGAGATCAGCTTCCTGCTTCCCAACCACCCTTCGCAACAGCCATTGTTCCACAAAGCATTCCAGGGGCAAGGCATGTACCTGACTATCGAGGTCGAAGACGTCGATAAGCTCTATAAGGAATTGAAAAATAAAGGGATACAAATGAAGATTGATCTTCGGGACGAACCCTGGGGCGACCGGCATTTCGCCATTTCCGATCCGAACGGCATCGGCATCGACCTTGTCAGGTATTCACCGCAGGAGCAAAAATAACCGGTTAAAAGTCATACGGGTGCCCGTTGTTCGCCCGTATGATACTTTGAGGAAATCGTCGCAAACTACGCTCCCGGATTCCCCTTTATTTGCAAAAACGAGAACAAACCTTCCAAAACTACGGTTTAGAAAAGAGAAATATGCAAATAATGAACAATCACATCACGAGAATCCAGCAGAACATCGAGCCTTTGCGGCAACAGATCATCCAGCACAAAGTTTATTCGGTTATTAATGACATCGAAGACCTCAGAGTATTCATGAAATACCATGTTTACGCCGTCTGGGACTTTATGTCGCTGTTAAAATCGCTTCAAAATGGCCTCACCTGCACCTCCGTACCCTGGTTTCCGACCGGCGACGGCGAGACCCGGCATCTTATCAACGAAATCGTGGCTGGTGAGGAATCGGACGTCGATATGGAAGGGAATTTCAGAAGTCATTTCGAACTCTACCTCGATGCAATGGAACAATGCGGTGCCGATACCACGGAAATCGGCCGGTTTATTACCGTACTACGCGAAGCGGGCAATCTTGAAAGCGCATTCAATGCAGCGGGGACACCTGAGAAAGCACGTGAATTTGTCCGTTTTACATTCGAAACCATCGATACCCGCAAGGAGTTTCTGCAAGCCGCCATCTTTACTTTCGGACGTGAAGACCTCATTCCGGGCATGTTCATGTCGATCATCGAAGACATCCACCGCCATTTCCCCGACAGTATCTCCGTTTTTAAATACTACCTTGAACGACACATCGAAGTCGATGGCGACCACCATAGCCATCTGGCCCTGCAAATGACAGCCAAACTTTGCGGTAACAACGAATTGTTCTGGCAGGAAGCCGAAAAAGCGACCGTTGTCTCCCTCGAACGGCGTGTGGCGCTTTGGGATGGTGTCTACGAGGAAGTGGGGTTGAAAATTGTAAAATAATACGGATACTCAACAATGTCTATTTCGAAAGAATCTGAATTAACCGGCATGCAGGAAGCAAGTCGCGCAGTAGCCACTACTTTACGCGCGATGCGTGAACATGCGAAGCCGGGTATGACGGCCAGGGAACTCGACGACTTCGGAGGGGAAATGTTGAGTGGCCTAGGCGCAAAATCGGCACCGAAGCTAACCTATGGCTTCCCCGGCTGGACATGCATTAGCGTCAATAATGAAGTCGCGCATGGAATACCTTCGGAAACAAAGATTTTACAAGAAGGCGACCTGGTCAACATCGACGTTTCGGCAGAACTGAATGGCTTCTGGTCCGATAATGGCGGCTCTTTTGTGCTGGGCGAAGATATTCACGGACATAGCAAACTGGTGAATGCTTCCAAAAGGATTCTGAGCACAGCGCTCAGCCAGATCAAAGGCGGCGTGAGGATCGCCGATATCGGGCGGTTGATTGAAACCGAGGCTAAAAGATCGGGCTACAAGGTCATTAAGAACCTGGCAGGCCACGGCGTAGGCCGCAGCCTGCACGAGGAACCACATGAAATCGCCAATTATTACGATCGCTATAACACAGCCCGCTTCCGCAAAAACAGTGTGGTCGCTATCGAAACGTTCATTTCAACAGCTTCTACAAGCACTTCTACCGAACGCGACGGCTGGACGCTCGTGGGCTCGCGCGGCGGTTATGTGGCGCAGCACGAGCATACGATCATCGTCACAGAAGGCAAACCCGTGATCCTTACCGCTATGAACGGCATTTTCGATTAATTACGACCAGAATCCCTGCACCTGGATACCGAGCGGAGAATCTTCACGCCGTTTAAGTTCCTTCCGCAAACGGATACAGGTCGGGATATGCCCCGAAATATAGACGTTCGAATTGGCCAGTGCTCTGTCGCTGGTCCATTTGAGCATCGAGTACAACCCGCCGTCGCCATTTTTCCTCACCGGCTGGATATTCCAGTTGAAATACTCTTTAAACTCTTCCCGGTGGTTTTCGTGAGCTATGGTGATCGCGCCGCTGATCTTCCGTGTGCCGGCCAGTTGCTGCAAGGCCAGGTAATGCCCGATGCTGCTCATATCCCCGAAAACCACCATCTCTCCCGCATACGTGGGCCTGTGCATGGTTGCGCCCACGCCCACATACGTAATGCTGTCGCCCGCATGCAGGGAACGTATCCACTGCGCACCCGGACCGTCCTGTTCGGCATTGATGTACAGCGTGCAGGTGCGGATATCCTCGTCCCAGCCCGCAGGTGTATAATCGCGGTAAATACCCTCTCCTACCCGTACTTTAATATGCTGGACACGTTTCCAGCCACTCATATCCATATCCGGAAAGTGGGCATCCACTTCAAAGAAAGTAGCAGGTTCCCAGGCGCGGATCGCCAGGACGGTACCTGTTTTTCCAAAGGCATTTTCAAGCAGGTGTAGCGCTTTCTGTTTGATGATGTTCATTTTTAGTGCGATTGGTGTTGTTACTGGGCTGACGATCCAGCCGATTTTTTACTTTACAAAACAACACGGGCACCCGCAGAGAATAAAGGTAGGAAGAGTGGTATTGATTGGACAAATCGCGGTTTTTAACACTAACGGTTATCGGCGGTATTCTTCCCGGAACTGCCCGGCCGATTTACCCGACACTTTTCTGAACAGCCTCGAAAAATAGGTATGGTCTTCGTAGCCCAGACCGAATGCGATCTCCTTAACGGTCAAATCTGTGTAATAGAGTAACCTTTTGGCCTCCATCATCACTTCGTTCTGGATCCAGTGGCTCACCGGCTGGCCCGATGTTTCTTTCACCACCTCATTCAGATAAGACGGACTAATGCTAAGCATCCCGGCATATTCGGAAGGACTTTTCACCGTTTCGAAATGCTCTGATAAAAGTTTGCGGAATTGCGAAGTAATGGCCGACGGCCTCGATTGCACGACACGTTCCAGCAGCTCGCGTTCAAACAGCGAAGTGAATATACCCAGGCAGGTTTTGAGCATCGATTGCACGACGGCAGTTCCATACCGGTCAGGAGATTGGCAAAATGCCTGCAACAGTTCCAGGCTCCGGGAAAGCAACCCGGCCTGCTCCGCATTGACCGCCACCGGGAGCCCGTGCAATGCGTATTCATCCACAACCGCGCGATGATGCTCATCGAGCAAGCTCATATCCACACCCAAAAACCAGCCATAGGAACCCTCCGTTTCTAAGGGGTAATGCACCTGGCCGGGAAGCACGCAAAATGCCCCGCAGCCTTTGAGCTCTAACTCACGGAAATCGACCATCAGGCGGGCGTGGCCATCTTCCTGGAAAAAGAAATTACCATGGGCATCACGATGGGCATCCATATGCGGCTCATTGATCCGGCTCATCCGGTCGATCCGGTGCAGGGAAATGCCCAGGCCCGACTCATTGCTGAGATAATGCAGGGGAATGCTCTTTTTGGGCATAGGTACCGGATAGTTTCACCGAGCGGTCGAGCAGGTCGGTCGCTTGCAATATTTTATTTTTCAAAAAGTAAGGATAAGCCGGGTGTTCTTCTAAAAACGTTTCGGCAATTCCGGCCGCTTCCCGCGACGAATGTCCTGCGAATGTATTGTGCAACCAGCGTGTGGGAAAGAAAATGTCGCCTGTGAGCTGAATTTCCTGCAACAGGTCCAGCGAGGGCCGCAGGTATTTCAATGCGCTTTGCGCCCGCAACGGGTGATGCAGGTAGGCTAATGCGTCCAGTACCCAAGCTTCTTTTTCACGGTTTTCTTCCTTTTTAAGGGACTCAAAAAACGCATCGCGCTCCGCCTCACTGGTACTTAGTGCCGGTATTACAAACTGCATTCTCGCCTTCCTGTCCGGATTTTTAGTTGCTTTCAACTGTTCGCCCAGAATAGCCTTACCGCCATCCTTTCCTTTCAGTGCCAGCTCGTATGCTAGCGAAATTTTGTCTTCTTCCGACAGCACAAGGCCCTTAACTTCGAGTTTTCCCGTCCAGAGCCCATGCATTTTCTGCCAACCGTCGTCCGTCAGCGCGAGCGCTTTGAATGCCCGGAAATAGGATGTTTGTATGCCTTTATCCTCAGTATTGTTCAAAAGCCGCCAAAGAACCTGCTCGATCCTCTGCTGATGCGCAGCCCGCTGGCCTGCATTTAAAAACACCCACCAATTGCTTTGCAGGTTACCGAGCAGATAGTCGACCAAAAGCGGGTTTTGTTCTTTGGGCAATACATTCAAGGTGTAATTCAGCAGCTTTTCCGGCGCAGGGCCGTCCCCGCGCAGCAATCCTTCCCAGATATTCACCAACATAGCCCCTTTGAAAACCGGATCGGACGTCTCGGCATTGCCGTAATGTTCAAAAAAACACGCTTTGGAAGCAGTATCCATTTTAAAATAACCATAACCTGTTCCGTCATGATCGGGGAAAACGAACCGGCCATTTTGCAATGTCTTCAAAACCAGTGGTTGCTCCCAGATACGCCCCGATGCATCCTTCACCTGCACCAGTTTGCCCGCTTCAACAGCATACTCCGGCATTCCGGGCGTTTTCACCCACACGTTACTCCACGTGGCAATGTCCTGCGGTGTTCGCTTGTCGATAATGCCGATCAGATCGTCCCAGCGCGCATTTCCGAATGCATATTTTTTCAAATACTCCCGCAGACTTTCCTGCATCATCCGCTCTCCGATCTTTCGCTCCAACTGCCTCATCACGATCGGCGCTTTCATATATATAATTGCCCCGTAAAGCGTACCGGCGTTTTTAAGATTGCCGAGTTGCTGCAAAATCGGGTTCGTTCCCGCTGTCCGGTCAACCTCGTAAGCATTCGGATAATGCGCCAGAAGAAATCTCAGCTCATGGTTGATTTCCGGAAAACTGGGGTGGACGATCTTGGCCGCCATAAAATTGGCAAATACTTCTTTGAGCCACACATCGTTGAACCAATCCATCGTCACCAGGTCGCCGAACCACATATGCGCCGACTCGTGCGCGATCACACTCGCACGGGCCATTCTACGGTTCACCGAGGCATTTTCATCGAGAAATAATGAGGGCTCATTGTAAAAAATAGCCCCCGGATGCTCCATTCCTCCATATTGGAAGGATGGCAGCAACACAAAATCGAACTTCCCGAAAGGATAGCTAATGGCAGTGTATTTTTCGAGCCAGGCCAGGGATTTGGCGTGCAGCTGAAATACCTCGTCCCTATTCCGGCTAACTTTCGAAGTGTCCGTCTCCCGGTAGTACATGGTCATCTCCCGGCCATCCAGTACTCTTGTCTCCTTGAAAAATTTTCCCGCCGCAAATGCGAAAAGGTAGGAACTGATCGGCTTCGTCTCGCCGAACCGATACATGCGCTTGCCCTTTCCGGCCGTTTTCGTATCCAGCTTTCCATTCGAAACCGCTTCCCAGCCCTCAGGCATTTTCAAAGTGAGCTGGTAAGTTGCTTTAAGGTTCGGCTGATCGAAGAGCGGGAAACACGTCGAAGCACGGTCGGGAACGAAAAGCGTGTACAAATAATCGTCGCTCCTGTTCAGCGACTGATCACCGGCGATAAAATCGATACCTACCTCATTTTTGCCTTTATTTAAATACTTCGCCTCGATGACAATGTGCTCATTCACAAAACGGTAAGGCACTTTTTCTCCTCCTACATGCACTTCCAGCAAATGGTCGGCATCCGCATTGAAGTCCAGCACAAGCGCCGAATCGAGTGCGTCCAAATGAAAAGAGATTGTCTCCTTTCCCGAAATCTTCGCAGTTTTCCCTGCCGGGATATCCAGCTCAATCTCGTAGCGGACGCTGTCGATGTGTTGCCTGCGATACTGGTTCAGAGCGAAAGAAACACCTTTTTCCGGGAGTGGACCTTCCTGGCGGGTGCAGGCGAAGGCGGCCAGCAATACGGCCGTTGTATAAATCAGGGAGCGTAATAAAGTCATTGGATCAAGGATACGCTCAAAAATAGCATTTTCACGGTCAATAGAAATGAAATCCCCCTCCCGATTCCGTTACGAAGCGTAACATTTTGTATATTGTGATAAAAAAAGCACACTATGAACGTGATGGAGGTCCGGATGCGGATTAGGTGCTTGCCGAACTGGAAAAGAGGGAATAATACGGATTTCATTCACCGAACATATGAAAACAATCACCGAAACAAAACCTGAGCAGCTCGACGAACTGCTGAACGCTGCACGGAAAACTTTGGCGAAGGCTCAAGACTACCTGTCGAAAGATGGTAAAATATACGAGCTGCACGACTGGGTCACAGTAGCCGAATATTGCAGACGGTTCAATATTTCCAATACGCAAACGGTCAGCAACTGGATCAAGCGCGGGATTATCCCGGCCGAGGACACAGTTGTTATTGAGGAGTATAACAACATTCGTCTGATCAAAGCTATTGCCTACCAGGACAAAAAGGTTGCGCACAACAACTGATTTATATTGTATTTCCTAACCTCAACACATGAAGCATTTTCGCAAACTCACTTTTCTTACCTCATTTATTTTTGCAAACAGCCTCCAAGCCCAATCCCTTGCCCCGCTAACAGTCGAGAAAATCATGCGTGACCCGAAAATGTGGATCGGGACCTCGCCAACCGACATTACCTGGGCTGATGATTCCAAAACAGTGTATTTCAACTGGAATCCCGATAAAAATCTTTCCGATTCCCTGTATGCTTATGCTCTGGCAGGCAAAAAGATCACAAAAGTTGCCCCTGCCGACCGTCGGCAGATGCCCGGTAAAAAAGGTATTTACAACCGCGCACACTCCTTGCGGCTTTATGAAAAGAATGGTGACATTTTTATCGTGAATTACAAAGACTTTGGCATCCGGCAGCTCACCAATACGACCGAAAGGGAGACCAATCCGGCATTCAGTCTGGACGAAAGTACTGTCATTTTCGAGCGTGGCAACAACCTGTTCGGCATTGCGCTGACATCCGGCCTCATTAGTCAGCTGACAGATTTTAAAACAGGTACACAAAAAAAGGAAGACAACGTCGGCGGGCAGGAAAAATTCCTGAAAGCAGATCAACTCGCGATGTTCGACGTGCTCAAAGAGCGGAAAGGGAAAAAGGACGCGGGCAAGAAGATAACCGAGGCCGATAAGCCTGTCCGGCCCAAAGAGATTTACCTGGGCGATAAAAACGTATCAAACCAGCAACTAAGCCCCGACGGCCGTTATGTTACTTACCGCCTTACGCAGGTAGACAAAAGCGCCAAATCGACCTTGGTTCCGAACTATGTGACGGAAAGCGGCTTTACCGAGGATATTCCGGCACGGACAAAGGTGGGTGCCCCGGAGCCAGAAAGCGAGTTTTGGGTATATGATGTCCGAAAAGACACGGCACGAAAAGTGGCCACAGAGGCGATACCGGGCATTTACGACAAACCCGATTACCTTAAAGATTATCCCAAACAGGACAGTGCCTGGAAGAAAAAGGAGCGGAAAGTCATTTTCCACGGGCCATTCTGGTCGGATAACGGGCAAAATGCTGTCGTCGTAATCCGTTCGCACGATAGTAAGGACCGCTGGATCATGTCCCTCGATCCTGCGATACTGTCCCTGAAACTCCTCGACCGCCAGCGCGATGAAGCCTGGATCGGTGGACCGGGCGTGGGCGGTTACCCTCAAAGTGCCGGAGAAATTGGCTGGCTCGACGACCAGACGATTTATTTCCAGAGCGAAGCAACAGGCTACTCACATTTGTACACATTCAACATTGCTTCCGGCCAAAAAACAGCATTGACCTCGGGCCGTTTCGAGGTGCAAAATGTGGTGCTTTCGAAGGATAAAAAACATTTCTACCTCATCACCAACGAAGCACACCCCGGCGAACAGCATGTTTACCGGATGTCGGTAGCTGGTGGCGCCCGCATACGCCTCACGCACACGCCGGGCGCACACGAGATGACACTTTCACCCGACGAGAAAAACATCGCCATCCGGTTCTCTAAAAGCAATGCGCCATGGGAACTCTATTTGCTTGACAATACGGCCGCCAAAAACGCGCAGCCCGTTCAGGTCACGCATTCGGTTTCACCGGAATTCCTCTCCTACCCCTGGCGCGAGGCGAAGGTGGTGACAATCAAGGCCAGCGACGGCCAGAACATTTATGCGCGGGTTTATGAACCGAAACAATCGAACGGAAAGGCCGTGATATTCGTCCACGGGGCGGGATATCTGCAAAATGCCCATAAATGGTGGAGCCAGTATTTCCGCGAGTATATGTTCCATAACCTGCTCACCGACAAGGGATACACGGTACTCGACATGGATTACCGGGCCAGCTCGGGTTACGGCCGTGACTGGCGTACGGGCATTTACCGTTTCATGGGCGGGAAAGACCTCACCGACCACACCGACGGCGCGCAATGGCTTGTGAAAACCTACGGCGTCGACCCTAAAAAAATCGGCATTTACGGCGGCTCCTATGGCGGATTCATCACATTGATGGCTTTGTTCACTACACCGGATGTATTCACGGCCGGTGCCGCATTGCGCCCTGTAACCGACTGGGCGGCCTATAACCAGTCGTACACGGCCAATATCCTCAACGAACCGCAGGCCGACAGCCTCGCTTACCGCAAAAGCTCGCCCATTTACCACGCCGTCGGGTTGAAAAATAATCTACTGATCTGCCACGGAATGGTCGATGTGAATGTGCATTATCAGGACGTGGTACGCCTGTCGCAGCGGCTCATCGAGCTGGGTAAAAACAACTGGGAGCTGGCCTCCTACCCCATGGAAGATCACGGGTTTGTGGAAGCATCGTCCTGGACTGACGAGTACAAGCGCATCTTGAAGCTCTTTGACGAGAAGTTATAGTGGAGCAGTGAGTAATTCTAAAATTTCAAACCCTTATATCCCAGCATAAAAACGACAACAATATGAACCGAAATTTCTCGAAACTGAAAAGCATTTTCCTGGGCCAGGCACTCGCCATTGCGTTCACCGGGCTTGCGTGCGCACAGGTAGGCGTAGGCGTGAAAGCGCCCAAAGGCGCGGAAGTGTACCTCGACGGCAGCCGCAAAATGCTCGACGAAAAATGGATTTACTGGGAAGGTCCACGGTTTGCGGCAAAACCTCCGATCAAATGGACGGTGGTAAACGACCCTGTCGACAAGGGCACGGTGATCAACTGCAACGATCCGGCCTCGGCGGGCGGCTTGTACGGTTCGGCGGATATTGTTACCAAAAAACAATTCAAGGATTTTCGCGCACACGTGGAGTTTCTGATTACCAAGCCAGGCGGCAATAGCGGTGTTTACCTCCAAAACCGGTATGAAATCCAGGTGCTCGACGGCGATACCACCTCGCACGGAATGGGGGCGGTGATCAATGAATCCAAATCCCCCTATTACGCCTACAATGGCATCGGAAAGTGGAATTCGTATGATATTCTCTTCCGCGCGGCGCGTTTTAAAGACGGGAAACTGGTAGAGCAGCCCATGGTAACGCTATATTTCAACGGTAAAAAAGTGCATACCAACCAGAAGATCAGCCAGGTTTGGGGTGGTAAGAACTCCGGTATCGATGGAGGCAACGACGGCGGAAAAGGCATTACCGATACACCCGGCGGCCTGAAACTACAATCGGAAGGCCATGATGTATATTACCGCAATATCTGGATCAAGGAAATGGAACTGGACAAAGCGGACACTGACTTCTGAAATATATTCAACTAACAAATGGACCACAGGGTAGTTTTTGATTTTGATATTGAATTTACAAACGGCGGAGGTATTCAGGGACAGGATTTCCGGCTCGACATTGCTGGCGAAACGATTACCGATGAAGAACTGGCCGATTATATTATAAAAGATCTCCGGCTGTTGATGGTCGGGAAAGTGAAGATCCTCAATAAATTTTATATTCAGGAAAAACACAAAAGACAGCCCGTAAACCAGCCGTCGCCGGAACTTTTGGTTGATTTGAGCCACACCATTTTCGATGGGCTGATTACTTACAAAGGCTTGCCAGCACCGGTTATCTGCGATTTTCTCAGTCGTGAGGATTCCAAAGGCAAATACGAAGAAGGTACTGAGTTTCAGATCGGCAAAATAGAAATGATCAGCAACACAGGCACTTACATCGACTGTCCGTTTCACCGATATGCGCATGGAAAAGACCTGTCGGAGGTACAGCTCGAAGCATTTGCGAACCTTGACGCCGTTACCATCGATGCGACGGCCACATTGGAAGTAGGGATTGAGTTTTTCCAAAATCTGGAAATCCGCAACAAGGCAGTGATGGTCCATACCGGCTGGTCGAAAAGCTGGAATACGGAAGCCTATTTCGAAAACCACCCATTCCTCACAAGCGAGGCGGCCGAATACTTGCGCGACTGCGGCGTAAAACTGGTGGGGATCGACAGCCATAACATTGACGACACCCGCGGTAACAGTCGCCCAGTGCATACTATTCTGCTCGGTGCCGAAATTCTGATCGTCGAGCACCTTTGCAATCTGGACAAACTACCCGCTTCCGGTTACCTTTTCAGCGCCGTACCGCCGAAGTTCAAGGGCGTGGGCACATTCCCGGTAAGGGCTTTTGCCACCTTGCCGGAAGCATAACTCCCTCATTTCTGGCACGGGATTGGTAAAACTGAGGTCAAACAATCCCGTACCATGAAACTTTCTGATCAATTCAATCTCAACGGTAAAACCGCGCTCGTGACCGGTGCGAGCCAGGGAATCGGCAAAGGCATTGCACTCGCCCTGGCCGAATATGGTGCAGAACTGATCCTGCATTACCGCAAGGACCGCTTCGAAGCGGAAACCGTGGCGGACGAAATCGTGAAAAAAGGGGGAAAAGCATCACTCGTGCATGCCGATTTTTCGAGAAACGGCAGTGTTACCGCCGTGGCAGCCCAGGTCGCCGCTATCGGCAAAGTGCCTGACGTTCTGGTGATCAATGCCTCCGTGCAAATCCCCACCGAATGGGAGTCGGTAACCGAGGATGATTTTGAAATTCAGGTCAATGCAAACTTCAAATCGACCTTGCTGCTGATGCAGGCGTTCGTGCCCGGGATGGTAAACAAAGGTTGGGGAAGGATTGTCACGATCGGAAGCGTTCAGCAAGCCAAGCCTCACCCTATGATGATCGTCTACGCCGCCACCAAATCGGCGGTTCTGAATATGGTGCAAAACCTGGCGATGCAGCTGGCCGACAAAAATATTACCGTCAATAACCTGGCTCCTGGAGTAATAGGCACGCCGCGGCTCGAACAGGACGTCCCGCCTGTTCCCGAGCGCATCAACAAGCGGATGGAAACACCCAGCGGGGATCTGGGCGACGTGCAGGACTGCGCGGCAATGACCGTCCTGCTCTGTTCGGAAGCAGGACGGTTCATCACCGGTCAGAACATCTTCGTGGATGGCGGCATGAGCCTTTGATTATTTCTTTTTGTAGGCAATTTTAAAAATAGTACCATTCAGGTCGTCGGTGACGTAGAGCGCGCCGTCGGGTCCCTGCGCCAGGCCGCATGGGCGATGCTGGATCGGTCCGGTTGGTTTTGCCAGGTCCGTCCCTGCGAAATTGTCCGCAAAAATTTCCCATCTACCCGGTTTACCGTTCACAAACGGCACAAACGCCACCAGGTAACCCTTCTTCAACTCCGCCGACTGGCTGTGGAAGGCGATAAACGCGCCGTTGCGGTATCGTGCCGGGAACATATTGCCTGTGTAGAACATCAATGCATTAGGCCCTAGATGCGCGGGGAAAGCCACCAACGGATCGATCGCCTTTTCTCCGCCCGTTTTCTTGCCATCGCCGCCATATTCCGGCGCAAGCATTTTTTTGTTCTGAAAATGATCGTAATAAATGTATGGCCAGCCCGCATCATCGCCTTCTTTCAGGCGGTAAAGCGTCTCCGCCGGCAGCTCGGCGCTGTGTTTGGGCGTGTAATATTGCGGATACATATCATCGAACTTGCCGCGACCGTGCGTGGTCGCATATAACGCATTCGTTTTGTTATCCCAATCGATACCAACTGCATTTTTCACGCCCGTAGCGTAGCGCACACCGTCGGAAAACTGTTGGTTGAGCTGTCCTGCCTTGAAACGCCAGATCCCGCCCGCCGAATCGAGTATCGTACAGGGCGACATGCCTTTGGCCGAGCCGGCTGCGCGGCAATTGTCGTTATACGAACCTACTGTCACGTAGATATTTCCCTTGTTGTCCAGGGTAATAGGCTTCGCATTGTCGCGACCGTGATCCGTTAATCCGCTTACAATGTTCTCTGGCTTGTCGAAATCGATGATTTCGTCTTTTTCATTCAGTTTATACCTGAAAACCCCTTTATTGGAAGAGCTGTACAGAAACCCATCCTTGATAGCAATGCCGGTACCGGGGTAATCACCGAAAAGTTTCTGTTCGTCGATAGCGCCGTCGCCATTCGTGTCGCGCAAAAGGTAGGTGCCCTTCCCGTCTTTGAGTTTGGAAAGCTTTACATACATGTCGCCGTTTTTACCCACCACCATATGCCGGGTAGCTCCGAGGTCCGTAGCTAGCACCGTAGCCGAAAAGCCTGTCGGTAATTTTAGTTCTTTTGCATCAACGGGCGTGTAGAGAGGGGTTTTGTCGGGGGTTTCGTTTCGATAGCCGAACAACGCGGTGGCGGCGGTCAGTACCGCCAGGGCACCGGAGTACCGGATTAATTTTCTTTGCATGCAATCGTAAAATTGGGTGAAAACATTTATTTTAGGTAAAAGCGTTGGGGAATGCTTTTTTAACCAATACCTGAAAAACAGAAAACCGACTATCTGATTTTAGTACACTTAACCATTACAGCTATGTACCCAAACGATAAGGACGATGAACTATATGATGATGACCTTCCCGGAAATTATCCGGCGGACGAAGACATTTTCCGCCAGGGCCTGATCGACCCGGATATCGATCCGGAAGATATTTCCCGTACCAAGCGCGCCCTGGAAATAGATTCCGATGATTGGAACGAAAAGTCTTTCGAGGACGACCTGACCGGCGAAGACCTCGACGTTCCGGGTTCGGAATATGACGACGCAGACGAGGAAATTGGCCGGGAAGACGAAGAGAACAACTATTACAGCCTCGGCGGCGATAACCACGAGAGCCAGGAAGAAAACCAGGGTGATTAAGCAAGCCGCCCCGGTCAAAGATGGGCCCGATGCATTGCGTGTCGGGCTTTTCTTTTGGCTATTTACGAATGCACGACAAGTGTGGTTCAAGCCATTGAAAAATAGTAACTTTACATTTCAACATACCACTGTATACCACTATGCTCGAAATCAAAGGAACTTACCAAAACGGCACAATTCGACTGGATTCGAATCCCGTTACCGATCTGCCGGTAAAAGTCGTTGTCAACTTTCCCGACATGGATGTTTTACCGCCGTCTCCGAAAATCCTTAAATGGCACGACTTTTCGTTCAGTAAGAGCAGGCAGATTTTGAAAAACCTCAAAAGTTCGCTTTCCGAGGAAGTAATTCTGGAAAGACGTAATCAATAGTGCGTCTGTTTCTTGATACTTCTTCATTGATAAAACTTTATCATGAAGAACCAGACAGCAAGTCAGTGGACGCTGTGCTGGATAGTGGCCTTGTATCTTCAATCATTCTGTCTGATCTTTCCCGTGTTGAGCTCCTATCGGCACTGTGGAAAAAAAGGAGAACCGGCGAATTGACTGACGAGATTGTAAGGGAAATCATTTATTTGTTTGATCAGGATGCCAGTCAATACAAGTTTGTCCCGATCACCGAGGACATCATTGAAGATGCCTGTAACTTTCTCAGCAAGTATGGCGTGATTGGCCTCCGGTCGCTGGACAGCATTCAGCTGGCAACCGCAATCGCGCTGAAGCAAGAAGCGGATCTTTTTCTCACATCGGATACCCTGCTAAAATCGCTGCTCAAACAAGAACAGTTGAGAACGGATTTCTAGTAGGAAATACAGCAAGTATGAAAAACCGTCGCGTTGCTTTTGTGAAAAAACAACCCGGAAACATGGCCGCATTTACAGCCGACGCATTCAAAAAGGAATTCATTGCCATTCTTGATTACTGGGAAAAATATGGGCCTGATCCTGAAAAAGGCGGATTTTATGGGCGGGTCAATTATGAAAACCAGCCCGTGAAGGACTCGGCCAGGTCCGTAGTGCTTACCGGGCGGATTTTGTGGACGTACTCGCTCGCACACCGGTTGCTGAAAGAGGCCAGATACCTGACGCTGGCCGACCGGGCTTATCAGCAGTTGGTCAAACATTTTTTTGATACTGAACACGGCGGCGTGTATTGGTCTGTGAATGCGGACGGCTCGCCACTTGAAACGAAAAAGCAGATCTACGGCAATGCATTTGCAATGTACGGACTGGCGGAATATTACCGTGTTACCCATTTCAAACCGGCATTGGAAAAAGCGCAATCGCTTTTTGAAGTGATCGAAAAACATGCCTTCGACCCCGTAAACGGGGGGTACCGGGAGGCATTCGCCCGCGACTGGTCGGCTACGGACGATTATATCCTGAGCAAAAGTCCCTGGAACAAGAGCATGAACACCCATTTGCATTTGGTGGAAGCTTACACGAATCTGTACAGCGTATGGCCCGATGCAAAGCTCAAAAAGCAGACCGCCGGAATGCTCGACGCGATCATCACGCATATCGTTAACCCTAAAACAGAAACGATGCAGCTGTTTTTTGATGAAAAATGGCAGCCGAAAGACCATATCGTTTCATTCGGACATGATATTGAGGCATCCTGGCTGCTTTTCGAAACGGCTGAGATCCTGCACGACGCGAAGTTGATCGCCCGAATGAAAAAGAAGTCCATCGCCATGGCAACAGCCGCATCCAAAGGCCTCGGACCTGACGGCGCACTGAACTACGAATACGATCCGGAAACGAAACATACGCAAACCGACCGCAGCTGGTGGGTCGCAGCCGAACAACTCGTAGGTTTTTACAATGCCTACCAACTCACGAAAGATTCCCAGTTTAAAACAAAAGCCGAAAAAAGCTGGGATTACATTGTCAACGAGTTCGTCGACCATGAAAGAGGTGAATGGTTTGGTACCGTGAAAGAGGACGGCACGCCGGTAAAAGGCGACAAGATCAACTTCTGGAAATGCCCATACCACAATGCACGGGCCTGCGCGGAAATGTGGCGCAGAGTGGGTAAAGCCTAGTTATCACATCTTCAATTCAAGAACATTTCGTCCACAAGCAATAGCGCCCTTTTCCCTTTGCTACGGTGCCATTCCGGTATTTTAGTCAGCGGCCTGGCGACTATTTTGATATAGGAAACCTGCTGCGGCTTAAATGACCCCGATACGCTTCGCAGCGCAGCTTTTTCCCCTTTTACTGGCATTGGCGCATTGAATTTTGTGAGCAGCTTCATATTCTCGCGCGTGGTTCCGCCCCAAATTTCGACCAGTTCCGGCGGAAAAATACCGGTATCTTCTTCCACCATGTAGCGTACGCCCAGCGACGACAGCATGACCGGCTTTTTAAATTCCGACACAAAAGCCATGTCGTTATCCCTTACCCCCGCCCAATTATTGGCCCAGGCAGGATTGTTTGCGCCGATAACGCCCAGTTTATGGTCAAAGAACGTCTTCACGCCCTCGGCCTGGTGCACGCGGTTCAGTGGCGCAAGCAATGTGCCGCTATCGGGCTGGTAGGCACTTTTATAGTAATCGAAAACGATCATATCACTGCCGTACCAACCATTTTTATAGGCTTTTGCTCGAATAGTGGTATTGCTGTTGATCACGGTTTTACGGTCGAGTAATGGCGATTTAACACTGTCGGGCTCCGAGCCGTCCATCGTGAAACGCACATCTACGCCTTTAATAGGATGCTGAATATCCACAACCAGCGTCTGCGCGAAAATCGGGGAAGCGTTTTTCATTTGAGGAGGATTGAGCTTCAAAGGATTCTTGCCATCATCTTTGAAACCTCCGATGATTTCAATGCCCTTATGAGCCTCCTGCAATTGCTTCACGTCGGCAGCCGATAGTTTGGTATCCCATACCGCCACCGTTTTAACGCTCTTCAATTGCGGCAGCAACGCTTTCAGACCATTCAGGTCCAGCTTTGTACCGGACAATGTGAGGCTGTGCAGATGCCTCAGGCCTGCAAGTTCCTTTAACCCCGCCGCGCTGACATCCGTAAAATTGAGATCGAGCTTGCGAAGATTTTCAAATTTCGCTATACTTTTCAGGTCGGCGTCTTTAACAGGCATTTTATTCAGGTTCAATGAAATAACCTGCTTGCGAATGTCGCCTAGCTCGTCCAGCTGGCTCACATGATAGGCCGACGCATTATAAATATTTACAGCCAATGCCGGCGATTCGCGGGCCAAAGGCAGGATCGTACGGTAGTCGGTATTAAGGGCTTTGACTTTTTCCTCATCGGCCGCTGGAAAATCGTATTCCACCTGCAGATCATGCGGTTGCAAAAATGCAGTAGCCAGCATCCGCAATGAGTCCGATTCGGGCAAATCGGTCAGTTTCTTGTTGAAATCTGCTTTTTGCTTAACCCATAACGTAAGCAACGAGATCTCCTGCAAGGTAAGCTGCGCCTTTCCCGACGGCGGCATATGCTTTTTTTCTTCCATCGGCAAATGCACCCGTTGCAGCAGCAGGCTCATTTGGGGATTACCGGGGACGAGCAGCTTGCCCGATTTCCCGCCTTTCATGATCGACTGCGGATCGGTAAGGACCAGTTCGCCTTTCAGTTTATCGGGGTTATGGCAGCTTGTACATTTTTGTTCGAGAATAGGGCGGATCACATGAGCATATACAACCGCCTGATCCACGTGAACAGACGCCATCTCTCGCTTATTTGAAATAGGCTCCCATATGAAATTGCTGCCATGCGTAAGCGCGGCACCATAATGCCCGGTAAGGATCAGCGCCACCACGGCCAACAATGATCCTGCCTTTGCTGTGGCGGATCGGTACCATCCGGCATTCCTTACCCAGTACATTACCGAGGCAAAAAAGAAGATTCCCGCCCCAGTCCATTTATGGTAGGCGAGCGTAGCGCCTTTGTAACCTTCTTCCTGCGATAGAAACAGCCCCATAATCACCGTCACGGCGGCAAAAAGTGCCCCTATGAGCAGTAAGCCTTGCAGAAAGTTGCGGTAAAATGCATTGCCTGCATATTCCGGCTTGAAACGGAAAAATTCCAGCAGCATAGCCAGGAGCAGGATCACGATCGGAAAGTGCAGGATAAGCGGGTGCATCCGGCCAATAGTCTGCAGCCAGGCCGGAATCACCAGTTTACTTTCGAAGAGCAGTAAAAACAGTATGAAAATATTGGAAGCAACTAATAACTGTTCCGCGAAAAACCTGAGTTTCAAATGCATTTAAAATTCCACCAAAAATTGATCAATGATAACAACTTCAAATAAAATCAGCCGATAATATCCCGGACCACCTTGCCCGAAACGTCGGTAAGCCTGTAACGGCGGCCCAGGTGCTTGAATATCAGCTTCTCATGGTTCAATCCCAGCTGGTGCAATATAGTAGCCTGAAAATCATGCACATGCACCGGATCTTTGGCGATGTTATAGCCTAGTTCATCGGTCTCGCCGTACACAATGCCGGGTTTAATCCCGCCTCCGGCCATCCATACAGTGAAGCAACGCGGATGGTGGTCACGTCCGTAGTTTTCGGGGGTCAGCTTGCCCTGGGTATAGCTCGTGCGGCCGAATTCACCACCCCAGATCACGAGTGTTTCGTCCAGCAAACCTCTCTGTTTCAAATCGGTTACCAAAGCCGCGGAGGCCTGGTCGACGTCCATCGCCTGTTTGGTTATTTCAAATGGCAGGTTGCCGTGCTGGTCCCAGCCCTGGTGATAGAGCTGTACGAACCGCACGCCGTTTTCGGAGAGCTTGCGCGCGAGCAGGCAGTTGGCCGCGTACGTACCCGGAACAAGACATTCGGGACCGTAGAGCTTAATAATATCATCCGATTCCTTGGACAAATCCATCACCTCCGGCACCGCGGTTTGCATACGGTAAGCCATTTCATACTGCTTGATCTTCGCCGCAATTTCCGGATCGCCGAACTCCTGGTATGACAAATCATTCAGCTCCGAAAGCTTGTCGAGCATATCGCGGCGCTCTTTACGATCCATTCCGTCCGGATCGCGCAGGTAAAGCACCGGATCCTCTCCTTTGCTGAACTGCACACCCTGGTGCACCGAGTCGAGGAAGCCGTTAGACCACAATTTGGAATATACTCCCTGCCCGTTACCGACGCCGCGTGAAAGCAAAACGGTAAAATTCGGCAGGTTTTTATTCTCGTTACCAAGCCCATAACTCAGCCAGGAGCCCATACTAGGCCGGTTACCCTGCTGCGAGCCGGTTTGGAGGAACGTCAGGGCGGGGTCGTGGTTGATAGCCTCGGTATACATCGAGCGAATAATGCACAGGTCGTCGACAATTTTGGAAGTATAAGGCATGAGATTGCTCACCCACGCCTGGGATTGGCCATATTGTTTGAAATCCACAAAAGACCCTACAAGCGGGAACGACGCCTGGTTGGCCGTCATGCCGGTAAGCCGCTGGGTCCCACGGACCGAAGGCGGTATTTCCTGCCCGAACATCTCACGAAGCTTAGGTTTGTAATCAAATAGCTCCTGCTGTGAAGGCGCACCATTTTGAAAAAGGTAGATAACACGCTTAGCCTTCGGCGCGAAATGCGGGATACCCGGCGCAAGGCCTTCCTCTTCCAATCCTCCTCCTTTCAGCAGATCAGGCATGAGCAGCGAGCCCAGTGCCACACTTCCTATCCCGAGGCTCATCGTGGACAGAAAACGCCTTCTGTTGAAACTAAATCCGTGTTCAATGATTTCCTTTTCCATTATTTTATACTTCGGCTTTCGGCTATCGGCCGTCGGCTTTTATTTTTAAAATTTGGCTTTATTTAAGTACTTCTTTTCTAATCATCCGAAAGCCGACTGCCGACAGCCGATAGCCATCAAGATTTCGTGATGGTTTCTTCCAGATTGTAAATCGTCGAAATGACGCGCATCAAGGCTGCCAATGCCTTTTTGTCGACATTTTTGGTAAGGGGATACTCCCCGACCGAGATCATTTTGGCGGCTTTTTCAGGCCGGATCTCTCTCAGTTCCTTGTCATAATAGCCGGTAAGGACTTCCATCTCTCTCTGGCTCGGCGTGCGGCAGACGATCTGCCTGAATGCCTTCCTGATCTTTTCTTCCGTACCCGTTTTTTCCTGCAACAGCTTCGCCGCCAGCACCCGCGAGGCTTCCAGCACCGTCGGATCGTTCATCATGACCAGCGCTTGCAACGGCGTATTGGTTTTCAACCGCTTTACCTCGCACAGATCCCGGTTGCTGGCATCGAAGATCGCCATCGTGGGCGGCGGAACGGTGCGTTTGATGAGCGTGTACATGCCGCGACGGTAAAGGCTTGCGCCGTGATCCTGGTTATAGACCGACAGCAGCCCGCGCCCCGAAGTAGCTCCTTCCCACAAGCCCGCAGGCTGGTAAGGCTTCACACTCGGCCCGCCTATCGTACGATTGAGCAACCCGCTGCTGGCGAGTACAAGGTCTTTCACAAACTCCGCATGAATGCGGTAGCGCGGTCCGCGCGCGAGGTATACATTATCCGGGTCGCGCGCGAGATGTTCTTTCGTTACCACCGCCGATTGCCGGTAAGTAGCCGACATCACCATTTGCTTCACAAACCGTTTGATATCCCAGTCATGTTCCATGAAATCGACAGCCAGCCAGTCGAGCAAAGCGGGGTGCGTCGGCAACTCACCCTGCATCCCGAAATCGCCGGAAGTTTTAACGATGCCCTTTCCGAAGAACTCCTGCCAGAGTATGTTCACATACACCCTCGCCGTCAAAGGATTGCATTTATCAAACAACCATTGTGAGAGGCCCAGCCGGTTTTTAGGGTATTTCTTATCAAATGGCAGGATCGCGTTGGGGGTACCGGCCTGCACTTCCTCGCCGGGAGCGTCGTAAGCCCCGCGTTTGAGCACATAAGTTTTGCGAAGCGTGTCCAGATCGCCCATTACCGACACGATGAGCCGGTTGGTATCGGGCTTGTTAATGAAGGTCAGGATATTCTTGACCTCGTCGTTGCTGATCTCCATCAGCGGTTTCTTGGCGTATGTCTCCGGTCCGCCGATCACCGATTCGATCCCGACCTCATTCACATTATTAAAGAATGCGAACATCTGGTAATATTCTTTTTGCGAGAACGGATCATATTTGTGGTCGTGGCAATGCGCGCATTCAAGCGTAACGCCTAGCAATCCCTTTCCAAAGAGGTCGTTACGATCGGTCACGTACATAATGCGGTACTCTTCCGGGATCACCCCACCCTCTTCGGTAATCTTGTGGTTCCGGTTGAAGCCCGTGGCCAGTAGTTGCTCTTTGGTAGAGTTCGGAAGCAGGTCACCGGCCAGCTGCCAGGTTACAAAATCATTGTAATGCATGTTTTTGTTGAAGGCGTGGATCACCCAGTCGCGCCACGGCCATTGGGTACGGTAGCCGTCGTCCTGGTAGCCGTGCGAGTCGGCATAGCGGGCGAGGTCGAGCCAGTGGATCGCCATTTTTTCACCATAAGTCGGATTGGCGAGCAATTTGTCGACCACTTTCTCGTAGGCATTCGGGCTATTATCGGCCAGGAATTCATCCATCAGCTGCAAGCTCGGCGGCAGTCCGTTCAGGTCGAGGCTCAGGCGTTTCAGCAAACGTTCCTTATCGGCTTCTGCACTCGGTTCGAGCCCTTTCTGTTCCTGTTTTTCAAGAATAAAATGGTCAATGTCGTTTTTAGCCCAGTCCTCGTGATCAACCTCCGGCACTTTCGGCTTTCTAGGCGCCACAAATGCCCAGTGCTTTTCGTATTTCGCACCTTGATTGATCCATTTACCGATCAGGTCGATTTCGCGTTGCGATAGTTTGAGATTGGACGCGGGTGGCGGCATCCGGAGCGTGGTATCCTCGGTGGTAATACGCAAGTAAACCGCCGAATGATCGGGTCTCCCTGCCACCAGGGCATGTGCTTTGGGATTGTCCTTCAACGCCGCGAAAGCGCTCGCCGGATCGTCGAGGCGCAAGCCTGCCTCACGCTTGTTGGCGTCGGGGCCGTGACAGGCCAGGCATTTATCGGAAAGAATGGGCCTTATATCAAAATTGTAGCTCACCTGCTCGGGTAGCTTCTCCTCGGCTGTGCCCCCTGGCTTGTCGCTGCACGACTGGAAGCCCAAAGCAAATACCACCGCTCCCGCCAGCAGCAAAAAACTAGTCCTTAAATACATCATCATGGGTTCAGGTTCTTGTGACATTTCTTTGCTCAGTATATAAACTTAACTAAAAAAATGCACATTTATTGAAGCAATAATACCAATTCAAAAACAGCAAACTGTCCTGTTCTATACTGCTCATCCTGAATTATTTTCTTTACAAGCAAAAAGAGCAACGCCGGACCGGCGTTGCTCTTTTTGAACTTCTTCTTGTTGATGTTGGCTTACTTGCCCGCTTTGATCCAGGCGTTTACCTTTTCTTCCAGCAATTTCAGCGGCACACAACCCGATTCGAGCACCAGTTTATGAAATGCGCGAATATCAAATTTGGCACCCATTTCGTTTTCCGCCTTCGAACGGAGTTCACGGATTTTCAGCTGGCCGATCTTGTAAGACAATGCCTGCCCCGCACCGGCCATGTACCGCTCCACTTCGGCTGTAATGCTCTCTTCTGATTCTGCTTCGTGATCGAGCGAGTACTTAATGGCCTGGTTCCTCGTCCAGCCTTTTGAATGCAGCCCGGTGTCCACGACCAGACGGATCGCGCGGTGCATTTCGGCACTCAGCATGCCAAAGTACTGGTAGGGATCGGTATAAAGCCCCAGCTCCTTGCCCAGCGACTCGGTGTATAATGCCCAGCCCTCGCCATAAGCGCTATACCACAAATTCTTGCGAAATTCGGGCAATGCCTTGTTCTCCTGTTGCAGCGAAATCTGGTAATGGTGACCAGGAATGGCCTCATGAAGGAAAAGGCTTTCGTCCGAAACAATATTGTATTCTTTGGCATCGGGCACGGGCACGTAGAATATGCCCGGACGTGAGCCGTCGGGAAGCCCAGGATTGTACTCGGCAGAAGCAGAAGCTTCCCGGAATGCCTCGGTCCTCCGCACTTCGAATGGCGTTTTAGGCGTCAGTTCGAAAAGCTTGGTGAGGTTTGGCTTCATCCGTTCGTGAATCTCGTTGAAATGCGCGATTACCTGTTCGGCCTTGGTGAATGGCATCAGTTTGGCGTTGGTCCGCACGGCATTGAAAAAGGATTTCAGGTCACCCTTGTAACCTACCTGCGCTTTCACCTTCTCCATTTCAGCGGAAATCCGGGCCACTTCCTTCAATCCGATCTCGTGGATCTCCTCGGCTGTCAGTTCGGTCGTCGTGTAATATTTGATATAATAATTATACAAAGTCTTGCCATTCGGAAGAGCTGCGAAGCCATCGGTATTGCGGCCGGCTGGCTGGTATTCTTTTTCCATGAAGATATGCAGGTTCTGGAACGTCGGAATGATCTTCGATTCCACCATCGTGGCATACTCCTTTTCAAGCCGCGCCTTGTCCTCGTCGGAAAAGTCTTTGGGGAAATTTTTAACAGGTGAATAAAAAAGATGTTCTTTCACAGGCCCGTGGTCCATATCCGCCAGCTGAGGGATCACTTTTTTGATCAAGGGAGCCGGTAAAACGTAGCCAAGCTTGATTCCTTTGCGCATATTCACAACGGCAGTATCGCACCATACCACGAAGCCGTCCACCCTTTTCAGCCAGTTGTCATAATCCTTTACAGTTTTAAACGGCTGCAAACTGCTTCCGCTTGCCATCTGACCGATCATCAGGTGCGTCGAGAAAATCTGGTTGATCGGCATCAGTTCAACCGGAAATTTCAAACCTTCGAGATTAATACTGCATTCCCATTCAATGAGGTCCCAGCTTACCTTTTCTTCGTCCGTAAGCTTTCCACGATCGTATTTCGCGAGTTCATCCTGGTATTTCCTGTAAAAAGCGGTCATCCGCGACTTTCCGGCCTGCGAGAGGTCGTCCGACATCTTGTCGTTATAGCGGTTATCGCCGTTCATAGTCGCTTCCAGAGGGTATAGGGGAAGCCTTTCTTCGTAATAGCGGGCAAATACTTCACTAATCGGTGGCATAGTAACGTCTGCTTTTTCTGATTTTTTCTGACAGGCCTGAGTGAGCAGGACCGTGGCGGCAAATGCGTAATAAACCAGTTTTTTCATGAAAGATCGTGTTTTGAGCATCGTAAAGTAAACGAAAAGTGCCGGAAGAAATCAATGTTCTCCGGCACTTTCGGCAAGGTATTCGACAAATACTTTCTTTATCCCGTAGTATTAATCGTAAAGTTTCCAAGGATATTCAACTCTCCGCTGCCCTCGACCTCGATATTCCTGACGGTAATATTTTGCCCGATCGTCACGACATGGCCCGGGTTCACCCGCACGTAATCGGCCACGCCCGGCGCCCGCCCGGCCGACCAAATCGACCGGTCGATCCACGCGCCCGACGCGGTAGTTTCGATCACATTCGAGAACAGGGACGTTGTTTTGAAGTTCCTGAATAGCAATGAATCGGTGGTGGAACCATCGGCGCCGAACCAGTCCCGAAGGATATCCGAATACACTCTGCGGAAATCCACCTGCATTTTAACCTCCTGGTTCTCATTGGTAGGCGAAGTGGTCGGTGGTTCGAGATCGTTGTTCAGATCGGGTACTACGCCTACCATTTGCCGTTTGATACCCTTGCCGAAGACGAACATCGGCGCAGCTACTCCATGGTCCGTGCCTCTCGATGCATTGGAATTGGCACGCCGCCCAAAATCCGAGAATGTCATACCCACCACGCGGTCGGCAGTTCCCTGCAAAACCAGGTCATTCTGGAACGAAGACACGGCATCTGAAAGTCGTTTGAGCAGATTGGCATGATTTCCCAAGGTGGTATCGCTTGCCGACACCTGGTCGCCGTGCGTATCAAATCCACCCTGCTCCACAAAATAAATTTTGGTCTGCAAACCTCCGTGGATCAGTTTTGCCACGATTTTAAGCTGTTCCGAAAGTTCGGTCGTTGTGCCGGCAGCCGGATAAGTGGCCAGGGTTTGACCCAGATCATAAGCCTTTTTGATCTGGCCCGAATAACCGGTCGACAGCAACTGCTGCTGACGCACGTGCTTGATCATCTCCCCGGCCTCGCAGCAGGGCAAATCGGTCGACGCCATCCCCTGGCCGCCATTTAGCAGCGCATAGAAGTTGTTCACGTTTTCAACCGAAATGTTCATCGGGCTTTGCGGCCCCAGCAAGCTCGTCGAGTTCAGCACACCGATTTGCAAGGCAAGCGGGTCCTTCATCTGGTCATTGGGGTAATTTTGCGGATAACCCGGAAAACGGTTGTTGAGGTAACGGCCAGCCCACCCGCTGTTGACATATTGGTTAGCGTCCGTACCCGTCATCCATATATCCGACGACCGGTGGTGGGACTGATTAGGGTTCGGATAGGATACCGAATTAACAATCGCAAGCTGTCCCTGGTTGTACATTTCCCGCATCCCGGTCATCGACGGGTGCAAACCCGCCTCCGCCATGCCTGAGAGTGTCAATACCTTGTTCTGCGGGATGGCGATATTGCTTCTGATACTTTGATATTTGGAATAGTATTGAAGCGGTATGACCGTATTGAGCCCGTCGTTTCCCCCATTCAGATAAATGATCACCAGGACGCGATCGGTGGCAGCCGCAGCCGTTCCCATGAGCGCTTGCACGAGAGATGAACGGTTGCTGAGGCTGGTTATGCCAAATCCGTTTACCATTACAGGTAGCGTTATGGCTGAGGCTGATGCCAGAAAGTCTCTTCTTTTCATACAATTTCTAATTAAAACACCTCATATTCTGCCATTCTGATCAGATACCGCATCAGCATGCTGCACCTGTTTTTCACAGCGTTCTGCGCGTTGACGTTCGTTGGGGCGTTCCGGTAAGCATTCAGCTCGTAACGCCACTCGATCCGTGGCAGGTTATTCATAAAGACCACGTCGATGAGGTAGTTCTTCTGTGTGTCCGAAAGGTCTATCGCAAATAGGTTTTTGGAGAAAGCGGCCAGTACCTCATCCGGAGTAATGGCCGGAGTGGCTGAACTGTTAGCAAAATTCGGCTGGATTTGCTGGATCCAATTCAGAAAATCAATCCCCAATGTATATCCCGGCTTGACCACAAGGCTGGGAAAAATCATCGTGTCGCTATTGCCGCGGCGTGCGGTGATCGTCGAGCCGTTGATCCAGTTTTTGGAATAACCTACCTGATAATAAGGCGGATAGCCAAATACAAGTGGCTGAGTAAGGATTTCAAGGTTCATAGCGCCCATTCCCCAAAGGAAAAACCGGACATAATTCACGTAAGCTGCCGTATCGCTCATCATATCCGGGCATGGCTGCTCGAAATAGCGTCCCATGCCAATGAGATACTCCATTGGTGATTTGATGATAGCACCTACATTCTCATCGCTGAAAAATATCTGGCTTTTAAGCAGCTTTTCCAGTACCGGCTTGATGTTGTAATTATTCTCCGGACTCGCAAAAAAAGCTGCAAGCGGAACAATCACATTGTTTTCGATATCCTGCGTCACATTCTGATTGACGTACCAGCGGTAAAGTTTCCGGCAAATGTGCTTGGGTGTTTCGGGATGCCCCAGCAGCATGTCTATCAACTCGTTCATCTCGGCGTCGCCACCGGCGTCATCGGTGCGTCCCTGGATGGTAATGCCGCCATATTTGGCCGAAAAGGTTTTGTTCGACGAGTCGTGATAGTTCCTGTGGAAATTCGCAGTAAAATCGCTGGTCCCGTTCACGTAGTAATTGGTTACCATCCAACCCGTCAGCACTTTTGCTGCCGCTTTCACGTCCTCTTCCGTGTAGTTCAGGTTACCATAGTAGTCCTGCTGCCCTACTGTGAAAAGCTCCTGCAACTCCCTCGCGTAGTTCTCGTTGGGATGGTCTTTATTATTCCCGTGCCCATTCTGGAAGATAAGCATGGCCGGATCCTTGGTGATCCCGATCGTCATCGTCTTGAAATTCCCAAGGCTGTTGTCGCGCAGGAATTTGAGGTAACGGTACATGTAGCGGTAGTCGGCCATCACGTTTTGTGAAACCACGAAATGGTTTTGCCAGAAAGCGGTCAGTTTTTCGAGTACCGACGGCTTGCCGTTCTGGAGTAGCATTAACCCCACCCACCAATAGCGCAAATGCACGCTGTGTTCCCCGCTTTTAGCGGAAATAAACGGGAAGCTCGTCAGCGGCTTCTGGTAATTGGGGCTCGTGGGCGTGAGGTCGATCGGAGGCGGAGGCGACGCCGTATAGCTGACATTTGCAAACAGCTGGTCTACCGCCGTGCCCGGGTTAAGGCCGGTAAAAGCGGTGATTTCCTGCCGTGTAGGGCCAAAAGTAGCTCGCCTGAGCAGGTGTGCCGCCTTGTTGGCAGTAAGTGGTACTGTATAGGGATCAAGATAAGCCATAAGTCATTGAATTAATATTTTCCGTTCGGTTGGGCAAGTGATCATCTGTTGATCAGCACTTTGTAAGATTTTGACAACCCGTCGGTAAAAGAGAATTTCAGCAGGTAAAGTCCGGGAGACATCCGGCTCACGTCGATGCCGTCGCCAGGAGCTTCGCGGGACACATATATGGTCCGCCCGCTAGCGTCCGTAAGCCGCGCTGAAGCCAGATTTCGTTTAATATTTTGGGAGAAAAACAGTTTTTCCGCAACCGGGTTAGGGTAAACGGCCCAGTCGGGCTGGCCATTCATAGCTACTTTCACAATGCGGCTGTAAGCAAAGGTTTGGTTGCTATGGTCCCGCTCCGGCGTACCGGGTGCGCGGTCTACCATTTTCAGCCGGTAGAAACTAGTACCGCCTAATGGATTTTCGTCCGTAAAACCATATTGCATCGGTACCGGTACCGTAGCTACACCCTCGCCCCTTGCCGCCACATTGCCGATCTGCTGCCACGACTTCGCGTCGCCGCTCCGTTCGATTTCAAAATGGCTGCTGTTGATTTCTTCGGATGTAAACCATTCGAGATAGGCTGCATGCTCCCGCGCAATAGCCGTGAAACTTACCAATACCACCGGCAAAGCGCCATCTCGCAATGCACCGAGCGTGTAAACATTGTAGGTATCGGGCACTACGTCGAGAATGGTGGTCAGCGACCCGGACGATGCCGTGCTCGGCTGACCAAAAAGCGAGGTGGCGTCCACCGTAGCCGGCAGGTTCACCCATTTGCTGCCATCCCATCCTGCGATGGTCAATTTGGAAAGTCCCCGATTGGTAACCAGGTTATTCACCGCACTGTTGTCGTTCCAGGAAAGGGTAATCTTGCTCGCCGAAGTGCCGTTGATGTCCCAGTATTCGCTGGTACTCACAGCTGCCAGGCCATCCCCGAGGCTGGTCGTGTTGAAAGGCCCTCCGGCCGGCAGCACACCATAATCTCCGCCGGCCGGGTTACTTGTCACAGCGACAGCAGGATTCACTCCGAAATACGCTCCAAGCGCCTGGTCCGAGGCGACAGAAAACGGACGGAATGCGCCGTTGTCCCCTACCGGAAAAATGAAGGAATCAGTCCCCGCCTTTTTGACATATCCGTCTATAAAAGCCGCTTCGCCAAGCACCCCGGAAGTTACTGCTGTCCCGAAACTTACGATGCCAATAGGCAGGTCCCGCTTTGTAAAAATCGCGCTATTATCCTGTGCGCTCACCAGACGGTTACTTCCCAAGAAAAACAATGCGAGTAGAGTTATAGAACAAATTCTAATCATACCATAAGATTATTCAATTCTACATCAAATATAAAATAATTCGGTCACATAATATGTTACAAAAACAAGCTAATTACTTCTACAAATTACTTAGCTATCGGTAAAAAGGTGGTAGTTATCAGGCAAATAGCCTCCGTAGATGCTACAAATGCATTTTTTATCTCGCAAAAAAAACTAAAATTCTTCTACAACTACCCTAAGAAATTATGGACAACCCCGAAACTATTCGTTCGCTTTTATTTTATTCCACACTATGAATACAAGCGGGGGCACATTAATTTGCGCAGACAACATTCTGTCAAGCCATGGGATTAAGAACTTTTGTCAGGGAGAATTTCCTGGAAGACATCCGGCCGTACAGGCCGACCAATTTGAGTGAACCCGAAAAACTGCTCGACGTCGTATCGGCATGGAAGGGCCTGGAAATGATCATCGGTGATATTATCAACCGCTTTGGGCTCGACAGGGAAAAATGCATTGAGTTCGGCGTTGAATTTGGCTATTCGTCTGTCGTTTTTTCCAATTTCTTCGAGAGGGTAACAGGCGTCGATACCTTCGAAGGTGATATTCACACGGAAAACAAACTGGAACATTTTCAGCAAACCAGGGAAAGGCTGAAACCCTATGGCAACATACACCTCGTGAAGTCCGACTACCGCGACTGGATCGTCCGCGACAACCAGCGCTATAACCTCGCGCACGTCGACATCGTCCACAGTTACAAAGAAACTTTTGAATGCGGATTATGGGCGGCGCGGCACAGCGACTGCGTGATTTTCCATGACACGGAAAGCTTTCCGGAGGTCCGCAAAGCTGTGAAAGACATTGCCAGGGCGACTGGTCAGCAACTGTATAACTACCCGTACCACTACGGCCTCGGAATCCTGGTCGACACAAAATCAATTGCGAAACGGAAATGAAGCAGAAAGTGCTGATTATCGGCAGCTCCAACACTGACATGGTGGTTAAAACGGAGCTTTTTCCGAAGCCTGGGGAAACGGTGCTTGGAGGAACATTCCTGATGAATCCCGGCGGCAAGGGGGCCAATCAGGCCGTGGCGGCCGCCAGGCTTGGAGCCGATGTACGTTTCGTGGCCAAAACGGGCAATGATATCTTTGGAAAACAGGCCCGTGAAGGCTTTGCCAAAGAGGGCATCGACATCCGGTTCGTTTCCGAATCACCGGACCTGGCCTCAGGCGTCGCCCTTATTACGGTCAATGCGCAGGGACAGAATGAAATCGTCGTCGCTTCCGGTGCCAATATGGACCTTCATCCCGCCGATATTCCCGACGAGGCGTTCAAGCAGGCAGGTCTGGCCCTTTTCCAGCTGGAAATTCCGGCGCAGACCGTTCAATGGGCATTGGCCAAATGCGCCCGGCAGCAAGTCCGCGCTATCCTTAACCCTGCCCCTGCCATGCGGCTGGGGCCTGAATTCCTCAGGGACCTCTACCTGATCACACCAAACGAAACGGAAACCGAGCTTATGACAGGCATTGCCGTTGTGAGTGAAGAGGCGCTCCAAAAGGCTGCGCAGTATTTTTTCGCGCAGGGTGTGCAGAACGTCATCGTCACCCTTGGAAGTAAAGGCATTTACCTGGCCAGCGAAAATTTTACGGGAATTATTCCTGCGCCTGTCGTAGAAGCCGTAGATTCGACGGCCGCCGGGGATGTATTTAATGGCGCATTGCTAAAAGCGCTCGCCGACGGCGAAACCCTTGAACGAGCCAGCCACTTTGCCTGCCGTGCAGCCGCCATTTCCGTCACGCGCATGGGTGCTCAAAGCTCGGCCCCTTATCAACACGAACTAGATTCATTTCAGGAACATGCATAAAATACCGGTCATTATAGATTGCGATCCCGGCCATGACGATGCGCTGATGCTCATGCTCGCTTACGGGAGCGGACGTTTCGATATCAAAGCCGTAACCATTTCCGCCGGCAACCAGACGCAGGCGAAAACTTTACAGAATGCTTTGAAAGTGCTGACGCTCATCGGAGCAACGGACATTCCGGTGTACCACGGTGCCGACAAACCGCTGTTCAGGGAATTGGTCATTGCGGATTATGTGCACGGCGAAACCGGTCTGGACGGGCCATCACTACCGACACCGGCCATGCAGCCGCAGCCGATCAGCGCTGTGGAAGGGATTGCTAAGATACTTTCAGCGTCGGAGGCGCCCGTTACCATCGTGCCTACCGGCCCGCTGACCAACATCGCGACATTTCTCCTCGCCTACCCGCATCTCAAAAATAAAATTGAACGCATTTCGCTGATGGGCGGTGGCATATTCCGCGGCAATATGACACCTCTCGCCGAATTCAACATCTACGCCGACCCGGAGGCTGCGGCTATCGTATTCAAAGCCGGTGTGCCCATTACCATGTGCGGGCTCGACGTTACGCACAAAGCGCTTGTTTTTCAAAAAGATATCGAACTTTTAAGGTCTTTGGGTAACCAGACGGGCAAAGCAGCTGCGGACCTGATGGATTTCTTCTCCATTTTTTACCGCGAAAATCGTGTCGAGCTCAATGGCGGTGCAGCGCTACACGATCCATGTGCCATTGCCTGGCTGATGAACCCGGGAATTTTTAAGACAAAATCGTGCTATGTCGATGTGGAAACAAAAGGCGAACTCACCCGTGGGGCAACGGTCGTAGACTTTTACAATACCCTTCAAATGGAACCCAATGCGACCGTAGCGTACGACATCGACCGGGATGCGTTCATGGACATGCTCTTCAACGCCATTAAGGTATTGCGCTAGAGCAGCACCGAAACCTCGTCCTCCACGTCTCGCCGTGCGGCACGGTGACGCACCACCACGTTACCTGCGTGAAGAATGACCAGCCCGCCGAAGGCACAGAAGGCCATCATGCCCACCATTGGCATAGCTGTGTTATTATGCAGGAAGCTCACAATGGCCGAAATGACGGCTCCCGCGCCCATACGCCAGCTACCCATCAGCGCCGACGCGCTACCCGTATGCTTGCGGAAAGGTGCCAGCGATAACGCCGAGGCATTGGGGCCGGTCAGGCCTTGTCCGGTAAGGAAAACGAACATCGTTCCGATCAACGAGAAGAGCCCGAACCAGTTGTTGTACACGCCGACAATCAGGAACAGTCCCACGATACTCTGGTAAATGAGCGTGAAGCGAATGATCTGCTCGCTCGTGTATTTTTTGAGCAGAAAGTGGTTCAGTTGGGTGGAACCGATCATGGCTACGGCCAGGAATGCGAAAATCCAGCCGTATTGCTGTTCAGAAACTTTATAGATATTCATGAACACATCCGAAGAGCCCGAAATATAGGCAAATGGCGCGGCCGTTGCCAAACCACCCGCGAGCGTGTAAATTAAGAATTGGGGTTGCGAAACCACAGTCAAATAGCCGCTCAATACCGCCTCGGGACGAAGCGAAACGGTGGTATCGGCGCTCCTGCCGGTGGGCAAGAAGAAATAAATCGCCATGATAATCAGGCTGACGATACCGGCCAGGATGACAAAAATCCAGTACCATGCGATGGAAGCCGTCACATAGCCACCGACAGTCGGTGCAATCATGGGTGAAACGGCAATAACCAATGTAATGAGTGAAAAGACCTCGGCGCGTTTATCGGCGGGAAAGAGGTCACTTACGAGCGCTTGTGAAGCGACGAGCCCGACACAACCGCCCATTGCCTGGAAAAAGCGCATAGCGATCAGTGCATCCACGGACGACGTCATGGCACAGCCGAATGAAGCGATCACGTAGAGGATCAGCCCGGCGTACAACGGTTTCTTGCGGCCAAAGCGGTCGAGCAGCGGGCCGTAAAGCACTTGTCCGATACAAATACCAATCAGATAGCTGGTTAGCGAAAGTTGTACTTTGTCGATAGTGGTTTTGAGATCCGACGCGATCCGCGGGAAGCCCGGCAGATACATGTCGATAGAGAAAGGACTGACTGTCGCCAGCGATCCGAGGATCAGGATAATAAAGAAGTATTGCTTACGGCTCATGGACTTACATTCACTCAATGCAAAGTTAACGGGTGTGCGAGCACATTAAGTTCCTGGGTTTCTATAAGTACAATATTTTCATTAATCTGCAATAAAAGCCCCGCGCTACCTGTATTACCTTTTGGCCATATTTTGTATATATTTAATATTAGAATCCTAACTATTTACTTCTGACCTGCACTTATGAAAGCTATTTTTGTTCTGGTGACCATCTTTCTTTTGAAAGTGAACCTGCCTGCCCGGGAAACTGCCGCAACCTCCATTCCGCTCTGCCACACGCCTGCCAATGCGATGTCGGAACTCGCTGCCAGCCCGGCTTTTCAGATGCTGCACGAAACGCCGCTTGCATTTACCTATCAGGGAGCAGGTGAGATCGTCTCTTTTCCTACATCCGATGGAAAAAACGCATCCGGTTTTCTGCTTAAATCCCCCAAAAAGTCCGACAAATGGCTTTTTGTTTACCAGGAATGGTGGGGATTGAACGACTATGTCAAACAGGAGGCCGCTAAACTGCACAAAGACCTCGGCGACGTGAATGTACTTGCGCTGGATATGTACGACGGTAAAGTGGGCACTACGCGTGAAGAAGCGGGCAAACTCATGCAAAGCACACCCGCCGAGCGCCTGGCGGCTATTACTAAGGGCGGTGTTCAGTATGCCGGTACCAATGCAAAGATCGCCAGCATCGGGTGGTGCTTCGGTGGCATGCTGTCCCTGCAAAATGCCATCGCGGGTGGCAACCAGGTGGTCGGTTGCGTGATGTACTACGGCCGTCCCGAAAGCGACATTGAAAAACTAAAAAAGCTCAATACCGACGTGCTGGGGATTTTCGGCAGCCAGGACCAGGGCATCCCGCCAGCCACTGTCGCCAAGTTTGAGGAGGACATGAAAGCCGCCGGCAAAAAAGTAACGATTAAAATGTACGACGCCGTCCACGCCTTCGCCAATCCCAGCAACCCGAAATACGACGCCAACGCGGCTGCGGACGCTTATAAGTTATCTTTGGAGTATTTAAAAAAGAAGCTGGGATGATTTTGAGGTCTGGCGTGCGAGAGTCGACAATCCGCAGTATGATCGGAATAAGTCGCGTAGCGATGTAATATTGGTAGCAAAGATTCAATAACAGTTCATCGGCAAAATCCTGTCAGGGATGTAACAACAAAATGGACGACGTGGCAAAGATGTTAATGTTGTTGCATGCCCAAAGGGCATTTGTTATGGTTCATGGTCATAATTGGCTACCAATGTTATATGCCTAACGGCATTTTTGAAAACTGTAACACAGCAAAGCCCGGCTCATCGCCGGGCTTTGCAATATGTGATGTGACGATAATACTACTCCCCTTTCTTTTCAAGCCGCAGCACCGGGGTGGTAGTTTCCGCTTTTTCGTCTATTTCCGCAGCGACGGTCACAACCTGTGCCTTGTCATCGACCTTCACACTGCCCGTTTCATGTAAACCGGTACCGATGTGCGGGGCGATCACGAGCGACACGATCGACATCAGTTTGATCAGAATGTTCATTGATGGACCGGATGTATCTTTAAATGGGTCACCGACCGTATCTCCTGTTACCGCAGCTTTATGCGGCTCCGATTTTTTATAGAATGTCTCTCCGTTGATCACCGCTCCTTTTTCAAAAGACTTTTTAGCATTGTCCCATGCACCACCTGCATTGTTTTGGAAAATACCCATCAAAACACCTGAAACGGTAACTCCCGCCAGCGTTCCGCCAAGTACTTCCGGTCCGAAAAGGAAGCCGACGATCACCGGAACCAGCAGTGCGATCAGTCCGGGAGCGATCATTTCCTTGATGGAAGCCTGCGTCGAGATCGCCACGCATTTGTCGTATTCCGGCTTGGTAGTACCTTCCATAATGCCCGGCAGTTCGCGGAACTGGCGGCGTACTTCTTCTACCATTTTCATCGCCGCACGTCCTACTGCCGCGATAGCGAGTGAGGAGAAAATAAACGGTATCATCGCCCCGACGAACAGCCCTGAAAGCACATTGGCTTTGTAGATATCGATCGAATTAATGCCTGCCACGCCGCAAAATGCCGCAAACAGGGCCAGGGAAGTCAATGCTGCAGAAGCGATCGCGAAACCTTTTCCGGTTGCTGCCGTCGTGTTACCCACTGCGTCGAGGATGTCGGTCCGGCCGCGTACTTCTTCCGGCAAATGTGCCATCTCGGCGATGCCGCCTGCGTTATCGGCAATCGGTCCGAATGCGTCGATAGCCAATTGCATTGCGGTGGTGGCCATCATACCCGCCGCAGCGATTGCCACGCCATACAGTCCAGCCATTTCATAGCTCAGGAAGATACCTGCCGCCAGTACCAGCGTAGGGATTACCGTTGACTCCATACCGACAGAAAGACCACCGATAATGTTGGTAGCATGCCCGGTAGACGACTGGTTAACAATAGATTGAACAGGACGCTTACCCATTGCAGTATAATATTCCGTCACCATCGACATAATAGCCCCTACAATCGAACCCAACAGAATTGCCCAATACACATCCATTGCCGTAAAATCAACACCGCGGATGTTGAGGTTACCTTCCGGCAACATCCATAATGTGAGCGGATAGCTTACCACCAACACCAATATGATCGAGCCCCAGTTACCACGGTTCAATGCGGCTTGCACATTGCCATGATCGTCGCTTACGCGCACGAGGAACATGCTTAAAATGGAAGAAATAAGTCCGACGCCCGCAATCACCATCGGCAGCAGGATCGGCGCGATCCCACCGAAGTTGTCGGTGCCCTGTGCGATAATCTCGCGGCCCAGCACCATGGTAGCAAGGATGGTTGCCACATAAGAGCCGAAAAGATCGGCCCCCATACCGGCTACATCACCCACGTTATCACCCACGTTATCAGCGATGGTGGCAGGGTTACGCGGATCGTCTTCCGGGATACCGGCTTCCACTTTACCCACGAGGTCGGCGCCAACGTCAGCTGCCTTCGTGTAGATACCACCGCCTACACGCGCGAAAAGCGCGATGGATTCGGCGCCGAGAGAGAAACCGGCCAGGACTTCCAGCACGCGTTCCATAGGAAGGCCGTTCACATCGGTGCTATCGCCGATAAAAGTAGCGTACAAAATGATAAACAAGCCGCCCAGGCCCAGTACTGCGAGGCTCGCGACGCCGATACCCATTACGGAACCACCGGTAAACGACACTTCGAGCGCCTTGGTTAGGCTCGTACGTGCCGCCTGCGTGGTACGCACGTTCGATTTGGTGGCGATATTCATACCTATGTAGCCTGCAAAAGCAGAAATAAAAGCTCCCACCAGGAATGATAGGCCAATAAATGCACTTGAATTTTCAACCAATGTACCGGAGTAGCCCAGTATCACACTCACAATCAGACCAAAAACAATGAGTACACGCCATTCGGCTTTGAGGAAGGCCAGAGCTCCGTCTGCAATTGCATCCGCTATGGTTTTCATTTCAGGAGAACCTGCGTCCTGCCGGACAACCCAGCCTCTTTTGAAGAACATAACCAGCAAGCCAACAAGGCCTAACGCCGGCACTAAATAGGTAATGTTACTCATGCTATGATCAACGATTTGGTTAAATGGTTTTATAATTCTCGTAAATATAGAGAAAGGCACCTCATAACAAAATCGCAAAACCCTTATTTTTGATCAATTCGTATAGATTTTATAAGATTTCTGAGAGCTCTTGAGCCATTTCGAAAGCATTGTTTTGATAACAAACTGGCTCTCAAGTATTAACAGAGAAAGAACCCAACGGCCATGCACCGGAGATTTAATAGAATAATAAAATGAATTATTTGGGATAATCAATGAAAAACAGACCCAAAAATGTCCGTTTCAGCGCTTCGGACGAAGTAATGCCAGCAGCAGAAAACTGGCTATGAAACCAGCTGCACCCACGGCTGCAGCAAGGAGCGTGCCACCTAAAAAATATTGTACAAAGTTGACATGAATAGACTGCAGCGTCAGGTTCTCCAGAGAGGTAATCTGCACGCCATTGCGGTAAAACAGCCCGCCGAACTTGTAGCTTGCGTAAATGATGAAAGGAATGGCCGGAGGAATGCTGATATGCGCCGCAGTGAGGAAGAGCACCTTGTTCATCCGGAAAACGATCGATAGCGGAATACCCACCATCAGCTGGAAGCCCCAGATCGGCACAATACCCATAAAAAAGCCGAAACCGACCGATTTGGCTTTGCTGAAATTGGTTTCGTCGGGCTTTACGGCCTCGTCACGGATAATTTTCCAAAGGCCTTTTTTTTGAATGTAGCGAAACAGCCGTCTCGGAAGATAATAAACCAGCGTGAGCGTCACCAGCCAGGTGTTGAGAATGCTGATCCGCGTAAAATCGCGAAATGGCCGGAAATGCGTCACCCGCTCGTCTTTGTCGTAGATAACCTGGATATTGATCGGCACGATAGGCACATCTTTCCATGCCATTTTGACGATCACCTCAATCTCCGTCTCGAATTTGGTCGTGAAAAGCGACATCCTTTTCAGCGGTGCGAGCGGATAGAGGCGAAAACCGGTTTGGGTGTCGGGCAAGGTAAGCCCGGTCTCCACTTTGAACCAGAAATTCGAAAACTTGTTCCCGAAAGAGCTCTTCCCGGGCACACCTTCCTGCTCCATATTCCGCGAGCCCATCAGCAATGCTCCCGGGTTTTGGATCGCCGCTTCTATGAAAAGCGGAATGTCGGAGGGCAAATGCTGGCCGTCGGAATCGATGGTAATGGCATTTTCGAAACCCAGCCGTCTCGCCTCGGCAAAAGCCTTTCGAAGGGAAAATCCCTTTCCTTTGTTAACGACATTATCCAGCACACGGATTCTCGCACCATAGGCGGCGAGGATCGTCATCGTATCGTCCGTAGAGCCGTCATTCACTACAATCACCTCCTGACCGGCAGCATATTTTAAAACGCCGTCGATCACCCGCCGCAATGTGTTGCGATTGTTGTAGGTAGGAATGATCACACAGCATTGAATGTCCGAGAGGGTCATTGTGGCTTTTGAATGTCGGGTTTAAATGAATGAACGGAAACTGGCCCCGGCTTTGAAATAGGTCTTTTCCCCATCCTTGCCGGAAGCATTTACGTCGAGCAGCTCTTCCTCAAGTTTGTATTGAATATGGATCGTCAGTTCGGGTGTTTCGGCCGGGTTCAGCACTTCGAGGAACTTGCATGTGCTCATTTCCTTCAATGCGAATGTCTTTCCCAACGCTTTTGACAAGACCGCTTTCACCATTTCCAATTGCACGACGCCCGGAAGCACTGGCGAGCCGGGAAAATGCCCTTCAAACACCGGATGCGCGGCGTCCATTTGCAGCGTGGAAACGATCTCGCCGGGGATGTGGTCAATGGCTGTAATCGTATAAAGATTGCTCAAAGGCATGGTTATCAAAGGTCTTTGAAAAGGTTTTCGGCGATCGGCTGATTAAATTTCTCCTGCTGAAACTTCATGAGGCTTTTGTCACCGCCTTTCTCGAAAAACGACAGCTCTTTCAAGCGCAGCGAACTTTTAGAGAAATTCATCGCAATTTTAGAATAAATGTTTTTCAACCGACGATTTACCGGCGTCAGCACAACCTGGTAATGGTCGCTGTCTTCCAGCACCGCCGATGAGAACCCTTTGTTCTGCTGAAAATCCCCATTAACAAGCCCGATCATCAACTCCTTGATTTGCGCCGCCATACGTCCCGCCTGCCCCACATTCTTTTCCTTATTTCCTTCCTGAATGCGCAACTTATCCCCGTTGATGAGGATAATGTATTTCGAAGGCGTCCGCTGCTCCCAGCGCATTTTGTCCTTTTGCTGGTAATAGAACAAGCCCGACGACTTTTCCGGCTCTTTCAGCACCGCCAGATATTTTTCTTCGGTAAACGATGCCTGAATGGACGAGGTGGCCTGCGAGGTCTTCCGGAGTTCGGCCAGCACCTTTTCCGGATTGGCCGCCGGTTTGAACGACTGGCCCCGCGCAAAACCGGCTGCCATTAGTACGGCCAACGTCATGAATATTTTAATGCTTTTCATAAGGTTCCTTCCCGATCAATCGCGGGAGCGGTTCGATTTTAATTCCCATTTCACGACAATGCCCGATCACGTCCGGTAATGTTTCGGCTGTCAGCGGCAAATGATCATGAAGCAGAACGATGTCTTTGGGTTTTAATTTTGAAATGATTTTCTGAATGAGCTGATACTTGTTTTTCGCCCGGGTGTCCATGCTTCGAAGTGACCAGCCGATAGATTGCATCTGCAAATCCTTCAGAACAGCGGCATAGCGCGGGTTGGTCACACCGAATGGCGGCCTGAAAAACAACGGAACACAGCCGGTAATGTCGCGTATCGCTTCGTTGCACCGCTGAATGTCGGTGCGGAGCTTCTGGGATGAAAACAGGGCAATCAGGTAATGATGGCTGTACGAATGGTTTGCGATCGTATGTCCTTCGTCCACGATCCGCCGCAACAGCGCGGGATGATTCACAGCCTTCTTGCCGATCACAAAAAACGTCGCTTTTAGATCGTTTTCCCGCAGTGTGTCGAGAATGCGGGGTGTCGAATCAGGATCCGGACCATCATCGAAGGTGAGCGCGATGGCTTTTGTACGGCTCCCTTTGTTAATGGATTTAACGAAATAATTGACTTGTATCTGCGCTGATCCATAAGCCGTTACACCGATAAAAAGCAATGCAATGCCGGCCAGCACGAGCCACAGATAATCTGTTTCCCAAAATACAATGGAACTGAGCGCCGCCGCCGTGATACAGAAGAATATGAGAAGGTTATGCTTCAACAGCTTTCAGAAGGGTTAATCCCAAATTACTTTTTCTCAATGCATTACAAATCAACACGTTCTTTACGTCACTGTTTGTTCCGAGCAAGTCCATAGCGTAATGCAGGGCAAATGCAGAAGCCGTTGGATAAATGCCTGCCAGCGAGAGGTAATCCAGGTTACGTCCCACACCTGGCACGGGCGCGCCTGCGTACAATGCCAAATCGATATCGCCAGCCTGCATGCCGTTCCGGTCCAGAAATGCGTCGATTTCCTCCTGCCCGTTTTCAGTTCCGCCGCAGGTGTACACATCTGCCAGGGCCACTTTGGAGTCACCCTGATTTTCAGTTGAAAGTATAAAAAAAGAAGCGCCCGAAGTAAGCGGGGCGGTCACCTCAAAAGATAACTCTGCTTCCAGCCGGACCGCAATATCATTCAGAATATCAATATGCTCATCGGCTGCCCCCACGAGCACATTGCGGTCACCCTCGCGCAGGAGCATCGACGCATCGAGCAATGCGTGCTCAAATGAAAGGGTGTTCTGCGTGTGCGTCATATTATAGCCGTGGTTACTGATGCTCAGTGAGATCTGCCCGGCCATGGTATTGTGCGTCGATTGGATAAATGAAGTCGGTGGAAGCAATCCCTCTACTGAGAGTGAAGTATTCAGGAATTTTTCGGTGTCCTGCAAACAGCCCAATCCGGTTCCTACGACGATCGCGTCCGGCTGTTCGATGCCGGCCTGCGTAATGCAATCTTTGGCACAAGCCACCGACATCCGCAGAATCTTGCTCATCCGGCGCAGCAAACCGGCTTCTATGTATGCTTTATAATCAGGGTTTATCAATACAGAAGACGCTTCAACCGGCCCTAACGCTACCGAAAAACCAGGATTGCGAAAGGTAGGCTGGTGCGAAATCGTGGACGCCGCCGATAGGTACAATGCCGGTTTATGCATATTTTGTTAAAACCAATGATGAATTATTCCCTCCGAAACCAAATGAATTGGAGAGCACCGCATTTACTTCCACCGCTGTACCCAGTTGCGTTGCCGGCACGAGGCCCGTTTCCACAATCGGATTATGGTAGTTCAGGTTGGGAAAAATCAGGTTATTCCGGATGGCCAGCACCGAAAACACCGCTTCAATCGCGCCCGCGGCGGCCAGCGTATGTCCTGTAAATGCTTTGGTGGAACTGAATGGCGGAATGCGGTCGCCGAACACGTTTCGCAATGCTACTGATTCCGAATGGTCGTTGTTCTTCGTGCCTGTCCCGTGCGCATTCACGTACGAGATCTCATCCAGCCCTATTCCCGCGCGGCGGATCGCATTCCCGATCGCCAGCGTGGCACCCTTGCCGTCCGGCGACGAGGCCGTCTGATGGTAAGCGTCGGCAGCATTCGCCCAACCGCTGACGTTGCAAATGGGCGTGTTACCTGTCAATTCGAGGCTCTTTTCACCTTCCAATAACAGAAAACCTGCTCCCTCACCCAGATTTAAGCCAGCACGGGATTCATCGAATGGTCGGCACCATTGGTCGTCGTAGATCATCAGCGACCGGAAACCGTCGATCGTAAAGCCGCTGAGGGCATCGGAACCGCCCACGAGCACGCGGTCGAGTGCGCCTTGCAGGATCAGTCTCGCGCCCAGCATAATGGCGTTGACACCGGAGGAACAAGCAGTGGAAAGTGTATTAATGTAGCCCGTAATGCCCAGCTCCCTGGCAATGCGTTCGGTAGTGCTGCCGCTGTCGTGCGAGGTCAGCAGCTTGTAGTCCGGGTTATTTTGGGCTAAATAATCTTTGTAAAAAACTTCGCTGCGATCCATACCACCTACGGATGTCGCCGAAATAATGCCGGTACGGATCACGCCGGAGCGCTTGTTATCGCCCCAGGCTTCACGTGCCGCCTGCAAACCAAGCAGGGAAGTACGGGAAACGTATTCGGTACGCACGTTCAATGCCTTGCGCAGGTCGTCGTTGGAAACCTTTACCTCGCCGGCCAGCGATGCCTTCGTTCCCCGCAGGTAATGCAGCGGCCCGATACCCGTCTTTCCCTCCCGCAAAGCGTTCAGGTTCTCTCCTGCCGACATGCCAATAGCCGACACGACGCCGATACCGGTAATGCAAACGCCCATTCGGTGTGTTGGTTAAGCTGCTTTCCTTTTATTGATATACTCCGCCATCGTGTTGATGGATTTGAAAGCCTCCTTACCCTCTTCCGGGTTGGTGAGCTGGATACCGTGGTATTTTTCGAGTAGCACGATCAGTTCGAGCGCGTCGATCGAGTCGAGCCCAAGGCCCTGGTCGTTGAAAAGCAGCGCGTCGTCCGCGATGTCCTCCACCGAAAGGTCTTCCAGGTTGAGTTGTTCGATAATCTGTTTTTTTAAATCTTGTTTTAAGCTATCCATACTTCTGATTAATTGAGCGTCCGTTAAAATGTTGCGACCGAAGTGGCCTGCGACAGGTGAAGAAGGTTTTCGGTGTTGAATTCCGTTCCGCTTTCTCTCTCTTCCACCAGGAAAAGGAATACATCCGTGGTATTGGCTGTCACTTCCAGCCATCCGCAAAGCAGTGCGCGACTCCCCGAGCCCAGCAGGATCTGCCCGTAGTCCAGGTAAAAACCGGGAGCGAATTTAGGCAAAACAGCAAACATATTCTCACCGTACCATTTGTTCGCAATGGCGATTTCTCCCAACACGATATTAGGCAGGGTATATACGAAAAGCGACGGGCTCGGAGATCCGCCGGCTTCATAAGTTTGCATAAACCGGCGGTCGGTTTCGGCGCTTGACGAGGCATTTGCGAATACTAGCGCGATCTCGTCATCCGTATAAGTGTTTGAAATGCCCGGACTGGCCTTTTTGATAAGCTCCGAAGCCAGGTAACCAGCCTGGGACAACCCATCCATTTTATAAAATTTAGGATATCCCAAACCCTGCTGCCGATAAATCTGCTTGAACCAGGAATCTTCGGAACCTGCGTCCCGCCGCGCGACCACGTCGCCGTTCAGGAGGCATTCGTCGGCACTGAGGTTGCAATATGCTGTAATCACTTTCATAAATCCCTGATCATCAATGAAGCATTTCCCCCGCCGAAGCCCGATGCGGTTTTGAGAATGGTCCGTAGTCTTTTCGGTTCGTTTTCAAGAATGATATTCAAAGGCCTGGACGTGCCCGCATTGCGGTATCCCGCGCTTTTTATCAGCATACTATTCCTGACCATCTGCATACAGACCGCCGTTTCGATCACGCCTGCCGCACCGAGCGTATGCCCGAAATAGCCTTTCAGGCTGTTCAATGGCTTATCCGACAATGCGATACGGTCAAATGCGATGGCTTCCATTTCATCATTGAAAACCGTACCCGTTCCATGTGCGCAAATAAAATCTATCTCTTCGTTGCCGATTCCGTGTTTCTGCATTGTGCGGCTCACGCTTCGTACCAGTCCCTCACCAGTCCGCGACGGCCCCGAAATATGGTTCGCATCGTTCGCGCTCGCGCCCGTGAGGAGTTCCAGTGGCGCATTTTGAAAAACCGATTTCGTGGAAGAGATCAATGCAGCCCCGCAACCTTCTCCCAAAGTAATGCCGTTCCGCGCCGCATCGAAAGGTGCACAAGGCTGGCCGCTCACGGCAAACAGCGATTGAAATCCGTAGAGTACAAAATCGGAAGCAACGTCGCAGCCAATCACGACAACATGGTCGTATTGACCGGCTTCAACCATGTTACCTGCCACATTCAGGGTGAGAACACCCGAGATACAGGCATTTGAAATTACCATCGGTAAATGCGCGAGGTTGAACTGGTGCATAACGGAGGCGCAGGTTTCGCTGAACTGATCATGCAGGTTATCGTCCAGCGCGCCTTTCGTGGAACTGATCAGTACGATTGTTTTCCCGGACGACAGTATCGATGCATCGATCTGCCGGCTGAGTGCCGACAATGCCTTGATAACCAGTTGCTGAAAGCGCAACGGACCTCTAAGGCCGGTAATTTTTGCTAAATGAATATCCTCCCCGTTAAATCCGACGCCCTGCGCAAGTGCAATACCGCTGCGGTTCTCACTGAGCGCCTGCCAGTTAGCCTCCGCGTTATCACCCAAAGGGCTTACGATGACCTCCGCACCAATGTAAATCATAGATCGTACTGCGCTTTCCATTCCTTGTAAAAATCCGGCGTGATCAGTTCCAGCTCCCGGGAATCGCGGTCCAGGAAGACCTGCATCGTCTTGCCGGTGGCGCAAACCTGCCCCGTGGTGACGTTGAGCACCTCGTATTCAAACTGGATCTTCGCCGATTTGGTAGGAATATATCTGGTAATGACTTTAATGGCCTGTCCGTAATAGACGGGCGCCTTATGATCGATCTCCGATTTGACGATGGGCGTCACATAACCCTTAGCGTGAATATCAAGGTATTCCAATCCGTATTTCCTCCCGAAAGCCTCCCTGCCGTCCTCAAAAAATTTCAGATAATTGCCGTGCCACACCACTCCCATGGCATCGGTTTCGCTGAATCGGATGTCTATATCTATTTCGGAAGAAATCATGCAATCAGTTATTAGGGGTTACTCGCTTACTACGATTTTTAGTTCACATCCCAGCAATATACGCCCATCCAGGAAACTTTCGCCCTTAACAAGGTAAATATTTCCCAGCTGATGGAGGGGTGTTACAACGGTTCGGATCGTCGTGCCAACGGGAGGCAACTCAGTCACAAGTACTTTGCTGACCGCACCGATAAAACCAATTTTCGGCTCACCGCCCTCTTCCCTGTCCAGGTAACCGAACGATGCCGCGCAGGTCTGCGCAATGTGCTCGATCAACCCCGTTTCCAGGAAAAAACCATCCCGGACCAGTACATTGTCGCTCTCGACCTCGAAATCCGATTCAAACCGGTCACGCGTGGCGCTAATGAGGTTACCGACCATCACAAAGGGCGGGCGGTGCGGGATATAGTCGGTGATAACCTCTTTTGCGACGATCATTCTTGAAAGAAATTAAAATAATTAAACCACTGCTCCGGGAATGCCCTCACTTTTCGTTCCAGTTCGTCCACGTACAGCCGCGCGATTTCCTCCGGCTTCATTTTCGCCTCGATCGGCCTGGTAGCGCTCAAATGATAGCTGTATTTGCCATCCTTGGCGGCAAAAACGAAGGTCACCGGCGCATTGAACTTCGAGGCGATCACGAACGGGCCGTAGGGGAATTTGGCTTTTCGTCCCAGGAAATCCAATTCGATGTATTTGGCACCTTCCAGGTAACGGTCCGCATGAATAGCCACGAATTCGTTGTTGACCAATGCATTGCGGATCGCAATAATATGAGAAAGATCGTCCTTGATCGCAATCACCCTGAACCGCGAACCGCCGGTCGACAGATCCATATATTTCTTGATGTTTTCGACCTCGGCATCCAGCATGACGATATTGATCGTCGGGGTAATGCGGCCTTTCAGCAGGTTACCGGCCGTTTCCCAGTTGCCCACGTGCGCGCTCAGCAAAATACCACCTTTTCCGGCATCGCGAATGTCGATCAGGTATTGTTCGTTTTCAAAAACGTGAGAGAACTGCCGGTCTTTTCCCAGCAGGAACGCGGCCCGGTCGACGAGCGTCTGCCCGAAAATATAGAAATTCCTCCGTGCCATTTTTCTGGCATCGAAACCCGCGATATGAAGGGTGTTCTGATAAAAATCCAGCAAAGCCTTTTTGGGCTTTGCCGCGAAAAGATAATAGTAGTAAGTAACCACCCGCAGAAGCCCGTAGGCGAAGCCCAGGCCCAGGGTATTGATAAAAAACAGGAAAATTTTGTAACCCGTTAACGATCCCTTGGTCTTACCGTCCCAACGGCTCATTTTTACAATGCGAGTTTCTTGCGGACAAGCTGATAGAAATCACCGAAGGTCACGATCTCCTTGAAATCTTCACCAGTGAGCTTAATATTGAGGTTTTCGTCTATGAGCACAACCAGGTCTACGTAGTCAAGACTGTCCAGATCCAGCGTGTCTTTCAAACTGTTTTCAGGAAGAATCAAATCCCGGTCTACCTCAAACTCCTCAGATAAAAAATCCCTCGTCTCTTCAATAACTTCTTCCCAACTCATTTTAACATCGTTAGCATACATAGCTGCAAAATTAGTTTATTCTTCCTGATAGTTTAAAAATATTCCCAAATTTTCAAATAAAAGACACCCCTTTGCACAATAAATTCCACTGGAAATCATTGCAGTTGGCAGATGGAATATCGGAGGTTAACAAAAATACGAAATTTCGCATGGCGCCACACCGCCGTTCACGAAGTTGTAGTAGTAATGTGACCTCCACGGGAGCCGGTTGGTCACTTGCCCGCTTTCAGATTTTCCTGACGATCAGCGTCGAATTGGTCCCGCCGAAGCCAAACGAATTGGAAAGAAAACAATTGATCTGCTGCTCCCTGGTTTCGGGAATAATATTGATTTTAGCAGAATCCTCGTCGGGATTTTCGAAGTTGATATTGGGCGCCACGAACGAATTCTGCATCATAAGCAGCGAATAAACGATCTCGCTTGCCCCTGCCATCCAGCATTCATGGCCAGTCATCGATTTGGTGGAGCTCACAGGCACATCCCCGCCGAAAACCTCATAAATAGCCCGCGCCTCGCTGCCATCCCCGACGGGCGTTGATGTCGCGTGGGCATTAATATAGTCGACTTCATTGGTTGTGATTCCCGCCTGTTTCAATGCCATTTGCAGGGAGCGCGTCTGGCCGTCGATACTCGGATTGGAAATGTGGTCGCCGTTGGAAGAAAAGCCGTAACCTATCAGCTCGGCCAGTATAGGTGCGCCGCGTTTTACGGCAGCTTCATAGGATTCAAGGATCACTGTAGCCGCACCGCCGCTCGGGATCAGCCCGTCGCGGTCGCGGTCGAATGGACGGGAAGCCCTTTCCGGCTCCGATTCGCGTACGGAGAATGTCCCCAGCCCGTCGAAGCTCGCCATGGCGGATGCATTGATCTCCTGTGCGCCCCCGCATATCACGCGCTCCTGCAAGCCCTGGCTGATCATCAGGTAACCCATTCCGATCGAATGCGAGCCCGACGCACAAGCAGCGCTCAGGGTAAAGTTGATCCCTTTCAGCTTGAATATCGTCGAAAGGTTCATATTGACGGTGCTATTCATGTTCTGGAAAATAGCGCCGCTGCCGATCAGCGTCGTATCGTGCTTTTCACGGACTTTGTCGACAGCCTCGACCACCGATGCCGCAGTACTGTCGTTGCCGTAGATAATCCCGGTTTCGGTCGTTTCCAGAAAATCGGTATCCAGGCCCGACAATGCGAGCGCCTCGTGCGTAGCCATATACGCATACACCGCGGGCTGGTGCATCCCCACCCGCTGGCGGCGTGAGAGGTAGTTTTTCAGGTCGGGCTCCTGTACCATGCCGGTGAGCGCCGAGCGAAAACCGAAGTCTTTCCGGACCTGATCGAACACGATACCACTTCTACCGGCATACAACGACTGCGTAACCTCGTCCAGGTTTTTGCCCAGGCAGGAATAAATGCCGATTCCAGTGATAACAACCCTTTGGCTCATGGATTATGAATAAATTCCTCCGTTGATATTAATTACCTCTCCCGTAATGTAGGCTGCCTTGTCGGAAACCAGGAAGCTCACCAGGTGCGCCACTTCCTCCGCCTTGCCAAAACGGTTCATCGGTATCATTTGTTTCAGTTCGTCCTCGTTGAGATCTTTGGTCATGTCGCTGGTGATAAAACCCGGCGCCACGGCATTCACGGTAATTTTCCGTTTGGCGACCTCCTGAGCCAGGGACTTCGAAGCTGCGATGATCGCGCCTTTCGCTGCCGAATAATTTGTTTGGCCCGCCACGCCTTTCATACCCGACACCGATGCGATATTCACGATCCGGCCCGAGCGCTTCCGCAGCATTTGCTGGATGGCATTCTGGGTTACATTATAAAGACCTTTTACGGAAATATCCAGAACATCGTCCCAATCTTTCTCCGGCATCCACATAAACAGCCCGTCGCGGGTGATACCCGCATTATTCACGAGAACACCGATGAACTTGTCTTCGTTCTTTTCGCGCCAGCCGTTCAATGCTTCGTCCACCTCCGCCTTGTTCTGCACATTGAAAGGCAGTAACTCGCCACTACCGCCATTGGCCTGGATTTCGTCCAGTGTTTCTTCCGCCGCTGCCTGGTTGGAGGCGTAATTGACCAATATATGTAAACCATGGTCCTTGGCGAGCTGGACCGCGATGGCCCTGCCAAGTCCCCTGGATGCACCGGTTACCAATGCGCAATTCATAAGTGAAATGGGGTTTCTTTGATATATTCAAAAACGGCGGCAATACTTTCGAACTGCGGCACGTCGTCTGTCACGAAACTGGCGTGACGGCGAATCTGGGCGTAAACCGATTTCGCATTGGGTGACAGCCTCTCTTTCTCCTCGGGGTGCAGCAAATCAATCGCCTGGCATATCGCCATGATGTGGATCGACATTACCTGGAACGCGTTTTCAAGTACCTGCTTCGCGATCACCGCGCTGTTTGTACCCATGCTGACGATATCCTGGTTGTCGTTATTGTTCGGAATGCTGTGAACGTAAACCGAAGTCGACAATGCCTGGCATTCGGCCGTTGTGGATGTAGCTGTAAACTGTACGCCCTGAAAACCGAAGTTCAAACCCCAGGTTCCTGCATTGAGGAACGGCGGGAATTTACCATTCAACTTACTGTTCATCAAAAAGTTGAGCTGGCGTTCCATAAGCATTGTCAGCTTGGTCAAAACCAGCTTCACCTTGTCCATTTCCAGTGAAATATAGTCACCGTGAAAGTTACCACCATGGAAAACGTTGTCGTCCTCGGGCCGCACGATCGGGTTATCGTTGGTTGAATTCAATTCATTTTCAACTACTTCCTGCGCATATTGGATCGTATCCAGCACCGGGCCGAGGATCTGCGGCACGCAGCGGATCGAGTAATACTCCTGTATTTTACGCTCGAATTCCGTCTTCTGCATGGCCGTATCGTCGCGGAAAAGCTCTTCGCGACTGCGGATCAGGCCGCTTCCGGCTACAAAATCGCGCATATGCTGCGCCACAACCTGCTGACCTTTATGGTGTTTTACGGCATTCAGCTGTTTGGAAAAAGAGTCGTCAAAGGATTCAATGGCTTCATTGATCATCGACGACGCGGTAATGGCCCATTGAACCAGTCTTTTGGCATAAATGAGGTTCACCGCCGCCATGCCGGTCATGCACGATGTGCCGTTAATCAGCCCCAGGCCGTCACGGAGCTCCATTTTAAGCGGTTTGATACCTTTTTCCGCCAATACTTCGGCCGTTTTGCGACGTACGCCATTGTCGTACACAAACCCCTCGCCAATCAGGTTTAAACCCAAATGTGAAAGCTGCACGAGGTCACCACTCGCGCCTACGCTTCCGTGTTCGAAGATTTCCGGCACGACGCCATTATTCAAAAACGTCACTAATTGCCTGATCACCGCAGTACTCACACCTGAGTTCGCCTGTAAAAAAGAATTCAGGCGCGCGAGCATCACGCTGCGCGCATACATCTCATTCAGCGGCCTCCCTACCCCGCTCGAATGGCTGCGGATCAGGTTGTACTGCAGATTGTTGAGCTGGTCGGTTTCGATACGGTATTGCGCCATAGGGCCAAAACCGGTATTGATACCATATATGATTTTGTCTTTGGAGAAATTCGTTAAAAAGGCAAATGATTGGGATACTTGATGGAGGGCGTCTTCGGCTAAGATAAATTCCTTCTTTTCAAAAGCATACTGCTCGATCTGAGCTAATGAAATACGATTCATTTAGTGCTGGCATAATTAAATATGGTGTAAAATAAATCTTTTTTCGCCGTTTTGGCAAACACGAACCGGTAAGCGGCAGCGGGCACGGAAGTTGCCGGAGTGATACAATTCATTAATTTTGTCGGACATTCACGTTTCCCCTGCCAATGCTAGGAGATTTACTATTAAGGCTAAATAAATTCCTTTCAAGTCACAAATCCGCGTTTTTTGCTAGCCTGCTCGTCATTGTCAGTATTCTCCTGGCCGGCATTGCGCGGCTAAAAGTAACCGAAAGCATTTTTGCGACCCTGCCGAAAGGCAAGAGCTTCGAGGAGTTCAACCGGTTGGTGGAAAGTAAAAACATCATCAACCAGATCGTATTCTCGCTCGAAATATCCCCTGAAACGGATGCCGACGCGGCGCGGGAATTGGCCGGAAATTTTACCGATTCGCTGGGCCGCTATACCAACGGCTATGTCCGCAACATCCAGGCCGAGCGCCCCAATGTGCAGGAAGATGTATATCAATATGTGTACAGCCACTTTCCTGTGCTCATAGATCAGCTCTACTATCACCACATTCAGTCACGTATTGCCCCCGACTCGATCCGCGCATCGGTAGCATCCACCTATAACCAGCTGCTCACCCCGGGTGGCTCGTTTTTGAAACAATTTGTCCTGAACGATCCGCTGGGCATTACCGGCCAGTACTTCCGGGAGCTCAACGCCGCCAACAATAGCAATGCCATGGTGATGGACGACGGTATCATGTTCACCGCCGACCGGAAAAACATCCTCATTTTCGCTTCCACCAGCTTCGATTCGGGCAGTTCGGACAAGAATGTGGCGCTTTTCGAGCTTATGGAGGCATTTAAAACCAAATGGAACCGCCAGCACCGGTATAACAAATTCTCCTATTTCGGTACGTTCGAAATCGCGGCGCGGAATGCGATACAGGTGAAACAGGACTCCTATTTTACGTCGTTTCTCGCATTGGCGGGCATCCTGGCGCTGCTGATCGCTTATTACCGGAAGCTGCTCATTCCTATCTATATTACATTACCCGGAATTTTCGGCGCGCTCTTCGCTTTGGGCGTGATCGGCTACATCCGCCCGGAGATCTCGGGGATTTCCCTCGCTACGGGCGCGGTGATCTTCGGCATCCTGCTCGATTACGCCTTCCATTTCTTCACACACCTCAGGCATACCCACTCCATTCCCGTCGCCATTAAGGAAGTAAGCGGGCCACTGCTGACCGGCAGTTTTACGACGGTCATGGCTTTCAGCGCATTGCATTTCGCCAATTCGACGGTCTTGCAGGATTTCGGGCTATTTTCGTCCCTGGCACTTTTCGGCGCGGCGCTTTTCACGCTCACCGCATTGCCGGTAATCCTCTCCGCTACCCGCTTCGATATCCAGAAAATCCCCGGCGAACACAGCTCGTTCCGCATTCCTACCATCCCCGACAAATGGCGGGGCGCTACATTAGCCGCGATCGCGGTATTGACAGCGATATTCCTCTACTTTTCGACGGGTACCGAGTTCGATGCCGGTTTTGAAAACCTCAGTATCCAGGACCCGGAGCTGAGCGGGAGGGAGGAAGCACTTACGGGCATTAATCCACGTAAACAAAAGCGCATTTACGTTTTCGCCGCCAACCCACGCCGTGCCGTCGCAGAACAGGTCAATCACGATGTCTATCAAAAACTGGCCGCATTACGCAGCCAGGGCCGCATTATCAGTTTCGTATCTTCCGGTTCGCTGCTGATCCCGCAGGACCTCAAACGTGAACGCATGCGCCGCTGGCAGGAATTCTGGACGCCCGGCCGCACCGATTCCACCTTCCGCGTGCTCAACCAGGCCGCCGCCAAAAACGGCTTCAATGCCTATGCATTCAATGATTTCAAGGGCTGGATTGCCGGGCGGGGCACATCAAATGTCTCGCTGGATACGCTTTTCAATGAGCTCGGCGTCGATAACCTGATCGACATCAAAGCTTCGGGTACCACTTTTATTTCCACGGTGGTGGTAGACCAGGCGAAGCTGACGGATGTCAAAAAAGAGCTGCGGGCCATAAATGGCGTCGAGTTGTTTGATCGGGGTGAGCTGGCGGGCGAGTTGCTGACGATGGTGAAGGACGATTTCAATTACCTGTTACTCATTTCGGCATCCATTGTATTTTTTACGTTGCTCATCGTTTATGGCCGCATCGAGCTCACCTTGCTTTCGTTCCTGCCGATGGTGATCAGCTGGATATGGATTTTAGGTATCGCCGCGATGCTCGGCATCAAATTCAACTTCGTGAATGTGATCGTGACGACATTCATCTTCGGCCTGGGCGACGATTTCAGCATTTTCGTTACCGACGGTCTTTTGAGTAAATATAAATCAGGCAAAGATACCCTGCGTTCCTACCAGGCGGCCATTGCATTATCAGCAACCACGACCCTGATCGGCACCGGCGTTTTGATTTTTGCCAGGCACCCCGCTATCCATTCGATTTCGCTCGTCAGCGTACTCGGTATTGTTTGCATTCTGTTTATTTCCTTCGTGTTCCAGCCGGTTTTCTTCGATCTTTTTGTACAAAAACGCATTAGCAAAAAGAAGGCGCCGGTCACCCTGCTTCCGTTTGTAATCAGCCTTTCGAGCTTTACCTACTTCCTTTCGGGCTGTCTGTTTTTGCATTCCAAGCTGGTGACGATTCTGCTGTTACCGATGTCGAAGAAGAAAAAGAAGGCCGCGATCAATAATTCGCTGTCTTTTTATGCCAAAACAGTGATTTACTCCGGTCCCCATGTGCGAAAAAATATCTCGGGCCGGGAAAACCTCGACATGAATAAACCGGTGATCTTCATTGCCAACCACACCTCGTTCCTCGACATTCTGCTTGGCATCATGCTGCATCCGAAGATCGTGTTGATGGTAAAAGGCTGGGTGTACAAGTCGCCGTTTTTCGGGCCTATTATCCGGTATGCCGGGTATGTGTACAGCGAAGATGGTCCCGAGGAGAACATTGAAAAGGTGAGAGCGTTGGTGGCCGACGGCTATTCCATCCTCATATTCCCGGAAGGCACCCGGTCGGAGGACGGTAATATCGCCCGGTTCCATAAAGGCGCATTCTACCTCGCCGAGCAATTGAGCCTCGACATTCAGCCCCTGTTACTTCACGGCGCACACGACGTGCTTCCCAAAAACGATTTTCTCATCCGTCCGGGTGCGCTCAACGTACGCGTGCTCCCGCGCATTACGTACGCGGACGCCCGCTGGGGCACGACGCTGCGCGACAAGACAAAACAGATCGCCGCATTCTTTAAGCAGGAATTTGCCGCTTTCAAGGATGAAATGGAGGGAACCGGCTATCTTAAACACAAGGTTTTCACCAACTATGTGTTCAAAGGGCCGGTTTTAGAGTGGTATTTCAAAGTAAAATGGCGACTGGAAAGCAAGAATTTTACCTATTATAACCAGCTGATCGGAGATCGGAAACGCATTCTGGACATCGGCTGCGGCTATGGCTACCTGTCGTTCTTCCTGCATTATAAAAATGAAGAGCGGGTGATCACGGGCATAGATTACGACGAAGAAAAAATCGAAATCGCGGCCAACAGCTACAACAAAACCGGCAACCTGCGGTTTGTATCCCAGGATATCATGGCCGCTGATCTGGGCACACAGGACGTCATCTTTTTAAATGATGTGCTGCATTATTTATCCAAAGAAAAACAACGTATTTTGCTCGATCGGTGCGCGGCGGCGCTGGCTCCGGACGGGTTGCTTTTTATCCGCGACGGCATCACCGATCTGACCGCCAAACACGGGAATACGCAAAAAACAGAAGCATTGTCGACGGGTCTGTTCGCATTCAACCGGAAAACGGATGATTTCCATTTCTTTTCATCCCGGGACATCCGCGACTTTGCCGTGCGGTATGGTTTTAGTTATGAAATGCAGGAGCATTCGGCAAACACGTCCAATGTTCTTTTTGTATTGCGCAAAACTTCCGTTCAGCAACCTCTTACTACGCCGATTACTAACTAGGATTTTCCCATTAGCTATTTAAATGCAAACTTCCGCCGTGCAAAAGGAATACGATTTTGTGATTGTTGGAAGCGGACTGGGCGGTCTGGCTTGCGCCACTATTCTGGCTATGGAAGGACATAGCGTGGTCGTGCTGGAAAAAAACCACCAAATCGGCGGGCATTTGCAGGTTTATAGCCGCGACAAGAGCATTTTCGACACCGGCGTGCATTATGTGGGCGGGTTGGACGAAGGCGAAAATCTCTATCAGTTCTTTAAATATTTCGGCATTCTCGACAAGCTGAAACTCAAACGGCTCGACGAAGACCAGTTCGACCTTATCCGCTTCGACGATGGCTGCGAATATGCCTATGCACAAGGACTGGACCGTTTTGAGCAAAAACTGGTCTCCTACTTCCCCGATGACGCCCAAGCGATCAGGACCTTTTGCGAAAAGGTAGTCGAAACCTGTTCGAAGTTCCCGCTATACAACCTTGAAACATCCGGCGACGGCTATCTTGCGGACGAAAACATATTGGGTCTCAATGCGCACGACTACATCGCATCGCTTACGGACAATACCCGGTTGCAAAATGTGCTTGCGGGCAACAATCTTTTATATGCAGGTGTAAAACAAAAAACGCCGTTCTACGTCCACGCGCTGATCCTGAAAAGCTATCTGACGGGCGCCTACAAGTTTGTGGACGGCGGTTCGCAGATCGCCATTCAGCTCAGCCGGGCGGTGCGGCAGCATGGCGGGGAGATTTTCAAGCATAAAAAGGTAATAGCGGCCAATTATGATGACAAGGGGCGCATTACGGAAGTGGTTTGTGAAAATGGCGAGACTTTTCGCGGCAAGGAATTTATCTCCAACGTCCACCCGGCGGTTACGATCGATATTTTCGGGCAGGAACGCTTTCTGAGCATTTATAAAAACCGGGTACAAACCCTTGAAAACAGCATCTCTACGTTCCTGGTGCACATTTCATTCCACGAAAACAGTTTTGAATACCTGAATTACAACATTTACCAGCACCATAGCGACGACGTCTGGGAAGGCATTGAGTACGACAAGGCTACCTGGCCCCAGACCTATTTCATTTGCACGCCTTTTATTTCCAAAAAAGGCGAATATGCCGATTCGATGTCGATCATGTGCTATATGGATGCTGCCGAAACGGCCGAATGGGCCGGCACTTTCAGTACCGTAGCAGAGCCCGGCAAGCGGGACGCGGAATATGCACAGTTCAAAAGGGACAGGGAGGGGCGGGTAATTGCACGGCTGGAAACCGTTTTCCCAGGCATTTCGGCCAAAATCAAGGCAATACACAGTGCTTCGCCGCTCACATTCCGGGACTATATCGGCAATGGTAACGGAACGATGTACGGCATTATCAAGGATTCCGCTTCACCGATGAAGACGCGGATCAATACACGCACCAAAATACCCAACTTGCACCTGACGGGCCAGAATGTATCCTTGCACGGAATTTTAGGCGTGACCGTCAGCGCATTTGTAACGTGCTTCTCATTTGTAGATAAAGAAAAACTCATTCAAAAAGTAAAAAACGCCTGAATATGCAAACTGTCGATGTGCTGGTGATCGGCGCCGGCCCTGCCGGAACTGTCGCGGCTTCTTACCTGAAAAACCAGGGTTACGATGTCACGATCCTGGAAAAAGAAAAATTCCCCCGCTTTCAGATCGGGGAAAGCCTCCTGCCCTGCTGCATGGAACATCTCACAGAAGCCGGGCTGCGCGAGGCGATAGAACCATTGAATTTCCAGAAAAAAACGGGAGCAGCATTCATGCGCGGCGAAAAACGCTGCGAGTTCCTCTTCGAAGACCAGTTCACCAAAGGCTGGACCTGGACCTGGCAGGTGAAGCGGGCCGATTTTGACAGTAAGCTGGCCGAGGCGACGCGTGACAAAGGTGTGGATGTTAATTTCGAATGCGAGGTGACTGCCGTAACGTGCGGCCCTGAAAAACAAATCGTGGATTATAAGGATGCCGAAGGCAACCCGCATCGCATTGAGGCCAAATTTATCATCGATTCGAGTGGTTACGGACGGGTGCTGCCCCGGCTTTTCGATTTGAGCAAACCCTCTTCATTCACGCCACGCGGGGCCGTTTTCTCGCATTTGGAAGATAAAAACCGCTCAGAAACGGCTAGCAACAACATATTTGTCCATTCGTTCGACAACAACAAGTCGTGGATCTGGGCAATCCCGTTCTCGGATGGCTCCACTTCCGTCGGTATTGTGGGCGACAGGGAGAAGATCGAAAACCTGGCCGAAAACAATGGAGAGAAATACAAAGAGTTTATCAAAAACTTCGGCGATCTGAATGGCCGCTTTGCCGACTCGCAGTTCAAGTTCGAGCCCCGGGCGATTTTAGGGTATTCGATCGGCGTTACGAAAATGGCGGGCGAAGGTTTTGTGCTTTCAGGCAACAGTACCGAGTTCCTGGACCCTATTTTCTCGTCCGGCGTAACATTCGCGACCGCCTCAGGACTTCTTTCGGCAAAAATGACGCACAGGCATTTACAGGGAGAAGCAGTGGATTGGAAAAAGGATTATGAAGACGTAATTCAAAAAGGTATAGACGTGTTCCGCAGCTACGTTTCGGGCTGGTACACGGGTGATTTTCAGACGATCGTATTTGCAAAGCAGATCGACGAGGACATTAAACGGCAAATCTGTTCGGTACTGGCAGGGTACGTCTGGGACCAGACCAACCCGTTCGTTAAAAAGCACGACACGATCTTGCCTACGCTTGCGAAGGTCATTAAAATGAAAGAAAAAGCCGAGGAAGCCGGTTCCTGAGGGCTTATCAGGAACCCAGTAATATAAACCCGTGCTGCGAAGCCTTGTAATGATTATAGATCAGTATATGCTTCGGAGTACGGGATTTTTTTTGAGCCTGCACACACGCATCCGGCACGCGCTTACCTGAGATTATATGCACGCCCATCCACGTTGCAAAGGCGGATCCCGTAGGATAATCGCCTACCATATTTTTATAGGTATAGCAATTGCTTTGTCCGAACAGGGCCTTTTGGAGATTGAAATACCAGTGATCAGAACGGTTATCGCCACTGATACCCAGGATTACCGCATCGACATCGTCGGGCTGCAAGTTGTTGCGTTGCAAGAAGGCTTCTACAATTTCGGCAATCTCATTTTCGGCAAGGTTGTTGCTTTGAAATACGTCTTTTACCTGCGCCTTACTGCCTTCTGAACGTTCCGCATCCACTACAAACATCGCTGCACCTTCGCCATTTGCGGAGCCTGGTGAATCGAGCGTGAGCAAGTTTTCCGAAGTGAAATGTCCTGTTTTGAAAGAGCCCGCCAGTAAATCGATATTATGATTATAATCCGAGATCTCCTCGATACTGCCTACCAGGAACCTTTTACCACGCTTTTCTTCCAGCAGCAGCATGGTGTCGAGCAAGGCGGCCTCGAATGCAAGGCCTTTGTGCACGTGGGTGGTGTTGTAGCCGGTCGTTTTACTCAATAATGCGAGATTACCCGCCACGGCATTGGGTGTGCTTTGCACGAAATTGGTCGGGGTAAGCGTGCCTTCGTTATAATCGACGATCTGGTTAAGGAATTTGAGACAATCTTCGAGACCGCCGTTCGCGGTACCCAGGATAATGCCCTCGATTTTTTCATTCTGAATAAGCGGAAGGCCAGCGCCTACCCCCATTCGCACGGCTTTGCCCATTCTGCGTAGTAGTCCGGCGGGGATAAGCTGGCCGTACGCAGGCTCTATCGCCATATACCTGTCGTCTTCATGCACCTTGATATCGCCTTCAAAAAAAGCATTGTCAAAGGTACGCTGGGGCGATATGCAGGCTAAATCAGTAATATACATTCTAAAAAAATAACGCTCTGGTGAGTGCGGCAATCGAATGCGGCTATCGGGCATCCGATATAAACTTCCTGATTTCCGTGGCGTACGAATCGGCATACCTCGCCTTTTCTTGCTCTGTCCAGCCCAGTTCGCGCGCCATTAGATCAGCAACAACGGGCAGGGCGTTTAAGGTTTCATCCCAGTCGGTAATTTCGAGGCGGATACGCCGGGCCAGGAAGTCGCGGGGTGTCACTACCATTTCATTTCGAACTGTGTACACCACTTCCGCGCGGATATACGGGTACTCCCTGCTAAGCCTTTCTTTCAGTTGGGCATCCTCACGTGCAAGCGACGCTACCAGGTGGGCGCGCGAGCCGTATTTGCGCACGAGGTGTCTTGAAATATCTTCCGGCAAAGCATATTGTGCCTGAATGTCCTGCCAGCTTTTCGCCCGGTAGTTTTCCCCGCCGGCCAGGACGTAGTCAGCTGTTTCACATGTACGGGCGTCGCCGAGGATCTTATCGGCTTCGTCGATCGTGTCTTTTGCCATCAGGCGGTAGGTCGTCCATTTTCCGCCGAGCAGGCTGATCAATCCCGATGCATCGTCGATCTCCACCTCATGATCGCGGACAAGGCTTTTGGTCGACTTGGATGGATCGGCTGCCAGCAATGGGCGTAGTCCCCCGAAACCCGCCCTGAGCTCACTTGGGTCAATCGGCTTGGCCAGGTAAGGGTTCAGCGTGGCCGCCAGATATTCCCTTTCCTCCCGGTTAAGCGTCGGTTCGGCATCGATTTCGTCGCATTCCGTATCCGTTGTTCCGATCATCGTCGAACCTTCGAACGGAATAGCGAAAACGACGCGACCATCGGAGGTTTTCGGGATCAGCATCGCATATTCACTGTTGAGCGTGTTATGGGGCAGTGCGAGGTGCACACCCTTGCTCGGACGGATACGCTCGCTTAGAGTTGCATTGGCCATCAACCTGATATGATCTGAAAACGGGCCGGTACAATTGATGATCAGCTTGGCGCGGATCGTCAACGCCTTCCCGCTCAGCGAGTCGGTGGCTTGTACTCCGCTCAGCTTGCCGCCCGCGTCTTTTTCAAAACCATTTACCGCTACATAATTGGCTACCGCTGCCCCGTTCTCCGACGCCGATTGTGCCAACGCGAGGCAATACCGTGCGTCGTCTAGCTGGCCGTCATAATACAGCACGCCGCTATGGAGCTTTTTACGGTCGAGCGTCGGGATTTTTTTGAGGACTTCGTTTTTATTGAGCCATTTGCTTTTGGGCAACGTATCATTTGTAGCGAACGTGTCGTAAAGCGACAGCCCGATTTTGAAATACAAACCTTCGAACCATGAATTGACGGGCGTCATCAGCGCCAGCGGGCGGGCGAGGTGCGGCGCATTTTTCAACACAATGTGTCGTTCTTCCAGGCCGTGGCGGACCTGTTTGAGCTGGGCGAAATCGAGCTTTTTAAATGCCTGTTCCAGATAGCGTACACCGCCGTGGATGAGCTTGGTGGAACGGGAGGACGTTTCGGAAGCAAAGTCCTTCCTATCGATCAGGGCTACCTTATATCCCCTCAGAACGGCATCCAGGGCACATCCGGCCCCGCTGGCACCCGCGCCAATGATACAGATATCGAACACTTCATTTTGTAACCTGGCAAGCGATGTGGTGCGGTTCATTGAGACTTAATGCAGATTCAGCGTAGTTGAGACCAGCTGCAAAAGTACAAAGTTGCGCCGGGAAAAACCCATATTATCAAATCAATATCCGTTGGCAAATTTGGCATAATAATTGCATCTTACCGGTAAGAAAGTTAACATTACCGCTACCTTTCATTTACAAACTCAAATCTATTATCTAACCAAAACCAAAAAACATGGGCTTAATTTCATTTATTAAAGGCGTTGGAGAAAAAGTATTCGGAAAAGATACCCCTGCGGCAGCCCCTACCCCCGAAGCGGAACCTTTACGTGCCAGTGCGTTGCTCGCGCATGTCAAGTCGCTCGGACTTGCCTATAATAGCCTGACGGTGAAAACATCAGGCGACACCGTTACCCTTGAAGGCGAAGTGGCCAAACAGGAGGACGCCGAGAAAATCGCATTGGCGGTTGGTAACGTGGAAGGCGTGAGCGTAGTGGATAACCGCCTGCTGGTAGCCACGCCGGAGCCGGAAGCGACCTATCATACCGTCGTTAAAGGCGACACCCTCTCCAAAATCGCCCAGACCGTTTACGGAGATATGATGAAATACCCGATCATCTTCGAAGCCAACAAGCCTATGTTGAAAGATCCCGATCTGATTTATCCGGGGCAGGTGCTGCGGATTCCGGCGGTGAAGTGATTTTGGGCAATAGGCTGTAAGCGGTAGGCTGCAGGTACATTGAGCATATAGCTTAAAGCTTATTGCCTAAAGCTTTTCAAAAGAGCATAAAAAAAGACAACCTTTCGGGTTGTCTTTTTTTATGCTCTTTTGAAACAATTAATCTTCCGCTGCAACAACGTTCAACGTAACTTTATGTTTCACTTCTTTGTGAAGGTCGATCAATGCGGAGTACGAACCGATTGATTTCACGTCGTCAACAGTGATTTTCTTACGGTCGATATCGAAGCCTTTTGCTTTGAGGATGTCCGAAACCTGTGTGTTGGTAACACGTCCGAAGATACGGCCGCTTTCACCTACCACAGTTTTGATGTCGATTGTCAGGTCGCCGATCGCCGTTGCGATGTCTTCCGCGTCTTTTTTCAGCTTCTCAGCTTTGTGCGCAGCCTGACGTACGTTTTCAGTAACGATTTTGCGGTTGGAGGCATTTGCCAGCAACGCAAAACCCTGAGGGATCAGGTAGTTACGACCGTAACCCGCTTTCACAGTCACGATATCGTTCTTGTAACCTACCCCTGCTATATCTGTTAAAAGTATGATTTCCATTTTGGTAGCTCTTTACTGTATTATTTCAATTGGTCAGCAACAAACGGCAACAGTGCCAGGTGACGTGCTCTTTTGATCGCTTGCGACACTTTGCGCTGATATTTCAGGCTGGTACCGGTCAGGCGGCGTGGAAGGATTTTACCTTGCTCGTTTACAAGTTTCAAAAGGAAATCTGGATTCTTGTAATCGATGTATTTGATGCCTGCTTTTTTGAAACGGCAGTATTTTTTGCGGTTAATGTTTTTTTCAACCGGCTCGTTTACGAGTGACATAGCTTATGCGTTTTCGGTTTTTGACTCAGTTGCTTCTTCTTTCTTTCTGCCTACCAGACCCTTACGTTTTTTCTCGTTGTAAGCAATTGAATGCTTATCCAGGGCGATAGTCATAAAACGCAAAACGCGCTCGTCACGACGGAACTCGGTTTCCAAAACATCTACCACGTTTCCTTCATTCGCAGTATATTCTACTACGTGATAGAAACCTGAGTTTTTCTTTTGGATAGGGTAGGCCAGCTTGCGCAATCCCCAGTTTTCTTCATGTACAATCTTAGCACCGTTTGAGGTGATGATTGTCGTGAATTTTTCAACGGCGTCCTTTGCCTGGGCCTCAGACAAAATGGGAGTTAGAATGAACACCGTTTCATATTGCTTAGACATACGGTAATTGGTTATTGTATGATAAATTAAAAACCTCATTTCGATGCAATCATCAAAATGAGGGTGCAAAAATAGGGCTTGAAATTTAAAATTCCAAGCCCTGCAATGACTTAACCGAAACTTACGACTGTTATTTCACCGTGAAATCGCCCTGACCGATCTTGAAACCTTCACTGTAAAGTTCGATCGCGTATTTGCCGTCTTTCATCGGGATACCGCCGCGGCCATAGAAAATATCCACCGACTGGCCTGTATTTGTAAAACTCACCGTTTGTTTTGAGCTATAAATCAACTCTTTACCATTAAACATAAACGAACCTGAACCCGTAGCCATATCCGACAGCACAGCACCGTCCGGATCGAGTACACGCAGGTAAATTTCTTTCTCGTTCTGCTTTGCAACGGCATTTTCGGCCAGTTTAAAGTTCACTCTCAGCTTATCGATGCGTTTGGCCCGGTATTTACCCCCCTCGCGTTCTTTACCTTTTGAAGAAACCGCATTGACAGTGACATTCTCGGCATGGAGCGCGGAAGCCAGTGTTACTTTTTCAGCAAGCTCCTTATTTTGAGCAGAATAGGTGGTAACGGAATCAGCCAGCAGTTGTTTTTCCGATTCCAGACCGGTCACTTTTTGATTCAACTCCTCGTTTTTGGTAGTAGCTATACCCAGTTCTTGTCTGAGACGGGCAATTTCGCCGTCTTTTTCCGATAATACCGATTCGTAGTTTTTGATCTTCTGGTTATAATTCGCTGCCGAATAGGTATTGGCGTTTTTAAGTTCCTTTTTATCCTTTTCCAGCTGTGCTTTCAACGCCACGAGCGAGTCTACACTTCCGCCCAGTTTTTGGATTTCCGCAATTTTAATGTCAAGCTCTGTGGAAATGGAGTCCAGTTTGGTTTTAATAGAAAGAACTTCCTCGGTTTTGGCGGTGATGATCTCGTCCTTCGCGAGGTTTTCCTGCTTTTCGTGGTATATAAAGTACACAAGCACCAAATTAAGCAACAGCAAAACGGCCAACGCGGCCCATAGGAGAGTTTTTCTGTCTTGCTTTTGTTCCTGGTTGTAGTCCATACAGAAGGTTAAATTTTGAATTTAGTTGGTAAAAGAAGTATGTTTTTTTCAATTTTGAAACACGCAAACCGCGATTTATAGCCTCCGGTCAATAATTTCTTGAATTAACGGCTTAATTATCAATTTTTTAGTCCCCTCACATGCCTTCCATAGCCGACAATCTCGCAAAGATAGAACAAGGATTACGCAAAGGAACACGGCTGGTCGCGGTTACAAAAACCAAACCAACCAGTCTGCTGACCGAAGCTTACCAGGCAGGCGCAAGGCTTTTCGGCGAGAATAAGGTGCAGGAGATGGTGGCGAAGTATGAAGAGCTACCCAAGGACATCGAATGGCACATGATCGGGCATTTGCAGACCAACAAGGTCAAATACATGGCGCCGTTTGTTAGCCTGGTGCATTCGGTCGACAGTTTGAAACTATTGAAAGAAATCCATAAGGAAGCTAAAAAAAACGACCGCGTCATCGATTGCCTCCTGCAAATCTACATCGCCCGGGAGGAAACCAAGTTCGGCCTTTCAGAAGAGGAAGCATTGGAAATCATTACATCTGACGAGCTAGCCGCATTGACAAACGTGAGAATCGTCGGGTTAATGGGGATGGCTTCGAACACTGACGATCCGGATGTGGTAAGGGCTGAATTCCGCGGGTTGAAAAACACCTTCGAATCGTTCAAAAGGTACGAAAGCGCTCAGGTCACCATGCGCGAACTCTCGATGGGCATGAGCGGCGATTACCTCATTGCCCAGGAAGAAGGCAGCACGCTCGTACGCGTAGGAAGCGCGATCTTTGGCTCACGATAGCACTTTCGGCGCGTTGTCCGCACTCTTTTCGAGCACCGATTTCACCTGTTCCCGAACAAATTCAAACGGAAGCTGCGCACAGGGCAAGCCCGCCTGCCTTACCAGTAACGCATTCTCCTGCCGGCCATATTTACCCGAGTAAGGGTTGTAATTCAGGAAGTTATTGAGGGCACCCATCAATATAATCCCGAATGTCCCGGTGGCATTGCCCAAATGCGATGGCCCGCTATCGAGCCCGATAAAGAAAGAAGCGCGACGGATCACCTCGGCGGTTTCGAGAATGCTCAGCTGACCGCACAGGTTTCGGTATGCGGGTGTTTGTATGCTCAGATTGCTTTCCAAACCGATTTCAACCAACTGGTAATCGTATGCTTCCGCCAGCCAATGCACAAGCCGGTTCCAGCGATCGGCCGGCCAGTCTTTGGGCTCGTAGTTAGAGCGGCAATGCATGACAATGTATTTTTCGGGTAAACCAAGGCCATCTACTTTCGCTTTGTGGGACGGTTGCAAATATAATCTTGGCTCATCATCGGCCGGGAAGGATGTTTTGGGGGCGATCAGGTCTCCGGTCTGGGCAAAAACTTCCAGCAGATTGCCGTAATCGAAATAATTCAAAACATTAATGTCGCGCTTCAATGCCACCGGGTTTTCGGTATACACCTGGCATTTAGGGCAATGGTTGTTATTCTTGAATTGCAGCTCAAAAACTCTGTCGAACACATTCCCTTCCATGAGCACACGCCGTTCGGTCACGCAGAATTCTTTAAAAACCTCGTCCACATGAGGATTGTGGCTGACCAGCTCCGCAAAAGCAGGCTTAACAAACCATACAATATGCGCATCGGGATATTGCTCGCGCACATAGCGCGAGATCGGCTCGGCCGCTACAATGTCCCCGAAATGCTCTGTACGGATGATGGCGATCAGTTCCCGGCCTTTTTTCAGACCGCTTTTAATGCCCCGGAAATGCGCCCTGGCCCGGCGGCCTTTCCAATGCGCCTTTGCAATGTGTGTGTATTTATGATAGCGGTGCGTCCACAGCTGAATGAAGCGTTCTATGGTCATTGGTCGAGTCTTTTCCACGATGAGCGGCATTCCGAAATGCCATTCCAAAGCGCGCAAGTTAATAAAATTGCCATAAAGAGTTGGTCGCACCTGTGCCCTCGCCTAACTTTACCGGCCTGATTTGCCGGGATTCTAGCAAACGGTAAATCATCTTCTTTACAATTTAACCCATACTTAATACCGGTTTACGATATGAAATTCATGATACAGGCAGGTGGAATCCTGGGCGCGCTGGCCGTAGCCCTCGGCGCATTCGGCGCACATGCATTAAAAGGAATGCTGGAAGCGTCCGGCCGCACCGAAACTTTTGAAACAGCGGTGAAATACCAGTTCTACCACGCGCTCGCAATGGTGCTCGTGGGCATACTCATGCAACGCGCAGGCGAGGACGCCGTGAAACTGCTAGGCTGGTCAGGTAATGCGTTCGCAGTAGGCGTGATCATCTTTTCCGGCTCTCTGTACGCGATCTGCTTCACAGGCATCACCAAATTCGGCGCCACAGCACCTATCGGAGGCCTGGCGTTGATCGTGGGGTGGGTATTGCTCGTTTTGGCGGCGGGGAGGATGTGATAATTTTGAATGATTGAATGATTGAATGATTGAATGGGGCACCGTTGGGTGAGGAGTGATCGAATGAATATTGGAATTTTAAATGCGGTTCGTGCGAGCTCAAATGCCGTTAGGCATGTAATATTGGTAGGAAAAATCTTCGAAAAGCTCTAAAATGCCCTTGGGCATGTAACAACCACTCCAATGCTTTGCTGTTGCATCCCTGACTGGATTTTAAAACGTCTTACCTTTTTGGATTCTACCAAATATTACACCGCTACGCGATTTACTAAGGTTCAAATACCCATTTACGGCCAACGGCCTATTCGCGCAGAAGCTCAGCTCCATCCCCGGCTATTCATTCAATCATTCCCCGTTCCACGACGGATCATTCAATCATTCGGTCATTCAGTCATTCACCCACTAGCCCCTCGACAACGTGAACGGCCGCTGTGCGTCGATTTTAAGGAAAATAAAAAGAAGTACGGAAAACGACCATAGCGACGACCCGCCATAGCTGAAAAATGGCAATGGGATACCAATAACGGGCATTAGCCCGATCGTCATGCCGATGTTGACCATGAAGTGGAAGAAAATTATACCCGCCACACAGTAGCCGTATACCCTGGCGAACCGGCTGCGCTGTCGTTCGGCGAGCACTACGAGCCGGGTTATCATTGCAATAAAAAGAAACACTACCACAGCAGTACCGAGGAAACCATGCTCCTCTCCCACTGTACAGAAAATAAAGTCGGTACTCTGCTCAGGTACGAAGTCGAATTTGGTTTGGGTTCCCTGTAAAAATCCCTTACCGGTCATCCCACCGGAACCAATCGCGATCTTCGACTGGATTACATTCCAGCCGATGCCGCGCGGGTCGGAATCAGGGTCAAGAAGTACCATAATACGGCCCCTCTGGTGCTTTTGAAGTACATTGTTCATAAAGAAGTCCACTCCGAAGACAATCCCGATCATGGCAAACGCGACGATGATCGTGGCCCACAGGCCACCGCGCCGGCGTGTCATGACCGGCATCAGCCAGATCACCAGCCCGGCAATCACGATAATAGCACCCGCAATGTACCATTTCACAAAAAGCAAGGTAATGATCAGCAAAGCCGCACCGATTATCCCGATAGCGGGAATAAAACCAGGCATTCCCTCACGGTATAGCACGATCGCGAACGAGGCAAAAACCAGCATGGAACCTGTTTCGTTCGACAGCAGGATCAGGAACGCAGGTAATGCGAGGATGCCCATGATCGGATAGTAATCCTTTAATTTCCGGTTGAGGCTGATTGCCGGATCGCTCAGGTATTTGGAGATCGCCAGGCTCACCGCCAGTTTCGAGAACTCGGCCGGCTGCAATGAAAAACTCCCCAATTTGATCCAGGAACGTGACCCGTTGATGTTCGATCCCGCAAATAACACCACCACCAGCAGGAATATGACCACAGCATATATGACGAACGAGAAGGTTTCGTAAAACTTATAGTCGATCACGAGGATACAAATGATGAGCAATGCGGCCGTTCCGATCCACATCAGCTGTTTTCCCGCATTGTTCGAAAGGTCGAACATACTGGTTTGCGTTTCGGGATTGTACACGGCGGCATAAATATTCAACCAGCCAATGATCAGGCAAGCGATGTAAATCAGCACCACCATCCAGTCCACATTCTTGGTAATCGGCTTGCTTTCAGCCATTTTAATATCGGTTTGTAAGTTCTTAAAGTGCTTTTTGCGGGCTTTGCCTTGGCAAAGTTACAGGCCCCCTCATGGCGGCAGGGTTGGCCGGGTGCGGCGCGCCCGGTCTGCGATTGGACGGGTCGTTCGGGTCGCCTGTGGGCTGTTTCACCTCTTCCGTTTTTTTCTTCGTTTCCGTTTCGCCGGGCTTTTTAGTCGTCGGCAGCACTACTTTGCTCATCAGGTCGAGCTTCATCATCCGCTCTTCCAGCGCCTTGTTGGTCACTTTGCGGGACAGGTACTTTTCAATGATCAAGTTAGCGATTGGCGCCGCCGCCGAACCTCCCGCCCCGGCATTCTCCACGAACACCGCAATGGCGATCTTAGGATCTTCCACCGGTGCGAACGCGATAAAAATCGAATGGTCATCCCCGCGCTTGTTCTGCGAGGTACCGGTTTTACCGGCAATGGAAATGCCTTCCACGCGCGACCGCCGCGCCGTACCCGCTTCCACGGCCCCGATCATCCCTTCGATCACCGGTTCAAAATTGTGTGGTTCTACCCCTGTTTCATGCCTTTCAAGAAACTCCGGCTTGACGCTCTTCTTGTCGCCGATGCCGTGGATCACGTGCGGCGTGTAGAAATAGCCCCTGTTGGCGATAATGGCGGCTACATTGGCCATTTTCAAGGGTGTGATCAATAGCTCACCCTCGCCAATACTGAGTGAATAGATGTTCGAAAATTTCCAGCGGTATTCTCCGTAGAAGCGGTCGTAGTATTTTTTATTAGGTAAATTCCCTTTGTATTCACTCGGCAAATCGATCCCGAGCCGCTGTCCGATCCCGAACTTGGCGATGTCGTCGTGCCACGCGTCCAGACCTACGGCCGAGGCCTTGAAAGTGTTTTTGATATTGTTTTTATAAATCAATCTCCTGAATACATTGTAAAAATAGGGGTTGCAGGAATGCGTCACCCCGAGCGCCACTGTGCTCGTCGCGGGATGATTATGGCATCCAACCGGGCAGTTGGCATGTGTAAAACCACTTCCAGGCGTAATAACCCCTTCTTGCAGGCCAATCAACGCCTGGATCAGTTTGAAGGTGGAACCGGGACGATAGCTCGCCATTACAGGCCGGTTGAACAACGGTTTGTACGGGTTGCGCGCTAATGCTGCAAAGTTTTTAGAGAAATAACGGCTAGCCAGGCTGTTGGGATCGTAGGTTGGCGCAGAAACCATCGAAATGATCTGTCCCGTTTTCGGCTCGATAGCTACCACACTGCCCACCTTATTGAGCATAAGGCTATCTGCATATTGTTGAACTTCCAGGTCCAGGCCTGTGTACAGGTTTTCGCCTGCCACCGCCATGGTATCCAGTTCCCCGTTTTTCCAGGGGCCTTTGTACACGCCAGCTACGTTTTGCATGACAAACTTCGTTCCCCTTTTTCCTCTCAGTTCGTTTTCATAAATGCGCTCCACACCGCTCTGCCCGATATAATCGCCCTGCCGGTAGTAAGGCTCTTCCTGCTTTTCGAGCTGGCCCTTGGTGATCTCGCTCACATACCCGAGCGTATTCGCAAGCGTAGGCGCGGTATATGTGCGCAAGGAACTCTTGGCAAACTCAAAGCCGGAATAATCGACCATAATGTCCTGGATCGAAGCAAAATCCTCTTTTGAAAGTTGCCGCAGAAATAGCGACGGCTTCACGCGGCTATATGCGCTCGCGGCGGCCATCAAACTGTCGAAATCGTGCCGTTCAATGCCCAAAACCTGGCAAAAACGGAGCGTATCGTCCATTCTCACCTTGTAGGGCGTCACAAGCAGGTCATAAACGGGGGTATTGTATACGATCAGCTTTCCGTAGCGATCGTAGATCTGCCCGCGGAAAGGGATTTCGGTAACACGTTTGATGGAATTGCTGGAAGACTCAATGGAATAGCTCTCATCCAGCACCTGGAGGTAGAAAAGTCGTAATAAGTATATAACACCTACTAAAGCAAAAAATCCAATGATAACAAATCGACGACTTTCGAGCATTCTGCACTAAAATTCCGGTTCTCAAATTTCTCACGAAGTTCGCAATAGCAAAAGATTATTCAAAGGGGGATTTCTGTTAATAAATAATAAAAACTTCATTTTTAGGACACTTGGCCCCCGCTTACTCCCCTTTCGCCACAACCATTACGACATCCTCCTTGTCGATCAGCACCAGGCCGTCGGGCAGGCCTTTCGGTTTGCGCACAAATTTTTTCGGCGTCACGATCACCGGGCAAAGCGAATCATTCTTGCGTTTCGAGAAAAAAGCCGCCAGTTCCGCCGCCCGCTCGATCACCGGCGCGGGAAATTTCCGTCCGGGCTGGTTCTTTACCACCACATGCGAACCGGTTACGTCTTTGGCGTGAAGCCACAGATCCTCCTTATGCGCCTGTTTGGTCAGCAGATCACTGTTTTTAGCATTCCGCCCGATCAGGATCGTATATCCCATAAAATCGATACGCTTGAAGAGCTCGTCGATGGCAGGTGCTGCATTGCCCTGTTCCAGTTTATTGGCTTTAATATAAGCCCGCAAATCCCGCAGCGACTCAATACTTTCGATGTGCTCCAAATGCTCCTGCAACCGTTTCCGTTCCGCCTCGCGTGCGGAAAGACTGTCGTTGAGCCGGTCGATTTCGATCTTTTCGTTTTTGGCTTTGCGATAGTAGCCTTCTGCATTTCTCTGCGCCGAGAGATCTTTTTTAAGTTTGATGGTAATGGGCTGGTCTCGATAGAAATCATAGAGTTCCGCTTTGTCGGCCCGCTCGGGAATGATATGCAGGTTAGCCATGATAATATTGGCCAGCTCGTCATTTTTAGTCGCATTTTCCAGATCGACGAGCTTCTGGAAGGTATTTTCAAGGTAATTATCCGTTTGCTGAATGCGCTTTCTCAACAATCTTACGATGTCGGCTTTCTCCTTATCCAGCCCGCTCAACCGGATATAGGCCAGATAGAATGCATTCAACGCCTCGATCGGATCGTGCAAGACCTGGACAACCTCGCCTGTTTCAAAGAGCGTCAACGCAGGGATATTCTCAATTTTGGTAATGTAAAAAGCCGGCGATCCGAGCTCTTTCAAAAACTCCTGCACAATCGCCCAGCGCTCGGCAAGGTCTTCCTTACCGGCCAGTTTGGACGAAAGATATTTGTTCGCAACCTTTCCAAACGTCGGGAAAAGCAGTTCAAAACGTCCCCCATGAGCCACAAACGCCTCCCACGACTGATCAATGTCGCGGTTCAGCGAGGCTACCGTCAGGCTCCGGTCGGTTGACAGTTTGTTATTAAAAAGTTGGGTAACCTCCCCCTCCGTGTTCACGGCGATAAAATTCGAGCGGTTCCCGAAGAGTTTGAATATCAAATCCCTCCCACTTTCAAAATGCACCTGAATGGCACGCTCGTTTTTGCAAACCTTGACAAACTCAACCCTGTCACCTGCAAAATCATTAAAGAGATTCACGCTATTCCGCCGCGCCCGGTCGAAACGCTCGGGGAAGCTCAGGCAAGAGAAATTGTTTGTTAAAGTGGCTTTGATGAAGCATGGTTTTACCAACTCGTCCTCACGCTCCTCCTCTGCGAAAACGATAATGAGCTCGTCCTTCTGCTGGCTAAATGCTTCTACAAAGCGCCTTCCGGCTAGTTCGGAATCCAGGCGGGGAGCGAGTTGTTTTAGGAAATGGTAATTCTGGTGCACTTATATTATGGATTGTATTCGGGCAAATGTAGGGAGGAATGGAGGAAGGAGGAAAGGGAGGAAGGAATATTCCCAAAAGTTGCCGCGGAGATCTATTTCGAAAACAAAAATCGCGTAGCGATATAACATTGGTAGACAAACAATGAATCGCTAACCCGTCAATCCCGTCAGGGATGTAACTCGGGAAATAGTGCTTCTACACGACCGCCCGAGTGTTGAACAACGTCTTTCCCGATCTCTCATTCATGGCTTTGTTGTTGCATCCCTGACGGGATTTCCAGACAAATTGTTTGCGTTTTTACTTACGTGTATTCGGGCAAATGTAGGGAGGAATGGAGGAGTGAAGGATCATTAATAATAGCCACTCGAGCGTTTTTGCCTTATCGAGAACAAGTATTAGTAAACCTTGTCAAGTTGTACCAAACTCACCAGGTAGCAAAATGGACCAGACTATTAAACTCAATTCCATGCAGTTGTTTATGATCAAACTATTTGAAAAACAACCGAATGCTAAACAGGAAGAAGAAATCAAAGAATTGCTAACGGATTATTTCGCCAAGCAAATCGATCAGGAAATGGAGCAGATCTGGGTAGAGAACGGGCTCGTACAGGAAGATTTGAACCGGGCACTCGAAAAACATAAGCGCAACATTACTGAACCATGAATGATATTAGTCACCCTCCCTTTCCTCCATCCTCCCTTTCCTCCCCCCTTTCAAAAAACAAGAGAAGCCCGCCGATTCCGGCGAGCTTCTTCTGCAATACTACTACACTTAAAAAACACTAGTGCACGGACGAAGCGTCGACTTTCGTTTTACCGCTCCGGGTCCACAACACAAAGGGAACACAAATCAAAAACATTACGCCCAGGTATAGGAACACATCCATGTACGACATTACCTGTGCTTGCTTGGACACGGTGTAGTCCAACATCTTGTAGCCGCTGTTCAGCGCCACATCCGGCGTCATGCCTTTGGCCATAAAGCTATGCTGCAGGCCTTCTACGCGCTGTTGCACAACGGGATTGTTCACATCGAGCTTACTCACGAGGTCGTTGCGGTGCGACATGTTCTGGCGCGCGATAAAGGTCGTGATTACCGCCACACCGAACGAGCCACCCAGTTGCCGCATCATACCGGTAAATGCGGCTCCCTCACCAATTTCACGGCCTTTGAGCGTCGACAAAGCAAGGGTGGTAATGGGCACAAACAGCAGACCCAAACCAATTCCACGGACGATAAGCATACTGAAAAATGCATCCTTTCCCGTGTCGGGTGTCAATATCAGGTAGCCCCAGTAGCTGTATACGAAGAAAAATATCATCCCGATCGCCACGAGGTATTGCTGTTTCACGCCACGTTGGAGCAGCTGGCCTACGACGGGCATCATCATGGCAGTCACAATCGCCGCGGGGACCATGAGCATACCCGATTGCGTAGCCGTCCAGCCTAATGTTGCCTGGGTATAAAGGGGAATGATGAAGGTCGAGCCATATAAACCGAATCCGAGGATGAACGACAGTACCGTTCCGACTCTCAGGTTACCGTTCGCCAGCACACGCAGGTTCACGATCGGGTTTTTGTAAGTCCATTCCCTCCATATGAAGAAGAAGAAAGAGAATACGGTAGTGACGGAAAGGATCACGATGATTTCGTCATTGAACCAGTCTTCTTCCTGCCCTTTTTCCAGCACATATTGCAATGAGCCTACGGCGGTGGCCAGGAGGATAATGCCCCACCAGTCTATTTCGTTGGCAGCTTTTTTGTTAGCGAACTTAGGACTTCTTACAAATTCCATCGTAAGCATCGCGGCAATAATTCCGAGCGGGATGTTGATATAAAAAATGTAAGGCCAGCTATAATTATCGACGATATATCCTCCCAGCGGCGGGCCCAATGTAGGCCCCACGATCACACCCAGACCATAAATAGCCTGCGCGATCCCACGTTTTTCGGGTGGATAGCTTTCGGTGATCAGCGTTTGTGCCGTTACCAGCAATGCACCTCCACCAAAACCCTGGATCAATCTGAAAAACACCAGTTCCCAGATATTGTCGGCATTTCCGCAAAGGAATGAGGCCACGGTAAATATAATGATCGAAGCGGCGAAGTAGTTGCGGCGGCCGAACTGCTGCGAGAGCCAGCTGGTCATCGGCACGATGATCACGTTACCGATCGCGTAGGCGGTAATCACCCAGCTCACCTCCGACAATGTGCCGCCCAGGTTTCCGCGCATGTCGTTGAGCGCCACATTCACGATCGTGGTATCCACGATTTCCAGCAGCGCACACAATACGGCAGTGATGGTAATAACTACCCTGCGGTAGCCGTATTCGACGAGTGATTCCTGTAATTCCATGAGCTATCAGGTTTTTAGTTGAGCTCCACGTCCACGAACACGTTCATGCCCGGGCGCAGCTGCGCGATCTTTTCGTCGTCGGCTTTGGTAAATTCGATACGTACCGGCAGGCGTTGTACCACTTTCACGAAGTTACCGCTCGCGTTATCAGGCGGCAGCAGAGCAAAGCGGGCTCCTGTGGCTGGCGAGAACGATGCTACCTGAGCTTCAAACTCGTGCTCTGGATATGCGTCCACATGTATTTTAACTTTCTGGCCCAGTTTCATCTTGGTCAGCTGCGTTTCCTTGAAGTTGGCGGTAACCCATGGTTTATGGGTTGAAATAATGCTGAATAGCGACTGTCCGGCTTGCAGGTACTGGCCAAGTTGCGCGTTCACTTTAGATACACGGCCATCGGTAGGCGCGGTGATCACCGTGTACGACAGGTTCAGTTCCGCGTTTGCAATTTCGGCCTGGCGCACTTTTATATTCGCATTTGCTACGGTCGACTGAACCGAAGTAGCTTTGGTTTGCCGGCCGGCTGCTTTCGCCTGACGTTCGGCAGCACCTTTTTGTGCTTCCAAAACTGCCAATGCGCGTTCTGCTTTTTGTTTGGTTGCCTGTGCCTGCTCAAACTCCTGCTGGGTGATCGAATGGTCTTTGATCAGGTTTTCGTACCGGGCATAATCCTGGTTCGCTCTCCATAAATTTACTTTCGCCTCTTCAATCTGAGCTGCTACCACGGCAATGTTCGCTTCATAAGTAATGCCGCTGGCTGCCGATGCATTGGTTGTTTCGTGTGCTGCCGTCAGGCTGCCTTCCGAGCCTAACAGCCCCGCTTTGGCTTGTTCCAGTTTGATGATCTGGTCGCGGTTGTCAAGGACGATCAGTGTGTCGCCCTTTTTCACGGTCTGGTTATCCTTTACGCGAATCTCAGTAACATAACCTGAAATTCTGGGGATTACGGGGCTAATGTCTGAGTCGATCTGCGCGTCGTCTGTTTCTTCGTGGTGCAATCCGTGGTTATACTTGGTAAAACCCCAGGAGCCTCCGCCAATAATAAGCGCGGCAAGGATGATGAGGAAGCGGGAATTTTTCTTTTTAGGCGCTTCTTCGGTGGTGTTCTGTTTGGTTTCCATATTCAATTTTGAATGACTGACCGGGTCGCCGGTGCGATGAGTGAATGAGTGAAAGTTGGGAGGAAAGGGAGGAAGGAGGAAGGAGGAAGGGGGAAGGGGGAAGGGTAAGAAGTCATTAGGAAGTAATTCTGTTTTTGAATATGAATCCCTATTCCCTTTCCTCCATTCTCCCTTTCATCCCTTAATCCTAATTAATAACCCCCGCTGTTTGTTCGAGTTTTTTGAAAGCTACGACAGCGTCCGCCTTTGCGGCTTCGTAGTCGATGCGTGATTGAACCTGCGCCACATCGGCGTCGAGCAATTCGGTAGTGGTTACGAGGCTGTTGTCGTATTTGTTTTTCGTAATGCGATAGTTTTCGTTGGCTTGTTCAACCGCTTTGGCATATACATCGATCTTCCTTTTACTCAGCACGTAGTTGTAATAGGCTGTGTTCACTTCGAGGTGGATCCTGTCGAGAATGATCTGTTCGTTGGTTTTCAACTGGTAAGCCTTCGTGCGGGCTCCTGCGATCTTCGCACCTGATTTCCAGAGTGACGCCACATCATATTTAAACCCGATACCTGCATTCACCGCATTTGGAACAGTAACCACGCCGGGGATATTAAGCGCTACATAACCGGCCGAAAGTGCCACGCTAGGGTACAAATCGGCTTTGGCTACTTTGATGTCGCTATCGGCCGCCTTCTGACGGATGCCGTTAGCGGCGAAATCTTTGCGGTGTGTCAGCGCCGTTTGCTCCCACTCTGCGGCATTACCTTCTTCTTTGAGCACAGTAAAACTGTTCGAGTCTGCTTCCAGCACAGTTTCTTCCGGCAAGCCGAGCAGCAGGTTCATGTTAATGGTAGTGATTTTCAAATCGTTCTGTGCATTCAGCAAGGCCAGCTCCACATTCGACTCCTGCAATTTTGCCTTCATCAGGTCGTTACGGGCAAGCATTCCGTTCTTTTCGCGGTTGGTGAATTCCTGCACGCGCTCACGCTCGCTCACGAGGTTTTCAGTCACCAGATCTACTGCCTTTTTGGCTTTGTACAGATTACCATAAGCAGCGACAGTGTTCTGAATCACCGCCTCGCGATCCGCATCGGCGTCTAGCTTCGCGGCTTGCTCCACATATTTGGCGGATTCAAGGCCATATTTGAAACGAAAACCCGAAAACAACGGCAACGACGCGCTCGCCATTCCGTACATCGCCTGGTGTACATTCGGCATTCCGCCCGAGTTACCGGTACTGTCGTTACCCTCCTGCCTGATTTTCAGATTCACGTTCGGCGAGTTCACCCGCAGATACGATCCCGAAACACTCAGGCTCGGCAACTGGTTTTCCTTGACCTGGCGGATGCCCAGCCCCGCGAGATCGATATTGCTCTGACTCAGTTTCAATTGCTTGCTGTTTTGCAGGCTCATCGTGATAGCCTCTTCCAGCTTGATCGTGCGTGCACTTTGTCCGTACGAATGGCCGGTCACGGCAATCCAGACAATCCCGGCTGCCAGACTAACCATTCTTTTAATTCTGGATGTGGTGTTCATTGGTTATTGTTGATTTAAACAAGTTCTTAAGATGTTGGCTAAGCTCGTTGCGCAAATGCTTCTGAAACTCCTCGTCTGACTGATCTTCGAGGCCGTTAATAATTTTATAGAAGTCCTGCGTAGCGATGGCGTAATTGACTGTCCCGTAGAGCGTTGTCGTGACCAGGCTTACATTGATATCCTTCCGGAAATCACCGGCATCCTGCCCTTCACGGATCATGCGTTTGATCAGCTCTACATTCCGCATTTTCAGGGCGCGGATATATTCGGAGATAACGGGCGTCCGTTCCGACGACAACTGCTCGCGCAACATAATGTTGTGAAAGCACTGGTTACCCATCAGGCGATCGATCACACTGTCGATGAAAACATTGAATTTTTGGAGCGCGGAAAGCTCACTGGCCATCATCAGTGTTTCGAGTCGGGACCTCGATTCCGTCATGCGTAACTGGAAAAGCGCCTCGATCAGCTTTTCCTTCGAACCGAAATAGTAGGATATCATCGAGACGTTCACATCTGCTTCCTGGGCGATATCCCTGACCGAAGTGCCGGCAAAACCTTTCTGTGAAAACAGCCGCTCCGCCACTTCTATTATCTGCAATTGTTTCGCGTTGTAGTCCATGTAAATAGTTCACCAGCAAGGATTCTTTTCTTCTTTTTGCGGATGACGGTACAAAGGTAACCGGCTGAAAAATAAAATTCAAACGATCGTTTGAATTTATTAAACAAACGTTTGATTAGTAAAAGCAAATATTGGTTTAGTACCATTAAAAAATTTTAATGTCAGCATTAAAATTCTGTTAATGAGCCTCTGCAATCGCCAAAGGCACAAACGTCACGTATGGCCGCATTGGGCCAATTGGATTAATACTATACGAAAGAAGAGATAATTACTATTTGATCCGCTCGGGATTTTCGCTCACGAACGCGCCCCAGCCGCCTTTTTTAGCTTTTTTTGAACCGCTGCTGGCCGCGGACGCCGGAGAATTGGCGTGATACTGATGGCAGATCGCGATGGCTATGCCGTCAGTGGCATCCATAAATTCACGACTGAGTTCCATTTTCAGGATTTTTTCGAGCATGTAGGCCACTTGCTCTTTAGAAGCATTACCGCTGCCGGTAACCGATTGCTTTACTTTTTTGGGGGAATACTCTACGATAGGGATGTTGCGGGCTAATGCCGCAGCCATTGCCACGCCCTGCGCACGTCCGAGTTTAAGCATTGACTGCGCATTTTTACCATAAAAAGGGTCTTCAATGGCCATCTCGTCGGGCAGGTAATCCTCGATCAGCTGGGTCAGGCGCTCAAAGATTTTCTTCAACTTCAACTCGTGCGTACTATATTTGCTCAAATGAATCACCCCGTATTGAACCAGCGAAATCTGCTGTCCCTTGACCGATATGACCCCGTAACCCATCACCTGCGTGCCGGGATCGACCCCGATAATAACCTTTTCCGAAACCTCCGTTTGCTGCGTTTTTAACATGGTGCAAGATAAGGAACTCTCTCCTCCAAAGCCAAAAAGCAACCAGGTAAACCTGCTCTGGGTGATCAAACTTGTCGTGACCGCTCTCGTACTGAGCTACATTTACCGCACATTCCGAAATGAACAAAAAGGAATCGGGGATATCGGAAACGTATTCGGAGAGATATGGTCGGTTCAAAATGCGCCTGTCATAATTCTAATGCTTGTGCTCGTACCAGTCAACTGGGCGCTGGAAAGCCTTAAATGGCAAAAACTGATCTCCCGCATCATACCCATTTCATTCCGCGACGCCATGCGCGGCACATTGACGGGCCTTGCGGTAGGCGTAGCCGTACCCGCACAACTGGGCGATACGCTCGGGCGCGTTGCAGCATTGAGATCCGACCGCCGGTTGGAAGCGATCGGCGCGGCACTCATTTCAAATGGTATTCAGTTTTACGTTTCGGTGCTTGCTGGTGCATTCGGCTGGGTTTATTTAAAAGACCAGCTCGATATCCACGGTACGGCAGTATTACTCGTGAACAGTATTTTATTCACCATTGTTTTCCTGGGCCCCGCCTTATTGCCATTCAGAACACAGCTCGATAACTGGAAGCCTTCCCGCAAAGTTTTTGTAAAAATAAAGGAGTATTTAAATGTAATAGGCCGCTATACGCCCGCTGAACTGGCAACCGGCACAGGTTATGGGCTGCTTCGCTACCTTGTCTTTTTGTCCCAGTTTGTCCTGGCACTATCGCTATTTCATTTTCAGGTTGGAGTCGGGCAGCTTGCTTCATGCGTTGCATTGATTTTTTTAGCTAAAACACTGATACCCGCCATCAATGTGCTGGGCGACCTGGGTTTACGCGAATTTACGGCCCTCGTCGTATTCGCGCCGTTCAAACTACCTCCCGAGCAAATTATAGCCGCCACTTTCCTGATCTGGATCCTGAATGTCCTCGGCCCGATCCTAGTAGGCATTTTCTTGATCTGGAAATATAAATGGAAAAAATCCAGATGAGCGGCATTGCATTCACGTCCTGGGTCGTAGCTACCCTTTGGATACTGCTGGGCAGCTACGCGGTATTCACATTGGTTCTGACCTTCCTCTGGTCCAGAATCCGCAAGCCCGTGATGCCGACCGACATTCCCGACGACCTTTTTATTACCGTCATCATACCAGTCAGAAACGAGGCGGAAAACATCGTCGCCCTGCTCGAAGACCTGGAACGCCAAACCTTGCCGGCAAGCCATTTCGAGGTTTTGGTAATGGACGACAGCTCCACCGACAGTACGGCCGCAATCGTAAGCGCCTTTGCGCAACACTCCCAGGCCCGTATCCGGCTCATTCCCCTACCCGAAGTACGCACTTCGGCGCCCAAAAAGCGGGCGATCGAAACGGCCATTTCTCATGCGCAGGGCAAACTGATCGTCACTACGGACGGAGACTGCCGGGCGCAGGCGGGCTGGTTGCAGGCGATCGCGGCATGTTACATACGCACGGGGGCGAAACTGATCAGTTCGCCGGTCACATTCACGGACGAGACCAGCCTCACCGACCATCTACAGACAGTGGAATTCGCCAGTCTGATCGGCAGCGGTGCGGCGTCAATGTCGGCAGGTTACCCGTCCATGTGCAATGGCGCCAACCTCGCTTACGAAAAAGATACTTTCCTGGAAGTGGGGGGTTACGACGGCGTCCGCCATATCGCCTCGGGCGACGACGAGTTCCTGATGCACAAGATCGCGGCGCACTATCCCGGCTCCGTCCATTTCCTCCGGCACCGCGACGCCATCATCCGCACCGCGCCCCACCGCAGCTGGGCCAGCTTTTACCGGCAGCGGAAGCGCTGGGCCAGCAAATGGAAACATTATCAAAGTAAAACGCCGCTCGTGCTTGCTGTTTACATATTTGCCAGCAATTTTGCCGTGTTGCTCGCGGGAGGACTTGCATTAGCGGGATATGTTCCCCCTTCCGCTTTCATGGGTATGCTGGCGTTGAAATGCATTCCGGAGTGGTTTTTTCTGGGTTCGGTTTTGAGTTTCCTGCAAAAACCGGGATCGCTCGCATTTATACCGCTAACGCAAATTTTCTACCCTTTATACGTTTGCTTTTTCGGTCTGGCCGCACAGCAGGGCCAATATGAATGGAAAGGAAGAAAACTTTCCTGAGCCGGTGGCATATAAAAAAGCTGCCGGCAAGATGCCGGCAGCTTTAAGTTTCACATAACGCTATATAAGATCAATTCATTCTACTTTTTAAGCACTTTCGAAGAATACTTTCCTTCATCATTTACCACGTTCACAATATACATTCCCTGCGCAAAAGCCTGAACATTAACTTTGATTTCTGTCTGAGCGGTCACCGGCATTGCCTGGTAAACCTGCTTTCCTCCTAGTGTGAATATTTCGATTTTTTTCACCGGAGAGAAACTCCGGACATTCATTTCGTCCTGGGTTGGGTTCGGGAAGAAGTCCACTGCCAACCGGGCGTCGCAGGTTCCGGCTTGTACGTTACGGATTGCGCTGTATTCGAATGTCTCGTCACTGTCCACTTGCTTAAGACGATAATAGTAGCTCTTTGCAGGTACAGATTCCGATGAAAATGGTGTGTCGTTGAAACTATATGTGGCCTTTTTGGCGTCGTAATCGATCCGGGCTACAACATTGTAAGTCCTGGCGTCCGATGAGCGCTCGACTTCGAAATGTGAGAAATTTTTGGCTTCGGTTACTTTCCATTTCAGTTCCGCATTGCAATTTACATTTTGTGCGGTAAAATATCCTAATGTTACCGGTAAAGCTGTTGAAGGAGGCGGACTTGTGAAGCATGTTGTAGTCGATGCCGGGAAGGTAATGTTCACAACTGTCGTGGGAGTAACGGTCACCCGGATAGTCGCTCCGTCCTGGCGCAGGGAGCCGTAACGGTCGTCCGGCGCCTCTACCCATTTGTTATTTTCCTGCCTGTATCCTGGCCATGAAATGCCGTTTCCATTGATATCCAGGGCAACACCGGGGAACAGAAGACTACCTGTAAGGGGCAAGCCGCTATCTTCCTGGATCACTTTTCCTTCTGCATTGATCCATTCAATTTTGGCTGTCTGGCCGGTCGCATCGTAGTTCGGGGTTACCGAATAGTCCAGCCATGAGGCATTTTTCAAACATTTCGAAGAAGCAGTCGCATCGATTTTTTTATCAACCGGTTCCGGGATCGACGGCAGGAATGGCCAGAAGTGAACCTCGTCGCTTTTATGTACGAAGCTTTTGGCAATGATCTGTCCATTAATATTGCCGTTGTTCTCTTTTACCACATCGGCTTGTGGTGCGAAAATAGTTCCGCTGATCTGTGCATTCCCACCCAGGGTAATGCCTTTGGTTGCATCCGGAAAGTTGTAGATCACATAGCTGCCCTGTGGGTCGGACAAGCCGCCGAAGCCAGGGAAGTTGATTTTATTGCTGCCGCTCACTCCGCAGAAAGTAGGGAAGTCTACGATGTTGATGACCAGACCGAAATTGGTATTGGGCGAAGTTTCGCCCAATTGCGGCCCCTGCGGGATTCCTTCAATGTTTGAATTTCCGATTTTGTTCCAAACAGCAGCCGAGACAGTCAGTACGTTGATCTTATTGGGATCAACAATAATTTTGGGGTTGTTACCGATAACATTGGGATCAAGATAGGGGCCCATGGGGGCAGAAGCCATAATGTTCCCGTTTTGATCGCGGATTGGCAGGTTATCCGCCATCTCTTTCAATTGATTCGATCTTTTGATGAAGCTCGTAAAGGCTCCTTCGATGTCGATCTGGTTGGCTCCCGTTCCGAAAACGCTCTCGCACACCGGGTTAACCGTTTCACTTACGCTCGGCGACCATGTATTGACGTTCGCATTGATCGTAATGTTGGGTGTTTCCCAGTATTGCTTGTCGTTTCCGGTAATGCGGATGGTCGAGGCTGCATTGTTGTTGTCCTTATACCAAACTTTCAGATTGGTACCCGAAGCATCCGAAGGGCTGCAATTTCCGATTTTAACGTAGTTGTCGCCGTTTACAGTCAGGCTTCCACTATTGAGCTTAACCGCTCCGCGAACAGCCAGGCCGATCGATGCACCATTGACAAACAGCACGCCGTGTTGCTTGTTGAAACTGATTTGGTATTGATTGGTAGTCACGTTTCCACCGACGGCGATAGGTCCCTCCGTTTCGTTGGACTGCAAGGTAGCATCACCTTTGACGAATATATTGAACCGCTGTGCAGCGGAAGTAGGGCTCTGGGCAGATACTTGATACGTATATAATAAGAGGAGCGCTAAAAAACTAGTAAATAGAGGTTTGACAAGCATGAGGTTGAGTGATTTCATTTGTTAACTCAACGAAATTAGACTGCCCTTACCGATCAATCGTTTTTTTTGTGCTCATTCGAAGCTAGTTTGGGGTGATGTCAGCGTTTTCAGGGGTGACAACTTTCAATAAAATTGTACTAATCGAAGATAATGCACATTCGAAAACAAACTAGTATTAATGTAGCAACAGCATTCTTACTAGCGTTAAGCCCATACTTATTCTACAATAAAGCCTTACAAATGCCGTATATTGCTAGAATTTTGTCATTCAAGAAGTGGTAAAATGTTCGATCGCTGCCTTTTAACCCTATTTTAACTACTATAACAATTTGAAGAAAACACTTTCTTCCCCATATAAAAAAAACCGGAGCACGAACTCCGGTTTGTCCAACTATTTGTAGGCAAATCACCTTCCCTATTTATAGCTTGTTCGCTTTTTCAATTCCTTTAATTCGTTCTGCATTTCCTGCAACATCCGCATGAGCTGCTGCATGTCGGTTTGTGGCTCCGGAAGGGCCTTACTGTGGAAGCTATAATACTCCCATAGCTCGATCACCTCACCGATCGGTACCGTATAGGCAAAGTATTGCTTGTTGAATGATTGCAGCAGCATGGTTCCACCCGATTGATTGATGGTAACTTGCTTAAACACGAAATCCTGGTCGCCTTTCAGGATAACGATACAGGGCGTTTCGGGTTTAAGGGTCGTCCAGTCCTGAACATACCTCGTAATGATATCCGCGCCTTCGGGCACAGGCAGCATCGAATCACCGACGGTCGGGAACATCCTGAACGTACCATTTTTAGGCACGGTAGGCAGATTGAAACGGGGCAATGTGGCAAGAAACTCCGGGTCCGCATAGCCCGAACGGTAACCCGCGCGCGCCTGCACAGGCACGTATTCGATGTTCTCCTTGTCCTCTTTATCAACTGTAATGGCCAGGACGCGGATCTGGCTGCCTTTCATAAACAGCTCGCTCCCCTCTTCCAGGTCTTTCAGCTTCTGGTCCGAGAGCTTGCTCAATTCGATTTTCAGAAGACTGTCGATGCTCATCCGGAAATACTCCGAAAAGTTAATCAGGTCATCGACCGTCGGGTTGGCCGTACGGCCGCTTTCGATCGCATTGAGCTTTACCCTGCTGATCCCGAGCTTCTCCGCCAGTGCCTCCTGACTAAGCTTCTGACGCAAACGGAGGTACTTGATATTGACAGACCAGAAAATTTCCTGCGCACCCATGAGTTGATATTTTTAAAATCAGACATAAGATATTATCAATATCAAAAGTAGCAGCATTTTTTATTTTTCCTACAAAAAAGTGAACAAATAATTTTGTTTAACTATTTTTGAAAAACTTTAAACAAAAATATGTCCACCTATTCGATCAGAGACCTCGAACGCATTACCAGCACCAGGGCGCATACAATCCGCATCTGGGAGCAACGCTATGGCCTCCTCGAACCGGAGCGGACCGACACGAATATCCGATACTATAACGACGATCACGTCAAGAAGCTCCTGAATGTGTGTACGTTGCTCAACCGAGGCATGAAGATTTCGCACATCAGCCAGCTTAGCAACGCACAGATTCGCAGTGAGATCGACGCGATTATCTCCGGGCTGCAACAGACCGACCAGCATATAGAGGCGTGGATCAACGAGGCGGTGATCGCTATTGCTGCATATGATGCACCGACATTCAACAAATTGTTCGCCGATGCCGTAAACCGGCTGGGATTGGTTGTAACCTACGAAAAGATCCTCTACCCGCTGCTGGTCAGAACGGGGCTGATGTGGACGAAAGATGCTCTTTTGCCCGCGCAGGAGCATTTTTTATCGAACCTGATCCGCCAGAAGCTGTTCGCGGCGATCGACGCCTTGCCCGTACCAGAAACCAGCGACCAGAAATGGCTGCTCTTCCTGCATGAAGGTGAAGAGCATGAAATCGGGCTTCTTTTCGCCTATTATCTGCTTTTACGTGCGGGCAAACCCGCTGTTTACCTGGGCGCACGTGTACCCTATCCCGACCTGCACGCCGTAGCCGACGGTATTACGCCGACGCACATTTACACCTTTTTCGTAAGCAACCAGCCCCCGAACCACGCTCAGGAACTGCTGGGTCAGCTTACGCAGGACTTCCCAAATTGCCTGATCTGCTTTTCCGGCGGTATCGAAAACCCGGCGAATGGATCCCGGATCAGTCAAATTGAATCCATTGAACAACTCTTTGAAACCATCGGAACGGATGCGGCACACACTAAGTCATAATCTGACAAGCGGGAAGGCTATCGGTGTCATCGGTGCGGGTTTTGCCGGCATGGCAGCCGGCGCAATCCTGGCAGAATGCGGTCACGACGTCACGATTTTTGAGAAAAACGACACCATCGGAGGCCGCGCGCGCACGTTTTCGGAACAGGGCTTCACCTTTGATATGGGCCCCAGCTGGTACTGGATGCCCGACGTCTACGAGCGCTTTTTTGAGCGGTTCGGTTATGGCGTGGCGGATTTATACCGTTTGAAACAGCTCGATCCGGGGTTTGCTGTTGCTTTTCCCGACGATGAAGTGATGGACGTCCCCGCCGATTTCGACCAGCTATGCACTTTATTTGAACAAATAGAAACAGGCGCGGCCGACAAGCTTCGCCGGTTCATCGCCGACGGGGAATTTAAATACCGTGTCGGAATGGATGATATGGTTTACAAGCCCGGCCATTCCATTACCGAATTTATAAGCCTGCGAATTTTCGGTCAGGCATTGCAATTGCAGCTTTTCAGCTCATTCAGCAAGCATGCACGCCGGTTTTTCAAAGATCCGAGACTGCTCGCCCTGATTGAGTTTCCCGTCCTGTTCCTCGGCGCAATGCCCAAAGATACCCCTGCATTGTACAGCCTGATGAACTACTCGGGACTCAAACAAGGCACTTTTTACCCGATGGGCGGATTCGGAAAAGTGGCCGATGCATTCCAGCACATTGCCCGGCAAGCGGGCGTACAGTTCCGTACCGCAGAGGCGGTTGAACGACTGGAAACGTCGGGCGGCCGCGTGCGGCATATTCATACGACCAGCCAATCCGTACCGGTTCAGGCGGTAATCGGCAGTGCCGACTACCAGCATATCGAACATGCATTGCTGCCGCCGCAAGACCGGCATTACAAGGACGCTTACTGGGAAGAGCGGATATTTGCCCCTTCCTGCCTGCTCTTTTACCTCGGCATCGACAAGCGCATTGCCCGGCTACGGCATCACAATTTGTTTTTCGACCAGGATTTCGGACTGCATGCCGAGGAAATATACAAGGAAAAGAAATGGCCGACCGCACCGCTCTTTTACGTTTGCTGCCCGTCGGTCACCGACCCATCGGTAGCCCCGGAAGGCCACGAGAACGTGTTCGTGCTGATGCCAATTGCCACGGGCCTGCCAGACCCGGAGCCTATCCGCGAGCATTATTACCAGTTACTGATGGACCGGCTCGAAAAATTTGCCGGTGAGACGATCCGCGATCATGTCGTTTTGAAAAAAAGCTATTGTGTTTCCGATTTCAAAAACGACTACAACGCTTACCAGGGTAATGCTTATGGGCTGGCCAATACGCTTCGTCAGACCGCCATTTTCAAGCCCAAACTGAGAAGTCCGAGTGTTAGCAACCTGTTTTTCGCCGGGCAGCTCACAGTTCCGGGACCCGGAGTGCCTCCCGCGATCATATCCGGCACCATCGCCGCCCAGGAAGTCCTCAAATACCTAAACAGCTAACTTATGAAGAGCCTTTTCGATGAACTATCGGCGTCGTGCAGCAAAAAGACCACGCAGCTATACAGTACCTCGTTTTCCCTGGGCATTTACTTTCTGAAACCGGCATTACACAGGGCCATTTATGGAATATACGGATTTGTGCGCCTGGCCGACGAGATCGTGGACAGCTTTCACGGCTACGAACAGGAGAAAATGATGGCGCGCATCCGCACGGAAACACAGGAGGCCATCCGCGAACGGATCAGCATTAACCCCATTTTGAACAGTTTCCAGCATGTGGTACATGTTTACGGGATCGAATGGGAGCTTATCGATACGTTTTTGAAGAGCATGGAAATGGATTTGCTCAAAAAGGAACACACGCAGGACTCTTATCAGGAATATGTGCTGGGATCGGCAGAAGTGGTGGGCCTGATGTGCCTGCGTGTTTTTTCAGAAAATGACACCACATTATATGAATCATTGAAACCTTATGCGATGAAACTAGGTGCCGCGTTCCAGAAAGTAAACTTCCTGCGCGACCTCAAAGCCGACTATCAAACACTCGGCCGGACCTATTTCCCGGGTGTAAACTTCAATCATTTTTCACATGCCGACAAGGCCCGGATCCAGCAGGAGATCGAGACCGATTTCGAAGATGCGCTCACGGGTATCCGCCGGTTGCCGGCAAGCTCGCGCAGAGGGGTTTACCTGGCCTATTATTATTACAAAAAGCTATTCCTCCGTATCAAGGAAACGCCACCTGAGAAGGTCATGAATGCTCGGATACGGATTCCGGATATCGATAAGTTCGGGCTGATGTTTCGGTCGCTGCTGAGGCACCAGTTTGACCTTTTGTGACGTTTTTGTGTTGTAGGGGGAGAATCGACCCGCAATACAAAACCTGAAACCCACCATCCTATGAACGACCAAGTTGTGCTGGTAACGGAAAACGACGAAGCCATTGGCCTGATGCCCAAGCTCGAAGCGCATGAGAAAGGTGTGCTGCACCGCGCATTTTCTGTGTTTATTTTTAATTCAAAAGACGAGATGCTGCTGCAAAGACGGGCATTCGGCAAATACCACTCGGAAGGCCTGTGGTCCAATACCTGTTGCAGCCACCCGCTCCCGGGCGAGCCCGTACACGAGGGCGCCGTGCGACGACTGCGCGAAGAAATGGGTATCGAAACAGAACTTGAATTTCTGTACACTTTCCAATACCGCGCCGACCTGGAAAACGGCCTGACGGAGAACGAGCTGGACCACGTTTTTTACGGCGTTACCGACGCATTGCCTGAAATAGACCCGGCCGAAGCCAGCGACTATAAATACCTGACCATATCCGAAATACAAGCCGATATAGCCCAAAACCCGCATGCTTACACCGAATGGTTTAAGATCTGCATGCCGGTGATCGCGCATAAAATCGCAAGTTGACCGGACTGAACACTTCCAAAACAATATGATGCCACAATGGATATCCAACGTTCTGATTACCCTGGCCGCATTCGTAGCCATGGAATGCGTAGCCTGGATGGCACATAAATACCTGATGCACGGGCTATTGTGGTCGCTTCACCACGACCATCACCAGCGCGACGACGGTGATTTCTTTGAGAAGAACGATTACTTCTTTGTCATTTTCGCCACGCCCGGTATTACCTGTCTATGGCTCGGGCTCGACGCGGGGTTCAACTATCTGTTCTGGGTCGGGCTTGGCATTACAATTTATGGTTTTACCTACTTCCTCGTCCACGATGTGTTCATTCACCAGCGTTTCAGGGTTTTCAGGAATACCGATTCCATTTATCTGAAAGCCATCCGACGGGCCCATAAAATGCACCACAAGCACCTCGGCAAGCATGGGGGCGAGTGCTTCGGAATGTTATGGGTGCCGCTCAGGTATTTCCGCGAAGCGAAAAAAGCGACCGCCAAATGAAACTGCTTTACCTGCTGGTTGACCTGGGTGCTATTTCAGTGCCGTTGCTCGCCTCTTTCCACCCAAAAATCAAGCTGTACAAGCATTGGAAAGCATTGTGGCCGGCTATCCTGCTCTCGGCCGCCCCGTTCATTATCTGGGACAGTTACTTTACGAAAATAGGTGTCTGGGGCTTCACACCTCAGTATCTTACAGGCATGGGGCTATTCGGTCTGCCGATTGAAGAAATCCTGTTTTTCATCTGCATTCCTTACGCCTGTATGTTTACTTACTTCTGTTTCAGGCTTTGGAAAGGACAGCTGCATTTGAAAGCGGAGCAAACTGTCACCTGGATCTTCATCGGGCTTTGCCTGATACTGGGTCTGCTCGGCACCGGCCGCTATTACACATCCTCCACCATGAGCTGGCTGGCAATTTTTCTGATCTATTTAAAATGGCAGGTCAAACCGAAGTGGCTTGGTTTATTCTACTATTCACACCAGTTCCTGCTCATTCCATTCATCATTGTCAACGGCATTCTCACCGGCACGGGCCCCGAAAAACCGGTTGTCTGGTATAATAATGCGGAAAATCTTGGTATACGTATGCTAACAATCCCTATCGAGGACATTTTTTACGGAATGCTGCTGCTCCTGCTCAATGCTTTTTTATTTGAATATTTCCTTCAAAAATCCGAGAGAAAATTGCAATCCCTAGAACACGGAACCGTGCGTAAGGGAGACCAGCTTTGAAGTAAGCCAGGGTGACTGATCCAGTAATTTCAACGCCAGATCGGTAGTACGGCTTTTGCCAAAGAGCTTTTGCAAATGGTAACCGGCCCTGATCCGAGTTCCAAATGCCGCGTTCCACGCGAGATGGTAATTTTTTATGGCCTGTCCGTACGTTTGTTTTCCATTAAAAAAAAGAATTAACTGCTCCGCAAGCATTTTTGAAGCCCTCATACCCATACTCATTCCATTGCCACAAAGCGGCGTAATAGAACCCGCCGCGTCACCAAGCAAGAAAATATCATTCGAACCGGTCTGCTTTTTGCTGAATTGCACATTACTGATGATCAGCGGCTGTGCATGGACAAATTCCGAGTTTGTGAAGTAGTTTTTTAGAAATGGATTTTGATATAACACCCGCTCTTCCATTTGCTTTACATCTTTCCCGTTTTCCAGAAGATTCCGTGCGGTTGTCAGGTAACAGAGACAATACCAGTCCCGATCGACCTTTGAAATGCCGCAATAGCCGTCGCTGAAATTGTGTAATTCAATTCGGTTGGATGGGAAGTCCGTTTTGATATGGTATTTAACACCAATATAATTCTGGTTATCAGCATTTGATGTTGCCTCTTCTTTCAAATGAATAAATTGCGGCGCATACTTTCCGTAACTTCCACAAACGACTTTTGAGGTAAAATCTCCTACAGAGCTGCGGATTTGAAAACCATTTGCAGCATTCCCGTGCACATCCGTAACGCGACATTCCTGCACCACCCGAACGCCCTTACGCAACGCGATTTCAACCAAATGGTGATCGAGGCTGTACCTGCTGATACCAAAACCACCCATTTCGAGTCGGTGATCGAGCATAAATCCACGATCGGAACTGATTCCCAGGCTATTAATCCGTGGCAATTCCAGCTCGGAAAGCGGTAGCCCCAGCCTTTCCAGAAAAGGCCAGCTCTCCATTGAAATATATTCTCCACAAACCTTGTGAAATGGGTATTTACCTTTCTCAAACACCACCACCGATACGTCCCTTTCCGCCAATTGAATGGCCAGGCAAAGCCCTGCCACCCCGCCGCCGATGATCGCGCATTCGAAATGTTCAGTCTGCGTTTCCATAAACGATCACTTCATGCCGGAAGGCCCATTTGTTACGCACGGAAAACTTAGTGGCACCCGACTGTTTCAATATTTCCAGCCATTCTTTCTTTTTAAAACCCCTTAAAACAGACAGCGGTGCATCATTTTTCACCAGGTATGATTTTGAAAAAAGCCTGGTCAACAGTTTAATCGAATAATATGCCACCGGGTTTCTTTCCAAGTCGTTGATCACCAGAATGGCCCGGTTACTCAATGCAAACTGTACCAGCTCTTCGAGATCGTCAGTAGTAAGATGGTGGCAGAAAAGGCAGGCGTGGATGATATCGACCTTGGCCAAGTGTCGGTAAGTATTCCGGTAATCGTCGCAAATGAGCGCTACATTGCTGTTTTTAAGATTTTCTCCGGCATAGGCAATGCAATCGGGTTTGAGATCGACGCCACAGAGATCGAGTGAGAAGCCTGCTTTTTTGTTCCAGTTAGCAATGCGTTTGAGCGTATCTCCGCCCCCGCAACCGATGTCGACGAGCTTGTAACGCTTGCCTTTTTGCAGCACGCGTTTTAAAGCAGCAAATGAAATGTCGTAACCGCCCAGCCAGTGATTGATAAAATCCAGCTCCCGGAGGTTTTGAAAAAGGTCTGCCGGTGGAATATCATCCCGGTCGAGCAGCTCCTTTTGCAAGCTCCTATGCCTGAACATAACGCAGCTGCATAGTTTCAATGCTCAGCCCCGGACCGAATGCGGCAGCGAAAATGCGGTTACCCAAATGCTCGGGCTTTGCCTGTTCCAGTACTTCTTTCAAGACAAATAACACGGTAGGCGACGACATATTTCCGTAATTTTTAAGCACATTGTAGGTGGGTCCCAGCAGACATTTGTCCAACTCCAATGCAGCAGCGAAGTCGTCGACAATGCGTTTCCCGCCCGGATGAACCGCCCAATGCCGGTAATCTTCCGGTTTAAGGCCGACCGATTTGAGCATAGGGCCGATATTTTCCCGGATCAAATCTGGGACGTAGGAAGATAAATTCATGATAAAACCCGTCTCCGAGAGCTGCCAGGCCATATCTGAATAGCCATTGTGCAGCACCATCGAATTGAACCCATCAATTTTCACGGAGTGCAGGTAGCCGTGATCAGGCTGCGACGACACCAGTAAAGCAGCCGCGCCATCACCGAAAATCATATTGGAAAGCAGGTAATCGTCGTTGTACCGCTTCTGGAAATGGATCGAGCAAAGCTCCGTGCAGACAACGAGCACTCTGGCATTTGCATTGCTTTTACAAATGGCGTCTGCATTCTTCAATGCCAGTATCGCCGCGTTGCAGCCCATGAAATTGACGCTGCTGCGTTCGATGGCAGGATTCAATTGCAACTCGCGCATGAGTTCCACGTCCAGCCCGGGAGCAAACAGGCCGGTACAGGTAACGGTAATTAAGTGGGTAATATGCTTTTTAATACCCTCAAAGCCAGCTATTTGACCGATCGCTTTTTTGGACAATGCAGTCGCATGCTTCTGATAGAGTTGCATCCGCTGCGAAAGCGTCGGTTCGGGCAGCAAAGTGGCATCCCGGTTGAAGAACTCGAAACTTTCGGGGGTTTTATCGAAATCGGCGATGACCGAGTAGCGCTTTTCTATACCCGTTTTACCTGCGACAATTTTAATCTTCCGGCGGGTGTTCAGGTCATCAGTCGACCGCAGGTAGAAGTCGGTGAGCGTTTCCTGTGCATAACCATATTCGGGAACGGCTGTTTCAATGGCGGATAGATAACTCAATGGAATTCTGTTGATAATAATTAAAACGATGAAACAACTATTCATGCAAATTGCCGCAACCCAGTTCATCCGCATCGTATTCCGAAAATTGGCCTGGCGGTGGTCTTTCCAAACCAGCGAAAACCATATCCCGAACCAGATCACGATGGGGATAAAAAACACCTGGATAATGTAAAAAACCATTCCAAGCTCCCTGGTCGTAAAGTACAAATAATAAAACACATTGCAGAGCACAAACATGGCGGCCGTGAAGGCAAAAGTGCCGATATAGCCCAGTTTGTAGCTCAATGTAACAACTCCGTCGCGCAGGTCCTGCTCATGCTGGTACACCTGCGTGAGCGGATACGCGCCCGCGATCTGGAAAGAGCACCCCAGCAAAACGAAGATATTGGCCGTATCGAGCCGCAATGCTCCGCCCGAAATGCCGGCAATCGACATATAATAGGTAAATGCCCCCTGAAAAATGACCACGGTAAAAAAACCGATAATCGGATGCTTTTTCAGCCTGATCTGCCGCGAACTATACGCCCTCGAAGCCCCGATGTAAAGTATGAGACAAAACGCGAACAACGTATTTACGAACACCAGTGCCAGAACGGTTGCGGCGACATCTAAAAAAATCGTCAGGTAAAAGAGTTCGCGGGTAGGAAGAGGCGGTTTTTCCAGCCCTCCTATGCTGCCCTCGTCGCGGTCGACGTAGCTGTTATAGCCATTGCTCGCAGGATAAACGAGAAAATGGATGATCAGAAAGCTCCATAATGCCTGCCTGTGCACCACTTCCTCGGCCTGGCTGTAAGCGAAAAGAAACAGCGGCGCAAGGAAAAACGAGAACGGGATTCTCAGAAGCTTGATGGTGTTGCGGTCGATCGGCATGGAGCAATTTATGCAAAAAAGCGATATGACCGAGGGGCGGTATTGCCAGGTGTGGTCAGGTGTGGTCAGGTGTAGTCAGGTATTGTCATGATAGTCATTTCTCCAAACTTGACAACACATGACAACACCTGACCATACTTGACCATACTTGACAACACATGACCATACTTTACAACACCTGGCAACACGTGACTGATGCCCCGCACAGTGGTCACCCTTCCGCCCGGTTGGTAATGCGTAGCTGATGCGTATTAAACACCTGCGAATTGGCCGCTACGCTTTTGGTGAGGAAAACGCTGCCGCCGATAACGCTGTTTTCGCCGATGACAGTGTCGCCTCCCAGGATGGTTGTCCGCGCGTAAATGATGACGTTATCACCTACCGTCGGGTGGCGTTTGGTATTAGAAAGCGCTTTCGCAACCTGCAATGCGCCCAATGTAACACCCTGATAAATGCTCACATTCTTACCGATCACCGAAGTGGCGCCGATGACAATGCCGGTACCATGATCGATCATAAACGGCACGCCGATGGTGGCTTCGGGATGGATATCGACGCCCGTTTTGCCGTGCGCATATTCCGTGAGAATGCGGGGCAGCACGGGGATTTGCAGGATGCTCAGGTTGTTGGCGATGCGGTACACCGCGATCGCGTAGAAACCGGGGTACGAAACAATCACTTCATTGACGCTCGTAGCGGCGGGATCGTACTCGTAAATTTTGCTGGCGTCAAGGCGCAGGTTCTTGTAAATCGTTTCCAGCTCATCGTAGAAAGAAGCCACTTTTTGTTCGATGCCGACCTTTTTCGGATCGAGGTAGCTGAGCAGGATGTTTTCAAGATCGATCTGATTTTTCTTCAAAATACCTTCATAAGAGGTCTTTTTGGGCAAATTATTGCTTGGGAAAAGAAAATGGATCAGATCGTCGAGCCAGGCCGTGGCATCATGCCAGGAGGGAGTCGCCTCCCACTCGGCATGATGCGTTTTTTTAAGAAGATCGATGAGTGATGACATGCGGTATTACGAAATCTATGCTCTGCGGCCCCTACCGCTTGCTGCAAGCCTGTGCAGCGTCGCCACGAGTACGTCTATTTCCTCGCAGGTATTATAAAATGCCAGCGAAGGCCGTACGGTAGTTTCGAGGCCAAACCTTCTGAGAATAGGCTGCGCGCAGTGGTGGCCGGAGCGCACGGCAATGCCTTCCTTATTGAGCGCCGCCCCTACTTCCTCGGTTTTATAACCATCCAGAACAAATGACAATACAGATGCCTTTTCCTTCGCGGTACCGATCAGCCGAAGCCCGGGGACATGTTGCATGAGGCCGGTAGCGTATTCGAGCAGGAAATGCTCGTACATATGGATATTCTCTATGCCGAGCTGGTTCACGTAATCCAACGCCGCGCCTAATCCAACCGCATCGGCAATATTACCGGTGCCGGCTTCAAAACGCGACGGTGCCTTATGGTATTGAATATGCTCGAATGTAACATCGACGATCATATTACCTCCACCCTGCCAGGGCTGCGTTGCATTCAGAATTTCCTCTTTTCCGTACAAAGCGCCGATGCCTGTCGGCCCGAAAACCTTGTGGCCTGAGAAGACAAACCAGTCGCAATTCAGCGCGGTGACGTCCGTGCGCAGGTGCGAGACGGATTGCGCACCGTCGAGCAGCACTTTCGCGCCAACTGCATGGGCCATTTCGATGATCTGCTTCGCCGGTGTCACCGTTCCCAATGCATTCGAAACTTGTGTAAAGGAAACGAGCTTGGTTTTCGGATTCAATAATCCCGCGTAAGCGTCAAGCAAAATCTGACCATCATCGTCGACCGGGATTACGCGCAGGACAAGACCTTTCTTATCAGCCAGCTGCTTCCAGGGGACAATGTTCGCGTGATGTTCGAGATGGCTTACGATGATTTCGTCGCCTGCATTCAGGTACTGATCGCCCCAGGTTTTGGCCACGAGATTAATGGCCTCCGTGGTACCGCGCACGAACACGATCTCATTCACCGAACTCGCATTCACAAATGCCCTTACCTTTTCACGTGCGCCCTCGTAAGCGTCCGTGGCGCGGGCTGCGAGCTCATGTGCGGCGCGGTGAATATTCGAATTTTCGTGTTCGTAAAAATAGCTGATCCGGTCGATCACCTGCCTGGGTTTCTGCGTTGTGGCGGCATTATCAAACCAGATCAGCGGCTTGCCATTCACGCGCTCCTTGAAAACAGGGAAATCGTTGCGGACACGGTTTACATCGAACGGGATCTTGCCGATGGGACTTTGTACGGCGCGGCCAAGCTGGTCGCGGTCATTACCCACATGAATATTACCCGGTGAAAACGGCGAAAAGCTGTGTGGCAAAAAGTTGGCTGTGCCCGGAATGTGCGGCTTTTCCGTAAAATTTTCATTCAGAAAATAATAGGACGGCAACGATGGCGCAGCTCCCGAATAAGGTAAATGCGCGGAAGTGCCAAAGTTTGGAATACGGCTAAAAACATCCGTCAGGTCATGCTGGGTATCAAACTGATAAGGCAACGACGGGCTTATCTCGCCGACGGGCGTCTGGCCGACAGGCGTCTGGCCGACAGGCTTGATATTTGCCGGCGATACGCCAGCCCCGGCGGCCGACGGCGGCACATGGCCGTCGGTAAAATGCGGATCGGGCAGGCTCGTTTGCGGCTCGTTCAGGTCGAAGTCCTGATGCGGGTGCGACTGCCCGCGATCGAACTCCTGCTGAATGATTCCCAGCATTTTTTCCGCCCTCGGATGGTCTTCGAGGTGCGGCGAGAATACGGGGGACGGCACTTCGCCCGGTAATGCCTTGAAAAGCTCGTTGGCGAGCCGCTCCAAAGCACCGGCGTCCGGCAAGCCGCCTGGGAAACCGTCAGTATTTGTACTCATGGTAGTTACCGATTTCTACATTCTCCAATACCGCAATCGCGTCATCAACCAGCACCGCCAGTGAGCAGTAAAGCGACACCAGGTACGAGGCAATCGCCTTATCGTTGATGCCCATAAAGCGGACAGAAAGCCCCGGGGATTGCTCACCCGGTAAGCCCGGCTGGTACAACCCTACTACACCCTGGCGGCTTTCACCTGTACGGAGCAAGAGGATTTTGGTTTTGCCGTCTTCAATGGGCACTTTATCGGAGGGAATCAGTGGAATGCCTCGCCATGTAATGAATTGGGAACCGAAAAGCGAGATCGTCGGAGGTGGAACGCCCTTGCGCGTACACTCGCGGCCGAATGCAGCGATGGCTTTTGGATGTAACAGGAAGAACCCGGGTTCTTTCCAGACTTTGGTCAGGAGCTCGTCAAGGTCATCCGGCGTAGGCGGGCCAAGGCGGGTGGAAATCTTCTGTTTATCAGCAATGCTGGAAAGCAGGCCGTATTCCTGGTTATTGATCAGTTCGCTTTCCTGGCGCTCCTTGATACTCTCAATCGTCAGGCGTAACTGCTCACTGATCTGATTATAAGGCTTACTGTACAAATCCGAAACGCGGGTATGCACGTCGAGCACCGTATTGACGGCCGTGAGGTTGTATTCGCGTGGATTTTCAACGTAATCAATGAAAGTATGGGGCAGCTCGCGCTCGTCGCGACGGGAACAATCTACTTCTGCGGTACTTCCTTCTTTCACCTTGTTCAGGCGGTATACGCCGGATTCCACGGGAATCCAGTTCAGCAAATGTGTCAGCCAGCGCGGCGTGATCGCCTCGAATTGAGGCACCGTACGGGTTGCGATCGCCAACTGCCGTGCTGCCACGTCACCGAGCGCAGTTTGATTTTGGTTTAACTTGGCCATTCTGTATCTGATTATTAATGAGAAACGAGCTGCATTGCGTCGTAAGGCATTTCCGGGACGCGACCGGATTAACGATCACAAACATACGTGAACTATAAATCAGGCCTTTAAAGAACCACAGAGCCTGCCACCGGCCCGCAAAAAGCCTATTTCCCAGATCAGCAAGCGCCCGTAGATTGTACCAATATAGTGTTTTCATTTATCAATTGCCAGAAATAAAATTCGCCAATAAAGCATTCACACCGATTAAAATTTGGCTCACTCCCCTATCGTTTTAATAGAATTTGTGGATTGACCGATTCGGGAGCGTACCACTAAAAATATTCTATATAAATTCGATAGACTTAATATTATATTGTCTTTTTTCTTAGCTTTGGATATCTCAATCTATCATTTCATTATGCAAGCGGGCAATCTGATCGATATTTACAAGAACGAAACCATCGCCACGGAGGCATTCAAGGATTTCAGGTTAAGGCGTGGGATCATCTGCAAGAAATGCGGCGGTACCCATCATTACTGGCTCGCGCCGAAGCAACAGTTTCAATGCAAGCAATGCAGGTTCCGCACCACTTTACAAAGCGGCACTGTGCTGGAAGGCAGCAAGCTTCCAATCTCCTACTTTTTTATCGCCGTATATATGATCCTCAAAAAGGGTAATGCATTTACGATCCAGGATTTCCAGGAAGAAACAGGCCACAAATATTACGAGCCGCTGTATGATTTTATCCGGAAAGTACGCACCTACCTCAACGCCAACGATCCGAACACTGTGCTGATCGATCTGGTGGAACTGTTTAATTACCATCTGGTCAGCAGGAAGTTTCAGGAGCGGGTGGCGCAGGATTAATAGGTTTTATTGAAACTGTTCTCGGCATACCGCACTTCGCCACCTTTCAATTTCACGTAGGCACGGTACGTCAATGCGTGCATACCGGTGGGAAAGCCGATTTTAAAACTTTCGGTATTGGAGCCGGTTTTGGCAGTTTCTTTGAACCTTGCAACTGGATAAGGACCATCGACTTTCAGGTCCACCGATGTGGTTTCGGGAAGAAATGCATACACTACGCCATACTCCTCGACGGGTATGTTGCCCAGCTTATCGAAATGGACTTCGAAAGTCTCGATCACGCCGCCAAGCGGGTGAAAGGTGGCAGGGCCGGTATGGATTTCCGGGAAGATTTTCTCTTGTGGCCTGACATCGTTCTTATGCGAATGATTGGTGCACGAGAGCATGATTATATAGGCTAATAGAATAGCCAACCATGAAAACCGGCGTTTGTAGTTGATGTGTTTTTGATTGATAACCATAATCGCGTTGTTTTTTCACAATTATAGTATCGTCTATCACCGCTTTCCCGGCCCATCCACCAAGCGGCAATCGCATGTTTATCAAACGGCTAATGGAGCATTAGTAAGTTTTGTTTAGCTGGTTAGAAGCGTAACGCACTTCGCCGCCAACCACTTTTGCGTAGGCCCGGTAGGATAATGCATGCATGCCGGTAGGGAATACAATTTTGAAAGTTTCCTTGTTCGCTCCGATCCTCGGCGCGTTTTTGAATTTTGCAGTGGGATAAGATCCACCGATCACGAGGTTCACTGCCGTGGTATCGGGCAAAAACGCATAAACGATGCCGTACTCCTCGATCGGCACATTTCCCAGACTTACAAAATCAAGGTAAAAATTTTCTACCACGTTGCCCGACTGTCCAAAAGTGGCTGCTACCGTCTTTATTTCAGGGAGTAGCCTGTCCGGCGCAGGCGTTGGATTATATTTCGGGGCACAGGAAACCGCAATGAAGATCAATAGCAGGGCGGTCAATGAGAAAAGGTTTTTAGTGTTGGTAAGCTTGTGAGTGAAAGTCATCATGTTTTTTTTCGCAATTTTATACAAATCCTGATTCGCAGGCCACAATATAACCGCACGATAACAGCTCAACGCGCAAGCCCGCTCAGCCCATTCATTAAACGGCGCATTTATTTATACACCTCTTTCAAATCCTTCTCAAACAAAGTGTAAGGATCGTGGTAAAACTTCACAAAATCGGCCTCGCTGATCTGGCCGGGAAATGGCGCGTAGTAATGCGTGGGACTTTTGGTGTCGTTGCGCCAGACCAGTACATATGCCAATTGCAGTTTCCTGGCCTTTAATGTTTTAAGAAGTGTTTCCGTCCACCATGTCGGGTTGGGAATGCTTTCGAGCCGGTTTCCGTGAATGCGGCCAGTTTTCCCGCCTTTTGCGCGTACTCCGAAACAATTTCCAGCTTTTTCAAACCGGCTTGCAGGTTGTATTTGCCATCGCGGCCGAAGTCGCCGTAGTTGTCCATTCCTACCATGTCCACCCAATCGTTGCCGGGGTAGCGTTCCAGGAATTCATATTCGGAAGTGAATTTATTATCGGGGGAGAATGCGTAAAGAAAGTTATGAACACCTAACTGATCACGGAGATAGGAAACCGTGAAGCGCCAGACGGCGATAAAATCCTCGCGCGAGGTATGGCCTTTGCCCCACCAGAACCAATCGCCGTCGAATTCATGGAATGGCCGGAAGATCATCGGCGCCAGCGTGCCATCTTTGCCTTTGACCGAATGCGCAAAATCGGCGATCGTTTTCAGTATCAGCTTGTATTGCTCGTGATGTGAGCCGCCTGGCTTAATCAGCGCCATGGCGGGCTTTGAAACATCATCCTTCCAATAAAAACCACCCTCCGACGCCGGATTGGAAAAATGCCAGGCCACCGTGGTAATGCCACCGCGATTGTAGGTAGCGATCACGTTCTTCCGCAATGCCTCGGCTGTTTTTGCGACTTCGTCGGCAGGGCGCCCCGAGAGTCCCATAAAATCGATACCGATCACCGCCGGATGCGAGCCCGTCACCGACTTCACGTCCGACCGCTCCGCGTCACCCGACCAGCCGTGCCCGTACTCGGTAGCATGCTGATGGCCGAAAAGAATGTACTGTTCAGAAAGCCTTTTGAGATTGCGATACAGCGCGGCCGTTTCCGGCGTCGCTTTTTGATCGATTTGCGCCATCACTACGGCGGCGCACAAGAAAACACCTAACAGGCTCATTATTAGTCTTTTCATGCGTGTGTAGGTTCAGGATTTATTATCAGGCAACGACGGACAAAAACAGCATTCCGCATGATCGTCACCTATTTCGCAAATAATTCGAAGAAAATTCGAAATTTTTAAACTTATGACGAACTTTTACAAAGCAGCCATTGTAATAACTGAACTATATTCAAAATATAAGTCAAATTTTTGAATATAATTCTAACTGACCCTAATCTCACAGAATAATGAACGGAACAGAAATAGTTCTCGATAAAACCGATCTCAGCATTCTCCGCCTCATGCAGGAGAATGCGCGCATGACGAATGCCGATCTCGCGCGTGAGCTGGAAATGGCCCCCTCGGCAGTGCTCGAACGGGTCAAGAAGCTGGAACAAAAGCAGGTGATCGTCAAATACACGACGCGGATCAACCCGGTGGCTTTGGGACAGACATTGCTGGCATTCATCGCCATGAAATCGTCGGAGGGTATGGGCAGCAATAATACAGCCAAAGAGCTCGCCAAAATACCGGAAGTGCAGGAGGTTCACCACATTGCAGGTGAGGATTGCTATATGGTTAAAGTCCGCACGGCCGACTCGGCGTCGCTCATGGACCTCATGCGGAACAAGTTCAGTAAAATACAGAATATCACGTCCACACGCACTACGATCGTCCTCGAAACGGTCAAGGAAGAGCAACAATTAGTTATACCAGAAAAATGAAATCGCCATGCAAACGTCAACAAAAACTCCGTCAACTTTAATGGTGGTATTGGCTTTCGCCACCGTTTACATCGTTTGGGGATCCACCTATTTCTTCATCCAGAGGGCATTGGAAGGATTTCCACCGTTCTTTTTGGGAGCCTTCCGCTTCATCATCGCCGGCTTGCTGATGCTCGGCTGGAGCCTGATGCAAGGGGAAGAGGTATTTTCCTGGAAAGTCATGAAGCCCGCCATTGTAACGGGTCTGCTATTGCTGTTTGTCGCTAACGGGGTGATTATCTGGGTAGAACAGTTCCTGCCCAGCGCAATGGTAGCGATTATGGTGTCGTCCGCACCACTTTGGTTTGTATTGCTGGATAAACCGAAATGGGCTGAGAATTTAAGCAACAAGTCGACCATCGTCGGACTGGTAGTCGGTTTTGCAGGCGTCATTTTGCTGTTTTACGAAAAAATCATGGCCACCATGTCCTCCCTGAACAGCAGCCGCGATCTCTTCGCGATGGTGCTCGTAGTGTTGAGTTCAATGGCCTGGGCAGGTGGTTCTTTGTATTCCAAATACAATTCGGTTTCAAATTCGGCCACCGTCAACTCGACCTGGCAAATGCTGGCAGCGGGAATTGCATTTATCCCCGGCACATTCATATCGGGCGAATGGGCTTCCATTGACATCGCGGCAATTCCGCTGAATGCCTGGCTCGCAACGATTTACCTGATCCTCATCGGTTCGATCGCCGGTTTCAGCGCTTACGTCTGGCTTTTGAAAGTACAACCCGCGACCAAGGTGAGCACTTATGCGTATGTGAACCCCGTCGTAGCCGTATTATTGGGCATTTTCTTCGCCCATGAATCGATTACCCTTTTACAGATTTCAGGCCTGATCGTGATTTTAGGAAGTGTTCTTTTGATTAACCTACATAAATACAGAAAACCCAAACAGGTAGCCGCCACTTACTAGATATATACTTTTCAAGCAAAAGACCAGGGATGTTTACCGTCCCTGGTCTTTTGCATTTCTGATTACGATCAACAGCACAATGAGCTATCCATAATCCGTTCAACTTCCGAAATGTCGCGGTTGCGGCGGATCAGCGTCATGATTTTCTCGAAGTCGATCAGTTGGGACGCCTCGAACGCGATCACGCCTACGAAACTCTTGCCTTTACTGATAAAATTCAGATGCCTGATCTTCGCCCCGTTTACAGACTCCACACTGGAAGTAATCTTGTGCAGGTTCCCGGCATTCCGGTAGATGATCCGGAGAAAAAACGTTTTGCTCATTGGTTTTGATGTTTATCTGGTTTGTTGAGAATGTTCGTTTTGACAGCCGGTGGCCGGCTGCCCTATTACCATTACGCCTTACAGCTCCGTTAAGTGCCAGCAGGCCACATTAAATTTTGTTAAAATTAGAATGCGTCGAACCATAACTTCGTCGTCAGGCGGTCCTCGCCCTGGGCGGCCACGGCTGCTTTATAGTTGGCCGCGTTCAGCGCCTGCTCGCCTGTCGGGTATGTGAGGCGCACAGGCAATTTCCCGTTCAAAACGCCCGCATAGGCCGGTTTCAGCTGCGGATAGTCGAGCCTGCGCCATTCAGCAAACGCTTCCAGTCCCTGGCTGAACAATGCCAGCCATTTCTGTTCTCCGATGGATTTTTTATAGTTTGCTGCTTGATAAGCTACCAACGGCCGCGCGAGGTAGGCTGCGATTTCCGCATTACCTACTTTAAACTGCTGCAACGAGGCCGTCACTGCCGCTTTGTACAGGTCAGCCGCATTTTCGGAAATGAAACCGCGCTGGGCAGCTTCTGCGAGGTTGAACAAAACCTCCGCGTAGCTCACAAAAACCGCCGGAGATGCCGGTGCGGTAAAGTAATCACCCAATTTCGAAGTTTTGGTAAAACCGAGCTTCGCGGCCGAATCGGCTGGCAGGCCATTTGTGACACCAATATAGCCCGTCGGTGTCGCATCGACCGTTTTGTTGGCGAAAACCGCCAGACGCGGATCTTTCAGTTCCTGTAATTTATCGATAATCGATTTACTGACCCGGTAGTCGTCCCGGGTTTCACGGTCGCGGGAAACGGGGTTCTGGTTCGGCGATGCAAGGTAAATGAGCTGGGCGATCTCGTCATTCGAAGCGATCAGGGCTGTTTTGTCCCTGGCCAGCTCCGCTACCACCGCTTTGGCCGCGTCCGGTTCCTTATCGGCAATGCGCAGGGCGATCCGGAGGCGCAGGGAGTTGGCAAACTTCTTCCATTTCGTGAGGTTCCCGTTGTAAACCAGGTCACCGCCAATCGGTGCACCGCTGACATTGATCAGGTCGGTCGCTTTTTTCAGGTCATTCAGAAGTCCAAGATAAACGTCCTTTTGCGAATCATACTTCGGCGCCAACGTCTCTTCCAGTTTCAGCGCCTGGCTGTAAGGAATGTTACCGTACAGGTCGGTCAGCAGTTGAAACGACCATGATTTCAGGATGAGCCCTACGGCTTGATAATTGGTATTGCCGGTCTCCTCCCCGATTTTGATAATGGTCGCAAAGTCGGTCAGCCCCTGCGAATAGAGATTCGTCCAGACGTTCTGCACGTTGGCGATACTTACGGTATACTTGTCGGGGTCGGTGTATTGAATTTTGGCCCAATGCTGGATAAACAGCGTACTGGTTTCCATCGAGGCATCCGAGCCGAGTATCAGGTCCGCATTCGATTTGATCGCATTTGCAAGCAAGTACTCGGGCTGCGCCTTGATCGCCTCGTTCGGGTTCGTGTTTGTTTCTTCCAGTTGATCCTGGCAAGCGGTAAAGAGCAGACCGGCTACAGCGATCACAAATCCTTTGGTAATATGATTGGTAAACATGAATATGGGTCAATTTAGAAGCCTAATGAAATGTTGAAACCGTAAGAAGCCGTCGTCGGCAATTGCAACGATTCGAGTCCCTGGCCGGTATTGCCGGTATTGAATGCTGTTTCAGGATCGATATTGTCCGCTTTCTTTTGCAGGAAAGCCAGGTTGCGCCCGTACAGCGAGAACACGAGGCTTTGCAGTTTGAATTTTGAAATAAACGCCTGCGGGACAGTGTAACCCAGCTTCACCTCACGCAATTTGATGAAAGATGCGTCGAACACACTCGCTTCGTTGATACCCGCGCTGTTGCTGTACACGCCTTTGTAGTAGCGTTCCGCCGGCACGATGACCGTGTTAGGCTTTCCGTCGGTGGTTACTCCCCGGGCAATGATACCGTCGTCGTACACGACCGCGCCAGTGGGAGCAGCAGCGGCATTCGCAACTTGCACGGCCACGCCGGCCTTATTGTTACCCGGATAATAGTAGGTTAACCCCCCATGATCGGCATCGCGGCCCTGCAAAGTCGATTTCAGCACGCCGGTGTAGCGGCCGGTTGCATTGGTAGCCGAGTAAATAGAACCGCCCTGTTTGGTATCGATAAGCACGCTAAGATTGAACCCTTTAAAAGAGAATGAGTTGCTGATACCGCCCATCCATTTCGGCGTGTAATGGCCCAGTACCTGTAAGCTCGGGTTCTTGGTGGGCAATCCATTTGCACCGATAATCTGCTCCCCCGCTTCGTTGCGGGCAAATGCCGATCCGAAAATAGCGCCGTAACCAAGCCCTTTGCTCGCGTAGACGGTCACGCCGTTGGTACCGAGTTTGTAATCGTTCAGGAAACCTTCATCGTCGAGCTCCACTACTTTGCTGCGGTTTCTCGAAAAGTTGATCCCGATATCCCATTTAAAGCCCGATGCGGTTTCGATCGGCTTCACATTCAGCATGGCTTCAATGCCGCGGTTATTAATATGGCCCGCATTCAAAAGCTTTTGCTTGTAACCCGTGGAAGGGCTCACATCAGCGCGCAGTATCTGATTGTAGCTATCGGTATTATAATAACTTACATCCAATCGCACCCGGTTACGGAACAGTGCCACATCCGCGCCAATCTCGGTCGATTGGGTGATTTCCGGTTTCAGGTTTTCACTTAACAACACGTCCGAAACCGTCAGGAGCGGTGCGCTGCCGAACGGCTGGTTGAACGGATAGGTATTCACCAGCTGGTAAGGATCGGTGTCTTTACCCACCTCGGCCCAGCCACCACGAAGTTTGGCGTAAGTCAGCACGTTGCTTTTGATATCGAATGCATCCGTCAGCACAAGACTGGCATTCACCGATGGGTAGAAGTACGAATTGTTGCCGGTGGGCAATGTCGACGACCAATCGTTACGCGCAGTAAGGTTCAAAAACGCATAGTTGCGAAAACCCAGCTGCGCGGAACTGAACGCGCTGTAAACCTTTTGCTTACGTAGCACATTGTACGAAACCAGCGGGTCACGGGAGTTATTGAGCGTGTACAAATTGGCTACTGCGAGGCGCGGCGCCTGCTGGTAGTTCTGTTCGTTGAAGTTGCTGCGGAGGTTACCGCCCACAAGCCAGTCGAGCTCGAAATCGGGGCTTACATTCTTGTGGAAATTGAAGTTAAAATCGGTATTGTTCTCGTTTACGACGTAGCTGTCTTCCGTGTAGGAGCCGTACGGTGTTCCGTTGGTACCGTAAGCGACCTTGAACTTGCGCTTGTCATTATAATAGTCGTTACCGGTGCGGACATTGGCCGTGAGCCAGTCGGTGATTTTATAAGACAAATTCACGTTGCCGAAAAAGCGGTCACGGCGCTGCTGGGCGGTGTTTTCGTATTGCAACAGATAGGGGTTGCTGTAATAGCTGTGGTTCCAGTTATAATCGAACCCGCCTTTATTGTAATCCTTCAATAATTCGGTATCGACCTGACGTCCAAACCATAGGAATTGAAGCATTACGCTGCTTCCGCGGCCGGACGTGCCGGGCAGGTTATCCGAGCTGCTTCTGGCAAAATTCGCACTCGTCGATAGCGTCAGCTTGTCGTTCAAACGGTATGTTGAATTCACGCCGAATGAATTTTTGGAAATATCCGTATTCGGGATCACCCCTGTTTGCTTGCTGTTATTGAATGAAAAACGGTAATCGAGCTTATCGTTCGAACCGGCAACCGACACGCCTGTCGTGCGCGTATGGCCGGTCACGAAGAAGTTTTTCACATTATCGGGATGCGGCACAAACGGAACCGCCTCGCCATTTGAGAAGAACTGCGGGATCAGTCTGCCGTCCATTCTCGGTCCCCAGCTTTCGTCGGTAGCGTCATTGATCCCCCCGCCTTTTCCATTGACATAAGAGAATGCCCCGCCTGTTCCCTGACCAAACACATTCTGATATTCAGGCAATACCAGCAGTTTTTCAGAGGAATAACCAAAGTTCAGATTCACGCCCAGGCCGCGCTGTGCGCCTTTACCGCTTTTGGTTTTAATGAGAATCACGCCATTGGAAGCGCGTGAGCCGTACAATGCAGCCGCATTAGGGCCTTTCAGCACGCTGATCGACTCGATGTCGTTCGGATTAATGTCCGCAATCGCATTCGCAAAATCACGCGAGCCGTTGGCTCCGGCGCCCAGCTGCGAGTTATCGACCGGGATACCGTCCACGACGAAGAGTGGCTGGTTATTGCCTGCAATGGACGTTTCCCCCCGGATCACGATGCGCGACGAACCCATTCCGCCCTGGCTGTTGGTAATGTTCACGCCGGCGATCTTACCCGACAATGCATTCACCAGGTTACCCTCCCGCGCCTCGGCTACGTCTTTGGTCTGCAATTCCTGCACCGCATAGCCGAGCGATTTCTTCTCTTTGGCAATGCCGAGCGCAGTCACCACTACCTCCTGCAAAATAGTTTCGTCGCTTTCCAGCTGCACATCGAGTTTGCCATCGCGCGGGACAGCTAATTCAGTGGATTTTAAACCGATAAACGAAAATTTCAATATCGAACCGGCGTCGGCCTCGATTGTGTAATTGCCATCGCCGCTGGTGGATGTACCCTTGGAAGTACCTTTGATAAGGACTGTGACGCCGGGCAGCGTTTCGCCTTTTGTGGAGGTCACCTTACCGGTAACCTGGATCGTCTGTGCCTGGGCCGGTTGTAGCCAGGCGACACTGAACAGGAGGAAAATCAACACTAAATTTCTTCTCATGATGTGAATTGAAAATTTACTCTACTTATTTTATAGATTTAATATACAAATGTAATATAACTATCCGGAATGCAATACCCTGACGCCGCTTTCCGCCAGTTTATGCCCAACTTGCTATCTTTTTCCAGGCCTTGCCGGTAGCAACGGCCGGATCGGATTCGTAAATCCCCACAATGGCATCCACGACGTGGTCCAGCTCTTCGAAAGTGTTGAATTTGCTGAACGAGAACCGCACATTCTCCTTGTCGGGCTCGGTCGCCAGCGCCTGAATTACATGCGATGCGGCCCCGCCCGAGCAGGCACTGCCGCCGGAACCTGCGATTCCCACCTGATCCAGCTTCGTAACAATGCTACCCGTGCTCAAACAGGGAAACGAGACACTGAGCACGTTAGCGACGCTGTTTTCAGAGGATTTACTCTCGCCATTATAACAAATCCCCCCGATCCCGCTGATCGCCAGCTTCGATACCAGATATTGTTTCAGCTTGCTGATCTTATTCTGGTTTGTTTCCAGGTTGCGGTAAGACACTTCCAGCGCCTTCGCCAGTCCCACAATTCCGACGACATTCTCGGTCCCTCCACGCTGGCCACGCTCCTGCCCCCCACCGTAGATCAGCGGTTTCAGCTGGTGCTTTTTATTGATATAGACAAATCCGACACCTTTCGGACCATGAAACTTGTGGGCCGAGCCTACCAGGAAATCGATATCCGCTTCCTCTAAATCGAATCGTACCTTGCCCATCGTCTGGGTTGTGTCGGTAAAAAATACGGCATTGTACCGCCTCGCCAGCACACCGATCGCCTGAATATCCGTCACATTGCCGATCTCGTTGTTCCCATGCATGAGCGCGATGAGCGTGCGCGGGTTAGCCCGCAGGAGATTTTCGAGGTGGTACAGGTCTACATTGCCCCGCTCATCGAGTTTCACGAAACTGGTTTCGGTATCACCGTCTCTTTCGTGGCGCCTCAGCGTTTGCAAAACCGCTTTGTGCTCGATACGGCTTGTAATGACGTGGTTAAGGTCATAAGCCTGAATCGCGCCCGACAATGCGAGGTTAATACCCTCGGTCGCACCGGCTGTAAAGTAAATCTCGTCCGGTGAAGCGCCCAGCAGCTGCGCGACCGTGTGGCGCGCCCGATCTACGGTCTCTTTCACTCGCCGGCCCGCGCCGTGAGCCGACGAAGGATTGGCATAATGTGTGGTAAGAAATGGCAGGATCGCCTCAATCACTTCCGGGTCTAGCGCGGTCGTGGCCGCATTATCCAGATAAATTTCCATTTGCCTCTTGTTTGTTGTTGATCAAAGTTTGTCGGCAGCAACGCACAGCAATCCCACAGCTTACAACAGCCTGTACTACTACGCATTACCAGATTCTTCACTGTGGTTGGATTCTCAGATTTATCAACAGAATTAGGTTGGGGCACCTTGACGAGTCACAGGTTGCCAGAAGATCACAGAGCCTAACCTCTCCCTTCGTTCTCGATAAATCTATAAATTCGATAGACAAAGATCAATAAAAGGTTTTAAGAATGCAAGAGGTGACAAAAAAAGAGTTGGAAAAATTTAGTGAGATGGGTAGAGCCATTCGGACATTTTGGCGTGCCGGTTGATTATCCTATTTTCTGAATCCTTTCTATTCTTACTAAGAGAATGTAGTTTGCGAACATTCAGTTTTCGACGATAATCCGTAAATTTATTGAGGTTTGGTCATGCCGTCAACATTTGGTCAGGCAATTTATCAGTTCTGTTAAAAAAGTAATGCAATGGATAAGTCAGCATTGGTAAAACGGTTGAAAGATGTCTTTCATGAGAAACGAAAAGAAGGCCTGGTGGTAGATGCCATTGGCCTGGCATCCGCATATCATGGTTTGAAAAAGGATAAATATACCCTTGGACTAAGCGCACCATCACTCGTCAAAATGGATAGATACGAGAAGATGGATTTGATTATCGACATTCTTTTTGAATGCCTTTCACAGGAAGAACGAGCCTTCATCGATCGTGTAAGGGTATTCAACAACATTGAAGACCTGGACGATCACAAGATCAATGATTTCGAAGAATATGAATACGAGGGGTACAATGGAGTTCAGCGAAGACTGCCCGAACTTTATGAAGTAGATTAACAGGAGCGGCGGCAACCCATATACAAGGGCGAGGGCGATCGTGAGCATTCGCATATCTCAGCATCACTTTCCAGCCTGCTGCTCCGCTTCCGGATAGCCTTTTCTCAACAATACAGCCAGCTCATTTACCGTGATCACGAAACTATTATCCTTCGCCAGGTTCGTAAACTCGCCAGGATCTTTTTGATGATCATAAAGCTCCACGCCTGCCTTGCCACCGTCCCATTCGGTATAGCGGAAACGCTCCGTACGCACGCTGCGGCCAAAGATCTGACCTCTGCGAACCTGTGTATAAGCGGGCTTATTCCAAACCGCACCCGGGTTTTTGAGTAACGGGATAAGGCTTTTACCCTGCAAATTCTGCTTCGGATCGAGCCCGCAAAGCTCAGCAAGTGTCGGATAAATATCCACGAGTTCGACCGTCCGACCAGATGCCTTTCCTTTTGTACCGCCTGGAACGGAGATGATCAACGGTACACGCGCAGAGTTTTCAAAAAGGCTTTGTTTCATCCATTGCCCGTGCTGGCCGACGTTATAGCCATGATCGCTCCATAGCACAATAATGGTCTTTTCGGCCAGTTTCAGTTTATCGACCGCGTCGATCAGCCTGCCCACCTGCGCATCCATAAATGTAATAGTAGCATAATAGGCCCGCAATGCCTCGCGGCGCTTCGCCTCATCAAGGCCCCAGTGCGGTGGCTTGGTAAACAATGCAGCTTCGGGAACGTCGTCGAGGTCGTTCGGGACCTCTTTGGGAAGCGGCACCTTGTCTACCGGGTACATATCAAAGTATTTCTGAGGCGCCACATAAGGTGAATGCGGCCTAAAAAAGCCTACGGCAAGAAAAAACGGCTCATTCTTCTTCTCCGTCATAATTTTAATGGCTTCGCTGGCGATCATCCCGTCGGTCTGTTCTTCGTCCGTGCCTTCCGTAGCCCGCCAGGCCAGTGCGCTTCCGAGCCCACGGTCGGGTGTGAGGTTTTTGATCAACGGCTCTTCGGTTTTGTCACGGCCCTTGGGATTCACGCGGTAGTTCCACGAATCCGGGTCGTCCAGCCCGTCGGTACCGATCTGGCCGGGCACGCCGTAATGGTATATTTTGCCTACCCGCGCGCTGTAATAGTCGTTATTTTTAAAAAGCTGCGGCAACGTAACGATGTCCGGCAGGTTTTTGCGGAAATGCGTCTGCAACTCATAGATCTTCGTCACATCGGGTCGCTGGCCCGTGAGGAGCGAAGAACGGCTGGGGCTGCAAAGCGGAAATTGGGTATAGGCCTTATCGAACCGCACACCCCGCCTGGCCAGCCGGTCGATGTTTGGAGATTTTACGAAGGCGTTACCATAAGTCCCCAGGTCATTGTTGAGGTCGTCGACCGCAATAAACAGTACATTGTATTTCTTCTTCTGGGCAAAAGCAGTTGTAACAATTGCCGGAATAATAAGTAACAATAGCCCGAAAGCAATCCGATGGTTTTTTATCATTTTCATTTGTTTGAATTAACCGTTAAAAACGAGGCTCCGACGGAGTCCTGAAATCGCTACTTCCCGCCTCCGGAATTGGCTTCCTGTTTGGCTTTATCGTAATCATAAAACCATTTGAAAGTTTTCTCATAGTCCTCGGCCCCTACGCGTTTATACCATTCCTCGTATTTGGCAACAAGTTTTTGGGCGATTTCCGGTTGCTTTTCGAACTGATCGTGCAGTTCCGTGCGATCTTTCTCGATGTCGTATAATTGCCATTTCTCCGTTTTTTCGGCTACCAATTTCCATTTTCCGTCGCGGATGGCACGGTTCCCTTCGTGTTCCCAAAAAATCGGGTTCTTGCGGTTGACCGGCTTACCTGTGAACGCGGGTTTCAAACTGGCTCCTTCCAGCGGCTGAATCGTGTTACCCGCATACGTCGCCGGATATTTCGCATTACCCAGCTCAACTAAAGTAGCCATAATATCGATAATATGTGCAGGCTGGCGTTCGAACCGGCCATTACGCGATGCGGGAATGCCCGCAGGCCAGGAGATAATGCCCGGCGAAGAAATACCGCCTTCATGGGTGTGGTGCTTGTAGGCCCAGAATGGCGTACAGGCTGCCTCCGCCCAACCCTGGCCCAGGAAAACGGTCGATTTCGCAGTACCTGGCTGGTCACCTTCGTAACGGCCTTCGAGTCCCGGCTCGGCATTACCGCCATTGTCGGATACGAAAAGAATAACGGTATTATCAAAAACGCCGCGCTTTTTCAAGCCTGCCACCAGATCGCCGATGCTTTTGTCGAGCCGGTAAATCACCGCAGCGTAAATCGCCATCATATCGTCGTAACGTTTCTTCTCTGCATCACTCAGGCTGTCCCATTTTTTGACATTCGGGTTAATGGGCGGCAGTTTCCACGATGGGTCAACGAGACCCATTTTGATCTGCTTCTCATAACGCTCCTGCCGCAGCTTTTCCCAGCCTTTCAGGTACTTTCCACGGAATTTGGCAATATCCTCCTCGGGTGCCTGCAAAGGAAAATGCGGCGCATTATGTGCGAGGTAAAGCATAAACGGCTTTTTCTCAGCCACGGCCTCGTCGATGAACCGCAGGCCGTAATCCGTCCAAAGGTCGGTCGAGTACCAGTCCTTTGGTAATTTGTCCGAGTCGTTCGGGATTTCCTGGCCGTTCAGGAACAGCTTTGCATTATTGCCACTACCATAATAAAAACCTCCCGCAGGCGCGTGCAGGGAGCGGTCGAAGCCGCGGTTGGATGGGTACACGCCATGCTGGTGCCCAACGTGCCATTTGCCCGTCATGGCCGTAAAATAGCCTGCGCTTTTCATCACCTCTGCAATGGTTACGCTATTGTGGTTCAGTTGACCGCGGTAAGCCGGGTGGTCGGCTCCCTTGTCGTCCATCATGTGCCCGATACCCGCCTGGTGGCTGTATACTCCCGTAAGCAACGCAGCGCGCGTGGGGCAGCAACGTGCCGTATTGTAAAAATTGGTGAGGCGCACACCGTTTTGTGCAAGCTGGTCGAGGTTAGGCGTCGGGATTTCGCTGCCGTAGCAACCCAGGTCGGCATAACCGAGATCGTCGGCGAGGATCACGATCACATTGGGTTTCTTTTGAGCGAAGGCGGCCTGCGCCACAAGGAGTATTGCAAGAAAGAGCAATTGGGCGATGGGTTGCTTTTGCATTTGAATGATAGTTATTCCGAAGTTGATATGATTTTGATTGTCTGTAAAACAGTAATGCCACCCGGACACACCGGTCTGCTCGGCGTTGACGATAGCGCCATTCAAACTACAACACACGTTATGCCATCGACAACGACAGATCATCGTGGCAACGGCACCACGCTTAAAACGAAACGTTAATAAATATACGTAACCGAACACGTACGTGAAATCCTGACCCTGTATTTAAAGCATTACAGGCATTTGTAAATGTACCTTTTGGAAATGGTGGTTATTTCCGGTCGACAGGAAGTCCGATCAAATCATTACTCTATAAATTCCGTAGGCAAAGTAAACTTACATATCCCAATAATACAAGTATGGACTTCTATTATTGGGATATTTTAAGCCGATGGTTTACCGTATGGCACAATTAGTCGAGCTTGGTCACCTTTAGGTCCGTAAAGTGCCCCAGCGATCCCGGCCCGATCCACAAACCCACACTTCCGCGAAGGTCTTTCCCCTGTTTGAGGTCGTTCACGATCAACGTCGGTTGTGAAGCGCCATTGACGTAAAACTTTGCAGTTTCATCCTTTACCTCAATTTTCACCTTCGTCCATTCTGCCGGTACCATATCGGCATAGGCTTCATATTTTTCAGGGGTTTCTTTACGCAGTTTTTCCCAGGGAAACCCGGGCATGGACACATATTGCGTCGAGTGGTTTCGGCGCACCTGATCGTTGGCACGCCCGTTGGTCGGACGGATGTAGAAGAGCTCCATTTGGGAAGTATCCGAAGCCACCCTGAACGCGATCCCGACAAATCCGCGTGCGCCTTCACCGGAGTTCGCCCTGGGCTGGCCAGAAATGGTGGCTTCGATGGTACCGTTGTGGAAATCAATGTCTTTCAATACGGCCACGGTCTTTTCATTGGTCGGCATGCCTGGCATTTCCAGCGCAATGGCCTGTTTTCCCTTGTAATCGACAGCAGCAACGGTAACCTGATAGGGCGTAAGCGAAGCCGGTTTAAGCGCGATATCCTGCGCTTTGGCAGAATTAAACAGAAAGGACAAGGCGAATGAAAGCCCGAGGGCGGTGGTGGCAATTTTTTTCATGGCTCTTTTTAAAGTAAAAAATGGAATGGTTATCAAATGCGTAACCATTCCAAAACTACTTATTTACCAGTACTTTTTCCAGCAGCCCGCTCGGCTCTTTTTTTAATGTGGCTGTCGTCGGAAGGCATCCGCTGCACGAGTGGCGGCGGGGTATTGCCAATCTTCTTTTTATAGGCATCCAATGAGGCCAACAGTTCCTTCGCTTTCGCCGGGTTCGATTTCAAAAGGTTATTCTGCTCACCAATGTCGGTTTTCAGGTTAAACAACAATGTATCCGCAGCAGGGACAATCACCGCATTGCCGACCTTCACATCCTTTTGCGGCAGCCGGATCTTCCAGTCACCCTTGCGGTAGGCTTCTATGACGCCGTTGGAATAATAGGCAAACTCATCCCCTTTCCGTTTCGCGGTGCCGAAAAGCACCGGGCTGATATCCTCGCCGTCCAGCGGCTTTTTGGTTTGCGTTTTCTGGCTCCCGGTAAGGCTGATAATGGTAGGATAAAGGTCCAGATGCGTCGCCAGATCGTCATAAACTGTTCCCGGTTTGATCTTGCCCGGCCAGTAAGCGACAGTCGGCACACGCTGCCCGCCTTCGAAAGTGGTTCCCTTACCCTGCCGCAACGGCCCCGCCGAGCCACCTTCGACATCGAAGATCAGCCACGGACCATTGTCGCTCGTGAAAACGACCAGCGTATTCTCTTCCAGACCATTCTTTTTCAATGCTTTCACCACCTCTCCCACGCTCCAGTCGAGCTCCTCGATCACATCGCCGTACAAACCTCTTTTGGATTTACCTTCAAATTTCGGCGAAGCGTAGATCGGCACGTGCGGCATGTTGTGCGTAATGTACAGGAAAAACGGCCTGTCCTTGTTCTGGTCGATGAAGCGTACGGCTTCTTTGGTGTAGGTCTGCGTAATGTAGTTCTGGTTTACCTTAAGGCTATCCACATCGTTACCCCGCAGGTACACGACGCCCATCATATCGTTGCTATACGGAATGCCGTAATATTCATCAAAACCATTCTGCAATGGCAAAAACTGCTTGTGATGGCCCAGATGCCATTTTCCAAAAATAGCGGTGCGGTAGCCATTGCCTTTTAAAGCCTCGGCGATGGTAACCTCTTCGGAAGGGATACCGGTAAAGCTTTCCGGAAAAAACACATGATCGATCCCCAGCCTGCGCGGATACCTGCCGGTAATGAGCGCCGCGCGCGTGGGGCTGCACACGGGCGAGGCCGAATAGAATGATGTCAGTTTGATGCCATTCGCAGCCAGCCCGTCGATATTGGGTGTTCGAACGTCCGTCGCGCCGAATGTACCGATATCGCCGTAGCCGAGGTCATCGGCAAGGATGACGACGATATTCGGCTTACGGGGCGTCTGGGCCTGCGCTGTGCAGGCGAGGGTCCAGGTGACCAGCAGCATTGCCGTCCCTTTCAGAAGTTTTCTCATTGAATGCTGTTTAGTATTAATTCTCCTTTTGCAAAAGACCTACTTTTTCCTGATCCTGCTCACGCTGCTCGATCACCAGCTGCTTGACGGCACCGGTAAAAGCAAAGGTACCGGGATAATCCCTGGTCACAGGCGAATTCAGGTCTTTCCCGACGCTGAACCCTTCGGAAGAGGCAGAGGCGAGATATTTAGTAGCATTCATATCCGCCTGTTCGGCCATTTTCTCGCCATTAACCGACAAGATAACCTTTTTATCAGCCGAAAACCGCACCTGAATCGTGCTCCTTCCTTCCTTTAGCGCTTTTGAAGACGTCAACAAAACCTGTTTAACGCCGTCATGGAGCAGGTAATGCAATTTGTTTTGTTTGATATAAAGACTGCTTCCTCCCAGTAACCCGCCATTCGCAAAAATTACACCTTCCGCATTTTTGCCCGTTTCGATTTCGGCGGTAATATCCACCGGCCCTTTTCCGATGTAAACCCTCGTTTTGATCGTTGTCCCTTCATAAATCACGGTTTTCGGGCGGATGGGTGGTGGCGTAAGCCCGGCGCGGAAGTTTTTGAGCGGGTACACATTGTATTTCTCCGCTTCTTCATCGAACAGTTTTTTCAATGCTTCCAGTTTTTCGGGATGTTTGGCAGCGAGGTCGTTGATCTCGTTCCAGTCTTCATTGATATTGTAGAGCTCCCATTTGTCGCGTTTGAAATCCGCGATGAAATTGACATCTGTCGTCTGTTCGCCGAATGTGTTCCGGGGATGGTAAACACTTGCCTTCCAACCGTCCTTGTAAATAGCCCTGCCGCCGTGCAGCTCATAATACTGCTGCGTATGCCGCGCCCCAGCCTGCGCATCGTTGAGCGAATAGGCCAGTGAGGTACCGTGAAACGGCCATTGCTTGTAGCCATTGATCTCGGCAGGCACCGTCACGCCGGTTAGCTCGATGGTCGTCGGCAGGATGTCGGTCACGTGTGTATACTGCGCACGAAGGCCGCCTTTGTCGGTAATGCCTTTCGGGTAATGCACGATGAGCGTGGTGTGCGATGCGCCTTCTGCATTCACATCGCTTTTCCAGTACCGGAATGGCGTGTTCGTAGCCTGCGACCAGCCCAGCGGATAATTGGGGTAGCTGTATTCGGTACCCAGTTTGTCGTATTGCGACAAAAGGTACTTGATATCGTCGCCGGACGACTTTTCTGCCGTTCCCGCCGTGCCGGTGTAGGTCCCCTCCTTGCTTCCGCCGTTATCGCCCACCACAAGAAAGATCAGCGTGTTGTCCAACTGACCGATCTGTTGCAGGTAATCCACTACCCTTCCCACTTCATAGTCGGTGTAGGAAAGGAACCCGGCATATACTTCCATGAAACGGGCGTAAATCTTCTTTTCGTCAGCCGAAAGCGAGTTCCAGGGCTTGATACCGGTCTGCCTCGGAGGCAATTGCGTACCTTTCGGTGCCAATCCGCCGGCAAGTTGTCGCTGGAATACTTTTTCACGGTACTCGTCCCAACCGCCGTCAAACCTGCCTTTGTACTGATCACTCCACTCGCGCGCCACGTGATGGGGCGCGTGTGCGGCACCGGTCGCGAAGTAAAGAAAAAAGGGCTTTTCAGGATCGGCCGACTTCTGGTTGGCAATGTAGGAAATAGCCTTATCGGCCAGTAGCTGGTTTAAATGTTTGGTATTAGGCTCGATATCGATCGGTGAAGTTTCCTCTACCAACTGCGGGTGCCACTGATCGGTTGCGCCACCCAGGAAGCCGTAAAAATGCTCGAAGCCACGACCGGTCGGATAGCGATTGAACGGTCCGGCGATGGTGAGGTCGCGTGGCTGATTGCCGTGCCATTTACCTAATGCAAATGTGTTATAGCCGTTTTCCTTGAAAATCTCGGCCACCGTCCCCGCTTCGAACGGGATATTGCCATTGTAGCCAGGCGCTCCGATGCCCAGTTCGGCGTGATGCCCCATGGCAACCGCATGCGGATTTCTGCCCGTGAGCAGAGATGCACGCGTCGGACTGCAAATGCCAGTGGTGTGGAAGTTGGTATAGCGCAGGCCGCCTTTCGCCAGCTTTTCGAAATTCGGGGTATCAATAAGTCCGCCGAATGCGGATGTCGCACCGAAACCCACGTCGTCGAGCAGGATCCATACCACATTAGGTGCGCCTTTGGGCGCTTTGGGTTGTTCCTGCCACCATTGCTCCGTTTCTTCGATCGTCTTCCCGATCTTTCCCCCGAAAGGCCGAACGGGGTCGTGCTGTGCTGATGCGTGACTAAAAACGGCAGTGCTGAGCATAAAAAGGCCCAGCCGCTGCCAGGTCAGGGCGGATAGTAGTCGTTTTTTCATAAAGGTTTTGTAGAAATGGGAGGCAAATCCGCGGGCGCAACACGACATCGCGCCCGCGGGCGTGCAAACCTTACTTTACAGCCTGAAATCTTTCCAGTTTCTCTTTCTCGTCGGCCAGGCGTTTGGCATCGGCTTTCAGATAACCGAATTGATGAAGGTCTTTGTCGGCATTCGCCGCTACCCAAAGCAGGAACTTCTTGGCTTCGGGATTCGAGTTATTTTTCGCAATTGAAAAATGAATGTTTTCCACCGGTACATTTTTCACTTTTTCCGCTTCCAGCGTTGCGATTACCTGATCCAGGTTTTCCAGTGCTTTTTCCTCTTTCGAAACACGGCCGTTGCCATCCAGGTCGACCGGGATGATCGTCAGCCCTTCCAGCGGCTTACGGCTTTGCAGGTCATACGCGAGGCCCGGCGTGGTGTAGGTAATGCCCGTCTCGTCTTTCAAAAGCGCCTTGATCAGATGCTCATCGGCACCGGCAATGGCTTTCCCTTTGATATTTTGCTGCTCATATCCGAAATATTTGGCGAACGTGAGCGGCGCCCCGGCCTTTTGCAGGCGGGTGTAGATCGTGTACTGCGTCGTCAGCGACTTGTCTTTTTCGGCATAAATATCGTGGAAGAAGATCTGTTTGTAGGTCTTCTCATTCAACCCTTTATCTGCATATTCCTTCGCAAATGCCGATTTTGCATTCGCCACCGGCAGCAACGCATAGCGACCGATCGAAATATACTCGCGGGTGTCCTTCACTTCCTTTTCCTGATCATAGGCTTCGATCAGCAAGTCGTATTTCGCTGGATCGGTGATCGTACGCGTTTCGATCACAATTTGCGCCTTAGGATTGGCTGCGGTATACTCTTTGATCCATTTGTCGACCAGCGGATAAGCGAAACGCACACCGGTAATGATCACTTTATTTTCGTTGGACTCCTGCGCGAATGCGTAAGGAAAAGCAGCGAGCGCCAGACCTGCCGCCAGAAAGATTGTCTTAAAGTTTTTCATGATGTAAAAGTGGTTGGAAGCATGGGTTGTCAACCCACGGCCTAATGAATGGAATGTAATAGGATGAAAAATCAGGTAGCGACGACACAGACGGTCGTCAGTGCAGCTCAACAACAGCAACAGGGTGCAATTGCGAAAGAATAACCGGAACGGCCCACCATAGGCACAATACTAATGCGCGAAGAATAACGATCCATCGATTTCATGTTTGAAAAAGATTGTGACTTGATCTCGTCTGCTGGTGGTTAACAGATAAAATCTACTAATTTGATAGACAAAGTAAGTTTAAAGAAATTGAAAACGCAAGAGGCGCATTGAAATTCGTTGAAAAATGGCTTGAAATGGAGATTACCAGGCTACTTGCAGGCCGTCGGATTTATATTTACCGATATTTTTGTCGTCGGTGATAAAGATCAGATCATGACACATCGATTGCCAGATCAACATTCTGTCGAAGGGGTCTTTATGATGTTTAGCCGTTATTTGTTGAAAGGTACTGGCCTGATCGGGAGTCAACGCCAATAGTTGAAACCCCCAATTTGTGCAGATCTTAGGAAGGTTCTCTGACTTCAAACTGCCTAAAACCAACTTGCCGCAGCCCATTTTTATACAGATTTCCCAAAAAGTAATTGAACTGACGTAGATTTGATTCTTCTTGTCCGAAATTGCGTCAGCGGCTTTAAGAGATAATTTAGAGCTTTCAAGTATTGTCCAGATTAAAGTGTGCGTGTCCAAAAGGTATTTCATATATCAAATTCTTCCTTTGTGGTTATACAAAAATCATCGCTCATAAAGTAACCGGGCATTCCATCATAAAGCCCTAGCTTGCGTCTACCGGGTTCATCGGTAATGCCAGGTCGCTTTTGCGACTGTTCAAGTTCTCCATTTGAGTGCATCGCTTTCTTTGGCTTAGAAGCGGATTGGTGGCGTATAGCTTTCATGGTAAATCACTTTTTAGCCAATTTACAAACGGCTGGATTGAATACGAAGCCTCGATACCCCTCAATTCCCGACCGGCGACACTCCATTATCAACCGCCTGAGACTTCGCTTTTTTCCTGCTCCACTTCTTGAAATCCTTCCAGATAGCCTCGGGGTAGAGATTTATTCCATAACTATAATAAAAACCGCTGAACCGCTTGCGGAACTCGCCGGATGATAGGGCATTCCGATAGCCGATCTGTGAATTGATACCCGCCCAGCGCAAGGCACGGTACTCGCCATAGACACCTACCTGCAGGGGGATGAAGTAGTCCTTTCGCGAGCCGGAAGAGGCACCGTCGAACAGGTCGCGGAAACGGGTGCTCTCATTTCCGATCCCTATTTCCAGGGGAGTGGATAATACCCAACGCTTGTTGCGGATCGCCGTATGCCAGTAGGCGAAGTTGGCAAAGCGGACGTCGGTAGCCGTGTAATAGGAGAGGTTCAATGGGTTGGGAAGTATTTTCCGCCAGTTAACGAGTCGTCGGGCGGCATTGTAACCCAGCCAGTAATAGCCCGCCGTGAGCCGGTTACGCTTTTCGCCGAAAGTGATCCCGGCATTAACCCCAAACACGTTGATATGCTTGTGCTGGATAAATGTGCCCCGCGCGTCAAAATTGAAGAAGAGCCTGGCCTTGTTTTGCGCGGCAGCGGCGCCTTGTGCGGAGATCGTATCTTTAACGATAGTTGCCCTTTGAGCAATAGCAGCGGAATCTGTCTGGGCGTAGGCCGACCGTTGTCCTGCAAGTAACAGGGTTAACAGTAGCATAATAATCTTGATAGGGCGCTTGCGCGGTTCGTGGAAACCGTATTTCATCTTGACTTCAAAACAAACGGCTACGGCCTGCTTCGTCTTCCGTCTTTGTCAGGACCACCGGGGATATTGCAATGATTAACGCAAAACCGGCGAAAGAAATTTACAGATTAAAAAAATTTAATCCCGGGAGCCTAATTTACCCGCTTAGTAAGGGCATTCAACTCATTTTCAGTAGGGGTCGCGGAAGGGACACCTTCGGCAGGGATATCGATTTTGGCCGCCCAGGCGATGGCATTGAGCACGAGCTTGCGGAAATTATCGTTTTGCCAGTTCTTATGCATGTGTCCGCCCGTAAAGCCAAACCCACGCCCCCCGTCGGGTCGCTCGAAGGCCCAGGCCAGTGTTTGCATTTCCTTTCTCGTGATCACCGACTCGCGAACGGCCGGGTTATTAGAGTGCGTGCCGTCGGGTTGTTTCAGGGTTGATTCTGGCGGTAGTGCCTGCAAAATGGGTGTTATGCCTTTCATCTCCGCCGGGAACCGCATGTGATAATACCACTCATCGAGGATACTGAAAGGTTTGACGCCGCGCGCGACGGGGTGATCCGGGAACCTGGCAAAGCTGGCTTCCCAAACGGGGTTTACCGACCAGTTAATCTCAAAATACCCTCCTATCCACTTTAAAAAACGCTCGCCGCCAGCCTTCGCATCGACTTCGAGGGAAAAATGCAGATTGACAATACCGGTGCCTTTAGCAATAAGTTGTTCCATTTTGGCGGCATGCACCAATTCCAAATGGTCACTACCGCCGCCATCGAGAAAGAAAACGACAGCGGCTGCATTATCCAGCACGGATTCGTCCTGTGGCCAGCCATTACGTACCACCACGGCCTCGGCACCGGGCAGGCTGTCGTTCAGGGCCTTGGCCAATAATGTACAGCCACCGTTATGCTCGTGTTCGCCCTTGCCATGACTGTCGGGACCCGCGATGAAGACAATTTTTTTCTTTGATGAAGCCCCTTTGGCAGCGGATTTAACCTGAGCATTTGCCGCTGTGCCCAGCAGCATGAAGCTCAATATCAATGCCCATATCCTATCCATTGTTTCCCAGATTTGTTGACGGCTCGTTTTTGAAACCGGTAATCGGGATTGGATCGCATAAAAATCACGCCATAGGTTACTTCATCGCCAGGCTGATCAGCTCTGCGGTGTTTTTCACATTGGCTTTTTTCATGATACTGGCGCGCTGATTAGCGACCGTATTGGAGCTGATATCGAACTTTTCGGCAATGTCCTTGCTGCTCATGCCCTCGGTGAGACATCTGAGTATCTGCTGTTCGCGTGGGGTAATAATTTTCCAGATCGATTTTTCCTGGATTTCTTCCTGCACGGGTCGGGGATCGAACGAGCGGGAGAGCTGTTTGAGGAGGTTTTTGATGATCACCGACGACGCATAGGGCGGGAAATAAAGTTCTCCCTTGGCAATCGCGCGGATCGCTTTGAGCATTTCATCGCGGCCGGTATCCTTTTCCAGGTAGCCGGATGCACCGTTCAATGCCGACGAAAGCATGTAATCGGTGTTGTTATGCATGCTGAATACGAGGATTTTCGCAGACGGAAATACCGGTACGATCTGTTTGATCACTTCCAGGCCCGACATACGGGGCATTGTCAGATCGAGCAGGATTACGTCCGGCTTCACTTTCTCGACCATATCCCACACCTCATCACCGTCCGAGGCTTCGCCCGCGATGACCAGGTCTTCCTCATCTTCCAGCAGGGTAATAATGCCCTGCCTCACCACCGAATGATCATCTACAACTAAAATCCGAATAGGCATACGTGGTCAGCTAATCAGTAACAAGTCATTATAAATCAACCCGAACGACCAGTTTCGTACCACTATCCACTTTCGAAATAATCTCAATTTCTCCATTCAGAAGCTGGGTGCGCGTACGGATATTCTCCATCCCGTTACGGGTGAGGAACTGGCCTTCTGACTTTAAATTACTAATTAAAAATCCTTTTCCGTCATCCGCAATTTCCAAAACGATGCGATTCTTATTTTGTTCCAATTTTATCTTGATCTGATCCGCATTCGCATGTTTCACGGCATTGTTCAACGCCTCCTGCGCAATGCGGTACAGGCCAATCTCTATCGGGCCGGACATTGGGATCCGTTCGCCCGTTTCGCCTTCGAACAAAACTTTGATCCCCGACAAGTCAGCGGCCTGCTGGCAAAGCAGTTTTAATGCCGATGCCAGCCCGAAATCGCTGAGCACCGAGGGCATCAGGTTGAATGATACCTGTCTGGTTGTGTGAATGATATCCTGAATAAGCACGACCAGCTGCTCGAAGCGCTTCTGATGTTTCTCGTCGTGAAACTGAACAGCCTTCAATTTCTCCGCGTGCAATTTGAGGCCGGTAAGCATCTGGCCGATTCCATCATGCAATTCCAGTGCAAAACGTTTTCGTTCTTCCTCCTGCCCCTCGATCAACGCACCCGCCCTGACACGATCCTCGGCCAGCTGTAACTCGTATTTTTCTTCTTCCAGGCGCAGCAGTTCCTTTTGCGTTTCAACAAGCTGATTATTTGCCTCCTTTAATTTCTGGTTAGAGAGCTGTAATGCATCCTCCGACTCCGTAAGCATCCGCACGACGCGGCGCGTAGTGTTTACGACGGGCCTGAAAATCAGCAGGCCTTCCGCAACGAGCACGAGGATTGTCATTAAATCAAGTATCCACTCAATGCGTTCCAGGTTCTGGAGCCTTTCGAAACTCTCTTTGTCGAACTGAAACACAATGCGGTCCATCTGAACCAGAAATTGCGGCTCACTGGCGAGAACCTGCGCCAACGCCCGCTGTTTGGCGGCCAGGTCGGAACTATCGCCGCCGATGATGACCAGATTTTGATAAATACGGTCAAAAACGGGAGCCAGCTCGCGGAACATGGTGTCCAGCGGCTGGCTTTTCCAGGTAACATAACCCCTTTCGACGGGTAGCTTTCTCGATACGAGATCTTCGTGGCTGTCTTTCCACAACGTGAGCAACGAGCCGAAATGCACGGAATCGCTATGGGCAATGCCGTTGATCTTCAATATGGCAAGCTTGGTAAGCCGCTGGCTAAGCATTCGCTGGCGACCAGCTACATTCACGACACGGCTGTCATGATTGAGGTTTCTGATCGTGCGCCTGATGAGAAACAAACCGCTCACGGTAAGCAAAGCCACCACACACAATGCCACTACATAAAATCGCGTGAGGCTACCTGCTACACGTTTGTCGAGTCTTTCCATTTGGTACAGCCCAGGGTTAAAACCCTGGGTTAGTGATCGGTCTGTTTACAGGCCGACGTAGACGCGGTTCTCTTTGACCATCACCGGGAAGGTATTGATCCGGTACTCGTCGTCGTTCAGGCACTGTCCGGTTTGCAATGAAAAGGTTTTTTTATGAAAAGGACAAGCTACTTTCGGTTCTTCTGCGTGGCTGCCGATCATTCCACGGGAAAGTGCCATTTGCTGGCGGTGCGGGCACTGGTTGTCGGTCGCATACCACTCCCCTCTTCTTGCAAAGTTATAAATGGCAATTTGCCTGCCACTGATAAATGCGCAGCCCCCGCCGTCTTCGGGGATATCGTCGACATAGCATGCCATGTGCCAGGTTACTTGGTTCATTGTGTCGGTGATCGTTTCCATCTGTCTGTAAGGTTGATCGTTGTGCCACCCAGGGCTGAAGCCTTGGGTTAAGAGATAGTATTGATATAACCCAGGGTTTCAACCCTGGGACGGGGCGGTACTGAAGCGCAATACAGCATCATGCCCACTCGGTTGCCCGCTTCTGCTCGCGCATTTCTGCAAATGTGATGGTCGGGTCCTTGATAGGCGTATTCACGAAATGTGTGAAGCGTTTGCGGAGCTCAGGATTTTCCACCACTTCGCGCCATTCGCATTTGTATACGTCGATCAGGTTTTGCATATCGCGTTCTAGCTCCTCCGCAATACCCAACACGTCGTCCACGACCACGGCTTTCAGGTAGTTCATACCACCTTCCATTTTGTTAAGCCAGGTAGCGGTACGCGTCAAAGGATCCGCTGTCTTAATATAAAACATCAGGAAGCGGTCGATGAGACGAAGACAAGTTTCCTTGTCCACATCACTGGCCAGCAGTTGCGCGTGCTGCGGTTTCGCGCCGCCATTGCCGCATACAAACAGGTTCCAGCCCTTGTCGGTAGCGATAATCCCAAAGTCTTTGCTTTGCGCCTCCGCGCATTCGCGCACGCAGCCCGATACGGCCGATTTCAGTTTATGCGGCGAGCGCAGCCCTTTGTAGCGGTCCTCGACTTCAATCGCAAAAGTCACCGAATCCTGCACCCCGAAACGGCACCATGTAGAACCTACGCAGCTTTTCACCGTTCTCAACGATTTCCCGTAGGCATGGCCGCTTTCAAAGCCTGCGTCGATCAATTCTTCCCATATATCCGGCAAGTCGCCCAGGTGAGCGCCGAACAAGTCGATGCGCTGACCGCCGGTGATTTTGGTATACAAACCATATTTCTGCGCCACCTGTCCGATCACGATCAGTTTCTCAGGCGTAATTTCACCGCCCGGAATCCGCGGAACGACCGAATAGGTACCGCCCTTCTGAATATTGGCCAGGTAGCGGTCGTTCGAATCCTGCACTACCGCACGGTCTTTTTCGAGGATATTTTCATTCCAAAGACTGGCCAGCACCGAGGCTACGAGCGGTTTGCAGACTTCGCAACCATCTCCCTTGCCATGGTGATCGAGTACCGCGCCGTAGGTTTTCAACCCATTCATTTTCACGAGATCCAGCAGTTCCTGACGTGAATAATCGAAATGCTCGCAGATCACATTGCGGACATAAACGCCTTTTTCCTTCATCACACCCGCGATCAGGTCTTTCACCATCGGGATACAGCCACCACAGCCCGTACCGGCTTTGCAGCATTTTTTCAATGCGTCTACGGTATGATGGCCGTTTTCACCCACTTCATGGCAAATCATGCCTTTGGTAACGGCCTCGCACGAGCATATGAGCGCGTCGTCGGGCAGGCTCATCACGCCCGCGCCCGCTTCTTCGCCCCCGCGGGAGCCCAGGATGAGGTCTTCCGAGTCGGGCGGCAGAATGGTTTTGCTCTTGCAGGTTTGCAGCAGCATATTGTATTGCTCGGCTTCCCCTACCAGAATTCCGCCCAGCAGGGTTTTGCCGTCCTGGCTGACATTAATTCGCTTGTAAACCCCTTTTGCCTTGTTTTCGTAGCGGATCGTTTTGCAGGCAGGTTCTTCCACGAACGGGTCGCCAAAGCTGGCTACGTCGGTACCGATCAGCTTCAATTTGGTCGACATGTCGTAGGGAAGAAACTCCTTTTCTCCGCCTGTCAGCATGGCAGCAACGACGTCGGCCATTTCATAACCCGGCGCGATGAGGCCGTAGATCATATGATGGGCCAATGCGCATTCCCCGATCGCGAAAATCGACGGGTCGGAGGTTTGCAATTGGTTATTTACGACGATACCGCCGCGTGGGTGCGTTTCGAGGCCCGCGATTTTGGCCACCTCGTCGCGCGGACGGATACCCGCCGAAATCACGAGCATATCCACATCCAGGAAGCTGTTATCGGCAAACTGCATTCCTTCTATGCGGTCTTCGCCTTTGATCTCCTGGGTACTTTTTGAAAGGTGTATCTGCAAACCAAGCGATTCGAGCTGGCTTTGCAGCATACGCGAACCAGCATCGTCGATTTGCCTTGGCATGAGCCGAGGGGCGAATTCAACTACGTGCGCTTCTTCCAGTCCCAGGTCGAGCAATGCCTTTGCTGCTTCCAGTCCCAGCAAACCTCCGCCCAGCACTGCACCTTTTCTCGCTTTTTTAGCATACGACTGGATCAGTTCCAGATCCTCGATCGTGCGGTACACAAACACCCCGTCCTTTTCAACACCCGGGATCGAAGGAACGAACGCTCCGGAGCCGGTTGCCATTACGAGGTAGTCATAATATACTATATGTCCATGGTGTGAACGCACCAGTTTCTCTTCCCTGTCTATATCCACCACCGGATCGGACAAAAACAGCCGTATTCCATTCTCAACATACCAGTCGACACCGGCCATTGAAAGGTCATCTGCCGTCTTGCCTGCAAAAAACTCGCTCAAATGTACTCTGTCATAGGCCGCACGAGGCTCTTCCCCAAATACGGTGATGGCAAAATCCTGTCCGTCTTTTTTTCTTGAGAGGAGCTTTTCACAGAATTTGTAGCCCACCATACCATTGCCAACTACGACGATCCGGGTGTTTGAAATAGTTTTCATAGTAATTAATAACTATTGATTTGTGAAAACATAATTATTTTGTTGTACTATTTTAATATTATGTGTGTATTGTCACTTTTTCGATAAGTCAAAAGTAAATCGTGTTTTCAGTAAATCCTAATTTTATATTCGTAAATATGATCAAAAACAAACATAAATTTTGGCAAAATGATTGTTTTATAAAATTTGAATAGTAAATTTGAACCAATAATTGATATAGTTACAAAACACTATATATAGTACATTTCTAATATTCACTCTATTATATATAAGAGATGGAAGCGAAACTGACACTGGTAGGAGCCGGCCCTGGCGACAGCGAACTGATCACACTGAAAGGAATGCGCGCATTGCAAACCGCGGATGTGGTACTGTACGACGAGCTCGCCAACGCTGCTTTCCTGGATTTTGCACCGGCCCACGCGTTGAAGATGTATGTAGGCAAGAAAGTGGGGAACCCTTCCTTCTCGCAGGACGAGATCAATGGGCTGATCGTCCGCCTGGCCCGTAAGCGCGGTCACGTGGTGAGGCTCAAAGGCGGCGACCCGTTCGTGTTCGGCCGGGGGCATGAGGAGATTGAATACGCACAGGACCACGACATCGCATGCGAAATGGTACCCGGCATTTCCAGCAGCATCGCAGTTCCCGCTTCGCTCGACATCCCGGTAACACGCCGGGGCGTGAGCGAGAGCTTTTGGGTGATCACAGGCACGACCCAGAATGGCGAGCTTTCGGACGACCTCCGGCTTGCCGCCCAGTCACGCGCAACGGTGATCGTGTTGATGGGTTTGAATAAACTGGAAGAGATTTGCGCACTATACAAACACTTCGGACGCGGCCATTTGCCGATGGCGGTGATCCAAAACGGCACCCGGCCGGATGAGAAGAGCGTGGTAGGGCAAGTTTGGGAAATGCCCCGGCTCGTACGCGAGAACGGGATCGGCACACCGGCGATTATGGTGATGGGCGAAGTAGTAGCCCTCAGCCCCGCTTATGCATTGGAATACCTGCAAAATATGCAGATGGCGTTTTGACCCGCTTTCACTCCAACCTAAACATAAATTACAATGAGAAAAGCTGTTTACCTCCTTTTGCTGGGTATTACCGGGACCGGCTTGCTGGCCCCGACGCAGACCATGGCGCAGTTCAGCCTTTCGGGCCAGTTACGGACCCGGACGGAGTTGCTCGACGGACAGGGCACGATGCTTTCCAAAGGCGAAAAGCCGGCCTTTTTCACCTCCCAGCGCACCCGGCTGAATGCGGGCTACAAAGGTTACCGGACACAGTTTTTCGTCGCCGTTCAGGATGTGCGTGTTTGGGGGCAGGACGCCTCGACCAACAACCGCATTACCAGTTCGGCCATGAATGGACTGATGCTGCACGAAGCCTGGGGGGAGATCAGCCTGCTCGATACAAACCAGACCAAACTCGGCAAAGAGTTTGCATTGAAAATCGGACGGCAGGAATTCCTCTACGACGACAGCCGAGTACTCGGCAACCTCGACTGGCTGCAACAAGCGCGGCGCCACGATGCGGCTTTGATCAAATACGGTTTCAACGGCTTCACGGCACATTTGGGTGTTGCGTATAACCAAAACCGTGAGCTCAAAACAGGTACTTTGTACGACGGCGTGCCGGTAGGCTACCCCGCTGGCACAAACGGGATCGGGACTATGTACAAGTCGCTGCAGTTTCTCTATTTAGGTAAAAAGTTAAAACAGGGAAATGCTTCTTTCCTCGTTGTAAAGGACGATTTTCAGAAATATACATTGGATACGGCGGGCGTTAAAAAGCTGACCAACGGTGTACGGAGCCGCGTTACCATCGGCCCATACCTGCAAACCAAAATCGGCAAGAACTGGACGCTGACCGCCAATGCTTTTTATCAAACCGGCAAAGACAAGGATGGTGCGAAGCTGAGCGCATATATGTATTCTGTCCGGGGGTTGTATGCGATGAGCCGTGCATTTTCCATTGGTCCCGGCTTTGACTACACCTCCGGCACAGCTACCGGCTCGGCCAAGAACCACACATTTGACCCGCTTTACGGCACGCCGCACAAGTTCTGGGGACAAATGGATTACTTCTACGCAGCCAACGGCTTCGGCAAGGGCGGACTCTCGGATCTCTATATCAATACGACCATTAAGGCTTCCGAAAAGTTTTCCATCAATACCGATCTCCACCATTTCGCCAGCGCGGCGCAGGTACGTGTGGCTGATAACCGGAAACTTTCGTCCAGCTTCGGCGAAGAACTCGATATCATCGCCAATTACAACCTGACGAAGACCATCAGCTTCCAGGGCGGCTACTGCACATTCTTTTCAACCAACAGCCTCGCGCAGGTGAAGGGTGTGAAAAACCCGCAGAAAATGTCCAACTGGGCTTACCTGATGATCAATATCAAACCTGAATTCCTGAAATAAGTCTGTCATAACCATCAATTTCAAACTCTATTACTATGGAAACGACCAATAAGCCGCTTGAAAAACTCAACATTTTTAGTTTCAAGGGCGTACAAATGCGTACCTTCCATCTGACCTGGATGGCGTTCTTCCTTTGTTTTTTCGGATGGTTCGGACTGGCCCCGCTGATGACGGTCATTAAAACCGACCTGGGATTGACCAAACCGCAGATCGGTAACATTATCATTGCTTCGGTAGCGGCTACGGTGATTGCCCGGATCGCGATCGGAAAACTTTGCGACACCTGGGGACCGCGCAAAACGTACACGGCATTGCTGGGTCTCGGCTCCATTCCGGTCATGACGGTCGGCCTGGTCGATTCCTACGAAGGATTTCTGTTGTTCCGCCTCGCTATCGGTGTGATCGGCGCGTCATTCGTTGTCACACAGTACCACACCTCGGTGATGTTCGACAAAAAGATCGTCGGAACGGCCAATGCGGTAGCCGGCGGCTGGGGTAACCTCGGCGGCGGTATCACCAACATGGTTATGCCCTTGATTTTCGCAGCATTTGTAGGCGCAGGCTACCTGCCGGAGTCGGCATGGAGAATTGCGATGGTCATTCCCGGCGCTGCCTTGCTGATCTTTGCATTCGTCTATTATTTCTTCACCAAAGACACTCCGGCCGGTAACTTCGAAGACCTGGCCGTTGCCAACCCAAAAGCCGCAAAAGCGAAAGGTACGCTTGGCATAGCCATGCGTGACCCACGCACTTGGGCATTGTTCCTGGCCTACGGCGCATGTTTTGGAATTGAGATCACTTTCGACAATGTAGCTGCGTTGTATTTCTTTGAAAACTTTGATACTTCACTGGCAACAGCAGGTATTCTGGCTGGTACGTTCGGTTTTATGAACATTTTCGCCCGCGCTGTGGGAGGAATCGTGGCGGATAAAGTAGGTAACAAATGGGGAATGCTGGGCAAAGGACGCCTGCTTGCTTTACTGCTCGTCCTGGAAGGAATCGGCATTGCATTGTTTGCGCAAAGCGGCAGCATTATAGGTGCGGTAATTACCATGCTTTGCTTCGCAATGTTCCTCAAAATGGCTAATGGCGCTACTTATGCGATCGTGCCTTTCATTAATCAAAAAGCGATCGGTTCCGTAAGTGGTATCGTAGGCGCAGGTGGTAATGTAGGCGCGGTACTCGCGGGTTTCCTCTTCAAATCAAGCGAGATTTCCTATTCACAAGCATTCATGTACATCGGCGTCGCCATCGCCTGCATCGCAGCGATCGTGGCATTGATCAATTTTGAAAAAACACAAAGCATTACCGCCGAAACAGGCCAATTGGAACCAGCCGAGGTCAAAGCATAAAGTAAAGGCCAGCGAGCGGCGACCTGTTTATAGCAACCGGAACATTGCCATACAGGAGGCTCCGATGGAGCCAAACGACAATTATGTGAATTGGCTACAAACACGATGGCCCTCCGGGCCAGTCAAAGAACTTTCAGTTGATTCATTCAGTCATAGCGTCGGCGACCCGGTCAGTCGTCATTAATCATTCCCTGTTCCACGGCGGATCATTCACTCATTCACTCATTCCCCGTTCCACGGCGGATCATTCAATCATTCAGTCATTCACTCATTAAAATGAAACCAACCCCAAATTCCTACAAATCGACCTGCTGTTACTGCGGCGTAGGCTGCGGGGTCGTAGTGACGAAAGAAAGTAATGGCCAGTTGAGTCTCGAAGGGGATAAAGACCACCCTTCGAGCAAGGGAATGCTGTGCTCGAAGGGTATGAACCTGCACTACACGGTAATGGACCAGTCGGACAGGCTCCTCTATCCGCAGGTGCGCCTCAACCGTTCCATGCCCCTGCAGCGTGCAACCTGGGACGAGGCTTTGGAACGGACGGCAGCGGTTTTTAAAGCATTGATCAAAAAATTTGGACCCGATTCGGTAGCATTCTATGTTTCCGGCCAATGCCTCACGGAAGAGTACTACCTTGTAAACAAGCTGATCAAAGGTTTCATCGGGTCCAACAATATCGACACCAACTCCCGCCTGTGCATGAGCTCGGCGGTGGTGGGTTACAAGTTGTCACTGGGCGAGGATAGCGTTCCCGTTTGCTACGACGACATCGAGGCGGCCGATGTCATGTACGTAACCGGCGCTAACCCCGCCTGGTGCCATCCCATTATCTGGCGGCGTGTGGAAGCGCACAAAACGGCAAACCCGGATACGAAAATTATCTGCGTAGACCCGCGCGTGACCGACACCGCCCGCTCGGCCGACCTGCATTTGCAGATCCGCCCCGGCACCGACATCGTCCTCAACAATGCGATCGGCCGTTTGCTGATCGAAAACGATTATCTCGATGAGCGGTTTATTGCAGACCACACCGATGGTTTTGATTTATTCCGGCTACAAGTAATGCAGCGCACCTTGGCGGAAGCGGCCGATATTTGCGGTATCCCTTCCGCCAACATTGCCTTGGCAGCCGAATGGATCGGCCGTTCAAAAGGTTTTCTTTCCTTTTGGACCATGGGTTTGAACCAATCGGTAATCGGTGTAAACAAAAACCTTTCGCTCATCAACCTGCATTTAATTACCGGTAAAATAGGGAGACCTGGCAACGGCCCATTCTCGCTCACCGGCCAGCCGAATGCCATGGGCGGTCGGGAAACGGGTGGCCTTGCCAATATCCTTCCGGGCCATCGTGAGGTAGTGAATGCCGAACACCGCCACGAAATGGAGCAATTCTGGAACACGCCCGTCCGCATTGCCGACAAGCCCGGACTTACTGCTACGGAAATGTTCGAAGCGCTGGCCGACGACCGTTTGAAAGCAATCTGGATCATCAATACCAACCCGTTGGTAAGTATGCCGGACATGAACGCGGTGGAAAGTGCTTTGAAAAAGTCGCGCTTTGTCGTCGTTCAGGATGTCTCCAACCGCGCCGATACCGTGCATTTTGCCGATGTGGTACTGCCGGCGGCAGCCTGGCTCGAAAAGGACGGCAGCATGACCAACGCCGAACGCCGCATTACCTACCTCCCCAAAGTGGTCGACGCCCCTGGAGAGGCATTACCCGATTCCGAGATCCTCTGGCGCTTTGCACAGAAGATGGGCTTTGAAAAATCATTTAATTACAAAACCACCTCGGAGGTTTACGACGAATATGTAAAGGTTACTGCGGGAACGACGATCGACGTTACCGGTGTCAGTCACAAGCTATTGAAAGAAAAACGCAGCGTTCAATGGCCGCTGTCAGGAATGGACGCGGAGCGATCGGCGGATGTCCGCCACCCGGGTACCAAACGCCTCTTCACCGACCACCAATTCTATACGGCAAACAAAAGAGCAAAAATTCACGCCGTACCGGACGAGAACCATTCCGAACCCATCGACGATCAATTCCCGCTCGTGTTAACGAGCGGAAGGATCCGTGACCAGTGGCACACGATGACCAAAACCGGGCGCGTTGCGAAATTAAACAAACATATTCCCCAGCCTTTCCTGCAAATCCACCCCGAGGACGCGCGCGCGCGGGGCATCGCCGAAGGCAGCCTGGTGACGGTAAATGGCCGTCGCGGGGAGGTGCGCGTGAAGGCGCAGATCACTGAGGACGTAAGGAAAGGACTTTGCTTCCTGCCGATGCATTGGGGCAAAATATTGGGCAGCAGCCTGGTCAGGGCCAATAACCTCACCAATGCGCTGGTTGACCCCAAATCCAAGGAACCTGACTTCAAATTTTCGGCGGTACAAGTCAGTTTATATCAAAAACCGGTTGAAAAAATCATCATCATTGGTGCCGGATCGGCCGGGTTGGGCTTTATCAATAGTTACCGCCAGCTCAATGCGAATGATGAGATCCATGTTTTTTCAAAAGAAATATATCCGTTTTATAACCGGGTAATGTTGCCCGACTACATCAGCGGCTCGCAAACCTGGGAGCAGCTTGTAAAATTGCGGGAAGACCAGTTCGCCGAAAACTGCATTACAGTGCATAAGGGCGTAAGTATCGTGTATATCGACCGCAAGCACAAAACCGTGATCGATAGTAACGGAACCGAGCATCATTATGACAAGCTGATCCTGGGTATGGGCAGCAAGGCATTCATGCCGAAAGGCGTCCCTAACCTGCCCGGGATATTCAATATGCGCTCACGGCTCGACGCGGATTCACTGCTGCCATTCCTGAAACAGCCGGACCCGCATGCGGTGATCGTCGGCGGTGGAATCCTGGGTCTTGAACTCGCAGCTTCGTTCCGCGAAATGGATGTGAAAGTGACCGTCATCCAACGCAGCGGCCGGTTTATGGAACGCCAACTCGACCCACTCGCCAGCGAACTGCTCTACCAGGAGCTGCTCGACCGGGGAATAGAATGTTATTTCAATGATGAAGTGGCCACCTTCTCGGGTTCGGATACCGTGGAAGGGATCAGGCTAAGATCGGGACGGAAGATTGATTGCCAGGTGGTTGTGCTGGCGATCGGTACCGTTCCGACCATTGAACTGGCCCAAAGCGCCGGCCTCGACTGCAAGCGCGGCGTCGTGGTGAATGATTATATGCAAACCTCCGACCCGGAGATCTATTCCGCCGGAGAAATCGCCGAATGGAACGGGCAAATGTGGGGCATCACCCTGGCCGCGGAGCAACAGGCGGAGGTGATCGCGAATTACCTCGCGGGCGACATTTCGCAACCCTACAAAGGCAGCACGTCGATGAACATCCTGAAAATGGAGGGTTTACAGCTTAGCAGTATCGGCATCACCGATGTCCCGGCCAACGACCTGGCTTACGAACAGATCGTATTCATCGATAAGTCAAAACGTTATTATAAAAAGTGCATCGTGCACCGCGACAAGCTTGTAGGCGCGATCCTGATTGGCGATAAAAACGAATTCCTCGAATTCCGCGATCTGATCGCCAACGGCGTGGAACTTTCCGAAAAACGTTTGCAGCTCCTCCGCGCAAGCCAGCAAGCAGAGCCGGTAATCGGCAAACTCGTATGCTCCTGCAACAATGTGGGTCAGGGAAACCTGGAAAAAGCAATCGCGGGCGGTTGCGGCGATTTCCAGAAGCTCTGCCAAACCACCGGCGCCGGAACCGGCTGCGGCTCTTGCCGGCCAGAGGTAAGGTCGATACTTGAAAAGGCACTTGAAAGCAGTTTGGTAACGATGTAGTAAATGGTCAGGTGTTGTCAGGAATAGTCATTAAGTCATTTGTAGTTTTAATAATCCTGACAATTCCTGACCACACACTTGACAAACCATGACCACCACTGACCATACTTGACAACTCCTGACAACACCTGACTACAAAACCGTAAAACGATGCGCGACTATTACCACATCAAAATCAACCTGCCGGGCGGGATTGCCTCGCCGGGGCACCTGAAAGACATTCTTTCGGCGGCGTGGGATGCGAATGTCCGTAAGGTACGGTTCGGATCGAGGCAGCAGCTGATGATGACCGCGCATTACGAGGATATGCGGTTTTTGGAGCGTGATTTTAAAAAGCTGGGCATTTTTTACGAGGTCAACACCGACCGTCGGCCCAATATCGTGAGTTCTTACTGCGGCGAAGAGGTTTTCCGGACCGGGCAATGGCTCAATGCGAGTGAATACCATTCGGTACTCGATAGTTTTGATGCCGAAGCTGGCTTCCGGCCGGGCCTGAAAATCAACATTTCCGATTCAAACCAGAGTTTCACCCCTTTTTTTACGGGTAACCTCAATTTCATTTCATCGCCCGAGCCGCATTTCTGGTACTTATATGTGCGTTTGAAGCAAACCAATACGGTTTTCAAATGGGACGGGCTAATTTACACCAATGAGATCGGGCGGCTGTCGAAGGTGGTGGAAGAATGCATGCTGGAAGAAGGTCTTAATGAGGAAGGTGCCTTGAAAGCCGCTGTGAACGAACGTATCCGCTACGTCTTTCAATCATCGCAACAGGAGCTGGAATTACCTTCTTTCTCCCTGCCCTATTACGAAGGATTCAACCGATACGAATCGCGCACCTGGCTTGGACTTTACCGGCGCGACGAAGAGTTTCCGATCGAATTACTGCTCGACGTATGTGCATTGTGCCTCAAAACGCGGGTCGGCGAGATTTGCGCCACACCATGGAAATCGCTGGTTATTAAAGGAATAGAAGACCAGCACCGCGAGGCCTGGAGCAACATTCTTGGAAAACACAATATCAATGTCCGCCATGCGGCGAATGAGCTCGCCTGGCAAACCGAGGATCACAACGGCGATGGCGCCGCGCTTAAAAACGAACTGATCCGGTATTTTTCCAAAAACGACACCCGTACTTTCGGACTTTGCTTTGGTATACAGACCCGCCCGAAATCCGAAGTTTTCGGCTCGGTACTTATCCGGAAAAGACCCTTACTGCGGATCGGGCAATTGCCGCTATTCAGTGTTTACGACCTTTATTATACCGAAAATTTCAACCCCAACAGCCGCACGCAAGTGCTGTTTGAAAAGGGTTTGTTCAAAATACATTTGCCTGCCCAGCTGGAACGTCTTTGCAGGCGGTTTAACAATCAGCGATCAAGGGATACTCTGAAAACTATGCTGTCCGAGCCGGACGAAGCCAAGATGGCTGTCAAAACGGTGAAGATGGTGCACCAATGCTCTGATTGCCTGACCATTTATGATCCCGAGTTTGGCGACATTCTCGGTGATATCCCTCCCGGGACCGCCTTCGATGACCTTCCGGCCGACTATTGCTGCCCCACCTGCGATAGTGGCAAAGCTATTTTCCTGCCTGTTGAATTAACCCGATCGTCAAACCTCGAACCTGCCTGATCATGACATCCGTACCAGCCGTCGAAACCCGTTTCTTTGCATTCGAAAGCGATTTTGTCGATAGCCTGCGCTGCATTCCGATGATCGTACGCTATAAGCTCGATACCTGCTGCGTGAAGCTGCAACTTTCCGACTGGGCCAAATTCAATTACCAGGAAAAAGACCAGCTTGCCGAACTTCCCTGTCATTCGACGGAGGAAATCGACGCATATGCCGCATTGGTGAACGGGTTGGTCTGGAAATACACCAGCACCGTGCCCAGCCTGCTCAAAAACCTCGATCCCGCATGGGTACATACGCACGTGCCTGCGGAGGTACGCGAGAAGGTGCAGGAATGGAACTGCCCGGTCATTTCCACCAGCCAATGGGTGCAACTCGATGTCCTCGAACGGTTTGCATTGGTTAAACTCAGCCGTTCAGGTCATGAAGGGCGGAATTTTCCACGGGCGCTGGCGGAGTTCGGGTTGGCGACGGCTTGCTAGGCAGGAAGAATTATCTCGAAGCAACGGGATTGTTAGCCAGTAGTTTACGCAATTCCGCCGGGACGTTTCCGGATGATGGCCGTACGGCATGCGTCGTCACAATCCGCCCTTGCGCGTCGATCAACAAATAACGCGGGATACCCCATACGTGATATAAATCCCAGACCGACTCTGGCTTGTCCGAGCCATTAAGCATATGATACCCCGGCGGTACTTTGCCGGCAGCCACCATTTTCTTCCAGGCCAAAGTATCCCGATCGGTAGACACAAACAGAAATGCGATCTTATCATTGCCCCTGAATTCAGCCTGCACCTTTCTGGAATCGGGAAACTCTCCGACACATGGGCCGCACCAGGTTGCCCAGATATCGACATACACAACTTTCCCCCGCAAATCGGACAGTGCCAATTTCTTGCCGTCTGGGGTAATGCCTGCGAAATCGGGCGCTGGCTTTCCCGGACCGATTTTTTCCCACCGGGCCACATCTTCCCGTATCACGCTCTTAAAATCGTTAAATGGAATTTCTTGTTCCAACTTCTTCGCCAGCTCATGCAGACTGGGTGTGAGGCCATTCAATCCGATTTGAATGCTGGCACTTTTCACGCGTAGAAAATCTTCAATTGGTTTCGGATATCGGCTGGCTTTTATTTTCTTTTCCACTAAAAATGGAAAAATAGACTCCAAAGTATCCTCATTTACTTTTTCGTTCTCTTCATAAATAGCATTGCTGATTTCCTCTCTATAAAAATTTGAGGCTATCAAAGCATAGTCGTATATACCTGTTTTTAATGCGATTGTATCAACCGGAAATTTCTGAACAACTTTCCAGACCGACGGTAGGATTTCCGACGAGTCTTTTCCCGCAACGAAATTATATTGGTAGAAAATAACATGCATAGCTGTTTGCCGGGTCAGCATGTCTACCCTTTCCGCAGACACTTGCTTATTCGATTTTAGCTTAGCCAATAATTGATCGTAACTTCTTTGCAGCGAGTCTTTTGCTTCTAAGAATTCTTCTGAACCGAGCCGGAAAGCGTAAGTACCGTTCCATTTATTAAAATCGTTTCCGAGCTGCGTTGATTCATTATAAATTTGATTGACAATTGCCCCGTCGCCTTCAAACCGCATCGCCAGCTTCGCGCCTTTCGAAGACGGCAGGATCTGAACCTCGTCGCCAGGTCCGATCAAAAGGCCCACTGCCATGTGTTTACCATAGACATATGCAAAAAGTGGCTCATCCACCTCTACTTCAATCGTACCTTTCCCGGCACTATCCAATCGGGTCTTTCCAAGCTCGATACCGGCCAGGCTTATCATATTGGTTCTTCCAACTATGACGGTATCACCAGCCGCTTTTGGATAGGTTATTGATATTCTAACGAAATTTTTCTCCTGCCCGCATCCGGTCATTTGAAAAAGAATACCAATAATCAGTAAGAGGAAATAAGAAGAATAGCGCATTGGTGTTGAATTTCGGTTGAAGAATCGCAGCTCAAAACCCATTACGCTAATACCGGTAGCTTCTGTGGAATTATATGATTGAATATTAAATTTTATTCAACAATTATTTTCTTTGAAATGCTATCACCGTTGATAATCAAAGTAATAATGTAAACCCCGGACTTTCTCGTTCCGAAAGAAATATTAAGCGGTTTTTTGTCTGAAAACACATTGCTTTTTTCAAGAAGGCGACCAGTTATATCAGTCAGGGTTAATTCACAATTACCCAGTTGTTCTGCAATTTCTACGGAAATTTCTTTTCCGTTTGAAGGGTTGGGCTGCACGCGAATCCAGCTGTCATTCGCATTAGCGAGTGATACGGCAATGACCCTTGAAGTCTGCTGCCGGCCATCCAAATCCACCTCGACAAGCCGGTAGTACAATTTTCCCCCGCGGTCCGCGATTTCCGCATCGCGGTAAAAGTAGTTCCTCGTTTCACGCGAGTCGCCTGTGGCGGCAACTTCGCCAACAGGTTTGAATTGGCGCGCGTCCAGCGACCGCTCGATTACAAAATGACCTGCATTGGTTTCCTCGCTCGTTTGCCAGCGCAAATCGACGGCTCCATTCCCGAACGAGCCCGAGAAATTAATCAACTGCACGGGCAGCGGATCGGAAACTTCCACCGTCATGCTGTCGGAAAGACAGGCGTAGGCGTCATGTACATAGTATTCGGTTGTAGTCGCTGGGCTCACTGTGACCTCCGGGGTATTTTCACCGGTACTCCATTGGTATTCACCCACGTAAGAAGCTGATAACGTGACGCTTTCACCTTTCTCGATTGCAAACAATGTCTTGACGTTGGCATCTTTCACAATCGTAAACTGGTCACGAACAATCCCATCGGACGCAATCCATTTGGCATCCAGTCGCTTCCCTTCCACTTCCAGCAGCAGGGCGCCGCCGTGCTGGCTATCTGCCATCGGCAGTGCGTCATGCGGGTAACCGGCCTTCGTCGAGCCCAACTGACCTGCCGAACCGGCGACCACGTACACGGTGCCCTGGTTGTCCGATGATTTTTTCAGGTACGGGCATGAGTCGGGCGAACCGTCGTACTTGCCTGACGACTGGCTTATATTGTGATCGGCGGCATTGAACGAACTTTCCACGCCATAATGTCCCTTCATCAGCTTCGAACGCTCGTAGTCGTGGCTGTGGCCACAAAGTATCAGGTCAACGCCATTCCTTTCCAGAATCCGGATAAAATTCTCGCGGATATTCACCAGTTCTGTTTCTGTATCGGAATTGTGGGAACCTTTCGTGAACGGTGGATGGTGCCAGTACGCCACTACCCATTCCTTATTTGTATTGGCTGCCAAATCCGCCTTAATCCATTGAACCTGCGCACCTAATGTGTCGTACAACCGGGTGGCGCCGTTTTCCTTGCCATAGGAGTCGAGCGACAGGAAGTGGATATTACCATAATCAAATGAATAAAAAGCCTCTGTCCCCGAGGCGGCACCACCAGCCTCACCGGTAACCGGAAGGGTAAAAATATTATAGTAAGGTACCGCGTGATCAACCTGGCGCTGCGCATTATTGGCATAGTCATGGTTGCCCGGGCACGGATACAGCGGCGATTGCTTTAAAAATTTTTGTTTATAAATATTAAAGAAACCACTTTGATATTCGGCATCCGTCCCTGCCTGATAGGCATTGTCGCCGAGCAATAGCCAGGCATTCATGTAGTTATCTCCGAGAAAACCGGCCAGGTTGTCGCGTACGTTGATTTGATTCACAGAATTGTTGCCGCAGTCTCCAAACACCCCGATTCGGTATTTTCCATGCTGCCCCGGCGGTGGGGCGGTTTCAAAAAAATTGTCGGAATCGCCCTGCAATACTTCCTGGGAAGAGCCTATCGAATAGTAATATCGCTTTGATGGTTGCAGTCCGGTCAACTTCACTTCATGCTCTGTCCTCAGTGCCGCGCTATCGACATGCTCAGTGAATGAGCCGGGTGCAGGGCCGAAAGCTACACGGCTGTCCGTGGGAACGTCAGTTCGCCAGCGGATGATAATGCTCGTAGCTGTGGCGGATTGAAGATAAGGGCCTCTCAAAAGCCCTGGAATCAAGTGCGTTACAAGGAACGCGGAAAGTAATAAAGCTTGCATTGTTCGTTTGTTTATAGTGTGAGTTCTTTTGAAAGTGAGATTCTGCCGCCTATCTCTTCCATAATTTCGAGATCATCTGCCCATTGCCGGGAGCCACGAAATACAGTCCGGGCGCTAATGACCGTGCGTCAAATGTAAATGCCCTACCATGCTCAGCTATGGGTTCAAGCAAAAAACAGTTTCCCTTTAAGTTATACAGCAACAGACCTTTGGCCGGCGCTTTACCCGGGAACGTTCTGTTTAGCGAGCTTTCGAGCGTAAAAGAATCCGTAACCGGATTCGGATAAATTTTCAAGGGCTCGGCACCACCGCATTGCGCAGCCACAATCCGCGTTTCCTGCGTGCTTCCATCGGTATCATATTCTCTAATGCGATAATAACCCTGGTTTAATGCAGTCTCTACATAAAAAAAATATTCGTTCGTTTCTTTCGAATTACCTATTGCCGGCACCGTACCGATCGCATTCCAATTCCGGGCGTCTTTACTGCCGAGTATTTCAAAATAATCCGCATTCACCTCGTCCGTCGTAGCCCAGCTGAGCCGCGCATTGTTACCCCGGCATTCCGCACTGAATTGACTAAATACTACCGGCAGCGGTCCAGAGGTTTTAGTAAGTGTATTATTCCGCGTGATCAGCCAAACGTCCGGGTCAAAAATCACCTCCGTGGCCTCAAAACCAAGGTTATCTACAAAAAACTGCCCGTTTGTAGTATTTTCAAAAATGACCAGTTTCTGCTGATTGGTGCCGACATTGCGAAAGAGCAGCGGCACCGGCAACCGAAAAAAACCGACCGATGCATGCGATTGCGTCTGGTTCAGTTTGACCTGCACCGAATTGCCCGTCGGGTACCATTCTACCTGGTACGAAGGATATCCCTGCCCCGTAAACCACTGGTCGAAAAAATAGGTCAGATCTTTCCCGCTGGCCGTCTCCAGGTGGGCTTTCAGGTTTGCCGTGGTAGCGTAGCCGTAAGCCAGCGCGGGGTCGTTAATGTAGTTGTTCACGGCAGCAAAAAACGTAGCGTCGCCCAGGATACAGCGCAGCATATAGAGCAAATGTGATCCTTTCAGGTAACTCAGGCGACTGCTGAAAATCCGGTTTACATCATTCACATTATCTACCCACACCGAGCCGCCGGGCAGCGAAGTGATCGTGTTGATTTCATTGGCACGGGTCGTTTTCGTATTGGCCGGATATTTCGCCTCCGTATAAATGCTGGCAAGATGCGTCGCAAAGCCTTCGTTCAGCCAGATGTCCTGCCAGCTCGCACAGGTGACCTTATCGCCAAACCACTGGTGCCCAAGCTCATGGGCAATGAGTGTTTCGCCCATGTTGACCATGAAAGAACAGGTCTGATGCTCCATTCCTCCGCCCCAGCCAAACTGGACGTGGCCGTATTTTTCGTTTTTGAAGGGATAATCACCGAAAAGATTACTGAACTGCACCATCGCATTAAGGGCGTTCAACGCGCCGTTCTGAAAGGTAACCTGGCTCTCCGGGTAACAGTACGTCTTGAAAGGGACATTGGTCCCTCCGATCGGAACGCTGTTGTCCAGTACGATATAGTTGGTCACCGCAATCGCTACCAGGTAGCTTGCGATTGCGTAGCGATGTTTCCAATGCGTCCGGATTTTAGAACCCGCCACCGCGGCTTCACTTTGCAGGAGTCCGTTTGAAGCTGCCTTGTAAGTTGCAGGATGCGTGATGTAAACATCCAGCGAATCAGCCTTATCGTCGAGGCCGTTTTTACACGGCCACCAGTCGCGGCTGCCGTAGGGTTCGCTTAATGTCCAGAGAACCGGTGTAGCGGACGGACCATGCGTGGTAACGACAAAAGCACCATTGGCCGCAGGCGGAGCCCCCTCATAGCTGACCGTAACTGAATCCTTCGTCCCCGGCGCGAGCGGGTTCTGCAATGTGATAGTCAGCGCATCGCCGGCATGCACAAAGGCGACATTGCTACCCCGCTGCTGCACAGCCGAGACCGTCAATGCATTTGAAAGGTCGACGGTTATACTGGTTCCCGCAGTACTCATCACAAAATGGGACGTTACGCTGCCCTTGATATGATTAACCGCCGGATCAACCTCCCATTCACAGCGGTAGTACTTCACATCAAAATTGTTAGAGGCAATGACGCGCAGACTGGCCGCATTGACCCGTAGCCCCGCGCTCCTGCTTTCGAGCTGTGCAATGTCGGAAGTGAGGAAATCACTGCCGGATTCCTGTGCGAAAATCTTTACGGCAAGAAGTAAAAAAAGCAGTAGGAAAGGTAGTTTCATAGCGCGCAGTTTTCTGTAAATACATCACTTTCAACACGCTAACTTAACCAATTGCGGACAATTACCTTCTGATTTCCCTTCAAATGTTCAAACGGCCAATTTTAGCTAAAGGGAGGTAAGGCCGTCGCAAAAGACGAGCAGCTTTTGAAGATCTTCCGCATTGTTGAAATCAATACGGTTGTCGCGCAGGTAGCGTGCAAGCGGACGTCTGTTGCGGGCGTACACGGCCATGAAGGCGCGCCGCGATGCAGGATGCGCAACGCTGTTCCGATCGACGAGGAAATAGGTAGGCTTCACCTGCCAGTGGTGACCGGAGGCATTGTTTTCCCATTGAAAATTCCCTCCGTTGTTACTTACCATCAATGCGTGGGCAGCATTACCTTCCGAGGCCGAAAAATGCTGACCCGAGTGGCTGAGTTTATTCCCTGCCGGTTCGGGCTGTACCTTTGCCGCCAAGAGGACACGGCCTGTGCCTCCGATCACCTCCATATCCGCGTGCTTTTCGGTGAGCAGAAACCTGCGCTGCCCCACTTCAATGTAATGGATCAGGTACTTGGCCGTAAACAGCAATGTATCCGTCCGCGCATTCAGAAACTGCATCTGGCCACTCAGTCGGTGGTAATTCAGGAGCGCCGTCTGCTTTGTGCCGTTCCGGAAGTAAACCACCCCCTTTACGAACCCGGGGAACAGGTAGGCACCCTGCCGTTCTGCCTGTAAGGTTGTCAAGCACTCCGCAGCCACGTTGCAGGCGGTGTTCGGGGGCGTATACATACGCAAAGCCTGATGAAGAAAAAGCGAAGCCAGCAGCAGCGTTTTCATAGCGGGAAACAATTTGTGTTAAAACCTTTTGAGAAAGATGTTAACACCTCATTTCCATACCCTTGCATTTTCGTAAATGGCAAAAAATTTTTGCCAAAATATGGTTCTACCGGGTCAGCCTGAAACATTTTGAAGAATTTTTCTACAACATATTTTTTAAAAAATACGCGTAATTCTAAACAATTCGTAATACTACTACTACATTTTTACCCTGAAACGTATATATTGCCGTTCAAACGGCATAATGGGGCCGAACAACATTATCGACGAAAAAGAAGGGGTACATCGGCATGGTTTTGGTGCCTTATATCTCCTACATCAACGTAATTTATGATGGAAATTGGAACAATTAAGGCGGTACATATCTACACCCACCGACAATTATACGTTACCGCCGAACTGGAACTGAATCTGAAAGGAGTGAAATATACGTTTGGTGGGCACGAAGTATTTTTGTCCGGTATGAATGGAGGCGAGTCTGCCGACCCGCCGTATCTGGGCAGGTTCCTTTACAGATGTATGCAGGTTTGCCGCGTCGATAACTGGGACGAATTGAAAAGCTCGAAAGTTCTCGTGGAAATACGCCACGGAAAAGTCGCGGCGATCGCCGATGTGAGCGGTAACAACTGGTTCGATCCAGCGAAAGAATTCGAGGCCATGGCCCTTGGAAAAGAACAGATCGAATCCGGCCTGAAAGACAAGTCTTAATGCCGATCGGCTATTTACTCCAACCGGATTTCAAAAGTACCATCCTCAGATTTTTCGGGCACGGCTAATTCCAAGTGCTCCTTCCGGTTTACCCGCAGGAAGTTTTCGATAGCTAGGATCGCATCATTCTCCGACTCTGCCCCCGACACCGCCAGAACCACTCCCGGTTCCAGTCGTCCCGTCTCATCACGATTTATTATGCTTGGCATTTGCTATTTGCTTTTAGGTTGAGAAGTTTTATAAAAGCCGGGCACATGAAATGCCCGGCTTCCGATTCTTTTGATTTTCTTATTTCATACCGGCACCGGCCCTTATGGAATTTTGGTCGGGGTGGTACTGCTGCCCGGCACATTCGAGGAAGGAATAGTAGTACTCTGAGGGACCTGCGATGGGTCTGTCGTCGTACCCGGAATGGTGCTTCTCGGCACGTTACTGTTACGCGGGTTCGAGCCTTGCTGCAAGTTGCCCGGAGTGGTTGTGCGTGGAACGGCGTTCGGATCGGTCGGGGTTACGGGAACGGTCGGAGACGGACTACTGGGTGATGTCGTACTGCTTGGCGTGGTAACACTGCTTGGCACGGTGCTTGACGGCACGGTCGATGGCTGCGTGGTGCTGCTTGGCACCGTTGTTGGCGATGGCTGCGTTACAGTAGTACCCGGTTTCACAGCGCCCGGCAAATCGGACGGTTGCACAGTGGCTCCGGGGACCGTTTTAGGCTGCGTGGTATTACTCGGGTAGGTCGACGGTTGTGTCGTACTCGGCACAGTAGCGGGCTGCGTACTCGATGGTGTAGCTGCCGGAGTGGTGGTCTGCGCCAGTGCTGAACTTGCGCCGACTGCGGTTCCACCCAATATGGTTAATGCGATGATATTCAACTTCAAAGATTTCATGACGATTTATATTTAGTTGATGAACATGATTAATTGTGTGGCTTGAAGGCGTAAAGAATCGTACCAGAAGCAGATAGGCCGGTATTAATATTTCAAAATTCCAATTTGTCTCAAACACCCCCTCAAATAGACGTTTTTACACTCGCTGTTTACCCGATTTATTCGTGAGTTTTGTATTGAACTAAATCCGGAAACGAATGGAAAAGCAATTAGACACCATGGCCGACCGCCTGGAAGAAGGCCTCGCAACGCACAGGGCCGTATCCCGGGAAGAATGGACGAAGGCGCGAAAGGACCTTCTTAAAAAGGAAAAAGAACTTACCAGGCTCAACGACGAGCTTAGCCGACAGCGGCGCGAGCTGCCTTGGGTGAAGGTCGATAAAGCCTATATTTTCGAGGGTACAGAGGGGAAACTATGGCTTTCCGATCTTTTTTATGGCAAAAGTCAACTCATCGTCTACCATTTCATGTTTGCCCCGGAATGGGAAGAAGGTTGCCCGGGCTGCTCGTTCCTGGCCGACCACATCGATGGCGCCAATCTCCATTTGAAACACCACGACGTTTCGGTGGTAGTCGTTTCCCGGGCACCATTGGAAAAACTCCTTGCTTTCAAAAAACGGATGGGCTGGAAATTCAACTGGGTTTCATCCTACGGCAGCGATTTCAACTATGATTACCATGTGTCTTTCACGAACGAACAATTAAAGAATGGCACTATCTATTATAATTTTGAGTATTCCAAACACGACGAGGGTTCCGAATCGCCCGGAACAAGTGTGTTCTACAAAGACCGGACAGGTAACATTTTCCACACCTATTCCAGCTATTCCAGGGGCGGCGACATTCTCATCGGCGCGCACAACTACCTCGATCTCACGCCGAAAGGGAGAAATGAGGATGGTACCATGGACTGGATGCGCCACCACGACAAGTATGAAGATTTCAAGGGCGATTCGGGGTGTTGCAGCCATTAGCAGCAGCCTCCCGCTTCTGTTACGATACATCATGGTCAGAATCTTCGAAGCGCTCCTGAAATAACCAGGAGCGCCCAATCCTCCCTTTCCTCCCTCCTCCCAATCCTCCATCCTCCCTTTCCTCCATCCTCCCTTTCTTCCCTCCTCCCTCTCAACACAATAGTAAAACGCGGCCCCAAATGCCTTTACAGCATGAGTATCAACGATATCTCGCGTTCCCTAAACCTTACGAAGAAGCGTTGCTTCCCTTTTTATGTTTGGAATTAACCAATTTCAAAAGCGGTCTTTCAGAAAAAGTCTGCTCACACTATCCGCTATTGCTGCGTTTGCCGGGCTGGTAGCCTATCAAAACCGGGAACAAACCGACCGTTCGTGGAGCGTTTACAAGGCCGATGCGGAGAGTACCAGCTATTCGGGCCTCGACCAGATTAACACCTCGAACGCAAGCAAGTTGCAACTGGCCTGGACGCACGCCTATCAGGACATAAAGGAGGGCAGCCGGGCAGGAAGTAGCGAATGCAATCCGATTATTGTCGGCGGCATCATGTATACAACTTCCGCAAAGCACTGGGCGTATGCCCTCGATGCCGAAACCGGCGGGCAGATCTGGTCATTCGATCCGTTCGACGGGGCGGAAGGTGGTGGCGTAAGTCGCGGAGTGACCTACTGGGAAGGGCGCGATAGCGGCGGCGAACCGGACAAACGTATCTTCTTTACCGGTGGCGATAACCTCTTCGCGTTGGATGCGCGAACGGGGAAACCTGTTCCCGGTTTTGGCGAGAATGGCCGGGTGAGCATGAATGTCGGCCTTCGCGACGATCCATCGACCATTTCAGTAATCCCGACCTCGCCGGGTATTGTCTACAAAGATCTGCTCATTATGGGCGCCGAAGTTTCCGAACTATATGGCGCACAGCCCGGCTATATCCGCGCCTATCATTGCAAGACGGGCAAACTGGAATGGACATTCCATACGATTCCACTTCCCGGCGAACCCGGCTACAAAACCTGGCCCAAAGATGCCTACAAGTACGCAGGGGGCGTAAATGACTGGGCCGGAATGAGCCTGGACATCCGCCGGGGTATCGTATTTCTGGCGCTGGGCTCCCCGTCCTACGACTTTTATGGCGCCGACCGGAAAGGCAATAACCTGTATGGGAACAGCGTGGTGGCACTGGATGCCGCAACAGGCAAGTACATCTGGCATTACCAGCTCGTCCACCACGATCTTTGGGATTACGACCTGCCCGCGCCACCCAACCTGGTGACCGTCAGACGCGACGGGAAAGAAATCGACGCGGTGGCACAGGTTACCAAGCATGGGTTTGTTTTTGTTTTCAATCGTGAAACCGGAGAACCGTTGTTTCCAATCGAGGAACGAAAGGTACCCGCGTCGCACATTCCGGGAGAAGAGGCGTCGCCGACACAGCCATTCCCGTTGAAACCCAAGCCATTTGCCCGGCAATGGATGACCGAGGCAGACCTGACACATTATTCCGACGCCGGGCACGACTCGATTTTCAAAAAATTCCGCTCTTTGCGGTATGAGGGCCTGTTCACTCCGCCGGACCTCAAAGGCACGCTCATGCTCCCCGGTACCCGCGGCGGCGCGGAATGGGGCGGCGCGGCTTATGACCCGGCTTCTACGGTACTTTTTGTAAAATCTAATGATTCACCGGAAATCCAGTCGATGAAAAAGGTCGATCCGGAACAGGAAGCCAAAGACCAGACAGTTTTTGATCAGGGAAAAACGCTGTACACGACCTACTGTGTCGCATGCCATGGCAAGGACAAAAACGGCGACGAACCAAACTATCCGTCGCTCATCGGCCTGCGCAACCGCATGACGCGCGAGGCTGCGCTCGACAAGATCAAAAAAGGCGGCGGAAAAATGCCTGCCTTCGCATCGGCGATCAAAGGAAAAGAAAAGGGCATTATCGCATTCCTTTTCGACCGCCCGCAAAATTCCGCGAAAGTGACTAAGCAAGAAACCGGTCAAACCCAAAAGGGGGCCGACAAATACCTCAATCTCACTGCCTACGGCCATTTCCGTGACCCGCAAGGCAACCCCGCGCTGCGCCCGCCATGGGGAACGCTCAATGCGATCAACCTCAGTACAGGCGATTACGAATGGCAGATACCCCTGGGCAACGACGAAAGACGCCAGGAAAGCGGAGCTCCCGAAACCGGCCAGGAAGGCTCCGCCGGGCCGATCGTTACTGCCGGCGGCCTCATCTTCATTAGCGGCACCCAGGACCGCAAATTCCGCGCATTCGACAAAAAAACCGGCAAGCTCGTCTGGCAAACTACCCTTCCAGGCATCGCCAACGCGACTGCCTGCACTTACATGAGCGGCGGCAAGCAATACGTGGCGTTGTCGGTTGGCGGAACCAAAGAAAATCCATCAGGCTCTGTAATGGCTTTCAGGTTACCTTGATATCAGGTGTCTGCGTTAACCGAAGTTTTCCCGGGCAAAAAAATCAAAGGGTCGCGGAACGATGCGGCGATCGTAGCGTTTTTTTGCTTTCATATCTGTTTTGATTTTTTGTCAAAACCAGCTACCTTTACTATACAAATGATAGTAATACACAAAAGGTTAGTAATAACCTTTTAGTTAGCAGACATCAACATGGCATTTACTCATCACAACGGGCCAAGGCCAACTCCTGTGCAATGCAACCACAAACTGAATGCAGCCGGAGACGCATTATATGTTATTGGCGGCAAATGGAGGCTGCGGATCATTATCGCACTTGCGGAAGGGCATAGAAGGTTCAACGATATCCAGCGGGCCATTCACGGCATATCGGCGAGAGTCCTTTCCAACGAACTGAAAGAGCTGGAAATCAACGGATTTGTCACTCGAAACGTCTACACTGACTTTCCTGTTTCAATCGAATATGAGCTGACGCCTTACAGCGACACTTTGTCGCCCGTGATCGAATCGCTCATTACCTGGGGAGAAATGCACCGCGAGAGGATTATGCGGGCGGAAAAACCGGAAGAAAAAGAGGCTACTGCTCTGGCAGAGATACTGTAATGTGCCACATATCGCCCGAGTTGCTGACCTTCTCCGTACCCCAAACACCCGGTCCGCCATCCGGCCGGAGGTAAACATTGAATATCAGCGTAGTGATTTGCGACCCATTGACCAGTATGCTACCACAGGCTGCACCATTGCCGCAGTTGCCGGTAATCGGTGTTTTGGAATGCAGGATTTTCGTTTTGGTCATGTCGATTTGCAGTTCGTCACTCCCCGAAAGCTTCGTCAAGGTGAGTGATGGCGTTTGCAATTCGAGTTCCGTGGCAAAACCAAGCCTCTTACCTCCGAAATTGGTGGTCGCGCCAAGGCCGATGAACGAAATCACCGGGTCGTTGACCGGCTTGTTGAATTGTAGCCGCAACTTCCCGTAATAATACCGGCTCGTGTCGGTTTTAGGTGCATTAGCGGCCAGCAATGGCTTCGCCGAAAGAAATATCTGTAACCCGGCATTCATAAACAGGTTCACACCCCTGCCCTTAGGCCCCTGCGGATGCGATGTGAAGATTTTGCGGGCTGTATCTTCGAAGTAATAGTTAGTGTTGATCACCGGCACCGCCCGCACATGCGTACTGCTGGCGCCCGATGCTGCCCCGAAAGTCATCCCCGTTACATGCTGGGGTACATTAATATATGGCTGGTCGTCAAAACTGAATGTCACCGCCAACTCCGATTTCAACTTCTGGAAATAAATCCCCTCATCGGTACTTCCGCCTTTATTGTAAAAGAAAGCCATGGTTTGCGGGATAGACGTAGGCCCTTTGGGCACCGGCTGCTGGTAGCTGTTGTTAACACCGTCCTGAACCAGTTCGTAGGTGTTCAGCACGCTCGCGCCCTGGGCAAGGGAGCTGCTTACCGAGGCCACGGTAACGGCACACGTAAGTACCGCTCTAAGCGATGATAATGAGAATGTTAGCATGTGTGAAAGTGATGGATCGTTGAGAATATTCCCGGCAATATATACTTTATGGTCGAAGGTTTCCAGTAACCTGTGCCCGTCGTTGTCATTTTAGCAGGATAGTTCAAGTTAATCCTCGCATCCTACTATCCCGGAACCAACGTTGCATCAATTCAAACTAAACATTTGATTATTAATTAAATGTAACGCTACGATTATTTTTCTATCCCGACGGGAAACGAAAGGCAGGCACTCCTTTTTTAACGGCACGCCGGTTAAGCAAATGTTTCCCAACGACTCCCAATCATAACATATTATTGATCTCCTGCCTGCGACGCCCTAACACCTTTTAAAGGAAATTTGAAGCTTGATTTAAGTCTCACACTGGCTACTCTCCGATCGTTCCGGCTATTATTCAATTCAATCTCAAAACATGAAGAAACCTTTTACGAATTTGCGCTCGTCCGGGAAGACTCGCGTGGGAATACTTTGGCTGTTCCTTTTGGCGGCCTTCGCCGGGCAAACCCAAAACCTCACGCAATCCGGCTTTCTTTCCGTGCTCACGCCCCAATTCATGGGCAATGGCACCAGTACCCGCCTACCGGTCATGTACCGTGCGACTGTCACCGGGCTGACTCCTGCTACCACCTACCGTTTCTACACCCAGGCCGCCATCTCCGACAACCTGGGCGGGACCAACCCCGGAGCCGGTAACCCATTGCTCATCAGCTCTGATGGAAGCACCTACACGTATACTTCCAGCCCGTCCGTCAGTACGGCGGGTGGTTACGAGTCTTTCACGACGGACGCTTCCGGCAGCTACACGGGCTGGTTCGGGTTTGTGAACACCGGCAATGCCAGGTTTGATCCGGGGAGCTTGATTTTGCCAACCATTGTGATCGCCAATAATTCGGGGACAATCCTGTTCCGCCGAGCACTCGATGTAGCCATCCGAACATTGGCTTACAGTACCTCTGCCGGAGTTAATAATGGTTCATTTTTGAAAGAAAATACCTCGGGAGCAACGGGCAAAAACCTGATTGCGATCTATGACAACACCGCAGGCAGCGGCCGTCCACTTTACATTGCGCCTGCCGAATCGATCGGTACGACAATCGCCAGCGTAGTTCCGGGTTACACGACGTCCCCGGGTGGATGGAACGCCATCATCCCTAATAACAATGCAAACGGCATAAGGCGCATCGAGCAACTCAGCGCCGCGAATGCAAGCATTGTAGGATGTGCCACGGATGACGACGGCGTATGGCCTACCGGAACCATCAACACCGTTAACCCAACGGCAGGCGCTGCGGGCCTGATCATTGCGAGCGGCGATGCCGCATTGACGTCCTGTACCACGTTGCCCCAGGTAAACCTCTCCGTAAGCAGCAACGCGGGTAGCGAAGCGGCCCAAACCGTCATTACCGTCACTGCCACGTCGTCCGTTGCCGTGACAGGTGACCAGACTGTCGACCTTACCGTTTCCGGAACGGCCGTTACGCCATCCGATTATATCTTGTCCGGCAATGTTATTACTATTCCAAACGGCGCCACCACAGGCTCTGTGACGTTCACCGTTGCTGATGACAACGATGCAGAAAGTCCTGAAACCGCTATTCTGACAATCTCAGGCGCGTCGGCGGGTATTGCGTTAGGTTCGACAACAGCACAATCCATTGCCATCACCGACAACGACGGAGCGCCCAACGAAAATGCGCCGGTAATCATCGCTGACAATGAAACGGCAATCGATGCAGAACGTACGTCCGCCTACCTATCCGTTCCCGATAACAGCCCGGCCGCAGGCCCCACCGCATTTGTAAGTGGCGTTATCAACGACCCGACCGATCCAGCAAGCACGCTGGGCATCGAATTCAATGTGAGCGATGTGGAGACGACGGCATCGGGACTGTCGGTAACGGCAACGAGCAGCAATACGGCTGTGGTAACGGATGCAAACCTGTCCGTCACGATGGGTGATGCCCAGAGCCGCAATCTTAAAATCACACCCGTTGGAGTAGGTTACACCGATATTACGGTAACGGTATCGGATGGCGGGCTGAGTAGTTCGTATGTGATTAAATATGCCGCTTCGGCAGCTTCGGGCGCGCCCTCGTCCACACGCTTTCACACGCAGGTGAGCGATGCATCCACCGCACAGGCCGTCGACAGCGACTATATGCTGGTTGCCGATGATGAAAATCAGGTTTTGAGACTTTACAACCGCCAAAACTCGGGTTTGCCGGTCAATGGTTTTGACTACACTTCGTCGCTAGGCCTTACCGACATTTCCGGCGGCGTTCCGCGGGAGGTCGATATTGAATCCTCGGTGATGATAGGTAACCGCATCTACTGGCTTGGATCGCACAGCAATGCATCCGGAGGCAACAACCGCCCGAACAGAAGCCGCGTTTTCGCAACAGATTTGACGGGGAGCGGAGCTGCTGCCACACTATCCTATATTGGCCGTTATGATGATTTGAAAACCGACTTGCTGGCCTGGGACGTTGCAAATGGCAATGCGCTGGGGCTGGTAGCCAGCGCCACTCCCGGCAATATCCCGGAAGACCCTCAGCTCGACGGATTCAATATTGAAGGTTTCACTATTGCCCCCGATGGAACAACGGGATACATCGGCTTCCGCGCTCCCTATCAATCCACCAGCACGCGCACACTCGCGCTGATCGTGCCGTGGACGAATATGACCTCGCTTTTCTCCGGCAACCCGACTTCCGGCCCGGCCACCTTCGGAACACCGATCCTGCTCGACCTGGGCGGCAGGGGCATTCGTGAGATTAAAAGAAATGCCACTGGGGAATACCTGATCCTGGCCGGCCCGGCAGACGGAGCAACAGGCATTGCGCCAAAAGATTTCCGGTTTTATACCTGGACCGGTGACCCTGCCGATGCTCCCGTACTTCGCTCGGCCAACCTGACGGCCCTGAACGCACAGGGTAGCTTCGAATCGATAGTGGACCTGCCTTCTCCGCTTGCCAACAACAGCGAAATCCAGGTGCTGGTCGACAATGGCGACAACATCTTTTACAACGATGGCACCATTGCAAAGGAATTGGCACAACCGAACTATAAAAAATTCAGAAGCGAACGCATTATTCTTGGCAATCCGCCCGTCGTAGCCACCAAAATTCACCAGATCCAGGGCTCAGGCAGCTCGGCAGCACTCACAGGCCCGCTTACGATCGAAGGAATTGTTACCCGCACGTTCACGGGCTCGACAGGCCTCAACGGCTTTTACGTACAGGAAGAAGACGCCGATACGGATGCTGATCCCACTACTTCCGAGGGCATTTTTGTATACAATGTAGCGGCTGATGCCGCAGGTGTCGTATCGGTAGCAGCGGGTGACCTTGTCCGCATTTCGGGAGAAGTGATTGATTTTGTAAGTACTACCAGCGGTTTTACCACCAGTCTCACCGAGCTAAAATCCATCAGCGCTTTTGAAAAACTGGGTACCACTACTCTGCCGACGATCACCAATGTGACGCTGCCTGTGGCTAATGTCGCCGATCTGGAACGCTACGAAGGCATGCTGGTTAACTTAGGCGCCGCAAGCGGCAATCTGTTTGTCACTGAATATTTCCAACTGGGCCGCTATGGTCAGGTGGTATTGTCGGCAGACGGCCCGGGTAATGCGACCGGGACAGACGGCCGGTTGGATCAGTACACGCAATTTAATGCCCCGAGCGTGGCCGGTTACGCCGCATACCTTTCCGAAACCGCAAGACGCAAGATCTATCTGGACGACGGACGCACCACCCAAAATCCTGACCCGGTTATTTTCGGACGCGGCGGGAATCCGTTGAGCGCCACGAATACATTGCGCGGGGGCGACCAGGTTACGGGCATTACAGGTATTCTCGATGAAAGACTGGAAGGTTACCGCATTCAGACTTCTTCGGGCGTCAACTTTACTGCTGCCAACGAGCGACCTGCCACGCCTCCCGACCTCGGTGCCGGCGCGACTCTAAAAATTGCCAGCGCAAACGTGCTCAACTATTTTAATGGCGACGGCGCAGGCGGTGGGTTCCCAACTTCGCGCGGGGCCGACACCCAAACAGAATTTACACGCCAGAGAACCAAGGTGATCGAGGCACTGTATACCTCGGGAGCGGATGTGATTGGATTAATGGAACTGGAAAGGGACGATTACGGCCCCAACAGTGCCATTCAGGATCTTGTCAACGGGCTCAATGCGCGTGCCGGTGCCAGCGGGACTTATGCGTTTATCAACCCCGGAACGATAGCAACCGATGAAATTACCGTAGGGCTTATTTACAAACCAGCCAAAGTTACACCGGACGGTGCCGCTGCCACGATGCCCGACCACTATGGGCAAACAAGCATCGGTTATCCAACGGGGCAGACGGCATTCGACGTAGTTGGCCGCAAACCATTGGCACAGACATTTACCGAAATTCAGAGCTCTGAAAAATTTACAGTGGTTGTCAACCATTTTAAATCCAAAAGTTCCAGTGCCAATGGCGAAGGCGACGCGGATGCGGGCGACGGCCAGGGAGAGTCGAACGGCACACGGGTACGCCAGGCGCAAGACCTTGCAGCATGGCTGGCAACTAAGCCGACCGGCACCACCGATACCGATTACCTCATCCTGGGTGATCTGAATGCCTATGCAAACGAAGATCCGATTACCGTCCTGGCCAATGCGGGTTACAGCAGCTTATTGCCTGCCACTTCCTATTCCTATGTTTTCGATGGCTTCACCGGCTCGCTCGACCATGCATTAGCGACTTCGTCGCTGGCGAAACAGGTTACCGGCGCAGATAAATACCATATTAATGCCGATGAACCGAGTGTGCTCGATTATAATACCGAATTCAAATCCGCTGGCCAGGTTACAAACTTTTACAGCGGCGACCAATATCGCTCGTCCGACCACGATCCGGTACTCGTAGGGCTACATCTCGAACCGGCATTACCGGTGAGACTAATCTCCTTCTCGGCTGCTTCCGATGAAGGAAAAGTGACATTGCATTGGGCTACTACCTGGGAAGAGCAAAATGAAGGGTTCGATGTCCTGCGTTCCACAGACGGGATCAACTTCTCTGTCATCGGATTTGTAGCAGGTAATGCCACTACTTCTTCCCGTTCCGAGTATATCTGGGTAGATTCGGACGTACAGCGTCCCATGCTTTACTACTACCGTCTTCGCCAACGCGATTTTGACGGGACTACTACCTTGTCACGGATCGTGGCTGCGCGTGTGAATGCAGGAACCGAAGCATTTGTTTATCCAAACCCGAACTCGGGAAGCTTTACAGTTTCCGCTCCCGGCGCTTCCGGTTTGAAACTTTACAACGCAGCGGGTCAAGACGTTCCGGTTAAGATTAAGGCAGTCAGCGGCGAGGGTTTATTCTTTGTGAATATCAATGGCCCGGCCGCTCCGGGAGTCTACACTTTGGTTATCGAGAACAAGGCATCCGTCGCCTCAGAGAGCCTGAAAGTTTTTGTAGAATAGTTAAAATGGTCGGGGTTAGAAATGCGGCGCGATCATTGGATCGGGCCGCACTTTGGTTTTAGTCAGTAAGATCAAATTAGATTGAAAATTTAACATAACGGATAAATCCAAAGTCGCGTTGCCAACGTATGTGGTTTATCAAACCACATAACTCAATAACGTTCCTATGAAATTACTCGACTTTCGAATGAGGCCGGTATTTGCTGCCTTTGCCTTCATCCTATCGCTCTGCCTGTACTCTTGTGACGATCACCGCGTGCCTCCCACCGGACCCTCGCTTCCCGACAGGATCTTCTATGCATTGTCGGATAATAACCAGCTACATGAGGTTAATATCAGGAACACCGCTGCGCCGTTACGTTCATTTGCGGTAACCGGCCTCGAACAGGGCGATATGCTGAAAGGAATCGATTTTCGCCCCGCCACCGGACAGTTATATGCGATCAGCTCGATGAACAACCTTTATCAGGTGAATGTCAAAGCCGGCGATCAGGAGGGAAAGGCAACCCGTATCGGTACGGCGCCCATTGCAGCTACATTGAGTGGCCATGTCGGTTTCGACTTCAACCCCACCGTCGACCGCATTCGTGTGGTGACCAGCTCAACGCAAAACCTGCGTCTTCATCCTGAAACGGGCGCCATTGTTCCGGGCGACTCGCCCTTGAATGGTTATGCCAACCCGATGATCGGTGCGGTGGCCTATACCAACAGTCGTGCAGGCGTTACAGCCCCTCCTGCGGGCGCGGGCACGACACTTTACGATATCGACGCTTCTACCGACATGCTATACATCCAAAACCCGCCCAATCCAGGCGGTTTGGTGCCGGTTGGACCACTCGGGCTGAATATCCAGGAAGTCGGTGGTTTCGATATTTCACCCGACGTAAACCCGTCTGACGTCTATCCCATCGCTTCGGTAAAATTCGGCGATAAATGGGAGTTGGATTTTGTCAATCTGACGACCGGAAAACTTCAAAAGCTGGGAGATTTCCCTGCCAGTGTGAATGTAATCGGAATCGCCATCCCACCCATGCCGGTTGCTTATGCATTAACGGACGGAGGAATGTTGAAAATTTTCAATCCCGAAAACGGGATGGAATACGGTACCAAAATGATTCCCGCCATTCCGGGTGTTATGCTGCAAGGCCTCGATATCCGCCCGGCTAACGGCAGACTTTACGCATTGGGTAACAACAATAAGATTTACGGTATCGACCTCGGTAACGGCGCTGCCACTGAACTTGCAAGCCTTAAACTGGCAGATAACACGCCGGTAATGCTCAGCGGCACTTACTTTGGCGTCGATTTCAACCCGGTAGCCGACCGCCTGCGCGTCGTGAGCGACAATGGCCAAAACCTGCGCATCAACGTCACCGACGGTACCACGGCTGTCGACCAACCGCTTAAAATCGGCATGGCGGGCCCAACACCATTCATTACGGCTGTTGCCTATACAAACAGTTACCCGGGCACCTCATCGACCATGTTGTTTGACATTGACAGCCAATCGAACACACTTTACACACAAACCCCTCCCAACAACGGCGTGATGGCCGATCCGAAACCACTCGGCATCGACGTAGCTCCGGGCATCGGCTTCGACATTGGTAATGTCACCGGTAAAGGTTACGCAATTTTCACGGTAGGAGCCAACACCAGCTTCTACACGCTCGATCTGGCAACGGGGGCCACTACGCACAAATTTCCGTTCAGCGGTCCTGTGAAGGGGCTGGCTGTTGGGTTCGGTTTGTAAGTTTCTTAGAATTTTCCAAGCAGCCGCCCGTGTCAAATCGGGCGGCTGCCTTTTGCTTTACTGGGCGCTATCGCGGCTCGGTAAAGACCTCCTGGACATACATGTTTGAGACGATGAACTTGCCATTGGTATAAGTAATGGTGTCTACCGCTGTTTTCGCCCGCTGGTGCTTATTGATCCGCACAAATTTTGCGCCGAATTGTCCCTGAACTTCTTTCTTGTCAGGATCATAGTAAAAAACCTTGAAGTAGTTCCATGGGCCTTCCACGAGTCTGTAATCGTCCGTCGTTATATCGTCTCCCGGAAACAACTTGAAATATGAGCTGATGTTGATTGAATCCAAAGAGCACACAGCGTTTTTCTTATGGCTAACAAACCTATCGGTTGGTACATAATTGCCCGGCTTGGCATGGAAATAATTCAGAATGATCACCTGATATTCTTCCCCACTGATCTTCCTAACCAGGCCCATGTCCATTACAACTTTGTCGCACCAATCTTGTCTCACAAATGCACCCAGTTCTACCGTCATTGCCGATTTGAATGGAACGCCATTGACTTCGCCGGTGATAAACTGGTTCACCATCCTCGGGTTCAAGGGCGGATGTTTTTCGCAGGATAATATGCCAGAGAACAGTAGGATTAGTATATAGCTGTATTGTTTCATGGCTTAAATGTGGTTTGATAGACTACCCTTTTTCGAATGATCTGGCCGCCTCCGCGGATGGTGACAATGTAAATACCTGGTGCCAGACCCTTCCCCGCCAGATCAAGCGCAATCACATTTCGCCCCGCTATGCATTGGAAAGTACGGTTTTGTACACGCACCCGACCGTTCAAATCCGATAACCCCGCTTCTACTTTCATGGCTTTTTCGGCATTGAAAACAACTTCCACCAGACCAGATGTCGGATTAGGCCGCAATACCGCCTCACCACCCTCGGGTTGCAATGAGTCATCCTGCTTTTGCCCCTTCCGATATCCGCCATTAAGATCGTCATCCACCCAGATCTGCATCCAGTTCTCAGACACCTGCCCATCTGACGATGTGACTTTCAATTTGAGATAAAACTGATGACTGCCGTTGTGGTACAGCCCGACATTGTAAAACTCTCCGGTGCCGTTACCCGAATAGTTTATCCCATCCGAAGACTCCTTCCACTGATACGAATAAGGCGGGCTCCCACATTTTGCAATAGCTTCGTATGTATAAACCTGATACGCATATCCACTGGTCGGCCCGGAAATCCAGCCATTCAAAACATTAGGCTCAGGGCGGAACGCCTTGACGATCGGCGACTTGTCCGTCATTACCTTCGCATTATTATGAGTAGCGTCGCCCATTGGCGATCCGGCAAAGGTTTTATTTGGATTGGAATAATATAGGATTTTACTACCTGGTGCATTCCCATTTGCAACCAATGTATTGACGCCCGAGAATATATATCCTTGCGCGTACGGCAGGCCGAAGTTCTCGTTCTCGTGGTTACAGCCAAATAGATGACTTAGCTCATGCGCTCCCACTACCGGAATACTGGGGTAGTTCCAATCAACGATCGCAAAACTACGGCTGCTGTTAGGATGCTTATAAGCTGGTGGATCCGGAACTCCGCCCGCGGCATCGTGGCCGTCCCAGGAAAACAACAGTACAAGATCTGCCTTATTCTGATTGCACAGATTTTGAACAGACGCTGTATTGCTCAAAGCAAGTGCATCTTCTTTGATATAGTAGCTCTTTGTCGTAAACGTCGTCTGCACAACCCCTGCCAATTGTACATACGCGGTACCGGCCACCCCACTATTCGTTACCGTCTGATTGAACACATCAAGGGTATTATAGGCATGGTTGGTAGCCGAAACTGGGCTTACGTTGTTCCCATACAGAAAAAGCACCCGTATACCGCTCGTACAAGGCTCTATCTTCGCATTGTCTCCCGGCATTCTGCCCCGCTCGTTTCGACCGGATTGCGGCTGGGTTTGAATGGCCGCACCGACCCCCGACGTGCAAAAGTTGGCCTTTCCGGAATCATTCTCGTGCGCTAGCAGAAGCTGCCCGTCCTCGCCCAGATCGCAGATCTCATAAGACCGGTCCGGCCCCTGGATCATACCGCCTTTCATTCCGTTGCGGGATGTGAGCAATACCGACAGCAGACTTTCGCCCACCGTTCCGTAAACTTTATAATTCCGCTCATCAGAATATTCGATGGTTTTCACTTGCACTTCATAACGCTCCGCCCGTCCCGGAATGGTGATGGACAAGCGGTTGTTCACCAACGCTTCCTCGATGGGCCGCATTCGCACGATAATCGTCTCCACAGGTGAGCGACGGTTGTTTGTCAGCCCGTCGAAGAGTTGTTTGCCATTTTCAGAAAGACTTGCATAATCCGGTGAGCCCTGCAGAACGAGATCTTTTGGTGTTTCCTGCCCTTTGGCTTGTGTAAGTGAAGCAATGACAATGCAACACAGCCAGACAGTAAAAATGCGAAAAGGCAATAGGCGATCCTGAAATCGTAGAAAATCCATAGGCATACCTGTTTTAGTTCCTGAAAAACTGATCGATAAAGTCCCGCGGCAACCCGCGACAGGAACGGAGTAGGTATGCGGCCGGAAAGAGATCCGGCCGGATTGTCTGCGAATTAAATGGATATTTTGATCAAATCAATTGGATTTCGGCGCAGATGTCCTAATAGCACCGATGGGTTATCAAGCGTGCCAAATTTTGCTGTTTGTATTACTTTTTCGTGCAATATATCGCCTCCACTATCGGCCGTTTGCTATCCCTCGGCCCTGAACCACCGGTAACCATAAGCTTCGAGTGTAATCGTGTGCCTGCCTTTATGATCGAGCACACTTTCTATGTTGTTCATCAGGTCGATCAGCCGTCCCGTGCCCGCCTGGCGCTCGGGTACCACCAGTTCCATCGATTTCTCACTGAAATTATGCCATATAAGCAACACCCTGTTCTTCCAGGAATAGCGCATGCCCATGATTTCCTGATATCCGGTTTCCATGATTTCCCAGTCGCCATAGCCAATCTCCGGACATTCTTTTCGCAACCTGATCAGCGCCGTCATCCAGTTCAGCAAAGAACCGGTATCACGCCGGTGGTTTTCTACATTGACGTGTTCATAGGCATAATACCCGTCATCTATCACCGGGTTTACCAACTTTTCTGCCTTTGAAAAACCGCCCTGTGTTTCCCCCGTCCATTGCATCGGCGTACGCACGGCGTCACGCTCTTTCAGTTCGAGGTTGTCGCCCATACCGATTTCGTCGCCGTAACGGATTACAGGCGTTCCCGGAAACGAGAACATCAGGCTGTAAGCCAGTTCGGTCTGCTGCCGGTTACCGAGCATGGGAGAAAGCCGGCGGCGGATGCCACGGTCGTAGAGCTGCATGTGCTTTTCCGGCCCGAAGCGGTCGAAAACCACTTGCCGCTCTTCCGGTTTCAACCTGCCCAGGTCCAGCTCGTCGTGATTACGGAGGAAAAAAGCCCACTGGCTGCCCGGCGCTTTCTCACGCGTGGCTTCGAGCGCATGTATGAGGGGGCGCGTATCGGCGGTCGCGAGCGCGTAAAAAGTGTATTGGTTTACAAAGAAATTAAACATCAGATGAATGCCGTCCCCTTCATCGCCAAAGTATTGCTTGCTTTCCTCGGGCAGCACGTTAGCCTCCCCCAGCAGTACGGCATCTCCGCGCCTCCATTGCAGGAAGCGCCTCATTTCTTTGAGGTATTCAAAATGAAGTGGACTTTCTTTCCCGTCTGGGTCGGGCGATTCAAGGATAAAAGGCACGGCATCGACCCGAAAGCCGGCTATGCCCAGTTCCAGCCAGTATCCCATGATCCGGTTGATCTCCGCCCGAACCTCCGGGTTATCCGTATTCAAATCGGGCTGAAATTCATAGAATCGATGGAAATAATAGGCTCCGGTTTTCTTGTCGCGGGTCCAGGTGGCTTTCTGCACACCGGGGAAAACCATTCCCTTGTTCCATCCTTTCGGACGCTTATCCGACCAGACGTACCAGTCCCTTTTGGGATTATCCTTGGAGCTTCTCGACTCTGTGAACCACCGATGCTCGTCGGAAGTGTGGTTCACGACGAGATCGATGATCACTTTGATCCCCAGCTTGCGGGCCTTGTGAATGAAATCCACAAAATCGCCGCTGGAACCATGGCGTGCATCCACACCATAAAAATCGCTGATATCATAGCCATTGTCACGATTCGGTGTAGGCTGGAAAGGCGCCAGCCAGATCGTGTCCAATCCCAATGCATGTAAATAGTCGAGCCGGTTGCAAAGACCTTCAAAGTCGCCCGTACCATCATTATTACCGTCCATAAAAGTCTCAAGATCGAGGCTGTAAATGACGGCATTCTTATACCAAAGTTCTTCCAGCATATTCCCCAGGTTGATCTTGCTTTCATGCCTAAAAAGCAATGCCAACCGGGGGCGTCCGGGTACTTAGGCCGTCTGTCAAACGTCCAGCAGCTCCCATTTCCCCACATCCGTCCAGTTGTGCGTAGTTAGTTCTGTCGAATAAATCTCAATGAACATTTTGTTCTCCGCATCATATTCCCCGTCGCGCCAATCCTCTTCGTCGTTTCGCATGAACCGCACCAGCGAACCGTTTTCGGGCAAAGTCTTTTCTTCCATGAAATGTGTTTGATTGAGTATAGACACACGGATTAAAAAACCTTGCCCGGAAAACTTAGCCACCGTACACATTGAAGGCCAGCAGGTGTTTTTTGAAGATTGCTTCAAAGTGGTCCGCTGCCTTGTCCTGCTTCGCTCGCCGACATTCTCGGACAATGCTTTGCAGGATAAAAAGGTCGGTATTCACGTCGCGGTTGCGCCCGCCGTCTTTTTGCTTGATCCACGACAGGTTTTCGTCCGAACGGATGGCCATTGCACGGGCAGAATCGAGTGCCTTTTCTTTTTCCCCCACATCAAACAATGCCCCGATGAATCCGGCCGATACCTGGTCGTACGGGATCGTATCGTCGGGCATTACCGCCATTGCCTGGTCGACCACCTTCCTTGCCTTATCGATCCTGTTCTCGGCGATCAGCTGCTGCGCGAGACGTAAGAACGAGAGCCTCGCCGTGACTACCGGCGAGCCACGATAGGTATCGTCGTAATACACTTCCGGATTGTTTGTCTCACGCCAGGACATTTTGTGCATCATATTGTCGTACATAATGTCCGAGTTTACGTATCCGTCCGATGCCCCGGGTACCCGCACAGGCAGCAGGCGATAGGCGTAACCTTCCAGCTGAAGATATTCCTGCAAGCCCAGGTTGTGCGACGAGCCCATCGTCGTCGAGAAATACACCGGTCTTTTCCAGTTATTGCTTGAAATGATGTCCAGCATCACCAGATCGCCTTTCAACAAGTCTGTTTCACCGATTTTCCAGCTCATCGAATCAGCCAGGTAAGGCAGCAGGTCACGTTTGATCATGTTCATTTTGCCCACCTGCCGGGTATCGACGGGCAGGAACAGCGTCGACGACGGTAATATAGACGTCATATCGCCGCTCGTGAGTGGCACCTGGATGGCCTTATTGTCCTGCCGGATCAATTCGAGATATTCTTTCAGGTTAATGCCGCCTTTTACGGAAGCTATTTCATAAAACGGCAGATATTCATTTTTCCCCAGTTGATAATTACCCGAATCCAGCGACAACGGAAGCGCGTCCGACCGGTTGATCTTCCGTTTCAGTTGTTCGATATACCAATCCGCACCCAGGAAAGTCTGCACGCAAACACGCACGTCGGTCCGGAAGCCTTCCACTTCCTGCACGTACCAAAGCGGAAAAGTGTCGTTATCGCCGCCAGTAAAGAGAATCGCATTGGGTGCGCAGGAATTGAGGATATTGCGGGCAAAATCTACTGAATGGTAACGGTCTGCCCTGTTGTGGTCGTCCCAACCTTTCGCGACCATGATCGCGGGTACTGAAAAACAGGCAAGGCCGGCCATTCCCGCCCGCAATGCAGGCTTATGAATGATCTTTTCCAGGAATTTCGCTGCTGCCATTACCCCAAAACCGATCCAGATACAAAAAATATAGAATGAACCGACGTAAATGTAATCGCGTTCGCGTGGCTCTGTGGGCGGCGAGTTGAGGTAAATTACCAGGGCTACGCCCGTCAGGACAAAAAGGAAGCCCAGTATCAGCAGGTCCTTCCGCCGGTAATAATACATGTAAATGATCCCTGCGATACCGAGGAAAAACGGCAGCATGAGAAAGTTGTTATGACCGCGGTTCCGGCTAATGCTTTCGGGAAACGATTGGCCCGCCTGCCACGGCAACAGGGTACCAGCACCCTCCTTGTCGCTCTCCCGCCCGACGAAATTCCAAAGGAAATAGCGCCAGTACATATGTCCCAGCTGGTGCGAAAACAGATACGAGAGGTTATGCCGCATCGTTGGCTTCTGGCCCTCGGCTACTCCGGTCATTTGCTGGTAAAGTTGAGGATGCCCTGGCTGGGAACTGTACATTCTGGGCAGTAACATATTACTGCCCGGTTCATATTCATATATCGGCTTATAGTCGATCAGCACGTATTTCCCGTCTTTTTTAGTATACACCGGTGCTCCGCGCTTCTGGCTTACAGGCCGTGAAACGAATGACGGGCCATAAAGCAGCGGTCGGCTTTCATATTGTTCCCTTTTCAGATAATACACAAACCGCAGGACATCACTGGGGTTGTTCTCATTGATAGGCGTATTGTAGCCCGACCGCACGAGCACCAGCGCGTACGAAGCATAACCTATTAGGATAAACGCAAGGGAGAGCAAGCCCGTATTCAGCAGGGCACGCCCAGTCCGGTGTGAGTACCGGATTCCCCAAAAGAGCCCGCCCAAAAACAGGATCGTAAAGAAAGCGATACCCGTATTGTAGGGAAGCCCCAGCGAGTTCACAAAGAAGATCTCGAATTTTGCGGCAAGCTCCGGCAAACCGGGAATGATCCCGGCATTGATGATACCGAGCATCAAAAGCCCCGTCAGAAATGCTATCGACGCTCCAAGGAACCCGGGTTTGGGGTATTTTTTGAAATAATATACCAGTGCCAATGCAGGAATTGTCACGAGGTTCAGCAAATGGACGCCGATGGAAAGGCCCACCAGATAGGCCGTCAATATCAGCCAGCGGTTGCCCGTAGCCGGGTCGTCGATGGCTTCCCATTTAAAAACCGTCCAGATTACAATGGCGGTAAAAAAAGACGATAGCCCGTAAACTTCCGCCTCTACTGCCGAGAACCAGAAGGAGTCTGACCACGCATACGCGAGCGCACCCACGACCGCGGCGGCAGTCACCAGTAATGTATCAGCGACGTTCCCTTCTTCGCGCTTCTTCCCGATGAGCTTCCATGCGAGCAAAGAGATCGTTTTAAACAGGAAAAAAGTGGTAAACGCGCTGCTCAGCACGGAAACCATGTTGACCCAGTATGCCACCTGAGTGACGTTGCCAAGGGCCAGCAGCGAAAACAACCGTCCGATAAGCAGGAAAAGAGGCGCACCGGGCGGGTGCGGGACCTGCAATTTGAAGGCGCAGGCGATGAATTCCCCGCAATCCCAGAAGCTGGCGGTCCGCTCCATGGTGATGACATAGGTGACCAGGCTGATGGCCAATACGGCCAATCCTGCCAGATCATTCCATTTCTTTAAGGATATCATGTTTGAAGATGTTTTGGATGAAGCACCAAAACTATTCAACACGACACCTTGGCATCAAACCGGCGATCTTAAAAAAAGTTAACAAAAACCGCTGATAACGAAGCTTTAACTTAATTTAACACAACCGCGCACTCCGAACGAGCGGCGTTGCAAAAATCAGAAAAGCAGGGAGATGCAATAAATGAGAGAAGTCCAGAGCGCGGCGCCCGCCGTTACTGTAATCATTACGCCACCCAGAAATGGCAGTTCTTCTGTCTTTGAAAGTTTAATCGATCTTTCCATTCTTAATAACACATTACGATAGAGGTATAAGGACCGCGACAAGGCCGTTACAGTTCCATCAGCAAAGGTAAATATTAGAAATGAAATATGAAGTAGCCTGAGTTTATTTGCAGTTTCCTAATATATCGATGACTCACCGTAGGAGTTCTACACAAATATAGTACAAGTTCAATCAGCCTTTTTTCCCCTTAGAATCCGGCCTTCCGCCGCTTGTAAATTTCAACTTTCTTGAACAATTCAAGAATGTTGGTCACTTCCAGCTTTTCGAATATCCGTGCCTTGTAGGTCGACACCGTGCTCTCCTTAATGTTGAGATTAAGGGCAATATCCTTCGTCCATTTTCCTGTCAACAGCATATCCATGATTTCCAGCTCGCGGTTCGACAGGATTTCCAGCGGGCTTTCCTTGCTTTCCCGTTCGAGCAGGGTGTTGTTGACGAGCTGATCCTGGATCACATTGCTGATATAGGTGCCGCCCGCCATGACGGAAGTGATCGCTTTTTCCAGTTCCTCGTTGCTGGTATCTTTGGGCAAATAGCCGTTCGCCCCGGCCTTGACATAATGGATTGCGTACAATTCCTCATCCTGTGAAGAAAAAATCAGAATTTTTACCTTACTCTGGATGTCGCGGATCTTCCCGATCATATTAAAGGCTTCGCCGCCGGGAATCTTGATATCCAGAATGACAAGATCAAAAAATCTGGATTGGAGTAGTTTGAGGGTTTCACTAAAAGTTGCGGCCTCGATGACGGTTACCGAGGGTAAAAAATCTTCAATTAATAATTTCACGCCCATTCTCACAATGGAATGGTCTTCTACCAGCAAAACTGTCTTCATTAATGATACCGTTACTTCAAATCAGTTTTAAAAGTAGTTTAATATAAATGAAATTTTGTGTAGAAAATTGACTACATCCCATTTATTTTAAAAAAATAATATGAACCGAAGTGCCGACGGGGTGATTGGGCTTCGCGAACAGGCGGGCGCGTATAAGTTTGATGATCTCCTTCACGATCAACAGTCCCATTCCAAAATTCTGCGATGCGCTTTCGTTCTCCGGGAGCTGCTTCGCTTCGCTGTTGATCCACTCACTCACGGCACTTTCCATTCCCGGCCCGGTATCGTTGACAATCAGGTGAACCTCTTCGCGAAAATCCTCATGGGTAACACTGATGGTACCGCCGTTGGTAGCCTTATTAGCATTATCAATCAGGTTATGCAGAACAATGCTGACCAGCTGCGGGTTGTTTTTAATAATCACGCCGGGCGAAACCCCATTCACAAACCGGTTGGCATTCACTTCCGCATCCTGCATAAAAATGGCAAATTTCTGCTCCACCATTTCGTTCAGATCGAGGTAGGTAAACTCGACACTGGAATTCTTGTACCGGAACTCGGTGTATTCCAGCAGGTTTTTCATGAAGTGATAGAGCCGGTAGCTCGACTGACTGATCGCCCTCACCGTCGCCATATCGGGATGGTTGCGCGCGAGGCGCCCGGTGGTGGTCATCAGAAAACGCAAAGGGCTTTTAATATCATGGGAAATGCTGGCAATCAGGTGCTTTTGGTGGATATGTTCCTTTTCAAGTTTCCTCTGCGACTCTTCCAGGCTGTCCAGGCTCACGCGTAATTCGTCCCGGCGCGCATCGAGGTCGTCGATCGTCTCATAAAACGAGCTGAAAAAGAAGTAGTTGATCAGCACAATGAGGGTAAAATTCTGAAAAAGCAGGATCGCGATCGTTATTCGCCCGGAACCGTGCGGCCCCCACGAAATGTAACTTCCCAGGTGGCGCCCCAGCAGCACAAACACAATGAACGGCACCAGTGCAATGGTCGAGTAGACGATCCCCCAGCGATTGCCGAGGCCATAAAAGGCGGCCACACTGACGACGACAACGTATTGCAACGTCACCAGGTCAAACCCTTTCTGGAAAATATAAAGGTTGGTCCAGATAATGATCATAAAGATCACCATGGCAGCATGGGCGGCTTTGCGCCATTGAAAACCACTCGAAACGGCGATGTAATAGACGACCACGATTGTCAGCAAAACGGCCGATCTAACCGCCTGAACACGATAATTTTCCAACTGATAGAAAATCAGCAGGAGCGTTGTTGTAAGGATTTTGAGGTTAAGCGCGTAAGAAAGTACTTTGATACGAGCCCGATTGAGGATATTGGTTTCACCCTCTAGCTGTTTTCGGACAGGCCATTCCAGTATCGATCGAATCATGTATTAACGTTTTCTAAATCGCTGTTCGCCGTCGGGGGCCGACGATGCGATAAGAGCCAAATCTACCTAAAAAACGCGATAGATAATGTAGAGAAATTGCCACAAACAAAACAATGGCAAACTACAATGCCTTTCTTGGGGGGGTGCTAAATTTGTAAAATCCTGCAAGTGAATGATCGGGGAGATGAAAGCAGGAGCCTTGAATTTGAACGTATGAGTACGTTAATACACGTTGAGTAAACTTACACCTTCCGGTACTACCGAGAAGGTGTTTTGTTTTCAATGCTTTGATAGAAATCTGGCTGGCCGCTGGCCTGAATGGTGATGAAAAAAGAGGAACGGAGTAAATAACGATTTGACCTTGTGTGTGTAACTCTACTCGGCTACTTTCCGGATTTTTCCTGCGCTTGCTTTTTCGACTTCTTCACCTCACCCGGCGTAAACTCACCGTTGATCCACCTTACAAAGTTTTTTGACTGTACCTGATAAACCTGGGCTGACAGAGGTTTCAAATCTGATTTCTCGATTTCGAGAAGATAATCAGCCAGAAGTCTGTTGATCTCTTCCAAATATTTGCTTTGCGTCTTCATGAGAGGATTTTGTGTTTTTACAAATAAAGAACTATTCTGATACTCAATCAAGTGTGCGATTTTCGTACCATCCTGCAAGTATAGTCCTTTCGCGGCGATCAGTTTCCTGTTTTGGGGTAAGAACACTGAATTTGAGGGTGTAATAAGCCCTCGATGGGGGGAGAAATTCGCGCTATCAAATCCCTTCAGTGGCCACTAAATTTTTACTACAAAGGACTACACAAAGTGCGCCACCCATTGAATATCAGATATTTGATGAAAGATCAAAGAATGTTTCTACCATAACGTAATACCCACTGGCCAGCCAGGTAAAACGGAGCATTAAGCTCATGAGTTCTGTGCGGAGAGGTATATACGAAAAATGGGGTGCCTGGCCAGATCCTGGCCTCACACCCCGTTAACAACGATCCCGACCGGCTACTCCTTTTTACGCAAATACACGTTGTTGCTGATCGATTCCAGTTTTACTTCCGGCCCGCCGCCATTGATCTTCCCTTCTAGCAGGTAACCCACGATGGGGTTCTTCTCTTTTTTGTTGCCGAAATCGATGTCCAGATCTGAATAAACCTCACCGGTGATGGTCTTAACGGCCACATTAGCACCTTTGGATTTTGGCCAGGTCATGTCCACATAGCCGCTAATCGTTTTGGCAGCTACGCCGGCAGTAGCGCCCTGAATATCGATATTGCCATTGATGGTTTCGAGTTTCAGCTTGGCCTGGCGGGGCAGCGTAACCTGATAGTTGATCTCGCTGCACACGTAGTAGCGATTCTTGCCGCCATCGTCGCTGCTCCACGAAGACTTCTGCCCCGGGCAGTCCTCCCCTTTTCCCTCCTTTATTTTTTCCTTGTCGAAATCGGTTTTGAGAATGATTTCGCCGGAAGTGGTGCTCGTTGTTACAAGAAACGCGTCGTTCAGCTTGTTCTGGTTGATTTTCACAGACATATGCACTGACACTTCCGGCTTGTCCCAGTACCGGACCTGAATGCTATCGCCGAAGCGCAGGTTCAGGTTCACGGTCTTACCGGATTCGTAAGGCAGCTTTTTGTCGATGATCTTCTGGGCAAAAGCGGGCCCGCATACGGCGCAGATAATGGCCGATAATAATATCTTTTTCATGGCAATAGATGCAGGTTTTAGGTGTTATTTCTGCTTACGGATATAAATGTTGCTGCTGATCGTGTTGAGCGTCATTTCGACGCCGCCGCCGTTGATCGCCCCGTCGACGTTGGCCATACCGCCTACTTTGGACATGCCGTCCTTGGTACTTTTCACGCCGAGATCGAAATCGGTGTACATTTCCCCGTTAATGGATCGCAGTTTCAGGTTCGATTTGGCCGTAGCGGGCAAGGTAATGTCCACGTCCCCGCTGATCGACGAGATGGCCGTCGGCTTGCCTTGCGCGAGGTTCGAGAAGGTGACGGTTACCTCGCCGCTCGTGGTGTTGGCCACCACGGGTCCGGTAATGTCGTTGAGGACGATATTCGTGTTGTTCGTTTTGATTTCCAGGTCGCCATCCATATTCGAGATCGAAAGCCCTGAACCTCCCTGCCAGTTGGTTTCTACGAACTTCACAGCCACCTGCCGCGGCAATTTGATCGTGTATTTGATCGACTTGCGGGTTGCCTTTTCAATCCTCAGGCCTGAGGCATCGGGTGTTACCGAAAGTCCGATGCCCGAGTTATCGACCGCCGTATAATACAGCGGTTTCAGTCCCTTGGCCCGGTCCGGCGGCGCTTCAAATCCCGAAGATGCCTGGATGATCACCTCATCGCCATTATACCCCTCGATTTTGACCGTGCTGGCCGAAAGCTCGAACACCACTTTTTTATCTTTCGAGTTGGCCAGTTTCGTCTTATACTCGGGAGTTTGGGCGCACGCAATGCTAAGGCCCCAAAGGAAGCCCGCACTGATTAACAGTACTTTTTTCATGGTTTTGATATAAAAAATTAAATTGATTGCTTTCAAAAGGCTCCTCCGCCAGGGGTTTAAACCCCTGGTTGTAGCCGGTTCATACCTTCGGTCGCCTTCAGGCGCACGACATCGAGTACTTCCTGGTTACGGGCGAGCTGCTGGAACTGGTCCACCGCCCGCTTTTCCTTGATCGCTACGAGCGCTTCAATGAGCGAGATCTGGATATTAGGGTCCGTCTGTATCGCCAGCGATTGGATCAGCGCTTCCTTCACCTCGGCTTCACCGGCAAAGTGCGTCAATGCCTGGCAAGCAGCGAGCCTTACATTTACATTCGGGTCGAAATTGAGGGTATTGATCAGGAGCTGCGTAATATCCCGGTCTGCGTCGGTGATCTCATAACTGTGGTTCACAGCCTGTATGCGCTCGCTTGCCGAAGTACTGTTCATCTGTTCAAATGCAAGCACCTTTTTCATTTCCGCAATTTCCCCGTTCTTTTCTCCGCTCAAAGCAGCCAACGAATCGCCGTTTTCATATTTAGATTGAAACAACCAACCCGCACCAAAACCGATGATCAGCAGCGCCAACCCCGCCGCAACGCGCAACAACCAGCTTCCCAGCGCGCGCACCGGCCCCTGCTTCGGCGGATCGAGCATTAATGTCAGCTCATGGTTGAAATTCAGTGATGGCTGCTCCTTGCGGGCCTGGGCAAAATACCCGAATTGCGCCGCGTGGCTTTGCAAATGCTCCGGCAGGTCGCCACTTTGGAAAAACTGCTTCAATGCACGCTCCTCTTCCAGCGACGTTTCTCCGTCGTAATATTTTTCTAATAGCTTTTCAATATCCGGTGCCATAATTCTCAGCTTTTAAATAATTCTCACGCAACTTCTGTCTTGCCCGCGAGAGGATCGTACGGATATTCGCATTGCTCAATCCCGTCACCTCTTCTATCTCTTCCAAAGTGTACTCCTCCACATCGCGCAGGTGCAGTACCAGTTTCTGCTGTTCGGGCAACTCACCGATGAGCCGGTGCATCAGACCCGCGCTGTCGCTGTTCTCGACCTGCCGGTAAGGCGATACGTCCGCTGCCTGCAGGGCTACCATATCCGTTTCGTGACTCGTTTTCTGTTTATAATGGGATTTCAGGCGGTCCAGACAAAGGTTTTTCGTCATCTGCACAGCCAGCGCCTCCACGCTCTGATAACTTTCCAGCTGTTGCCGATTAGTCCAAAGCCTCAGGAATACATCCTGAATGGCATCCTCAGCCTCCTCGCGGTTGCGAAGAAACATTTGCGCCAGTCGGAACAGGCGTCCCTGGACGGGAAGAATGCGTTTGTTGAAGGCTTGTAAATCCATATTCAAGGACATAGACGACCGGCTGCCGGAAACGTTACAGGATTTACAAAAAATTTTTCATCCGCGTCCAGCCCCGAACAAAACTGTTCGGTTTCGGACAGGCGCCTCTGACCAAAAAGCGCCTAGCATAGCTGCAAACCGCATTTCTGCATTTTGGCAAAGTATTTGTTTTGCATTATTATAACTAATAGGTTATCCGGATATGAAAAGAGCTTTTCTGGGAGAATTTGAAGAAATCGTCCTGCTGGTAGTGGCTGGCTGCAACGAAGAGGCCTATGGCGTGACGATCTGGGAACGTGTACAGGAATATACAGGCCGTTCCATTTCACTGAGCGCGGTGCACGCCACTTTATACCGGCTCGAAGAAAAGGGATTCCTTACTTCCGAAATGGGCGGCGCCACAGCCGAGCGCGGCGGCCGGCGGAAACGTTTTTTTAGCATTACCAACTACGGCAACCGTGCATTGCAGGAGATCAACGAGATCCGCCAGCAACTCTGGCAGGCTATTCCGGCCGAAAAGCTGCAACCGAAACTCAGCTTTTCGTAATATGGAAAAGAAACCGCAACACAACAGCCCGCCCCGCTGGATAGACAGGCTGCTGACGATCATCATCGCGCCGCATTTCCTGGAAGACATCCTCGGCGACCTGCACGAGGTATATGCACGGCAGGTGCGGCAAGGAAGCGCCCGAACGGCACGCCTGCGGTACCTGCTGGCCTCCGCACGCTACATACGCCCATATTTCATGAAACGTAAACCCCGCACCTATTCACCCACCTATATTTTCAGTCCTGCCATGATCAGAAACTATCTCAAAATCTCGCTTCGCACGCTGGGTAAAAACAAGGCTTACAGCTTTATCAATATTTCCGGCCTGGCCATGGGAATGGCCGTCGCCATCCTGATTGGCCTATGGATTTACGACGAGCTGTCATTCGACAAGTATTTCCAAAACCACGACCGCATTGCGCAGGTGTGGCAACATCAGACATTCAACGGTCAGATCGGCACGCAGACTTCCCTGCCGTTTCCCATCGGGGACGAAATCAGGCGAAATTATGGGGCCGACTTCAAATATGTTGTCATGGCTTCCTGGAACAACTGGCATATCCTGGCCAACGGCGATAAGAAATTCAATAAAAGCGGGTCGTACATCGAGCCGGACGCACCCGAAATGTTCAGCCTGCGTATGCTGCGCGGAACACGCTCGGGTTTGAAAGACCCCTACTCCATCATGCTTTCGGAATCCATCGCCAAGGCCTTTTTTGGCGATGCCGATCCCATCGACAAAACCATGAAGATCGACAACAACCTCAATGTGAAGGTTACGGGGGTTTACGAAGATTTCCCTAACAACACCACTTTCCGCGAAATGTCGTTCATGATGCCCTGGCAGCTGATGATCATCGCCAATCCCTGGCTCAAAACCATGGAGGACCCGTGGCGGCCGAATGCCTACCAGACTTTTGTTCAGCTGATCGACAAGGCCGATATCGACCAGGCATCGGCGCGCATCAAGGACATTAAGAAGAGAAATATCAATAAGGAGCAACTGAAATATAAGCCCGACGTTTTCCTGAACCCGATGAGTGAATGGCATCTTTACTCGGAATTCAAGGAAGGCCACCGTGTGGGAGGGCGCATCGAGTTCGTGTGGCTGTTCGGTACCATCGGCGTGTTCGTATTGCTGCTGGCCTGCATCAATTTCATGAACCTCAGCACGGCGCGTTCCGAAAAACGGGCCAAGGAAGTGGGCATTCGTAAGGCGGTCGGGTCGGTGCGAAACCAGCTGATCATGCAGTTTTTCTCCGAATCATTTCTCGTAGTAGGCTTCTCATTTGTGCTTTCGATCGTGCTGGTGGTGCTATGCCTGCCGTTTTTCAACGAAGTGTCCGACAAGAAAATCACCATGCCGTGGTCCCGCCCCGAGTTCTGGCTGGCGGGTGTTGGTTTCAGTATTGTCACGGCCATTATCGCAGGCAGCTATCCCGCATTGTATCTCTCTTCATTCCAACCGGTAAAAGTATTGAAAGGCACTTTTCGGGCAGGACGTTTCGCTGCTGTGCCGAGGAAAGTGCTGGTTGTCGTGCAGTTTACCGTCTCAATCATACTGATTATCGGAACAGCCGTCGTGTTCAGGCAGATCCAGTTTGCCAAAGATCGTCCCGTAGGTTACAGCCGCAACGGCCTCATCTCCATTTTCACCTCGACCCCGGAAATCCACAAGCATTTCGAAGCTGTCCGGCAAGACCTGAAAAGTGACAGGGCTATTGCGGAAATGGCCGAATCCGGCAGTCCTACCACGGAAACATGGTCATCCACGAGCGGTTTTGAATGGAAAGGCAAAGATCCGGAACAGTCGGTCGATTTCTCGTTCGACGAGGTTTCCTATGATTATGGAAAAACCGTTGGCTGGCAATTTGTGCAGGGGCGCGATTTCTCGCGGGAGTTTGCGACAGATTCCGTCGCGCTCGTCGTGAACGAAACGGCCGTGAAATTCATGGGTTTGCAAAATCCTGTCGACGAGCCGATGACCTGGTTTAAAAAGCCTTACAAGATCGTCGGTGTGATCAGGGACATTGTCGTGAACTCTCCCTATGCCCCAGCCCGACCACAATTTTTCTGCATTTCGTCAGGCCAGGGCAATGTGATTAACATCCGTCTCAACCCCGCGGCCGGCACGTCCAAATCCATCGAAAAGATCAAATCGGTTTTTGGCAAATATGATCCGGGTTCGCCATTCGAATACGAATTTATTGATGAAAGATACGCCCGGAAGTTCACCGACGAAGTGCGTATCGGTAAACTGACCACTTTCTTCTCGATACTTGCCGTGTTGATCAGCTGCCTTGGCCTTTTCGGTGTGGCGTCGTTCATCGCCGAGCAGCGGACCAAGGAAATTGGGGTTAGAAAAGTGCTTGGCGCGACGGTTATGAGCGTTTGGGGACTGTTGTCCCGCGACTTTGTACTATTGGTTTGCATTGCATTTCTTATTGCCACACCCGGCGCGTACTATTTCCTGGATGGCTGGTTACAGAAATACGAATACCGCACGACGATTACCTGGTGGATTTTCGCTCTGACGGGCCTCGGTACGCTGGCGATCACCCTGCTGACGGTAAGCTTCCAGGCCATCAAAGCCGCGACGATGAACCCTATCCGCAGCCTGAGGTCGGAATGAGGCCTAATTACCTTTATTGTCCATTGGATCATTTCAAAAACGCATGGAAATGCCTCAACACCGTCCGCCACGCTGGGCAGATTACCTGCTCGAAAAGTTTGTGAATCCGCGTTTTCTGGAAGATATTCAGGGAAACCTGGATGAAATCTTCGCGCGACGCCTGCGTGAGGCGGGTCCAGCGCGGGCAAGACGGGAGTACGCGTGGGCAGCCGTACGACATCTTACACCCTATTTTACGAGAAAAAGCGCTGAAAAATACCCAACCGTTTCCAACCTGAGCCCTGCAATGCTAAACCATTACTTCACCTATGCCTGGCGGCACTTTGCCAAAAACCGGCAATTCACATTCCTGAATGCCGTCGGACTTACCACCGGTCTCATTTGTACCCTGTTTATTTATCTCTGGGTCGCCGATGAGCTCCGCTTCGACAAGTTTCACGACAAGGATGCCCGCCTCTACCAGGTAATGGTTCACGAGAAAGGCGGAGACAGGCTGGTTACTTCGGAAGGCACGGGTGGAATTTTGAGGGTGTTTCTACCCCGGGATATGCCCGAAGTCGAAATGGCCGTTTCGACGACGCCTCCTGTCTGGTTTCAGAAATTCAGTCTTTCCCACGACGGACGGACTGTTAGCGCGGGAGGGAATTTCGTAAGTCCCGATTATTTCAAGGCATTTTCTTTTCCTTTAACACAAGGTAATCCGGAGTCGGTCCTTACCGACAAAAACACCGTAGCAATTTCCGAGCAGATGGCTATCCGCCTTTTCGGATCGCCCGAAAAGGCGATGAACCAGTTGGTGGAATGGAAATGGCAGGCATTTTCGCGCAAATGCCAGGTAAGCGGCGTATTCCGTGATCAGCCCCACAATTCGAGCGAGCAGTCGGAACTGCTGATACCGCTCGCGGCCTGGGATGAGATACTACCCCAAGGCAGTATGCCTAATACCGCTACCGGCCCGTTTCATAACTACCTAGTGCTGAGGCCCGGCGCCGACGCGCATTTATTGGAAGCAAAACTGGCAGGCTACGCAAAAAAACACTTCAACGACTCCAATGCGACATTATTCATCCGGAAATATTCCGACGGATACCTCTATGGCAAATATGAAAATGGCGTGCAATCCGGGGGTCGGATCGAATATGTGCGGCTGTTCAGTGCCATTGCGGTATTTATCCTCCTCATTGCCTGCATCAATTTCATGAACCTCTCAACGGCCAAAGCGTCGGTAAGGGTTAAGGAAGTGGGTGTCAAAAAAGCATTAGGCGCCGGCAGGCTGACGCTCATATTCCAGTTTCTGGGTGAATCGATCCTGATGAGTTTTCTCACATTACTAGTCGCGTTAGGCATTGTTTGGCTTACATTACCTTATTTTAATACAATCACAAACAAGCAATTCACCTTACAGTTCGGCGCGCAGTTCACGGCGGCATTGGTGGCTATTCTGCTGCTCACCGGCCTGCTCTCCGGCAGCTATCCCGCATTGTACCTTTCCCGGTTTAATCCCGCCCTCACTTTAAAAGGCAAATTGCTGCACGGCATGGGCGAACTCTGGGTCCGGAAAGGCCTTGTCGTGTTCCAGTTCGCTGTTTCGGTGATCTTCATCATTTCGGTAGTCGTGTTTTACAAACAGATCGATTATGTGCAAAGTAAAAACCCGGGCTATGAAAAAGAGGGAATTGTGTATTTTGAAATGGAGGGGCGTGCGGCAACGCAAACCGAGGCATTTCTCGAAAGACTCAAAACCATTCCGGGCGTAGTGAGCTCTTCAAGTATCCAGCAAAAAATCATACTGCCTGCGTCCCTGCCATCGGCTGGCGTTCGCTGGGATGGAAAAAACCAAAAAGATGAGATCCGATTCTATAAAATGCCCGTTAATTATGGCCTCACCGAAACGCTGGGCATTCCTATGCTCGCCGGGAGAAGCTTTTCAAAAGATTTCGGCTCAGACACGATGGCTGTAATATTGAATGAGACCGCCGTCCGGCAAATGGGCATTACCGATCCTATTGGTAAAGAGATTACGGTCGACGGCGGGAAGAGTCACATTGTCGGCATAGCACGAGACTTTCACTTCAACTCCATGCATGAGGCCATTAAGCCATTCATTTTCAAACTATCACCTCAGGAAACCATGCTGGCGATCGTCAAAATTCAGCCAGACCAACTACCCGCGACCATGGCACGCATACAGGCATTTTACGCAAGCTTCAATCCTGGCTACGCATTCGACTACGACTTCCTCGATCGTGATTATCAGATCCAGTACGCCTCCGAGAAGCTCGTGGCCCAACTGGCCAGGTATTTTGCCGCTTTGGCTATATTGATATCCTGCCTGGGACTTTTCGGCCTGGCTGCATTCACGGCCGAGCGTCGCCGGAAGGAAATTGGTGTCCGCAAAGTACTGGGTGCCACCACGGGCAGTGTCGTGGCTATGCTGTCGCGGGAATTCCTCATGCTGGTCGCCCTGGCCATTGCCATTGGTTGTCCGCTTGCGTGGTGGCTCACACAGCGCTGGCTGGACCATTTCGCCTATTATGTCACCATTGGAACGGACATATTCGCCGCAGCCGGACTCGCCACAATCGTCATCACGCTAGCAACCATCAGTTTCCAGTCAGTTCGCGCAGCCCTGGCCAACCCGACGCAGTCGTTAAAATCTGAGTGATTTTAAGGTTAAATTACGGTGAGATCCGGAACTATGAGATGCATTCCGCTATTGCTGCTTTTAATGACCACTGCGTTTACGGACGCGTGGGCTCAACCGGACTGCGCCTCCCAACACGTTCAGGACAGCCTCTTCCACACCTATGCACAAAAAGCCCGTATATTTGGCCCCGAAAGTCTGGGTTGGGATGCTACTTTCGACTCTCTTCTCGCCATATGCCCCAACATCGCCGAGGTGTACCAGGAGAAGGGGATCCGGCAAATGTTTCTGGGCAACTTCGGGAAAACGATCGCCTACAACGACACCGCCGTAGCGCTTGACCCAAAGCGCTGGCTCGCGTACCGGGGATATTTGCATTGTATGCTGACGCACGATTATGAAAAGGCCATCACCGATCTGCTGGCAGCGGAACAGCTCACGCCCAATGCATTCACCATGGATCATACCTTCTCATTTTTCATTGCAATAAGTCATATGGAATCAGGGAACTACCAGGAATCCGAAAAATATTTCCAGAAAGACATTGCCCAGCAAAGGCGCGGAGAGGGCCGCAACGATATCCATTTCAACTCTCTTCTGTATTTCGGCATTTTATATTATCTGATGAACGAATTCGATCAGGCGGAACAGAAGCTCAGTGAATGCCTGCAATTGTATGAAATGCATCCGTTGGCTAACTACTATATGGCCATGACCCTGAAAATCACGGGAAATCAACGCCAGAATGTCTATTTCGAGAAGGCCCGGCAAGCCATACAGGATGGATACGCCCTAAACGAGCCCAATATGCACTTCGCCCGGTTTCCCCGGCAGGTTAGCCTGGAAGACATCGAAAGACGCTGATCATTACAGTTTCGGCTCGATCCAGAGCGCAGCCAGGCAGAGCATTAGCCAGGAAAACCAGGCCCAGCCGGGAAGTTTTCTGGTTGAAACCGCATTGTCAGTCAGGCGCGTACCTGCGTTTACTTGTTGTGTTGATTGAATAAAATGCTGCATGCGCCAAGCATATCGCAGCGACGGGTAGTCCTGCACGTAAAGTTCCGTGTTCAACGAATCGTGAAGAGGTACCCAACCATTTTGCACCGGTAAGAAAGTAGCGGTAGCCGAACGGTCGTTCAATGCAGAAATGGTGGTGGAAATCGTATCCTGCCCCAAGGTTAAAAATCTTGAAACAGCCTGAAAGTTGTTCAAATAAATCTTCACCGGCACATTGCGAAAGACCGGCGCGTCCCACTCGATCACGGATGCCTGCGCGGGACGTACGTATGCGAGAATTTCGTTCCAGACTCTTCCATAAGCCATGCTATCCCCCGCCAACTGCATCGGGAAGGTTTCATTCAGCAAACTAACAGCGATCTTCCCGGTCGTCGTTTCGGTTGCCACCGGGTAGTGCGGCGTTTTTACCTGAAAATCCCGTGGTTCGAAACGGAAAGGCCGGGCCATCAGCGACGGTGATAATGGCACCGATTCATCATTTGAAGTTTTCACCGTTTGAAAGCGTGTACCCAATGCATTATTGATCGAACGGAGCTCGGCTACCGGATCTCCCGATTGCAGAAAAAGCACACTCTTACCTGCATTAACAGCTTTTTTGATAGCCGGGTCGACTGCATTCGAAACGTTTGTTATGATCAGTTCAGGCTCCGTTGCCCGGTTAATATTCAGCTTACTCCGGATATTCTTTGACAATGTGGCGTCATACAGCACCGAATGGCCCTGCTTTCCAAGCCAGGTAGCCAGGTTGCGCGTTTCAAAATCAGGGTTATCGAGAAGAAAGCGGATCGTCAACATCTGCCCGGGTTGCGAAAAAAAGCCGAGCGTGTCGATGGTTTGGCCGTCAAGATCGAGGCTGGTGGTAGTGCGTCCTTCGCTGAATGCAGGAAATGCAAGCCTGAAATTGTTGCTACCGGGATTCAGCATTACACTGTCGAGTGTATGGCCGGCATAGCGCACCCGCAACATCTTTTTGTCCGCAGTTTGAATGCTTCCTTCAATCCGCTGCATTTCGCCCTTTCGCAATATGCCTTTCCAATGCAGGTCACGTAGCTCGCCCGGGGCAAAGTAGGGCTTCCAATGCAAATCGGGCAGGTTTTTCAGTTGCCGGATCGATGCAAAAACCTTGTCGTCGAACTCCTGCCCCACTATAACCAGCGTGTCCACTTGTCTGCTCGCGATTTCATCCTCCCGGATCACCTCCACCCCGACCAGACTGTCGCGAATACGCCCGGTAACCCCGGAAGATACGTTTTCAGCGATCAGCAGCCCTACTTTCGAACTGGCTCCGGATTGCAAATACGGGTCTGCTATCCAGGCCACGACACTCAGCCACACCAATAGATTCAAAAACAACCGGATACCAAATCGTCCGGAGTGGCGGTGCCGCGTGTACAATAACCCGCATTGCAGCGCCAGCAAGGCCACTGCCGCCAGCAGCAGCATTAGGTTCAAAGGCCCGGTCCAGTTGAAATCGGTATGGATCATTCAGTGTTTAATTCTTGCTCAATTCTGTGAAACGGCCTAACGCAGTGCTTTCCGGAATGCGGCCTCTAACTTTTTCCCTGCCAGCCACGGCGAGCGGCTCTGCAATGCGGCATCGGTTCGTTTATACAAATCCTGCTTCAAACCATTCATCTCGGAGTCGCTCAATGCCCTCCCTGCCACCAGTTTTTGCAGTGCCGCGATCATATTCCAGTTCTGCAAGCCTCCATTGAACGGCTCGCTGCCGGTTAGCCGCTGAACCATTTCCGACCCTAATTGTGCCAGCTTCGCCTGATCGGCCTTGGCTAACTTGTCTTTTTCCAGATAACCAAGCAATGCCGCCGCCAGCGCACCGGTTTGTTTTTGGTTAAATTCTTTTTCAAACTCCCACTTTGTCGCGAGTTCTTTGAGCTCGCCGGTTAGCCGCTTCTCTTTTTCCTTGATCGGTGGCGGGTCGTAACCACTTTTTTTGACATACGTTCGCGCCTTCTGCTGGGCAGTTTTGAGGTATTCCAATGCCTTATGCTCAAATGGCAGCGCTTTTTCGGGCTCGTAGGTTCGCAAATGCAGCTCCGATTGCCACATTTGTTCCAAAGCCATTTTCAAAAGGCTGCGCGTGGATTGCTCGTAAAAAGTATTGGTTTCCGCATCGTCATGCGAGTGGGTATATTGCTCCATCAAAGCGGCAAGCGGGTCCTTTTCTCCCGCAGGCTCCTGCTTGTGCTCGTGTGCATGCTCGTCAGCGTGGGCGGGTTCGCCCGTGCGAGGTTCTCCCACGCGTGACTCGGCACCCTCCCCCTGACCGTCGGAATGATGCGTGAATGCGTCGATGATATTGCCAGCATCGGCCGCTGGGTTATCCCCACCACCGATAGTCGTCTCAAATTCCTCGCCCAGATACTGCCCATAGCGCAGCCGGAGCACTTTCTGATCAAAGCCAATTTCGTTGGAAACGGAATTGAATTCAGTCTTTTTCAGCTTCTTTCGTTTGGCAATAAGCTTCTCGGTGTCGATGATGATCTGCCGCTGGCTCCGGAAATACTCCGGCATGACGTTCACGGCCATGGTCGCCAACTCAGACTCTTCGACGTTCGCAGTATCTTTATACACAACAAAATACGTATCCGACTTGCTAAAATTAGCTTCCGGCGTGCGATTATCGATCGCTGCCCAATAATAGTAGAGCTCGTCGCCCGGAGTGAAATTCAATGCATTCAGATCGATGGTTTTCTGAATGTTGGCTTCCCTGAAATCAGCGGGGCTAAGCGGCAGCCGCATTTCCCTGAACTTTACATTCTCGCCTGAACCGCGCGCCACGGTAGCAACGATAAATGCCTGCCTGACCCTGAAATCATCCGATATTTTAGCGGATATCCGTATCCTTTTCGGGTCTTTTAAATAATGATATTGGTATAGTTCCTTCGATGCCGGTTCAATACGGGGCGCGAGATCAGGTAGCGCTTCGAGCTTGTAAAAATCAGATTGATATACCAGCGAGTCCTTCCAGTAACCCTTAATGGAATACAGGCCGGAGCCAGCAAGACGGTCCTGATGCACGAATACACCATTGATTTGACGCAAACCAACTTCTTCACCCCGGCTATTGGCGATCCGTACCGACAGTTGCTCCGGGCGGTCGAACCAGACAGACCATTCAATCTGAGAACCGACGATCCCACTGACATTCAGGTCGCCCGATTTCCTTTGCGGCAGGCCCGTGTAGGCAGGAGGCACTATTTTCACCCCTGCTGATTCAAACTTTGGCATAACCGGCGCCTGCTCCTTACTTTCGGCCGACGACGTTGTTTTTGCCTTTGCCGGCGCTGCATTCCGGTCCCGGATAGCTGGCCACCCATCGTTAACGGCCGTTGCCAGCACCAGTGCAAGCAAATAGATCCACATGCCCCGGTATAATATCCGCCGGGTAAATCTGATATTCCGCTGTCCGATCCTTTCGAGCTGCATTTGCTCGGCAATGTTCAGATCATCCCTGTCGAGAAGGTCAAGGCTATATTCGGCCTCCGGGTTATGGTTGTGTATCAGCGAAATGGCGACATCCTTTTTGTCCCTGCCTACTTTGTGTATCCACCAGCCGATCAACGAGGCGAAAGAGCCGGCCAAAGGGCTCAACCACGGGTCGAAGGGCAAAAAGGTATTGGCTACCAGCTGCGTTGAAATACCCATCAACGAGCTTTTAATAATACCAAGCCATTGTATGTGCGTGTTAACCGACTTGATGAGTTTTTTCAGATCAGCCATGGTTCCTTACCGTTTTGCGCAGTGCCAACCAGCGTTCCGCGGCCATCAATAATACCAAAATCAGCAGCAGCCATGGACGCAATGCAGCCTCTGCCTGCGCACCCGTGGCGGGTATTTTTTCAAACAATGCATTGAGCTGACTTCTGCTCAAAGGAGGATTAGCAGTTTTCAAACCCAGCTCTTTTACAAACAGATCGCCGAGCCACTCCGGCAGCCTGCCACTTTCGACCAATTCCGAATTTGCCATTCTCAATGTATCGCGCAGCTGAATGACGTTAGCCGGAGCATTCCATTGCGGGGCATTTCCTGATACGACATAAACCGTTCCGGGCTGTGGACGGGCCATCGGCCGGTCGGTAAACACCCATTCATAGCGACCCGGGCTTTTTTCCTCTTCTATTTGAAATTGAAAACCGTAGACCTCCCTCAACGCTGTAAGTGCTGCGCGGACAGTCTGCCGTTCCCCGGCATCGTCATAATCCAGAAAAACCCGGATTACTCGTCCGAAAGCCGGTTTATTTTTAAAAATATCAACCTCACTTTTCCGCAAAGAATCGGCAGCCGGAAAAAGCTGGTATTTACCGGGAACGTATACCCGGGCTTCCAAATCATCGTCATTCCGGAAATACAATCTGAAATCTTTCCCACCACCGTCCGACAATGCATTAATATTCTGTTGTAAATACTTCGGTTGCGAAGCAGGGACCGTCATTTTGGTAAGGTCAATTGCCTTCTGCGGGGAAGTACCGAGCCAATAGATACGCTCGCCGCTGCGTTGCGCTTTTTCGAGTTCAAAACGGTAGGTATCGATAACAAGCCTGTCGGCCTGTACCAGATGGATGACCTCCGGCCGGCCGCCATTGTTGAGCCACCCGACGACCGGTTTACTCAATACCAAAGCCAGCAGCAAAACCACCAGGCACCGCACGATCATCAGCCAAACCTCATGGAGCCGCATGCCGCGGTGTTGCAGCGTGGTTTGTTCGCCAAGCCAGCGCATGGCGGCCCACTCAATGGTTTTGCCCCTTTTCTGGTACCAAAAATGGATAGCCACCGGTACCGCTATGGCCAGCATTCCCCAGAGCATATATGGTTGCAGGAATGCCATCAGCCTTTTCTTCTCGTTAAAAATGCCTTCAATACCATTCCCACGGGCTCGCTCATCCGTGCCCGCACGAGGCGCACATGCGGGATTTGCAATGCCGCTTTCAAATCGGCCAGATAGCCTTGCATAGCAGTTCTGAACTGCATGCCCACGGTCTCCGCATCAAGCTCGACCTCCTGTCCACTTTCCAGGTCCTTAAACCTGTAAAATCCTTTCAAATCAAAATCCTCCTCCTGGTCACCCAGTAGCTGGAAGATCACGATTTCCCGGTAAGGGCCTGCCAAAGAGCATATCCATGACAGCCATTCGTCGCCGGTTTGCAGCAGGTCGCTCACGAAGATAAGCTGCTCTTTTTTTCGCGACTGAAATTCGGCCTGCCCCAGTGCCGAGGTACCCCAGGGGCCGCTCGCTGTTGCTTTTTCCAGTCCTACCAGTATTTTCTGAAATGCCTGCCTGGCCGACGAAGCCGAGCCCGTGCCGCTGATCGTTTCCACCCGGCCCTCCCTCAATCCATACAAACTCATCTCATCATTCTGGATGTAGCACAAGTAGGCCAGCGACGCCAGCAGGATTTGCGCGTATTGCAGCCGGCTGACACCGTTTTCAGTGTAATTCATCGATCCCGACAAATCCAGTACGAACCGGATCTGGCGGTCACTTTCGGTCGACGACTCGCGGACCAGATGTTTATTTGTCCTTGCAAACAACTTCCAGTCGATGCGTTTCGGATCGTCGCCCGGCTCGTAATGGCGGTATTGTTCAAATTCAATGCCGATACCCGACCGCTTACTGGAATGAATGCCCAGCATCAGTTCCTCGCTCACCAGTTTCCCGGTCAGTTGCAGGTTTTTGAGCTTGATAAGGCTGGATGCCAGTAATCCGGTTGTTTTTTGCATTTCAATCGGTATTTCTATTAAACTATGGCAGCGTATTCAGCAACTCCTGAATAGCCTGGTCGCTGGTAATGCCTTCGGCCTCGGCCCGGAAATTCATGGCAATGCGATGCCGCAGCACGGGGTATGCCAATGTGCGGATATCTTCCGGCACAACCGAAAACCGCTCGTTCAAGACCGCCCGGGCCTTTGCGCACAACACGAGCGCTTGCCCCGCGCGCGGGCCCGCACCCCAGTCGCACCACTCGCGCACAAACTCCGACTGGGTCGTTTCTGGCCGCGTGGAGCGCACCAGATGGTTAATTCGGACTAATAGTTCATCGGCAATGTGTACCTGCCGCGTCAGCTTTTGCAGATCGGCCATTTCCGTGTCCGACAGTATCCGCCCAATCTCCGGCCTTGCGGTCCCGGTGGTTGTTCGCAACACGTCCAACTCCTCGGTCTCACTGGGATAGCTTAGTTTGATATACAACAAAAACCGGTCGAGCTGGGCCTCGGGCAGCGGATAGGTACCGGCCTGCTCGATGGGGTTCTGTGTGGCGATGATCAGGAATGGGTTAGGTAATGCGTAATTTTCGCCGCCGTAGGTTACGCTCTTCTCCTGCATCGCTTCAAGCAGCGCCGCCTGCGTTTTTGGCGGCGTCCGGTTAATCTCGTCGGCGAGTACCACATTGGCAAATAACGGCCCCCGGTTGAATTTGAAGAACTTCTTGCCCGTTTCATGGTCCTCTTCCAAAATCTCGGTGCCGACAATATCGCCGGGCATCAGATCGGGCGTGAACTGGATCCGGCGAAAGCTCATATGCAATGCTTCGGACATTGTTTTGACCATCAATGTCTTTGCCAACCCGGGTACGCCTTCCAACAGGCAATGTCCCGACGCCAGCAATGCGATCAGTATTTCATCAATCGCCTCCTGTTGTCCAACAATTACTTTCGCAATTTCGGCTTTCAGGAGTGGCAGCTTAGCCACCAGCGAGCGGTAGTGTGATGTAGCCGTTGAGGTTTCCAAATTTTGATAATTAATAGTGATTCCATGAAATTAAGACTCCCCCTCCTCCTTCCTCCTCCCTATCCCGTCAACGCATAAACAACAATATTCACCCCAAACCGCGTATTGTCGACGGCCAGGAATCGTTTGTTCCGGAAATCATAATCCCATTCGCAGCCGTAATCCTTGTTGCTGTACAGGACGCCGATCTTCCCGTTGATGGTAATGGCTTTGAGATAGTCGTGTACGAGGTCGTCTCCCCAGCCGTTCAGCTCAAAGGAAGTGGTGGGCGGGCCGTCGTCGAATTTGAAAAAACTGTGGTAAACTGGATGGTTGTTGGGAATCTTCTGCAAGGCTTTCGGGCCGAATGTCCGGGCCATTTCCTGCTCGAAAGATTTGGCAAAAAGTCCGTCGATGTCGTGGTTGCAGTCGTCGACGAACACAAATCCGCCATTTTGCACATACCGTTTGAAATGATCGCGTTCCTGGGCTGAAAATTCCACCAGTTTGTGCCCGCTCAAATAGCAGAACGGGCTTTTAAATATTTCATTACTGCTTAGCTGGACCACTTTTTCCTTCTCATCGACCGGGATGGTGGTGTACTCAACCAGCGAATGCAGCAAATTGGACGGCATTCGCTGGTCGGTATCCCAGTTACCCGAGGTGTATTGGATTCTCGTGAAGAAAAAAGGTTTCAATACTAAACTGCGTCTGATAACGATGAGAATGTGAACTCGCGGATTTTCATCGGCGGGATCAGATAATTGCTGTTGCTCTCGGTGCTCACCACGCGTTCGGGTTTGCCGAGCGTTTCCAGGTTATTGAGCATGATCACCGGGCTTTCGTTAAAACGGAAGTTTTTGATCGGATGCTTGATCACGCCGTTCTCGATATAGAAAGTGCCGTCGCGCGTGAGGCCCGTGAGCAGGAGCGTTTGCGGGTCGACTTCTCGGATATACCAGAGTTTGGTTACTAAAATACCACGCTGGGTCGATTTGATCAGCTCTTCCATACTTGCCGTACCGCCCGCCATAATCACGTTCGTGGGGAATGGCACCGGTTTTACATTGTTTTTCTGTGCCCAATAGCGCGAATAGACGAGGTTTTTGACTACCCCATTCTCTATCCAGCTGATCTTGTTGGCCGCCTGCCCATCACCCGACCAGGGCGACGCAGGCAAATCCGGATGCATCGGGTCCGAATAGATATTCACGCGCTCGTCGACGATTTTCTCGTTCAACTTGCTTTTGCCTCCCGCTTTGCTGAGAAACGACCGGCCTTCGTCGGCGCTTCTCGCATCGAGGTTGAAGAATATATTTTCCAGTAGTACTGCCGCGGCCGTCGGTTCGAGGATGACCGTGTATTTGCCGGGTTCCAGCGCCTTCGCGTCGACCGAACCTTTGGATTTCTGAATGGCGATTTTCGTAGCAGCGGCCGTATCCAGTTTATTTACATCACTATAACCTTTGGCCACATAACCCGAGCCTTTGCCATCGGGCGTGCGTACCGTGAGCGAGAAATTGACGCTGGTACTGGGGTAATAGGCAAAAAGGCCTTTGGAATTCATCATGGCCGAATAACCTTTCTGATTTTCCAGGAAGCCGGCGGCCGTCATCTTCTCCGTGCGGGTCAGTTCGAGGCTTTTGGCGACCGCATCGGCGCGAAAAGCAGGATTAATGCCTGCCGTGGATTCGAAAAAACCATTGGATTTCAAATAAGTCTGCGGTTCAAGCACGCCTACATACTCGGGATTTTCCGGCGCCAGCATGGCCAGTTCCTCCGACCGCCTGACGACTTTTTCAATCGATTCGTCGCTGAACTCATCGATGGTTGCTACGCCGACTTTCTTCCCGAATGCGGATTGCACCTGCAAATTCTGGTTGATCAGCGATCCGCTCGTCGACACTTCGTTCCGGGCATAGCGCAGGTTACCCCGCTCCTCGCCCAATATATTGGCCTCGCATTCATCGGCCTTGGAATAGCTCAGCACTTTTTGCAATAATGCTTTTGCTTCTGATTCAGTTAGTATAATGGCCATTTGCGTAATACTTTTTTGATGGTCGTTTTGGTTGAGGGGAGGAAGGAGAATGGAGGAAAGGGACGAGGGATTATCCCTATTTCCCTCCTCCATTCTCCCTTTCCTCCATTCTCCCTTTTAAATCTTCCTCGCGGTATTTATAACATTAACGCCGTTGAACCTTGCCGTCGAACTGCCGTGCGATACGGCGCTGGATTGCATCGGCTGTCCTTTGCCATCGAAGAACGAACCTCCCAAACGGTAGTCGCGCTCGTCACACACTTGCACGCACGAGTTCCAGAATTCCTGTGTGTTCGACTGGTAAGCCACATCTTTCAGCATACCCGCGATCTTGCCGTCTTTGATTTCATAATACAGCTGCCCCCCGAACTGGAAGTTATAGCGCTGCTGATCGATCGAGAACGAGCCATCACCAATAATGTAAATGCCTTTCTTGACATCTTTGATCATATCATCCACCGACAATGGTGTTTTGCCCGCCGCGAGCGACACATTCGGCATCCGCTGAAACTGAACCGAGCTCCAACTGTCGGCATAGCAGCATCCGTGCGATTCTTTTGCACCGATGATGTGCGCCTGGTCGCGGATCGCCTGATAATTCACCAGCACACCGTCTTTCACCAGATCCCATTGTTTGGTATTAACCCCTTCATCATCCCAGCCGACGGCCCCCAGCGAGCCTACCTGCAACTTGTCGGCCACGAGGTTGACCTGCTTGCTGCCGTACTGGAAGTTCTTGGATTGCCATTTATCGAGGGTCGCAAACGAAGTTCCCGCAAAATTGGCCTCATATCCCAGCACACGGTCGAGTTCCAACGGGTGGCCTACCGATTCGTGGATGGTCAGCCACAAATGCGAGGGGTCGAGGATCAGGTCGTATTTGCCCGCTTCCACCGACTTGGCCGTCAGCTTTTCCTTGGCCTGCTTGGCCGCGGCTGTCGCATCTTCGAGCATGTCGTACCCTTTGTTGTACCGGGTCGTGATGCCGGTTACCTTGTCCGCCGGGTTCGACTGTAAATAGTCGTAGCCCATCCCCATCGGTGCGCTCAGCGACCGGCGCGTTTCAAACTTACCCGATTTGGGATCAATGGTCGTTACATTAAAAAGCGGCCATATGCGATGAATATCCTGATCGATGTAGGAGCCGTCGGTAGACGCAAAATATTTTTGTTCATTCACCTGAAACAGGATCGAATTCACATAGTTGGCCCCATTTTTCAAAGCGGCATCGTTCACCGAGAGCAGCAAGTCCACCTTTTCTTTGATAGGTACTTCAAAAGCATTCTTCTTAATAGGCGCTTTCCAGCTTACTTCGCCAAAACCTTTTTGCGGAGCGAGCTGTACCGGCTCTTTCATCAGTTTCGCATTCGCTTTGGCAATCGCAACGGCCTCTTCCGCCGCCTTCGCCATCTGCATTTCACTTTTAACATCCACCACCGCGGCGAACCCCCAGCAGCCGTTGGCAATGACCCTCACGCCTACCCCGTATGATTCGGTATTAACGATGTTCTCGACCTTGTCTTCGCGGGTGGTAACAAACTGATTGAGGTAGCGGCCAATGCGTACATCGGCATAGGAAGCGCCTTTGGATTTGGCCGCATTGAGGGCAGCGTCGGCTAGCCGCTTTTTGACAGCCACGTCCTCACCCGCCATCAGCAAAGCCTCAGGCGATACAGGACGGCCCGTTGCAAAACCCGGCAACATGAACGCTCCCGTTCCAAGCCCGGCCATTTGGATAAAATCTCGTCGTTTCAAAGTGTAGATGTTTAGCTAATAGGATTGATTGGGTGAGCTAAAAAAGTGCAATTCATAAGTTAATGAATGGCTCCACTTGTTTCAACTCACCTGTTATGGATGGCAGGATAGCAGTTTAAATGGATTACGGAACCCGTTATACTGCGTCCGAAAGGCTTGTAAACGTAAAATCACGAATTTTAAGCGGGGGTATCAGGCTGCCGTTGGTACGCACGGATTTTCCGATAGCCTCCACATTATTAAGCATGATTACCGGGCTTTCGTTGAACCGGAAGTTCTTCACGGGATATTTGATCTGCCCGTTTTCAATGTAGAAAGTACCGTCGCGCGTGAGGCCCGTGTAGAGCAACGTTTGCGGGTCGACGGTACGGATGTACCAGAAACGCGTGACAAGAATGCCTTTTTCCGTGCCCTTAATGAGGTCGGCGAGCGAGTCGTTGCCGCCGGGGAAAATGATACCATCCGGTGACGGGATAGCTTTTACACCTTTTTTTTCTGCCCAGAATCGCGAGTAGTACATGTTTTTTACCACCCCGTTTTCAAACCAGGTCACTTTCTCCTGAGGCCTGCCATCGTTGGCGAAGGGTGAGCCGGGTACTTCGGTATTTGTGGGGTCGGAATAGATGGTCACTCGTTCGTCGAGGAGCTTTTCCTCTAATCGGGTCTGCCCGCCCTTTTTACCCAGAAAGCTCCTGCCCTCGTCGGCGCTGCGTCCGTCCATATTCCGCATCATGTTCAGGATGAGGTCGTGTGCGGCTGTGGGTTCGAGTATAACGGTATATTTACCCGGTTCCAGCGCCTTGGCATTCACCGATGCCAGTGCCTTCTGCATGGCAATTTCCGTGGCCGTCCCGGAATTCAATTTAGAGGCATCGTTATAGTCGCGCTGCACGAAGCCCGAGCCGGTGCCATCCGCCGTCCTGACCGTCACCGAAAATTCTACCGACGTGGATTTGTTGTAGGCAAAAAGCCCTTTATTGTTCCCTAATGCCGCAAATCCGCTCGTGTCTTCCATATAGCCGGCCGCGGTCAGGTTCTTTTTAGAACAAGGCTCAATGCTGGCGAAAGCGGCTTTGGCACGGTATTCAGCGTCAATACCCGCCGTACTATCGGCGAATGCATGGGTATCTACATATTGCTGCTGCCCGAGCATCGGCATATACTCCGGGTTATCAGGCGCAAGCTTCGCGATTTCCTCTGCCCGACGTACCGTTTTTTCGAGCGAGGCATCATCGAATTCGTTAATGGTCGCCGTGCCCGATTTCTTGCCGTAAACAGCGGTAACGGAAAGTGACATGTCGGTCGTTTCGCCGCTGGTCGACACCGAATTGCGTGCGTAACGGATATTACCTGTCCGGTTGCCTGAAAGCGACGCGCTAATCTCATCAGCCTTCGAAAACGCCAGGACCTTATCTATGATTTTTTTAGCTTCTTCTTTTGAAAGGATTGCCATTGCGTGATGTCTTTTTATGATCGATGGACTCTAGGAGGAGGGAGGAAAGGTAGGAAGGAGGAAAGGGACTAAGGGGATATACTTTAATTCCTTCCTCCCTTTCTTCCCTTTCCTCCTTCCTCCCTCCTTAAATTTTCCTCCCGGTATTAATAACATTCACCCCGTTAAACCGCGTGGTCGAACTTCCGTGCGAGACGGCGCTGATCTGCGAGGGCTGGCCTTTGCCGTCGAAAAACGAGCCGAATGTGCGGTAATCGTCCTTGTCGCAAAGCTGCGCACATGAATTCCAGAATTCCTGGGTATTGGATTGGTACGCCACATCTTCGAGCATTCCGGCGATTTCGCCGTTTTTGATCTCATAAAAAACCTGCCCTCCAAACTGGAAATTATACCTCTGCTGATCGATAGAATAAGAACCTCTTCCGACAATGTAAATACCTTTTTCGACCCCTTTGATCATATCCAGTACGCTGCGTTTCTCGGTACCCGGTTTGAGGCTGATATTCGGCATGCGCTGGAATTGAACTGAGCTCCAATCGTCGGCGTAGCAGCAGCCGTGCGACTCTTTTTCTCCCAATATCTGTACCTGGTCGCGGATAGCCTGGTAATTGACCAGAATTCCGTCCTTGATGATATCCCATTCCTTGCAAGGGACACCCTCGTCGTCGTAGCCCACAGCTCCCAGCGTATGCGGCTGTGTTTTATCGGCGACGATATTGACCAGCTTGCTGCCGTAATTAAAATTCTTCGTCTTCCATTTGTCGAGCGTCGCAAAGCTGGTACCGGCATAATTGGCCTCATAGCCCAGCACGCGGTCGAGCTCGGTAGGGTGCCCTACCGACTCGTGAATGGTGAGTCCGAGGTGATTCGGGTCTAAAACAAGGTCATATTTCCCCGGCTCAACCGATTTGGCGGTTACTTTCTCTTTCGCCTGTTTGGCTGCCATAACTGCATCCTCGACCATATCATAGGAATTGCGGTAACCTACCAGACCGTTCGGTCCTGCGATTTTCTCGGTGGCCAGCCCGTCAAGGTATTCGTATCCCATGCCCATGGGCGAGCTTATCGCGTCACGTGTTTTGAACTTGCCGGACGCCTTGTCGGTCACCGTTACTGTAAATGTAGGCCAGATCCTATGCACGTCCTGATCGATAAAGGAGCCATCGGAAGAGGCGAAATATTTTTGTTCGTTGACAAAAAACAGGTTGGAAGCTACAAAGTTGGCCCCATTATCCATGGCGGCACCATTGACCTTCATCAGCAGGTCTATCTTTTCCCTGACGGGTATTTCAAATGCATTTTTGGTAAGCGGCGTCTTCCAGGTCTTGTCGCCTACGCCTTTCTGCGCAGCAAGCACTACTGGTTCTTTCTGAAACTTAGAGTTCGCTTTGGCGATCGCTACGGCCGTCGCCGCGCATTTGGCGATACCGTCGGGCGTGACGTCGCTGGTGGCCGAAAATCCCCAGGTCCCGTTAGCGATCACCCGAATCCCGATGCCGTAGGACTCGCCATTAACGATATTCTGGACCTGCTTTTCACGGGTAAAGAGGTATTGCTGCAAATAGCGGCCGATACGTACATCGGTGTAGGTGGCCCCCTTGTCACGGGCGGCATTCAACGCTGTTTCAGCAAGCCTTTTCTTGATTGTGGCATCGAGCCATGGGTTGAGCAGCCGCTCTTCGGCCACAGGGCTCCCGATGACGGGTACCTCCGAGAGCATCATAGCGCCCAAGCCAAAGCCCGACATCTGCATGAAGTGTCTTCTTTTCATTGGTTAAGGTTTAGCCTTCCGGCAAATAGATGAAGAATGTCGGATCTTGATTCTCCAATGTAGTCAATATATTCTTAACAAATATTCGTGTGGCAATTTTTTTTGCAACATAGGCGTTTGCACCAAAAAAAGAGCGCCGGAAGCCACATTGGCCGCCGGCGCTCTCGCATGGGGATAATCAATACCTAATATAAACGTGAAATCATCAACGTCCTGAGCTGCTGTTCATCCCAGGGCTTATTCACATAGCTATGGAAATACCCTTTTCCGGCTGCCCAACGAAACTCTTCTGTGTACGCATTGCCTGTAAGCAGCACACGCATACTGGAAGGATATTGATCGGAAGCCAGTTTAAGAAATTCCAGCCCTGTCATGTCCGGCATTTGGTGATCAGCGAAAATGACGTCTATCTTGTGCTCGTCGAGAATTTTAAACCCTTCTTCGGTTGAATTAGCCAGGAAAATTTCGGCATCTCTCCGGAAGGTCGCCTTAAAGGAATTCAGATTATTAATTTCATGGTCAACATAAAGGATGCTCATAGTTATCAGATCGAGGGGGGTTACTATAAAGCAAATTTAGGAATTAACTCATTACCGGAACAAAATCCGGAGTCGCGTTAAACAAGCAAAATCCCTGTACAAATTCCTCAAAGGTATCACATTTCGTCCTTGTGTAGCGAAAACCAACTCATTGTCAGTATTTTAATGACAAATATTTTATTTAACGGTAAAATCTTTCTCAATTAAAATGCTAAAAAATAATTAGCCTAAGTATCCTAAATCCGCCAATAACGGTCTCTCAGGAGGTGCATCATGTGCACGTTCACATCCCACTGGCTCACGAGCGGCATTTGCGTATAGGGCATGGCGGGCATGTAAGGTGCAGGTCCGAATTCGGTGGTGATGGTAAGCCTCGTTCCGTTTTGGACATGAAGTCTTGCAACGCGGTCCCACCAGCTGAGGTGTGCGTTCAGCACTTCTTCCCATTCGGGTGCGCGGGGGTCATTTACCTGCGGGCCTTCCGGGTGGCCTACCCGGCTGTGAATGTGATCGGTACGGGAAATGGCGAGGGATACCTCATCGGGAAGGTCTGCCAAAAGCGACTCGTGTACGCTGCACCAATGCGAGATATCGAGCGCAATGCGGAGGTTGGGATTGGATTGGAGGTAACCCATCGTAACGTGGGCTGCGAAAAGGCTTTTGCCCCGGTGTGTCTCGTGGATAATGGGAATGCCTGAATCGGCAGATAGCTTTGCTGCGAGCGTGAAAAGCCTTTGGTTCTGCGCTGCATTGAAATAATCCTTGCCTGTCTGACAGTTGATCAGTACAGGCCGGGCTTCGATCAGGTTACGAAGGTATTTTTCATAGTTTGCGGCGTGCTCGTCGATATTCTTCTCGAATGACTGCCAGTACTGGCCGATCAGCCGGAGATCGTTGGCAGCCAGTGTTTCAAGGATGGTCCGTTTCTCGGCCGGATCGAACGGCAGTGCCATTTCTACACCATCATAGCCAACGGCTTTTACATTTTTGCAAAAAGTATCGAACGGCAGGGTATTCCCCCACTCGGGTGCGTAAAACTCAACAGTCATTTAATTGGCAATCAGCGTTTTTGTAATATTTTTTCGATCTCTTCCAAGGTACGGCCTTTGGTTTCGGGAATGCTGGTCCGGATAAAAAAGAAGTAAACCAGGCATATCGCCGCATGGATCAAAAAGGTGACCGGCACACCGAAATACTGGTTCATGACGGGAAACAGCGCGGTTGTGAAGAAATTGGCGATCCATAATGCCAGTGTGGCCACCGCCATGGCATTCCCGCGGATGCGGTTCGGGAAGATTTCGGAAAGCGTCACGCACGTCACCGGTCCATATCCTTTGTTGATCCGGACTGGCCCGGTGATGTCCAAACCGGAAAACGTGCCGGCTGCGTGTGCCATAGTGTAGTTTATTTGAGTGATACGTCTGCTTCCTTGCTTAGAAAATCAGCTTCCGACTCGGTCAGGCCGGCGGTGTCCCAGGTAAGCAGCGCTTCGTCGGGGACGATTTCAATGGGTGTAATGCTCGCGGCCGACGAGGATGATTCGTTGTGCCCGACATTAGTGGAACGGTTGTAGCACGAAATCAGCGACCAGCGCGGGCGGTCCGACAAGTTGGCTTCCGACCGGTGCAGGATATTGCTATGAAAGAACAGCGCGTCGCCAGCACTCAACTCCACGAAAACGTGCTCCATGGCCCTGAGCGCAAGGTCAACATAGCGCTGCGAAGCGCCTACCTGTTCGCCCGAAAAGCCGTGCTCCACCCTTCCCATTTTATGCGACCCTTTGATAACTTGCAGGCAGCCGTTTTCCACCGTCGCATCTGTTATGGCGATCATTACCGACATCATCTGTTCGGGATAGAGAAATTCATTTTTATACCAATAACCATAATCCTGATGCCATTCCCAGGCCCCACCCACGCATGGCTCCTTTTGCATGAGCTTGGAATGGTAATGGCAAACCGAATGGCCTTCGTCCCCAGGCTGGCGCCCCAGCAGCTGGTCTACTGCCCCAACGAGCGTTTTACCTCTGGTCAGCAGGCCGTACACATCATCCCCGGGCTTGTACCAAAGGGAAAGCTTGCTCCGCTTACCGGTACTGTCGTTGACATTGATAGCATGCTTGCTGATTGTCGCATCGTCTATCGCAATGTGGTAGAGGCGCGAAACTTCCTCTTTGTCATAAAATCCGCGGACGATCAGATATCCGTCCTTATCGTACTGCTGAATTTGAGCATGTGTCAAAAGTTGCTTTGCCATGATAGTGGGATTTAGGAATAGTACTAACTATCACAAAACTCAGTTTTTCCAGGAAATAAACGAATGAACTATTTTGTCCAAAACATGGATTATTTTACCTTTATCCAGCTCACTACCATCTCATTAAAACACACATTATGCGCAAAAGCAGGGGCTTCGAAGGAGAGCTGATCATTGAAATACCCAAAGTAGCGACATCCCATTGCGAACAGTTGCCGCTGATCAGCCAGTTATTCATTGCAAGAATGGGTTATTATCCCAAAGCGTTACACCACTATTATCAGCGGCCAAACGGCATTTCACAGGCTATCCTGCTGTATTGCAGCGACGGCGAGGGCTGGATCGAACTGGGCGGGAACATCGCTCAGGTACGCGCGGGCGAAGTTGTTATCCTGCCATTGGACGTACCTCATTCCTACGGGGCGGATAAAATAAATCCGTGGAGCATTTACTGGCTTCACCTCACCGGCGCCTATTGCGATGCAGCCACAGCTGCCGTTATGGGACGTGACGGTGAACCTGCAAGAGCCGTGCAGGTAGGGTTTTCCGAGGAGCGCAACGCACTTTTCACGCATATCGCCACGACTTTGCTGAAAGGATATAGTGCATCCAACCTGCTGCATGCCAATCTGACGTTGCCGCACTATCTCTCCTCATTTATCGCACCGGAGCATTTTGGCTCGCAGAAGCTGTCTGCATCGGCAGCAAGCCCTACCGAAAAGGCGATTCTTTATATGCAGGAAAACCTTTCAAATTCCCTTACACTGGATAATATTGCCCGTTCGGTAAATTTATCGGTTTCATTTTTTTCCAGAAAATTCAAAAAAGACACCGGCTACGCACCGATCGAGTACTTCAACTATCTCCGCATTCAGAAGGCCTGCCAGTTGCTTCACTTCAGTACATGGCGGATAAATGAAGTGGCTTCCGCCATTGGAATCGACGATCCGTTCTATTTTTCGAGGCTCTTCAAACAGCAAATGGGCCTGTCGCCCGTGCACTATCGAAAAAATAAGGGGATAGAGCGGCAGTAAAAATGGGCATTGACGGAATTATTAAGCATATTAAGACCTAATCTAATCACCATCGGACATGTTCAGAAAAATTTTACTCGCCCTTCTTGCCGCTTTCATTATCATTCAGTTTATCCGCCCCGAAAAAAACCTGTCCGATGACCAGTCGATGAATATTGCGACGAAGTATGACGTCCCGGCCAACGTGAAGAATATCCTGGAAGTCGCTTGTAACGATTGCCATAGTAACAAAACCGTTTATCCATGGTACTATAACATCCAGCCTGTGGCATGGTGGATGAACGAACACGTCGAAGACGGCAAGCGGCACCTCAATTTCTCGACATTCACAAGCCTGTCCATTGCCCGGCAGAACCATAAGCTGGAAGAAACCGTGGAAATGGTCGAAGATGACGCTATGCCGCTCAAATCGTATACCGCATTGGGTATGCACGCGGACGCAAAGCTCACCACCGCCCAACGCGAGCGGCTTATCCAGTGGGCCAAGGCGCAAATGGACACACTCAAGGCAAAATATCCGGCCGACAGCCTGATCATGCCGAAAAGAAACCCCGCGCCCGGGCAACACTAAACTCGGCAAAATCACAGGCAGCTACATTTTCGTTTGTAGCTGCCCGTTAGGCGTTCAGTTTTTGAAAATCCTTTGCGTAAAAAGCTTTTCACTGCCCTTCTCCACGCTCAGAATGTAAATGCCTTTGGCAAGATTCGGAATTGACATCCGGCCGCTACCATCCGTGTCGCAGCGCATTACCTCTACGCCGGCCATATTGGTCAGCTTCACAGTCGCGGTACCGGTATGCGGCGGCATTTCCAGCTCCACGTAATCGTTGACCGGGTTGGGACCAATGCGGAATGCGACTTCGCCGTTTCGGTATAATGCAATGATTTTGGAGTACACATACTGTCCGTCGGTGTCGATCTGTTTCAAGCGGTAATACGTGGTTGCCGCAGGTACTTCCGTGTCGATGAAAGTATAATACTGCGCCACGGAGGTGGTACTGTGCCCTTTTACTTCCCCTATCGGGCGGAAATCGAAGCCGTCAGCAGAGCGCTCTATTTCGAAACGGTCGTTGTCGGTTTCCGAAACAGTTTTCCAGTACAATTGCGCCTGCCTTTTATCCAGCTCCTTCAAATAAAAACCGGCTAGCTCCACGGGAAGCGGGTCCTCGACAGGCAATGTCGAATGCGCGAGCAAGCGAATGTAGGCGGCCTGATAATAAATCGCCGGCTCGGTGATCTCCCAGCTGTTGGTAGGCCAGCCAGTATTGAAGTCGAGGTAGCTTTTCTGGCGCGGCTGGCCGTAGGGCGGCGATTGACTGTTGATCGTGTAATCGGCATTAGGTCCACCCACTACATATCCCGGCGCCGGGCCGTTCGGCGATGTGAGGGCATTGTCGTAAATGGTACCGTCGTTGAACCACGTATGGTAAATTTCGTTGGCACAGCGGTCGCCGCCTGCCGCGTACATATTCGACAAATACACCATTCCCTGTGGATTAACCCCATGGAAATAATGAATCTGCTCCGTTGCCTTGCGTCGCAGGCTGGCCGGATTGCCAAGCCCGGCTTTGAGCATCGTACGATTTACATTGGCATAGTCGGCTTTGGGCATGTTGCTGCCCCAGTGGTACGACCAGTCGGGCATGAATGCGCGGTAAAGATCAGCCGTCGTCCAGCCGAAGAAGTCGTTCCAGTTGCCGTTCACGGCCGTCCCTGCTGAGTTCAGGATCGCCGTCGCGACGGTCGGGTTTGCGCCCGGGAGTTTTGCGTAACGCAGCAATGCGTCTTGTAATTCGGTGGCATCCACACCCCAATAGCCGGAGCTCATGACATCAGTACCCGCATAATTATTGATCACAAATTGATTGTAAATGCTGTTACCAGTCCGTTCGAAAAGATAAATCGCCGCAATCACCATCATATTCCGCTGCGGACCGACCGGCACATCGGCATCGCCCGACACAATGCTGCCGTCATCGCAGTTAGTTTGCAGGGTATTCGAATTAAAAAACGGTAGCACATAATTGAAGCAACTCACGGCTTTTGCTTCCAGCTCTCCCGCATAGGTGGCGAGCGCCGGCATGCCCGCGTACACAAGGGCTGCATGCGAGAAAACCGAAGCGATAGTCGCGGACGCCGATGTGCAAACGGGACCATAATAGCGGCCATCCACATTCGCACTCGGTGGCGACGAAATGTTCTCGCTGTAATTCCGGCTACCCATTTTATTATGGGTACTACCGTCGGTATTCGTCATTTTAAAAAGCCAGTCGAGCTCCCACTTCACTTCGTCGAGCAGGTCGGGAATGCCGTTTTTACTTTCGGGGATATTGAAATTATCCGAAAAAACGGCTGGATTTTCCTCGTACGCATACAGCAGGTCGTGCAGCGGACTGTGTGTGAAGGATACATATTTGTTATAATCCCCTGCGTCGAACCAGCCGCCGGTCAGGTTCTTTTCCAATGCTGCGTTAGCCTGATCGTACACGTACCGGCATTGCTGATCCTGCAATGCATTCATGAAATTGTTTCCGTCGGTCCACTTGCTTTGTGCGTACGGAGCTGCTTTCGGCATGTTGCAACGGTTATAATAGAACATTTTCACGGCGGCCAGCATCACATTACCATAAGGATTGGCCGTGATCTCGAACACCGCCGAGCGCTCGTTACTAACCGGATCGAATACGTAATAGGTACCTATGGTGTTTAGCGCCGAAAAATCAAACCACCAGCCCTGGTCTCCCGAATTAGCCTGGGTGTTTCCGTTATTCCAAATAACGACCGGCCCCGTGAACGCCAGCGCATTGGTAATGCTGTTTCGCACTTCCATGGTCGCAGGCGGCGTGTAGGCCAATGCAGCATTATATCCCGCGACGGGGTTGCTCAGCACCGCCACCTTTTCGGCGGCCGGCGCATAGCCGAACTGGTCGACATGAATGAACTGGCTGATCTGCGCCTGTGCCGGGACCGACAGCATCAGGCCTAGTAATAATGTAAGAATACCCTTCCCGGGCAAATGGAGGTAGTGCTTCCTCATGGCTGGATGATTTGAGTTGAAAGAAAAATCCTGTGTCAAGAATCAACAACAGAGCGGGCAAATGCCTTATTCAGGTAGGATGGAATTCATTTTCAGGCAATTCCGGGTTGACCGGCCTAAAATGCGTTCAAATTTATTCCTATTATTTAATAGAACAAATAGATCCCATTCGTAGAATTTATTAAACGGATCAGTTTTTTATATTTTTAAAATAATACAAAAAAATATTTAAATATTGCTTTGTTTTTCCTATAATTGCATAGACAACTATTGGCTAACTTACAATCTCGAAGCACATGCCGATTTATCAACAACTAGGAACCATCCCGCCCAAGCGGCACACGCAGTTTCGCAAAACCGACGGCGGGCTTTACTATGAAGAACTCTTCGGGACGATCGGTTTCGAAGGCATGTCTTCCCTCCTCTATCACACCTGGCGGCCCACGCAGGTGAAATCGCTGGGCGAGCCTTATGATGTGACACCGCGGATTGCCGTGACAAATAATATGACCATGCGGAAGCTGATCGGCTTCGATGTAAAACCTGCCGCGGACTACCTCGACAGTCGCACGCCCTTGCTCGTTAACCGCGACCTGATTCTAGGCCTGGCGGCCCCTACCGGTGCGCCGATGACTTACTTTTACAAAAATGCCGACGCCGACGAACTGCTTTTCATCCATCGGGGCTCGGGAAAGATCCGGACACCATTCGGGCAGGTGCCTTTTACCTATGGCGATTATGTACTGATCCCCAGAGGCACCATTTACCAGATCGAATTCGACGGGCCCGACAATCGTCTGCTCTACCTCGAATCGCATTCGCCCATTTACACGCCCAAGCGGTACCGCAACCATTTCGGGCAGCTCACGGAGCATTCGCCATATTGCGAGCGCGATTACATTCTCCCGCGCGACCTCGAAACCCACGACGAGCACGGCGATTTCCTGGTCCGAATTAAAAAGCAAAGCCATATCCATCCGGTCACTTACGAAACACATCCGTTCGATGTGATCGGCTGGGACGGGTACAATTATCCCTGGGCCTTTTCGATCCACAATTTCGAACCCATTACCGGGCGCATTCACCAGCCGCCACCGGTGCACCAGACATTCCAGACCGACGCATTCGTGGTATGTTCCTTTTGCCCAAGGCTTTACGACTACCACCCGCTGGCTATTCCCGCGCCCTACAACCACAGCAACATCGACTCCGACGAGGTGTTATACTACGTCGATGGCGACTTCATGAGCCGCAACGACATCGCACAAGGGCACATTACGCTACATCCGGGCGGCATCCCGCACGGCCCGCACCCGGGCGCATACGAGCGGAGCATCGGCAAAAAAGAAACCCAGGAACTGGCCGTCATGGTCGACACCTTCCGCCCGCTCATGCTCACCGAACAAGCGATGGCGATCGACGACGGGCGGTATTTTGCGAGTTGGGGGGAAGGAGTGAATTTTGAATGATTGAATGATTGAATGTATGAATGAGCCACCATAAAAGAGGATTTCGCTACAAAATCAAAATATCAAATCGCGTAGCGATGTAATATTGGTAGCAAAAAGGTTCGAAGTGTATGACAAATCCCGTAAGGGATGTAATAACAAAGCCTGCTGGTACAGGAAGCCATATATGGTCGTTACATGCCCAAGGGCATTCGGAGAATATGCGGATGTCCGGTTTGCTACCAATGTTATATGCCTAACGACATTCACATTATTCAATTCCAGAATTCATTCAATCATCGCTCCGGCGACCCGGTTAAAATTCACACATTCCCAGTTCCAAAGCAGATCATTCAATCATTCATACATTCAATCATTCAATCATTAACCCATGTCCACACTCACAGCACCTCCGCCACAGCCCGCCGCGACCGACTTCCTGCCTATCAACGGTACGGATTATGTAGAACTCTACGTTGGCAATGCATTGCAATCGGCGCATTATTTCCGGAATGCATTTGGTTTTCAGCCTTTGGCGATGGCCGGGCTCGAAACCGGGCTTACCGATCGTGAATCCTATGTGGTGGTGCAGGACAAGATCCGCCTGGTCTTCACTTCGCCATTGCACGGCGGCACTGCTATCGGAGCGCATATCGACCGCCATGGCGACGGTGTGAAGGCCATTGCATTATGGGTAGATGATGCCAAAACGGCTTACCGGGAGACTGTCAGCCGGGGCGCACGGCCGTTTTTGGAGCCCGTTACCGAGCGGGACGATCATGGAGAAACCGTGCGATCGGGCATTTGTACTTATGGTGATACTGTACATGTTTTTGTTGAAAGAAAGCACTACGACGGCGTTTTCCTTCCCGGATTTGTCTCCTGGCAGCCCGAGCATTCTCCCGAGCCGGTCGGGTTGCGTTATATCGATCACATGGTGGGTAATGTGGGCTGGAACGAAATGAACCGGTGGGTAAAGTTTTACGAGGAGGTAATGGGTTTTAAAATGATGGTTTCTTTTGATGATAAGGATATCTCAACCGATTACTCGGCGCTGATGAGCAAGGTCATGAGCAATGGCAACGGGCGGATCAAATTTCCGATCAATGAACCGGCAGAAGGGAAAAAGAAGTCGCAGATCGAGGAATATCTTGATTTTTACGGCGGCCCGGGCGTGCAGCATATTGCCGTAGCTACTGACCATATTGTCGATACTGTGCGGGCATTGCGCGACCGGGGCGTGGAGTTCCTACGCGTACCGACCGCCTACTATGACGACCTGCTCCGCCGTGTAGGGCATATCGACGAAGACATCGCCAGCCTGCGTGAGCTGGGCATTCTGGTCGACCGGGATGATGAGGGTTACCTGTTGCAGATTTTCACCAAGCCGGTCATGCCGCGCCCTACCCTGTTTTTTGAAATTATCCAAAGAAAAGGCGCCCAATCGTTCGGAAAAGGAAATTTCAAGGCATTGTTCGAAGCGATCGAGCGCGAACAAATGCTACGTGGCACGCTTTAATTCAACCCTTTTTCAACCATGAACCAGGAGTATGAACGATATACGGAAGCTGACCACCGGATGTGGAAACAGCTTTTCGAGCGGCAAATGGAACTGCTACCCCGCATCGCCAGCCGCGCCTACCTCGAAGGCATCGAAAAAGTAAAATTCGTTGCCGGTCATATCCCGCATTTCGAACGCGAAACCAACCCGGCGCTTCGTGCATTGACGGGTTGGGAAGTTTACGTGGTACCGGGCCTGATCCCTCACCGGGAATTTTACACGCATTTATACAACAGGCAATTCCCGGCGTCGAGTTGGCTGCGCAAGCCCGAGCAGATCGATTACCTGGAAGAACCGGACATGTTCCATGATACATTCGGGCATGTGCCGCTGCTCAGCAACCAGGCATTCTGCGATTTTATGGCCCATTTGAGCGAAGTCGCATTAAGGCATATCGATCAGGAGGAAATCCTGGAACGCATATCGCGATTATACTGGTATACCGTTGAGTTCGGGCTGATCCGGGAAAACGGCGATTTGAAAATTTATGGCGGCGGCATCATTTCCTCTTCCGGGGAAAGCCGGTATTGCCTTTCCGCCGACGTTCAAAAAATCGACTTCGACCTTGCCCTCGTGCTCGATACGCCCTACCATATCGACCGCTATCAGGACCATTATTTTGTGATTCAATCCTACGACCAGCTTTACGAGTCTGTAACGGGCATTGAGCCGTTGCTGGAAGCTTATCTGGCCCAACAAGCTTAAAAAATTCCGTACAAAAATGTTACGACCCTGGCTTCCTATTCCGCCCGATTCCGACTTTTCCATCCATAACCTGCCTTTCGGGATATTCAGCGACGAACGGCCCGCGCGGGCGGGCGTGGCTATCGGCAATTGGGTTGTGGATCTGGCTACGGCCCACGGGTTGAATATGTTCCCGCATCACCCCGAGGCCGGGAGCGCGTTCAGGAAACCGGTATTGAATGAGCTGGTAGCACTCGGTCGGGGGTTTTCTGATTATGTGCGCAAAATCATCCAAACAGCCTTGTGCGACAGCGAGTCGGTCTTAAAACAATTTTCCGACCACCTGCTGATCCCCCAAAAGAGCGTTCGAATGCATATGCCCCTGAAAGTAGGCAACTACACCGATTTCTATTCGAGTGAGGAGCATGCATTCAGCGTCGGAAAGATTTTCCGGCCCGAGAATCCGCTCTTTCCCAACTGGAAACACCTGCCCGTCGCCTACCACGGCCGGGCCTCCTCGATTATCGTTTCCGGCACGCCTGTACCCAGGCCGCGTGGTCAAATCGGTCAGGCAAACGGTACTCCCGCCTTCAAACCGACCAATGCGCTGGATTATGAGCTGGAACTTGCGTGGGTTATCGGCAAAGACTCGTCTGTTGGCCAGCCAGTTTCAGTTGCGGATGCAGAAGATTACATTTTCGGGGCGCTGCTTTTTAACGATTGGTCGGCACGGGACATTCAGCGTTGGGAATATCAGCCACTAGGGCCATTTACGAGCAAGAACTTTGCTTCGGGCGTCTCGCCCTGGATTGTAACCTGGGAAGCATTGCAGCATTTTCGGGTACCCGCGCCGCCGCAACAGCCGGAGCCGCTCCCTTACCTGGTAAACGAGCCACGTCAGAATTTCGATCTTTCGCTCTCCGTCAGTATCAGGCCCGACAACGGCGAAGAGTTTTCTGTATGCCAAACCAATGCACGCGGTATTTATTGGACAGTAGCGCAGCAGATAGCCCATCACACTGTCACGGGCTGTAATCTGCAAACCGGCGACCTGCTTGCCACCGGCACCATCAGCAGTAAGGACATCTCCCAAAAAGGTTGCCTGCTCGAAGCCACGCTGAATGGAACACAACCTATAAAACTGGGCGAAGGTATCGAGAGGCGCTTTCTGGAAGATCACGACGAAGTGATCATGCGTGGTTTCGGGCAAAATGGCGATGTCCGGATCGGCTTCGGCGAACTGCGCGGAAAGGTCCTTCCGCCAATCTCCTAATTCAGGAATGTGCTAAATACTTTGGAACAAACATCAGGGCCAAGCATTTGCAATAATAAATACCAATTGGTATATTTGTATTATGAACTTAGGAACGACCAAAGCCGAGCGCACCAGAAATTTCATTATCGAGAAAACCGCCGAGATTTTCAATCGGAAGGGGTATGCCGGTACGTCCATGTCCGACATTACCGAAGCTACGGGCCTCACGAAGGGCAGCATTTACGGAAATTTCGAAAACAAGGAAGAGGTAGCCCTGGCCGTGTTTGAATACAACCGGTCACTCGTGTTCAATACGGTGCAGGCCCAGCTGGAAAAAGCGGGATCGTATTTCGAAAAACTGATGGTGTACGGCCGGGTTTACAAGGAAGTGCTAGCGAGCGTGGGCAACCGGGGTGGCTGTCCGATCCTCAACACGGCGGTAGAGGCCGACGACACGAACGTTCCACTGCAACTGAGCGCGGCGAAGGCGCTGTTCGGCTGGAAAAAGAGCCTGGTCAACATCATCGAAAAGGGTACCGAGGCCGGCGAATTCCGGAAAGGGGTCAATGCGGAAGAGATGGCTGTTTCTATTATCTCATTGATCGAAGGCGGCGTCATGTTTTCGAAAGCGACCAACGACTATACTAATATGGACCACGTACTGGCTACGGTACAAATGCTGGTGAAGAACATCAAAGCCTGAGCGGTAAAAACAAAATCCCGTCAAATCACCAACAGGATACCGTTAATCAGTCGTTAACACCGATGGTAATTTAGTTACTGAAAATATAACATTGCCGGGATCGCAACATATCCGCTTTTTCCTAAATTGGGCCTCAATGCTATTCGATAACCAATCTTTCAAGCAAAAACCATTAACACAATGAAAGTAAAGTATTTGCTAACCATGATCCTGGCCGTTACCATCTTCGCAGTAACAGCTAAAAACATCAAAACAGCCAACGAGCTTGTAGGAACCTGGAAATATACCGTTTCCAACGTACCGCCCGAGTACGAAACAGGCTTCATGACATTCGAGCAAAAAGACGACAAAACTACCGGTTACCTCGGCCAACAGGAACGTATGGAAATGAAAGAACTGACCATAGACCAGGGTAAAGTGACTTTCAAACTGGATTTCCAGGGCGGCATCCTTACCGTGACCATGACCCAGGACGGCGACAAGCTCAGCGGCACAATCGTTTCGCAAGACGGAGAATTCCCGATCACGGCTACCAAGGAGCCCGCGAAATAAGAACCAAGCAAATCATTTTCAAAAGCCGGAGGACATATCGCCTCCGGCTTTTTTTGTTACATATTATTTCACCCGCACATACTTCTCGATATTCAATCGCTCCACTCCTGCCGCCTCCACCTTCTCTACTCCGCGCTGAACGAGCGTATCGTTTTGAATAGAAATTGTAAAATGAAACTCGTTTCCTTCCCATTCGCGGGCCGTACAATACTCCAGTTTTTCGGTATAGGCACTGTCTTTCAGGGTATAGGCCCCTCCACCGGCGGAAAAACTCGCTGTGGTAGTATCCTTTCCTTTGTTCAGATCGTGCTGCAAGAAGGCAAAGTGGCTGTCGTTGATGATTTTAATGAAGGAAACGTTCTTTGTATAGTCAGTCACAGTAGTATCCCCCTTCTCGATCAAAGTACCACTCAGGAGTTTCCAGGTGCCTTCGAGCTCCGCAGCGGGTGATTTTTCGGCGTTTTGTCCCGTTTCCGGGCCGCCACAGGATGTTAGAATAGATACGGTGAGAAGCAATGCGGGAAAATGTGTTTTCATAACTGTTTGAAATGGCTGGGTTCTTGGATCGTGTAAGATACATATGAAAAAGGAGTTACCTTTTGCCGGCAACTCCTTTTTCGTAATGTGGGGTGGCTACTGCGAACCGATCACTCATACCCCTTCACCGCCGAATATCCATTCTTAATCACATTCAGCGCCCGGATCCGGTATACATCCGGGTCCGTCGGCGCAGTGGTTGCAAGGCCATCAACGTAACGGTTAAACATGCAGAATGCGGCTGCGATGAGTACCGTGTCGTGAATCTGGCGGTCGTCGGCGCCGTGTTCGCGGGCGCGGGCGATTTGCTCCGCAGTGACGTGCTTTCCGCCGCGCTGCACGCTGCCCGCGATCGATAACAGTGCTTTCATTCTGTCAGACAGGTCGGTGTCAGGATAGTTTTCCTTTACACTTTTTACGAACGACCAGTCTTCGTCTTCCAGGTAAGCACTGGCGATGGCGCCGTGGATCGTCTGACAGAAAAAGCAGTCGTTTTGAGATGAAACGTAAGTACCAATGAGTTCGCGCTCGCCGCGGGTAAGCCCCTCGTCGGAACACATTAACGCGTTGGCAAGTAAATTCATCGGCTCAGCAGTGTGAGGGCTGAACCGCATCGGGCCGAGGATGCCGGGGAAACCGGATTCGAATTGGATGTGTGGCATTGGTAAATTTTGAATGATTGAATGATTGAATGAAGAGGTCATGTGTGGTGAAGAATAGTCAGGTATGGTCAGGTGCAGTTTTTTTAACCTGACAGTTTCATGACTACTCCTGACAACACATGACTACGTGTTCGGTCATCGCACCGACAACCCGGTCAAAATTAAAGCGCAGCGCCCGCCAGCTTCGTCCCAACCACCCTCGCTCTGATCTTTTCGAATGCTATTTCCCTTGCGGTCGAAACGTCGTCAGCGAAGGGGGAAAAACCACAGTCGTCGGTGGAGCCGAGTTGGTTGAGCGGGATATATTCTGCGGCTTGCAGGAGCAGGTCACGGACTTCCTCGGGAGTTTCGATGCGGGGGTTCAGGACGTCGGTCACGCCAAGAAATACCCGCTGCCCGGGCCGGATGTTCTCGCGGATCGACTCCAATACAGCTATTTTGTCGTGCTCGCCGGCATATTCCAGATAGAAGTTTCCTGCATTTAATTGAAAAAATAATGGCAACAGGTCTGCATAGGGCACATCGGCGCTGTGGGTCGAATCGTGGTCGCCGCCGGGGCAGGTATGAATGCCTATCCGGCCGCGTTCGTCGGCTGAAAACCGGCTCAGTAACTGGTTATTAAGATCAATAAATTGCTTCAAAAGCCCTTTACCGGGGTCGAGTTTCAGCGCAAGGCGGGCTTCGGTGAAGTCGATCTGGACATTGTAGGCGTGTTCGTTCAGGCATTTACGAATGTCGGTCTCGGCCTGATCGAGCAAGTCGGCGATAAACTGGGCTTGTGAATAATCTTCGATACCAGCAGCGGGATAGAGCAGGCTCATGGCCGAAGCCGAAATAACAGCTTGCTTTACGGGCAGCGACGTATGTTGTCGCGCTTCCCGCAGGTAATCCACCGCAAAATTACGGTAACGGAACGGGCCCGACGTCAGCACGGGTAACTGCCGCGTGTGCCCGTCTGCGAATGGAATGGTTACGCCGCCCACGCCGAGGTTCAATGCACCGTGAATGGGGTAGGTCGCGAAACTGGGTTTGCTTTGTTCGCCGTCGGAGATGACGGGCGAGCCGGTTTCTTCAAGCGATTTGATCGTTTCACGGGTAGCCTGGGAAATTAGCCTGGCGAGGTCGCCGGAAGTAATTTCGTCTTTGGTATAGGCCTGCATCGCTTGTTGCAGGTATACGGGCCGCGGAATGCTCCCTATCGGCTCTGTGGGAATAGTTATCATATTTTTGGGAATAATCAGGTTGAATGAATTAAGATTGCACAATGCACACACGCTCTGTCCGGCGTGTATGGCCGGCAGCAGCAATGCATTTTCAAACATATTACCCGATCATTTCAGGAGGAGGCGTGGCCTGGCCCGGCACGTCGGCCAGGGGCAGGTGGAATGGTTCGGCGAAACAGACGGATTTGCGGAGAAAACTGTACTGTTCCTGCCATTCGCTTTTGAAAACCGCACCCGGTAAATAGGTCTTTGCAAGGTCGTTCAGCATTTTCAATGCACTTCCCAGCGGTGTAGGCGGGGCCTTGGCGAGCTGCATTTCCTGCATGCGCTCCGACAATTCGGCAAACCGGTGCCAGGCCGACGTATGAGATTGCGAAGTTTCCCGCCGCTCGGGCATATCCCCTTTTTTACCAGCAAAAAGCACAGCCAACGACCACCCCAGCGAGTGGGACAGCAGCAGTACGAGCAAACCGAGGCTGGCGGCAGTTTTCATGAAAACAGATATGTACCTTAAATCTACAAGAATGCCGCATTATTTCTTGTAGCAATTATTCATTTCATTTAAATGAATCAATAAAAAATACAGTTTTACACAATGTTCGGCTTATTCCTCCATATCCAAACTCAAACCGTAAAGTAATTCGATTCATAACTACTGTTAACCACTTCTTTATAGCATTACTTTTACCTCCGTTAAACCCTTTTAGTGACAGGTCCAACCTTGCCTCGCTAACCCATGAACCGTTCCTTCGTCACTTTTCTGTTCATCTTGGTTGCATTGAATGCTGGTAAGGCCCATGCTCAATGGGAGCATTTACTACACAAAACCTATTCTCAGCGCTGTAAAGACCTGGGCAAAATCTACACCCGGCTCATCGACAACGGCGATTCGACATCGGTATTTCGTGAGATCGCCTCCATGAAGGATTGGGCAAAAGCCCGCCACGACAACGATCTGGAACTGGAATCGGACCTATTGAAAGCCTATTACCTCACCATTTGGCATAGAAGCCAGACCCCTCGCATTGCCGCGATGCTGAATGAGCTCGTGACAAAAAGTGCCGAGCAACACAACAAACAGCTTAACGCACGGTCGCTTAAAGTGCTCGGGGATTATTATTGGTCCGACGGCAGAAATTACGAATTGGCATTTGAAACCTTCATTCAGATGGAAAGCATTCTGAATGAATCAAGTACAGATGAATTTCCCGACAAAAGCTATGCATTGAGCAATATTGCCCACGCCTACTACAATTTTTCGGATTATAAAAAGGCATTATCCCTATTCGGGCAGATCCTGACTTTAAAATTCAACCCGGATATGTATGCCGGGCATAACTCGGCGCTCGTTACAACCGCCGTTATTTACCGGAAGCTGGGCAATCTCGATTCGTCCGATCATTATTTCCGAAGGGTGCTTCGCAAAGAATCTCCGGGGAACTACAAGGTTTGGGCGGCCATCGCAAAGGGTGGACTTGGCGAAAATGCCTATTTGCGAGGCAATTATACCGAAGCGATGCCTTTGCTGCAAGCCAATATCGATGAAGCCATTCTACAAAAAGATTATGGTTTGGCTGCCCAGTCGCTGATCACTCAGTCGGATATCCATTTAAAAAACAATGCTTTCGATAAGGCCGGGCAACTTATCAATACGGCCCGGCATTATCTGGATGTTACGGATCCCGAACGATACAGGCATTTCCAGGACGTGTACACAGTTCTGGTAAAGTTGTCTGCCGCGCGGGGTAACCCGAAACTGGCGGAGGCATATCTGGACTCTGCATTGTTTGCCAAGGATAGCATGAACCGCAAGTACAATGAAAAACTAATGCTGCGGGCACATCAGAAAATGGAGTTACAAGAACTTCGGGGCAAGATGGAAAAGGCAGAATCCGACCAGAAACTGAAAATAACTGAGCGCAATCTCTCACTAATCCTCGTGCTGGTCGTTGCGGCCGTGGCCATCTACGTTTATCGAACCCAACGCAAACGGCACAAGCAGGCCCAGCTTTTAAAGGAGCTCAAAATCGGGCAAAAGGAACAGGAACTGGAAAACGCGACCTTGCAATTGAACGAGTTTGCCCGTAATATCTCCGAAAAAAGCAGGCAGATCGAAGCATTGGAAAGCAAACAGAGCCCCGATGCCGAGGCCCTGATGCAATTGCGTCAAAGTACCATCCTGACGCAGGAGGATTGGGATTATTTTAAAAAGCTTTTCGGCAAGGCGCATGGCGACTATCTCCATCGCCTCCGCGAGAAATTCCCCGATCTCACGCAGGCGGAAATCCGGTTCATTGCCCTCGCCAAACTGGGCCTGGGCTACCAGGAAATGTCGGTCACATTAGGCATCAGCAGCCATGCCGTGCGTACGACCAAATACCGGTTGCTGAAAAAAATCGATGTCCCCGACGACCAGAGCCTGGAAGAAGTCGTGATGCAAATCTGACTTATTCGATCGCCACTTTCCGCGTCTGTACCACCGCGCCGTTTCGTACGCGCAACAGGTAAATGCCTTTGGGCAAATTACCTACCGACAATGTAACTTTCCCGTTTTTCAGCTCGTTACGCATCACTACTACACCTTTCGTATCGAGCAGTTCGACATTACCCGAAACCGTACTTCCCGCCGTCCATTCCAATTGCAGCAATGTCGTTGCCGGGTTAGGGAATACCTGCATTTGAAATGTATTACGGTGCTCTGCCGTGACAATCTGACTATATGCAAATGATCCGTCTAGATCTGTCATTTTTAAGCGGTAATAATTCAATCCGGCCAGAGGCTCGACGTCGCGTGCTGAGTAACGATGCCCCCCGCTGCCAAAAGCGGCAGGTTGTTCGGGCAATACCTCCCAGTGCCGTGCGTCGGCGCTGCGGTGTATTTCAAAATGGCTGGTATTAACCTCCTCGGCTGTGAGCCATTCGAGCAATGTGTTTTTTTCAACCGCTTTGGCCGTAAAACTGACGAGTTTCAAAGGCAGCGGATCGGCATTGCTGACAAAGAACCCGCTGAAACCGGTCACATTAAAACTGATCTCCCACCGGTTGAGGTCACCGTTCCAGACGATATCGCTATCATCGGGATCAATAGTGGTTGTGTCGCCGCTGTACGAGCCGGGCTGCCCTGTGGCCGATGTGCCGTGATATTGAACCACAAGCAGATGGGCCTTACCCGCGCCGTCCGAAGGAGACGCCGGAAGTTTTGCAGCACCTTCGCCCACATTGAATGCATCGAATTCGGACTGAAGAAAAAACAGTTTGATCCGGGCGGTCGCATTTTCTGCATTAGCCGCCGGGAGGATTTCGTAATGTCTTTGTACAAAATTCACCGCTCCGCTGCTAATGATACCTCCCTCCACGAACGTCTTCGCCTGCACGCTCCCGATGACGGGCGCCGCGCCCATAGGCGTTACCTGTGCCAAAACACGGCATCCGGTGGCTAAAAAACCAGAGGTCGTACCACCAATGACATTGTTTGTCGCCACATCACCGTCCTGTGACAAACTGGTCCCGTCACGGTAAGATTGGAGCTCGAAAGCACCGATATCGACCATTGTATCAAAAATTCTCACCTGCCGTAGAATATCCGACGGAGCAGTCACAAAAACATTCACTCCCTTATTGATGGCCGGGCTGCAAGGAAGCGGTTTTAATCCGTCGTCGGCTGTCATCCATTTCCCATCAGCACCGGCGGGAGCCGACTGGTTTGTAAAAAATGGGTCCTGGTTTAGAATAGAAGTTCCGGCATGACCGTCCTGCACAAGAGAGAACAATACATTGGGCGTGGCCGAATTGTCGTAGATGCCGGCTGGTGCCGGGCCACTATTTCCCCAGATCAGCGTATTGGAAACAGTCGGGTGCGCCAGCAGATAGTTATGCATTCCCGCGCCCTGGATCGCCCCCGAATTCCCCGCAATGGTACAGTTCTGAATGGTAGCACCGCTGTTATAGCCATTGAAAATACCGCCACCGCCGTTCGCGGCAGAATTACCGGCAATGATACAATTGGTGATCAACGGGTCAGCCGATACTCCGAACACATAAATACCCGCTCCGTCGAAACCGGCATTTCCTGTAAAAACGCAGTTCGCAACTACCGGCGATGCGGTATACAGCACAAGCCCCCCTCCTCCGAAAGCAATCACATTTGAGCCCAGGATATTTTGCTCAATACCTGCGCCGTCAGAGTTACCATCCCGGACGATAAAGCCGTCGAGCCGGGCCGTAGCGCTATTGAGCACCGAAACAAGGGTATGATAGGTGTTATCCGAGGCATTGGAAGGCGCACCGATGTCGCCGGAAAGGATCGTCTGGTTCGCGCCCGCATCCCGCTGACCGAGCGTTGTCTCGTCCCCTTCGAAACCTCCGTAGATGGCAACGTTGTCAATCAGGTAAAAAGCGTTGTTCCGCGAGCCCGTCAGACTTGCATTATAGGGAAATCCGGAAGGCTTGTAGGTACCTGCTTTCACCCATATTTCGGTGATACCCGTGCAGCCGTAGGCCGCATTCAGCGCGGTACTCAGGTCGCCCAGGGCATCTTCCCAACCCGAACCTCCTCCGGACGCTCCTTCCGCGACATACAAACGGTTTGCAACGATAGTCAACAGCGCGCTGTTCGAGAAAGCGTCGCCACAGCTGTTGCTGATTTTGACCTTGAATTGACCGCCGCTATCACCGGCACCGATGTTGTTGACCGTCAGCATGGCCGTGTTGACGCCACTATATTTACCGTCATTGGATAAGGGCGAATTTCCAAGATACCACTGGTAGGACATCGTGGTAGCGCTGCTGGCAGTCACCGCGAAAACAGCGGACGAGGTTCCGGTACAGCTTATGGCGTTCACCGGAGCCGATGTGATAGCTGGTGCAGCACCCGTATTGATCGCCACCCGACCCGCCGGATCAGTATCCGTCAAATGCCCGGCCATGACATTCGCACTTCCATTTCCGGCACTGCTGGCGGTGTAGGTGGCGCTGGCCTTGCCATCTGCCTGAATGATGGCCTGAGCACCGGAAATACTACCATTCACGGCGCTAAAACTGACCGGCAGGCCGATCAGCTGGCTCAAATTGGATAGCGGTACGGGCGTACCGGATGAGTTGGTCAAGAAGCTGGCCGTGACGGTAGTCTGGTTAGCAGCTGGCACGCAAAGCGACGGGCTGCCAACAGTAGGTTTCAACACGAGCCATGGCGTGGTCGTCAGGGTGCCGGTACCCAGCACACCGATCGTCTGCGCCGATTCGCTGCATGTTCCCGCCGCCTGCGGGTCGGTATTGCAGCTCCACCAGTTGTTGGCAGCGTTCACCGCCCCATCACCCGATTTGCGCGCCGACAATGCCTGTTTTACCGAGCCGCCCAGCGTATTACCGGCAAAGAGATTATAGTTGACATCCACCGTAAAATCGCTGAGAATGGATATAGCGCCGCCTTCACTGTCAGTAGTCAGTGAGGTACTGTTATTGATAAATTTGTTCTTTTCTATTTTGGTATAAAAAGAAGGACTCTGCGGCGACTGCTCCGCAAGCACGTGAATTGCCCCGCCGTAGGTAAAATGCGTTGACGACACGGAGTTGCCGGTAAAGGTAGAATTCGTAATACTCATGCTGCCAGTGACTGTGATGGTCGAGCTTATGTAGCTGATCAGTATCGCCCCGCCGCTGGCGTTGTCGCTGTCTGTAACATTGGCTTGATTATTGGTAAATATGCAGTTGTCGACAGTGATCACGCCACCGCCCCCTATCGATAGCGCGCCGCCGCCACGGCCTGTGGACACATTGCCCTCGAACGCACAATTGGTGATACTGACAACATTGTTTGGCCCGCCGCAAAGAATGGCGCCGCCTCCATAGTTACCCGGACTTTTCCCACCCGTGAACTTGATGCCGGAAATAGCAGTCGTCACACCCGACACATCGGCGAACTCGTTGATCAAAAGGATACGGTTCTGCATCGTGGCGGTCATATTTACGATCGTAGAAGCCGCCCCGGCCCCTATGATCGAAAGATTCTGGGCTTTGGTCCCAATTTTGATCGGCCCCAGCGTGAGATTGTAAGTTCCTGCGGGCACATTAATCGTATGCGGCCCACCAACGAGCGCATCCGCCGCCAGGATCGCGCCCCGCAATTGCGAGGTGGCGTTGCCATCGCTCGTTTGGGTTACATTGAAGGTATTTGCATACACACCGGGCATTATGCCGGACACCAGCAATGCAATAGCCAAGATCCTGAACAGGCGAAGGCCGGTAGAAGTTTTCATCATAGATAATGTGGTTAAAAAGAATCAGGAGCGCGTAGGGTAAATGCCATTGAGCGCGATCAGATATTGAATTGCCTGAAAGGGCATCATGTTGTTATGCGGCTGATCGCCGCCGGCTTCCCCCAGGGCAGTTCGGTTCATGGGTGCGCCCGCGCCCTTTTGGCTGGCAAAGCATTTGACCGGCGGGCGATTATCGTCGTTGGCCCATACCTGCCCTTCGGGACTTTGCAAATTGCCTTTGATACTGGCCACGGCCGGGTGATAGTGAAATGGCATTTCGTCGGGTGTCAGCGTTACCGTCGTTGCGCCCGCAGCCTGACCAAGCTGGTATTCCGTCAGTCCGAAATCGCCTCTGCGCGTTGTGAAACATACCGGCGCCCTTCCCCGCAAATCGGGCAGTGCGAAAGTTGTTTTACCATCACCGCCGTAGGATGAGCCAAGGAGAGAAAATAGCGCCGTATTATTTGCAATGGGCAACAGACGGCCATCACAGGGAACAAAAGATTCCGATGCCAGTTTTCCGGGAAACAGCGCGATGCTTCCAAGGTATCCACCACCGAACTTATCTCCCGGATAGATTCCCTCGATAGCGATAGCATAGTTGATAACCTGGTAGGGCGACATGTTATTGTGCCCCTTGCCCCAACCGACCTCCGCGAGGGCCAGCGTGCTCATGCTTGCATTACTTTCCTTGGTATACCCTGAATCGGCAGGCCAATAATGTCCCTGAGGCTCGGCACTATCCCGGTTAATAGTACTCGCAACAGCCTGGTGCGTGTGCTTTGGCATTTCATCAAACGTAAGGGGGTGCCTCTCCTCGCCCCCCTGGGCGAAATAGGGATAAGCCGGGCCATTGCCAATCGTCACACGTTGACGAAGGTCTGGTAGTTTAAAAGTATTTCCATCACCACCGTAGGTGTTACCTATCAAGTGGTAGAGCGCAAGATTAGTGGCAGTAGGCAAGGACCTGCCGTCACAGGGAAGCCACCCTCTTGGGACAAATGGAAAGGCAAATGGCCTGATCTCGGAAAGATAATTATCCATTGGAATCTTGGTTAAAGGTTAGTAATAGTCAGGATTTACTCGGAAACACTCCCACAATTGCGATGATATAGGACATCGCAAGAATCGGCATCCTGTTTTCATGCGGGACGCTGCTACCCGCCTTCTCCACGCTGTCGAAGCTTAGCTGAGCACTTGTGTCTCCTTTACCTGAAGCGTACCGGCGCCCTCCTGCCGGCGCAGCCGACCAGAAAGCATTTGTAGCGTCTTTCGTGTTCGCAATACCCGAAGTGCTGCATGCCGGCGTATGCGAGTGCCTCGGCAATTCATCCAGCGCCAACTGGATTGTTTCCATACCGGCTTTTTGCCCGATAGGAAAGAGCTCGCTCTGCCCAAGTGCAACGCGCGAGCGTAAATCCGGCAATGCAAAGTTGGTCACTCCGTCTCCGCCGTAGGCGGTCCCGAGGAGAACAAAAAGAACCTCGTAGTCTTTGATCAATAAAAGGCTACCATCGCAAAAGAGCCATCCACGAGGAGCAAAGTTTCCGGCAAATAATCTGATTTCACCAATGTAAGATTCTTCCATATAATTTGAAAATAAAGGTGGTTTGGGATTGACGGACAAATAAAGCATCCTATGTCACCGAAAGACTAAAAAACGACGTCACAAAAACGTCACAATTATTAAAACTTGGTCACATGGCACAAAAAACCCGCCCTGAATCATTCCAGAGCGGGTTTTGTTCATTATGCAAAGAAATTTTGAAAACTATGCCAATCCCCGAACGCTCCCCCTACATACGTGTACTCCCAGGCGCGGATACGCTCGACATTATCCTCAAAAACACGCACTTTCCCGACGACCTGCTTTCAGAAAACGTCGAATGCCATGTAAGATGGGAAGAAGGCGCTCCGGTTTTGGTATTCCTGTTCAAACAGGCCGCCTACGATTTCAGCGAACCGCTTGTTCCTGCCGAACTGAAAGGCGGAGAAAAGGGCTGGCTGCAACCGCGACTCATTCAAACAAGATTACTACTCGCAGATAATGTAGTTACAGATCAAGTTACAGCGCGGACATTTTTTTTAACAATGCAAGAAAGCGACGAAATCCAAAAAGTTTTCGAACAGACCAACACCACGACAATGCCGTCAGGCATGTAACAACAATGCATCGCAGGCGCATTGCCACGGCATTGTCGTTACATCCCTGGCGAGATTTATTCGCATTTTTTGATCCGCTCGATTGCTACCAATATTACATCGCTACGCGATTTTTACCCCGCGACCTTTTTCACCTTCAGAATTCAATCATTCTCTCTTTCCCTGTTCGACAGCAGATCATTCAAGCATTCAATCATTCAATCATTCAAAACTAATACCCCGGATTCTGCGGCATCAAATTCGGGTTCACCTGCAATTCCACACGCGGCAGCGGCATCAGGTAGTCGCGGGCGGGATTGAAATTATCGTGCGGTTCGAGGGCGTTGGGGCCTTTGAAAACCTTTTCGCCCAGGTTCCGGCGCTTGATATCGTACCAGCGTTTATATTCGAATGCGAGTTCCAGGCGACGTTCGTCGAGGATGAGGTCGATCATTGCTTCTTTGGCCAGGCCAGCCTTGACATCCTCCGGGAAATTCGTCGGTTTGCCTGCCCAGTTTCTGGCCCTTGCCCGGATCTGATTAATATAACCCAATGCTTCCGCATTCGGGCCGTTGACTTCCACCGACGCCTCGGCGGCGATCAGCAGAATTTCGGCGTAACGCATGGCGGCATAATTGTGATCAGAAAAGCGGCCTTCCGAATTGGAATTACCTGCAAAACGGGCATACTTAGCGATATGCGGGCGTTTCGTATTCGTGAACTGCGTGTAAGGCACCAGCTTTCCGCCCACAAGCAGCGAATCTTCGAAACTCACTTCCTTCCGGTAGTCGCGGTCGTCCCAGGTACTGTATACTTTTAGCGAAGGGACAATCACACTCCATCCGCTCCGTGGCGCATCGCCTCCGCGTACGCCCGTCATGGGCGCCATAATGTCGTCGTTGGCGCCGCCCTCGCCGGATTTCTGGCCCAGAAAATCGACGTCGAAAATATGCTCCTTCATATTCGGGGCTTGCGGCGCTTTGAATAGTGTCTGGAAATCCGCTTCGAGTGCGTATCCGAACTTGTCTTTGTTATCGATTACCCATTTCGCTTCGGCATAAGCCTTCTGGTATTGGCCCATTGTGAGGTGCACCGATGCCAGATACGAAGCGGCGGCCCCTTTCGTGGCGCGGCTACGCACTTCCGACAGCTGCTTGTCGGGCAGCCATTGTTTGGCAAATTCCAGGTCGGCGATGATATTGGCATACACCGTAGCCGCGGGCGTTTTGGAAATCGATTTGACGGACTCCGGATTGCTGATAAAATAATCGATGTAGGGAATGTCGCCAAATACCTGCACGAGGTGGAAGTAGGCGAAAGCACGGATGAAACGGGCTTCGGCCGTGAGCGGATTACCCGTAGCCTCAGGTAAATTCAGTCCCTGCGCACCAAAAATAGCCGCATTCGTAGCGCTGATCACCTGGTACCAAACCGGCCAGAACTGGTTCACCATGTTGTTATTATCATCCATGTTGAAGTCGTTTACCTGCTGGCGTTCGGCAGGCGTGCCGCGGTCGCCGATGTCTTCCATATCGCTCCTGAGCATGAGCGCCGACACGAACTGGCGACCATAAAGCCGCTCGGTGGCCATCCAGCCATAGGCACCCATGATGGCCGTTTCCACGTCTTTGGAAGTCCTGAACAATGCCTCCGGCGCGAGCAACCCTACCGGCTTTTCATCCAGGTCCGCACAGCCCAGCAACAGCGAAACTGTCGCCGTAAGGAATATTGATTTATTGAATATATGCTTCATTTTCATGTCCGTTTAGTGCTTTAAAAACCCAGGTTCAGGCCTATTGTGTAGGATTTGGCGTTCGGGTAGCTCCCGTAGTCGAGGCCGAGGTTGCGGTTGCTGTCGGTATTGCCGTCCGAGGAATAGTTCACCTCGGGGTCGTAGCCCTTGTATTTGGTGAAAGTCAGGATATTCTGGGCGCTGGCATAAATGCGCAGCTTGCTGATCCTCAGCTTTTCCAGCACGGGTTTTGGAAAATTATAACCTACCGCGAGGTTTTTCATCCTGACAAAACTCCCATCCTTGACCCACCGCGTCGATACCCTGCGCGTCCTGCCGACTGCCGCTTTGGGCACGTCCGTATTGGTATTTGTGGGCGTCCAGCGGTTTAATGCTTCGGTAGTCGCATTGTTGATGGCCGATAGCAGATTGAGTTCCATCAATGTATAGCTCAGCAAATCGTTGCCTTTCGAGGCCTGGAAGAATACATTCAGGTCGAGTCCTTTCCAGCTGAAATCATTGTTCATGCCCCAGGTGAATTTCGGATGCGGGTTACCGATAATGGTGCGGTCGTCGCTGTTCAGTGTTCCGTCGGGCTCGCCGGTGAGCCTGCCATTCGCATCCTTTTTACCATTGATATCCCTGAACTTCTCCCCTCCTGCTATCACTTCAAAACCGCCGCCGGGAATGAAACTATCGCCCTCCTGGTACACGCCGTCGTAGATCCAGCCATAAAAACTGCCCACAGGATAACCTTCACGCAATACCTGGGTTTGCCCCATTCCTACCATATGCCCTGGGGCGGAGCCATAAAGAATGTCCGTTCCTGCCGGCAGTTTCAGGATTTTATTGCGGTTCAAAGAGAAGTTAATGTCTGTGCTCCATTTGAAAGCACCTACGAGATTGCGGGTGTTCAATGTAAGCTCAAAGCCTTTATTTTCAACTTCGCCAATATTCTGCAACTGGTTGGTATAACCCGAATACTGAGGCAATTGTACGCTGAAAAGCAGGTCCTTGGTCACGCGGCGGTAGTAGTCGGCCACGAGGTTGATACGGTTGCTGAACAAACTCACATCGGCGCCGAGGTCAAACTGATGCGTTGTTTCCCAGGTGAGATCGTCGTTGGCGACGGTAGTAGGACGGACCGCATTCACCGGTGTGCCGTTGATGATCGTGTATACATTCGAGAAACGGGCCATCGTCTGGTACGGCTCTATGGCCTGGTTACCCGTCAGCCCATAGCTTACCCGCCATTTCCACTGGCTGATCGCCGAGATATTTTGCATAAACGGCTCGCTCGACATTTTCCAGGCAAATGCGCCGGAGGGGAACGTGGCCCATTTGTGGTTTTTACTGAAATTCGAAGAACCATCCTGACGGATATTAGCCGTAAACAAATACTTATCAGCCAGAGAGTAAGTCAAACGGGCATAATACGATGCCAGCACCCATTCCGTAAGTCCAGAATTGGGGCTTTGCCAGACCGACGAGCCGCCCAAGTTCCAGTACGAAACGGCATCGGTAATAAACGACTGCCCGGAGCCTCCCCAGTTTTCACTCGACGACTTCTGATACGAATACCCGGCCATGATCGAAAGGTCATGCAATGCACCAATTTTTTTGGTGTAGGTCAAATAGTTTTCATTCAAAAGCAAAGTGCTTTTGTTCCCATTCACGGTCGCGGAGCCGCCTACATTGCGGCCATCGTTCAAGGTAGTGGGCGTAAATATGCCCGTACGGCCGCTGTTGGTGGTTGCGCCGAGGGTAATCCTGAATTTCAGATCTTTGAGAATGCTATACTCGGCATAGAGGTTACCCTGTATACGGTCGGCAAGCGATTCGTTTTCCAGCTGTGTCGCAATGGCATACGGATTATCGATCGGATCGCTCAGCCGTCCTACCGTAAACCGGCCATTGGCATCGCGGATAGGCTGATCGGGTTCGAATTTCAGCGCTGCGGACATCACGCCCGGCGTGAGCCCGCCCGATCCTTCCTGCGTTTTTGATTGCTGGCGCGAGACGCGTTGTGCAAACAGGTTCAGCCCCAGTTTCAGTCTTTTAGTCGCATTGATATCGATATTGCTCGTCACAGAATACCGCTTGTAGCCCGAATTGAGGATGATACCCTTCTGGTCATAATAGGCACCGGAAACATAGTATTTCACCGCCTCGCTGCCGCCTGCTACCGACAACTGGTGGTTCTGAATACCGCCGCGACGGAATATTTCGTCCTGCCAGTCGGTATCGGCACCTTGCGAAACAATGGCAGGCCGGGCCTCCTGCACGTAGGCAAGAAATTGCTGCGCATTCAGCAAATCGAGGCGGTTGATCTCCTTCTGGCTGGAAAATGAGGTGTTGAAATCGATACGCGGCTTACCCGACGTGCCTTTTTTGGTCGTCACCATAATCACGCCGTTGGCGCCGCGTGATCCGTAAATGGCTGTCGCCGAAGCATCTTTCAGGATTTCAATGGATTCAATATCCTCCGGCGGCGGCAATGTACCGCCCACAAAACCGTCCACTACGTAAATCGGGTCGCTGCTTGCATTGATAGAGGTTCCTCCACGGATCCGCACTTTGAAACTAGAACCGGGTTCACCATTGTTGGCCTGGATCTGCACCCCGGCAGCGCGGCCCTGTAATGCTTGTACAGTCCCCAGTGCGGGATATGCGGTAAGCTCTTGTGATTTTACAGAAGCTACCGAGCCGGTGACGTCGCTCTTCTTTACCGTTCCGTAGCCTACCACGAGCACCTCTTCGAGCGATTTCTGGTCGGTTTTGAGGGCGATATTAATCTCCGTACGGCCTCCTGCCTGCACTTCCTGCGGCTCATAGCCTACAAAGCTGAAAATCAGCACAGTGTTGGCATTTTCAACTGCTAGTATATAGTTCCCATTTGCGTCCGTGGACGTGCCCGTTTGGGTACCCTTAACAAGAATATTCACGCCCGGTAACGGCTCGTTCTTGTCCGCATCGGTCACACGCCCTTTAATGGAGATCTCGGCAGCCGCCTGCCAGCCGCTTTTCACGGATGCCTCAGGTTCCCCAGGACTCGATTTCGGCGTTTCAGAAGGACGGATCACGATATTCTTGCCCGAAACTTCATAAGTAAGCCCCAGCGGCACCAAAAACTCTTCCAATATCTTCGAAAGCTCCTGATTTGACTGCTGAATCGTTACTTTCCGGCCCGATTGGATCTTTTTGGAACTGAATATAAACCGGACTCCGGCCTGCTTTTCAATCTGGTGCAGGACTTTCTTCACTTCAAGGTCTTGCGCTTGCAGGCTAATGCGCTTATTGAGCAGTTCCTGCGCACGCACGTCCGCCGCGAACGCATTCCCGACCAGCCAAACCGACATTATCAATTGCGCTACGCTTATTCGCATAAGAACTAACCATTTACGATGGAACTGTACCGGTATTTTCATAAATTTGAACGGTTTTGTTAATTGAAACTTGGCAAAATCTTCCTCCTCATCCCATAACCATGAGATGTGACGGTCTGCTAACCACTGAGGATATTAGGGCCGGCCATGTTGGCGCATGGGCCGGCTTTTTCGTTTAGTTATTTTTGCAACCTTTCCCTTCCACGACGATCCGACCGTCGATACTCTTGTAGCTGGCGCCTACGGCTTTGCAAATCAGGTCCAGCTTCTCGTACAGCGACATTTCCGTGAGCGTAGCGGTAATCGGGCATTCGTCCATGATATTCTTGTCGTAAATAATATCGATGCCGTAAGCATTCTGCAACGCATTGAATACGGCGGACACAGGCGCGTCGTCAAACTCGAAATGCGGTGCCGTTCCAGTGTTTTCAACAACTTCCGGCTCCGGAACGAGGCTTTTTATGATTTTTACGGTTTTACGAATGAAGACCACCTGCTGGTTAGGCTCTATTACCACGCCAGTAAGCTCGCGGGAACTTTGCTTCTCCGTCGCATCGGGATCCTCCCTTGAAAATACGGCCACTTTGCCCGTTTTTACAGCCACGGAAACCTCCCGCTCATCGGCAAAGGAGCGTACCGTAAAACTGGTACCCAAGACTTTGGTTACCAATTCATTGGCATATACAAAAAAAGGCTTGGAAGGATCTTTGGCAATGTCGAAAAACGCTTTTCCTGAAAGAAACACCTCCCGCCGACCACCGCGCTTCGTGCCGTTGAAATGAGCCGGATAGCTCATTTTGCTGCCCGGATCGAGGGTAATGCGACTGCCGTCTTCGAGGCTGATCGTCAGTGGCTGTGCGGTGGTGTTCGCTATTTCGCGCATTTCCACGTTCGTGGCGGCAACGAGTTGGTCATAATCGAGCGCTTTCGGCTGGTGACGCAGCCAGAATAGCCATCCGAGCCCCGCGAATAGTACCAGCATCGCGGCAATCCGCACGGCGCGGCCTGCGTACCAGGGCAAATGCACGGTCTCGGTATTTTCCAGGTTTCTCGTTTCCAGCCTTTCAACGATTCGCTCGACGGCCATCCTTTTTTCAGGATTTGGCAGTGGGGAATTTGACGGCCGGATCGCTAATACCAACTGGCGGGCCCGCGCTACCATTTCACGCTTTTCAGGATGGGCAACGAGCCAGTTTTGCCAGGTTTCGTCATCTTCGCGCGTGGGATTGAGCACCCAGCTGCGGAACGATTTGTCCCAGACAAACTCCCCCAAACTGAAATCGTTGTAACGGTCCATGTTCAAAATCTAGCTTTTCAAACACCATTAGACCACCCCGGCGGCGGGATACTGTATTTTTCTGATTTTTTTTGAAATTTTTAAATGAAGTATTTCAAATTCAGAACGGCAGCGCTAAAACCACTGAAATGATGGTCTTCCAATGCGACTTGATAAACTTGAAAGCCTCTTGCAAGAGGTTGGAAACCGACTGAGGCTGAATGTCCATCACCATCGCGATCTCTTCGCGCTCCATATCATTATAAAAACGGAGAAAAACGGCTTCTTTTTGCCTTTTGGGGAGTTCATTGAGCATTTCGGTCATGCGCGAGGCGAGCAACCGGTCGTTTTCAGATTCGATCAGCTGGTACTCGGCACTGAATTCGAGGTCGAAAACAATGTCCGATTCGTTATAGTAATCCATACAATCCATCCGCAGTCGCGACGCGAGGCGGTGCAGGCGGCGGCGCAGGGAAGCGAGCAGGTAAGGTTTGGGGGGAATTTCATGATTCAACGCATCCCGCTTTTCCCATACTCCGAGAAAAACGTCCTGAATGCAATCCTTGATCAGTTCGCGGTCGCTGTTAAACTTCGTTCCATAATGAAAAAGGAGATCGTACGTGCGGTTAATGAGGTGTTCATAAGCGGTGACATCCCCCGCCAGCATTTCGCGCCACAGCTTCTGCTCTTCCTCGAAATACAGGTCCGAACGGGTTAACGCCTTCATGAAAACGGATGAATTTTAGTCAGGTCCGAAAACAAAAAGCAGCCAACGGAGCATTCTTACTATCAATCATCTCATTTAATCACCAAACAATCATACCCCATCCACTAACGCTGAGACTATACGTAGCTGCGTGCAATTACGATTTAAACATCGGCAGAGGATTCAACGGGTGACGCAAAAAATTGGCGCCGATCTCCCGTATCAAAAACCAATGAAACCCCGCGTTCGGGAACTGCACGCGCAGCCTGCGGAGCTTTTTCCAATCACTTCCGAAGGTGAGCAGGCCCAACGAAACATCCGTCCAATCCGCTTTCCGGAAAACTTCCACCGTCGTACCAAATGCACCTTCGTACGGCCGGATCTTGTGATGCCAGTAGATCATGGCCGTAACCTCGGGGATCAGCGCGGCGTCCTGTGTGGCGTTCAGATAATGTTCGGCTTCCAGGATAGAAGGTGACAGGTAATCAATGGTGCGGGCCGTCCAGATGCCGATATCGTGAAATACCGCTGCAATGGCATACTTCTGCCGATTCGCGGGATCTGCATCGCGCATGACGCAGGTCTCGAAAACCCGGTGAACATGATTGGAATACTTTTCAAGGTCGGCACCGATTTCCTGCCTGAAACGCCCCAGGAGCTCGTCGATAAGGGGTTCATGGTCTCGCATTACGCAAATTTTGAGTGAATGCGATAATTTACAGATAATCAAGACAATACCAAGTTGCCTCGCGAACTATTCTGAATGAAATGGATTCATTTTAAAATTATTGACAACGGTTGATCATTAAGCCTGACCATTGGGACATTTATATAGCCCCCCCTGCTCATTACCTGCAAAACCGCAATATCACTGGCTTGCAATAGAGTATTTTCCAGGGTATTTTTACATTGTTATTCATCAACAAATCCCTTGACAACCATGAGCGGAACACCATTAACAATCATGAGGTACGAAGCCCGCAAGACATCTTGGGCTGCCCGTATTGCCGGTTTTATAAGGGCTTTCACCAGATCATTTTCCGATTGGATAATCGTTCGTGTCGAGCGAAGCCTGGTTCGTGACACAAAGCTAATAAAACAGCAAATGGCGCTGATTCCTGACATGGATGCTGAGCAATTGAACAACGGGTCGACTTTCATAAAAACCATGCTGCCTGTGCTGGAAAAAATGGAGGAAACCATTGGCAAAATCGATAATGCCACGCTGACCGCCGCATTCAAAGCGTACAAAATGACTATTTTTAAATTTGAAGCGAAACTCCACTTAAAAGCGACAGAACATCTGCCTGTTATGCCCACCGATGAGCTACTAAAGGAGGCTCTTTACAACGCAAGTATTACCTCCGTTACATCTAAGTTGTAAGTTTATGCCTTTTGCCCCCGGCGACATCGTTTCATTTGATTTCCTGATTCCCTCAACCGGTAAGTACATAACACATTCTGCGGTCGTACTGTCAACGGCTGATGTGTACGCTCATGATAGGACTTACGTTTGTGTTATGATGTCATCCAACAATGTAAATGACAAATTCACATTTAAAGTTGAAAACTCAATGCTACAAAAAGCGAACAATAAAATGAGCTCACAAGTCCGGACCCACCTGATTACTTATGTAACTGATGCAAAAGTTCGCCCCCTGAATGGAGCTCCATACAACCGATTAAGTCGCCACGCATTGGAGAGACTTATTTCACATATAAACGAAATCGTTTTTGGAGTGTAGCACAGATAGCCCGCTTATTCCCCCCTCCCATTCGACTTATCAATAATTACCGCCAGCAAGATCACCAACCCCTTCACCACCTGTTGCCAGAACGGGGATACATTCAATAGTACCAAACCATTGTTCAACACCCCAATGATAATCGCGCCCTGCACCGTGCCGAGGATGCTTCCGCGCCCGCCCGAGAGCGAGGTGCCGCCTATCACGACTGCCGCGATCGAGTCCAGTTCGTAGCTGATGCCCGCGTTGGGCTGGGCGGAGTCGAGGCGTGAAGTAACCATGATCCCGCCCACCGCTGCGAGCGCTCCGGCAATGGTATAGACGATGATTTTAACTTGATTAACATTGATCCCTGACAAACGTGAGGCGCTCTCGTTGCCTCCAATGGCGTAAATGTAGCGACCGATCCGCGTCTTGTCGGTTAGGAAGACGGCCAGCGCCACCACGATGATGGAGATCCATACCGGCACCGGAATACCCAAAAACCAGCCGGTACCGATAAAAAGAAACGTCTCCCCCAGCCCGCTGATCGGGAAACCACCCGTCCAGAGCATGGTGAGGCCTCTTGCGACGGTCAACATCGCGAGCGTAGCAACAAACGGCGGCACATTGAACCGCGTAATCGCCCAACCATTGAATGCACCCAACGCCGAGCCGGTCAACCCGCCTGCGAGGATCGCGCCGAGGACAGTAAACCCGACGTACAGGTTTTCAGAAGGTATTTCAATACCGTTTTTGAGTAAACCGGCCGTAATCGCGCCGCATAATGCCAGTACCGAGCCCACCGACAAGTCGATCCCCGCCGTAAGCACGATGAGCGTCATGCCTACCGAGATACAGATATTGACCGAAATCTGCCGCATGACGTTCCAAAGGTTAGAAAACGTCAGAAACTTGTCCGACAGGATGCTTAATGTCAGGCATAGCAGGAACAATGCTATGAGCGACTGGAATTTGGCGAGATTTTTAGTGCTGTAAGCAATAGGCATTAGGCTGTATGCTTTTTGATGGTTTATATATTGCAATTAATATTCAAAAGCTTATAGCCTACTGCTTAAAGCTTATTGCTTTCTTCAAAATTCCATCCTCCGACGCTTCGCTGGCCAGAAACTCGCCGGTTAGCCGGCCCTCGGACATCACGAGAATGCGGTCGGAAATGGCCAGGATTTCGGGAAGCTCGGACGACACCACGAGAATACCCAATCCTTCGTCGGCCAGGCGGATGATGAGTTTGTAAATCTCGGTTTTGGCATTAATGTCGATGCCGCGCGTCGGTTCGTCGAGCAAAAGCACTTTCGGGCGCGTTGCGAGCCATTTGGCAAGCACGATCTTCTGCTGATTGCCCCCGCTGAGGTTCTTCGCCTGTTGTTCTTTCGATGGTGTCTTAATCCGCAATTCACTGATATAGTGATCAGCCAGCTCGCATTCTTTCGCATCGTTGAGCGTGCCGAGTTTTTCCATTTCTTCTAATGTGGTGAGACTAATATTGTTCTTCACACCCAGTCCCAGCACCAACCCGTCCTTTTTCCGGTCCTCGGGTACGAGCGCGAGCCCGGCGGCGATGGCACGAGCGGGAGAGTCGCAGCAAACGGATTGACCACCGATCAGCACCTGCCCGCTCGCATGCGCGGGGTGCAGCCCAAAGATCGATTCCAGCAGCTCGGTCCGTCCGGCGCCCATCAGTCCAAAAAGGCCGACGATTTCGCCTTTACCTACATTAAATGAGATATTATGAAGCACATTACCGGCCTTCAGGCGGCTTTTCAGGCTCAGGTTTTTCACTTCCAGCAACGGTTCGCACACGCCGCGACCGACAGTTTTACGCATGACGTCGATTTTTCTCCCTACCATTTTACTGATCAGCCGATCCTGCGTCATTCCTGCCATTTCGCCGGATTCAATGCTTTTGCCGTCGCGAAGCACGACGTAATTGTCTGCAATGCGGAAGAGCTCGTCGAGCTTATGAGAAACGTAAACGATGGCTTTATTACGGGCTTTGAGATCAGCTATAATGTCAAACAGAACCTCTACCTCCGCACCGGTGATGGCCGAGGTCGGTTCGTCCATGATGATCAACTCAGCGTCGGTAAGCAATGCTTTCGCAATTTCGACGATCTGCTGCTGCCCCACTTTGAGCTTGAAAACCTGCGAATCGGGATTGACTTTCAGTTTCAACCGGTCGAGAAGTTCCTGTGTGCGCTTGCGCATGCGGCTTTTGTCCATCGTACCATACTGCGTCACCAGCTCGCGCCCCAGGAAAATGTTTTCAGAGATGGTTAGATAAGGAATCAGGTTCAGTTCCTGATGGATGATCGCTACACCATGTTGCTGCGCGTCTTTTGGGTCTGAAAACCTCGTGGGCTCTCCCTTGTAATGAAATTCTCCTTCAAAATCGGGGTAGACGCCCGACAGGATTTTCATCAGTGTCGACTTCCCGGCCCCATTTTCACCGATCAGCGCAGTAACCTTACCCGCCTTGATCGACAGCGAAACATCATCCAGCGCAATCACGCCCGGGAACCGCTTGGTAACCTTCTTCACTTCCAACAATGTCGCTGTGTCCGTCATGGCTTTTCGATTTGGAGACTTACCGGAATGATTTCAATGTCATTCACCTGCAGGTGCTCGCGGTTCAGTTCAATGGCGCCGTAAAATGTCACACGATCACCTTTCCTTGCTTTGGATTTAAATGGCGGAACTACTTTTTCTCGTATCAGCTTGTTGATTTCGGCCGATACATTATTGAAATCCATGGAATTCGTAAACGCATTGATATCGATCGCACCGGAAGCATCTCGGACCGCGTTACCGAAAATGTATTCGGTAGCAATGCGCACTTCTTTCTCCCCAACTTCCACCTTCACCTCATTCTCATTCACCCCATTCACAATACCCTCGCCTTTGACGAGAAAATAGCGGATATTACCAATACCCAATGCGTGTGAATGCTCGTCAAATGCCTTTTCCTTGTCTGTTTTCAAAAGTGCGGTCAACGTGTAGAGATCGACGGCTTTGGAAAGGCCCGGCGTCAGTTTTTTCTCCCAGAAATCTTTGGTATAACCGGCGGCGTCAAACGTTGCACTGCCGGCCTTCACTTCATCCAGTTTTTTGAAATACACTGAATTGTAAGCCAGCAATGCAATCACCGCCACGCAAAGCAGGTATCGGATCGGTTTGGGCATAGCTATTCTTTTTCGCCGTAAGCGGCATAATTTTCGACATTATCCTTTTTTACCAACTCCACAGCCACCGGCATTTTGCCGGGGAAATCACGTTTACCTTTAAAATATTCATCGGCAAATGTGGCCGCGGTTTGCGCCATTACCTCGGGAAACTGCATTCCGGTTGCCAGGATTTTCCCGTCCTGAATCGATTTGACAACATCCTCAGCGCCGTCAAAACCAAATACTTTCACGTGGCCGGCCTTTCCGGCAGCTACTAACGCCTGGTAAGCCCCCATGGCCATTGCATCGTTTCCGCAAAAAACACCGTCGATATCCGGGTGCGCTTGCAGGATGGATTCCATGACCTCCATAGCCTTGTTACGGTCAAAATCGGCACTTTGCTGAGCTACCATTTTCAACCCGGGATAGAAATCGACCACGCTGTGAAAGCCTTTCGATCGGTTCCAGGTGTTATTATCCCCCACCATCCCTAGGATTTCCACGTATTTACCTTTCTTATTCAATGTCTCGACAAAGTATTTGCCGATCGCCACGCAGCCAGAATAGCTATCCGACAGGATTTGCGAGGTAGCAGCACCATTCGCATTCACTTCCCGGTCCATACAAAACACGGGTACGCCGGCCGCCACCGCATTCTTCACATTCACAATGGAACCGTCGGCATCGGTAGGATTAAATAAAATGGCATCATAACCCGAGGCGATCGCATTATCGAAATGGTCAGTCTCCTGCGCGGTATTGTTTTGTGAATCAAAAACTTTGGATTCGTAGCCCAGCTGCTTCGCTTTCTTCTCGGCTTTTTGCGCGAGGAAAACGAACCACGGGTTATTGAGCGTCGAGATCACGATGGCAATTTTTTTTGGCTCATCTTCGGATTCTTTTGTTTTACAACCGATAAATCCAAGTCCGAAAATGACGCAAAAAAGTGCTATCCTGTAACTTATGCTGATTTTCATACTTCAATGGGTTTAGGCAACCGGTCTCACGGATACACGGTTACGATCAAGCGCTGGTAACGCGTCAGCGCAGGCGTACCATTGTCGGTCACGGCCAATACCACGTGAATAGTCTCCGGTTTTTCCACCTTTGGAGCCACAAAAGACGTCTGCGCTGCCTTTATATCCTTGATGCCGATAGATTCCTTGATATTATAGCTGCCCGGCTCAGGATAATAGATCCATTCGTAGGCCAACGCATTGCCGTCGGGGTCCCGGGACCCTTCGGCGCTAAGCTGCACGGTTTCACCTACTTTCGCATTCATGCGCGTTCCGCCTTTCACGACGGCTTTCGGGGGGTGGTTCGCTTCTTTGTAAGGCTTGATTGTCCAGTCCATCCGAGCCGCAAAATCATACTGGAATGCCTCACGCCAGCGCCATAATGTGGCTTTATTACTGGTATGGTAGGCGCCGTCAATACCCTTCACCTCGTCCATCGCGTCGGTGTAGATCGGCCGGGTTTCTGGCTCATAGAAGTATTTAAGTGTGCGTGGCGTATAGAGCTCGTATCGTCCGCCCCAGCCGCCGTATTCGGGGTGCTCGGGATCGTTGAGGCCGTTATTGATCAGGCCCAGGAACGAGGGCGTATCGCCTTCCATGAGAAATTTTGTGAATGGATATTCCTTTCCCATCGGGCCGTGGCTACGTACGTGCTCGTCGAGCCAGGGATTGTCTACGATTTCAAAATTGGCGCCGGCGAAGCGTCCGTGAAACTTGTCGCCGCTGATACCCGACCAGGTCGCGTAATGGTAAGCACCCGCTGCATGGTAACCGGGGCTGCCTACGTAAAATACTTCGGGGAAATTCTTGCGGATCCACGGACCGGTATCGTCCTGGTCCGATATCGTGTACATTCTTATTTTGGATACAAATTTCTTCACATCCTCTGGTGAACGAGTCATTTTCACCTTCCAAAGCGCCTGTGCCAGGCAGTTGGCGCCGCCCCAAACGGGAATCCAGACAGGCCGGTCGTCTTTTTTATCAACTACCTTGATAATCCACTCGGAACCCTCGGAATCTTTGCCCTTGCCCACGGCATTCAGGCCAAAATCGGGATAGGCACTTTTGGTGACACTCACGAGGTAATCTGCTTCGGGATAACCTTTTTCGTGCAAAAGCAGGTTCGGACGGACTTTCCGGTACGCTTCTATAAGCTGTTTGATCTTTTCCGGTGCGACGCGTTTTTGCTGATGAATGGAAGTCGTGGCAACGAGGCCTTCGATGTCCCATTGATTGGAATAGGTCAAAAACCGGATCATCGACTGGGTGTCGTCCGGCTCGTTTTCAATGTCCGTCAGCACCAGTACCCGGTGTTTCGCCTCCTGCGTATAAGCGGCGCCGGCACAAAGCAGCAGGGCACCACAGAATATCTGTCTTATCAGTTTCATAAATTTTGACCAAATAACCCTATTCGAAAAAGACCTGATGTTACAACGACTAATTAACCGCTTGTTTACACTTACATGGACGAGCGATTAACTGATAAGGCCGAGTGCCGCGGCGGCAATGCCACCTTCTGAAATACCGTAATGATTGAAAATCTCGGTTTGAGAGCCGGTGACTGTATATTCGTCGGGAATACCCATGATCTTGAACCGGTTATGGAAATCGTGCTGGATCAGAAACGAAGCACAGGCCTCACCCAGGCCACCGTAAACGCTATGCTCTTCTACTGTGATAACCGGTTGCCCGGTAGCGGCGATATCTCGCAAAAGATCGTAATCCAGCGGTTTGATCGTATGCATGCTCACTACGGCAGCCGCCACATGGTGCTCCCGCCTGAGCTTTTCCGCAGCGCGTAAGGCCGGCGCAACCGTCTCGCCCGCGCCAATTATGGTAAGATCGCTGCCTTCGCGTACAATGCGTCCTTTTCCGAATTCGAAAGTCTTCTCGTCCTCCGAAAGCAGCGGCATTTGTTTTTTGCCAAAACGGATGTACACGGGGATATCGCTTTCGGCCGCCAGTAAAATGGCCTGTTCTGCTTCGAAATTATCGGCCGGGGCGACAATCATCATGTTGTTAATCGTTCGCAAAACGGCGAAATCATGCAAACTGTGGTGGGTAGATCCCAATGCGCCGTAGCTCACCCCCGCACTGATACCGATCAACTTGACCGGATTGTTGGAATAGGCAACGTCATTTTTGATCTGCTCCAATGCGCGGGCTGTCAGGAAACAGGCTGGGGATACGGCAAAAACCTTTTTGCCCGTCGAAGCCAGGCCAGCGGCAACGCCAACCAGGTTCTGCTCGGCAATGCCCACTTCGATAATCTGTTCGGGAAACTTCTGCCCGAACGGCACTAACTTTCCAGAGCCACGCGAATCGCTTGTTACCACGATAATGTCCCTGTCGGTTTGGGCGAGGTGCTGCAATGTACCCGAAAAAACTTCCAGGTTAGTGCGCTGGCTCACAGCAATGTTCTCGATAGTCGCATCCACTATTTCTTGCATTTAAATTGATTATCGCCGAACGGTTCAGGAAAGTGTTTCTTCCAGAAGGTCCAGTTCCTGTATCGCGTCGGCATACTGCTTCGGATCGGGTACGCCGTGATGCCATTTCAATTGATTTTCCATATAACTTACCCCTTTGCCTTTCACGGTATGCGCGATAATGAGGCTGGGCTTACCTTTTTCAAATGGCAATGCATCGAATGCGGCCATCAGTTCGGCGATATTGTGGCCGTCGACATGCCGTACCGCCCAGCCGAATGCCCCGAATTTTTCATCCACAGGATCTGTATTGCACACTGCGCTGGTCGGGCCACTGATTTGCAATGTGTTTTTGTCCAAAATCGCACACAGGTTATCCAGCTTGTAATGCGAGGCCGACAAGGCCGCTTCCCAGTTGGAGCCTTCGGGTAACTCGCCATCGCCGAGGACGGTAAACACGCGGTAGTCACGCTTGTCAAGCTTGCCGGCGATGGCCGTGCCCACACTCAGCGACAGGCCGTGGCCCAATGCGCCGGTATTCTGCTCGACGCCATGCACCTTGCGTGTGGGATGCCCGATGTAGTGCGACTGGTATTTGCACAAAGTCTCCAAATCCGACTCAGGAAAAAAGCCGCGCGATGCCAGCACTACATATAATGCTTCCACGGTATGCCCTTTGCTTTGAATATACCGGTCGCGGTCCGGCGAGTCGAAATGGCCGGGATCAACGTCCATCGTATAATTGTAGAGCACGTTCAAAATATCGATACACGACAGGCTGCCGCCGGTATGACCCGCTTTGGCCTGATAGATGTATTTGAGTATTTTCTTGCGGTACTCCACCGATTTCTGCGTCAGCTCCTTTTCCGACATGACTTTTAGCATTAATCCGGCATTGTGCCGGTATTTGTAATTTACCGATAGCTCAGGGTTCAGTTCTGCGACGCGAGTTCGCGGTCGGGCACGCGCGTGGGAGAAGGTTGTTGTGTAGGTTCGTCGAAAACCTGCACTTCCCAGCCCATGTAATTGCCCAATGCTTCTTTTAAAATACCTGCCGTTTTGGATGCATTCATCACCACATGGTGTTCGAAACCATTGCGGCAGATGTATTGCATGAGATTTTGCAGGTTCGGGATCTCGGCTACGGCGCGGTTACCGAAGGTTTTCAGCGTATCGTCCGTCAACCGACCCTCACCTACGTACGCCTTCATGACCCCGCGCGGGTCGTCCGTGCTGATGCGCCCGTACGTGAGCGGCATCGCAGGCGTGCGCCCCGCCAGTGCACCCCAGGTATTTTCCTCTCCTACCGACGTGCCGAGGATCGGCGCCGTCGAAATTTCGATATCGGGCAAAAACGACTTCGCCCAGTTACCGCAATGGAAGAGCACGCATTTATTATCATCGTTGGCGTAATTGTTATTCCAATCCACCAGCGCGCTCGGCGAGCCTGATGCGAGTTGCAACGCATACATACTTAATGTACCCGTCACATCCACTTCACAGCCGCTCGGCATCATATTTTCGCTCATAATGCTCATGCTCGTGCACACATTGCAACCATAATTCTGCTGCACCGAAGTCCAGCATTGTATCGCCGTAGCGTCCAATGCATTTGCTTCAATAAAATCTCCCAGAACCACATCCAGCTTCGCCATTTGTATCAAAGCTTCATCGGGCGTGCGCCCGCGGGAGGCGTAGGAAGTGATCTTATCCAAACGTTCCTTCACTTTTGCATCCTGGGCCGTCAGCTTATTGGCATTACCCAAAATCTCCGACAAATCGACCGTCACAACCGAAATACCATTTCGCTGCAATATCTTTTCGCTGTAACGCACCGTGTTGAACCCGCCCGGACGAGCGCCAATGGCACCAATGCGCACATTGCGCAGACCTTTGGTAACCCGGCAAACCGCCACGAAATCGTTCAGGTCTTTAATGAATGAAGGATCTGTCGGATGCACGACGTGCTTGGTGGTAAGCGTGTATTTGATACCGAATTGATACAGGTTATTACAGGCCGAAATCTTGCCGCACCACGAATCGCGGCGGCGGGCTACATCCAGCTTGTCGAGGTCATCGGGATAACCCTGCACCAGCACGGGCACATTCAAATCGGCCAGCTTCAACGTCTCGGCAATACCGCGTTCGTCGCCGAAATTGGGCAAAACTACAAGCACACCCATAATTTCATCCCGATGTGCCCGGAACAGCGCCGCACATTTCTGCGCATCCTGGAACGTCTCTACGCCACCCAGCTTGGTAGCCTCGGTATCGAGCATAATCCCATTGATATTTAATTTTTTAAGTAAATCAACAATCTCCACCCGAGCCTCGGCCACCAGCCGATCCGGAAAGAAATCCCTGTTACCTATAATGACTCCGATACTTTTCATGGTCATGGAATATGAGGCTGTCGGCTTTTGTTTGGGCTGTAAGCGTTAGGCTTTAAGCTGTAAGCGTTAGGCTTTAAGCTTTAATTATTTAATCTTCATGCCGGCGACTCGTTCAATCATTCAATCATCGCACCGGCGACCCGGTCAATCATTCAATCATTCACCGTTCCACGGCGGCTCATTCAATCATTCAATCATCGCACCGGCGACCCGGTCAGTCATTCAATCATTCAATCATTGACTATTCCGCAATAATCAACTCGATTTCGTTGTCGTGGAACAGCTGCTGATGCTTCTCTTCGATCCCGGCGTCGGTGATGATGTAGTCGATCAGCGAAAGGGCTCCCAGGCTTGCGAATGCGCTTTTTCCTACTTTGGTCGAGTCGGCTACGAGGTAAGTCGTATCTGCGGCGTCGATCATCGCTTTCTTCACTACGAGGTCGGCGATACTCGGGTATGTGAGGCCCGCTTTGAGCGACAATCCCGCCGTGGCGAGGAAGAGCTTCTGCACATTCAGGCCTTTAAAAAAGTCGGCGGCTTTCTGGCCTGTCAGCGACAAGGTCGGCGGCTTGAACTCGCCTCCCGTCATAATCACCTCAATGCCCGTTTCGGCCCCTAGGATTAATGCGATATTCAACGCATTGGTAATGACCGTCAGGTGCTTGTTGCTTCCCCGCAGCTTCTTTGCGATCTCGGTCGTGGTAGAACCCGAATCGAGGATGATCGTATCACCATTGGAAATAAATTCCAGGCATTTGGCCGCGATCAGCTCCTTTTTATCGAGATTTTCCTGGTTGGCGAGTGAAAAGTTGCGCACCTGGTCTTCGACATTCTTCAAAAACGCGCCGCCGTGTTCCTTGATCACCAGGCCATCCTTTTCGAGCTTGTCCAGGTCCTGCCGTATCGTTACTTCGGTTACCTTAAACAGCCGGGCAAGGTCGACCACCTTCGCCGAGCCGTCTTCTTTTAACAGTTCAAGTATTTTCTCTCTTCTCTGATTTGCCAGCATTGTGTTAACTTTTGTTTTTTACCTAAAAATAGATGGAAAAGAAACAATTCGTCACATACCGACAGAAAATAAACCCGTTCACAACTCAAATAGAATACGTAAACTTATCAAAAGCAAATTTACGTAAATAAAAGAAAATAAAAACAGAAAATTGAAAACAATAGTGAATTATTGTGCTATTATTTCTTTATATAACCACAAGCAGTTGACTTTTGCTTGACTTTGTTAATCCGACATACTTGAACACCCTTGCTATGAAACCGCTATTCGCCGGAATACTGCTACTGGTCATCAACAGCTTAGCCATTGCGCAATCCAAAAAAGAAGAAAAATTGCCCGCCCCATCGGCAACGGAAGACTGGTCGGTAAAACCACCGCTGGTAACGCCTGGCGAAACCTACTCGCAGCCGCCTTCGGACGCTATCATATTATACAGCGGGCAATCCGACCTGAACAAATGGGAACACCCCGACGGCTCGCCCGTGAAATGGAAGCCCGACGGTGATGCGATAACCATCGTACCCAAGGCCACCGACATCCGCACCAAACAAAAGTTCGGCAACATGCAGCTCCACCTCGAATGGCGCACGCCGGATCCGTCGGAAGACAAGGATTTCAACCGGGGCAACAGCGGCGTGCTCATGATGGGTCTCTACGAATTACAGATTTACGAATCCTGGAATTACAATACCAAAATCTACTACAACGGTCAGGCCGGCAGCGTCTACAAGCAACACGCCCCGCTCGTAAACGCTGCCCGCAAGCCCCAAACCTGGCAGACGTACGATGTCATTTTCGAAGCCCCCATTTTCCGGTCGGACAAAACGGTCGAAAAGCCCGCATACATGACTGTTTTCCATAATAATGTGTTGATTTTGAACCATGTCGAGTTACAGGGCCCGATGGTATACCAGGGCTATCCGAAGTATAAATACCACGAGTCGAAGTTGCCATTGCAGTTGCAGGAGCATGGAAGCCGGGTGAGTTTTCGGAATATTTGGGTGAGGGAGTTGTGAGGTAAAATCCGTTTGATAACGGATCAAGTCAGTTCGGGCACAAAATTGCAAATGCCAATACGCTGTAGTCGATATTCGAGAAGTTTACCACCCCTATCTCGGATGACGGCTATCATATCAAAATCCACTATTAATCGTTACATTAGTTCACATCCGCATGTTAGACAATCACTAGACCAATGGTATCGAACGACAAAGAAATCAGATTGGTCATGTCACGCGGATTTGAAAAGATCATTCAATTCCGCTGATTACGTTGGCAATGACCGATATGTGTTTAATGTAAATGGAAATGAACATCGTTTAATTGCTATTGTCCACTTCGACAGACGAACGATTTATATCGTATTTTTAGGTACGCATTCCGAGTATAACAAAGTTAATGCTTCAACTGTCAATTATAAAAGGAAGCTATGAGCACCGAACAAATCACCTACAACACCGAGGCCGAGTATGAATCCGCAATGGATGAAATTTACGAGTTGATGAACAGAGGAGAGGCCAATCTTACAGAAGCCGAGAAGGACAAAGTTCGCGATATGGCGCTCGCCGCCGAAGCGTATGAAGATAAACATTTCCCATTCCCTCCTCCCGAAACAATCCCTGAAATGGTTGAACGCAAGCGTTTCGAGCTTAACCTAACCCAAGCCGGGCTTGCCGAAATGCTGGGATTGGGAAAGACAAAACTCTCCCAAATCCTAAACGGCAAACAGGAGCCCGACGTACCTTTCTTAAAAGCAGTATATCAAAAATTAGGCATCGATCCGGGACTTCTGCTGGATAATGCTTAACTACCTCACCGTACCAGCGGCAACCAAACCGACATATCCCCATGCCCCCGGTTCCCCCAGGCATAGTACGGTACCAGCCGAACCGGGATCGCTCTAGGAGCTTCCGCAGAGATTTCGCGGTATAACTTCTTGTTCCAGTCCGAATTATCTACCAGTACCGCGTCGCCTTGTAGACTCATGACCGGGCTGTTTTCAATGGTCAACAAAGAAGGCTTAAAGTTATTTTTAGCAGCAATAGCGACGTCAAAAATAGTTTTACCTTTGGGCAAATCAATGGATTCTACGCAATAAACTACCGGCCCGCGCTTCACGGCGACCTGGTTGCGCGTTTCTTCTACCAACGGGTTGGATTCGATGAGTTTAACAGGCATATCGAACACCAGCTCAACTTTATCACCTGATTTCCAGGCCCTTTTCACTTCGACATAACTACCCGAAACCAATTTTACAGATTCGCTCTTACCGTTCACCCCCAAAGTGGCGTTGCTACACCAGCCCGGAATGCGGAAGAATAGGGAAATGGCTTCCTTCGGCGCTTCTTCCAATGTCACGGAAACCTTTCCGTACCAGGGATAATCAGTGGTTTGCGTCAAGCGGAGGTTGCCGCCTTTTACGGCTGTCTGAAACTTGTTCCCGCCATACAAATTGAAGAAAATGCCTTTGTCAGAAAGGCTGTAAGCATACTGGGCTACCTCGGCGACGGTGCGGACCGTATTAGGCGGACAGCAGTTGGATTTGGAAATATAAGCTTGCCGGTCCTTCTCCCAACGTTGCTTGAACGGCAATGCGTCGGAATAGGCTAATGGATTGGTATACAAAAATTTGTCGCCTTTGAGGTTAATACCAGAAAGCACGCTGTTGTACAATGCAAGCTCCACGATGTCAGCGTATTTGGCCTCTCCGGTGATTTGCAGCATACGCCAGTTCCAGAGCACGTTGCCGATATTGGCGCAGGTTTCGTTGTGGGCGGTGAAGTTGGGCAACTGATAATCACGGCCGTAAGCCTGGTGGATTTTCTGGACTTCGTCGGGTTTGTAGGAGGTGCCGTCGGGTGATACCCCATCATAAAGCGCGCCGCAGCCGCCGGTGACGTACATTTTGTGCTGGGTAACGTCGTCCCACATCGTGTGCAGCTGCGCGAGCAACGCCTCGTCGCCCGTTTCCGCGTACACGTCCGCAACGCCCGCGTACAGGTAGTTAGCGCGCACGGCGTGACCTATTACTTTGGTTTGTTTAAGGAACGGAATGCGGTCCTGGTTGTCGTCCGTACCTTCCGTGGCGCCTTTGATGGCGATCAGGTGTTTCACGAGCGTCAGGTATTTTTCGTCGCGCGTGGTGCGGTAAAGCTCCGAAAGACCCATGTAATGCGCCGGGCAAATGGCATTGCGCGACTGCTCCGGCGTGGCTGCATTATAAAAAGTAATCAGGAAGTCGGCCGCTTTTTTGGCGACGTCGAGCAGGCTCGTTTTTCCGGTAGCCCGGTAATGCACACATGCGGCGGTCATCAGGTGGCCGAAGTTGTACGCCTCGAAACTCAGCCGGTCGGCGAACATTTTGCCTTCACCGTTCTGTTTTTGCTCGATAATCGCTTTTGTATAAATATAGCCATCCGCTCGCTGTGCTTTGGCAATAACCGCGATGGTTTTATCCATCAGTTCGTCCAGTTTCGGGTCTTTGGTGGCGGCATAGAGACTCGCTACCGCCTCGAATGTTTTGTAAAAATCGCCGTCATGAAAAGAAGGCCCTTTGAAATTACCCGACTCGAACCCTGCCGCGATCTCGAAATTGCGAAAGGAATGGCTCAGGTTCGGGTCGGTATAGGTTTTCCAGAGCTGCGGCACCATGGTTTCGCGGCATACCTTAAAACGGTCTGCCCAAAAGCCTTGCGTCCATTGAACGGCCGTCATGTCGGTGCCATGGAGTTTTACAAATTTACTTTGCGAAGTATTCACCAGCGCATTCTCCTGTGCCAATGCATTCAGCCCCAATCCCAGCGAGAGCGCGATAATGGTTTTAGTAGTTTTCATTTAAAATGACTTGGTAATCAAATAATCTATTTCAAAAACAGCTTCCAGGTCTTGAATACCACCATTCTGCAGATCGTACATCTGGTCCGTCGGCGTATCGGCATCCGGGAAGCGGCGGATGTCGCCCGTGCGGAATGCAATGCGGCTTATAGCTTCCAGCGGGGCGAAAAGCACGCCGGTTCCAACCTGCTTGCCGTTCACGACAACCGTGTAAAGCCGCGTTTCGACATTAGCTTGTACCTTGATCTCATAACGCTGGCCCTTTTGGTAATTCAAAAGATTTTTGTTGCGATACCCCGCTTTCGTACGGAACACGCCCGTCGAATCAAAAGACAAACGAATGCCCGGCGTACCCTTTGCGTCGAGGAATTCAATGTCGAGCAGGCCGGTATTGTTTTGGCCAGGGCTCACTGAAAATTCAGCGATCAGTTTTTTTGAAGCAGGAATAACGCGCTCTACTCTCGCATAGTCGAAATGATCGATATCTTTGATTATCAGAACTTTACCATTCTGCCCTTTTCCAATCGACACAGGCGCCTGCAATGGACTGTAAATATTCCATTCGGCGAGTTCCTTACCATCGGGCATTTGCGCGAAGCGGTCGGAAGCATGTTTTTCGGCCTTCTCCCGCACGGGAACCGGTATTTCCGACACCCATATATCTTCCTTGTTCATGCTATACGTCACCCAAAGGTTGCCATCGGGTGGCGTGCCGTCGCCTTCCGTAATTCCGCGGACATATTGCGGGCCGTAGGATTTATAGTTGCCGCCGTAACGCATCGGGGTGATCTCGCCATTCACGAGCAGCAGATTTTTGTAGTTCAAACCGTCATCGCTCACGGAAATCGCCAGCGGCCAGCGAAACTCGGAAGGGTTGTAAACCGTCGCATATTTGCCGTCAGACGTTTTTTGCCCCCAAATCTTGGCATTGCTATTTACAAAACCCGGGGCACGTTTGGGATTGTACAGCCAGGCTTTACCTTCGTTTCTGCTAATACTGGTCAATGCATTTTTCCAAAGTCCTACCACCCTGCCATCGGGTAAGTGATAGTAGCTGAATGCTTTATATTCTCCTTTCAAACTGATCAACGGATCATTACGATCGGCTTCTTCCACCCATTGCTGGGTTACCAGCTTGTTGGCGAGCAGTTCCTCACAGGCTTCCACAAAGCCTTTGTCCCGGCTTTCGGTATACATCGGATAATCGGAAGGCTGTTTCCAAGAAGCATTATGCCTGATGAAATAGATCGGGCCGTAAGTGCCATCCTTTTTGATTTCCCGCACGACCCTGCCAATGCCGTGACCGTCGTTCGGGTCGTCTTTGGCATCGAGTACCATTCCAAAATAGGCCACGGTGAGCAGCCGGTTGCTTTTGGAGACATAAAAACCCATCCGTTGGTGCATTACGGCGTACAGGTCTTTCGCCACACCGGGATGTCCTTCTTTTTTGGTACCGTCGGGAATTTTATAAGGCGGGAAAATGGCTACCGGTTTTGTCCAGCTTTTGCCATCCTTCGATGTCTGTAAAAGGGTTTGCCCCGGCGGAATGTGCTCGCCGACGGGGTTGCTGAGGTAATTCAGATAAAATCTGCCATTCCAATACGCCAGCATCGGCGCGTGGTTGTAGGTCCACGTAATAGCCGAATCCCCGCTCGCATCGGTACGGTTGGCCCGCAACGTCTGGTACGAATGCACGCCAATGGCCGGACTGAGCTGGCCGTGGTGGTAGTCGACATTCACAAGCGTTTTACCTGTGTAACGGACCGTATCCTGCGCATGGACGCTGCCCGTGGCAAGCAAAACGGCGAGCATTCCTTTCAATTCTTTTTGCATAACGCTATTTTCCAACACCAAAACCCAATCATTCCCGTTTCTAACCTCCCCCGGCGGGTTAAATGTTTTAATTCCTTTGTTCTTTATTTTTTCTAGAACTTTGGTTTTGCCAGTCCTCGGATCATACCAGCTTGCATTCACTTTCGAACCGCCGATTTTACCCATATTAACCTTCATATCGCGACCATTCCAGGTGTCATCTGCGGAGTTCAAGAGTTTAGAGTTCAGAGTTCAGGAGTTTAAAGTTTACTAGCTTAATTTCTATGAGCCAGCATATTTACTTTTGACTCATAAACTCTGAAACTCTAAACTCTGAAACTCATAAACTCTGAACTCATAAACTCTAATACCCTGCATTTTGTGTAATCCTGCCATTCTGGTCTCTGACAATATTTGGGATTGGGAAAACCAGTTTATTCTGCGTTACCGGCTTGCCTTTTGCCGTCAGGACGTCGATGACCCTGTTGGTACGTTTCAGGTCGAACCAGCGATGAAACTCGAATGCGAGTTCCACGCGGCGCTCGTGCTCGACGGCCAGTGCTACCGTGTTGTATTTTGCCGGGTAACCGGCCTCTCCATATAATGGCAACCCGGCCCGTTTGCGGACCTGATTCAGGTAGGCGGCGTCGCCCGTCGCTTCGGAGAGTAACAACAGCACATCCGCGTAGCGCAACACCATGAAATTGTTATTCGCTGCGATATTCTGATTGATCAGCGGTGCGGTTTTGTCCTGCCACTTCTTAGGAAATCTGGCTTTCGTAAAATTGCCTTTTGCATCGGTAAAACCGGTATCGATCGAAGCCTCGCGGCGGCCGTCGCCTTTTTCGTATTCATTCCAGATATCGTCCACAACCTGGTTCATTCCCGCGCCATAAAAGCCCAATGCATTGGAATTCGGGAAAAATTCGAGGTAATAGTTGCTGTAAGGTGCTGTTGCGGACCCTCCCAGGAACTGGATCTCGAAGATCGATTCTTTGGTATTCTTGGTTTTAGGGTCCCAAAGCGACGTATAGGACGGCAGCAGATCGTATTGCTTGCTGTCGTACACTTCTTTGAGCTCTTTCACACCATTGGCTTTATCGCCCATCGTCAGATAAACTTTACCAAGCAAGGTCTGTGCGGCGCCTTTCGTGGCTCGTCCGGCAATGGTGGAAGTCGCCGACAGCTTGGATTTGGCTTCAATAAGGTCCTTTGTAATCTGCGCATAGATTTCCGTTACGGGCGTGCGCAGGATGTCGTACGCTTCCGCAGCGCTCATCGGGCGGGTTACCAGCGGCACGTCGCCCCAGAGCTGCACCATATTGTAATAATATAGTGAACGCAGGAAGAGCATTTCGCCCTGCGTTTGCACTTTGTATGCGGCATCGAGCTCCGCGTTCTGGATTTTATCGAGAATGATATTCAGGTTGTAGATCGACCGGTAGAAATCCTGCCAGAATTGGTAAACCATCGTGTTCGCAGGCGCGAGCGTGTAGTCGCGGAACTGCCATTTGTCGGCCTGGTTACCCGAAATGTTGAAGATCGTAACGTTATCGGACATCAGCTCGCCGGCGTACGAAACGGGGCCTTGCGGGTGGTACACGGTGTAAAGCGTGTTGTAGGCCGCATTCGTCGCCGTTTCAAAATCCGATCTTGTTTTGTAAAAATTCTCCGCGCTGGGGTTAGACACCGGCGCCAGTTCGAGAAATGAGTCCTTACAGCTCCAAGTGCTTCCTATTAAAGCTGCCAAGGCTAAGGTTTTGACATATTTTTTCATTGTTTTCAAGTTTTGAGTTGTCCCGAAGACACCGTGGTGGCATTTAAAAGTCAGCTTTGATCCCAACGGTAATCACCCGAGGCAACGGATAAGACCCATAATCAACCCCCTGGAATGCACCTGGTACAGGCGCATTGCCGCTGCTGTACGAGCCGGCAGTTTCCATGCTGCTCGAATAGGAAGTAGTACCGTAAGTCGTATTTTCCGGATCATACCCCGTGTATTTGCTCCACAAATGCACATTCTCTGCATTCACATACACCCGTGCACTGCTTACTTTCAGTTTCGATGCCCATTTCGCGGGTAAGGCATACGACACGCGCACATTCCGCAACCGCACGAATGTGGCGTCCTCGACCCAGTAGGAAGAAAATTGCTTCTGCAAACCGAGGTAATTCACCGACGGCTTGAAATGCCTTCCGTCCCCCGGCTCACTCTCGGAGCGCCAGTAGTTGTACATACTCGCAAAGAAATTTCGGCCGTTGTCCCATGTACCCAGGTAGCGCACATTGTTGTTGGCAATTTCACCACCGAATGAACCCTGAAACAGAAATGACAATTCAAATCCTTTATAACCCACCGTATTCGTAATACCCGCAGTGAAATTGGGCTGATAGTTACCCAGTATCGTCCGGTCGGCATCGCTGATCTTGCCGTCGCCGTTCACGTCGCGCACTTTCGGGTCGCCCGGCGTCGTGCTGGTGTGGTGAGGGTATGCATCTATTTCCGCCTGGTTTTTGAAAACTCCGTCGAAAATGTAGCCATAGAAATTCGAAACCGGTTGCCCTACCTCGGTACGCACGGTCACAACGTTATCGACGTACTGGATCGGCGCATTGCCAGGTCCCAGTTGCAGCACCTTGTTGCGATTTCGGGAAATGTTGAAATCAGTTGTCCAGGTGAATGCCCCTGTCAGGTTTTTTGTAGAAATATTCAACTCCACCCCGCGGTTGCGCATTTTACCGATGTTAGTCAATTGGGTCGAAAAACCGGTAATGTCCGGCACCGGTACGAAAAGCAGCATATCCCGGGTGACGGAATTATAGAACTCCGCCGAAAGGTTGATGCGGTTATTGAAAAGGCCCAGGTCAACACCCAGGTTGAACTGGTTTGTTTTCTCCCATTTCAAATTGGGGTTTGCCAGGCTGCTCACTTTCAAGCCGTTCGCCAGATTGGTACCATTCACATATTGCGCTGCTGCCAGCAGGCTGATCGCACCGTAGTTAGGGATCTGGTTGTTACCGGTTACCCCATAGCTCGCACGGAGTTTCAGGTTGTTAACAGCCGTCACACCCGACATGAATGCCTCATCGGAAAGCAGCCAACCTGCCGAAACAGAAGGGAAATAACCCCATTTGTTATTCTCGCCAAAGCGCGACATACCATCGCGGCGCAGTGCACCGGTGAGGAAATACCGGTTTCTAAAATTGTATTGAACGCGAGCCAGGTAGGAAAGCAGCGACCATTCACTGGCGGTGGTGTTGCCGGCCGTAACTGTTCCGGCATTCAGCGTGTGCACGAGGTCGTTCGGGAAATTGTTGGCCGCCACATACATGGTTTCGTCGCGCTGCTTCTGGCTGGTGTAGCCGAGGAGACCGGTAAATGCGTGCTCGCCAAACTTCTTATCATATGTCAATGTATTCTCACTCAGCCAGTTCAGCATATAAGCATCACTAGCATTACCCTGCGCGGCCAGGACGGCCGAGTAGCCGTATTTCTGTTTATCATTCCAATAAAAATTGCTTCTCATATTGTAAAGGTTGCCGCTCAGACTGGTGCGGAAGCGTAGCCCGTCAAGGAATTCGTATTCCAGGTAACCCGTCGCCAATGTATTGAACGACTTCCGCCCCTTATCGACCTCGCGTGTAAGCGAGTACGGGTGCCAGAGGTTCATATCGGCATAGGACGTAAAACGGAACCAGGCCGAGTTAGGGTCGCGGAAACCGAGGTTGCCGTTTTCATTGTAAACCGGGAAAATGGGGTCGCTTTGCAGGCCGAGGCTGATCACGTCACTTTTACCCTGCGTACCTTCCGTCCGGTCAAAAATGGAGGTTATGCCAATGTTCAAGCCCGCGCTAAGCCGCTTGGTAATCTGCGTTTTGAGGTTTGAACGCACGGCCAGCCGCTTGTAGTAGTTTGCATCCAGGACGGCCGTTTGATCCAGATACGCTCCCGAAAACATGTATTGCGTCTTTTCGGTACCGCCCGTAATCGTCACTTGCGCATTATACGAGGGCGCAGTGCGGAACATCACATCCTGCCAGTCGGTACCTTTGCCGAACTGTTGCGGATTGGTCGTAAAGTCTTCCGGAATGCGCAATGTCGTTGGCCTGGCGCTATTAGGATCGCCCGCATTGCCACCCTGCGCGGTCCATGCGTTGTTTTTTGCATCGATATAAGTCTCGATGAACTGTTGCGCATCCATCATTTTGACACGGCGCACTACTTTCTGTGAACCATATTCGACGTTCGCACTCACATTCACCTTGCCAGGCTTACCGGTTTTTGTCGTAACGATAATCACCCCGCTCGATCCGCGCGAACCATAAATGGCGGCCGAAGAAGCATCTTTCAGCACTTCGATCGATTCGATGTCCTGCGGATTGATCAGGTTAAGGTTGAAGTTTTCCAAAGGTACACCGTCCACGACGATCAGCGGGTTGGTACCGGCGGTAATCGAGCTGATCCCACGGATCTTGATCACCGGCGAAGCGCCTGGCGCACCCTGAGATTGTGAAATATTCACTCCCGGCAGTGTTCCGGCGAGCGACTGGGTAACGTTACTGAACGAACGGTCCTTGAATTTGTCATAATTAACGGAAATCACTGCGCCCGTCACCGCGCGCTTGCTTTGGGTTCCGTACCCTACCACTACCACTTCTTCGAGTGATTTGTTTTCAGGCACAAGCCTCACGCCAAATTCAGTACGGGCACCGATAGTTTCCTCAACAGATTTGTAACCTACAAAACTGAATACCAGAACAGTAGCTTGGTCCGGAACGTCGATCTGGAACGCTCCGTCCGAGTTGGTAGTTGTTCCGCGCTGCGTGCCCTTGATGACGACACTCACACCCGGCAGCGGGTCGGCGTCGCTTACACCCGTCACCCTGCCCTTCACTGACAGCGTCTGCGCATGGACCGCCTGGATGACCAGCAGACATGCCAGAATGATGCGTAAGAGTTGTTTCATAAAAGTTCAAACGGTTAGGGAAATAGTAATCTTCTTTTTCTTTCTTTTTTATTCTAATTTTTACGAAAAGTATAAACAAATTTATTTTAAAAAAATATTTGCAAATGTTTTATGTCTTATTTTTATAAATAATTGTCACAAACCTGCTTTTGTAACTTCTAGGCGCATAAAAGAGGCACTTAGCCATTTTCTAATCGAATCAAAAAGAACTGTATTAGTAAGCATAAGATAGGTTTCCTGAAAACAAATAGAAAGAATAATAGCTCGACCTAACAAGGCAACCTATCCGAATTCAGGCAGTTCACCGGTGACGACACCTCGGACGTGTCGCGCAAACGATGGGCATCAAGGCCGTTGAAATGATCGCCACATCCCCCCCCGGCGCACCACTCTGCCGCGCGTTTGCACCCGGTTCGCCTTCCGGCGGGGTGGAGGTTAACTTTAAAGGCGGACAGGTTGGTGGAGAGGACTCTTCTGAAGTGGTTAAAGAGGCAAACTTTGAAGGACAATTTGATATATTTGAGAAAAATAGGAGCTATGACAATACGCGAACTAGAATCCATATTGCGAAAAGAGCGAATTTTCGAAGAGTTCGGGATCAGTAAGTTGGGACTGTTCGGGTCATTTGCGCGTGGAGAAAAGTATCATGACATCGACATTCTTTTAGAACAAAATATGGAATATCGAGTGCGTGAAAAATTAAAGGAAAAATTACAATATCTCCTTAATATCAAAGTAGACCTCGTGCCCGAAAAATTCGCAGATCCCATCATCGTGTATCGCGCTCGCCAAGATCTGAAATATGTCACACGCTAACTCCAATGACCTTTTACCTTTACTGATAATCCTTGAATCAATCGGCAAAATTGAGGTGTACGCTACCCGATTCACTAATGCATTCGATTTCTTCCAAAATGATGATCAAATGCAGTTCAATGCCAGCCTGCTGCTGTTAATCAACATTGGCGAACAAGCAAACCGGCTATCGGAAACTTTGAGAGACAAGTACCCCAATGTTCCTTTTCGGCAAATTAGGAGCCTACGTAATCGGGTAGCTCATGATTACACAGGCATTGACTATGAAATGGTGTTCGATATAGTCAAAACAGACCTTCCTGCGCTCAAACCAAGCCTCGCATATCTAATTCAAGCAGAACTCGGCGCCGGAGTTTTCGATCAGCAAGAGCTGAATGTTGCACGTCAAAGTCATTTTTACAGACATATCGATTTTACATTGCTTGCTCCTTAATCACATTGCCATCTTCCATCTCCTCCACCCTACCATCTCTTTCCTGCACCAGTGATTCGCTAAAATCGAACCCGAAATATTCGTCCAGGGACTAAACACCGCTGCGGCTAAGCCAACAGTACCCATATTCGCATTGTACCGGCAAGGCCCGATGGCATTCCGCCATTTTGCAGACCCACTTCAAATGCCATTATGCGTAGCCGACGTATGAATCAGTCCTAATGCCACTGGCTTCATGAACGAGTTTTCGCAAAGGAAAAACAAAAAAAGGCCGGACATGATCCGGTCTTTTTAATCCTTTACTATCTATGTTAACCAATCAAAGTTTTTATCATTCCCGGTATTCCTTAATCCGCAGTGCCAGGTAGGGCTTCATAGGCAAGCGAATCGTTGTTCTTTTCTTATCATAAACGCGGTAGTCCACAGCTTCGGCTATCTCGAAAACCTCGGGACGATCGTCGATCGTCATATTCCAGGCGTCGATGACCTCTACCTTAAATTTTTGCCCGGCTTTTGGCCCTCCTTTGCGTGGCAGACTGAATTCCCATTCTGCTTGCATATTTTTACCCAAATACATCAGATAATAAGTACTATCGGCACGCGACGTACGATGGTCTTTCCACGGATCGGACAATTCCAGCGGTCCGGGAGCCTCTTCGAGTATCTTTCTTAAAAATCCGATCCTCGCGGGACTGCTGCCGATCAGACGGCCGCCTTTGGCCCAGAAAATCGTGTCGCCCTCGTTCTTATAAGTTTCTCCGTGTGTCACGTACGTACCCGCGATCACCCCCTGCCAGAACGCCTCAGTCATTTCTTCCCCGCTCAAATGGCCCCAGCGTTGCTGCAAATCGCCTTCGTAACACACTTCGTCATAAACCATCGGCCTGAAAAACACATCTCTCAGCAACGTCGCCCGACCAAAGTCCTCGACGGTCGAGCCATTTTGGATACTGACATGCGTAAATTCCGGCTTCCAGTTGTCGTAATAAACACTCCCGTTATGGATCGAACAGAGATGGCCGTATGGGTCCGCATTCACCACCGCTTTGGTATAAATATCCCAGTCAGCGCGCGGTTTGGTTTTGATATAATCGAATTCGTTGGCCATAGACCACCAGACATTCCGGAATGACGCCAAACGGGCTGTCAGGTACCGTATATATTTGAGATCGTACTCCTTACCAAGACTGTCAAATCCCCAGTGCCCCTTATCATAAGGGTGAAAAATAATCACGTCAGCTTCGATACCCAGCTTTTTCAGGTCGTCTATCCGCTTTTCGAGGTGTTGAAAAAAGGCCGGTTCGAAACGCGAGTAATCCCACTGAAATTTCGGCTCACCCTTCGCATCCTTACTCTCAGACTTTTTCACATAAGGATAGTATGGCGGCTCATTCTCTACATGCGAGTAATATTTTGGAAAAACGCACATTCTGACCTTGTTGAATGGCGCATTCGCAAGCGTTTTCAGGGTAATTTCCTCCAAACCTTCGGGCTGGTGCGTCCAGGCGTATAAGGTTGTTCCAAATGGATAGTAACGCTTGCCGTCTGCATATTTAAAATGGTAAGTATCAGCTACGCGGACTGGTCCATGATTGTCCCGCCCCGGCTCTACGCAACTGAAAACACCTTTTTTACCATTCAGTGATTTACGATTGCTGATCGTTTGATAGGTCCATTCGCCTGTCTTTTGCGGCATGAACCGCACTTTGTATTGACCCTTACCGTCATAAAAACCAGCCACCTTTACTTTTTCAGTGCCGTTTGAAAACTCGGCGGACAGATTCACATCGGTGAAAGGGTTACCCGTTTGCGGCCCTGTCAGCGTAACTTCAAATCGCTCCCAGCGCTCCACGGGGCGCTCCACAAGATCTCGTCCGGATGCTGAAAAAGCACACCAAAAAAACGCAACAATTAAATAAAAAAACTTCATCATCAATCCGTTATATAAACCTGCGGCACAGAGCCGATAGCATCCTGCCAACCGCGATAGGCGGCTTTTACCACATCATTGGCAGCATGGGGCAAGACCGAAGAATGGCCCTCATTTAATTTCCGCAAATATTCGATGTCGGGATAAACTCCTGAATATAAACCTGAAAGATATGCAGCGCCCAATGCCGATACTTCCGGAAACCCGAGATTAACCACCGGCTTTTCAAGCAGATCCGCCAACATTTGTATGACGAAATTGTTGGACGTTAACCCTCCGTCGACTTTCAATTCCTGTAACGCGATGCTCGTATCGGTCTCCATCGCAACGATCACATCCTTGATCTGAAATGGAATGGATTCAAGCGCCGCCCGCACGATGTGGTTTTTGTTTGAATTAAATGTCAAACCGGTTATCGACGCCTTGCGGTTCATGTCCCAATGCGGCGCGCCAAGTCCGCTGAACGCCGGGACAAGATAAACGCCGCCGTTATCGCTCACCGAACGCGCCATCGACTCCGTTTCCCTGACATCGCTAAACAATCCGAGATGGGTTTTAAGCCATTCGATCGTCGCCCCGCAAGTCACAATCACGCCTTCGAGCGCATATTCTACCCTATCGCCCGCGCTCCAACCGATCGTTGTCACCATGCCCTGCTGCGAAGGTTTCGGTTCGGGGCCGATATTCATTAAAATGGAAGAACCGGTTCCCAATGTGGCTTTCGCAATACCGGGGCCAAAGCAACCTTCCCCGAAAGCAGCTGCATGCGAGTCGCCGATCATCGCCGTGACCGGTATTGACCGGGGTAACAAAGCTCCAAAATCAGTCTCGCCGAAATACGAAGAAGACGGCTGAATATCAGGCAAATGCAGGCCATTCAACCCAAACGACCGGATCAACTCCTCATCCCAGGATAGCGTTTCGAGGTTGAAGAACAATGTGCGCGATGCGTTGGTATGATCAGTCAGATATGCCGCTCCGTTAGTCAGTTTATACAGAAGCCAGGTATCTACCGTTCCAAAAAAAGCGTTACGCTCCTCAATCGCCTTATTTATCGTTTCATGATGAAGGTTCAACCAGATTACCTTGGAACCTGAAAAGTAAGGATCGGCCAGCAAACCGGTTTTTTGCCTGATCATATCCTCCAACCCTTCCGCCCGCAATTGGTCGCAAACGGAAGTCGAACGCTTGCATTGCCAAACCACCGCATTATGCAATGGCTTTCCTTCTTTATCCCACAACACGAAAGTCTCCCGCTGATTGGAAATACCGCACGAACGGATATCCTCTATACGTCCTTCTTTTGAAATAAAATCGGCAATGCATTTCGCAACCGACGTCTGTACGTTCTCATAAATTTCCTGAGGGTCCTGCTCCACCAGACCGCCATCGAGGTACATTGTGTGCAAGGGTTCGCTCCCCCGCGCCACAACCTTTCCCTTCTCGTCAAAAATGACTGTTTTAGTACTGCTCGTACCCTGATCGATCGCCAGCACAAATGGGCCGTTCAACATTCCGGAAGCCTTGTTTTGAACTTGTTAAATCATTTCTTAATATTAAAACAAAGAAAAGAAAAACAATCGAAAACAAAGCTAAAAACAATGGAAAAATATTGATTTATTTATGTGGTATATTGCCTTGTGTACAATTATTCGGCAGATTCGGCTGCCTGAACTTCGACGCGATGTTTTTACTTGATACTATCAACATCATTACGCCGCCAAGTCCCAAGAAAATCAGGTCGATCCGAGATTCGGGAGGACAAACGGTTGCATCAAATGACAAGTAAATGATCTTCAAAGCAGAACAGATCGCTAAAAAGTCGGCAAAAATGATCACCACATCTTTTTCCGGTATGTTCTGAAATCCATACCTGATCGTCACAACGATCGCATAGACCAAGCAACCCATTAGGCTAATTGCCAATGAGATGGAGTATTGATTGAAGTACTTTTCCATACAATCATTACTTGCTCTTAATGATTGCAATGAATAGTTGAATGCTGTCCGGCGCCTGCATTGGCGTTATCAGATGGCTTCTTAACAGGATGATTTTGCTTTTTGTCGAACCAGAAGCCAAGAGCCGCGCCAATAATAAAACCAATGACTGCGCCTGCCGGGCCAAAGAAGATGCTTATTGCTAATCCGAGCGCAATTCCAAATGCGGTTGGATTACCTAATTCGTTTTTGTTTTCTGTATTCGTAGTCATATTTCAAGTGCGTGGTCTAAGTTTGAGAGATGATTTACCTTCTTTCAAAACTAGCACTATTTCTAAGGCATGTCAAGGCGCTATCTTCATTTAAACGTTTGCAATCGTTTAAAAGCGATTAAACTCACATTTAGAGCAAATTACGTCATCTTTCCGGCTCTCAGGTGTCACTTTCAAGTACATCATTTTGCCACCTTTCCACTCCCCTTCAACGACCGTACTCAGCGGCGCGCGAAGCTTGAATTGCACATCCCAATCATCAGGCCAGGCGGGCAAAATGTAAATCGAATCGTCCACCGTTTGCATGAGCATTTCCTGTAAACCGATCATCCCCGAGCCTCCCCAGTTATGATCAGGAACCCAATCGTGACCAGGCCCCCAGAATGCGGGGAAGCGGCGGCCGGAATCCTGTAACTTTTTGATGGTTAATGCAGCCGCTTCGTCAGTCAGGCCTAACCGTGCGCAAAAGATGTTATCCTGATGCCAGCTGGTATGGTTACGATTCCTAATGGCTTCGGTATCATATTTCCAGGTATTGACGGCCGTTTCCAGGTCGGGCATGCCAATGCCATACATTCCATAAGGGAAGACGGGGTAGAGCTGCGGAATTTCGGTGTTTTGAATGCGCTCCCACGCCAGCGCGGGTGCAATCGTGCGATGGCCTTGCATTTCACGGAAACTCAGTGGCGGAATCCTGCCCAAAATGCCCTTCCAGCGCTTGCGCTGCTCTTCCGTGCCATACCGCGACGGCAGCATAAGCATTCTTTCCAGCACTGTTTTTAAGCCCGCCACCGTTGTGACGGAATTATACGCCATTTTGTAAGTTTCGGCCGCACTGCCCGGAAAAAGCACCAAATGTCCGTTCTGATCGAGCTTCGCCGCGCTTCGTTTTGCAGCCAGGTATTGGTAATGCCCATCGAAAAAAACGACGCAACTCTCTATCAGCGGCAAATAGGTTGAAATGTCCGAACCGGCGAAACGCTCCTGTTCGAGGATCATCAGACAGAATTCCAGTGAAGTATCCCAAAGATATTCCAGCCATTTATTGTATTCCAAACCAGGGTCATAGCCATCCGGACGTTTGGAACCGTATTCAGCATAGTTGGGCAGGCCAAAATTCTCGATCTGTTCGGTAAACGAGGCACCCTCGTGTCCCCAATAATGCCGGGTACGCGTTTCTGCATTGCCTAATATGCGTTGGTAGAACTCAAACTGCGGCCTCATCATCTCAAAATCGCCGCTTTTGAGCATCGGCCAGTAAACTAGCCGCTGATTTTGTGCGGTAAAAGTGCCCCCGCCCCAGTTGCGGTGATCGGCTGTGAAGTGATAGGCAGTGTCGACAAAAACCGGGTCATAAGTAAAGAGCCCGCCGTTGAACTTCGTCGGATAAGTTCCGAATGCATTGCACCCGAGCATATAGCGGAAAAGCTGGTAATTGCGCCCCACCTGCCATACCGGCGAGGCGGTGTCCTTTTTACTGACGTTCAACGCAATATAGCTCCGCTGCCAGTACTGCTTCCACCAGTCAAGCGTTTTTTGCCGGGCCGTTCTCTCTTCTTCCTTTGCCTGGGCAATCATTCCCAAAAGCCCCTTTTTCCAAACGGAAATATCATTTTGCTGGTCGGTATGCAGGTAAACACTTAGTTGAACGTGGCGCGAGGGAGCTTTGCTTTTCAGTCCAAATCCCTTGAACGGCGTATCCGCGTATCTCCCCTCCAATGTTGCATGATCTGCGATCATACCGGGTCCCTCCATCCAGCCTCCGTAAGTCAGGTTTTTCAGCGGGTTCCAAAGCTTTGATTTAACATTTTCCAGTTTTTGCTGGGCAACAATCGCGTCAAAAACCGTTGAGTCCCGGTTCCGGTGATAAAATAGCACACCGTTGTTCTCGTACCGGACGCTGTCGGGATGAACAACAACGGCGGATTTTGCCCACTTGTATGAACTAGCGCTTCGGGCATTACCTTTCAGTTCGCCGGGGACCGTTCGCCAGCTCTCATACCATGCCTGAGCCGCAACAGGGCTGTTTCCCTCGATGTCCACGTGAATTACAGGCTTAAAAACATCTACCCAAACCTTTACGGTGGCACTCAGTTTTCCTTTTTTACCTGAAATTTCAGTACATCCCTCATTTAGCTTCAACTCCTGCCGGAAACTGCTGCCTCCATTAAACGGATTCGGCGAAAGCCTCACACGTACGCGCCCGAGCTTGGGAACCACGTTATTTTCGTCGAAAACACCGCTGCGCGAAATGTAGAATAACAAGTCGCCCTTCTCCACCCACACATTCAACCCAATGTCCCCGCCGCCGCAAGGCATCGATTCTCCTGCATTTTCGCTCTGGCTAGTCCATTTTAAATTGTAATGTTCGGGAGAAAAACTTTGCCCGGCTGCCCACAGGCTGTTGAAAATGATAAATAAAATCAGAATGGACCGGCAGAAGCGAGCAGACATGAATGGATGATCAGGACTGGAAAATCGTTTTCATAAAAGCCGTATTTGCGCTGAAATTACCTTTCACATCCCTCGGCCTGGACGCATCGCGCGAGCGCTCGATCACGAGCCAGCCTTTCCAACCCATTTTGTCGAGCGTGGTTTTGACCTTCTTCATATCCAACCTCGTATTATTTTCAAGCCAAACGCCATCTTCGTCGGTGCAATGGATCTGGCAAATGCGGTTTTTCCCTAAAATCCGCAGCTCCTCGCAAAGGTCCCGGCCTTCTTTGAGTGGATTCGAAAAGTTGAAGTAGATCTGGATGGATTTAGAACCGATTTCCCTTAACAGCTCCACCTCCCCTTTTGCGTCCAACGCGGTCTCGATCCCGATGACCACACCCGCCTTTTCAGCCATTTTACCAACCGTTTTGAGCCTTTCTACGATCACTGGTCGCAATTCCGGATTTTTGACCAGATCTCCCTGAATACCCAGCGGTAAAAAAGCCGTCCTGACGTTCATCTGTTTCATCGTCTCGATGCAATCGCCCACCATCTTTTCGACGCCATCGCGTTTGGCAAACGACTGGGCATAAAAGCCGGTCATCGCCAGTGAGCATATTTCGAGGTTCAATTCCTTTGCTTTGTCGAGATATTGCTGGCGCACAGCCGGGTCCGAAAGCTTGTTGTCAAAAGTCGGCCGGTCACCCAGGCCGCCCATGTCTACCTCCAGGCCGTCTGCGCCGATTTCACCGGCAAGGGGTAATGCGCTCAATTTCTGGCGTTTCAGTATCATCAAGTCGATCACGGCAATCTTATAGCGCGATTTTTTCGACATACCGGGCATTTCAGCCGCCCACGACGAGAGCGGCAATGCCGCCAATCCTGCCGCACATGCATTCAGGAAGTTTCTTCTTTTCATTGGTTCAAAATCAAATAGGCCACTGCTCTTCTACGATCGCCTTTCCTCTCAGCTTCGAGGGATCAATTTTAACGTGCTTGATACGCTGGCGACGCCAGGTGTATACAATATGGACCATCCCGTCGGCAGTCTGGATCACCGACGGATACGAATACTGGCTGATCGGGGAATCCTCCAAAACCAGCACCGCCTCCCAACTTTTCCCATCTTTGGAAACGGCGACATTCAGCGGCGTGCGCGGGCCTTTCGGCTGGCCAGCCGGCGGTTTCACATGGTTATAAACCAGCAGTTGCCGACCGTCTTTCAAAGTCACGGCATCGGTTCCCGAGTTGTTATTGGGCAAAGCCGACAGTGCCACCTCCGACCACGTCTTACCGCCATCTTTCGACCACGACTCGACGATCGAGCGACTTTGGCTGCGGCAAAGGATCTGCATATCGCCATTTACGTAAGTGAGCAGGCTCGGCTGAATGGCTTTGATCGTTTTGCCATCGTTCAGAGGCCCTACCTTCCGCCAGGTTTTTCCAAAATCGGGCGTCACCTCGAAATGCAGCCGCCAGCCACCCTCGCCCTCAGTACTGGACGGGCACCAGAGCTCGCCGTTTGACAGCAGCACGGGTTTGTTTTTAACAGGCCCCAAAAATCCCTCCTGCAATTCTTTTGGTTTCGACCAGCTTTTGCCATTGTCTTTGGAAGTGATCAAAAAGCCTTTCCAGCCGGCCACATTAGGCCCTACTTTGTAAAAAAGCATCAGTTCGCCCTTTGGTATCTGATACAAAACCGGATTCCAGCAAGCATAGCGCAGCTTTTCATTCACAATGCCGTTCGCAACTTCCACCGGCGGCGTCCATTTGTCGTTTTCTAAACGGCTTATCCAAATGCCTACATCCGGGTTCCGCTCTTTTGTGCCTCCGAACCAGGCCGCAACGAGGCCCGCGGGCGTTTCGGCGATGGTCGATGCGTGGCTTTCGGGGAACGGGGCGGTTTCGAAAATGAATTCATCCACCGAAATGCCCTCCTTGAAATTCTGAGCATTTACCGATAGTGCCAACGCACAGAATGCGCCGCCTAACAGCCATTTTTTTAATATTTTTCGCATTGTCAGATTGAAATTCATGCGGTGACGCAGGGTTATGGGTTAATTAAAATTCTTGAAATCCTGTCGGCTGAGCCTGCTTTTTTGCCATTTACATAAACCTGTAAGCCTCTGCCTTTTTTGTAATGCGTCCCGTCGCGGTCCCAGAGAATGGTAAGTCGCTTTCCGTGGTAATGCACGTCGTCGAGGCAAAACCAGTCCCATTTATTTTCCGGAATGAGCGGATTCACCTCGATCACCTCATCCGCACGCGGGCGCAGCCCCACGAGGCCGGTGATGATCAGGTCATTAAATGTCGAATGGTTGTAGTAGCGGCTGCGCTCCTGATCGCCTTTGAGCCAGTAACCGGTTTTTTCATCCAGGTACTCGCCAATGTAGGGCTTGCCACGATAGTACTGCGATTCCACATACTTTTCGAGTAATCCGAAATACGTCGTGTCCGCCACCACCTCCGGCTTGGGTGCATTAAGGCGGTTGGCGAGGCCCGTCAATGTCTGCGCTGTCGCAAACGGCCAAACGGCTCCGTCCCATTCGCACTGGCAGCAACCGTGCGTGCGGAAACCGGGATGTCTGCGCTCAGCGGTAGTGAGGCCAAATGGCGCATTAAAACCCGTCTGATCGGAAACTTGCTTCCAGGCCGCGTCGTGCTTTTCATCGGGTAAATTGAAATACCACGGAATAAACCCGATCGCCTCGCGCACACCTGCAAAAGGCCCTTTGCCCCGCTTCTTTACCGTTTCGAAAAAAGCACTGTCGGCATTCCATAACTTACTATCGATCAATCGCTTCAATGTATCGGCTTTACTTTCATAAAGCCCGGCCAGCGCCTGGTCGCCCTTCAATGCGGCAATAGCCGACAGCGCTTTGGCATTACCATACATATAACTGTTGATCGTCGGCCGTGCATGCTGTTCCCTGCGGCCGCCGCTCAGCGATTCTTCCATCCCATCCTTCACGTCGGTCTGCCAGAAGAGCCCGCTTTCGGTGCGGCGGTCTTTCTCCCAGGCTTTGTACTCCGAATTCAGATCGGGCAGCATATCGAGCAGGAAAGCCTTGTCTTGCGTCACTTTGTAGCGGTTATACAACGCGTCGGCCGTCCAGCTGCTGAAATTGAGCAGCTTTTTCATACGCGCGCCATCGTTACCGCGGAACCATACATGCACATTATCGTTCAGATAGCGCTGATCGTGCAGCCAACGGCCTTCGTAAATGTGATGGCCGAGGGCGCAACTGATCATGTTGTATTTATCTGCATAACTCCTGTCCACGAGAAATTCAGTGATCACAAAGCCTTGCGGCGTGTTATGAATGTGCTTGCGATAGGTCCACCAGCGGTAGTAATAGATCTCGCGAAAATTATCCTGCGGACAATCGAACAGTGGGATATTGGCCTTCATCCACTCCCAGGACTGCGCATTCGGGATCGCATTCACCTTATTTTCATCCTCCATCCGGTTGAAATAGGTCACGTGATGGCGGTAATCCTCTGCTTTCAAAATCGCCGGTCCTGCCGTTTTTCGCGCGCAACCTGTCAGGCCCAACAGGGCTATGCCAATTAATCCAAAACCAATTTTTAAATACCTCATTACTTTTTCGAAAACCAATAGATCACAGGATCCGCCTCTCTGGAAACGAGCGAAACCACTTTTCCTCCTTTTACTTTTTCCGGTTTGCCAACGACAGCGCCCGTTCGCGCATTGATCCGCTGCAATTGATAATTACCACTAAAATCCGTCAGATCCGCTTGCAAAGCCGCATTACCCTCCTGATAAATCACAACTCCCCGGCCTGCTTTGGACAAAACATACTGTCCATTCGATTCGGAAGGCTCCATTTCCGGCACCGCTTCCAGAAACGCCTTAGGCAAAGCCGGCACCGCGCTCACCGAGCCACCCGCCAGCAACACCGCCCAGGCATTTTGCGCTGCGCCATTGGCATTGTAAAGCACAGCCTTTTCAGGATATTTATTTTTGTATTCTAAAACAGCGTTGTACACGGAGCCGAATGACACTTTGCCTACCTTCTGAATGCGTGCATGCTGGCGAGGTGCCAGGCTTTTGCCGCCTTCCGGCGCGTAATCCGTGCCATTTTCGCGACGGTGCCAGTAACGGATGTCAATCACATCAATCAATGCGGCATATTTCGGATCGGCCAGAATAGCATCCTGCACATCTTTGGTCGTACTCAATGCTACCCAAGCATTTTTGCCCTTCTCCCGCTCCCATTCGCCGATCACATCCAGCCAGAACTGCACAAAATGCAGCGGCCCCGTATACTCGGCACTTATAAACTGAATGACGCCGCTTTGCCCGGTGAAATTGTCGAGGCACTGGCGAATGTAGGCCGTATGCAGCGCTTTTCGCTCCGGAATACTAATGTCGTAAAACTGATCCGCGATGAAAATGCGCTTGTCTCCGGCATAAGGCGGCGGCTCGGGAAAACCGGTTTGGTTGATATTATTGGCCGTCCGCCACGGGAAATCCGCGTAATGCGCGCCGGCTTCGAGGATATTATGCTGGAAATAATTTTGATGGTACAACAAAAGCCCTTTCTGGTCGGCCAGCGTCACGAACTCGCGCAAGCGATTCCAGTACCATTCATTATAATGCTGTAAATCGTATTTGCTGAGATCATCCCAGGCGGCTTCTTTTCCGCTTCTCGCAAATGGCTGCTCGTAAAACGGCGGCCAGGTTTCCCCGTCGATGCGGCGAATGCGCTCGTGATCGTCTCGGCGGCGGTCGTACCAAAGGCCGTAGTTATGATCCACCACGGCAACATGCTGCGCTTGGAGCAAATCGGTCATCATTTGCAGGTCGTCGGTAAATCCCTTGCCCACCCGCCCGGGTACGTAGCGGGTAATGTGAGGCTGGGCTGCATTTACATCGTGCGGACGGATGCTACCCCGCCACCAGGGTACCTCGTGCCGGGCGCCGGTTACCAGCTCATTTCCACGCACCAGTCGACCGTTGCGAATCGTCAATGCAGCTAATGGGGTAGTGTTTTTTGTTTTGATAAAGCCAATTTCATCAATGGATCTGACCGTCCCGCCAGCCGCTGTAATGGGATTGCGTTGTGCCGCCTGATCGATCCAGTCCGGCAACAAAATGGCTGGCTGATGCGAACCTGCTACCAGTGCGGCCGCCTGTTCAAGGCTCGGACTGCTGGATGCTTCTGTTTCTTTGGGGACCAAAAACGATTTGGCCAAAACCCGCTTGCCCAGGCGCTCACCTAGCTGTGCGTAATACAAGCTTCGTGGCTGGATATGCTCATTCACATTTTCCCAAAAACCGTCGCCCTCAAATGCCGCCCATGCCCCGAATGCAAAGTTCTGCGCTCCCGGCGGTGCGAAATTCTCGATCCGGGAGGCCGCGCATTGCCAGAATACCGAGTTAGCGGCCGTCCACCCGGCCCCCTGCCCATCCTGTCCCCGGTTTTTGAAACTCAATGCATTTCCGTCCACATTCACGATGTCAAACAACACACCCGAAGCCCAGCTATCAATCGGCCCGCTGAATCCGTTTGGTAACCGCGATTCGCACTGGACAAATGCATTCGGACCGGGTGCACAATAGCCCGTCGCGAAATCATGCATACCATTTTCGGCATAGCAACGCTGAAAAAGCGTCTGCCCGCCTTGCGTAAAAAAAGTGTTCCTGCGCTGCCCGGCGATCTCGGAAACCGGCGCCAGCGACTTGCAATCCTCGACGGTGACCTTGGAAGCAGATTCATAAACCGCCACCGCCGAACCCGCCAGATACCGGAACGTGACCTGCCTCACCCAGGCATTTTCAATATTTTCGAAGGTAATACCCATCCAGCGATGGTTCTCGTCTTTCGGGTTATTTGGGTTAAATGTCGATTCAATGCGGATGTTTTCAACTCCAACATGACTAATGCGGCCTGCCCATTGATAAGGGACTACAAACCCGCCGCCAATTTGGGCATCCAGCGCCGTGGTGATGGGCGCGTCGATGGTAATGTTGTTCCCCGAGATAGCCGTTACAGTTCTGTCCCACGTAATATCGCGCTGCCCGGGTTTCCAGCCCAGCCAGCCCGTTTCGCCTCCAAATTCCTCCATTCCCAGGCTTTTGATCCATTCAGCCGTAGAAGGCCGCACGACGCGAATGCGGTCGCCCACTTTCAGGGAGCCTGCATTTTCGACTTCAAAACGCATTGCATTTACAGGCACATAAGCGTCGGTAACACGCAGTTTAGGTTTTAATACCACATTATCTCCTCCAAAAACACGCACCACCGTCTCCCGCGTGCGCCCGTCACCGAGCAGCACAGTTCCATTCTCCCCCATTCCAGCCCCACGTATAACAACACCCGACTTCTTCATCACCACACCTGACAAAACCTTGTGCACGCCGGCGCCCAGCAGCACCGCGCCCCGAAGCCCTTTCGCATCTAAAGGCAGGTTACCGACATAATCGATCGCCGCCTGAATGCGGGCCGTCGCGTCGCCCTCACGGGCAGGTACGGTAACGCGAATAGGCGCATCCGGGATCTCGTGAGCGCCGGCCATATAGCCCGCATACGAGAAATCGACAATGCGGTTGCCGAGCGAATCGGGTGCATAGGCGAGCCGCCCGTCCTCTGCCAGAGCCACCGGTGATGCCTTTTTTTGTTTCCTTTGCCCAAAAACACCGGGTACCAAAAGAAAATACAATCCTGCCAGAGACAGGATCGTATCGAATTTCATCACCTTAACCAAGTATCTCAGTCTGTCCAAAGCAATCCTATTTTTGGCCCGGAGCTCCTTTTAATGAAGCCAGGGTATCGTGGTTGTTTTTAGGGTTTTTCCAATCCGTTTTCTTCTTCGGATCGATGCCGTTGATGAACTTCTCAATGTTCGAATAACCGTCGCCGCTCATGTCTTTCCGGGCATCCGAAGGGTCTTTCGGGTTCAAACCGTATTTGGTTTCCCAGTCATTAGGCATACCGTCGTCGTCCGAATCAGGGTAAGGCATTCCTTTGTACTCGGGATAGCCTCCCACCTGCGAAATGTCGGTGATAATCCCATTTTTATAGGAATCGATCGGCAGGCGGCGGTGCTCGAACTGCTTCTCCGGCAATTTTACGTTATCCAGCGGATTGATCTTTCCTGTACGTACCTGTGTGGTCACACGAGCGTCCACGGGATCGCGGCGGGGGAGCGTGGCGCCTGCATTCGCGATCACGTAATCGAACGACTCTTTGGCGCTCATGATCGGGAACTGGGGCATTGGAAGCGGCTCGTGCCATCTGATATTGTCGGTGTATTTGCCGGCATTCGGAAGCTCTTCTACCTGCACGCCGCCGTCCCAGTTGTTTTTGGTGATCTTGTCGTAGCCCTCCATGATGTTCCCACTCACATAGGCACGGCCGTAAACCTGGTATTTCAACTTGCTGCGACCCGCTTCCGGTTTCAGTATCCGGTGTCCGACCGGTGAATCCTTCGGCGTTTCAGGTCCGGGTTTAAAGTAGTTGTTCACGATATTATACATCGCCCGGTAGTCGCCGCCGTCGATCGAGCGATGCACCCAGTTGAATACTACATTGTTTACAAAATTGAATATCCCGAACCAGCCGATCGACGGGTTACGGCCTGCATTATTGGCCCACAAATTGCGCATGAACGTGCAATTCTCACCGCCCAGCGTGCTGCCGAAAGAGTGGTTCCAGGTGTCGAGCGTCTCTGAAAAAATCGAGTTCTGGATGGTAATGTTGACGGTCGGCAACTTCTGTTCCTGAATGCCCGTGCTGTCGTTGTACATATGCCGGTACATCGACATGTTTTCGTCCAGCCCCCAGCTCGCCGACACGTGGTCGATCATGATGTTGCCGATCGGGTTACCGCCGATCGAATCGTCGCGGCGGCCTACGAACGTCTCGCCCCGCCGGAACCGCATATGCCGGATCACGACGTCATGCGTATTGATCCACACACTCTCGCCCGCCACGCAAACACCGTCGCCCGGCGCCGTCTGCCCCGCGATGGTGATGTAAGGTGCGCGGATAATGAGCGGCGTTTTCAAACGGATAATACCCGCCACGTTGAACACGATGATACGCGCTCCGCCCTTTTCGCAGGCATCGCGCAACGTTCCCGGCCCACTGTCTTCCAAACTTTTCACCACATAAACCTGGCCCCCGCGCCCGCCAAAACTGAATGCGCCACCGCCCTCGGCACCCGGGAATGCAGGGATATCGGACTGCGGCAGATCCACAGGACGAGCCGCCCAGGGAATATATGGCTTGCCTTTTTTGGCTTCCGCTTCAATGATCGGCAAAGCCTTCTGCCATGCGATCTCCGACTTGCGCTCAGCTTCTGCCAGGAGTGAATCGCTCGTTTTCTTAGCCGCAGCAGGGATTTTCGGGTACTGTGCGAACGCTGCCGAACCGAGTAGCAGGCTGGCAATGCCTAGTTGGAGTGAAAGTTTTGGGATTGATATCATTTTATAGTCTAACCGTTAAAATTGATCAAGAACTTAACTATTTTCTTATGGAAGGCTTATCACCCTGAGCGCCTTTTGTCACCCTGAGCGGACCGGGCCGCCGGGCGTGTAGAAGGGCATGCACGATGTCACCGTATGGACTGTCTTCGACTGCGCTCAGACTGACATTTTACATCTTCTCACACCGACATTGAACATCATTTCAACGGATCAAACGTACCGGATGGCCAGCCTATGTTCTGTTCGAGCTTCGGATTGTTGGTCAATGCTTGCTGCGGGATCGCGAAGAAGTAATACTCCGGCTTCCAGTTTACCAGGTATTTGGTATCCAGCTTTTTAGGCACAATTTCCAGGTAGTTTTTGTAAACAGAATCCAGGTTCATGCCATCGCGTTTCACCGCAAAATCGTTAGGGGCAGATGCTTTCAGGTTGATCGTCACCCCGTTGCGGCTTTTGCCATTCAGTACTGTTTCAAATTTCTTCCAGCGGCGCAGATCATAAAAACGCTTCCCTTCGAATGCGAGCTCTACCTGTCTTTCATGCAAAATAGCTTCAAACATTTCAGCACGCGACATTTTGGGGTTCAAGCCATAATTATCATCCGCACCCGGCTCGATACCCGCCCGTTTGCGAAGCTCGGTCAGTTGTGCATATGCCTCATCCAGCTTATTCACGCCGCAAGCGGCTTCCGCGAAATTGAGCATTACCTCGGCATAACGCATTTCGATCCAGTCGGTGCCGGCATTGGCAACTGCGCCCGGTGCGAGGTTCGGGTCGATGGCTTTGCGCACATAGAAACCGGTGGAAGTAGCCTTCTGCTCTACGGTTTTGTTGTTTACAAAATAGGTCCATAACCGGTAGTTCGGATTGCCGTTGATGGCCCAGGTAGCACCGTTGAATGCGATGGTCTGGTTGAAGCGCGGATCGCGGTTTTTATAGAAAAGCTGCGCATCGTAGCCGGAGCCTTTTTCTTCGATGTTCTTGCCGCTTTTCATCGGGAATGCTTGTACAATTTCCCAGGTAGGCTGGTTGGAACCGCCGGCAGTACCGAGGTAAGAAGGCCGCGTATTGTTATCCCAGGTCATATTCTTGTTGATCTGGTCGCCTACCTTATTATTATAGCAGGTTACCCAAACGGCCTCGGGATTATTCACTTCCTGGAACCACAGATCGCTGAAACTGCTGTGGAGCTTGAAACCGTTAGCGGAAAGCAGTTCGATCGCCTTTTTGTTGGCATCATAAGCCGCCTGCCAGCGTTCGGCGAGGTCGCCGGGATTATGCTGCGGGCTGGCATAATGCAGGAGGATACGGCCTTTAAAACCTGCCGCGGCACAGCTCGTGATACGCCCCCAGTCGTTGGTATTGCCCCAACGCCCCGGCAGGTTGGCAATGCTGTAATCGAGATCTTTCACGATCAGCGCGACGCTCTCGGAAGTACTGCTGCGCGGGATGGCGGCTGCTTCCTTGGCCTCCTCGCCTACGCCTTCGAGTGGTTCAAGCACCATGGGAACGCCACCATAAAGTTGCACAAGGTCCCAGTAACGGAATGCGCGGAAGAACGTCACCTGCGCCATCAGGCGCTTTTTGGCATCCTCACTCAAACCGCCGTTCGGTAACTTGGCCAAAAACTGGTTGATCGAGCGGAGTTTACCATAATTGTTGGTCGCATTCACGCCTATCCCGAAATCCTGCACGGTATTAACCTGCACGGTGCCTTCGAAAAACCGCGACTCGCCACCGATTTCGTCGGTGCATTTCAAAAAATCGCCGCTGGGCCAGGTGGGCAGGTTTTGGTCATACACATAATCCACGTAGCCTTTTGCCAGCAGGGTATCGTTGAAAACCTGCTCCTCGTTGAATGCGGAAAGATCTGTTTTGTCCAGTATATTTTCGCAGCCAGTCAACGCAAGGCCAAGAAATGCTGCTATTATCCAATGCTTTTTCATCGCTGTACCGATTTTTAGAGTGTAAGGTTTAATCCCAATGACCACGTGCGCATCTGCGGGTACACGTTGTAGGCGCCCGACGCAGCCTTATAGTCGTATGGATTGAAGAAGGTGACCGGGTTCATACCTACTCCAATGATTTTCGCAGAGCTGATCCCCAGCCTTTTCGCGACGCTCTGGCTCAGCTGGTACGATACATTGAGGCTGCGCATGTTGAATGCAAATGCATTGCGGAACCAGAATGACGACACCATGGTATACGTTTCTTCCCAGTAAGGGTCGGGATATTTCGCATTCGGGTTTTCCGGCGTGTAATGGTCTGCCCAGAAAACGGGGCGGGAAACGTCTTTGGCCGCTTTCTTGCGCGCATCGCCATCCACAATGCCCTGCCCGCCGAAAGAACCGGCAGTCACGACATCCACTTTAAATCCTTTAAACCCGAATCCGAACGAAAGACCAAATGTGTAATGGTTGTTCTCCTTTTTCGTCAGGTACTCCTGGTCGTCCTCGGTGATCTTGCCATCCGGTGCCGCATAGCTGCCATCGGTCTGGCGCGGGCCTCGGATATCCTGGTAATAAAGCATCCCCGGCTTCGGCGCGTAACCCATAATCGTGTAATCCGGGTTCTTTTCGAGATAGCGGTCGACATCCTCCTGCGAGCGGAACATGCCCAGGTAGCGGTAACCCTGCAACCCGCGGTCGCTGGACCGGCCCGTTGGGTCCTGCCAGCTACCACGGTTGGTGGTGGCCACATCCACGAGGATGTTCTTATTGTCGCTCCATGCCAGGAATGCGCCAATGTTGTAATCGATGTTCTTGCCGATACGGTCGCTCCAACCCGTTGCAAATTCCAGACCGAACGAGTTAACCGTCTCAAAGTTCTCGGCCGGCATCACCGAACCGATCGTCAGCGGTACGGATGAAGCTAGCGTCGTCAGAAGGTTATAACCGTGGTCGTGATAGGCATCGATGGTCGTCGACAAGCGGTTATTCAGGAAAGATGCGTCGATACCGACGTTCTTCTTGGTAACATCATCCCAGCGACCGTAGTAATTCGGCAGTTTTTCGAGTTTGATACCCACCATGCGGTCGCTGTTGCCGCCGAACACGGCTCCATTGGAAGCCTGGGGCGTGTAGCGTTGCAGCCATTGCCAGGCGGCTGTGCGGTCGCCGCCGAGGAAACCTATCGACGCGCGCAGTTTCAGGTTGTTGATGAAAGGTAATTTTTCACGAAAAAAACGCTCTTCGGACATCACCCACCCTGCCGAAAGCTGCGGGAATGTACCCCAGCGGTATTCAGGCGCGAACTTCGTGGAAGCATCGCGGCGGAACGAGACCTCAAACAGGTATCGGTCGGCGAAGGAGTAGTTCAAACGCCCCACATAGGAAAGGATACCGCTTTCATTGGCCGCATTCGGACCGATGTCTTTGGCACCAAATGCTGACATCAGGTAATCGTTGCCGCCTTCGAAAATACCTTCCTTCATCGTGGCAATGCTTTCGGTATAAATTTCCGACTGCTCCACCAGCGCCAGCGCACTCACCGAATGCCTTCCGAAATCCCGCGCATAGCTCAGGTTGAAGTTGAGCTGATAACCATCGGTATAGCCGGGGTTGAAGCGCAAGCGGTCGCCGTTGTTGAGGCGGGTAGGCACATTGGGCGTACCGCCGTAGATGTGCTTGTTTTCCCCCAGCATCGAGAAACCGTACACCTTATAATAGGTACCGAACTGCTTTCCCCAATCGTTGCCGAGGTTTTTGTTGTACACCGTGCGGAGTTTCAGGCCGCGGATGAACGGCACATTATATTCCAGGTAAGCATTCACATTCAACACCACATTGCGGGCACGGGTATAGTTGTTCAGCTTTTGCGCTTCGAAGAAATGAAAGCCTGATGAAGCAGAGCCCCCCGGCAGTAATACCGGCAGACCATCCACATAAGGCGGGATGAATTGCGGCGTGTTGAGCAGGTTCGTCACGTCTTTTTCCACGTTCTCGCCACCTTGTTTAAGGTAGAATAACTTGTTGTCGGACAGGTTACCGCTCACACCCAGACCCACTTTAATATGCTTCGTCACATTCACGTCAGTACTGGCGCGGAAGTTCCATTTCTTGTAGCTGATATTATCGACATTCCCATTCTGGGCGAAATAGGTAGCGCCCGCAAAGAAGGTCGCCCGTTCGGTACCGCCACTGATATTCACCGCGTGGCGGGTATTCAGCGACGGTTTCCAGGCCATATCGAACCAGTTGTTATTGTTGTTTTTGAAATATTCCAGCTCGTCGGGCGAGTAGTACTCAGGGTCGTTGGCTGCAAGGCCGCGGCTGCGGTTGAAGTCGTTCAGATAGGTCGCCAGCTGGACGCCGTTCATCATTTTCGATTTATACGAAGCGTCCGAAACGCCCACGGTCGTGGTATAACTTACCGTCGGCTTGCCCGCCTTTCCGCGTTTTGTACGCACTACCACTACCCCTAATGCGGCACGCGCGCCATAGACTGCGGCCGCGCCATCTTTCAGTACCGACAGGTTTTCGATCTCGGAAGCGTCCAGCAACTGGAAATCTGCTTCGGAACGGATCACGTCGTCGATAATGAAGAGCGGAGAGTTGCTGCCGCCGTCTTTGGAGGCTTTCGTAGGATTACGGATTACAATAGACGCAGGTGTGCCCGGCCTCGCGGTACCGCCGGAAATGTTGACGCCCGGCAGCTTACCCGCCAATGCGGAAGAAATGTCCCCGACCGGCAGCTCGTCCAGCTCCTTCATTTTGACCGTCGCGACGGCGCCCGTGAGATGCGAGCGCTTCTGCTCGCCATAACCCACTACTACCACATCTTCGAGTGCTTTCACATCCGGTTCGAGCACCACCGTGAGCGAACCACGGTTGGCAACATCGATCGTCTGCTTTACAAATCCGACATAGCTGATAATCACGTTAGCTCCGCTTTCCGGCACATTCAATGTAAATTTCCCCTCGACATCGGTAGCCGTTCCCGAATTGGTGCCCGAAATAAGGATCGAAACCCCTGGCATCGGTTCCTTCGAAACGCCATCGATCACAACCCCTTTCAGTGCGCGGTTCTGCGCCTGCACGGCCAAAGCCGCCAGCAGCAGGGTGAAGATGAGTAGAAGTGGTTTTCTCATGTAATTGAGTCATTTAGAATATAACTATTTCAAGACAATCGCTGGCTTTCATTGATAAAGTCCAATTGAAACCACGATCAAGTCTATTTGACCCCTTCGATTCTCCCAAACATTTTGCGAGATTTATTTCTGCACACGATACCGGGAACGTTTGCAGTGGGTAGTACAATTTCTACTCAACCCCACGTTAGTGTAGGACCGACACATTTACGATTATTTTCTTTTAGCAAAAAATTGCAAAACAATCGAAGCATTTATTGCACTATTCAAATATGTTATTCGAATAATAAACCTCCTCTTCGTAACAGTTTGAAAGCGACACTGAGTGGTTCTCAGAAGACGAATAGCTTATCAAGAATCGGTATAAATCCAAATTTCTACCCCCATGGCACAAAAAGCACGCAAGCCATTGAATCCATCCCGGAAGCTGTGTATGTTTGAATGTGCGCTATTTAGACGGGGTTATGGTGAAGCAAAAAGTTTATCGGAAACACATACAACTTACTGACTATCAAATTAAAAGACTTTACGAACTCAGCGAGTTCGACGGAGTCGATCCGGCGGAGCACGCCATGCGGGCTATCGACGCTTACCTGAAAAGCAAAAAGACGGACGTGCCGGTAAAGAGCCAGGCGCAGATCCGCACAAAAGTAAAAGATCAAAGCAGCGATCCGCAGATCGAAGGGGCAGTATGGCTTTCGGGAACTGTAAACCAATATGAGTTTTCGGCCCTGATCCTGAAAACACCAGCCAAAACGGCTATGGAGAAAGGCCGTATTTCGAAACTATCTATCTGGGACCCGGCGGTAAGAAAAGCTACGAACAACTTCATCGGTGCTTGCATCGTCAACTACGACCGCGGCTGGGACATCCGCCCGAGCCGCCGGGCTGAAATCTACTACCATCCCGTAAAGGCATTGCTCGACGAATTTATCGCCGCGCATTGACGAGACGACAGGGCTGTCCGACCGGAAAATAAGAAGCTGATTTACAAATCGCTACGAGCGACCCGGGCTGATTAATTTCGCGGTATGAAAACAATCACACTCGCGAGCTGGTGCCTTCTGGGCCTCTATACCGTGCTCCTGCTTGGACTGCTGCTGTTCGGCCGGTCCGGTTCCATGGACGACCGCATGGCCAGGGGGTATATAATGATGCTATTTGTACCATTGTTCATTCTGGCGGGCATTAACCTGTTGCCGTTCCAGTTTACACGCATCATGGTACTCGTGCTGTGCGTTGCACCGGTAGTGATGGCGGTGTTTATGCTAATCGCTAGTCCGATTGTCAGCAAATGGCGGGAAGCTACATGGGCGCGCGAAGATGCGGCATTCGCAGACGGTTCCTATTATTTCAAAGACGAGGCCATGCAAAAACTTGCGGCCGACATCGTAGCGCTCGATGCGGAAAAGCTGCGTGCCGATCTGGCCCAATCCATACCCGACCTCAACAAAGCCGGCCGGGAACAAACCACGTTGTTCGATCTCGCAGTACAGCAAGGCCTCGAAGCCGATCCTGCGAAACTCATCGAAATTTTTGAAATACTCATTCAGAAGGGCGCAAAGATCGATAATGGCGATCCGGCACACACGCCTACACATTTCCGCTCGCTCGAATACTCGCCAGTGCTGCTGAAATGGTTCCTTGACCACGGTGCCGACCCAAAAGCGCTCGAAGCCGGTACCCGCTACCCGCTCCTGTACCTGGCCGTATGCGGCGAAAATTCGGAACCGGCCCGGCCTGCCAAAACGGAACGGGTTCGTATGCTGCTCGAACGCGGCGCCGACCCCAATGCTAAGGTTCCAGGGCAGGAAGGTGTATCAAACGGCACGGCAATCCTGACTCAAGCTGCCGACTACGAGCTGTGGACGATCTGCGAACTGCTGCTCGACCACGGCGCCGACCTGCATTATGCCACGGCTGGCGGCTGGACGGCGACGTCGGAAGTAAAACAAAGCCTGGAAAAGTATGCGCTGCTGGGCCAGGTTCCGCCGGAGGACCTCATAAAATTCGCAAAGCGCCTCAATTTGCCCGTAGCATCAGATACGCCACAATGAATGCAATAATCGCCGCAATCGGCCCCAATACAAAAGCGGCCGTCATAGTCGCCTCCATGGACCTGTCGTGCGTGTTGGAAGACAATTTTGTAATCAAAAAATAACCACCCACAGCCGCGATCAGATAAGCTGCAACGGCGATGAGCAGAGATAGCAGGAAGATTTTCATGCAGAGGAAGTCTAGGTTATCCGGGACCCGGCACCTAAATTTACTAATCCACCCGCTATTCCGCACTCAAAAAATGGTACAACCGGACGACTTTTTATTTGCCGACGTTGAAAAGGTTAAACAAATACCTATTGTTCAAACCGTGTTAGAGGTAATCTGTCGCTCGACAGGCATGGGCTTCGCAGCAGTGGCCCGTGTGACGGAAGACCGCTGGATCGCCTGCAGCGTGCAGGACGAGATCGATTTCGGGCTAAAACCGGGCGAGGAGCTGGAAATCGGCACGACGATCTGCAATGAAATCCGGGACAGCGGCCGGGCCGTCGTAATCGACCATGTCGATGAAAATGAATTTTACAGCGGGCATCCCACGCCCAGGATATATGGTTTCAAGAGCTATATTTCCCTGCCTATTATGCTGAAAAGCGGGGAATTTTTCGGGACCTTGTGCGCGATCGATCCCAGGCCCAACCAATTGCAGAACCCTCGGGTGATCGGGATGTTTCACCTGTTCGCGGAGTTACTTGCCTTTCACCTCGACAGCCTCTCGCTCATGGAACGCACGCGTACGGCCATGCACGACCTGGCTACCCAGTTGCTGATTTCGGACGATGAAAACAGGCAGTACCGCCATATTTCGAGCCATAATTTGCAGGAACCGCTCCGCAAGCTCCGGGTTTTCAGCGATATGCTCGTGAACGCCACGGACCGTTACGAGATCGAAAAGGCGAAAGAGCTGGCTGTGCGGATCCGCAGCAGCGCACAGCAGTTCTCGATGATGATCAAGGATTTGTCCGACTTTTCCGGACTGAACGACACCGGCGCATTTACCAACGTGGACCTGGGGCAGGTCGTGGCCGACGTAACCACGCAGCTGATACCGCAGATCGAACGCCGGAACATCACCGTAGAAACCGACCGGCTGCCGTCGATCATTGCCATACCCGATCAAATGGAGCAGCTGTTTTTCCAGCTGATCGATAATGCTGTCAAGTTTTGCGGGCATCGGGAACCGCCCCGCATCCGGATTTCCAGCCGCGTAATGGCGCTGCATGAAATCGACGATCTGCTGCCGGAACCACTTCAAATGGCTTATGCCGAGATCAGGGTGGAAGACAACGGTATCGGGATAGGTGATTCCCAGCTCGAAAAAGTATTCGACATATTCGCCCGTCTTCCGACCGGCTCTTTCAAGCAGGGCGAAGGCGTAGGGCTTGCGTATTGCCGTAAGATCGTGCGCAACCACAAGGGTATGATCAAGGCGGAAACCAACCCGGGAGTGGGCACGACATTTGTGATCACCCTGCCCATGTCCCGTTAACTACCGAAAAAATGAAAATAGCGACTTATAACGTCAATGGTGTAAATGGCCGCCTGCCTGTGCTGCTTCGCTGGCTGGATGAAACGGCGCCGGATATTGTTTGTTTACAGGAATTAAAAGCCCCTCAGGAGAAATTTCCCGAACAGGCCATCCTGGATGCCGGCTACAAAGCCATTTGGCACGGTCAGAAGAGCTGGAACGGCGTCGCCATACTCTCACGCGGAGACGTTCCCCGCGAAATCCGTCGCGCTCTGCCCGGAGACCCGGAAGACGTCCATAGCCGCTACATAGAGGCCGAAATCGGCGGACTGACGATCGCTGGCTTGTACCTCCCGAATGGCAATCCGGCCCCGGGGCCCAAGTTTGATTACAAACTTCGCTGGTTCGACCGCCTCATCACACACGCGGGAGAGCTTCTGGCAACCGGCAAACCTGTGCTGCTTACGGGCGACTTCAATGTAATGCCTACGGAACTCGACGTCTACAAGCCCGAAAGCTGGGTCGACGACGCGCTTTTCCGGCCCGAAACCCGTGCCGCATTTGCAAAACTGATCGCTCAGGGCTGGACCGACGCCATCAGGACATTGTATCCCAATGAAAAGATCTACACCTTCTGGGATTACTTCCGCAATGCATTCGCCCGCAATGCCGGCTTGCGCATCGACCATTTCCTGCTAAGCCCGCAACTGGCGCCACGGCTTACGACTGCGGGAGTCGACAAACAGGTGCGCGGCTGGGAAAAAACCAGCGATCACGCCCCTGTCTGGATTGAACTAAAAGACTAAACATAAAAACCTATGAAGACAATCGTTTACGCCTGCATGCTTGTCGACGCAGCGACTGCGCTGTTTCTCTTTTTTTCACTTTTCAGCAGCGGGCAGGATTCCGCTGGGAAGGGTATGATATTCCTTCCGATCCTTTTACTCATCGCATGCGCGGCGGGGGCGTATTTCCTGCTCGGGGCAGGGCATCCGGGCTGGGCACTCACAGTTAGCGGACTTCCGGTGATCATCATTGCATACCTGGCATTCATCAGTTTTACCTGAGGGATATATTAAAGACACCCCGGTGCGTAGATTATCACCCGTCCTGCTTTTTAGAATAGTACCTCAAAGCTCTCCCATGAATACGCTAACAGCCCGAATCCTGATACTACTAGCCACTTTTCCATATCTGGCTTATTCTCAGCAACCTAAAATATTCAAGGTAAAAGCGGGTGAGTATCCTGACAGGGTAATCCCCTATGCCGATCGCTATCAGTTTCCTCAGTTTACGACAGGAAAAGCTGAATTTATCGACGGTCGTACATCCCAAGCGCGCTTCAATTACAATTATATAGGCGGGCATATGCTGTTTGTAGATGCAAAACGGGATACCCTGGAAATCACCGATAAGGCAATCCTGAAAAACATTACGGTCGGCGATAAGTCCTACCGGTTCGACAAGCGTTTCGGGTATTGCGAGGTTGTCGGCATCTTTAATCGCGCCAGCCTGGGCAAACGCGAGGTACTGGCCAGGATCGGCACTGAAAAAGGCGGACCTTATGGCATTTCCTACACCGCCTCGTCCGTCACTACTTACCGCTCCTATTCCAGCGATCAGTCCGCAACCACCAAAAAGCTCACTCCGAATGCGGAAGGCGTATTCTCCTACCGTACGGCCAATTACCTCATCGATAACAACAACCGTTTTTACGTTCCCAGTCCCGGCAGCATCAAAAAACTATACCCTGCACATAAGAAACAGATTAGTCAATACCTGAAAGAACAACCAGTTGATTTTGGCAAGGAAAAGGACCTGCAGAGGCTGCTTGCCTATTGCGACAGTTTAGGGGAGTAGTTTACCGTCCGATCCTTCCTGATTTGTCGAATTTTAACTACCGGTTGATGATCTTCTCTTCCAACCGTCCCGGTGGCAAGGGAGGCTACGATCTCTACATGACCGGGCTGAAACTGGCATACTGAGACCACAAAAACGTACGACAAATACCAAAAATCTGCCGCCATTCCGCTTCCGGGGTGGCGGTTATTTTTTGGCTACATCGTTCTGCTATTCAGCATAGTCGAAATGATGAAATTATTTCACGAATAAGTACCACACATGTGGCTATTCTTTGTAGTAAAAATTCAATTTAACATTAGAAGTAATTTCTCGTATTATAAATTACGTATATTTCGACATGAACCGGACGATATCAGTTGAAACCATCCGTAATTCTCCTGACCCTGCCAGCCACAATCCTCAAACAGAGCTGATTAATAGAGATTTACTAAAAATACTACGTTATGAAAAACCTGGAAATAATCGGTGTTAGCCCGATGGAGCGGCCGGATGTAGCGCTGGCATTAGCGCTTTCGGAGGCAGGCGCTTTCCCCGTAATCCACCTCGGGCGGGATCAACAAATCGCTACGAATGCATTGGGGAAAATGGTCGCCAAAAGCAAAAAGCCCTTTGGTGTATGCTACTCCGAAAATTCACCTCTGAATATCTCTCTGCCTGAACAAGTAATCCTAGTAATCCTACCATATGGTCTGACATTTCCTAAACCTACCCATTCCATACAAATCATCAGCCAGGTACGCAGCGTGGCCGAAGCGCGGCATGCGAAAGCATCCGGCGCGACGGGCATTATCGTAAAGGGCAATGAAGGAGCCGGCCTGGTGAGCAACGATTCTTCCTTTATCCTGTTTCAACGTATAATAAGGGAGGTTAGCGATATCCCGGTCTGGGTACAAGGCGGGATTGGTGTCCATAATGCAGCTGCGGTGACCGCTCTCGGCGGCCGCGGCGTCGTTCTCGACAGTCAGCTCCTCCATTTTCCCGAATGCTCGGCACCAGCTTCACTTAAAACCATCTGCGAAAAGCTAAGCGGCAATGAAACCCGCGTGTTCGACAGTTTTCGGGTACTCGTGCGGCCCAACTCGCCGGCATTGCCTGCACAACCCGCCCGCGACGACCTGCATCCCTACCTGCACACGCTCGACCTCGACCAGGGTTATATCCCGATGGGACAGGACATCGCCATCGGTACCGACCTTGTTAAACAATACAAGAAGATCCCCCGGCTCGTTTTTGCATTTAAAGAGGCCATGAATGGCCATTTGCGACAGGCCAAACATCTCAACCCACTGGCAGCCCACAATCCGCTGGCACAGGCACTCGGCACACACTACCCCATTGCCCAAGGTCCTATGACACGCGTCAGCGATGTGCCGGCATTTGCTGCGGCCGTCGCCAATGCCGGAGCGCTACCTTTTGTGGCATTATCACTCCTGAAAGGCGAAAAAGCACGAAATCTGATCCGCGAAACGCGTGGACTGGCGGGCGATAAACCGTGGGGCGTCGGGATCCTCGGTTTTGCAGACCCGGAGCTCCGCGAGGAACAGCTTGCTTACATTACCGAAGAGAAGCCGCCGGTGGTGCTCATCGCAGGTGGGCGCCCTTCCCAGGCGAAACCACTGGAAAAGCTGGGTATCAAGACATTCCTGCACGTTCCATCGGCCCCATTGCTCGATATGTTCCTGAAAGAAGGTGCCAGGAGGTTTATTTTCGAAGGCCGTGAATGCGGCGGCCACGTAGGACCGCTTTCTAGTTTTGTACTTTGGGAAAAACAGATCAACCGACTTTTGCAGGAAGAACAGACCGATCAACTGGAAGTGTTCTTCGCCGGGGGGATTCACGATGCATTTTCGGCTGCAATGATCTCCGTGATGACGGCTCCATTGGCCGCGCGAGGCATCAAAGTCGGTGTTTTGATGGGTACTGCTTACCTGTACACGCAGGAAGCCGTCGCCACCGGCGCCATTTTGCCGGGGTTCCAGGCACAGGCTTTGGAGCATACCGAAACTGTGCTGCTCGAAACCGCTCCCGGCCACGAAACGCGTTGCCTGGAATCGCCTTTCACCGCTGATTTTAATGCGGAAAAAGAAAGAATGGAACAGGCTGGCCTGGACAAAAAAGAGATTTGGGCGGAGCTCGAAAAGCTCAACGTCGGCCGGTTACGCATCGCTGCCAAAGGGATTGAAAGACAGGCCGATAACCTGGTGAAAATCGGAGAAGAAGAGCAGATGTCCCGCGGCATGTATATGATTGGCCAGGCAGCCTCGATGCTCGACAAAATCATGACCATGAACGAGTTGCACGAAGACGTGGCAACCGGCAATTACACATACATCGGCCAGGCAAACCTGCCGAAAGCGCCGAGAAGAAAGAAGAAGGCATTGAACGTCGCCATTGTGGGAATGGCTTGTATCTATCCCGGTTCCCGCAATATCGAGGAATTCTGGGCCAATATTCTGGCCGGCACCGATTGGGTTACCGAGGTACCTGACGCCCGCTGGAACAAGGAGCTTTATTACAACCCTACCGTTTCGGACGGCAGCAAATCGCATTCGAAATGGGGTGGTTTCATCCCAAAAATAGATTTCGATCCCCTGGAATTCGGCATTCCACCGCAATCGCTGGCCGCCATCGACCCTACCCAATTGCTGAGCCTGCTCGTGGCCCGGCAAGCCCTTGAAAATGCAGGGTACGGCCAGGATGTCAACCGTGAAAACGTGTCGGTGATCATCGGCGCAGAGGGCGGCAACGACCTGGCCAATAATTATGGATTCCGCTCGCTATACACGCAATTTTTCGGAGAAATCCCCAAAGAACTCGACGACGCGCTACCCAAACTGACCGAGGATTCGTTCCCGGGCGTGCTCGCGAACGTGATCTCCGGCCGCATTACCAACCGCCTGAACCTGGGCGGCCGTAACTACACCGTGGATGCAGCCTGCGCTTCGTCCCTGGCGGCGATCGACCTGGCTTGCCAGGAACTCGTGCTGGGCCGCTCCGAAATGGTCCTCGCCGGCGGTGCCGACCTGCATAACGGTATCAACGACTACCTGATGTTTTCCAGCACCCACGCACTCTCCCGCAAGGGCCGCTGCGCCACTTTCGACGCGGATGCGGACGGTATCGCATTGGGTGAAGGGGTGGCAATGGTGGTGCTGAAACGCGAAAAAGACGCATTGCGCGATGGCGATACCATTTACGCGGTCATCAAGGGTGTAGGCGGTTCCAGCGACGGCAAAAGCCTCGGCCTCACCGCCCCGCGTAAATCGGGTCAGGTAAAAGCGTTGGAACGCGCTTACGATCAGGCTGGTATCTCCCCGGCCGAACTGGGCCTTGTGGAAGCGCATGGCACAGGCACGGTGGTTGGAGACAAAACCGAACTCAGCGCATTGACCGAAATGATGCTGGCTTCCGGCGCATTGAACAGCCAGACACATCTGGGCTCTGTGAAAACGCAGATCGGCCACACCAAATGTGCAGCGGGGCTTGCGGGCCTTATCAAAGCTGCCTTAGCGGTGTACCACGGTATCAAGCCGCCGACCATTCACCTGAAAACGCCAAACACTTACTATAATCCGGCAACCAGCCCGTTCGCATTCCAGACCAAACCAGCGCTTTGGACGGACAATCGCAGGGTTGCGGGCATCAGCGCATTCGGTTTCGGCGGAACGAACTTCCATGCCGTGATCGAAAGCGCTTCTGCCGGAAACCCGCGCAAATCCGTGAAGGTCTGGCCGGCTGAAATGCTTGTGTTTCGGGGAGAAACACTGGCGGAAGCGTTGAAGCTCGTAAAAAACGCTCATAATATTCTTGAAAATGAATCGGTTACATTGCGGGATGTAGCTAATAGCCTCAATCTATATAGCAGCCAGCCGGTGCAGCTTTGCATTGTAGCTGAAAATCATGACGATGCCCGTGCCAAACTGAACCTGGTGGCGGGCGCCCGGGAAACGCAAACGCTAACCGGTACGGCAGCGAAGGGGATTTATTACACCCAAAACCTTACCGGCAAAGTAGCGTTCATGTTCCCCGGCCAGGGCAGCCAGCGTGTAGATATGGCGCGCGATCTGTTCGTGGCATTCCCCGCCATGCGGAAGTTATTGAAGAAACATCCTGCCTACCAGCAGATTATCTTCCCGGATGCCGTTTTCGACGAACAATCCGCCCGCATTCAGAAGGAGAAAATCAAAGATACACGCCTTGCACAACCGCTGCTAGGGATAGTCGACCTGGCGATGGCAGAACTGCTGAAAGACTTTGGCATACAACCTGATATGGTAGCCGGCCATAGCTACGGCGAGCTACCTGCCTTGTGTTTTGCTGGGGTTTTTGAAGCAAACCAACTCGTTCCGCTCAGCGAAAAACGGGCGAAATCCATTCTCGACGCGATCGGCGACGACAAAGGAGCCATGGTGGCCGTGAACTGCCCGGAAGACGAACTGACCCGCATTGTGTCGGAGATCAACCATATTTACCCGGTAAACCACAACTCGCCGCGTCAATGGGTGCTGGCAGGTACCACGCCGGCCATCGCCGAGCTGACTGCGAAACTGACGGCTATGAAAATATCTTTCCGCCAGCTGGAAGTCGCCTGCGCGTTCCACAGCCCGCTTCTTGCCGGCTCGAAAGGGCTTTATTCGGAGGTTTTGCGTGACGTTCAGTTCAACGAGCCTGCGTTAACCGTCTGGTCAAACACCACGGCTGCCCCGTACCCTGTTTCTCCGGAAGCGATCAAGGAACGCCTGTCGGATCACCTGGTGAGACCAGTGCGTTTCTCGGAAGAAGTGGCGCAAATGTATGAGGACGGCGCCCGCATTTTTGTGGAAGTAGGACCGGGCAAAGTGCTTACGGGCCTTACCAAATCGATTTTAGGAAAAGAAGAAATCTGCCTCCACACCGAAGACAAAGACCAGCCGGGAATTGTACAGTTACTGCACACCCTGGCTGGCTATGTCGCCACGGGCAGAAATATTGATTTTAACAAACTATTCGAAGATCGCGACGCCCGCGTGCTCGACCTCGACAAACCGGAACAATACCGCAAGAGCGTCACTACCTGGCTCGTAGACGGCCAAATGGCACTTCCGTTGCACGGCAAATTACCGGAACACGGGGCATTGCCGGTAACCACACCGTTGAAACTGGCCGCATTCCAGCAGCCGGCGACCGTCGCTACGGCGGGAACCGAAGCTGAGCGGGTGGTTCATGAGTACCTCAACAGCGTAAAATACCTCATTCAGGCACAGCGAGATGTGGTGCTGGGTTACCTTGGACAGTCGCCTTCCAGACCTGTCGAAGGTTACGAACCTGCCCTGGGCGGGCTGGCTGGCCATGCACCGGTACCTGTTCCAATCGTCATCGGAAATGCCTTGCAGGAAGCCCAGCCGGTTGCAGCTTATACGGCACCGACCAGGACTGTTGTAGATGTGAAAGCGCTGGTCATGCAGGTGATTAGTGATAAAACGGGCTATCCGCAAGAAATGCTGGGCATGGACATGGACCTGGAAGCCGATCTGAGCATCGATTCCATCAAACGGATGGAGATCATCGGCGAGCTACGCAAGCAACTGGGCGGCTTCGACGCCGGGCAGCAAAGTGAAGAGGCGGTGATCGAACAGCTGGCAGCTATCAAAACACTGAATTTACTCATTAACTGGATTACCGAACATCAGCAGCAGGCGGCAGCAGCCACTGCCGCTACCGAGAATGTGCCATTGAGCAAACTATCCGTAACACAGGACGGAGTTATCGAAGAATGGCCCGAAAGCCGCATTAAATCGGTGCTGCTGGAAGCGGTGAGTGCCAAAACCGGCTACCCGCAGGAAATGCTGGGTATGGATATGGATCTGGAAGCCGACCTCAGCATCGACTCTATCAAGCGCATGGAGATCATCGGCGAGCTGAAAAACAATATCGACGGCCTGATCCGGATCTACCAGGAACGAGGCGAAGAGCTGGTTGAAAAGCTGGCGTCCATCAAAACCCTGAACGGATTGATCGACTGGCTTTCGGAAGCGTTATCAGGCGCACAGGACTCCATTCAAAAAGCAGAAAGCCTGAATGTAACGTCCGTCCCGAAGCCGGTATTGAACGAAAAGCTTTCACGCCTGCGGTTCGGCTTGACGCCTTCCCTGATCCCGGCCCCGAACCCCGCGGCATTGAAAGGTAAGCGTTTCGCAGTAACCGACGATGCCGGCGATGTGGCCAAGTCTATTAAGGCCCTTTTTGAACGGAATGGTGCGGATGTGAGCATTATTTCAACGGAAGAATCCCTGCAAGGCTTCGATGGACTGATCATTCTCAATATTTTCACTTCCCGTCTGAAACCGACGATCATCGAATCGTTCTCGCTGATCAAAAAACTGGATTTCGGCAAGGTAAGATGGATTTACACCATTTCGGACACGCAGAGCGTGCTCGACAAGAATACCGACGTAAAGCTGCTACGGCATTTCCAGGGCTACGCGGGTCTTTTGAAAAGCCTTGACAAGGAATATGACCAAACCAAATGCCGGCTGGTGAGCATTACCTCCCAGCTTTCGGCGGATAAAATTGCGGATATCACTTTGAACGAAATCCTGCATACCGATGAGCCCTGCGAGGTGGTTTATGAAGGTAATCAGCGCCAGACTGTGGAGCTGATCCCCTCCGAAATCGTCACCGGCGCCGCTCCGGACATTCACCTGGACAGAAAATCGGTCATACTCGCACTGGGAGGCGCGCAAGGCATTACTGCCGAGCTAACCGTACGTTTCTCGAAAGATTATCCCTGCAATTATGTGCTCGTAGGACGTTCCGCCGACCCGCGCACACAGCCCGACCAGTCGTTTGCGGGCATAAAAAACAAGGAGGAAATCCGCAAGCGCATCATTTCCTCGGGAGCATTTAAAACCCCGGCAGAGATCGAGAAAAAGACGGAAGAAGTCCACAAGGCGAACCAGATCCTCGGTACCATTTCGGCACTGGAAGCGAATGGTTCGACGGTAACGTACTACTCGCTCGACCTGCGTGACGAAAAAGCGCTGATTGCGATGGTAGAAGGTTTGTACGATCAATACGGCCGCATCGATGGGGTGATCCACGGGGCGGGCTTGCTGGAAGACAAGCTGTTCCATCAGAAAACACCGGAATCGTTTGAGCGCGTTATGTCGACCAAAGTAACACCGTTGCGCGTTTTGGCCGAGCATTTGAGGGATGACGTACAATTTGTGACCCTGTTTTCGAGCGTTGCCTCCGTTTACGGTAGCCGCGGGCAAACCGATTATGCCGCCGCCAACAGCGTGCTCGACAAATATGCGCGGGAACTCCAAAAGAAAATCAAGGGCAAGGTAACGGCCATTAACTGGGGTCCGTGGAAAGGTACCGGCATGGTATCGCCTTCACTCGAAAGGGAATACGAACGCCGCGGGATCCCGCTGATCCCCCTCGGCGACGGCATGGAAACATTTGTCAATGAACTGAAATACGGCACCGAAAGCCAGGTACTGATCATGGCCGAATAGCAAGCGCTACGCATTGAACAACTTGTGACCATCATGAAAAGAAATGCAGATATAGCCATTATCGGTATGTCGGGTATCTTCCCCGGGGCAGGCGACCTCAACGCCTTCTGGGAAAATATCCGTAACGGTGTGGACGCCATCGAAACCGTGCCGGAAAGCCGGATGGGAAGCCTTTTCTTTGAAGAAAATGCGAACGCCCAGGTGGTAACAGCGTCCGCTGTGGACCGGTTTTACTGCCGCCGCGGTGGTTTTATAGACAATTATGCCGAATTCGACCCGATCCAGTTTGGCATTTTGCCGCTGGCCGTGGAAGGTACCGAGCCGGAACAGCTGCTTGCGCTTAGCCTGGCGCACAAAGCATTGGTAGATGCCCACGCGTTCAGCAATGGCGCCAATTTTGCCAAAACAGGCATTATCATAGGCAAAGGCAACTACACAGGTCCGGGCGCTACCCGTGCGATCGAGATCGTGCGCACAGGGCAACAGATCGTGGAAGTGCTGCAGAGCATCCTGCCCGACCTCAAAAGCGAAGACCTTGAAAAGGTAAAAAATGAATTCCAGCAGAAAAAGGGACGTTTCTCTGCGGATACCGCCATGGGATTGATCCCCAACCTCACTGCTTCCCTGGTAGCAAACCGGCTGGACCTGGGCGGTACCGCTTACACGCTGGATGCGGCCTGCGCGAGTTCACTGCTCGCAATCGATCACGCGGTGCAAGAACTAAACTCCGGCCGGGCCGATATGATGATCGCGGGCGGCGTACACGCCTGCCAGAATGCACCGTTCTGGAGCATATTCCACCAGTTGGGCGCATTGTCCAGAAACCAGCAGATCAGGCCCTTCGACCAGCGCGCCGACGGGCTGCTCATCGGCGAGGGTTGTGGGTTTGTTGTATTAAAAAGGCTTTCCGACGCTATCGCCAGTGGCGACCGTATTTATGCTGTCGTCCAGGGCGTGGGCGTATCGAGCGACGGCGCGGGTGCCAGCGTGATGAGCCCCACCGTGCACGGGCAGGTGAAGGCGATCCGCCAGGCATGGGAAATGGCGGGTATCAGCACAGACCAGATCGGCTACCTGGAAGCACACGGAACCGGCACACCGCTCGGTGACAAGACTGAACTGGAAACACTTGCGGCCGTTTTCGGGCAAAGTGGCACCAAGGCCGGTATCGGATCCGTCAAATCGATGATCGGGCACGCTATGCCCGCTGCGGGTATCGCGGGGATCATTAAAACGGTGCTGGCATTGTATCACGGCCAGCTACCTCCTACCCTGCATTGTGAAGAGCCCGTGGAAGCATTGACCGATACGCGTTTTGAACCCGTAAAACAGCTTACCGACTGGCGACAGTCAGGTTTGCCGCGTTACGCGGGCGTGAATGCCTTCGGGTTTGGCGGGATCAATGCACACGTCGTGCTGGAAGGCTGGGACAAAAGTCCGCGAACCAATGCAGTTAATGCATCTAAAATCAGCACAAATGTCCCTTTGCGTGACGAAGTTTTACTTCTCGCACGCCCCACGCACGAGGCGCTGCTTACTGCATTGGAAACCGGTGAAAAGGAAACCGGTGCGGGCAACTATCGCCTCGCGATCTTCGAACCCACACCCGAGCGCATTGCCAGGGCCATTAAAATAGTTACCAAAAACAATATCTGGCGAAACAAGCAGGACATTTGGTATACACATGAACCTTTGCTGACAAACGGTGGCAAAACGGCTTTCCTCTTTCCCGGTCTCGACGGCCTGGCAGGCGGAGAAACCGACAGCGTAGCCGACTATTTCCAGCTGCCCCGCTATGAAGCCAGTGAAACCAGCGACGAGCAATCGGTCTTCAATACCGCTATGAAACTGCTCGAAAAGAGCAGGATACTCGACTCCGCCATCAAAAAACTGGGCGTTAAACCGGACATGAATGCCGGGCACAGCTTGGGAGAATGGCTTGCAGGACGCTCGTCGGGATTGGCTTCCGAAGCGTCTGTGCTGCAACTCCTTACCCGGCTAAACCCCGAGCTTTTTGAGGTAAAAAACACGAAATTCCTCGCCGTAGGCTGCGGGTACGATCAACTCAAACCATGGCTGGAAGGCAAGCAGGATATTTACCTGTCCATCGACAACTGTCCGCAGCAGGTCATTCTCTGCGGTACCATCGAGGCAGTCGAGGATTTTTCGGCCATTTTACGCACCCATCAGATCTTCCATCAGCAGCTACCCTTCCAGTCCGGCTTCCACTCGCCCTTCGTCAAGGACAAGCTGGACCGGATCCTGGACGGGCTCGAAACGATGGAATTTCAGCCAACAGCCATTCCGCTTTGGTCGGCCACCACGCTGGACATTTACCCTGAATCATTCGATGAAATCCGCTCGCTGAGTATCGAACATCTTGTAAAACCAGTACGCTTCCGTGAGCTCACCGAAAAGCTGTACGCAGAGAATGTGCGGATGTTCGTGCAGGTGGGCTCAGGTGGGCTCGTTGGTTTTGTGGACGATACGCTAAAAGGCAAACCATACAGCGCCATCGCATCGAATGTGCCGATCCGCGGCGGTGTACAGCAATTGCAGCGGGTAATGGCCGCATTGTTTGTGGAAGGTAAAAGCATCGACCTCGCTTTCATGGGTATCGAATCGCAAAAGACCGCCCAGCGCAAACCGATGAAGCTCGAACTCGGCTCGCCATTTGTAACGCAGCTGGATTCATTGAAGAAAATCGCATTGCATCAACCAAAAAAAGAACTCGCGTTGGATGATGTGGCGCATCCACTCATGAAAGCATTGTCGGCGAACCTCGACGAGATCGCCTACGTGCAGTCGGAACTAGCGGGCCTGTTCCGCAACAGGGCCACTGCCGTACCCATTGCCCTGCCTGCTGCACCACCGACAGCCATGAAGTCGCCCGTTCAGCGATTGCCTTTCAAAAAACAGCTCGATATATCATTACAAAACAGTCCGTGGCTCATCGACCACTCGCTTCTCAAACAAAAGCCGGGCTGGCATTGCGTGGAGGACATGGACCCGGTGATCCCGATGACGATGATCTTCGAGGTTTTCGGCGATATCGCCCGCGAGCAGGCGCCGGAACTGCGCGTGCAGAAGATCATGGGTATTAAGGTATTCCAATGGATGAATGTGGTGGAACCGTTTCGCGAAACCGTTACCGGTGAATGGAAAAGTCCAAATCACGTTTACCTGGACCTGGACAGATATGCCAATGCGGAAGTACAGCTTTCTGAAACAAAGGGTATACCCGAGGTGAATGGCTACGATATCGGTGAACCGCTCGGTATCACCATCACGCCCGAGCAGATTTACCGCGAAAATATGTTCCATGGGCCTGCTTACCAGGGTATCCGGAAAGTAATAAGTGTTTCCAAAAACGGGATTACCGGACTCATTGCAGGTGGCACGGGGAAGGGCTCGCTACTCGATAATGCAGGCCAGCTTTTCGGCCTCTGGCTCCAACTCACATTAACCAAAGACCGCATTGCATTCCCGGTAAAAATCAACGAGGTAGAGTTTTACGGCAATATGGAAGATCAGGCGGGCATTTTCGAATGCACCTGCCGTCTCACCGAGCTCAACGACGAATTCGCTACCGCGGATTTTATCCTCAGACGCGACGGCAAGGTATGGTCGATCATCCGTGGCTGGCAAAACCGCCGTCTGGAAATAGACGATAAGCTCTGGAATGTGTCCATGGCCCCGTTGGAGAATGTACTGTCTGAAGAAGTGGCGCCGGGGGTGTTTCTTTTCCGCAATGCCTACCAACGCGTCGTTTCCTGGGATTTTATTCTAAAAAGATATTTCAATCAACCCGAAAAACGGCACCAGCGGGGGTTAATGCCTACTAAAAAGAAGGAATGGATGATCAGCCGGGTAGCAGCCAAGGACGCCACCCGTATGCTCCTGCTGCGGGCACGCAGGGAGGCTTACTTCCCGATCGAATTCGAAATAAGGTCGGATGAAGTGGGTAAGCCCTTTCCGGATGGCCCGATGACGGACGGAATCCACATCTCGCTGGCACACAAGAACCTGGAAGCCGTTGCCATAGCCAGTGAAAAAGGTCCGGTAGGGATCGATATCGAGGAAATTCAGCCCCGGAGCACAGGCTTTACCGAGATCGTCTTCACGCCTTCCGAAATGAAACTGCTCGAAGGCCGCGACCAGGATGACTGGATGACGCGCTGCTGGGTAGCGAAGGAAGCATTCGGCAAGATGCTCGGCAAAGGGCTGATGGGTAATCCGAAGGCCTATCAGATCGAGGAGATTAATGGAGATGCACTGCGCATTCAGGATACATGGATCAATACTATCAAACATTTTAATTACATCATCGGATGGACCAACTGATACAAGAAAACAAGCTGAGCAAGGAGGAGATTTTTGAAACACTCAACCAGTTCATTAGCGAGGTGATCGGCGAGGAATTTGTGGAGGAAATGGATATTTCGCCTGCCAGCTCATTCACCAAAGACCTTGAAATGGACAGCATCGAGATTGTCGCTTTTTCGGAAAAAGTCAAAAACCACTTTGGTTCCAACATCGATTTCACCGGCTGGCTGTCCAACATGGACCTCGACGAGATCATCCAGCTGAAACTTGAAAACATCGTCAATTACATTCAGGAATGCCAATAATCAATCTGCCGAATGTCCGCCTGCACGTACAGGAACTGAACCCCGAAGGCCGGGAGACCATCGTCATGATCCACGGCATGTTCAGCAACCTGGCCGTATACTATTTCAACATCGCACCCATGCTCGCGAAGCATTTCCGCGTGGTGCTCTTCGATATGAAAGGTCACGGCATGAGCGAAAAAGTGCAAACCGGCTACGACCTCACCTCGATGACCAACGACGTGCGCGATCTGATGGACGAGCTCGGTATTGAAAAGGCGCATTTGGCTGGTTACAGTTACGGCGGACTGGTGGCACTCAAAATGGCAACCCGCTTTCCCGAGCGCGTAGGCAAGCTGGCGATCATCGAAGGCCCCGACCCGAGTGAGCAGGAAACGCTGACGATCATCGATACTTACAGCAAGGAATTTCTGATCCATTACATCGAAAACTTTGCCGACACGACCCGTTTACTTGCAGGAAAAAGACAGTTGGAGAAGAACCACCAGATGTACGAGTTTTTGTTTAATGAAACTTCCATCCGGTCGGATATGGAGGGTGAAAAAGGCTTTTTTAATGACCCGGCAGTAGCGGAGATTTCGCATGAAACGCTGCTGATCTATGGTGAAGAATCCAATTGTGTACCCTCTGGCCGGACGCTGGCTTCGAGGATAAAAAACGCGACGCTGCTGCTTGCCCCGGGTGACCACAATGTGCCCGTCCAGCAGCCGGAGGTAATTGGTACCGAGCTTGCGAAGTTCTTCCTGAAGGACCTCAACCTTTATCAAACCGATTTATTGATGCACCATTAAATGGCCAGATACGCATTTATCGTACCGCCGCTAACCGGCCACATTAATCCGACGCTCAGTGTCGGCGCGGAGCTTCTTGCGATGGGCCATGAGGTAGCGTGGATCAGCCTCGACGAGCAGTTGCAGGCAAAGCTGCCCTCCGGCGGCCAGTTGCTGGTGATCCGCTACGACCAGGACGATTCCGAAAAGCAGGCCAATGCCGAATACCTCGATATCATTACCAAAAAGAACGTCTATGGCATCGAGAGCATCAAGTTCCTGTACGAGGAAGTGCTCGTGCCACTGAACCGCTATATGTTCGACGGCATCATGCAGCTGCTGCAAAGCTGGCAGCCCGAGGTCGTTATCAACGACCACCAGGTTTTTGCGGGCGGTATGGCCGCACATTTGCTCGATATTCCCTACGCTACCTCAGTAACCGCCCCGGCGGCCGTGAAAATGATGGAAGATTTGCCCAAAATCCATGAATGGGAAGTAAATCAGATCATTGGGCTGCAACAGGAACTGGGTATTGAAGGTCAAAAATCGCTTGCTACCTCGGATTTGCTCACGCTCGTTTTTACCTCACGCGAATTTTTCGGGGAAATGGAACTGCCGGAACACTACCGCTTTCCCGGGCCTGTGATCAGCAATCGCATTGCCGACATTCCTTTTGACTGGGAAAAATTAAACAGCCAAACTGTTCCCAAAATCCTGATTTCCATTGGTACCACCTTCGATCATCAGTTCAAAAAAGATTTCTTTTCGAAAGTGACCGAAGCATTCGGCGGCGAGAAAATATTTGTGATTGTGGTTTCCGACGAGGCTTTGTTCGAATCCTGGCCTTCCAATTTTTTGGTACAACAACGCGTGCCGCAGCTTGAACTACTGCCACAGCTGGACGGCGTAGTGTGCCATGCGGGCCACAATACCGTTTCGGAAGCCCTGTCAAATGGGTTACCGCTGGTGGTGATCCCGATCGCCTATGACCAGTCGCACGTAGCCGGGCGCGTGGTGGCGAACGGGTGCGGCGTAAGGCTCAATTTCAACCGGTTTAAAGCACCGCACCTTAAAAACGCGGTCAACGATACATTAAACGATCCGTCTTACCGGCTCGCGGCCGAGCGTATCCAGGGCTCGTTCGCGCAGGCCGGCGGTACCCGCACCGCAGCACAGTGGCTCGATCAGATACCAGTCAAAGTCTTCCAGAATGTCTTCCAGAATGGCTAAATTTCTATTTGTAGTACCTCCGTTTTTCGGGCATATCAGCCCTACCCTGAGTGTGGGCGCTAGTTTGCTTGCCCATGGTCACGAAGTAGCCTGGACGGGCCTTATCCCTCTCGCGGACAAGCATATCCCTGAGGGCGGGCGCTATATCCTGCCCGAAGCCGAACTCGCACCGTATCAGGAGGAGATCGAACGCATCCTGAAACGACAGGACGATGGCCCTTCCCTTTCCGGACCCGAGGTAATGAAACTCGCATTGGAAGAAACTTACATTCCTTTCGCAAGGATCATGGTGCCCGGCGTATCACGTGTTGCCGACGATTTCCAGCCGGACATCATCGTGAACGACTGCATTACCTTCGCCGGCGCGTTGGTGGCTTACCTCAAAGGCATTCCGTGTGTTACCACCACGCCTGTGCCACCGGACGTAATGGGCGATACGGCCAATTCGGCACCCAAAATCTTTGAATGGCAGCAGAACCTGATCAAAGGCCTGCAACACGAGCTAGGTATTTACACCGACGACTTTGTGATCCATTCTCATCAGATGAATATCGTATTCACGTCCAGGGAGTTTGCCGGATTTACCGAACCCGATCCGCATATGAAGTTTGTAGGCCCCGTTAAAGGTCGCCCGAACGAGACGCCTTTTGATTGGGACAGACTTGAAAAAGCCACTACGCCCAAAATATTTGTGTCGCTGGGCACATTGCTGGTCGATATCAGAAAAGAATTTTTCCTGAAACTCATCGAAGCATTCGGCAATGAGCCTGTCACGATCGTGGCCGCTACCGACCCGTCGGTGATCGATGAATGGCCGGAGAATTTCATTGTCCAGGGGTTTGTGCCCCAGGCCGATATTATTCCTAAAATGGATGCGGTGATTTGCCACGGCGGTTTCAATACCGTGAACGACACGTTTATGAACGGCCTGCCGATGCTCATCACCCCTATTGCCTATGACCATTTCCACACCGCGGCATTGATCGAAAATGCAGGTTGCGGTATTAAGGTAAGGTACAAACGCCTCCGCGTGGCCGATGTTAAGAATGCCATGCGGGAACTGCTCGAAAACCCGAAATACCGAAATGCTGCCCGACATATCCGCGACACTTTCAACGCGGCCGGCGGCAATGCGAGGGCGGTGGCGTTACTCGAAGATTTCGCGCTTACAAATCGTATAACCGAAAATGCGTAGCCGATGAAACGAAACCTGCTTTTCCTCGAAAGGGTGCTTTTTGGCGATGGCAGCGAGCCATTTCACGGGGTTTATGCATTGAAAATCAACGGTCAGCTTAACCATGCCCAACTTCGTACCGCGCTTGCCCGCTTGCAGGAAAAGTATGCGATGCTCCGGACGGCCATTGGGATCGGTGCCACTGGTATACCCTATTTTTATACACCGCTTTCCCGGCCGGAGATTCCGCTCAGGATCGTCGAACGGGAGGGTGACGACGATTGGAACAACGAAACGGTCCACGAGTTGGGGACTTCCTTTGACATACAAAATGGCCCGTTGCTGCGTATCACCTGGATTCGCTCGACCGATGTTTCCGACCTCATCATGGCCTTCCACCACTGTATGTGCGACGGCGGTTCGGGCGTGGCATTGCTTAACGACCTTTTAGCATTACTCGATGATCCCCAGGCTGAAATCGGTAAAGCACCGGCGTTTCAAAGCATCAGCGACCTGATCCCTGCCGAAATATTGCATAACCGCCGCAACCGCTTCAAAGCAAAATTTTCAGCCGCACTGGTACACGCCGGGTTGTCGCTGGGTTCATTATTTATTTCAACCAAAAACAAACCACTACCACCTCAGGACGGTCGCCGGAGCATCGGTCGGCGCTCCGGCGACCCGCGTCAGGGAGACGCGCGTAAGGGGGATTACCTGATCAACTGGAAGCTGGGGGCGGAACAATCGAAAGCACTTTTTGCGCAATGCAAACAGGAAGGTGTTACGGTCAACACGGCCATCGGATTAGCGTTAATGGAAGCTTTTAAAGCGATAAATGGCGCCGGGGCGCATGGCAAGGCTACCTGCCCGGTGGATATCCGCCGTTACATGCCCGAGGTGAAGCGGGATATGCTCTTTTCATACGGATTAGCCCTCAATATCAGTCTCGGAAAATCCGTCGGGACCCATTTTTGGGAAAAAGCCCAAACATTGCAGGCACACGTTTCCAAACAGATGAACAAACTGAATCCCTATGAATTTACCATGATCATGGAGGCTTCGCATCGCTCGGTTCATATGCTACGCCGCTTTTTGACCTATGCCAAAGTGGGCAACGATTTCATGTTCTCCAACATGGGTAAACTCGATATTCCCGTCCAATACCGGAATTTTACAGTCGGCACGGTTTACAGTCCGACGGTAATAGGCCCGTTCGCGAACCCAAATACCATCATTACCACCACCTTTAATGGACAGATGGATTTCTCATTCGTCTCAAACCAGGCGTTTATGCCCCCGACGACGGCCATGCAGATCCGCGAAAAAGCCATGGAAATCCTCTTTGAAACCGTCATCATGCCAGATTCCGTGCGCCTATGAAAAGAAGGATGGGTTTTCTGGAAGCCTCCATGTACGCGGGCGCGGATACGCCCGTGAATGTCGTGTTTCCGGTACAAGTCGAAGGGTATTTTGAAGAGGATGACGTAAGGTATGCATTGCAGAAAATACAGCAAAAACATCCTTTCCTGCGTGTAACCGTAGAAACCAGGGCAGACGGCCTTCCTTTGTACGTCACACAGGAATCGATCGAACCCATTCCATACCGCATTACTGCAAGGCATTCGGACGAAGACTGGCTAACGGAAGCCGAAACCGAATGGGGCACGCCTTTTAACCAAAACAATACCCCACTGGCGAGGCTTGTATGTGTACGCTCAGAACAGGTTTCCGAGCTGCTGATGGTTTGCCACCATTGCATCGGCGACGCCACTTCCATCATGAGCCTCATGCGGGAACTGCTCGAATGCCTCGCCAATCCCGATACCATACTGCACCCTTACCCCGCATTTTACCCGGAAGCACTTGTACCCGCCGAAATGCGGCGGAACCTGCTCAACCGACTCGCCGCCAGGTCCATCGCCGGCATTACCCGCATTTTCCTCTGGTGCGTAAGCGGAATGAAGGCAGTTCGGAAAGACCGGTTTTACACAATCCGCTGGAAGCTCAGTGAATTTGAAACGGCGGCATTGCTGTCAACCTGTAAGGAAAGGGACATCAACCTGAACGCCGCCTTGATCCTTGTCTTCATGCGTGCGTTCGAGCGCGCGCGCAATGTACCTACGAGCGGAAAAATGTTTTCGTCCGTGGACATGCGCAGGTTTTTTACCGAAATAGAGAAAGATCACCTGTTTGCGTTTCCATCGATGGTCGGATTGAAAACACCGAAGGATAACACCAGTTTTCGCGCGCAGACTATCGCAATAAAGGAAAGTTTGTACAAACAGCTGGCCAAAACAAATGCGCCAAAGCTCCTCTTTCTAAGCGAATACCTGGTACCGTTGTACCCTCAGGCCATCAAATATGCCAAAGCCGGGAAAGGTGTTCACGATTTTGCATTCGCCAACATCGGCCGCGTTCCTTTAAACGAAACCTACGGATCTATCAGGGTTCGTGAAGTATACAGCCCGTTTTCAAGATTCCCGATGGGCAATCCCTCGAAAGTATCGGTGTCGACATTCGGCGGCCGCATGGATTTCGCATTTCACTCCGAAGAACAATATATCACCAAGCAAGATGGCGAACGCATTACCAGCACTGCCATGGCCTTGCTGAGAAAGCATTTATTAGAGACTAAACCCGTTACTATCCAGGATTGAAATGAACAGACAAATGATTGTCGGAGAGCGCATTATGTACGCCGATGGACTTGCGCCCGTCAATTGCGTTTTTGTGGCAACTGTCGAAGGAAATCTGTCCGGTCCGCAGATCACTAATGCGCTTGCAAAAATTCAAAACCGGCATCCTCTGCTGCGCGTAAATGTCGAACGAACGACGACAAATGTCCCCTCATTCATTACCAATCCGAACATTTCGCCTATCCGGCTCGACATTATCGAGCGGACATCTGACGTTCAATGGGAAGAAATAAGTCTGGCGGAATGGGAACGGCAATTTGATATGACGAGAGAGCCCGCGGCGCGGTTAGTATGGCTCAGATCCGAAACGGTGTCCGATTTGCTGCTTGTATGCCCGCATTGCGTGTGCGACGGTTCCGGTTTCGTAACGCTTATGCGTGAGCTACTACTTCTGCTCGACAACCCCGATAAGGTCCTGGAACCCTATGAAGGTTTTCAATCAGTCGATTCACTGGTTCCGGCCTCCATCCGTGAAAGTAGGATAATCCATTGGAAAGGCAAGCTGTTTTCGTCCCTGGCAAAAGGCCTTTTCGCCGTTCTGAACCCTAAACCTGCGCCACGCGAAGGGGATTATTATCTGCTCACGGATTCCCTCGACGAAGAAACGACGGCCAATGTGGTCAAAAAATGCAAGGCTGAGAAAACGACAGTCCAGGCGGCATTGTGCACAGCGTCGCTGCTTGCACACCAGTCGGTCATGGGAAAGGCCTCGCGAAACAAGGTCATCAGTCCCGTCGACATCCGGCGCTACCTGCCAGACATTGGCCGGGACCATTTGTTTGCCTTCGCCCCTATCGTAGAGCTTTCGCTAAGCCGGAAAGACGCGCAAAATGACTTCTGGCAGGAAAGCCGTCGCATGAAGCAGTTGCTTGTTGAAAAGGCCGAGAGCGTCAATGCAGCGGAAATGATATTCATTACCGAATATTTCCACAGCTCCACAAATGCGCTGCTCAGGCATATGCGCTCCACAAAAGGCAGCCACGACATTACCATTTCCAACATGGGCGTTCTGGACATTCCTGTGAGCTATAACAACTTTCGTGTGCGGGCGATCCATAGCCCCTCCGTAGGGTTCCCCTGGCGCAACCCGAACACCCTGGTAGTAAGTACCTTCGCCGGCAAAATGGATTTCTCCTTCTGCTCCCACGAAAGTTTCCTGCCCATGATCGACGCCGAAAAGATATGCCGCGAGGCGATGTGGGTGCTTTGCGAAAATACGCTTACCACCGCTACGCAACAGGCATGAAATATCTCTCTTTCATTATCCAGGTTAATTTGTAATTTTGTTGATACTTACGTTCCAATGCGGCTCTGATTCTAATTACCCAGGCAGATAACCGCTCGCTGAAATTCATTCATTTAAACATCACACAAAATGAAATACTCAGGCGATACCATTTCCAAACCGGTCGTGGGACGTGAAGCAGAAGCATTGTCAGAAGCAATCAAAACAGGCGGTTATCTTGCCAATGAACAAGCCTGGGCCACCATTCACAGGATCAGCGAGCGGATCAGGAAACAAAAATCAAACCCGCAGAACTAATGCCCTATCCCAAATTCTCAGGGATAGATTTTTCACAACACGATGTCATCGAATTCAATCCAACCCAAACGGATGTTGGAGTTGGTTTTCGTTGTGACCTTATGCCACTCATTCAGCACATCAGTAAAATTGAAAATTCCTAGCTGGCCCGATTCCCCTTCAGCAACATACCCATTGCATCGTCCAGCGAGCCTGCGCGGTTCACTTCACCCGAGTTGACAAAGAATATTTCGTCGGCGTTTTCGATGGTGTTGAGGCGGTGGGCGATGATGACTTGGGTTGTGGAATCGGGAAGCTGTTTCAGAATGTCGCCGAGGAGCTTTTCTGTGACCGTATCGATATTAGCGGTTGCTTCGTCGAGAATCAGCAGCTCGGGGCTCCGCAAGACGGCGCGCATGAATGCGATGAGCTGTTTCTGGCCCAGACTCGTGCTATCCCCGGTGGCCGAAACTTTTGTTTCCAACCCGTCTTCAAACAATGCGAGTATTTCACCCAGATTGGCGCTTCGGATCACTTGTTCCAGCCTGTCGTTGGAATACTCTTTCAACTGGTCGTTGCCATAGAGGATATTCTCGCGAATAGTCCCGGAAAAGAGGAAAGGTTCCTGCAAAATGAAGCCGATCTTCCGGCTCCGCTCCTCAGGTGTATAGGTGCGGATGTCGCGGCCGTCGAGCAGTACCGTGCCTTCGCGCGGGTCGTACAGGCGCGCGATGAGCGATGCCGTGGTGGTTTTTCCTCCGCCCGTCGGACCGATCAATGCGTAAGTTTTGCCGCGTTCGAGCTTAAAATTGACCTGATGCAGGATTTCACGACTGTCGTAACCGAAACGAACGCCCCGGAATTCCAGCAATGCGCCGTCGGTTTCAACGGCAGTTTCCGCTAGCGGCAGCAGGTCGGTTTCCAATGCGAGGATCTGCGAAACACGGTCCCACCCGGCCATTGCCACCTGAAAACTGGCCCATAACGCTGCCAGCTGCCGCAAGGGATTGTAAAAATTAGTCGCATAGGCCAGGTAACTCACCAGCAATCCAACGGTGAACTCGCCCAGGCTGATCAGATGAATGCCGTAGGTGAGCACAACAAGCTGCGCGATATTGGAAAACAAAGAATAGGTCGGCAGGAAAACATTGTTGGCCAGGCCGGCGCGAATGGCCGTGCGGTAGTTTTCCAGGTTGGCCATCTGAAAACGTTGCCTGAAATAATCGCGGCGGTTGAATGCGATCACAACTTTGAAATTGTTCAGGCTTTCCTGGATCTCGGCGCTCAGCGCACCGGTACTTTTGAGGTTCCTGGCATTGGTTGCTTTCACCCAGGGCGAAAGTACGATCGTAAAAATCAGGATCACGACGGCCGGTGCCAATGCCGCCGAACCTAGTTTTACATTAATAACCATTAAAAAAATTCCCGCACCGAGCATCGTAAAGATACTCCCAACAAACTGCATTAAGGACTGCGAAAAGAACTGGTTCAGCTTGTCGGTGTCGTTGTTAACCCGGGAAATAAGGTCACCGGCTTTGTTTTGGTTAAAAAACGCGACCGGAAGCTGCTGCAACTTGTTGAAAATCGCATTTCTGAGCGTAAAAAGCAGCCGCTGCCCCACCCCGCCCATCAGCTTCGTCTGGGTGTAGGCGGTAACCAGTCCGAGCAGGTACATCGCCAGCAAAATGCCTCCGAAAATGAGCAATCCATGGAACTGCTTCGTCACCACGTACCGGTCGATCGCCCGACCGATCAGGTACGGTCCCACCAGGTTGACCGTCGTATTCAACGTAATCGCTCCCAGCGCGAGCGCCAGGTTTCCCCGCTCGTGAGAGATCAGTTTCAGCAACTTCCCGAGCGCCTTCAGCGTGGAGGTTTTCTGCTGCTGCTCCGATAGTTTGTTAAGATCGTAGTTCATAGTTGCTGGTGCTTTGTTGCGAATTGAAAATCTGCACATACTCGGGGCTTGTCAGCATCAGATCGTCATGTGTGCCGCAGCCGATCAGCTCGCCTTCCATCAGCACTACGATCTGGTCATAATGCTCGATAGCTGCGATTTTCTGCGTCACTGAAATCAATGTAATGCCCGGGTAGTTCCGCTCCACATTCGCCAGGATCTTTTTTTCGGTAGTACCGTCCACCCTCGCCGTAAAATCGTCGAGTAACAGTATTTTGGGGTCGACAGCCAAGGCCCGGGCCAGCATGATCCGTTGCTTTTGTCCGCCCGAGAGACTCGCGCCGCGCTCGGAGACAATGGTATCAAGGCCGTCGGGTAAGGTTTCGATGAATGCCGTCAGCTCTGCCGTGTCAATGGCTTTTTGCAGAGATTCGTCCGTCACCGTCGTGCTGAACGCGATGTTTTCACGAATACTCATATTGAAAATGATGCTATCCTGAAAAACAAATCCTACCTGACGGTGAAATGATTCACTTTCGTAATAGTCGATCGGATGGCCGTCGAAGGTAACGCTGCCCTCCTGCGGCTTAATGAGTCCTGTCAAAAGATACAACAACTGCGTTTTCCCGGCGGCCGTCGGACCGATCACGGCAATGCGTGACCCTGCGTTGACCGACAGGCTGATGTCTTTCAATACCGGCTTTTCGCCGTAACGAACCGTTACCTGCTCCAACGCGACATTCCCGTTCAACAAAGCGGTCGAAGCACCGGGCTCGATGGGGTCCGCCACATTCAAAACAGAAGAAATCCGCTGATAGGAAGCCGTCGCCTGGGCGATCACATTGCTCATAAAACCAATGACAAGAATTGGAAAAATAAGAATGCCCAGATAACTGTTGAACGCCGCGAAACTACCCAGAGTCATATCACCCTCGATCACGAAATGCCCGCCGAGCACCAGGATCGTCAGCATCGAAACGTTCGCCGTAAACGTCACCACGGGAATAAGCCCGGCAAAAAGGCTCAGAATGGCAAGCCCGAAACCTTTCGCTTTGGTATTCGCTTCCAGGAATTTCGCATATTCCAGCTGCTGGGAGTTGACGACCCGTATCAACGCCGAGCCCAGAATACTCTCGTTGATGATCTTGTTGAGCCAGTCGATCACCTCGCGGCTTTGTACAAACAATGCACGGACTTTCTTCAAAGTAAAGGCAAACATCCCTCCGATAATGGGAATGATCGCCAGGACCGTCAATGCCAGTTTCCAGTTGATACTCAGCAACAATACGCTCGCGCCGATGATGAGGAATATCGACGATACGATCGCTACAATGGCTTGGGAGACAAACATTTTGATCGAGTCGATGTCGGCAGTGAGATTGGTCAGCAGCTTTGCGGCGGTAGTTTGTTCGATAAACTCGTGACTTTGCTTTGAAATCTTGTCCGATAACCTTGTCCGAAGATCTCGGGCCACTTTTTCGGAGGCATAAGTCTGAATAATGCTTTGCAGGTATGCAAACACGAATATGAAGATCACCGCGCCGGTAAACTCGACAAGGATCGCGTTCAGGTCGAAATGCTGGCGGGTATAATCATCGATGCCGTCGGCCACCAGCCTCGGCAGCCAGAGATTGATGCCGTTGCTCAGTAATGCGAACAGCAGGAGCAGTATGATCAACCCCTTGTATGGAGCCAGTAAGCTGAATATGCCCGGTTGCTTCGGTGTTCCGGGTTTGGCTTTTTCAGACATATGGGTTTAGTATTAAATACGGCGACAAATATAGCAAGGTATATTTTTGAATCACTGCCCGTTACCGTGGTTAAATTTTGGTTAAATTCCGGCCCGACTAAATCTAACCCACACCGGAATGAGGCCATTGAACCTGCTTCTACTTTTATTACTCGTCAGCCAGGCCGCGATGGCCCAAACTGCCAAACCGTCCGCGAAACAGCTCCCAAACATCGTTTATATCTATGCCGACGACCTTGGCTACGGAGAACTCGGCTGCTACGGACAACAGAAGATCAAAACACCCAACCTCGACCGCCTCGCCAGAGAAGGCATCCGCTTCACGCAGCATTACACAGGTACGCCCGTATGCGCACCTGCGCGCGCTATGCTCATGACGGGCAAGCACGCGGGGCATTCGGCCATCCGCGGTAACTTCGAGCTCGGCACGTTCCGGGACGAGGAAGAACGCGGCCAAATGCCATTACCCGCCGCCGAGTTTACCGTGGCCGAACTGCTGAAACAAAAAGGCTACGCTACCGCACTGACCGGCAAATGGGGCATGGGCATGAACAACACCGAAGGCACGCCTACCAGGCAAGGTTTCGATTACTACTACGGCTACCTCGATCAGAAGCAGGCGCATAATCAATATCCCTCGCATTTGTGGGAAAACGACCGCTGGGACACCCTTGCCCAGCCGTGGCAGGACGTACATCGCAAGATCGACCCCGCCACGGCCACCGATGCCGACTTCGGTTCTTTCAAAGGCAAAGAGTTTGCCCCGGCGAAAATGACTGAAAAAGCATTGGCATTTATCGAACGGAGCGAGGGAAAGCCATTTTTCCTGTACGTGCCCTATTCCCTTCCCCACGTATCGCTGCAAGCGCCGGATGAATACGTCAAAAAGTACATCGGGTTGTTCGACGAAAAGCCCTACTATGGCGAAAAGGGTTACGCCTCCACCAAATATCCCCTGTCGACCTACGCGGCCATGATCACGTTTCTGGACGATCAGGTTGGTATTATTTTGGATAAATTGAAAGAATCAGGATTGGACGAGAACACCATCGTGATGTTCAGCAGCGATAATGGCGCCACTTTTAATGGCGGCGTGAACGCGCAATTTTTCAACAGCGTGGCCGGGCTGCGCGGCTTGAAAATGGATGTTTACGAAGGAGGAATCCGCGAACCGTTCATTGCCCGCTGGCCCGGGAAGATCAAAGCAGGCCGGGTAACCGACCACATTTCCGCGCAATTCGATCTTCTGGCCACCTTAGCGGAACTGACCGGGCAACCTGCGCCTCCGAGCGACGGCATTTCTTTTCTGCCCGAACTATTAGGACAAACCAACAGGCAGAAAAAACACCCTTACCTCTATTTTGAATACCCCGAAAAAGGCGGCCAGATCGCCATCCGCATGGGCGACTGGAAGGGTGTAAAAACCGACCTCCGTAAGAATCCCGGCAATCCGTGGCAGCTCTTTAACCTCAAAAGCGACCGCAGCGAAACCACCGACCTTGCCGAGAAGCACCCTGATATTTTGAAGAAACTGGATGAAATTGTCAAAAAAGAACATCAGGAGCCTGCTAATGCGGCCTGGCAGTTTGTACTGCCGGTGATTGCGGCGGGGAACAAATAACATGGCTTATATTGAATATCGTCCCCACACGGCTTTGACGCCCTACATCGATGCATACTGGCAGGTATTCGGTGATAATACGCCTATGGCCGTCGAAACTATCATGCCCGACGGATGCGTCGATATCATCATGAATCTCGGCGATGACGAGTTACCGGATCCGGACGGTTTCTTTATGAAAAGTGAACAAAGCTACCTGGTTGGAACGATGTCACACGCTATCGAAACCGCCGTTTCGCCCACCTCTCATTTAATCGGCGTACGTTTCAGACCAGCCGGGTTTGCCGCTTTTTACGGCTATGCATCCATGCATGAATTCACCGATCAGACAGCCGAATTCGAAGCAAAACTCGCTCCCGACCTTCGTGGGGTTAACTATGAGCCCAAACATTACCTTGACCAGTTTTTCCTGAAAAGGCTGCAAAACAGGCCGCATCCCTTAATACCGATCATTGCAGAGGTTGAATCCAAAAATGGTTTGATCGGTGTGTCTACACTTGCACAAAACCATTGCACAACAGTCCGCCAGTTGCAACGGGCATTCAAAGAGCATATAGGCCTCAGTCCAAAGGAGTTTCTGAATGTAATGCGTTTCAAATATGCGATGCAATTGATCAAAAAAAGCAAAAGGCAATCCCTGCTCGACATTGCGCTTGAAGCCGGATATTATGACCACGCACATCTCAGCAATGAAATCCGAAGGTATACGGGTGTCGCCCCTTCGCAGATTTGATTTTGTCGCATTTTTCCAAACAGCGCTACACCAGCTATTGCTAGTTTTGTACTGTCATCAAGCCAAATCATTACCAAAAAACTAGCCTCAATAACATGGCAAATTTCGCATACACCATCCTGTACGTCAAGGACGTAGCAGCGTCAATCGAGTTTTATGAAAACGCATTCGGTTTTAAAAAGAAATTCATTTCGCCCGATAACGATTATGGTGAGTTGATCACTGGTAGCACGACGCTTTCATTTGCAGCTTCGGATTTCGTTCAGTCTCATATCCCGGGTGGTTTCACCGAAAGCAGCTTGACCGCGAAGCCGTTCGGAATCGAAATTGGGTTTACCGTCGACAATGTAGAAGAAGTATTTCAAAATGCATTGAGCGCTGGGGCCATATTGGTTTCAGAACCTAAAACCAAGCCCTGGGGCCAGACCGTTTCTTACGTGCGTGATCCGAATGGGTTTCTTGTGGAGATTTGCACATTGATGGAGTAAACGGATTCCTTTTCTACCAACATTACGTACCTAACGGCACTTGCATCGGCATATCAATCGCGTTAGCGATGTAATATTGGTAGAAAACAAGATCTTACATTTTCACTAAATGCCGTAGGCATGTAACAAAAGCTATCAATTCAAACTACGGCTCTACTGGAAACGGCCCGTCCTCAAACTCCTCTTCGTGGTACCCCTTACTCCCGACCTCCCGCGCCAGTTCGCTGCGAAAATCCGTTCCCTCTCGCAGGCACTGTAACACATACGCAAAGTCATACACTGGCTCCCAACCCAGCTCGCGCCGCGCACGCTCGTTCACATATACGCGATCGATTTCTGAAAATAGCTTCCAGCCTGCTGCATCGAAAAGCCTTTCGCTTTCCGGGTAAAGTGTGCGGACCACTTCCGCTGGATTAGTATGTAAATCTTTCAAATGTGCGGGCAAAAACGGCGTGGTGGCCGAAATAATGTATTTGCCAAATCCGATCGGTCCGGCCTTTTCCATGGCTAGCAGATGCGCTGTGACGGCGTCGGCGATATCAACGCGGCGATAGAGCAATTCCAGCGCCTGGACGTTGGGGGTTTCATAAAGCTCGCGGGTTTGGGCATTATCGTCATCTTCCGGAAAGAAACGGGAGGTGCGGAGGATCAGCACCGGCAGTTTGCTCTTGCGGTGAAACAACTCACAGAGGCTTTCGGCGGCGAGTTTGGTCACGCTGTAAATGTTCTTGGGCTGCGGGACCACATCCTCCGTAATCCATGCCGCCGGCTCGCCTTTTGCAGGGTTCATCGCCGCACCGAATGTGCTGGTGGTACTGGTAAAAATAAAGCTTGAAACCCCTTGCAGTACAGCCTCTTCGAGCAGGTTGAGCGTACCGGTGATATTGGTATCCACAAAATCCTGTTTGCTGTGGGTTGCCACATGCGGCTTATGTAACGTAGCCGTATGGATCACGGCACGAATACCGCGCATGGCCGATTTGACAAAGCTCCTGTCTGCAATGTCACCCACCAGATCCGTGTAGGCCGACGGGTTGATGTCTATTCCTGTGACCGGCGCACCCTGCGCGCGGAGCGTACGCATGAGCGCCTCGCCCAAATGCCCCGCGCTACCTGTTACTAAAATATTCATGACTGTATTTAAGCGATTTTCCGGCAAAGGTAGGTGCCTCCGGTTTCGAAAAATATTGGGATAGCCGATAAAAACATTGAAATTTGCGCATGGCCTATATTATTGATAATGAATCGTACCGGGAGATCGCGGGCAGGAAATTCCTTTCACAGCCCTCGGTAGATACTTTCGAACACGACGCACCGCGGATCCCGTTTGTGAACCATCGTGTGAAGAATGTCTATGCCCGTAACTTCGGAATTATCCGGTTCCAGGCCGACTTTTTGGAAGATATGCAGATCCGGGGCATGAAAAGCGATCCGCACGTCAGCCTGCATTTCCAGTTGACCGGCTATTCCAATGCGCATTTCCGCGATATTCCGGGCGACCATCCATTGCGACCGGCCGAATACAATATTTATTATTCCGAAAATTTCGACTCGGATATCTTTTACAATCGCCAGAAAGGCTTTGAATATCTTGCATTAATACTCAAAAAAGAACATTTACTGCGATTCCTGCAACAAAATGGCAGTCCCGTCGGGCATCTTGAAAAAGCGCTGGAAAGCGGCCAGCCACTGGCACTTTTTGGAAAAGCGGCGCCCGTTAGTGCTGAAATGCATTCGGTACTTCACCGCATTTTGCATGCTCCGGTTGCCGACGATCTTTCGGAAATGTACCTGAACGGTAAAATCCTCGAATTGCTTGCCCTTCAATTACAGCAGTACCGGGAAGGGCACCATACCGCACATATGCATTCAGGCATTGGCCACCAGCTTGCCGAGATTTACGAATACCTCAGCACGCATTTTCTGACCGCACAGTCGCTGGAAGACATTGCAGCAAACTCACGTCTTTCGGAACACCAGATCCGCGAAGGCTTCAAACTGAAATACAATACGAGTGTGTACGAACTGGTTCAAGAAAAACGGATGCTCCACGCCCGCGGGCTGCTGCTCGATTCGGGCTTGACAGTCGAGGAAGTAGCGGACGTTGTGGGTTACGCTACCAGCAGTAACTTCATCCAGGCATTCAAAAAGAAATTTGGCATTACCCCCAAGCAAATGCAACTCGGGCGGCAGCGTTAGTTTGGCTCAGATCATCCATTTGCGCTCGGTAGTGAATGAAATGTTGAGCCACATCTTGTAGTCCCCGCGGATACGTTCATAAAGTTCCTGCCTGATCGCGTCGAGCTGCTTCACCTGCGTGTGCGCGAGCTCTTCAGGTAACAGAAAATCGATTTCGATGGTATAGCTGCTGCCGGTTTTGATCACGCGTACATATTCGTCGGTAAAGCCGTGATGCTTCGAAATGGCTTCCGCTTCCTGGTGTATCTTTTCTTCCACCTCGTCGTCGGGCGCGAATTGGAGCAATTCCCTGATGTTTTTCCAAAACGTCCGAACGGGAATGCGCAGGAAGAGAATGGAAATAATGATTACCATTCCCGGATCGAGGTACGGGATGAGGTAGGCCAGCGATGTTCCTCTCAGAAAGTACCCCAACGACAACACCACGAGCACGCCCGTGCTGAGTAGCGCGTCGAGCTGCCATTCCGTGGCTTCGATGCGCACATACTCCGAGCGGATTTGCAGCGCCATTCTTCGGAAATACAACCAGAGTAAAAAACAGCCGATGATGGAGGCGATCAGGTAAGGCAGGGCAATATCTAGCTCAACGAGCTTGCCGCCGCCGATCATGTCCATGATTGAAGTCGCCAGCGAATACAAGCAGAGGAAAATAATAACCGCCGATTGCAGGGTTATCGAAAACGGCTCGAATTGTGCGCGACCAAACGGCAGGTCGTCGTCGTCGGGCTTACGGACGAAATTGTTCACCAGCAACGACACGCCCGACAGGCTGATCCCGACCATAGAGAAAAGGGCATCGAAAATAATGGACTTGGAATCGCCGGCGATACCGACCACAATGGCCCAGATCGTAAATACCGAACCGGTAATGATGGAAAGCTTGATAAGTCGGCGCTCTTTTAGCCGTTTTTGTCTCTCATTCATAAAGCCGGGTAAAAGCAGGATACCACGCGATCACCCTTAATAAGTTAGAAAGACCTTTGACGGAAAGCAAGTTCCGGCAAGTGCATTACCATTTTGTAAACACTTCACTGACGTTTCCCCGCACGCCCGACACCAAACTGGTCGCCCGCGCGTACAGGTTTATCGCCAACAAACTGGACCTCAATTACTTTCTCGCTGGACACGCTATTATTGAACTCGTCCGTCAATGTCCCGACGACTTTCCGGGTTTTCACATCGATTACCTCCCCGCTCGAAGGATACGCGTACCGGCCGTCCATGCTGAATGCTACCCAGCCGGGCATATCCCGCACGGGAATCGTGGTCAGCTGCTGGTAGGGTGATTTTGCGCTGAAAACATGCATCCGCATATTATGGCCGTCGCAAAGCCATATTTCTTTCTCGTCGGGCGTGAGGCCGATGCCGTGGCTCGGATTACCATGCCTCCGCACGGGCCCACGCTCCCATCCTTCCACCTCGATATGCGCTATTTTCGTACCTTTCTGAATGTCCCCTACCTCGAAACCCAGCAGACTGTCGACCGTGATGTATGCCAGCGACTCGTCGGCTGTAATGGTAAATGGCCGCACGTAGTCGGCAAACGGGCCCACTTTCCGGGTTAGCTCGTGCGTTTTGGGATCGGCTATATGCAGCCAGGGACTGGCGATATCGCCCATGTACACGGCGTTACCCGAAGCGCCATAGATCGTATTGTGCGCCCTTTTGTGCACATTGATCTTTTTGATAATGTCGCCCGTTTCACAATTCACTACATTCCAGAAACCTTTTTCCAGTGACGGAAGGTACATGGTGCGGCCGTCGGGCGAGATCGCCATCCGGTCGCAGCCACCTTCGAAAGCCTTTTCCCAAACAACCTTTTCCGTCGTGAGATCGATGCGTTGAAGCCCTTCGAGCGTGCTGACGTAAATGCTGTTCAGCGGAAGACTGACGGCTATGCCTTTTACATTGGAAGGCTTTCCATTCGGATGCAGCCCACGGGTGGCGATCCTTTTGACGAACCGGTGGTTGTTATCCATATCAAAAACCAGCAACCCGTGCCCGCCGTAACCCAGGTAATCCCTGATGCCGGGCGTCGCCACGTACAGGTACCGTTTCGCGCCTGCGGTCTTGCCGGCCTTACGCACCTGCTGCGCTATGCCCGTGTGTGAGAAGGCTATTTGGAAGAAAATCAACCAGAGACAGATCTTTTTCATATTCAATTAAAAGTTTATGAAACAGAAGGCAGCTTGTAGCCATTATGGTATTCCTTGGCGATCAGCTTATTGGCTTCATCATCTGTAAACTTTCCTTTTTCCTCATCCCAATATATTTTCTTGCCTGTGCGATAGGCGATGTTACCCATTTGCGAGAATATGGCAATGTCCGCCCCCACCTGAATAGGCGCATTCAGATCGGTCATTCTCCTTGATTTTACTACTTCGATGAAATTCTTCGCGTGCAGGTCAAGCCCGTTATCCACTGATTTCTGAAACGGCACGGCTTCCATGCGTTTGCCTTCGGGAATTACTTCCCAGCCATCGCGGCTTAGTACAAGTGTACCGTTGTTGCCGATATAGGCTATGCCGTGCTGCCGACCGTATGGGCCACCGTCGATACCCATGGCGTGCTCCCACTGGATATTGAAATCGTCGAATTCGAACACGGTTGTGAGCGTGTCGGGGGTTTCGGCGCCGGAATCCTGGTTAGCAAATTTGCCTCCCGCGGCCATGATGCTGTTGGGGTTGGCGGCTTTCATACCCAGCAATGCATAGTCGAGCAAATGCACGCCCCAGTCGGTCATAAGCCCGCCCGCATAATCCCAGAACCACCTGAAATTGAAATGGAAACGATTTGCATTGAACGGCCTGTTTTGAGCCGGACCCAGCCACATTTTGTAATCCACACCCGCTGGCGGATCCCCGTCCGGTAGTTTGGTGATCGGGTTGACCCATGCAAAATAGCCCCATACTTTCACCAACCTGATTTTCCCGAGCTTGCCGGAATGCACAAAGTCGATGGCATCGCGGAAATGCTTCTGGCTGCGCTGCCATTGACCTACCTGCACCACACGGTTGTAGCGCTGCTGGGCCGCGACCATCGCACGACATTCTGCAATGGAATTCCCGATCGGTTTTTCAACATAAATATCCTTCCCCGCCTGGCAGGCCTCGACCATCATCAGGCAATGCCAATGGTCAGGCGAGCCGATCACCACTGCATCGACGTCCCTGTCGGCCAGCAACTGTCTGTAATCGCCGTATGTTTTAACTTTCGCGCCCCCTTTTGCCAATTCGGCCGCCCGTTTATCAAGCACATTTTTATCTACATCGCAAAGTGCCACGCACTCAGTGCCCGGGTTTTTGAGGATCGCATTCAGATCGGCCCAGCCCATTCCGTTGACGCCGATGGCACCAATGCGGATTTTATCGGCAGGCGAAACCGGCGCAAAAGCAGAAACGGACGAGGGAACAAGGGCTGAAAGACCGGCTCCGGCGGCAAGAGCCGAAGCGGTGTTAAGAAAGTCGCGGCGTGAATGGGCCATAGGTCGGATCAGATTGGTTGCTTTTAAAAGTTACCAGTTGTCCGATATTACCCATCGTTCGGGCAAGGAACGCCGGCGACGTCAAGCGTTATAGTTTCACGCCGCCGGCAAGAACATTAGAAGGGGTTACGCGGCGTAGTTACAATGCTGTGTATCAACCTGTCGAGCTCTCTTTCCATATCTTTCAGACGGGCGAGAACGTCGATATCCCGTGTGGCTGCATAGGTATTCTGTAAGTCCCTGACTTCCTTGATCCGAAGTGCAAAACTGAGAAGTGTCATGAGTTCGTTGAATTGGTGTACCGGAAAAATCATGACAAATTAAATGTGAATCCGGCGCTCGTGTAAGGGGTTTGTGTGATTATAATAAAAATCTAATTCCGAAGGCTCGGCAAACCTTTTCGCTGAAAATGATTAAAGAAGATTCCGGGAGCGCCGCTCTGAAAGTTGTCCGCTCCCGCGCACTGTTGACGTCGTATCGGGACAAATCCTGAAACACAAAAAAACCCGGAGCTAAGTATCAGCAGCTTAGCGTCCGGGTCCAAATCAACAACAAAAAACCAAATCTCCGGCGAAACTATATGGGCCGGGTGGGGCCTCCAATTTTGATAATCCTTCGGTCAGAATGGGATTTCTAACGGCAAAGACATTATATTGGAGCGATCCGCGACCTTGTACCTATATGAAGAAAATCGCATTATTCATGGCCCTGGCACTTGTTGGGGCCGCCTGCCGACAGACGTCGGAAACGAAAAGAGAGATTGCCGTCCGCGACACCACCATTACGGTCGAAAATTCTTTCACAGAACTTTTTATCGATACGACGGCCCTCGCTTCCTACATCACCGCACATTCGCTCGGCGATAGCCTGAATGCCAAACTACGGAGCTTTTACAATCACCGGAATTACCAGTATGCCTGGTTTTTTCCCGATGGCGTGGCTGAATTTGTACCCATTTTCCAGAGCCTGCGCAACGATTACATCCATTACTCGGGCGATAGCACGCTGTACAATCCGTCGCTCGATAAGGTTATCGATTCACTTTCCCAGTTGAAAAAGATCAGTCCCGATAATGCGCTGGTAGTCGACGCCGAGCTTGCCTTGACGGAACAATTTTTCCGCTACACCGACCTCGCCTATTCCGGCGACCACAAGATCAACACGCAGGAACTGAACTGGTTTATTCCCCGCCGGAAGCTGAACCCGGAAGTTTTTCTGGATTCACTTTTGAAAAACAAAGGGCAAAACGTAACGGCGTATGAACCCGTGAACCGTCACTATAATTTACTGAAAGAAAAAGTATTACAATATTACGAACTGACCCGGAACGGCGAACCGGATACTGTCGCCGCTTCGAAAAAACTCCGTGAGGGCGATCGCGATACGCTCGTGAGCGTATTGAAAGCCCGGCTGCATTTACTTGGCGACCTTCCCGAGCCTGATAGCACACCTGTTTTTGATACCACGCTTACTAACGCCGTTAGGCATTTTCAGCAGCGTGTCGGGCAAAAACAAACGGGCGTCGCTGGCCCGGCGTTTTTCAGGGAATTAAATGTGCCCGTAGCGAGCCGCATTCGCCAGATGCTCATTAATATGGAGCGCATTCGCTGGATGCCCGCCGCTCCTCCTACCGATTACATTCTCGTGAACATCCCCGAATTTACTTTACATGCTTACGAAGATGGCAAATTGTCATTCGATATGGCGGTAGTGGTAGGTTCGGAGGCCAATAGTACTGTCATTTTTTCAGGTACTTTAAATCAGATCGTGTTTAGCCCATACTGGAACGTGCCTGCTAGCATTCTCAAAAAGGAAGTTCTGCCGGGAATCAAGAAAAACCCGAACTATCTGGCACGCCACAACATGGAGTGGAACGGCGGATCGGTGCGGCAGAAACCGGGAAAATCGAACTCACTTGGACTTATAAAGTTCTTATTTCCAAACAGTTATAGCATTTACTTCCACGATACGCCAAGCAAAAGTCTCTTCAAGGAAAGTCAGCGGGCATTCAGCCACGGCTGCATCCGGCTTTCAGAACCTAAAAAAATGGCGGAATGGCTCCTGCGCCGCGACAGTACCTGGACTGACGAAAAAATTACGGCGGCGATGAATGCGGGAAAAGAAAAATATGTGCGGCTCCGCGGCAAAAACGAGGTGCCGGTTTTTATCGGCTATTTCACTTCCTGGGTCGATCAGCACGGCAATTTGCAGTTCCGCAGGGATGTGTACGGGCACGATCGCAAGATGGAGGAGCGGCTTTTTGGCAACAACGAAATGCCTGTCGCACAGGCAGCCGCTCCCTGACCCATTCCGTTCGGGCACGATTTTAATCGCTAACTAGTCAGTGCAAAGGTAACCTGTACGATACCGGTCGGCGATTGATATTCTGAAAAAGCCGTCGTACCTTTGCTAACATCGTTAGGTAAATATTGCATTACCATGGGAATCCTCGAACGAAAAATACGGCAGAAAGAAAATATGCGGACCAATATCCTGGCGGTAGCCTTGCAATTGGTTAAAGAAGAAGGCTGGCAATCCCTGTCAATCAGGAAGATAGCCGACGCCATCGAATACAGCGTACCGGTGATCTACGATCACTTCGAAAATAAAGAAGCGATTCTCTTTGAACTTTCTATGGACGGTTTCCGGTTACTCGATAGATTGCTGGAAAAAGACAAGCGCAAACATGCGGATCCGGAAGAGCGGTTAAGGGCCCATGCCGAGACTTACTGGAACTTTGCTTTTAAAAATCCCGAATACTATCAGCTCATGTACGGTTTGGGAATGCCCTGTTCAAGCCCGGGCAAGGCAAAACCGGAGTTCAACAGCTTCCGCGACCACATAGGAGAGGCAATTGAAGGAATCGTTACCGATAAAAAATCTTCCGATGAGGAAACTTGCTTTAAAATTCATGCGTTCTGGTCAGTACTCCACGGTCTGATTTCAATCGTAATGATGCGTTGCTCGGATATCGACGACTCTCAAATGAACAAAAAAGTAATGGACGATTCTGTTAATGCTTTCATCAAAAACCTGTAATTTTTTTCCTTTTAGGTTAACACCGTTAGTAATAATAACTTCACTACCTATTCACAAACAACTGATTATCACCGCAAAAATGTCCACATCCATGAAAACCGTCCAACTAAAAACAGCAAAAGGGCTAGCTGCATTCCTGTTGCTGGCCGCGGGCTCCGCAGCCATATATAGCTGTGGTTCATCCACCGCCAATGCTCCCGCTTCGGCAGCACCTGCACAGGCCCTGCCGGTTATCACCGTTAGCGATCACGAAGTGACCGCGCACCGCGAATTCACTGCTTCCATCGAAGGAAGCCGCGATATCGAAATCCGTCCGCAGGTAGATGGCTACCTCGACCGTATTTCCGTAGACGAAGGCGCATATGTTCGCAAGGGACAAGTCCTGTTCCATATCGACGCCCGTCCGTATACCGAGCAACTCAATACTGCAAAAGCCAGTCTGCAATCGGCAAAAGCCGCATTGGAAAGCGCTTCGATCAATGTCGAGAAGCTTACCCCACTGGTGGCCAACAAAGTGGTATCGGACGTTCAGCTAAAAACCGCGAAAGCGGCTTACGATGCGGCCAAGGCTAACGTCGCGCAGGCGCAGGCGGCCGTGGATGCAGCGAAGATCAACGTCGGTTATACTTCGGTTACCGCACCGGCTGATGGCTATATCGGCACCATTCCTTTCAAAACGGGTAGCCTTGTGGGCAAGAACACCACGGAAGCACTGACGGTCCTCTCCGAAACGAAAGAGATCCATGTTTACTTCTCGATGAGCGAGCTCGATTTCCTCGACTTCAAGCAGCAATTCGAAGGCAATACGATTGAACAGAAGATCAAAAACATCCCGCCGGTTGAGCTCGTACTGGCCGACAACAGCACTTACCCGCAAAAAGGAAAAGTAGAAGTCGTTGAAGGACAATTCGATAAAACCATGGGTGCGATCAACTTCCGCGCGACGTTCCCGAATGGAAACGGTTTGCTGCGCTCGGGTAACACCGGCAGGATCCGCATTCCGCGTCAGCTTACGAAGTCGGTACTGATCCCTCAGGAAGCTACATTCGAATTGCAGGACAAGGTGTTTGTTTACACCGTGCTCGATAGCAATAAAGTCGAAGGCCGTCCTGTTACGGTCGCCGATCGCAGCGGGCGCTACTACCTGATTTCCAAAGGTTTGAAACCGGGAGAAAAGATCGTATACGCCGGACTTGACAGGTTGCGCGACGGAATGGCCATCGCTCCGCAGAAAATGTCGATGGACAGTCTGCTGCACGCCAATCCGATTTAAGCAGCCGGGGTGTAAAAGGTTTACGAATTCCACACCAATTAGCAGAGCACCATCGCATTAACCAATGCGATGGACCGCTCCCGCTTTGCCAAAACACTCGATCATGAGCCCCGTGAACGGGGACAAATTCAAACAATATGTTTCAGAAATTTATAGAAAGGCCCGTCCTTTCGACGGTAATATCCATCCTGATATTGCTCCTGGGGATCATATCGCTCACTACGCTGCCGATAACGAAATTCCCCGACATCGCACCGCCGACGGTCCAGGTGACCGCCGTGTATCCCGGCGCGAACGCCGAAGTGGTTGCCCGCGCAGTGGCAACGCCTATCGAAGAAGCCGTGAACGGGGTTGAGAACATGACGTACATGACGTCATCGTCCAACAACGACGGTACCATGGCGCTGAACGTGTACTTTAAACAGGGTACCGATCCCGATATCGCCGCGGTAAACGTGCAGAACCGCGTTTCCAAAGCGGTAAGCCAGATTCCGCAGGAAGTTGTACAAGCCGGTATTTCCACGCAGAAGCAGCAGAACTCGATCATCATGTTCGTGGCGCTTTCGAGCGACGACAGTACTTACGACGAGACGTTCCTTTTGAATTACATTAAGATCAACCTCGTACCTCAGCTACAACGTATACCGGGGGTCGGTCAGGCGCAGCCGTTCGGTACGCGCGATTATTCGATGCGTATCTGGCTCAAACCGGACCGTCTTGCAGCTTACGGACTTTCGCCTCAGGAAGTAACAGGTGCCATTCGTGAACAGAGCCTTGAAGCGGCCCCGGGCCGTTTGGGAGAAGCGAGCAAAGAGGTTTTCGAATATGTTTTGAAATACAAGGGAAAACTCACGCAGAACAAAGAATATGAGGACATTATCATCAAAGCCAATAGCGATGGCTCGGTGATCCGCCTCAAAGACGTGGCGCGGGTTGAATTCGGCTCGTATACCTATTCTTCGAATGGTAAACTGAATGGCAATGCCTCTTCCGGTGTGGCTGTGTTCCAGACCGCCGGTACCAATGCGAACGACATTCTGATCCAGGCCGAAAAACTGATCGACGATTTCTCCAAAACGTTGCCAAAAGGCGTGAAAACGACCATCATGTACAACTCGAAGGACTTCCTCGACGAGTCGATCAACCAGGTACGTTCGACACTTTTGGAAGCATTCATCCTTGTGTTTATCGTTGTATTCATCTTCCTGCAAGATTTCCGCTCGACATTGATCCCGGCCATTGCGGTTCCGGTAGCCATTATCGGTACGTTCTTCTTCATGCAGCTTTTCGGGTTCACGATCAACTTTCTGACGCTCTTTGCGTTGGTACTCGCCATCGGTATCGTGGTCGATGATGCCATTGTGGTCGTCGAAGCGGTGCACTCCAAAATGGAGCGAACGCACCTGGCGGCGAAAAGCGCTACGATTGAATCCATGAATGAAATTTCAGGTGCGATCATTTCAATCACCCTCGTGATGGCCGCAGTATTCGTACCGGTCGGATTTATGCAGGGTCCCGCCGGGGTGTTTTACCGGCAGTTTGCATTTACATTAGCCATAGCCATTTTGATTTCCGCGCTGAACGCATTGACACTCAGCCCCGCGCTTTGTGCATTGTTCCTGAAAAACCCGCATGCGGAAGAAGGAAATGGAACCCGCAAAGGTTTTGCAGCTCGCTTCTTCGCCGCATTCAATGCAGGGTTTGAGTCAATGACCGGACGCTACGTAAAAAGCCTGCAATTCCTGATCCGTCGCAAATGGGTGACCATCATCGGATTGGTCGTAATCTCAGGGACAACACTTTGGCTCACCAAAACCACTCCAACCGGTTTCATTCCAACCGAAGATCAGGGCTTCCTCCTGTATGCGCTCAACACGCCTCCGGGCAGCTCGCTCGATCGTACATCCAAAGCGATGGCACAGGTGGATAGTATCGTAAAACGCTCCCCTATCGCCGATCAGCGGTATATTGTGGAGGGTATGAACATCATTTCCAACTCCAATGCATCGCCTTATGGTGTAGGATTTATCCGCATGAAACCGAAGGCAGAGCGCGGCGAGGTACAGGATTTCAACCAGATCGTTGGTATGATGTCACAGCAGGTGCGGGCGGTGAACGATGCGAATGCATTCTTCTTCACCTTCCCGACTGTCGATGGTTTCGGTAACGTCAGTGGTTTTGAGTTTATGCTCCAAGACCGTGGAAACGGTTCGCTGGAAAAACTGAGCACAACTACCAATGCATTCATTGGCGCATTGATGCAACGCCCCGAGATTGCCTACGCATTCACGACATTTGCCACGGGTAACCCGCAGTTTATGCTGGAAGTCGATAATAATAAAGCCAAACAGCTGAATGTACCTGTGAACGAGCTGCTGCAAACGTTGCAGATCTATTACGGGTCCAGTTTTGTGTCGGATTTCAACCGGTTCGGGAAATATTACCGAGTGATGGCGCAAGCCGATCCGTCGTACCGCAAGAATCCGTCGTCGTTGGATGGTATTTATGTTAAAAACACCGAAGGTGAAATGGTACCTGCCAACCAGCTGGTAAAATTGAAACGTGTGTTCGGACCAGAAACCGTGACCCGCAACAACTTGTACAACGCAGTCATGATCAACGGAACGCCGAAACCGGGTTACAGTACCGGTGATGCCATCCGCGCTGTGCAGGAAACAGCCGAGAAGGTCCTGCCGAACAACTACAAAACCGAATGGACCGGTATGACGCGTGAAGAGATCAACTCAGGCTCGCAGATCATCCTGATCTTCGTTTTGAGCCTCGTGTTTGTGTACTTCCTGCTCGCAGCGCAGTACGAAAGCTACATCCTGCCGTTTGCCGTGATCCTGACGATCCCGCTCGGTGTATTCGGGTCAATGCTGTTTATCAACTGGATGGGTATTGAAAACAACATCTACGTACAGGTTGGTCTGATCATGCTCATCGGTCTGCTCGCGAAAAACGCGATCCTGATCATCGAGTATGCCGTGCAGCGCCGGCAAGCAGGTATGACCATCGTCGAATCGGCCCTGGAAGCTTCCCGCCTGCGTTTGCGCCCGATCCTGATGACCTCGTTCGCATTCATCGTTGGTCTGTTGCCGCTGATGCGCGCTACCGGTGGCTCGGCCCTCGGTAACCGGTCGATCGGTACCGGTGCGGTAGGCGGTATGCTAACGGGCGTAATCCTAGGGGTATTTGTGATCCCCGTCCTGTACGTGATATTCCAGTATTTGCAGGAAAAAGTCGTTAAAAAACCCGTACAGCCGAAACTGGTCGAGGCAGAAGCGCACTAGTCCATTATTAGAATAACATCATGAAAAATACATTTAGATTAACGCAAATACCCGTTCTGATTCTGCTGGTAACCCTGCTCGCCTCTTGTAAGGTGAGCAAGGACTACCAGCGCCCGGAACTGGCACTGCCCACCGAATACCGCAGTGTGCCTTATGGCGACACCGCCACCATCGCGGATATGGGCTGGAAGGAATTCTTCCCCGACACAACGCTGCAACGGCTCATCGAGCGCGGCATTGCCTACAATTACGACCTGCAAATCGCGCTGAAACGCATCGATATCGCACAACAGCAGGTAAAACAGGCGAGATTGCTGCAACTTCCCCGCCTCGACCTGCGTGTTGCCGGCACTTATAACCGCCCTTCGAACAACAGTTTGAACGGACTCAGCGCCAGCAGCTTCCTGAAATCGAGCCATATCGAGAACTACATTGCCTCGGTAGATTTGTCATGGGAAGCCGATATCTGGGGCAAGATCCGCCGCCAGCAGCAAGCCACCATGGGCCAGTACCTGCAAACTTATGAAGCTACCAAAGCGGTCCAGACCCGCCTCGTGGCCGATATCGCAAAAGGTTTTTTCAACCTGCTCATGCTCGGCAAACAGCTGGAAGTTGCCAAACACAACCTGGAACTGAGCAACAATACCCTGAAACTGACCAACCTGCTGAAAGACGCCGGTGAAGTAACCTCGCTTTCCGTGCAACAATCGGAAGCGCAGCGCGAAGCCATCGCATTGCTCATTCCGCAATTGGAACAGGATATAGCCATTCAGGAAAATGCATTGCAAGTGCTGACCGGCCAAATGCCGAACGCGATCGACCGCAAAGTAAAACTGGCCGATTTCAAGGCGAACGACAGCCTTGCTACCGGTGTACCGGCAGCGCTCGTAAGCCGCCGACCCGATGTTCGCGCCGCTGAAATGTCGGTACTGATCGCGAATGCAGAGCTGGGCATAGCTCAGGCGAGCATGTACCCGTCGCTTATAATTTCGGCCAGCGGTGGTATCGAATCGTTCAAATCGAGCAACTGGTTCAACATTCCCGGATCGTTGTTCGGGATTGCAGCCGGTACCATAGCACGGCCGATATTCGCCAGAAGGCAATTGAAAACCAACCTGGAAGTGGCCAAAATAGAGCGTGAGCAATCGGTACTGGAATTCCGGCAATCGGTTTTGAATGCGGTGGGCGAAGTCTCCAATTCTCTGGTTCAAACCAAAAAACTGAAAGAGCAGGAAGCCATTGCCAGCAACCAGGTGAATATCCTGCAACAGGCCATTTCCAATGCGCAATTGCTCTACCAAAGCGATATGGCCAACTATTTGGAAGTGATCACGGCCCAGGGCAATGCCTTGCAGGCCGAACTGAACCTCGCATTCATCCGCAGCCAATCGCTCGTAGCGCGCGTAGACCTCTACCGCAGCCTCGGCGGCGGCTGGAAATAGATTCCACTCAGACCTACATACACTATAGTTAGCGTCTTTGTTAAGTGTAGTAAGCACAAAAAGCCGTCAGACCAGATCCGACGGCTTTTGTATTTTATTTCAAAAATGCTGCTCAGGCTTTGGTAAATGTTTCGGTACCACCATCCACACCCATTATCACCTCGGTGGCAATATTAATAAACAGCCCATGCTCCACGACGCCAACAATGCGGGTTAATTGATCCGCCAGTAATGCAGGATCCTGGATCAATCCAAAATCTCCGTCAATCAGCAGGTTTCCTTGTTCTGTAATCAATGGTTTACCCTCAACGAGTCGAATTTTCCCGGCACCATTCAACTTTTTAAGTTGTCCCAAAACATAGTTTCGCGCGTAGGGAATCACCTCAATAGGCACCGTAAACTTGCCAAGCAGTTCTACTTTCTTGGTAGAATCAGTAATAATGATTTCCTGTTTGGACAGCGAAGCAACCACCTTCTCTTTCAGCAGAAAACTTCCCCCGCCTTTGATGAGCTGCAAATCTTCGGTAAACTCGTCAGCGCCGTCGATGGTAATGTCGATCGAATCGACATCCTCGATTTTCAGCAAAGGAATACCCAATGATTCGGCCAACTCCCTCGTCTTTTCAGACGTAGGAACACCTTTAATATCCAGCCCATTCTTCACGAGCTCCCCGATTTCTGCAATAGCAATATAGGCCGAGCTTCCGGAGCCAAGGCCGACGACCTGCCCGTTGGAAAGGTACTTGACCGCTTCTTTGGCGGCTAATGTTTTTTCGTTTTTGAGATCTTTCATAAATATCATCTACCGTGGTAGCAAAGAAACCCTGTTTTTCTAAAAAGGTAAAGCCCTCTCTACGGCAAGGTTTTTGCATGAATGGCAGGTAAGGGAGAGCCTTTCCCTGTCGCAAACGACCTTTTTCACATAAAACCACTCATATCAATAGCCTTATGCCCAAATATATGCTTACCATGTCGGCCCAACAAGATGGGGTAATTTTAACCAGTTCGTACGATTTTGAAGCAAAATCACACTTCTCCGAAGACATGCTGATCAGGGATTTTCAGGAATTTAATCCGGATTACAAAGATATCCGCGTCATTTCCTACATTGAAATTGCGCCCGATCTGCGCATGAAACCTATTATCGATAATTCGCCGATCCTCAACAGGCTGGCTTACGCGTAAGCAGGGCGTGGCCGGAAAGTGCGGGGTAATCGAAGATATCCATCACCACTTAGCCCGCTCATACTGGACCGGCCACGCAACCCCTTCCTTCAAATCCCGGGCCGCTTCCAATGGGAAGTAAGGGTTCCGCAATATTTCCCTTGCCATTATGATCATATCCGCATCGCCATTCACAAGAATAGTCTCGGCCTGCAAGGAATTGGTGATCATACCAACGGTGCCCGTCAGAATGCCTGTTTCCCGTTTGATACGTGAGGCGAACGGCAGCTGATAAGCCGGACCGACGGTGATCTGCTGGTGAGCCGCCAGTCCACCCGACGACACATCGATCAGGTCGATACCTTTTTCTTTGAGGATATGTGCAAGTTGTACGGATTCGTCCGGATTCCAGCCGCCTTCTGCCCAATCGGTGGCTGAAATGCGTGTAAACAATGGCAGATCGGCCGGCCAGACGGTCTGGATTCCGTCGATTATGCGCAGTAACAGGCGGATACGGTTAGCGAAACTTCCACCATACTCGTCGGTGCGGTGGTTGCTGAGCGGCGACAGGAACTGGTGAACGAGATAACCGTGGGCGGCGTGGACTTCAATCACTTTAAAACCCGCTTGCAACGCCCTTCTAGCGGCGGCAGTAAAGTCGGAGACTACTTTATCGATACCCGCAGCGTCTAATGCGATCGGTTTGGGGTACGTATCCGAGAATGGGATCGCGGAAGCGGAAACCGTTTGCCATCCGCCCTCGCTCTGAGGCACTTCGGCACGACCTTTCCAGGGCACGGCGGTACTCGCCTTCCTGCCTGCGTGGGCAAGCTGCACACCCGGCACGCATCCCTGCGCGCTAACGAACGCGGTGATCTGCGCGAGTTTTTCGATGTGCTCGTCCTTCCATATTCCCAGGTCTTCGGGCGAAATGCGGCCCTCGGGCGACACGCTGGTCGCTTCCGTGATGATCAGGCCCGCTCCGCCCACGGCTCTGCTGCCGAGATGAACAAGGTGCCAGTCCGTGGCAAACCCGTCGACTGACGAGTACTGGCACATGGGGGAAACGATGATCCTGTTTTTGAACTGGATACTTTTAATCGTAACAGGTGAAAATAACTTTGACATATTGACAAGATTAGATTGGGCTAATATAAAATATCAACCCGCATTATCCTGCAAACGTGCGATATTCCTGAAAAGGATCGCCTTGTCGGAATCCGAATGCGCCAGGCTGATGGCCGTCTCGTAATGGACAATGGCCTGTGCTTCATCGATACCCGCATAGAGATTACCAAGCAGCGAGTAGTAAAAATGGTTATTGGTCAGGTTCAAATGCCGCGCCTCTACAATCGCCGCCTCCTTCCCATTGACTTTGGCAAAAGCATAAACCCGGTTCAAGGCGGCAATAGGCGAATACTCGATGGCCAGCAAATGGTTGTACAGGTCGAGGATGTTCTCCCACTTTTCGTGCGAATCTTCCTTATGGGTATGCCAATAGGCAATGCCGGCTTCGAGATGGTAGCGGCTGAGCTTCTCACCGGTGGAAGCTCGGCTCAGGTAATACGCTCCTCGTTCGATGAGTTCCCGGTTCCACAGCGATTCGTCCTGATCTTCGTAGAGCACCATTTCGCCATTCTGATTCATACGCGCCTCGAATCTCGAAGAATGGAAGCACATCAGCGAAAGCAATGCGCTTGCTTCCGGGCGATTGGTCAGCTCGTTATCAACTAATAGAAAATTAAGCCGCATAGCCTCCGCACAAAGCTCCTTACGCAATGTAGCATTCTGGGAAATAGAATAATAACCTTCGGAATAAAGTACATAAATCGTGGTCAGTACCGTATCCAGCCGCTCGCTTATCTCGGCCACACTTGGCTGTTCGATACTGATGTTTCCCTCCTTCAATTTCTCCTTCGCGCGCTGGATGCGCTTGTACACGACTTCCTTGTTCAGTAAAAAGGCATCCGCAATCTCCTGCACACCAAACCCGCAAAGCAGGTTCAGCGCGAGGGCCACCTGCGAATCCGCCGGGATCAGTGGGCTGCAAACGGCAAAAATCATCGCCAGCTGGCTGTCCGTGATATTTTTTGGCGACATATCGATTTCGATCTCCGCTTCCTTGTCCGACGAATAGCGGATCTCAGATGCCACTTTCTGCTCGAACACCGAATTGCGCTTCAAATGGTTCTTCGTCCGGTTCTTCGCGACGGTATACAACCACGCAGCCGGGTTTTCGGGCACTCCTTTGATAGCCCAGGTTTCGGCGGCAGCTAAAAATGTATCACTCGCAATGTCCTCGGCGATTTCGACATGCTCGATCCCAAAAAGGTAGCAGAGCACGGCCACTAGTTTGCGATATTCGGTCCTGAAAAGGTGTGGCAGCAGTTCTTTTTCCTCCATGATATATTTTAGAGACTGACCGTCGCGCGTCGGCCAGTAAAGCCGGGCGTCGATGGTCAGCCCCTAAAATATCAAAAAAGGGCCAGCAAACTGCAATCAGAGTGCTTTCCTGATTTCCACAGTCCCGCCGATTTCGAGAATGGGCACGGCTTTGGCAAACTCGGCAGCCTCATCGTAATCCGCTGCCCGAATGATCACCACCCCGCCGATCGCCTCCTTGATCTCAGCATAAGGACCATTGAGCACGGTCTTCCGGGCATCCACCACCAGCCCTTCCCCGTCCCACCGCCTCCGGAGCACGATCCGGTCTTCGGAGGCCATTTTATCATACCAGGCATGCCATTTCTGGAAATGCTCCTGCAATTGCTCGGGGGATGGCTGAATTTCCCGGTTCTGGAAATCGCGCCGGAATACCAATAAGAACTCGTCCATGATTCGGTACCGTTTTAAAAAAGTGGCTAATCAGTTTGAATGCGAAATCTAATCAGTTTTGGCAAATCAACCGAACATGCCTACGCGGTAAGTTCCGATACCGGCCGGGAATGCGATGTTGATACGGTTCCAGCTGTTGATCGCAGAAACAACCATGGTCAGGTCCACGATTTCCTCTTCGGTAAACTGTGCGGCTACTTCCTTATATACTTCGTCGGTCACGTGCAAGGCATTTACCGCTTCGGCCCATGCAAATGCGGCGCGTTCGCGGTCGGTATAATAAGGCGCTTCGCGCCATGCACTCAGGCCATACAGACGCTGCTCGGTTTCGCCCATGGCACGCAGCTCTTTGGAATGCATATCAAGGCAGTATGCACATCCGTTGATCTGAGATATGCGGAAGTCGATCAGCTCCACCAGTTGGCGACCGAGTGTCGATTTTTTGATATAGCCGTTAAGATTGAAAAGCGGCTTCACTGCATTTTGTCCTTTTTCGAAGAAATTAAGTCTGGTTTCCATTTTCTGAGAATTTTTTGAGTTAAAAAACCTAATGACAACCGACTTTTCAGATCTGGACAAAACTTGAAAAAAAATTTTAACTAGTTTAACAAAGGGAGGCGGCAGGTTGCCACCTGCCCCACGCTACCAATGCTGCAAACGCGGCAAACACCACGTTGAACACGGGCGATTCGCCTCTCGAAAGGTGAAAGGCCATGGCGCAAACCATTAGCAGTACCACGCCCACGGCCGCAAAATAGGTTAATGCGGGCCAAATGTTCAACAATGCAGGCAACACCAGACCGAGACCAGCCAGCAAATCGACAAGGCCCGTAAGTTTGACTACCACCGGCGGTACCTGCCCCGTCCATGGCCACATGGCAGAAAGTGCTTCCGCCGTTTGGAACAATTTCATGTAAGCGGCCCAGATGAGCACAACCGCTAGCAGCACCTGCGTAATCCACAACGCGGTATGCAGCAATTTCGAAGATTTCCTGATCGACATAAGATGATGTTTTGTGAGAAAGCAAAAGTATTTACCTTCGCTTTCCGTTCGATAGTACTTTCCCGATTGGATAGTACTATCCGAACGGGTAGTAATGGAACCTACATCATCAAAAACTTGAAATGCTGACAGGAAACGGTTGCCCCAAAACCGCATTATCGATCCGCGACGCCCTTGAAGCGCTGGAAGGGCGTTGGAAATTGTTGATCCTTTTCGCGCTGTCGTCCGGGCCGAAACGCTTCCGGCAGCTCTCGGCGGAAGTGACCGGCATCACCGACAAGATACTGTCCAAAGAACTGAAAGCATTGGAAATGAACCAGCTGATTAACCGGCGCGTCTTCGACACTTTTCCTCCGACGGTAGAATATTCCATCACCGAGCACGGCGCGTCGCTCGAAAAAGTTTTGGAAGAACTGCATTATTGGGGCCTGGCGCACCGGGCGAAAATCATCGGGTAATGCCGGTGGTTGTTCACGGTGCCACAATCACCTTTTGAAACCGGACAGCTCCCCCTTTTTTCCTGATTTGCGCCAGATAAATCCCGGGAGCGAGAACATTTACGGCAATGCCCGCCTTATCGTTTCCAAAAGACTGTAACACAATCTGCCCCACATTATTCATCATCATAATGGATTCGATTCTGACTGCCTCGGCGGGATTAATGTGCAGTTTGTCAGACACGGGATTAGGGTAAAGAACTGCGCCGGCGTTTTTTACAAATAACAGGCTGATAATCCTACTGTAAGCAAAACTTCCATCCATATCCACCATTTTGAGACGGTAGAAGCTTACATTGCCCGGAGAATCTTCGTCCAGAGGATTATCGTCTGTGAAAGCATACGAACGGAGATCGTCACTGTTGACGGCCGCCGACACACGTCCCAAACCCTTCCACATACGCCCGTCACCACTTTTTTGAATGTCAAAGTAATCCGAATGGCTTTCCGCAGTCGTCACCCAGCTCAGCAGCGCCCGATTTTCACTTTCAACCCCTTCAAAGGTGGCCAGTGTAACGGGAAGCGGGCCATTGGTGTGAAAAATATAGGCGGACCCTGCATTCAATATGCTGTTGGCATCCAGCGCATCTTCATCTTCCTGCCAGGCCCCTACGATCGCATAAGCCCCGCCAATAGCCACCGAAACACCAAAGTCGTCGCTTGCGGCACGCACGGCCGCGACGATTTTTTGCTCCTGCCCCCAATTATCGGAGCCGCCCTGATCTTTTCGAAAGATATAAGCAGCTCCCGCCCGGTTTAAGGTATTGGCTTCCGACGCATCCTCTCTTTCGCCCTGGGCACCGGCAATTGCGTACGAACCGTTGATGGATACCGCACCCCCGAAAATGTCGTTTGTGGCACGAATAGCTGGAACGATCTTCCTCAACTGGCCCCAATTGTCCGTTCCACCCTGGTCTTTTTTGAAGATATAAGCAGCACCGGCAGAAAAGAGCGAGTTGGCTTCCGAAGCATCTTCGCTTTCCGACGGAGCCCCTACGATGATATAATCAGCATTGATGGACACCGAACTGCCAAAAGTATCGCCGGCAGCACGTACTGCCGCGGTGAGCTTTTTCACTAATCCCCAGTTATCAGTCCCGCCCTGGTCTTTCCCGAAAACATAAGCCGAACCCGACGAATTTAAGGTATTGGCTTCCAGAGCGTCTTCATCTTCCCGGTAGGCCCCCACAATGGCGAAGGCGCCATTAATGGATACCGAGTACCCAAACCAGTCATCAGCCGCGCGGGTCCCGGCACATATTTTTTTCAATAGCCCCCAGTTCTCTGTACCACCCTCATCCTTTCTGAATATGTATGCAGAACCCGCATCGTTCAAAGAATTGAGTTCATCAGCGTCTTCATCTTCGTTAAAAGCCCCCACAATGATGTAGTCACCGCTGATCGAGACTGAAGAACCAAACTGGTCGGCCACGCTTCGGACCGGAGCTGTGATCTTTTTTACCAGCCCCCAGTTATCTGCTCCGCCCTGGTCTTTTTTGAATATATAGGCAGAGCCCGCATCCTGCACCGTATTAGTCTCAGCGGCGTCTTCATCTTCGATAAAAGCGGTAACGACGGCGTAGTCTCCGTCCATGGCCACAGACAGGCCGAAAGAATCCCCGAAACCACGTATCGGCGCCGTAATTTTTTTTATCTGTGCCCAATTGCCATTATCATTAAACAGGATATAGGCGGCCCCGGCACCCGAAAGACTATTTAACCCGTTTGCATCGGAATTTTCCCTAAGGCCACCAACAATCGCATAATTGCCGGATATCGCCACCGAATATGCATAGCTGTCATCGATACTTCTTGCCGACGAACCTCCATTGTTACTTGCCGTAATTTTGATAATCTGATCCCAACTTTGAGCAAATACATTCAGAGTGCCAGCCTGAAAAATGACGTAAAAGAAAACGACTATCAATAAAGATTTCAGAGGAGGTCTCATGTCAGTTAAGTTTAAAAGATTGAAAACTTTAAACAACTATCACAGCGTGTGTATGAAACTCTAAACGGGTGCGCTGGTCATCGCACCACGGCTATCTTCTGGTACTGCACAGCTCCGCTTTTTTCCCTGATCTGCCCCACGTAAATGCCCGGCGTGAGCCGATCGACGGGAATACCTGCCCTGGCACCTTCAAAAGACCGTAACATGATCCGTCCGGCGCTGTTGACCATTGTAATCGACTCTAATTTTGCTGCCTCTGCCGGATCACAATATAGTTTGTCGGATACGGGATTAGGGTAAAGGATGGTTCGCCAGTTATGAGCAAATGAAAGACTAATAATCCTGCTGAAAGCAAAACTGCCGTCCATGCCGTCCCACCCCAGCGCACCGGCGACGAGATCCACCATTTTAAGGCGATACAAGTATACGTGGCCCGGGGAGTCCTCATCCAGGGGATTTTTATCCAGGAAAGCGTACGACCTAAGCTGATCACTATTAACGGCCGCCAATACACGTCCCAGCGTTTTCCAGATATGGCCATCAACACTTTTTTGAATATCAAAGTATGCCGAATTGCTTTCCATGGTTGTCGCCCAGCTCAGCAGCACCTGGTTTTCTTTCTTAACAGCTTCAAAAGTGATCAGTGTAACCGGCAGCGGCGGCCCTAATTTGAAAATATAAGCAGCCCCGAAGTTATCGTCTGAATATGCACCTACAAGGGTAAAATCTCCGCTCACCGATGTCGCAACACCAAAATTGCCACCGTGGGTGATATTCTGCATCGTCCCCCAATTATCGGGCCCTCCCAGGTCTTTCTCAAAAAAATCAGCCGAACCTTGTCCACCCATCACCGCATAATCACCGCTTATTGCCACCGAAGCGCCCCCGCCGGGCCTTTTTTGTACCTGCCCCCAATTATCGGCCCCTCCCTGACCTTTCTTAAAAATATAACCGCCCTTGGTATAAGCCGCAACAATGGCATAATCGCCGTCGATCGATACAGACCAGCCAAAAGAGTCGCCGCTAGCCCGGTCGGAGGCCGCGACTTTTTTCACTTGTCCCCAATTGTCAGCCCCTCCCAGGTCTTTCTTAAAAATATAGGCGGATCCTGATCCATCCATACTATTGGTTTCCAGGCTGTCTTCATCTTCAAAATTGGCTCCCACGATGGCATAGTCGCCACTTATGGAGACAGAAACGCCGAACCAATCTACGATGCCGCGTACAGAAGCCGTTATTTTTTTTACCTGCCCCCAGTTGTCCGTACCCCCCTGGTCCTTTTTGAAAATATAAGCCGACCCCGAATTGTCCAGCGTATTGGTTTCATTCACGTCGTCATCTTCTAAATACGCACTTACAATGGCGTAATTGCCGCTGATCGATACCGAATAACCAAATCTGTCTTGTACATCACGTGTGGAAGCCGTAATTTTTTTCAGCAAACCCCAGTTGTCCGGCCCTCCCTGGTCCTTTTTGAAAATATAAGCCGACCCTGCATTGAACAAAGTATTAGTCTCCAGCGCATCGTCATCCTCCTGGTGAGCGCCAACAATGGCATAGTCCCCGTTGATTGAGACAGAAACCCCAAAGTTGTCAGCGTACTCACGGACAGGTGCTGTGATCTTTTTTACCTGGACCCAGTTTCCGGCATTGTTGTAAAGGATGTAGGCAGCTCCCGTCAATGCAACCGTATCTAACCCATTTCCGTCCTCTCCTTCACCATAGGATCCAACGATAGCATAATTTCCGGATATTGACACAGCATATCCGTACTCATCGTTGGCACTTCTTGCCGAAGAAGCGTCATTGTTTTGCGCGGTAACTTTGATAATCTGATTCCAGGTTTGAGCAAAAGTGTGAACAGTGCTGATCAGGAAAATGGTGTAAAAAAGGACCATTTTCAGAAAGGATTGTAGAGGAGGTTTCATATAAGTTAAGTTTAATAGACTAAAATCTTAACAAACTGTAACTGCGTGTGTATGAAACTAAAAACCTATATCAATCTATACATTTTCTTTCAATAATCCTATTTTAAAACATTCTTATTTTGCCTTTTCCCCGCCAGATTTTGTGCCGGTTACCATCGCTCCTCAGCAATTTCTTCTTCTATTTTCGCATTAATATCGATCCGGGCGTCGCGAAAGATAAAGACCGTCGTCCCCCACTCCCGGGAATAGCGGTTGCCGACCGAATCCGCTGCATAACCCGTCGCGAACAAAGGACCGGTTTCCTTCATTTCCGCTCCCCGTTCCCACCAGTTTTTAACCCTGACCAGGTGCTTGTATTTTTTGGTCAGGTCGAACCAATCCACGTAGTCCGCGTTAAAAGTTACCGCGCGGACACCCTGTTTGGTATAATAGTTAATAGCCCCTGCCTGCCCATAGTTATCGCAAAGGACGAGTGTCCTCTCCCGATCGGGCATTGACGCGTAAGCTGCATCGACTTTGGCCGCCAGCTCCCGCCAGCCCAGCATGTCCGCGAAGTCCTGGGGCAACTGGTGATCCTTGCCATCTTCCCACCGCAGCAGGCCCAGCTTTTGATAAGGCCCGGGATTGGCGACGATCTGTTCAGGTGTTTTGTTCGGAAATGCTACGTTGAACAACGGTATAAAAAGAACAACGGGAATCAGAACAAAGACCCCGCGTAGCCAGACTGCATTCACTTTGGCACCAATGTATACCGCCCCGAAGGCAATGTAAACCGGGTAGATGCCTATGGCGTAATAGCTTTTCGCACGCAGGTAGGTAAAGACTGCAAGCGTAATGATGATGGAGAAAAAGAACACGCGGAATGGCGCAAAGGGTTTGTGGCTTAATAAACCATACAATCCTGCCGCAATGACGAATAATGATCCTATGAAAAACAAGAGTTGTTCCTTTAAAAAATCGGCGCGTTTTACATTCACGAGCTGGGTTTCGGCCAGCAGTTTCATATGGTGAAAAACGGGGAAATTGTGCTGGTACTGCCAGATGAGGTTAGGCAGGATCATCAGGAATGCCAGCAACATGGCAAGATAAATGTGTTTGTTCAGCAGCAGCTTACGTTGCGGTGTGAGCAGCAGGGCCGGAAGCAGGCCTGCGACGGCGAATATGATATTGTATTTATTTAAAACACCAATCCCGAACACGGCTGCAAAGCCATAGAGCCAGCGACGGTCCCGGGACTGTATGAAACAGATCAGAAAGTAATAAAGCGTCGTCCAGCACAGGACATCGACGGAATTAGGTTGAAACAACTGATTTAGCCTCAATAAAACCGAAAACAGGGTGCAGGACCCGGCAAGCAGACAGGCATATAAACCCCCGCCTAACCGTTCGACTGTTTTCCAGACCACCAGCATCGTCAGCGCTCCGAACAATGCCGGAAAGAACCGGACCGTCCATATGCCATTCCCCAAAACACCAATGAGCCAGGCGACCCAGGAGGTAACCGGCGGCACCGACATAAAACCCCACGCCAGGTGGTTACCCTGGTCGAGGTGGAGGTACTCGTCGCGGTGCAGTTCGTAACCGGGAATAATGAGGAAATATTGTAACAGGAATTTCAGGGCAATAAATGCCAGCAGCAGGGCGGTTTTTGGGGTCATAGGTCTGTCAATCAACGGAAAGCACTGGCATGGATTTTGTCCGGGATGCACGCAACAATTTAAATAGATATGAACACATCATCAAACTTCAACAATATACAAAAGGCCGGTACCGCCACCAAGCGTATGGAACGCGATGGCGCCAACGACAGCCTCTGGCAGGCCGGCGTAACGGCCGAAAGTCCGCAACGGGCAACCACATCTGCTTCCGAAATATTTGATACACTTGTCGTTGGAGCGGGCATTACCGGCCTCACTACGGCCTTACTGCTTCAAAAAGAGGGCCGCAAATGCATCGTCGCCGATGCCCATTCGCCGGGATATGGCACGACAGGCGGTACCACGGCTCATATTAACACTTTTGCAGACACGACGTTTGCAGAAGTAGAAAGCGATTTCGGGCAGGAAGAAGCCCGCCAGTTCGCCCAGGCCATTGCCGAATCGGTAGCGCTCATTCATAATCTGGTGGAAACCCACCGGATCGACTGCGATTTTGAGTGGAAACAAGCCTATGTATATGCCGAAACGGACAAGGAAACCAAGCAACTCGACGATCTCTATCAAAGCGCCTTGCGTGCAGGGGTGACGGCCGGGCCCGCGCCCGATGCGCCTGCGCCCCTGCCGTTCCGGAAAGCCGTCGTTTTCGACAAGCAGGCACAGTTCCATCCATTAAAATACATTCTGGGCCTTCAAAAAGCATTCGAAGACCTTGGCGGCGTGGTAGTTGTAAACACGCTCATAGACCGCATTGATTCGAACGACGAATACCATACGGCATATTCAGGCGACCGGGAGATCAGGGCGAGATCGGTCGTGTATGCGACGCACATTCCGCCAGGGGGTGTCAATGTGCTGCATTTCCGCAATGCGCCTTATCGCAGCTACGTCATCGCGGCAACGTTAAAAGAAGACGCTTACCCCGATGTCCTGATTTATGACATGCAGGACCCCTACCACTACTTCCGCACGCACATGATCGACGGCCAGAAATACCTCGTAGCAGGCGGGCACGACCACAAAACCGGCCACGGCGATCCGGTACAGGCATTCGCCGACCTGATTGATTATACCAAAAAATGTTACCCGGTGGACGAGATCGCTACGCAATGGTCGGCGCAATATTACGTTCCGGCCGATGGCCTTCCTTACATCGGGCAGCTACCGGGGGCCTCGGGCGGCATTTACACCGCAACCGGCTTCAACGGCAACGGAATGATCCTCGGGACCGTTTCGGCGATTGTACTCAGCGAACTGATTTTGAAGGGGGCCAGTCCGTATGAAAAACTATTCGATCCCGGAAGGGTCAAACCGGTGGCGGGCTTCACTGAATTTGTCAAGGAAAATGCGGACGTCGTTGGTCGCTTCGTAGGAGACCGTTTGGGCATCGAGGAAATCGATTCACTGGCCGAGATCACCGCCGGTAGCGGCAAGATCGTCGAATATGACGGTCAGAAGGTAGGTATTTACAGAAATGAAAGCGGCGAAGTTACCGTAATTGATCCCGTATGTACCCATGCGGGATGCATTGTACAATGGAACGACTCCGAAAAGAGCTGGGATTGTCCATGCCATGGTGCACGGTTCAATTGCCAGGGAGAAGTTCTGACCGGCCCCGCCCGGAATCCGCTCGATCGCGTGGAAGTTGCGCAAGTCGTAAACAAATAGAACAGCAAGAGGTAGTATCAAAAATACTTCATTGTCACCCTGAGCGAAGTCGAAGGGCAAATGCGCGATGCAAATACCCTTCGACTTCGCTCAGGGTGACAACTTAACACTACTTGATACAACCTCATCCAGGAAAATCCCTATCCGGTACGTCTGCTATTGCGGCGTCGATTCCAGCACTGCCTGTGCACCCATTACCACCATCAGACTGCCGGATGATTTCGAAGGGTTTACAAAAATCATATATACATCGTGCGGCTTGCCATCGCCAGCCGGAAGTTTCACAGGGATGTCCAGGGTCGATGGCTTGAAGTCCATCTTGTCTGTCGGTTCAAGGAAAGCCGATTCGCCTATTATCTTGCCGGTAGGGCTATCCAGCCGCAGCTCCACCTTGCCGCCCAACGCATTCAGCTGCGGTTTGGGGGCCATGGCCATGATGCGGAAGGCCGATACGCCATTCAGGTCGACCTGCTTCAAGCCCATGTACGCGCCGGATTTGGCAGGGATGGCGAGGTTATTGCCGCCGTACGCCATTTTATTTACATCCTCATACACGTCGAAGCCATGCACGTCGAGTACCGAATTCCGAAGCACGAACGTCTGCTCCGAACGAAGGGCGGGCAAGCCTTTTGCACCTTTGTCCTGATACGCTGCACGCACCACGAAAACGCCCTTGCCTTTGTCGCCATTCGGTAATGCGGCGGTATAGCTTCCTTTTACAGGCAACGAGGCTTTCGCTCCCACGTCGCCGGAAAGGTTCAGAATGTATTTCACCATTTCCGAAGCGTCGGTCGCAGAAAGCTGCGGGTGCGCGGCCATGGCCGTTTCACCCCAAACGCCGCCCCCGCCGTTGATCACCTTCTTTGTGAGCATTTCCACCGCTGAGTTGTTGCCTTTATACTTCCGCGCGACTTCCGTGTAAGCGGGGCCTATCGATTTCTTGCTGATACTGTGGCAGGCCTTGCAATCGCTCGCTTCAATCAGTTTCTTACCTGTTGCAAACCTTGCAGCTCCGCCGGCTGCCTCATCGGCGGAGCGGTGTCCCTGGGCAATCGCCACTTTGTCGAAGCCTTCGGGCAGGTAATCGATGTTCACGGCCACAGCATCGGCATCGATGCCGCTTCCTAGCGTTCCGTCCTCCTTATCTTTCACTTTCACGTCATACAGAAACGGCTTACCTGGCACGAAAAACGACTTGTTGGCCCCCGGCATATCCAGGCTCAGTACCGGCGCTTCATTACCGACGGTAACTTCCAGCGACTGCGTCGAAATACCGCCTTTCCCGTCATTTACCGTCAATGTAGCCTTGTAAAGCCCGGTTTTGGCGAGTGTCAGCTGTGCATCCTGGGTATTCATGGTTTTAATATACCCGTTTTTGGAGGTGATTTTCCATGAATAGGTTAATGCGTCACCGTCGGCATCGTCGGTACCGGCGGCGGTCAGTTTCAACGCCAGCGGCGCGGAGCCGCCTTGTTTGCTGGCAGCCATTTCGATCTTCGGCTTACGGTTACCGCCGTTGTATTCAATACGGATCAGGCGGGCGTCGTCGTTGGCGGAGAACCAGCCCGAACCATATTCGAGCATATACAGGTCTCCGTTTTGTGCAAATTCCATATCCATTGGATTGGAAAATTTGTAGCTGGGCATGAAGCGTTCCATCGAGGTATAACTCCCCTCCTTATCCATCGTAACGGCCATAATCCAGCCCCGCATCCATTCATACACCAGCAGCTTGCCATTGTAGTAGGCAGGAAAAGCACCGGATGCGTTCTTGAAATCGTCCGAATAAAATACAGGCCCGGCCATCGCGTTGCGCCCGCCCGCACCTACGAGCGGAAACTCCGGAGAGGCGTCATAGGGATACCAGATAAATGCTTTCTGTGCTGGCGGTAGTACTTTCAGGCCCGTATTGCTGGGCGAATTGTTGGTCGGTGCGGCTGCATCCCACTTCTCCCCAGACTGGTTCGCCGTGAAATCATACTTGTTGTAAGCCTTGTTATCGCCTACAAAATGCGGCCAGCCGAAATTGCCTGGTTTCCGGGCCTGCCCCACCTCGTCGTGGCCAGCCGGGCCGCGGTTGGCATCGGGTTTGGCGGCATCAGGCCCCACTTCCCCCCAGTATATGTAGCCCGTGCGTTGGTCTACCGAAATCCGGAAGGGGTTACGATGGCCCATGGTGTAAATTTCAGGGCGAGTGTTGGGCGTTCCTTTCGGGAAAAGATTACCCTCCGGAATGGTGTAGGGCGCGCCCCCAGCCGCACCATCCGGCTGCGGCTTGATGCGTATGATCTTGCCCCGCAAGTCGTTGGTATTGGCCGATGATTTCTGTGCGTCCCACGCCTCGCGCCCCGGGCGCTCGTCGCTCGGACTGTATCCGTTCGAGCCATGCGGGTTGGTATTGTCGCCGGTGGAAAGGTACAAATTGCCGTCCTTGTCCCAGGCAATGGAGCCCGCGGTGTGGCAGCATTCTTCGCGCTGCGTAGGCACATCCAGCAGTATTTTGCGCGAAGCCAGGTCCAGCTCGTCGCCTTTCAGCTCAAAGCGGGCCAGTACGTTCTTGGATTCGTTCGGGTCGGAATAATAGAGGTAAATCCAATGGTTCTGCGCAAAATTCGGGTCCTTGTTCAGCCCCAGCAAACCGTCTTCGCCCATCGACTCCTTACCTTCCTTGCTCACATATTTCGTACTCACCGGCAGTTTGGCAATGGTTTTCAGTTCTTTGGTTTTGGTATGATAAAGAAGTACCTCTCCTTTCCGCTGGATAAACAGAATGCGTCCATCGCCCAGCACGCTCAGTTCCATAGGCTCGTCGAGCTTTTCGGCCAGGATCACTTTTGAAAAACGGTTTTCTTCCGGACGCGCTTTGGCAAAATCTAACGGCTTGGGTGCGTCCCCGCCGGTGGCATAGCGAATGCCCGCCCAAAGATGGTTCAGAAAAAGCGGCTCTTCGAAGGTTTCGTCGGTATGCCCCATGGCAGTGTAGAACGACCGGCCTCCGTCGAACTCCTGGTACCAGCTCATCGGGTGAAAATCCGGGTTTTTACCGCCTTTGTAGCTTTTCTCGTCGATTTTCAGAACTACATTGATTTTGGGAGAAATATTCTTGAAACTGTAAAATTCGTCGGTTCGCTCAAACTCGTCGGGCATTCCTTGTGTCGCCCAGTGGTTTTTCTGGGTTACGATAAACTTCCCCTTCTGCACATTGTCGGGCATCGGATGGTCCAGAAACCAGGCTCCGGCCAATGCACCGTACCACGGCCATTCATATTCCGTATCGCTGGCCGCATGGATGCCCACATAGCCCCCTCCGGCCTGGATGTAGCGTTCGAATGCGCTTTGCTGATCGGCGTCGAGAATATCCCCGGTTGTATTCAGAAAAATTACGGCGTTGTATTTTTTAAGATTGCTTTCCTTAAACTGGGCAGCGTCTTCCGTAAAGCTGACGCCAAAACCCTTCTCGGTCGCCATTTTGCTGAGCGCCTTTTTCCCGGCACCGATCGACTGATGCCTGAACGCCGCCGTCTTGCTGAAAACCAGCACCTGCATTTTAGGCGCCTGTGCCATAACTTGACCTACGAGGAGCCATGCACAGCAAAGCAGCACTCCCTGTAATTTTCTCTTCATCTGGTTAATCGTTTGAATTAGTGACATTCAAATGTACGGTAAAAAGCATTATTGTCTATCTTTGAGACAATAAATTTTATACTATTAATTACCTAAACAATACAATAACTGGTCACATTAACGTAAATACGCGTATTGATCCGGAACAGGTCGGTAAAATGTTTCCGCCTTCCGCTTTGGGCGGGAGGGCCGTATCTGCGATATTGTTGGGTTAAAATTGGGAGACTACTACATGAAGGACATACAATCACCGAGCGGACAGGGTTACATTCAGCAGCTTTCCATCGACTGCGTCATTTTTGGCTATCAGGATTCGCAGCTAAGCGTGTTGGTACCTAAGCTGAACTTTCGCGGCGATTTCTGGGCCTTGCCGAGTGGTTTTATTTATCAGAACGAGGGGATCGACGAGGCGGCACGCCGCATTCTGGAAGACCGCACGGGCATTAAGGACATATATCTCGAACAATTCAGGGTTTTTGGCAACTCGCCGCGCTCGAACATCCGGTTCCTCGAACGCCTGATCGAACTGAATGGCGATACATTGGGCGACGAGCGGTTCGACCGGAAGGAGTTCGATTGGATTACCAGGCGGTTTGTCTCCATCGGATATTACGCACTGGTGGATATCAACAAAGTAGTGCCACGGAAAACCGACCTCGACGAATCCATCGACTGGTACCCGGTGCGGGATTTGCCGCCGATGATCATGGACCATGCCGAAATGGTGAGCTGCGCGCTGGAAACTTTGCAGCTCAACCTCGACCAGAAGCTCATTGCATTTAACCTGCTGCCCGAAACTTTCACAATGCGCGAATTGCAGGAGCTTTACGAATCAATCTTTGATCGGGCATTCGCACGAAACAATTTTCAGAAAAAGATCCTCGACCTGGATGTGCTGGAAAGGCTGGAAAAGAAGTTTACCGGGGCGGCCAACAAGGCGCCGTTTCTGTACCGGTTCAGGAGAACAATTAGCTAGGGGCGGTTTTCAGGTTTCCAGAGGGAGGGAAGAATTTGCCTTTGTGGCTCCAAAGCCACAAAGGCGTCGGCGAAGAGCCACTACAAATCATGCGCCGTTGGTGAATATTTGTACCGGCAATAATAACCGACCACCCCTGATAATGAAATCCGAGAGCACCCTTAAAGTATTAGTATTTGATCTGCACCCCATTTCCCGCAAAGGGATCCGGCTATTGCTGGATACCATGGATATGCGGATAAAAGTGACCGAAGCAGGCCGCACACGTCAGTTTTACAAATATGCGACCACCCAACGCTTCGACCTCGTGATCCTGAGCGTCAATGAAACGGAAAGCTTCGACAGTCAGGCGATTTCCGCCATACTTCCCAAAACCGCCGTGCTATACACCGAAGAAGGTGCGGAAAACGCCATGGACCTGATGGCGCTCGGCGCAGGAGCATGCATATCGAAAAAATGCACCGACACGGCACTCAGAGAAGGCATTTCGGCCGTACTTCAACGGCGCCGTCACGTATGCGCCACCACCCAGGCGCATGTGAATGCCGAATACTGGCGGTTCAGAGCTATCCGAAATGGCGCCGAAAGCTATCGCCCGCGTGTCCGCGAACTTACCACCCGTGAACGGGAGGTGGCATCGCTACTGAAAACGGGCCTGAAAACGGGTGAGATCGCCGACCGCCTTCAGATACAGACCAGTACCGTAAGCACCCTTAAAGCACGCGCGTTCCGCAAGCTTTCCGTGACCAATCTCGTACAGGCGATCCAGACACTCGACTAACGTATACCAAAAGCCGGATGCCGGCAAACCTCTTCGTAATTACGCATCATTATATGCTTCACGTAATTTTATACGACTCGCATCCTATTACCCTGACGGGTCTTAGGGAGTTTTTCAAAAATCTCGGAAACGAGTTTACTTTCTTTGAAACGCATACGATTAGTGGCCTTTCTAAGCATCTTTTGCACCATAAAATTGACCTGGTAGTCGCTGGTGTGAATGAAAAAACAGGCATCGATAGCAGGATAATCCAGCGGCATAATACCATTCCGTGGGTCATTATGTACAATGATAACCTTTACAAAAAGGCACTCTCGCTGGTACTTTCCGGGGCCAGCGCGTGCATTTCCAAGGGAAGTACCGACCAGGAAACGGAGACTTGCCTCCGGGAAGTACTGGAATCGCGGCGGTACATTTGCGAAGGCACGCTGAATAAGTTTAGCTACGAATACCTGTTCGACCCGGGCAACCAGGCGCAGATACGCAACTTCCTCAAATACAATCTGCAAAGAAAACCGAACAAGCTTTCTCCCCGTGAACAACAGGTGGCGAACCTGCTGATAAGTGGTATGAAAACTTCGGAAATAGCGGCGGCATTGAATGTCAGACACAGCACGGTCAGCACCATCAAGCGGACTGTGATGTTGAAGAAAAATGTCATCAACATTATCGAACTGGCCTCGGTATTATCACATTAATGCCCTTCCGCCGTTTTGTAATTCAGTGTAAAAAGCGTTAATTTCAGTCATTACGATGAAACTGTAATCCTGAAAGGCCCGTTTAAATATGCCACTTTCCATACTCATAGCCGACGATCACCAGCTTGTCCGAAAGGGGCTGCAGATGGTCGTCAAAGAAGTCCTGGGGTTCAGCGTGATCGTAGAATTTGCCGAAAACGGGCGTGAAGTGATCGGGAAAATTACCGGGCAGGAATTCGACCTGCTGATCACGGACCTGAATATGCCCGAAACCAACGAACTTGCCCTGATCCCGGATATTTTGCGCATCCGGCCGAATCTTAAAATACTGATCGTGACGATGAAGCCCGACAAAGTTTTCGCTGCCCGCTTCTTACGCGAAGGCGCATTCGGGTACGTTAACAAAACCGAACCGGACGAAGTACTGGCCGAGGCGATCCATGCGGTAAGCCAGGGCCGGAAGTATATTTCCAGGTCTCAGAACGAGATTTTTTCCAACGCATTGGTCGGTAATGTGGCCAACACGCCCTTCGATAAGCTCTCGAAACGCGAGTTCGAAGTGGCGTTGCTGCTGCTCAAAGGCTATGGCGCACTCGAAGTTGCCAACACGCTTTCTATCAGCGCCTCCACCGCCAGCAGCTTTCGTTGCCGTATTTTCGACAAGCTGGAAATCAAGAACCTGCTAGAACTGAACCATCTTGCGCAGATGTATCAAATTGATGCAGATTTTGAAGGAGAATCGTAAAGGTACTCCCCCGCCCCGGCTCGCTGGCGATCGAAATGCTTCCCTGGATGTAATCGAGCATGGTGTGGATCAGCAGACTCCCCGTACCGCGGTTACCGGCCTGCCTGTCGCGGCTCATGAACAGGGCGATCTGCTCGTCGTTCAGTCCGAGGCCCGTGTCGCTGATCGTTATCAGGAGCCGGCCGTTCTCCTCCCGGCATGAGAGCCGGATTTCCCCGTCATAGGTGTTTTTGTTGGCATTATCGATCAGGTTCCGGATCACGACCGAGAGTATCTGATAATCCGAAACACATTCCAGGTCGGTATGGACGATAGTAAGCCGGTTACGATTGACCTTAAAAAGCTCTTTATACAGCGAGGCGATCTCCTCAAATAAAGCATTTACGGGGAACAGGTTATTATTAATCCTGAACCCCTGCTGCTGCGTGCTGATCCACATAAAAAACTGTTCGGTAAAACCCAGCAGGTTTTGCGTGCCCATATGCAGGTCGCCCAGGTACGCGTCCAGGTCCGAAGGCGTAAGGTGTGTATGGTTTTTCAAAAGTTTGCCGCTGATGAGGGAGATAAACCGGAGCGGCGACCGCATGTCGTGGAGCACCATCGTAATCACATGGTCCTTGAACCGGTTACTTTCCAGCAAAGCCATTTCCGAGGTGGCAAGCTCGTCCACTGCATTTTTTAGCTCACGCGTCCGGTCTGAGATGATATTTTCGAGCTCCTGGGCCTCTTTTTGCAGCTTGGTGAGCCGTCGTTTAAATAGCAGATAACCAATCCCGATCGATAAGCAAATGCAAAACAGGTAAAACCACCAGGTAGTATAGAACCAGGGCTCCACATCGATGGGCAGCACAAAACGGGTCGCGCTATCGGTAATATCCGCACTGTTCCGCCGCACGAGAAGTTTGTAATCGCCGGGCGGAAGACTGGTGATATTAATCTGCCCGTTTTTCTCGACTTTGTGCCAATCGGGATCCAGCCCGGCAACCTGGTATTCGAGATCGAGGTTTTCGGGATTGCCGAAATAAGGCGACGATACCTGGACAGCCAGCCGTTTGAAATCGGGTGAGAGCGTAATGCCCTTTGCATTGAGTGCAACCCGATGGCCCTTCACCGTAAGGCTGTCGGCAAAAATACCACGGTCGGGGTAATAGGGTTTGAGTTTATGAGGATAGAACCAAACCAGTCCTTTGATTGACGGAAGCGATAAAAGACTGTCTTTCAACCACACATACGAAGGATCGCACCCGCCGTTGAACTCATTGGTAGGAAGGCCGTCGGAACGGTCGAAGCGGAAAAAATTGACCTTGTCCTGACGCCGTTCGGCATATGCCTGCAATTCGCTTTTCCGTACTTTAAAAAGGCCATTGTTACTTGGCAACCAGAAATAGCCGTGGCCATCCTCAATGAAAGAATGAACGGTCGTAAGAGCTTGTCGCGGGCCTGCGGGCATGCGATGAAGCTTTTTGTTCTGCATGAAATAGAATCCCTTTCCATAAGTCGAAATCCATATCTTGCCGGCCGATTCCGCGTGTACGGTTCGTATCGACATGGATTCCAGCACTGATCTATCGATTCGGTTACGCTCGTAATCATACCATTTCAGGCCTTTTTCAGTGCAAACCAGGAAATGGCCGGGACGGATCTGCTTCGCAAACAGGATATTTGCTTTTTGCGGAAACTCCTTGAACCCAACACTCTTGTCATGCTCGATTTTGCCAAATCCCCTGGCCGAAGCAAAAAAGTAACGTCCGTCTCCGGCCTGACTCATATGGACGATCCCTTGTTCCGATGCCACGATTTGGCTCCGGCCACCCGCAATGTCCAGCTTACGGAGCTTGTAATTCTGCTCATAATATAGCTGCCCGTTACCCGGTGCGAAAAACCAGGAAGCAATACCCGAGTCAATCGGCAATTGCCGTGGCGGCTGACTCATCGAAATCAGCAGGTTTTTCACGATCAGACGGTCGTCGCCAGCCCTGACCTGCGCGTAAAGGCTTCCACCCAGAACAGGAGATGGAAACGGCGGACCGGTGAACTGCTTTTTTTGTACCACAAACAGTCCGTCTGTGATCGAACCGAGGTAATATGCCTGCTGTTCCGGTACGAAGCGGACACAACTTAAAAAAGGTACATGAATACCCGCCAGCTCGATTTCAGAATGCAGACGTCCGTTGCGAAGGGCGACTTTGTAAAGGGTATCGCCAGCGTATGCGTAAAAGCCGCCGGAACAGGGAAAGGTGAGAAAATCGCCGGAAAGAAAAAGAGCATTGGAGGCCAGTGACCCGTCAATCGATGTGTAGGCAGGCAATGGCTTGCCATTCTTCCAGGCCTCGACCCGGTTTCCGGGTAGTATAGACGCCAGAAATTGCCCGCCGAACAGGGCATGTACCGGCTTACGGCCCGTGTAATCCCTGATTTCCACCGGCGCGCTCAGCCCGGGCGACAAATAGAGCAGGCTGTGCTCGTTTCTGAGATAAACTTCATTGTTTGAAATACTCGAAGAAAAGAGGAATGGCTTCTGTCCCAGGTGTCCGTAGAAATAGGCCAGCTTACGGAGCATTCCCTTATCGTCGACCGCCATGCCATCCCGACCCACATGCAGCGACCACGCCGGCAACAAAACCGGCCCGGGTGCGGCGTGGCTTCCCGAAACCGCTACTTTGATGATCTGCCCTCCGTACTGCCTCGCGTATAGCGTACCGCGCGCATCACTCGCCAGCCCCTCCACACGAGCGGATTTCAAGCCCGGCACCTCTGAGGTCCCGTAAGTTACAAACCGCTGGCCGTCATATCGTACCATCCCCATTTCCGTGGCAAGCCAGCAATAGCCCCATTCATCGAATGCGACGTCTTTTACACTGTTTTGGGGCAAGCCATTGTCGGTATTGTACTGTGAAACAATAAAACGCTCCGGCTGCGCAGCCGTTGGGAAGCCGTACAGGATAAGAAAAATCAGCGCAGTCAGGAGGATTCTCATTGTTCAATTATTGCGCGCCAGATGCTGTTTATCTATGAATTTACTAAAATATGTGTATTTCCCACAATTACTACTTTTCGCCCCCGAAGTACTACATATCTCCTGGAAATTCCTCTAATAAACAATCCAATTGATTTACGGAAGCGCATGACATAATAATATGTTTTATAGAAATTTTTCTACAAAAACCGCCCTTTTCGGGTACAACAAATTCATCCACGAGTCCTGACCTTTCGGTTAAGAAATATTTCGACAGCGCCGTTCTGAGAACGTTCATCATGCGGTGCATGCCTTAAAATTTTAACCTCTAAATAATTTTAACTTATGAAAATCAGACTTTTACAAATCCAGAATCTACGTGTCGCGGCAGCGATATTCGGACTAAGCCTCTGTGCTTCGCCCCTGTTTGCCCAGGTGAAGATCGGTGATAACCCGACTGCCATTAACCCCAATTCCATGCTCGAAGTCGAAAGTACCAGCAAGGGATTATTATTGCCCCGTCTTCCACTTACGCAAACTACAAATCCCTCCCCGCTCAACGCACATGTGGCCGGTATGACCGTCTACAACACAGCTACTGCCAACGACGTTACACCCGGTTTTTATTATAATGACGGAACGAAATGGGTGGCTACTTCCAGCGAATCGAACTACACGTATACTTTCGGCGGAGGCCAGCCGGCCGGAAGTTGTACGGACGGCGAACTGTATACGGACACGCTGGAAACCAGTCCGACCTTCGGGCAGCAGTTCATCTGTAAAGGCGGCAGCTGGGCTAGCTATGTATCGCCCAATCGCACCGCCTGGTATCTCAAAGGAACAACCAACGATGCCGGCGGTACCAAAGGCGCGTGGATTTACCGGAACGGGCATGTGGAAGCACGCACGACCGACAACCTGAAAAGCACGAGAATAACACCGGATGGCGGGATCAAACTCTTCCGCGACCCATCGGCGAATGCAGGAGTTACCAATGGCTATATCGATTTTACCAACACGACCAGCGATACCTACCCTATGCGTATCGCCATGCGCAGCGATGCCTCCCTGGGAGATCTCGCTTTTACCATTCAGGACCACAGTGGCGTACGCATGGCGGTTACCCAAGCCGGTTTGGTCGGAATCGGAACGGGTGTTACCGCTCCTAACTCCCGTCTGCAGGTAGCGGGCGTCACCCGTGTTATGCCCGCAGGAGCATTTACCGGTGCGATGATCCTGGGTACTTCCAGCGAGGACGGCGTCGAACTCAATCCAGCCGGTACACTCGCCGTACAGCGCTCATCGGTAGGCGCAAACCTGTATCTGACAAAGACGATCGGGGGAGGCGAAGCGTTGAACTGGCAGATATTCAACCGTTCGGGCAATACCATCGGCTCCATCAGCAGCCCGGCCAACAATGTGAACTCCGTGCAATACAATACTACTTCCGACATTCGCCTAAAAGAGAACATCGGTAAGACAAAATATGGCCTGGCCGACCTGATGAAAGTCCGGGTAGCGGATTACAACTACAAAATCGATGAAAAGAAAAACCGGCTTACCGGCTTCCTCGCTCAGGACCTTTACAAAATATTCCCCAATGCGGTGACCATCGGCGGTAAGGACCCCAAAACAGAACCGTGGCTCGTGGATTATGGAAAAGTCACCCCACTGATCGTGAAGGCGGTTCAGGAGCAACAGGCGTTGATCGAGCAGTTGCAGGCGCAACTGGCTGAACTGAAAGCAAAAAATGCATCGCTGACGGCCGAACTTTCCCAAAAAAACCTCTCGCAGGAAGAAGTGTCGTCGCTGCGCAGACTGCTGAAAAGTGCTTCTAATAACAATGCTTCCGGCACAGCCATTGGCAAATAACCCGACCCGGTAATATGAAAACAGCAACTTACTCAGGATCGTGGGTGCATCGAGGTGCATTCCTTGCGCTGATCGCCTTGTCGGGAACGGCCCGGGCCCAGCAGGGCAGTTCGGGCAACACCTATATTTTCGGAGGCGCTCAGATGACCTTCTTCGGGGCGCATGACTTTGGGAACGGAGGTAGCGGTGCATTGCCCGGCATTATCGGCACAGTGCGGTCCGATCCCAATGGCGTGCTTAATTTCACCGAAACCGCCTCGCATACCGGCGCATCCGATGCCGCGCATGTGGATGGTTATGTGCGCAAATATGGAACTTCCCTATTTGTTTTCCCGGTGGGCGACAACGGTTTCTACGGCCCGTTCGCCGCAGCGGCCGATGCCACCCATGGCGCCTACTATCATTCGGACCCCACCTCGGCCATTACCGATGACCTCGGAGGCGGTAATTACCCCGTACTTCCAGCTGGCGGCCCCTTTCCATCCGCTACATTTGACGGTACGTTGCAAGCCGTCAGTACGATCGAATATTGGGATATCAACGGTACAAACTCCACAGCGATTACGCTTACCTGGGATGCCGGCAGCAATGTTACCGGTCTCACAGGCGCACAGCTCGACAAGCTGACGATCGCGGGCTGGAACGGCTCACAATGGGTACCGATCTCCTCGAAGGTTGATGCTACTTCCATCCTCGGCGGTGCCAGCAGCCTAACGGCGGGGTCCATCACAACCCTCAGCCCCCTGGTGCCCGACGCCTATACGGCCTACACATTAGCTTCACGCGTCACTCCGCTGCCGGTCACGCTGGCTTCTTTCGACGCAAAACCCGAGGGCCAGACGGCGCTTCTGACGTGGGTTACGACGGAGGAAATCAACAGCGACCGTTTTGAGATCGAGCGCAGCATCGATGGCAAGGCCTGGGCCGTGGCAGGAACCGTAAAAGCAACCGGTGAAAGCGTTGTACGTAAAGAATACAACTTTACCGATGCGCAACCATCCGGTGGGCGAAACTTTTACCGCCTCAACATGATCGACCGCGACGGCACGCACGCATACAGCCGCATCAGGCTTGTCGAGTGGCACGGCGCCGGACAATGGGTATTTCCAAACCCTGCCAGCGGACCAGTGTACGTCAGCAATCCCTCTGGCATTACCCGGGTGATGCTGACCGATCTCTCCGGTCGCCTCCATCAGGACGTTAAAGTGGCTGCAGACGGCGAGCTGGATATCAAAAATGTACCCGGAGGGACTTATTTGCTGAAAGTGGCCCGCAAGGACGGTACCGAAGCGACAAGCCGGTTTTTTCTGCGGAAATAAAAAGTAAAGAGGTCTGCAAGCAATCTTACAGACCTCTTTTACATTACCATTTTAGCCTACTGACAATTAATTTGCTCATCGGCACCGAGATAGCAATTGAAAATGTGCCCTGCACTTGCGTCGCGGTCTGTCTGGCATTTTGGTCGCCGCTGAACAGCTCCCGCTTGGAGTGATTATCGGGGTCGCGGAACGGCCGAGGCATTATCCGCCCCGCGGCATACATTTTGTACGTATAGGGGTAAATGCTATTGATATGCCCGAATTTGCCGAACTGAGGAAAATCCTCATGCACGACCATCCCTTTACGTTCCTGTTGGAAGTGGTGGTGCGGACCATTATTATGTTTGTGATCATCCTGCTGGCGCTCCGGGCGTCGGGAAAGCGGGGGATCAAGCAGCTATCTATTTTTGAACTGGTCCTTATTATCGGATTGGGTTCCGCCGCAGGCGATCCGATGTTTTATGAAGATGTGGGCATTTTGCCTGCATTCATCGTATTTCTCGTCGTCATCTCGCTTTATACGCTCGTTACCCGCCTTTCCGACCGTTTTGTCAAAGTTGAAAAAATCCTCGAAGGCGAACCGCTTTATGTGATCCGCAACGGCAAATTACTCACCGACTCGTTCCGGAATTCGGGACTTTCGCAGGACGAATTTTTCGCCGAACTGCGCCTGCGCAATGTGGAGCACCTCGGCCAGGTCCGCACCGTGCTGATCGAAACATCCGGCGAGTTCAGCGTTCTTTTTTATGCCGATGACGAGGTCAGATATGGCCTGCCCATTTTCCCCGACGAGCTGCAACGCAAGCTCACCGGCAACGAAAATTGCGATTACATTGCCTGCGCTAAATGCGGCAGCGTCCGCCGCGGTAACGTGCCAAGCGGCGAAGGCGCAGGAAAGCTCGTCAACTGCGCGGAATGCGAGGTTTGTGAATGGGTGGAGGCGACGAATGCGAAGCGGATCGGCTGAGTTCGACCGCCGACTATGGATTGCCGACGAAGGTTTGCCGATCGCTCGGCCGCAGCGCGGCATCCTGTTTATAAAATAATATACATGCGATATGCCAAGGCTCCATCGGAGCCACCTGATGCACGATGCCAATCATCAAACCGCGTATTTCTTAACCAGCGCTGCATTCAATGTATGCCCCAACCCCGGCGCGTCGGGCACGCGGATCGAGCCATTTTCGAAATGTTCTGCGGGCGATAGCAGTTCCGCACGCCAGGGGACTTCGCCATAGGCATATTCCAAAATGGAAAAATTGGGAATAGAAGCGCATACCTGCACACTAGCGGCCGTGGAAACCGGACCGCTGGGATTATGCGGGGCGATGGCGATGTTACCCGCCGTTTCGGCCAAGGCAGCCATAAAACGCAGCTCCTGGATGCCCCCGCAATGCTTCACATCGGGCATGATCACGTCAAGCGCGCGCGTGGCGATCAGTTCCGCAAAGCCTTGCCTGCCGAAAATCGACTCTCCACCGGCCGATGGCTGCACCGTTGCCTCGGTAATAGCGCGGGTTTCGGCTGGGAATTGCTGCGGGTCGACGGGCTCTTCAAACCAGTACAATTTGGATTTCTCCAAACGTTTGGCCGTAGCAATGGCGAGCTCCTGGTTCAAATGGCTGTGGACGTCGATCAGCAGATCGGTATCCGGTCCTATGGTCTGCCGCACGGCCTCAATGCAGCTGACGGCATAGTCGATATCGGAAGCGATCTGGGTTTCATTGGAGGTTTTCAAAGGCTTCATATCATCGAAAGGCGCCAGTTTCACAGCTTTGAAGCCGCTTTTCAAGGCATTTTCGGCATTCGCCTGGAACGCGCCGATTAGCCTGCGGCCATTGGCGTCGCGCCCGTTCGTAGCCCTGTTGATATTGGCATACACTTTCAACGCATTGCGCAACTTCCCGCCGAGCAACTCGTACACCGGCACGCCGAGCGCCTTTCCTTTTAAGTCCCACAACGCATGCTCAATGGCGCTAAACGCTGTAATGGCAATCTTGCCGCGCTCAAATGCCTTCTGAAAACCCCGCTGCCGGTACTGCTCTACCGCAAAGGGCGATTCCCCTTTTACAAGTTGAAACAAGCTGTTCAGCTCCGTTCGCAACTGGCTCCCGCCGTCTTTCACCGCTGCCGAAAACCCATGCGAAGCTTCCCCCAGGCCAGTAAGGCCTTTATTGGTCAAAAGCTCGACAAAATGCCAATTGCCGCGCTGGTTCACTTTGACTTCCTGAATGCGGATACCCGTGATAAGAAGCTTCGCATCCTTCGCTGGAAAATCCAGCGCGAGTGTGGGCAGTGTGGCAGCATTTTGGAGGAACTGACGGCGAAACATCGGCAACAGGCTTACTGGTGGTTAATAATTTCAATCTGGTCGGTGGCGCCTCATGGCATTTGCTGGGGCCATGAACCGCAAACCTCAATTCTCCGGCGCAATAGGCAGCGGTAAATAATCCCGGTTCAAAATCATCCATTCCTGCAAGCGGGTTTTCAGATCGTGCTCGATCGCAGCCACTTCCGCTTTGCCCGACAGGTTATTGGTTTCATCCGGATCGGCTTGCAGGTCGTAGATTTCGAACATTTTGCGGCGATCGGCGAAGAGGAGTTTGTCGTATTTCTCGTCGAGCTTGCCTTCGGCGTGTTGTTGTTTCAGATCCAGCCAAAAGGGTTGCCCGGCGAAATCGACGGGATGGTAGGGAATCTGCCAGATCGCATTGTAGATCAGCTTGTATTTTTTGTTGAAAATAGTCCTGCCGAGGTCGAAATTGGAAGAATTGGTTGGCAACCCCTGCCCGTGTGCGCCGCGGACGGCGAAAATGTAGTCGTGGCCGGCATACTGTGTGTTCGTGAATGCGGGCGTGAGGCTTTTGCCGGTAATATCTTTCGGAACCGGGATTCCGGCCACGCTCAGGAAAGTAGGCGCAATGTCGATGCCCGACACGAGCGCCTCGCTTACCTGCCCGCCTTTGATCAGCCCCGGATGGCGGATGATCAGCGGCACGTGAATGCCCAGCTCGTACAATGTGCCCTTGCCGCGCAGCAATGCACCGCCATTATCACCGATGAAGACGACGAGCGTATTTTGTTCCAGTCCGCGTTTTTTCAGGTCTTCGAGCACGCGGCCCACGTCGCTGTCGAGCCGCTGGATTTCGCCCAGGTAGGAAGCAAAATCCGCCCTTACGCCTTTGGTGTCGGGCCAATGCGCGGGTAATGTGAGCGTTTGCGGGTCGGGCTCGAAATCTTTGGCAGTGAAAATCCGGTGCGGGTCGCTGTAACCTACCTGCACGAAGAAAGGCTTGTTCTTAGGCGCCTTATCGAGGAATTCGGTGTATTGCTGGAAAATACTATCGCGGTTGCCGGTCACATTCAGGTAATCGACGCGGTTTTTAAAGGTTTCCAAACCATATTTTTCCAAAACGGTCACCGTTTCGGGCACGCGGCGGTTGCCATCCAGGTGAAAGTTCCGCCCGAGAATGCCTGTGTAGTAGCCGCCTTTGCGCAGCAGTTCGGGATAGGCCGTTACCGACGCGTCCAGCGGGGCGGAAAAGCGGGTCATCTGCACATCGAGCGTGTTGCGCCCGGTCATGATCGCCGCCCGCGAGAGTACGCATTGCGGGGCGGTCGTGTACGCGCGGTTGAAGCGGATGCCCTCCTGCGCGAGCCGGTCGATATTTGGTGTTTTGATCTGCGGGTAACCATAACTGCCCAGGAACGGCGCGCTGTGGTCGTCGGAGACGATCAGGACGATGTTCGGTGCCTGGGCCTGCTTCTTCTGTGCATGGGCATCCCATTGTCCCAACGAGAAGAGCAGCGCCGCCAGAACTACTTTTTTCAGCATAAAAATCTATTTACAAATCGATATTTTAAGGGAGTACGATGCCACCTTATTTAGCCTCCTGTTTTTTAGGGTAAACCTTATCCAGGGAAGCACCTTCGTCGCCCTGCTGCTTCATCCAACCTTCGAGCGCTGTCCGCAGCCCGGCAATGCTTTGCGCGTATTGGGGATCGGCCGCCAGGTTTTTCAGTTCAAACGGGTCTTGTTCAGTATCATAAAACTCCATGGCTGGCCGGTTTTCGAAACGGCTGGTGATCGCTTTGGCCTTCGGATCGGCGGTATCGTCCACCCACGAAAACCACACCGTATTGCGGTCCTTGCGGTTGCGGTCCATCATGAAGCGGTTGTAGTATGGCTTGTCGGAAGCGAGGTTAAGGATCAGCTTGTACCGATGGTCGCGGATGCTGCGGATCGGGTAAGGATCGCCCTCGGGAATGTTGTTATGAATGCCGTAAACGTAATTGCGCGCTTCCTTGTTTTTGCCGGAGATAACAGGCAGAAAGCTGCGCCCGTCGAGGCCTGCAACGGGTTTCCCGCCCGCGATGTCGATCAGCGTCGGGGTAATGTCTTCGTATTGGACCAATGCTTTGGTTTCGGAGGCCGGTTTCACTTTTCCGGGCCATTTGATGAGCATCGAGCTGCGCTGACCGGTGTCGTACAGGTTCCATTTCGCACCGGGAAACTGGGCGCCCTGCTCGCCGAGGAAGATCAGGATCGTGTTTTTGTCCTGCCCGGTCTCTTTCAGCAATGCATTGATCTCCCCCACCTGGTCGTCGAGCCGACGCACCTCCGCCAAGTACTTCACAAACTGCCGGCGCGTCACGGGCGTGTCCACCCAGTTGGCGGGAAGTTTGAGTTTGGCAGCGTCAAATTCGGTGGTATCGCCTACCGTCCACGGCGCGTGGGGATTGATACTCATTACAAAAAGGCAATAAGGCTTGTCGCTCGTGGTTATGTATTGCTTCACGTCGTCGAGCCGGTACTCGTCTGTTAGCGCCACACAGTTGGGCTCGAAGCCGTTCACAATATCGAATGGAAAAACGCTTTTCGGCTTCGTAACGTGGTCTTTGCCGGTAAGTCCTACCCGGTAACCCAGGTCGGCCAGGTAATGGCCGACGCTTTTCAGGTTGTCGTACACCGGCTTGTGGTTCTGGAACGAGCCATGCCGCACGGGATACAGCCCCGTGAAGAGCGACGCCCGCGTAGGCACGCACATGGCCTCCGAGGTAAAGAGGTTATGGAATTTCAACCCGTCCTTCGCCAGCGCATCGATATGGGTCGTGTTCAGGTTCTGGCCGCCATAGCAGCTCAGTTGCCGGCTGTCCAGGTCATCGGCCATAATGATCACGATGTTGGGCTTTTTGGAGTCGGTCGCCGATGCGACGGCCGCCGTTGCGACGGCCGCCCCGAGCGACAGCATCACGTTGAGAACAATGCAGATTTTAAATGTTTTAAGCATCTTCGGTGGTTGTCATTTTACTACAAAAGATCGGATGGCCCATTTGTTACCATCCCGATCCTGAGGGCGTTGCAACCGTTTAAAGGTCACAATGCCGCCACCTCGGGCTCGTCGAGCAGTACCTCCTGCCGCGACCGGATCCGCTCGATCAGCGAATCATAATGCAGCAGCCCCGCAGCTTCTACCACCAGGACTCCGACGAACTCTCGTCCGCGTCCGATGATATTCAGCCGCTGGATCTTCACACCCCGCACCGACTCTACCAATGTCGTGATGTGGTGCACGCTAAGCGTTTCAGGATAAGTTAGTTTAAGTTGATAAGTCTTCATGCCTCTTTACAACGATTGGTTATATAGTCTATAAAAATTATAGATTTTATATACAAATGTAGTAAAATGATAATCCCTGGCTCCAAAACCGGGCAGATATTCGAAATCGTACCACCAACCGCAGGCGTCCGGCGCGGCGCGATAAAGCTGTTTGACCTTACAATAAGAACCGGGAACCCCCTAGCCGCATTTTTTGTAAATTCAGCCTATGAATACAAAAACGGCATTTCCGACACTTGGCATCGATGCTTTCGACTCTTCTGCGGAGTCGGGCTATAAGCTTTTGCGCCATGAGGTAGACGGCAAGAGCCGGATCGAGAAGCCGCACAAGCACGACTTCTTCATGCTTTTTGTCGTGAAAAAAGGCGGCGGCACGCATTCCATTGACTTCGTTGATTATGCCGTGAAGGGCAACCAGGTGCATTTGCTGTTTCCGGGCCAGGTACATCGCTGGGAGCTCGACGAGGACACCTCGGGATTTCAGCTGATGGTCGGGCGGCGCGCTTTTGAGACATCCTCCAACTTCCTGCGTTTGTCGTTTATATCCTACCGGAACCACCAGGTGATCGGTTTACCACACGACGTCTTCCAGGCAATATGCTACGAGCTGGAATCCCTGGAAAGCGAACTGGGTGCGGCTGCTGTCGATTGGGATATGGTACAACTTCGCAGCCGGATGGCTTTGCAACTGGTAAGCCGCGAAGCCGAGCGCATCTACGAGGATATCGGCGCCTATCGTGCCAACCCTATCCTTTTTAAATACCACGCGCTGGTGGATATGCATTTCAAAACCCACAAGACCGTGGCATTCTATGCGGACCAGCTCAATATCTCGCCCAACTACCTGAATATTCTCTGCAAAAGGCATTTACATGTACCGGCTACATTCCTGATTCATAACCGCGTCGGCCTGGAAGCAAAGCGCCTCCTGCTGGTTTCAGGACAATCCGCGAAGGAAATCGCTTTTGAACTTGGGTTCAGTGATCTTCCTCATTTTTCCAACTTCTTTAAGGCTCAGACAGGCCTCTCGCCACGTGCTTTTCGCAATGCGTTATAAATTCTACAAGTTATGGGATAAATAGCGCATCGTTTCAAAGCGCTATCGGGGTTAATTTTGCATAAACCTTAATCCCATACACATGGAATCCATTTCCCGCAAAACGTTTATTCAAAGTTCCGGTCTGTTGCTGGCGGGCGAAATACTCGTCAAAAAGCCTGGTACATTTGCTTCCGGCGCGGCGCAGCAAGCGGGAACCGGCCACAAGCCGGCAAAAAAATGGACGCTGAAAAATGTGCGGCTGGAAACCGGCTTCGTGTATGAAGACGGAGAAGTAATCGCCACCGAAACCGGCCTTTTCCTTGTCAGGATCGAGGACGGGAAGATCAGCGCTGTGCTCCCTAACGATCCCAAAGCCGATGCTACGGATGCCAAAGGACAACTGATGCTGCCGGCGTTCAGGGATATGCATATTCACCTGGATAAAACTTTTTACGGAGGCCCGTGGAAGGCACGGCTGGCGAAAAACCGGTCGGTGAAGGATATGATCGAATTTGAGCGGAAAACGTTACCCGAACTCCTGAAAACTTCGACCTACCGCGCCGAAAAGATCATCGAACTGCTGCAATCGAAAGGGACGAACTTTGCCAGAAGTCACGTCAATATCGAACCGACTTCGAAGCTGGATTCGCTGAAAAATCTTCAAAAGGCGATTGAAAATAAGAAGGCTACATTCGGGACTGAACTCGTCGCATTTCCGCAGCACGGGGTTTTCTATTCGCATTCCGAACAATTGATGAAAGAAGCCGCGGCAATGGATATCGACTTCATCGGCGGCCTCGACCCTAATGCCATCGACGGCAGCGTCGAAAAGCAGATCGACTTCATCGTACAACTTGCATTGGACCACGGAAAAGGCATAGACATTCACCTGCACGAAGGCGGTGAGCCGGGCCTGCGGACAGTAGAATACCTGACCCAAAAAGTAATCGAAAATCCGACACTGGCAGGCAAAACGTTCCTCAGCCATTGCTTCGTACTCGCGCGGCTCGAAAAGCCGAAACTGGAAGAAACTGCCGAAAAGCTCGCTCACGCACGCGTAGGCGTGATTTCAACCATTCCATTCGGCAGTACCATCATGCCTATTCCGACGCTCTACCGTTACGGCGTAAAGGTGATGACGGGCAACGACAGCATTGTGGATCACTGGAATACATTCGGATCGGGAAGCGTATTGCAGAAGTCGAACCTGATGGCGCAACTTTACGGCCATTCGACGGAACTGGACCTGTCGCGCTGCCTGAAACTGGCTACCGGCGATATCCTGCCGCTCGACGACAAAGGGAAACAGCAATGGCCAAAGGCTGGCGACGAAGCGAGTGTTGTGCTGGTGGAAGCAAGCTGCTCGGCCGAGGCTGTTGCACGTATTTCGCCTGTGAAAGCGCTCGTGCATCGTGGAAGACTGGTTTACCGGAACTAAATGACGGTCAGGGATGGTCAGGAGGGGTCATTAATAGTCAGGAGGGTCAGATGTAGTCGGGAGGGGTCAGGGATGGGTGGGTTAGGCGATCAGTCCCTTAATGACCTTTCCGTGCACGTCCGTGAGCCGGTACCGACGGCCCTGATGCTTGAATACCAGCTTCTCGTGATCGAGCCCGAACAGGTGTAGCAATGTCGCCTGGAAATCGTGTACATGCACACCGTCTTTCACGACATTGTAGCTAAACTCATCCGTTTCACCGTAAACCTGGCCGGTTTTAATGCCGCCGCCAGTCATCCACATCGAAAAACAGCCGGGGTGATGGTCGCGGCCGTAATTGTCGGCCGTGAGCTTGCCCTGTGAAAAGCTGGTACGGCCAAATTCTCCACCCCAAACTACCAGTGTATCTTCCAGTAGTCCCCGCTGTTTCAGGTCTTTCACCAGCGCTGCCGAGGCCTGATCGACATCCCTGGCCTGTTTGGCGATGTTTTTCGGCAAGTCGCCGTGCTGGTCCCAACCCATGTGGTAAAGCTGTATAAACTTCACGTCGCGCTCGGCCATACGCCGGGCTAGAAGGCAATTTGCAGCGAAAGTGCCAGGCCTGCGCGCATCTTCCCCATACATTTTGTAGATATACTCGGGCTCACCGGAGGTATCCACCGCGTCGGGCACCGAAGTCTGCATTTTATACGCCATTTCATACTGGCTGATCTTCGACTGAATTTCCGGGTCGCCCCAAAGCGTGTACTGGTGCTCGTTCAGCTCCTTAATGCGGTCCAATGCGCGGCGCCGGTCTTCCTTGTGCACCCCATACGGGTTTTGGAGGTAAAGTACCGGATCCTTCCCCGCCCTGAGTTGCACACCCTGGTGGTGCGACGCCAGAAATCCATTGGCCCAGGCCGCGGTACTCAACGGCTGATCGCCGCTTATGCCCTTGGATATCAACACCATAAAATGCGGCAAATTCTGATTATCGGAGCCTAATCCGTAACTCAGCCACGAGCCCATCGATGGCCGGCCACTCTGCTGGGAGCCGGTCTGTACGAACATCACCGCCGGCTCGTGATTGATCGCCTCCGTAAATACCGATTTCACGATACACAATTCATCCACAATGCCGGCCGTATAGGGCAAAAGCTCACTCACCCACGCGCCGGACCGGCCATATTGCCTGAAATCATAAATCGATTTGACCAAGGGAAACGTCGACTGACCTGCTACCATCCCCGAGTTTCGCTGCGTCGATTTAATGGAATCCGGGATTTCGCGGCCGTGCCATTTGGCCAACGCGGGCTTGTAATCGAATGTTTCCAGCTGCGAAGGCCCGCCGCTTTGGAACAGGTAAATAATCCGCTTGGCTTTGGGAGAAAAATGCGGGCCGCGTACAAACGGCGTCACGGCCGATTCACTATTGCCTTCCTCGCTCCTTCGAGCACCCGGCGAGGTACCAGCCTGCAAAATGCTTGAAAGTGCAATTGAACCGAAACCGAGGCCTGCCTTTGTGAGAAAATCGCGGCGGTTGAGTTGCGTTAATACCTTTTTCAAATCTTCCATAACCATATCATTTGCGGGTATGCCCCTCGTCGGTATTCATGATCGAATTGGAAACCGTTGCCAGTGCGGCTATTTCCGCGGGCGGCAGCGTCGTATCCCACTTTCGCTCGCCCGTACGCAGGTATTCGAGCGCCTGTGCGGGCTGGGCGCGGAAGCGTTTGAGTTCTTCCGTGTAAAAATCAGCGAGAATATTTTGCTCAGTCCGGTCGGGTTTCCGGCCGGTTATCAACCTGAATGCGAGGCTTGTGGCATTAGCTCCGCCCGACTTGCATTTGTGCAGGACATTCTCCGCCAATGCCCTGGACGCCTCCACATACTGCGGGTCGTTCAGCAGCACCAATGCCTGCAAGGGCGTGCTGGTCGAGCGGCGCTTCGCTACGCATTCTCCTCGTTCGGGCGCGTCGAAGATCAGCATCGACGGTGGTGGCGAAGTTCGTTTCCAGATCGTATAGAGACTTCTTCGGTACAGTCCCTCGCCGGGTTCCTGTTGGTATTTGTAACGCCACACCTTGTCGCTCAGCTCGTCCCACAGGCCTGCCGGCTGATATGGATAAACGCTTCTGCCGCCAATCCGTTTTACCAGCAGCCCACTGATCGCAAGCGAGTTGTCGCGTATCATTTCAGCCGTAAACCGGAATCGCGCACCTCTTGCCAGCAGGGTATTATCCGGGTCTTTTTCAAGCAATTCGGGCGTTGTCCTGGACGTTTGCCGGTAGGTTGCCGAGAGCATGATCAGCTTATGCAACCTTTTAATATTCCAACCGGAATCCATAAAATCGACGGCCAGCCAATCGAGGAGTTCGGGATGCGACGGGAGGTTACCCTGGTTACCAAAGTCTGCGGAAGACCGCACGATGCCGTTTCCGAAATGCATTTGCCAGATCCGGTTAACGAATACCCGTGCCGTCAACGGGTTGTTTTTGTCGAAAAGCCAGCGCGCCAGTCCCAGCCTGTTTTGGGGAAATTTTCCTTCAAAAAGCATTACTGCATCCAGCGCACCCGGTGTCACCTGCTTACCAGGTGCGTTATAGGCGCCTCGCGCAAGCACGTAAGTCGGCCGCGGCTTGGGAAGGTCGCCCATGACCATCAGTTCCGGGATGCTGTTAATCAACCGGTTCTGCACGTCCATGCTCGCTTTCAGGCTATCGCGCAACGACAGGGCCTTTGCATTGAAATGCGCATTATAAAAATCCTTCACCATCGCCTGCTGATCAGGGGAAACCTGCGCTTTCAGCATGCCGGCCGCCTTTTCCGGATTATGGTTATACAAGATTTCAAGGGCCGTCAGCGCTTTATCGTAAATCCTCAGTTCGTCAATCCCACCGTCTTTAAAAGGAATAAGCAGGTTCCGCTGGCCGACCATAAAGCCCTGAAAACCATAAGTATGAATATCTTTTTCATACAAAATACCTTTGTAAAGATGATCAATGTCGGCCACCGTTTTCGCCGGTTCTCCATTCACATAAATCCTTGTCCCGGCCGCCTTGCTGGAACCATCGTAAGTCACGGTAACCTTCGTCCATTTCTTCACGGGCACTGGCGCGAGCGTGCTTACCTGAATGGCGTTTTGCGGATAGGAATGCGCGATGATGAACTGTAATTTATTGTTTACCAGCCGCAGCGAATAGCCCTTATAGCCAAGGCGCAGGTCTTCGCAATGGTAAAATATGCCTGCGTCGGGATAGACGGTATTCGGATTAATCCAGAGTTCAACCGAAAAGGGCTCCGTCCTTTCGTGCCAGCCGATGTTGTTGCCCAGCTTAATAGAATTGTAATCCGACACAAAATAGGCATTGCCCTTCACGCCGGGTTTCAGGATGATTTCATTGCATTGGGCAAGTTGCTTTGGATTGATCGCATTGGGCATGACCGTCTTGCCATCGGCCGTTTGGGTGATCTTTTCAAATGGGTAATAGGCTACCAAGCTTTCACGGATCTTCTGACCGAGCAGCTTTTCAGACGGTGTTCCGCTATTCAGCCACTTGCTCAGCTGATCTCCCGGGTTGTCCTTACTACTGGTGAGCTGGTTAGTCAGTCCTGTGATCTTACGGTCGAAAAACCGGAGCATTTCTTCATTTTCCTTCGTGGTAAGGAGTAATGCAGGACCAGGTGTCTGGTCGGGGCCGTAGACAGGGCTTCCGGTTTCGTTGGTACTATTGAAAAGCCCGAACATTTTATAATATGCCTCCTGGCTGATAGGGTCATATTTGTGATCGTGGCAGCGCGCGCATTGTACCGAAAGGCCCAGGATGCCCTGCCCCAGGGTTTGCACGCGGTCTGCATTGTATTCCACGCGGTATTCCTCAAATACAATCCCGGCTTCCGAGCTTTTCTTGTGCAGCCGGTTGAATGCCGTGGCCAGGATGGTTTCTTTGGTTTTGTCAGGTAAAAGGTCGCCGGCGAGCTGCATGGTCACGAACCGGTTATAGGGTATGTTGCGGTTGAAGGCGCTGATGACCCAATCGCGCCAGGGTGAAAAGTCGCGGTGTTTATCGTCGAGGTAACCGTCACTGTCGGCATAGCGCGAAACGTCCATCCACTCACTGGCCATTCTTTCTCCGTAGGCAGGCGATTGCAGAAGGCGGTCGAGCAGGTTCGGGTAGGCATCAGGCGACTTATCCGCCACGAATGCGTCGATTTCTGCGAGTGTGGGCGGCAGGCCGGTCAGGTCGAAACTGGCCCGGCGGATCAGGTCTTCGCGGCTGGCTTCGGTCGATGGCGACAGTTTTGCCTTTTCCAGCTTTTCGAGAATGAAGTTGTCGATCGGCATACGCGCCCACCCTGCCAGCGCCGGTTTGGGCAACCGGGGTTTTTCGGGTTTGATGAACGACCAATGCGGTTTGTATTTAGCTCCCTGCTCGATCCACCGCGTGAGTACCGCTATTTCCTTAACTGATAATGTAAGGTTGGAAGCCAGTGGCGGCATTTTCACATCCGGGTCTTGCGAAATGAGACGGGCATAAACTTCACTGGCAGACAGATCGCCCGGAACGATTGCATGCCGGGCACCGGCGGGCCACAAGGTCGCCTGCCGATTTTCTATATTTTCCAGCGCTTTATAAGCACCTTCCTCGGTATCCAGCCGTAATCCGGCTTTTTGTTTTTTGGAGTCGGGGCCGTGGCAGGCAAAGCATTTGTCGGAGAGAATCGGTTTGACGTCGTAGTTAAAATCCAGCTCGCCGGGTATTTCCTTCAATGCCAGCGCCACTTCTTCCGGCTTTTCAACGCCGCATCCCAGCAGCAGCAACAGGCATGAGAATGCCGCAACTACCATTTTTCCACCGTTCCCAAAAGCAAGCTTCTTCATTAGCGACCTCATGGATTTCCCCGGGAATATGCCCCTCGGAAACTAAAAGACAGGCTTCGCTATTTCTTAGTCATTTATTGTGATTAAAGTTTTTAATTTAATTTTTCCTATATCACCATACGGAGACAATTGCTCGGGTATGGGATTCCGTCGTCAGTGCTTTCCGACTTTTTGCAGCACCCATACATCCCCTTTCCAAACCGGATCGGCGCCGGTGTGTTTACCGCTGTAAATCCACAGCTGGTTCTGAAATACCACACTGTTGCCCCCGCTGCGGACACTCCACGGGGCATGTTCGGCATAACGGCCCCAATCGGCCCCGTTCGAGGAAAACCATACGTCGTTCAGGGCGCCCTTATGGTGGTCGGGGTTCATATCCCGGCCGCCAAATAGCCACAGCATGCCGTCGTACGCCTGTACGCCCATGTCGAAGCGTTTCTTCCAGCCAGCTTCCGGCGTGATTTCCGTCCAGTTTTTCCCGTCCGTCGAACACCAGACGTCGGCCATTCCTTGGCCGCCTATCAGATAAAGTGCATCCCGCAGCAGCACCACCTGCGGCGAATCCCGGGGAGCCCAGGGCGCCTGCTGCACTTCCCGGGTCCAGGTCAGCCCATCGGACGACGACCAGACGTCATTTTTCATTTCCAGTGATTCGAAATCCCGCGATATTTTGGAAGTACCACCGAAAAGCCACAGTTTGTTTTTGAAAACAACGAGCGCATGTCCTTTCCGCGGCGCCCAGGCAGCACTGCCCGCCTGCTGCCAGTCGGAGCCGTCTTTGGAATACCATATTTCATTGATTAACTGCCGCTCCTGGTAGCGCATTCCGCCATACATCCAGAGCTTACCGGCGAAGTAAATGCCCGATAGATAAATGCGTTCGCCCCAGTCCTTTTTCTCGTGGCGCGTCCAGGTAATACCGTCCGGCGAAGACCAGGATGCCTTCTGGCCCGTCATCCAGAGCTTCCCGCCGAATGCGACATGCGGGATGACCCCCATCGGGAATGTGCCGGGTTTCCATTCATAGGCATGCGATCCGTTACCCGGGGGCAGCACCTGTTTCCATGCATATATGTTTTTCAGAGGCGCCAGTCCGCGCTCACGGGTGAAGCATGCCAATGCGGCCACTAAAAAGATGGCAATGAATAAGTTCCTGTAAGTTATCATAGCACAATATTTAATCTTGAACGAGATGTGTAAAGGAAGACAAATACCCCGTTCATGAAAAATATTGTAGACCAACCGCCGATAATGTAGACCAAAGGCGAGGCGCTATCGGGCCAGGAGGAGTGCCCTGCTACTTTTCCAGGATCCCTTTTTCGACACTTTCGTTGATCAGCGCTTCGGCGTAGGCCCAAAGCGAGTCCGATCCTTCCCTGATCACCTTCTTTTTCTCGTATACCTTCTCATATTTCACCCCGAACTCTTTCCAGGTACCGCCACCATTGGAGCTGTTTTGCAGAAGTGGTTCCAGGCGGTCCATTGCCCGCGCGAACCGGGCTTCGGCGGTTTCTCCCGCTTCAAATTCCTCCCAGACGGCGATCAGATCGCTGGCCTGCTCCGGGGGCAACATTCCGAAAATCCGGTTTGCTGCAAGGCGCTCATCGTCGGTGTTCGTGTGGTTCTTCTGTGTATCGTAAATGAAGGTGTCGCCTGCGTCGATCTCGACAATGTCGTGTATCAGCACCATTTTGACAACTTTGAGAATATCGACCGGCACATTGGAATGCCCGGCCAGGACAATGGCCATCACCGCCAGGTGCCAGCTGTGTTCGGCGTCGTTTTCGTTCCTGTCGCTATTGAAGAGCCTGGTTTTTCTTTGTATGTATTTGAGCTTGTCGATCTCCTTGATAAACTCGATCTGCTGTAAAATGTTGGTTAAATCCATGGCCTTGCCGATTGATTATTTCAAAAGGTGAAATTACAAGGCATTTCCGGTTATGACAAAAAGCGATCGGTCAGTCCAGGCACCTCATAAAATTCGCCGGGTCACTTTTCACGGACGAAGACGCTCAAAGCTCCTCCGCACGCTTCCATGATCAGGCTATCCGGGGCAGTTTGCGTCAGTTTTATATCAGGGCAGATCCCACACAAGGAAGTCGCGCAAATAGGATCTAACTCAACGGGCGTGGCGGGCTTCGGCACGAAAGTTGTTCCGTTTAAAGAATATTCCGATGGAAGGCAGCATGGCACATATCCGTTTCCATTCAAAAGTACCCCATCGTACCGGAATTCATAGATATAAGAATTTGCTTTCAGTACCGGACGCGTAACGATGGAGTCTCCGCTAGTTTCCCTGTATTCCACTATGCGCCATTTGCCAACAATCGATGTAATTTCAGGTGCCGGATCGCGGTTTTCCTTCTTGCATTGCACGAATACGAACAGGGCTAAGATAAAAAGTGAAAGTGTTTTCATGACGACGAGTTTTATCAGGTAGACGCTCCCGATCCATTATCAGTTGTAACCCAAGTTTATTATTTTACCACTGAATAGCATGCTTGAAACAGTGAACTATGTTTTATAGCCGACTTCGTCAATCTTACTGTGCATCGGCAGCCGGCGCTTACGGCAGGCTATTGTGCTGCTTTTGCGTGCTTTTGCTCTTTCTGACCAGCCCTTGCCGTTCCCAGGGCCAGACGTGGCAGATAGCGGGTACTGTTTATGACGAGACCGGAAAAGCATTGCCGTTAGTCTCCGTTTACATCAACAATACTTCCATCGGCACTTCGACTGACAAAGCCGGCCAATTCCGCATGAATGTTCCGGCGCGGTACAAAAAAGCGGAGCTGGTCGCTTCATTCGTAGGCTATAAGCCGGAAGTAAAACAGTTGCAGGCAATCCCGGGCCGGACGGCGAATGTCGTGTTCAAGCTTGATTTGAACAATACGATACGGGAAGTCATCATCAAGGGAAAGCACGACAAGCATTGGCGTCGGAAATGGAGGATTTTCCAAAACGGTCTGCTGGGCGATTCCCCCTTTGCGAGGCAATGCAGAATCCTGAACCAGGAATCGATCACGCTTGGTATCGACGAAGCGACCGGGCTTCTGACGGCAGTGAGCAGCGAGCCCATTGTGATTGAAAACCCGGCGCTGGGGTACAAAGTCACATTTCACATGAACAAATTTGAGTCGAACGGAAGAAAAACATTCCTTTCCGGGTATAAATTCTTCGAATCCTGGCCTGCCGACGAACCGGAGAAACAGCGAAAGCAAATCCACAACCGCGGCATGGCTTTCAGGGATTCGTTCCGCAATTTTCTTGTGTCGCTTTCAAAAAACACCCTGGAAGCCAATGGTATTGAGATATTCACCATGAAAACGACCAGGGAGTTCTATCTGACAAAAATCCCCCTGGAAAAGGAGGTAACCGGTGGCAATTTCTCTCCTGTCACCGCCGATTCCGTCTGCGTATTTGATAAAACCAAAGGGTATTTTGTTTTACATTCCAGGTATCCGTTGCTGGTGTTTCAACGAAGGCTTTACAATAGTGCTTCGGTTTTTTCTGACTATCCATTCAAATATTCCCAGATAATCCTGCCCAATCTATACTGCACATTTACGGACAACGGATGGTTAATAACGCCGAACGGAATCACTATTCACGACGCCTGGGCCAGAGAAGGCTTCGCCGAAATGCTCCCGATTGACTATCCCCTCCCCGACGACAAGACTCCCCCCACTACGATTACCCTCATTCAAAATCCAAATCGGGCCAAAGAAACAATCGCCACAGATTTGAAATTACCCGCAATTGAAAGCCAGCAAACCCTTTTAAACAAAGATTGTTTAATACAAAATGCGGCAAAACAAGAAGACGGATTAATTAAGCCCGACTATGTTATGTCGATCAGCGAAAGTGATAACTCGGGTTCCGTTTTTGATCTGTTGAAAAGAATCCCCGGACTGCGCGTCACTTTCGATGCTGCATCCAATAACTACAAAGTCCATTTTGTGGAGAACAACACGAATCTCAATGCGAATGCCAGCTTTGATAATACCGTGGCACTAATGCTGGATAATGTCTTTTACAACGGCACCGACACCGTTATTCCGATATTGAATTCCATGACCGTCCGCGACATCAAATCCATATCTGCCGTCCGATACGGAAATTCCGCCGCATTCGGCGCAAGGGGTGCTAATGGAATATTGATTATCAATACGAATAAGTAGCACGCCAACACCTCTAAACTGATCACTTGTACGGCATGCATGGCAGGCTTGCTGTATAAAATTCAAAAAGAATTCAGAATTCAAGGGTAGGTTCACGCACAAATCGGGTATTCAAGCCTGACTGACACCACCCAATTCTGCAAGAAATGACCACTGCCACCCAGGGAGTTACAAAAACAGGCACATCCAATTCAAAATCAGATTTTCTGACGCGTGCTATCCTGTTAGCCGCATTGCTCACCGGGATTTCCACGCTGACCCGCATTACCCTCATGCTGAAAGCCGGGAACGGCGTGGATTACAATGTCGCCAATATGCTCGGCATTTTTGGCATCGGTCTGTTTTACGACCTGGTCAATTCCCTGTATTTCATTCTTCCGGTGATGCTTCTCGGCTGGGTGGTCCCCCGGAGGTATACAGGCAAGGCCGGATTCAGCATAATTTCTTTCGTTTTGCTCTTCATCCTCGTGTTCCTGCTTTTGTTGAATGCAGTTTCCGAGTGGGTCTTTTGGGACGAATTCGGCTCCCGGTTTAATTTCATCGCCGTCGATTACCTGGTTTATACGCAGGAAGTCGTGGGGAATATACGCCAGTCTTACCCGGTAGAGGTGATCGTCGGTGTGCTATTGGTGCTTGCAGCGTTATTAACCGTGTTGATATCCCGGGTGGCCACCCGATGGAGCGCCACCCGATGGGCTTTTCCTCCGATGGGTTTTGGTAGGCGGTCGCTCGTGCTGGGCGTGTACTTCCTTGCAGCGGCAGCAGCTTTTGTGATGGTGGATAACAAGTTCAGGCAGTTCAGCAGTAATATCTACGTCAACGAGCTTGCCGGCAACGGAATGTACGAGCTATTTGCTGCCTACCGCAATAATGAACTGGATTACAACCAGTTCTATACCAAACTGGATGACAAACAGGTATCCTCTCTGATTCATAAGTTGGTCAAAACGCCGGAAAGCCACTTTATTGACGGTAAGCCATACTCCATCGAAAGAGACATTGTCAACACGGGCACGGAACTGCATAAAAACATCGTCCTGATCAGTGTTGAAAGCCTGAGTGCCGAATTTCTCGGCAGCTTCGGAAATAAGCAGGGAATTACTCCGTTCCTCGATTCTCTCGCCGGCCAGAGCCTGCTTTTTACCAATCTTTACGCCACAGGTACCCGTACAGTCCGCGGCCTGGAAGCGTTATCAATATGCACACCGCCCACCCCCGGCCAGTCGATTGTGCGCCGGCCCCATAACGAGGACCTCTTCTCGATGGGCAGCGTGCTGCGGAGTAAAGGCTATCAGGCCCGCTTCATTTATGGCGGGTATGGGTACTTCGATAACATGGGGTATTTCTTTGGTCACAACAGCTACGGGGTTGTAGACCGGACAGCGCTTTCAAAAAAAGAAATCGATTATGAAAACATCTGGGGAGTTGCCGACGAAAATCTTTTTGAGCTGGCCAGCCGGGAAATCAGCGCGGCGACGCGGGCGGGCAAACCCGTTTTCGCCCACATTATGACCACTTCCAACCACCGTCCCTATACCTACCCGGAAGGCAGGATCGATATCCCGTCGCACACGGGGCGGGAAGGCGCTGTCAAATACACGGATTTCGCGATCGGTCAGTTTATCCGTCTGGCTCGAAGCAAGCCCTGGTTCAAGAATACGGTGTTCGTCATTGTGGCCGACCATTGCGCGTCCAGCGCCGGCAAGACCGACCTGCCGGTCAACCGGTACAAGATCCCTTTGCTGGTTTACGCACCGGGTTTTATCAAGGCGGGGACCATGCCGAGGCTCATGAGCCAGATCGATATTGGGCCGACGATTTTGGGACTGCTCCATTTCTCTTACCGCAGCAAGTTCTTTGGATACGATATTTTCAAACTCGAAACAGGCCGGGAACGGGCATTCGTAAGCACTTATCAAAGCCTCGGATATGTCAAAAACGATTCTCTGATCGTATTGAAGCCCCAGAGAGTTACTGAAACATTCACACCCGACTTTAAAGACGGATCCGCCCGCCAGACTTTACCGAACGGACATTTGACTGACGAGGCGGTAGCCTGGTACCAGGCAGCGAGCTTTCAGTTCAAGCATGGGCTCATGAAAAAATAGCTGTGTCTATGTGCGGGACATGAATGTAAATATTAACCTAAAAAATATAACTTTGGGAAAAATGTAAATTTGACACCTCTTCACTGTAATGCCGGATAGCCAACCAGTTTCTGACCAGCAAATGCTGGAAGCTTTGTGCGCCGGACATGAATGGGCGTTTACGGCTATTTACGACCAGTATTGGTATCCGCTGTACCGGGCGGCATTTCATAAACTCGGCCAACGACATATCGCCGAAGAGATCGTCCAGGACATTTTCACCCGCCTTTGGAACGAGCGGCACAACCTGCGGACTACCGCATTGAATTACTACCTTTTCTCAGCTGTCCGCTTCGAGGTCATCGATTACATCCGGAAAGCCGGGCCAAGAAGCCGGTATCTTGCCTATTATCAGGCTTTTGCAAGTCAGCATGAGCATTGTACCGAAGATGAGGTGGCTTATAACGAACTGCTCCACAATATCGACGAGGGCCTTAAACCGTTTCCGGCCAGGACCCGGGAGATATTCAAACTCAGCCGGATAGAGAGCTGGACGGTTGCGCAGATCGCGGAATTCATGAGCATCTCCGACAAGACGGTCGAGTACCACCTGGGTAAAGCCTCCAAGGCCGTCCGTGAATATCTGAACGAAACGTTGCTCGTACTGCTCCTCAGCCTTTTTTCCTGATCCCGGCTTTAAGCGGCGTTGCACTGGCGTCGTCTCCACGTTGCATTTTAAGAAGAAGTTCGGCTTCAAATTCTACATTTTACATTAATTTTCCAGGATATTTTAAAAACATTCAGGGACAACCGGCTACCAATACGGTTTAGAGGTTAAACCAGACAAAAGGTAGTCTGTGCCAGCCAACCCCTGAACCTGTGAACTATAACGAAATCGAAAACCTGCTTTTGAAATACCGGGAGGGACGATGTACCCCCGCGGAAAAAGACCGTATCCATCAATGGTACGAACAGGTACAAAGCGATGTGCCGCAAACCGAGCTTTCGGATACCGAAAAATCGCTTCTGAAAGCCCGGATGTGGATAGCCATTCAACACGACCGCAAAGTACCGGAAAGGAGAACGGTAATGTTACCACGCTTCTCCCGGAATACGGTGCGTATGTTTTCTTCCATCGCCGCCGCGCTGATCGTGTCGCTATCGCTGTTTTATTTTTATTCGGGCCGATCCTCTCAGGGAAAGTCCGTAACCGGCGCATTGTTGCCGGAAGCGAGTCGTGAAGGCCTGGTTTCTACCCATAACAATACCGCCCAACCCATGCCTATCAAGCTGGACGATAGCAGCGAGGTAACCCTTGCGCCTGGCGCCGGACTGACCTACCCGCGTAAGTTTTCTGCCGGTAAACGCGAAGTTGAGCTTAGCGGCGATGCTTTTTTCAACATAACCAAAAACAGCCACTGCCCGTTTTTCGTATACAGCGGAAAGTTGGTGACCAGAGTCCTCGGAACCAGTTTCTGGGTAAAAGAAGCCGGGGAAGAGCACCAGATGCAGGTTGAAGTGGTATGCGGGAAGGTTTCTGTTTTTGAAAACGAAAGCATTAGTACCGACAAACCTTCATCCCCAGGCAAGCACCGGTTTAACAAAGGTGTGATCCTGACCCCGAACCAGCGTGTGACTTATTTCGAAGAAAGCGGGCACCTGATGACCAGCCTGGTCGACAAACCCGTGCTGCTGACAGCCCATGCCGAACTACCTCCCGCGATTTATAAAAACACTGTATTGCCAGAGATTTTTCAACGCCTGAAAGATGCCTATGGTGTAGACATCGTGGTTTCGGGGGAAGCGGTAAATGAGTGTACGTTTACCGGTGATCTTACAAACATGTCGCTATTCGACCAGCTCGATCTGATTTGCCAATCCAACGACGGTTCTTACGAGGTTCAGGGTACACGTATCCTGGTGTCAGCGGCCGGCTGCAAATAAATTTTTGTTTAACCTAAATACGACCCTATGCGATAAATGTGACCAAAGTCAAAAAAGAAACCGGCAGAAAACTATCCTGCCGGTCAGTACTTTCCTGCTGCCGGGAATCCGCCAAGATGCAGCAGCGGGATATTCATTAGTTATAAAAAACCTTTCTAAACTATGAAAAAAAACCGATACCGAAAAAACCGGGCATCGCTTTGCTTGCTCATGAGAATTTCTTTGGCCCAGCTTATCTTTTCAATCGTTTTTTCCAGTCTCACCTACGCGGCGCACGTCAGCAAGGCGCAGGAGGTATTGGAACGAAACGTAACGCTCCACGCCGACAAGGTGGAACTGGCGACGGTGCTCGACCAACTGGAGCAGAAAGCGAACGTAAAATTTGTTTACAGCAATAAGGCAATCCGCGCCGAGCGTCCGGTCGCTATCCACGTTGTCAACCAGAAACTGTCGGCCGCATTGCAAACGCTGCTGGCACCACTCCAGATTTCCTACCAGGTTACGCCCTCGGGCCGCATATTGCTCAAAGCCAGCAAGGAACTGCAAACCAAAAGCGCCGGGCAACTCACCATTCAAATGAGGGACATGCTCGCGCAGCTGCTCAAAGGCAAGGTGAGCGACGAGAACGGCGACGGCCTCCCGGGCGTGAGTGTACGCCTGAAAGGAACCCAGCTTGGTACCCTGACGGACGCTGCCGGCAACTTCCAATTTGAAGTGAACCATACAGAAACAGTGCTGGTATTCAGTTTCGTAGGCTATAAAACGCAGGAAATCGCTGTGGGCGACCGGGCGGTAATCAATGTTTCAATGGCGCCCGACGATAAATCGCTCAACGAAGTGGTGGTGATCGGTTATGGAAGCTCGCGGAAACAGGATGTAGTCGGCTCTGTGGATATCGTATCTTCAAAAGACGCCGGTGCTACCACGGCTACCAATCCTTCGCAACTGCTGATCGGAAAATCGGCTGGCGTACAGGTTTTGCAATCGAACGGAACACCGGGCTCCGACGCCCAGATCCTTATCCGCGGTACAGGTTCCTTTACCGGCGTCGATCCGCTTTACGTCATCGATGGTATCCAGGGCAGTAAAACGATGTTCAACACGCTGGCGACCCAGGATATTGAAAATATCACAATCCTCAAAGACGCCTCATCCACCGCCATTTATGGCTCCGCAGCTGCCAACGGCGTGGTGATCATTACTACCCGGAGAGGTAAATCGGGCGCGCCGCGCATCAACTTCAACACCCAATGGGGCGTTGCCAAGGCCTGGAAGACGCTGGATTTGCTCAATGCATCACAGTATATTGATCTTCTGAGAGACTTCGCGGCAACAACCAATTCGGCCCTGCCCGAAAAATTCAACACCTCGGAGGTCACCACAGACCGTACCGATTGGCAGAAAGAAATATTCAGATCGGGGCTTGTCTCACAAAACGACCTGAATATCAGCGGCGGCGGCGAAAAAGTAGCTTATAATTTCTCTCTCGGTTATATCAAACAACAGGCCATTGTCAAGAACTTCACCAACAGCAGGCTGAATGCCCGGTTTGCGCTGGACGAAACCCTCGGCCGGTTTCATTTGGGACAAAGCCTGAATATCCGGTATACCAAAGACGACGGCCAGCTGGCGAGCATTTCCGACGCGGTTTACTACGCCCCCTATAAACCTATTTATGACCCGGCTATTCCCGGCGGTTATTCCAATACCACCAACGTGGACGATTTCAGTAATGGGAACAACCCGCTCGCGGCCATTAACCTAAACCATCCCGTCAACACCGGCTTCGTGTTCTTCCCGCAGGTTTTTGCCGAAGTGGATATCATTGCCGGCTTACGGTTCCGCACCCAGCTTTCCGCCGAAATCGGTGGCGGCAAGAACCGCAGCTACCAATATGGCTACACCGGGGGCAATAACCTGACCAATCCGCAACAGGCAACGCTGGGTTTCAGCAACTACTCTTTTTATACGCTTGAAAACTACTTTTCCTATAATAAGGTATTTGGAAAACACAGTGTTTCTGCAACGCTCGGTAACAGCTATCTCGACCCTGGAAATTCATCCGGCCTGAATGCGACCGGTACGAAAATCCCGAACGACGCCATTCAGAACATCAGCGTGGCCCAGTCGCAGGCAGTTACCGGTTCTAATTATGGCTATGCGCGCTCTTCGGTTATCTCCTATTTTGCACGTTTAGGCTATACTTTCGACAACAAATACATTCTCACGGGAAGTTTCCGCCGCGACGGTGCCTCGAACTTCGGTGCCAACAACCGTTTCGGGAATTTCTATGGTCTGGGTGTTGCATGGCGCTTCGTCGATGAAGCTTTCATTGAAAACAATCTGAACTTCCTGAGTGACGGAAAGTTGCGTTTCGGGCTTGGCAGGACGGGTAACAACACGATCCCGACCACAGGCGTGACGTCGGTACTTACTTATAGCGGTAGCCCTAATGGTAACCTGGTGTATTCGCTGGGCACAAACGAAGGATTCAGCCCGGGTACCACCATCAATACATTATCCAACCCGAATATCCGCTGGGAGTCGACCGACCAGACCGACATTGGTTTAGATCTCGGCTTTCTCAGCAACAGGCTGAGCATTACCGTCGACTGGTATAACCGCAAAAGCTCCGGCCTGCTCGTGAGTGTACCGGTTTCCGGAAGTACGGGAGCATCGGCCAGCGGCGGGCAACCCAGCAAATATGCCAATGCAGCCAGCGCGCAAAACAAGGGCGTTGAGTTCTCGGTAGGCTACCGCGACCAGGCACGGGGAGGTTTCCAGTACAATGTGAGCGCGAATTTGGCATACAACAAGAACATTGTCAATTCGCTCGGAAGCGAATTTGCCGCTCCTATTCAGGCCGGGGCATTTAGTAACCTCCCTACCTTCACCTATACGGCCGCAGGGTCGGCGATCGGGTCGTTCTTTGGTTATGAACTATCTCACGTAGCCAAAGATCAGGCCGAAATCGATGCTTTGAATGCGAAAGCGGCGGAACAGGCGGGCGATGCGACTACCAAATACCAGGCAGGTTTGCTGCCGGGCGACTTTATTTTCAAAGACCTCGACGGAGACGGGAAAGTGACCTCCACGGATCAGAAGATCCTCGGTAACCCTATTCCCAAAATTGTCTATGGTTTCAATGCGGGTGCGAGCTACAAAGGCTTCGATCTGAACGTGGTAGTTTCAGGTGTTTCGGGTCTGAAAATATTGAATGCCTTCAAATTCGTGACAGAAAATGAATCGACCGGGCATAATGCTTCTACCGAAATCCTGAAAAGATGGCGCAAGCCCGGCGATGTGGCTGAACTCCCGCGTGCAGGACAGAGCGCGACGGGCGACGGTAACCTGCGCCCCTCCGACTGGTGGCTCGAAAACGGCGCCTATTTGCGTCTACGCAACGTCACATTAGGCTATACCCTGCCTCAGAACCTGATTGAAGGTATTGGCGGCGGCAAGGTATTTAAAAGTATCCGGGTGTATGCGGCGGCACAAAACCTTCTGACTTTCACCAAATACAAAGGCTACGACCCAGAGGTAAGCACGCAGAACGGCGGCAGCTACATCTTCTCGCGCGGTATCGACGACCGCCAGCAGTTGCCGCAGCCGAGGACATTACTTTGTGGTCTGCAGCTTGGGTTTTAATGGTTAGGAGAAAACTTACTTGAAGTGAACATGAAAAAGATCATATATTTTCTGACAGGACTAATCGCTGCTTTTCAGCTGGCCGGATGTGATGAATCCAAACTGGAACTGGAAAGCCAGAGCGCCTACGATTACAACACCTATTTTAAATCGTCTGAGGGGCTCAACCAGGCGGTCATCGCAACCTATGCTACATTACTGCACAACGGACTCTGGGCACGCGAGTATTACTTTATTTTCGATATGCTCGGCTATGAAGCCAAGAAGACAACCAACCTGCAGGGCGACATGGCGCAACTCGCCGACTACTCGTTCGGTACCAGCCAGGCGCAGATCGGCCAACTTTGGAACAGCCTCTACCGGCTGATCCTCCGGTCGAATGTGGTAATCGACCGAGCCGGAGTATGGAACCCCGCGGCACCGGCCGACCAGCAGGCCGCGAAACAGTACATTGCCGAAGCACGGTTTTTACGCTCGTATGCCTATTTCAACATTGTCAACCTGTGGGGCAAGGCACCGCTGATCACCGCTTACGACAGCACCGTGGCGAACAATTACCCTTCGCGTGCTTCCACGGAAGCGATCTGGGCGACGATCGAAAGCGATCTCAAACTGGCGGCAGCCGACTTACCAGTATCTTATGACGCCGCAACGGGACTCGGCAGGGCTACCAAAGGGGCGGCAGTGGCTTTGCTCGGAAAATCCTATTTGTACCAGAAAAAGTGGGCGCAGGCGGAAACCACGCTGGCACAACTGACTACCGCGCCTTTCACATATTCGCTGGACCCGTCGTACGAGAACCTGTTCAGCTCGACGAACCAGAGCAGTCCTGAAAACATTTTCCAGATCATGAATGCGAAATGGACCGACTGGGGAATTGGCAACCAGTACTACGTTTTCGGCGGGCAGGAAACATGGGGCGGCAAGGCCACCCATTCCGACCGTGCGCAGGAATATGGTTTCAAAGACTGGTTTAATGTTTACATTTCGACTACTACCGTCAAATCGTTTCAATATGCCAACCCGGCTACCGGCGCCAATTACGTGGACCCGCGTGCGAAGTTTACATTTTATGGCAGCAAGGAAAGTGGCGGCGACACCCAGTATTGCCAGAAATGCGCCGGCGGACCGATCGATTTCCCGTTCAAAGCCGACGATCCCCAGGGATATTATGTTTGGAAAAAATACCAGTACTATAATGAAGTCGCTTCTTATGGAGGACCGCAAAGCTCCATTAACGGGCAGGTGATCCGCTTTGCCGACGTATTGCTGATGCTTGCCGAAGCGCAGATCCAGCAGGGAAAAACCGGTGCCGACCCGCTGGCGCTGATCAACCAGGTACGGAAACGCTCGGGCGCCGTCGCTTACACTGCATTGGGCGCACAGGCGGACGCGCTGAAAATCCTCATGCGTGAACGCCAGGTAGAACTTTGCGGCGAGCAAAGCCGGTATTTCGACCTGATCCGCTGGGGAATTGCCAAGCAGACGATCAACGCGCAACGCGCGGCTGAACCGGGAGATGGCAAGCAACCTTTCCAGGACAAAAACGTACTTTTTCCGATACCTGACGTGGAAAAGAATTACAATCCAAATGTGGCCAAAGACATAGCAAACGCCTGGAATTAACCGGCAAACGTCTGGATTACCTTAAAACGGGCCGCCCGGGGACTTAACTCCAGGCAGCCCGTTTCCTTATCCCGCATTCTTAGTATCGTCCCCAGGGAGTAACTTTACAGGCATTTTTTGTCAAACTACTATTAATAAGAAATAGAAGTAGATTGATAAATGAAATGCTTTCTAAAATTGGGTTACAAATTCTAGGTAACAGGAAACATTTTTTTTAACCTAGAATCTATCAAATTATGGCAACCTTCACAATCAATTTTGTTAACAATTCCAGCTCATCAGGTAGCTTTTGCGTCTTCCAGCAAAATCACAACAGTCCCAATCCGGATGTTTTCCCTTTGGCATGGCGTGTGGAATCGGCCGCTCCGCATACGCAATTGGCCATATCATGGAATACCGACCTCTATTTCTTCTGGGCCAAAACCGGCGAGCTAAGGCCGGGTGTCATTTTTTATCCGGGAGAAAATGCTCCCACCGATCTGACCGGTAGAAATCAAATAACACTCATCAAAGAAGAACGTGATTACAAATTTGCAAATCAACAGGATTGGCACCAGCAGGGTTCTCTGTGCATTATTTCCGCCAATACCACTGCGATCCGCCAGGCCAGCGTAGGTATTGGGATGTCCGGCGTACCTACCGTTGCAGTACAGGCGCAACCCAATATGAATTTCGTATTCACTCCGCGCTTTGAATACTGGATTACATTCGGAAATCTTAAACAAGGCCAGGTACTGGACCCGTCGGAGATCAACAGTCCGGTGAAGATTGAATTCCCCTACGGTATTTTTTCAATGAATGCTACGCTTAATGCGGATAACACCTGGACGATAACACAGGGAATAGATTAAGTGGGAGCTTTTTTTTACCAAAAAGGGGGATGCCGGCTTGTATCCCCTTTTTGATATTTCCCATCACGCGACGATTGCCCCGGTCATTCCGGCTTCCGCACCGACATGGTGTCGTAACGGGTAACGGTAAAAATATCGATGGCTTTGCTATCCGGTTTGAAGGACGACCGGTAGTTCAGGATCGTTCCGGGTTTCCAGTCAGGTATTTTACTTTCCTGCACATTGGGCCCGACTAGTATGGATTTCGTCTTTGAGTCAGTGGCAATGTATTTCAGCTCGGTATTGATGTTTACCGTGTCGGGTGTATTCCAGCTTACCTGCAACATCTTCAGGGTCGAGTCATAAGAAGCCGTGCTGATGGTGCGGTTGAGCAGGCCATTTTCATAATTCGCCCCGAATGTCCTGCCGTTGAAACGCAGCGGCACCGACCGGTTCCCTTTTGCATCGAGCGAGTACATCTCAAAGTTGTACGACCCTTCTGCCAACGGATCGATCATGATCCTGACCGTGTCGCCGATGAGGTCCGAAGGCACGGCCGCTTCCAGGGAGTCGGCCTTGTTGTTCCAGTAAAGTTTATAACCGGTCACGCGCGGGTCCGCACTAAGGACCCACAGCAATTGCGTCCTGTTTCTTCCCGACGCTACCAATACGGTATCGCCCCGCCCGGGGTAGACGATCTCCCCGCCTGCCTGGTATTTTTTGAAATCGTCCCAATCGGTACAAGAGGCCGACGCGAAAAGAAGCACCAGTAGTCCTGCGATTTTATGTTTGATAACCATCATATCTCAGTTTTAAATTATTTGGTATCGCCCCAGAAGGTGAGTTCGGTAAAATGGACAAACTTGGTGTCGGACCAGTTCTGATGGATCTGCATGCGGATATAGCGCACTTTGGGTGCCGAAAGCGGAAACACGAACTCCTCCCCGGCCGACATATAGGCAATATCGTCGCCGGTATTCACGCCATAAGGGCTCCCCGACGGCTTGATCGATTCACAATCCATGAGCTTGGTCCAGCCGTTGAAACTTCCGTCCGGATTAGGTGCTTTTTCGCTGCCCCACATCGTCCATTTACGGGGATTACCGTGTTTATAAAACCAGTCGCCCTGTCGTTGCCACAGCCTGAACCGGCTTAGTTTTGCCGCGGTTCCCAGGTCGAATGTGAAGTGGATCGGCATATCGCGGTCGGAAAGCGGGATGGTGTGGAAGCCGGGTTCCGACACAAGATCGTCCCACAAAAACGGTAGCTGCCAGCCGTAACCGCTCTCTTCGTCTGTCGGCAGCACATATTCGCGGAAGCGGGTTTTATCCAGTTTCTTTTCAAAAAATGGTTTTACTTCCTTGTAAACTGTATCGGAGTAATTGTTCCAGCGGTCGCGCACATATACCCCGAACTTCCTGCTGAGCGTATCAAATCCCCGGGCGGCAAATGAGCCGCCTTTGACCTGCGTGTACAGCGTCTCGACCGGGATGTAATCCCCATTGTTGTCTGCCGTGATCACTACGATCGCCAGCTTGGCTTCGGATGGGTTATTGAAAGCAACATTCAGTCCGCCGAAGTCGACACCCAGTTGCAGGGAGTTGAAAACGGTCTGGACGGGCGGCTCCTGGGGCGCGATCCTGACCTTGACAGGCTCCGATTTATTGTCGCTTTTATCGACCGAATATAAGGTTACCTCATAATCACCGCCGGCAGAGAAGCCCTCGACAGTCAGTTTATTGGTGTAGTGCGATGCCTTCGCTTCGCTCATCTTACCCGTGGTTTTGTTGATCGCATACTCGGCCACCACATATTGCAGGTCTTCATCTTTCGGGAGCGAATAGGTGATGGTAGCGCCGCCGGCAAAATTGACTACCGAGGTATTGGTCACCACGCCGGGCTTCTCGGTGTCCGCGCCCAGGGGTTTGCGGATGTCGTCGGCATCCGTACAGGAGCTCAGCAATGCGAGCGCCCACACGATTGATAATAATATCGTTATCTTTTTCATAGACAGCAGTGTTTACCAGCCTGGGTTTTGGACAAGGTTCGGGTTGACGATCAGGGAGTTCTCGGAGATTGGCCAGAAATAGTCTTTCAGACTAAAACTACTCGTGTAAATCGGCTTGACCCGGTAGTAGTTGACCGCCTCGCGCTGGGCAATATCCCAGCCATTCACCGACCTTTGCAGATAATTTTCCGCTACTTTCCACCTCCGCAGGTCCCAGAACCTCTTTCCCTCGAAAACCAGTTCGATCAACCTTTCGCGCTGGATAATCTCGCGCAAACCTTCTTTGCTGCTGAATTTGGAGGGTTTATTAGAGTATTTGGTCCACGATTCCACTACTCCCTTCAAGCCCGCCCGCGTCCGGACCTTATCGATCCAGGCATACACTTCTGCGGATGGTCCCTGCGACTCGTTCAATGCTTCCGCGTACAACAGGTACAGGTCCGCGAGGCGCATGATCGGAAAGGGATAGCCTTCCACGTTGTATTGCTGTGCGGGGTCGTTGATGGTGTTGTTATAATTGGCCAGTTTCTTGGGCCAGTAGCCCGTCACAGAATACAGCGAAGCACCTTGTCTGCCACCTGTTTGTCCGAGTTTTCCTTCGAGTACCCAGGTATTGTCGTCGTCGTTTTTGCCCTGCCCGAACCAAATCCCCCCGTCGAAACCCAGGTCGGCATAAAACCGGGGTTCGCGATCGAAATTGAGCTGTACCGTCGTGTAGCCTTCCCGGATATAGTACCGTTCGCTTTGCAATGCCTTCCGCAACGCAGTAAAACGGGTCCCATACTTGTAGCTCTTGTCCTCTTCTATCGGCACGCCATTGTTGCTGTAGAACATTTCGGCGATGTGGATCGGCGGGGCGAGCATAGAACCAATGCTTTCATTGGGGATCGTGCCGGTAAACGGGCTGAGCCGGGCCTGCGCCAATGATTGAAAACCCCGGCTGCCGCCACCCGTAGAATTGGAAGCACCCCAGATGAGCTCCACGTTCCATTTGTCGGTTACCGCCGCCCGGATCGACATCAGGCGCTGGGTAGTATCCGAAACCTTCGTGGTTACCGAACGGGGCACAAATTCATAAAGCCTGTGCCCGTTTGCTTCGCAGGCGGTGATCGCCTCCCGACAAGCCTGAGCGGCCCGCTGCCATTTTTCGGGGCTAGCCGTATTGCTGAACAGCGGTTCATTATCCTTATTCCTGAAATTGGCGTAGTTCTGGTTGCCATTATAAAGCGGGCTGGCGGCCGTGGTGAGTATCTCGGCCTTGATCGCCAGCGCAATGGGCCTGGTAATACGCCCCAGTTCGGAAAATTCATTAGGTAAAACCACCGGAAGATCCTGCGCAGCTTCGTCGATCAGTTCTACGGTATAGTTGAAAACCGAATCCACATGTTGCCTTTTTACTTTTACCTCTTCCACCGACGCTGAAATAGGAAGGTTCTTTTTGATGATCGGGATCGGGCCGTACATCCTGGCCAGGTAATAATGGTAATAGGCTTTCAGGAATTTCACCTCGGCCACCCAACGTTTCTTTTCAAATTCGGTGAGGTCGCGGACTTTGTCGATGTTTTCCAGAAAGATATTGCATTCGCGGAGCGCCTGGAAATATTTGCTGTCCCAAAAGTTGGCGATAGGCGAAACGATGTTCTGCTCACCTCTTGCGATCCGGTAGAGGTTACCATTGATATTTCCGAGTACCGGGTACACGGTCGCGAATTCGTCGCCCGTCATAAAACCGGGATCGGCGCCTTCGTTGCCGAATTGCGGCAGGTTGTTGTAGCAGGTAAAAAGGTACTTTTCCGCATCCGCACGCATTTTAAATGCATTATCGATCGTCGCTACGTTATCCGGGACAATATCGAGGTATTGCCGGCAGCCCGCGGTAATCAGGACAAGTAAGGCCGTAAGGCAAAAACTGGTGTACAGTAATTTCATAATATGATGCTTAGAAATTCATATTCAAACCGATATTGAAAACCTTCTGGACCGGGTAGCCCAGGCCATTTCCGCCCATTTCGGGATCCCACAATTTAAACTTGCTGAATGTCAGTAAATTCGTCCCGTTGAAGTAGATCCGAAAATTGGTCACTTTCAGATTTTCCAGAAAACGGCCCTTGACGGTGTACCCCGCTTCCAGCGTTTTCAGGCGTATAAATGAGCCGTCGCGCATGAACCATGTGCTTCGCTGTGAATTGTTTTCGTTCGCAACTGTCGACATCCGGGGCCAGACTGCATAAATGTCGCCGTTCTCCTCCGACCAGTGGCTGTCCGCAAATGCTTTTAACAAAGCATTCTCACCGATCAGGTTTGCTGGAAACAGATTACCATCCCCGTTATTATCTTTATTATAATTGATAAAAGGGGCCGAAGCGACCGGGTTGATGAAAAAGGACTCCCGACCCAGCCCCTGGAAGAAAAGCGAAAGGTCAAACTGTCCGTGGCCCGCGGACAAACCGAAGCCGTAGGTGATTTCGGGCGTTTCCGGGTGGCCTATCGCGACAAAGTCCGCATTGGTAATCTGGCCATCACGATTAATATCCCGGTATTTAATATCGCCGGCGCCATACACCCCGAAGTTCTGACGGGGAGAATTTTTCACATCGTTCTCATCAATGAAAAGCCGTTCGGCGATCAGTCCCCTGGGCTGGTTGATAGACTGCCCAACCCGCGACAGGTAACGGTCTTTGTAGTCCGGCTCTTCAAAAATGGAGTACACGGTCCTTGCCATTGTCAGGTTTCCTCTTGCAACCAGCCAGGCGCCATTTTTGAAATTCTGGTTAAAATCCACCGCCAGGTCAAACCCTTTTGATTTTGCCTCCCCCACATTGGCCGAAGGCGTGACGGCGAGTCCCATTGTGGTAGGGATCGAAGCACGTTCCATGAGGATATTGGCACGTCTCTGCTTGTAGATTTCGGCGATCACATTCAGTTTCTGAAGAATGGAAAATTCAAGTCCCAAATTGGTCTGATAGGAGGTCTCCCAGGTAATATCCTTGTTCTCATACCGGCTGATCGACACGCCGTTACGGGTGTAGCTCGAATTATACCCGAAAGATGCCCCCCTCGAGGAATTATTCAGGTTAACCTCCGAAAGAAAGAAGAAACGCTGATCGGGCCTTCCGATGGCATCGTTGCCCACGAGACCGTACGAGCTGCGGATTTTCAGTTTGTTCACAATGCGCTCCATCGGCTTCCAGAAATCCTCGTTCGATATGACCCAGGCACCGCCGATGGTCGGAAAAAAACCGAACTGCTTCGACTTGTGAAACCGTTCCGAGCCGTTATAACCGAAGTTGAACTCGGCGAAATACCGGTTATCGAACGAGTAGGACAATCGTCCGGAAATGCCCGTATTCCTGCTGGGAAGCGATTGTTGCAAGGATTGTACCTGCCCCACACTCGAATTGTCCTTCAGGCTCTGCTGCAATGTCGTCACCATCGTCGCATTCACCGAATGCACCTCGCGGAAAACCCTCGAATAATCCAGCGTACCCTGCAAGTAAAGGAAACTTTCCAGGTTTTTGGCCCCCGGATTGTAGTTCAGGTATTCCGTGGCGGGCTCACTGAAAAATTCGTTGCTAGCCTGTTGATTAAGCCAGTTGAGCGTGTAGGTGTCCGCCTGCTTGTCGTACGAGGCGGCGTGGTAGAAGTAGGGATTATAGGCTCTTGTGACGTCGAAATACGACGACCGGTTGATATTCGCCATACCCCTTATGCTAAGTCCTTTTGTGACAAAGTCAAGTTTCTGGGCCAGTTCCAGCTGCGTCAGCATTTTGGACCTTGAATATTGTTTGTATCCTTTCACCATATCCGCGTAAGGGTTCAGGTATTGTCCGAGATCGAAATTCCCGAACAGAATATGGTCTGTGGCCTCGTTGGCTTTGTCGGGAGCGTAATAGGCGGGATAGGACGTGGGACTGGTTTTCAGCGCCTTCTGGTAGATACCCGAGCCGCCGTCGATAGGTCCGTTGTAATCATCGAAATTTCCGTATAACCGTACAATCAGCTGCGTTTGCGGGCTCAGATTGATATTGACATTGGAGCGGACCGAGTAGCTGTTGAGCTTGACGTTATTGTTGAAGTTATTCATCTTATCCACTTTCAACATTCCATTGTCATTGCTGAACGAGGTCGCCACATAATACTGGGCCACCTCTCCGCCGCCCGATACGCTCAGGTTCCCGCGGCGGTTCTGAGTATATTTTTTAAACAGGACATCGCGCCAGTCTGTCGAAGGATAGATGTAGGGATTGTTGCCCTTGCCGGTGTTTTCGATCTGGTTTTGAGGGTATTTGATCGCCGCGAGCGGATCGCGCGTCAGCTGGGCCTCATTATACAATTTCATGTAGGTGATCGGATCGGCCAGCTCCACGTTCTGGGTCGGCATGGAAACAGAGTTTTCCACCCGAAAGTTGATCTTCGCTTTTCCCGCTTTCCCCTGCTTGGTGGTCACATACACAACCCCGTTCGCCCCCCTGGCTCCGTACAAGGCCGTCGCACTGGCGTCTTTCAGGATCGAAAAGCTTTCAATATCATCGGGTTGCAGCCGGGCAAGGTCGGTCACGGTGAGTTCTACGTTGTCGACCAATATCAGAGGCGAATTATTGTACCCGAATGTGGTAATGCCGCGTATAAAAAATGTGGCATTGTCGACACCCGGCTCGCCGCTCCGCTGGTAACCGATCACGCCCGAGAGCCGGCCCGCGATGGCGGTCGTGAGGTTACTGGAAGGGATTTTCAGCTCACCCGGACGGATCGTCGTCACCGCGCCCACCACCGCCTCTTTGCGCTGCTTCTGTCCGTAGGCCGTCACTACCACTTCTTCCAGTGCTTTGTTATCGACTTTCAGCACGACATTCATAATCGATTGGGCGCCTACCTGCCGCTCTTCGGAAATATAGCCTACAAAGGAAAAGATCAGCACCGCGTCGTTATCCGGAATGGCAAGGCGGTAGGTGCCGTCCGCCTCGGAAGTCGTTCCTTTTTGCGTCCCTTTCAATACCACGCTTACTCCTGGCAGCCCTTCCCCCTTTTCATCGGTGATTTTTCCGGCGATCTGCTTTTCCATCAATGGTTCCGCCACATTGCCGGGCAGCATGCCGGTTGGCCCTTTTCCCTCATCGGGTGCCCTGGAAAGAATGATCTGATTGCTTTTCACCACCTGGTACATGATGTTCCTCGGCGAAAGCACACGTTTCAGAAGATCTTCCAGCAATTCATTCTTTGCTTCCAGGTTGATTTTCTCGTCGGTGGCAATCACTTGCTTTTGATACGAGAAGGAAAGGTCCCCCTGCTCTTCGATATTTTTCAGGACCGTCTTTAACGATGCATTCCTAACGCTAATTGATATACGTTGTTTGAGCAACTCCTGCGAGTACGTGGGTGACGCGTAGCTTAGTCCCGCTGCGAGCGCGAGCGCGAACCCGGCAATGAACAGTTGCCTCATCGTCGTGCACAGGAACTGAAAAACCTTTTTTTCATTCGTAAAAATGCCCATACCTGTTTTGATTTTCATTTTTGAATAAACATCCCGGTCCGCCGGGTGCGGCAAACTGTCCTCGATGGCGCATTTTTCCTAGGTAGCCAATCTGTTTTCCATATTTGAATTAAGTTAGGTGACAATCGCAATGAGGCCATTGCAAAAAAATAGACATAGCAATCCTCTACCGGACCACCGGTGTAAGCAACGGAACATGCTTGCAAAATGAATAGCACCGGAAACATCCGGCCGCTCTATTTATACAGGTACAGGTCCCGAAAAAAACTAACCCTTGTGATGAAATTATTTTTTGTTTTTTTATCAATTATCCGGAAAAGTGGCAGTCAGAGAAAGGTATCACCATCATCAGTAACAGCCTTTCGAATCGATCACGATCTGCGCGTCGATTTCTTTATAGGTTCCGCCGATCGTCCGGCAAATGACATCCAGGTTATCATACAGCGACTCATTGCGAATAGAGGTCGAAATAATGCATTTGGACAGCAACTCATGGTCGCAGAGGATCTGTACCCCGTATATCTTTTCAATTTCCGCAAAAACCTCAGTGGCCGGAACTTCATCGAACCTGGTCTTTTTCGTCTCGGCAATCGGAGCGATAGGCAATGGTTCTTCAACGAGGTTTTTGACCAGCACTTCACTGTCGCGGTTAAATGTCCCTTTTTGATTGGGCAATAATACCAATCCGGTCGTTTCAGGATCGTCCGTCTGGATACGGCTCTGCCTGTACACCGACACCCGCCCGGTCCTGACGTGCACGGTCACATCCTGACTGTTTTCAAATGCCCTGATCTCGAAACTCGTTCCCAGTACCTTCGTCACGGTCTCATTGGCATAAACCAGGAATGGCCGTGAAGGGTCTTTGGTTACATTAAAAAATGCCTCTCCACTGAGGAAAACCTCCCGTTTTTGCTTTTGAAAATGCGCCGGGTAGCTCAGCTTGCTATTTTTGCCCAAAGTAATAATCGTGCCGTCTTCGAGCCGTAGCTCCATGGCCGCATTGCCCTGGTTTTGCTTTTCAATAAGCTGATTTTCCACTTTGGCATGGGTAAGCAGCTCTTTATAGGTAACGCGTTTGCCGTCGTTGCGCATGATTTGGAAAACGCCTAATGTGCCAATAAGCGCCACACCCGCTGCGATCAGCAGCAATTTGAACATTTTCCGCTCCTGCTTGACATGTATCGGCAGTTCTTCCCGGCTCTCTGCGGTCGATTCGATCCTTGCCCAAAGCTTTTGCTGGTCCATCAAAGGAACTACCTCCTCCTCGGCCCGGTGCAATGCCAGCACGATCTTCGATGCTTTTTCCACGAGCTCCTTTTTGCCCGGATCAGACCGGAGAATTGCCTCCCATAATAGTGCATCTTCGTCTCGCAGCACCCAGCTTATGAAAGAGTCATTGCCTAAAAGATCCTCGATATTTAAACTTTCATCATTCATGGTCAGGGATAAATGGTACGCGCACAACTAAGAGGTACAACTATGGTTAAAAACTAACCTATCTTCCGGCAATTTTCTCAAAATCATTTTACACCATCCACGCGTGCATTTCGCCCATAGGCACCAACAGCGAGATAATCGTCAGTTCACCAAGCCGTGTACGGAGCACGGCATAGGCTTTGTAGAGCAGATTACTCACGCCTTGTTTGGATAAACCCATCAGCTCTGAAATTTCATCAAGGCTCATTCCGTGGTAAAAACGGAGGTTAATGACCTCTTTCTGCCGGTCCGAAAGACTCTCGACCGCCTGGCGCACGCGCTGCGTGCGTACCTCTGCGCCCTCGGAGTCGATATGCTGCTGCTCACTGGACAGCGCGACCAGGTAGTCGAGGAATCCGTCGATATCCTCGGCTTGCTCGAAGATATTGTTTCTGCCGTTGCGCGAAAGCCGGTTACGCAATGCCCGGAAGAGGTAAAACCGGATGTTATCCGCATCGTTAAGATGCTCTTTTCTCCGCCAAAGGTCAATAAAAAGGTCGTGAATGGCATCTTCGAGCAACTGCCTGTCGGGCGTCAGCCGGTGGCCGTAGCTGGTCAGACTTCTAACATGGCGTTGGTATAGCGACTGAAAAGCCTGCATATCCCCTTGCCTGAAACGATGCCAGATAAGCAGTTCACCACTCAAATCTGATTCAGCTCTCGTAAAAGTAGACATCCCGGTTGATCTCCGTTGGATAAATGATGTGAAGTTTTTTGACAAAGAAAAGGATTTCGCGATAACCTGCTTTATTTCGTTGCAAAAAATATTGAAAATATACAAAACAGCAACGATTGAACTTTACCGCATCCGCTCAAAACGACTCGTCGTTGATCAACGTCATCTCAAATTTGGAAGAATACAAATGGATGATCGGGATATAAGGTGCTGCGTATAAACTTTATTTTATTTCTTTGTATTAATTGGTTACATTTTGAATCGCCAACCGTCTTAGCCAGTTGAAATCGATCAACAAGTACTGCAAATTCATTTGGGTCTTCTTGCTTACCACCTCCTGTTTACCGGGCGGGCGCGAAGTGGCTGGCATATGGCACACCGAATTGGAGACGGTCCCCGGATTAAAAAGCGCCCTGGATATCCAACTGAGCCAGGATATCACGGGTAAATGGAGCGGACGGTTCGAGATACCGGAACTGATGGCCGCTAGCCAGTTACAAGCTGTGAATGTGCAAGATTCAATGATCGAGCTGAATCTGGGAGGCGGTGCAGCATTTAAAGGGTCGCTTTATGACGACAAAAAGACCATCAAAGGTGTGCTGAATATCCCCAACCAAAAGCCTGAAAATCTGACTTTTACCAAAGTTCCGCACTGGTCGGCGCAGGTACCCGCCAGGGCAGGCAAAAACGGGCAGCCGGTCAAAAGCTGGATATACCAGCCTCCAATAGTAACGGGCGATGGGTGGCCGGTGAGACCTTTACGCAAGTCCGTGGCAGATTCGGAACCACTGAACGAGTTGTTCGAGCAAACTCTGCTGGGCAAATTCCATGGTCTCGACGCCTTCCTGGTGGCACAGCATGGAGAGCTGATCCTCGAAGAATACTTTTACCTGGGCGGCCGGGAGCGGCTGCACAGCATTCAGTCGGCTACAAAAAGTGTAACCTCACTTCTGTTTGGCATCGCGCGCGAACAGGGACTGATCAAAAATCTGGACGAGCCGTTGAAAAGCTATTTTCCGCAATACTCCGATTCTGCCCCGACAAATGCTTCATCCCCGACATTGCGGCATGCGCTAACGATGTCCGCGGCCCTGGATTGGAAGGAGGACATTCCCTATTCCAACCCCGAGAATGACGCTGTGCGGATGAATCAGAGCAGCGATCTTTACAAATATGTTTTGTCTAAAAAACCCGACCCTGTGGATAAGCCGGGAAGCAGGTTCGAATACAACAGCGGCCTTTCCATCCTTCTGGGCGGCGTGTTGTTGCATACGACTGGAAAACCGGCAGATAATTACGCCAAAGAAACACTTTTCCAAGCTCTGGGAATAAATCACTTCGCCTGGACCAGCATAGGCGGTAAAATTCACACCGGCGGCGGGCTTTTCCTCAGGCCGAGGGACTTGTTGAAAATCGGGCAGATGGTGCTTGACAGCGGGAGATGGAACGGCCGGCAGGTTGTTTCGAAAACCTGGATCAGGGAGAGCACGGCATTTATCCTTCCGACGAACCAGGGAAATAAGGATTTCGGCTATGGCTACCAGTGGTGGCGCGGAACCGCCAGGACCCCTACCGGAGCGTTCCCGGTTATTTATGCGGCTGGTTATGGAGGGCAAATGCTGTACATCGTCCCGGATCTCGACCTGGTGGTACTCACACTTCATCACAATCCCACGGACAATGACGGCTCCCACAGCATTACGTGGAAGAAAGTAGAGAGCATTGTTATTCCCGCATTTAGCTGATATTTTGTAAACAATCAACCCGAACCAGTGATGTTTCGCAATTATTTCAAGATAGCCTGGCGTAACCTTGCCGGGAACAAGACGTACTCGGCAGTCAATATCGGCGGACTTGCGGTTGGAATGATGGTCGCCATGCTGATTGGCCTGTGGATCTACGACGAATTCTCTTACAACAAATACCATCAACACTACGACCGGATCGCACGGGTAATGCAGCAGCAAACGCTCGACGGGGAGGTTAATACCGGCAACAATGTTCCTGCGCCATTGTTCAGGGAGTTGCAAACCAACTTCGGGGATGATTTAGAGCGTGTAGTAATTACCTCCTGGCTCCAAAGGCACGCACTGGCCTACAATGGTTCGAGTTTTACAAAACCAGGTAACTTCATGTCGGCAGGTGCGGCAGAAATGCTTTCCCTCAAAATGGTCAGCGGAAGTGCTTCCGGGCTGAAAGATCCTGCCACGGTCCTGCTTTCCCAATCGACGGCAAAAGCGATTTTCAAGCATTCCGACCCGATAGATAAGATGCTGAAAATCAATAAAAACCTGGATGTGAGGGTGACCGGAGTTTACGAAGACATTCCTTATAACTCAGAGTTTCACGAACTGGCGTTCATAGCCCCATTCGATCTGTTTGTTTCTTCTACCGAATGGGTGAAGGAGGCGGTGGAAAATAATGAATGGCAAAACAGCTCCTTTCAGATCCTCGTACAGCTTTCGAAAAACAGCGATGTAAATGCAGTTTCAGACAAAATCAGGGATATCAAACTTAGAAAAACCGGCAAAGATGAGTTGAAATTCAAGCCCCAAATCCTGCTGCATCCCATGAGTCGCTGGCACTTGCATTCCGAATGGCTGAATGGCAGCAATGTGGGTGGGCGCATTGAATTTGTATGGCTTTTTGGCACCATTGGCGTATTTGTACTGCTGCTGGCATGCATTAATTTCATGAACCTTAGCACGGCACGCTCAGGAAAACGCGCCAGGGAGGTCGGCATCCGTAAAGCGATCGGCTCGATGCAACGCCAATTGGTCGGCCAGTTTTTCAGTGAATCGTTCCTGGTTGTACTGCTTGCCTTCGTGATCTCGCTGGTGCTGGCCCGCTTGGCTTTGCCGGCCTTCAATGAAATTGCCGACAAGCAAATGCAGATTCCCTGGCAGGACCCGATCTTTCTGGTCAGCGTAATCGCTTTCGCACTTCTCACGGGATTCATTGCCGGCTCCTACCCCGCTTTTTACCTGTCTTCCTTTCAACCCATCAAGGCGCTGAAAGGTAAATGGAGCACTTTGGGGCTTCGTGCGGCACTGCCCCGAAAAATCCTCGTCGTCCTTCAATTCACGGTTTCAGTGATGCTGATGATCGGGACCGTGGTTGTTTACAAGCAAATCCTGCATGCGAAAAACCGCCCTATCGGCTACGACAGGCGGGGCCTGGTGACTATGCTCGTTAATAACAAGGACATTCATACCCATTTTGATGCTGTGCTCGATGATCTTGTTAAAACCGGGAGCGTGACCTCGTTAGCAGAATCGGCGTCCCCGCCTACGGAGGTTTTTTCGGCCAATGTAGGTTTCGACTGGAAAGGGAAAGATCCCGGCCTGCACTCCGAGTTTGCGACGATTGGCATTTCGCATGACTTTGGAAAAACAGTCGGATGGGAGTTCATCGGAGGGCGTGATTTTACCAGGAGCCTGTCTTCGGATTCTGCCGGGTTTGTGGTCAATGAGTCGGCGGTTAAGTTTATGGGCCTTGGGAAACGGGATTTCAATGATGCCATTGGAGAAACTGTAACCTGGGATGGAAGGCGTTTCAGAATTATTGGCGTAATTAAAGATATGGTGATGGAATCTCCTTATGATCCCGTCAAAAAGTCTATATTTTTCATCCATCCAAAGGCCGGCAGATTCATGACGGCGCGACTTAACCCCGGATCCAACGCCGCCACAGCGCTGAAAAACATTGAAACTACTTTCAAAAAATACAGTCCGGATTCACCGTTCAGTTTCCAGTTTGCGGATCAGGAATATGCGCTAAAATTCGCTGCCGAAGAACGGATCAGCAGGCTGGCCGCCATATTTACAGGTCTGGCGACCTTCATCAGTTGCCTGGGACTTTTCGGAATGGCATCGTTCATTGCAGAACAACGGACGAAAGAGATTGGGATCCGCAAAGTGCTGGGAGCATCCGTTAGTAGTCTATGGCAACTTCTTTCAGGTGATTTCATCATGCTGGTGGCCGTTTCTTGCCTGCTGGCAACACCCATCGCCTGGTATATGATGGATCGCTGGCTCGAAAAATATGCCTATCACACCCAAATCTCCTGGTGGATCTTCATGACCGCGAGCTTGGGAACGCTGGCAATCACGCTTATTACAGTAAGCTATCAGGCTATTCGCGCGGCACTACTCGATCCCGTGAAAAGCTTGCGTACGGAATAGGAAGCCGGATACCCCCGGATGCAACCCTTTCGGCTTAGTAACGATATAAAGTAAATTACCGCCTGAATGCCATTGACAACCACGCATGAAAATTCTCTTCTTCTCCGCAAAGCCCTACGACAAACAGTTTTTCGATATCTACAATCGCGCTTACGGATTTGAGATCGAGTATCTGGAAACCCATTTGGGCCCCCACATCGCGAATGCGGTAAACGACCAGGCGGCCGTTTGCGTGTTCGTGAATGACAAGGTGAATGCCGGGGTCATTTCGGTGTTGGCGGAGAAGGGCGTCAAAGTCATAGCACTGAGATGCGCCGGCTTCAACAATGTGGACCTGGATGCCGCCCGGGCCCATGGGATACGCGTGTGCCGGGTTCCGGAATACTCTCCCGAGGCTGTGGCCGAGCACACGGTCGCAATGCTGCTGACACTAATACGTAAAACCCACAAAGCATACAACCGGGTACGGGAACAGAACTTTTCATTAAACGGTCTGCTCGGGTTCAATTTACACGGCAGAACAATTGGTGTGATCGGCACGGGTAAAATCGGGAGCGCTTTTTGCAGGATTATGAGAGGTTTTGGCTGCCGGGTTCTCGCGCACGATCCGTTTCCCAACAATGAACTGCAATTGTCAGGTATCGAGTACCATACACTAGAAGCGGTGCTTCGCTCGTCCGATGTCATTTCTCTCCATTGCCCCCTGACTCCCGGCACGCATTACCTGATCAACGAAAGTACACTGGCCATGATGAAGCCTGGCGTGACATTGATCAACACCAGCCGTGGCGGGCTGATCAATACAGCGCATGCCATTGACGCCTTAAAGAGCAAACATGTGGCCAATCTGGCAATAGACGTGTACGAGCAGGAAGAAAAATTGTTTTTTAAAGACCTGTCGCAAAGTATCATAGAAGACGATACCATCCAGCGCCTGATGAGCTTCCCAAATGTACTCGTGACAGCCCATCAGGCATTTTTTACCGAAGAAGCACTTGCCGAGATCGCCCAGGTAACATTGCAAAATATCGACCGGATCCTGCGGGGCGAAGAGCCGGATGACCATGCCGCGCTGCTTGTTTGAAAGACTTGTTTCACCCGGTCGTCACACAATTTCACGTTCATACCCTTGCAAAAACCCGGTGATAAGCCGGGCGTGCCAAATGGTTGCCAGTGCCTGCTATCCCAAAGAAACAATGCGCTGAGCCTCTACCGACCGGGTGTTTAACTCGATGTTTTTCACTTCTTTGTGTTTGCCGTCGATCAACACAACTCTGTAAGCCCCGTCGGGCAGCTGGCTAAGGTCAAATTTCGTACGGGTAGCGGCGTCGCCCTTTTCAATGGTTTTAGATGCCAATGTGTGCCCGAACTGATCAATCACATTGACAGACACTTCTTTTTCTGCTTTGATAACGTTAACCTCAATTTTTCCATTGGTCGTGGTTACCACCCAAAATCTGGTTTCGACCTCTTCCATTCCGGGTTTGAAGGCTATTGTCGAGGGTTTTGCATATCCGGTTGCGGAAAGAGCGATAGAGGCTGTTAAAAGTACGGATGTGATGAGCGTTTTCATGGATGCTTCTGTTTAAATATGATTGTTTAAGACCCGCCGGGAACGACTCCGCTCCCGACTTCCGATACAATGTTAAACACCCCGCTTCACCCCTCAAAATAGATTCGACGGACAGGCACTAAACAACGACAGAGCGACCAAACAACCCATTAAACACCAGAAAATAAGCCACTTATCTGAAAACCAACCCGCTCGTAGATCAGAACCGGGAATTCATAGAGTAATCAGGGTGATTCATTGAATTTTTCGCACAATCAGCTGTTAGACTTTGGTTCATCACCGAACCAAGGGTATGCAACAACCGACACACCGGCATCCTTGTCTGTTGATTAGCCGTTTGTTCGGCCAAAAAGGAACTCGGAAGCTGATTAAATGCTTTTTACTAGCAGCATTCTCAGTATTAATGAATCGACATGGCAGACAAACTTATTCAGGATATACCATTTTCCATTCTTGATCTCGCTCCGATCACAGAAGGGAACAGTGCAGCTACAACTTTCAGGAACAGTCTGCGGCTCGCGCAGCGTGTGGAGGAACTTGGTTATAAACGGTACTGGCTCGCCGAACACCATAATATGGAAAGCGTGGCCAGCACGGCCACTTCGGTACTGATCGGCTTCATTGCCGGCGGCACAAATACAATACGTGTCGGCAGCGGCGGTATTATGTTGCCTAATCATGCTCCGCTGGTGGTGGCCGAGCAGTTCGGCACCCTGGCATCGCTTTATCCGGGCCGCATTGACCTAGGGTTGGGCCGCGCCCCGGGGACCGACCAGGTTACCGCACGGGCGCTCAGGCGTAACTACATGGAATCCGCCCAGGATTTTCCCGACGATGTGATCGCATTGCAAACCTATTTTTCAGCAGAAAACAAAAGTGCCAAGGTACGAGCTATCCCAGGGGAAGGGCTGGAAATACCGATATGGATCCTGGGATCGAGTACCGATAGTGCGCGGCTCGCGGCCCATCTCGGATTACCTTATGCATTTGCGAGCCACTTCGCACCCACACATTTCATGAGCGCGCTAGAACTCTACCGCATGAATTTCAGGCCATCGCAATATCTTGCCCAACCTTACGTGATGGCCTGTGTAAATGTGATCGCCGCCGACACGAATGAGGAAGCCGAGCGGCTTGCGACTTCGTTTTTCCAGCTCGCAACGGGAATCATAACAGGCAAGCGCCGGGCTTTGCAGCCACCCGTTGAAAGCATGGAAGGGCTTTGGGGAGAATACGAGGAAGCGGCCGTGAGACAGATGATGAAGTATACATTTATCGGCGACAGAAAGACCATAGGCCGCGACCTCGCCTACTTTCAGAAGCATACCCAACTCGACGAGTTGATGGTTACCAGCCACATCTACGATCCGGGAGCGCGTATCCACAGCTATGAAGTACTAAAAAGCATTCAGAGCGAGCGCATAACGACGAGCTGAGCGGCGCTAGTCCTACCAAAAGAATGCATACAGACCAAAGAGGAGCACCAGAACAATAGCCGACCCGAGTACGAAGCTCCGATGGGCCTTGAACATCGAGGCATCGATAACGAGGCCCTTTTTCTCATCCGGCAAAACATAGCTCAATACAAACATTCCCACGACACAGATCACAAACACCCAACCCATTCTATCCAAAAAAGGCACTTGTGTCCAGTCGACAAAAGGGAGCCAGTTGTTGTGCATACCCAAGGCTATGATGAAGCCGCCGACAATCGCGAACAAGGCGCCGGCCGAGTTGCTGCGTTTCCAGAAGAAGCCCATGATAAACGACGCAAAAATGCCCGGGGACAGCAGGCCCGTCATTTGCTGAATAAACTGAAAACCTCCCGCCTTGTCTATTCCCATGTAGGGGGAAATCAGGATAGCCATGATCATCGATACGACGATAACAATACGCCCGATGGCGACAAGCTGTGCCTCAGATTTGTCTTTACCGATGTAGTTCCTGAAAATATCCAGGGTAAAAATCGTTGAAATACTATTGGCCTTCCCAGCAAGAGACGCGACTATCGCGGCTGTCAATGCGGCAAAAGAGAGCCCCTTTAAACCATCCGGCAGCAAGTTCAGGAGTACCGGATACGCTTTGTCTGCCACGATAACACCGTTTTCAGTCATTTCCTGTTGAAATAATCCCTGGTTATAAAGGGTATACGCGGCAATCCCGGGCAATACGACAATTACAGGCATAAGCAGTTTCAAAAAAGCAGCGAACAGCAGTCCGTTGCGGGCGGTTTTAAGATCCGCTCCCAGGGCGCGCTGGGTTATGTACTGATTACAGCCCCAGTAGTTCAGGTTCACGATCCACATCCCGCCCAGCAGTACCGTCAGCCCCGGCAATTCCATGTAATGCGTGCTGCCAGGCTTGAAGATCATGTGAAAGTGATCGTCATGATGCTGTTTCATCATTTTCAGGCCATTCAACAAGCCTGCCGTACCGAAGTTTTCCGATACCAGATTAATGGCGATATAACTTGTCGCAAGCCCGCCGATGATGAGAAAAAACACCTGGATAACATCGGTAAAGCCGATCACTTTCATTCCCCCGATGGTTATCACGATCGAAAAAATGGCGAGTCCCCACATACAAAAGTTAAAATCCAGCCCGGAAATACCGGAAACCGCCAGAGCCCCCAGATAAAGTATGGAAGTCAGGTTAACCAGAATATATAAACCCAGCCAGAAGATCGCCATAATCAGGCTCACCGTTGGGTTATAACGTTGGCTAAGAAACTGGGGCATTGTGAAAATGTGGTTTTTCAGGTATATCGGCATAAAAAAGAGCGCAACGATCACAAGTGTCGCCGCCGCCATCCATTCATAACTGGATATGGCCAACCCCATTGAAAACCCGTTGCCGGACATGCCAATAAACTGTTCGGCAGAAATGTTGGAAGCAATCAGAGAAGCGCCGATCGCCCACCAGGTCAGTGAACCTTCGGCGAGGAAGAAATCTTTGGTCGATGCCGATTCACTTTTTTTCCGGTTGTAAATCCAGTATCCGTATACTGAAACGATAATGAAGTAAACAAAGAAAATGATGTAATCCAGCAACTGTAACTGCTTCATTGACGAGTATTTTATGTTTTTTATGGATTATCTGGTACGGGCCATACTACTGCGGCAGCTTCCTGAACATCGGATCGTTGCCGCTGTATTTCAAATATTTAAAAGAAGCAGTGTTGGTCGTTTGCGCGCCTGACGAGGTGGCGTACATGCCGAACAAACAGCCGATGAAGCCTCCCGCAACCTGGGTGCTCAGGAACTTCGCGTCCAGCTTGTCTTTGAGTAACTGCCAGGAATTGCCTTTTGAAAAATAGAAACTGTAAGTACCTCCTTCGGCTACGATACGCAGTTTAACCGGACCGGAAACGTCTGCGACAGGCATTTGAGCAAGCAAATCCATGTTTTTTCCATCAGTACCGCTTTTAAAAAGCTGTACGACGGGCTTGCCGTTTTCAACCGATTTACTTAAAAAGTAGAAATGGGATTCGTCCTGAAAAATGGTCAGTCCCGCTTTTTCACTGGTAGATCCGGCTGAAAACTCAAGTTCCGTTTCCGCGGTACAGTACAAATGCTGCTGACGTTTGCCGATGAACGAAGGATTGCCCGTTTCCATAATCGTCTCAGGTTTTAACTTCATCGTCAACCCGGCTTTCTTCGATAACGAGAAAGAATTTTGGTCGATAGTCCTCATAAAAAGCAGCGCGGGATCCAATGCCTTTTCGAAAGTCAGGGTATATTGAAAATTGCCGGCCTGCGGGAGCGCATCTTTTTGTTTTACCTCCGGATAATTGACAGCATATTCATATTTGATCTCTTTGCCCGATGGATTGATAATGGGCCAGTCATTCTTCCACTCGACCGGTGCGATGAAAGTTTCCCGTCCCGTGTTATAGAAATTGCCCTCATAAGGCCTTACGGCGAGGAAAATAGCATAAGTTTTTCCGTCGGGGCCTTCGACGAACTGCGCATGGCCTGCCGAAGTGATCGGATCTTTACGGTCGTCCGGCAATCCCTTTTGTGTTAGGATCGGGTTGTTTTCATAGGGGACATACGGCCCCGAAACCGACTTGCTGCGAAAAACCACTTCCGTGTGATTCACCGAAGTACCGCCTTCTGCGGCATACAAATAGTACCACCCATTTCTTTTCAGGATATGCGGTGCTTCAATCCACACCGGCTTCTTGCTCAGATCCACACCGCCGTTGACCAGCTGTTTTTCCTCGCCAATCACCTTCAATGTAACCGGATCGATTTCAAAAATGCGGATCGTTCTGTGCCCGGGATACAAAGGTTTTCTATCGGGTGCATCGCTGTTATAAACGATGTATGCTTTCTGGTCATCGTCGAAATACAGTGACGGATCTATCCCGCGTACCTGCGGCACACGAACCGGGTCACTCCATGGGCCCGCCGGATTTTTGGCCGTCGCGATAAAGTTTCCGTCATGGTCGATATCGGTACAGGTAACATAGTAAGTACCATTGTGATAGCTGATAGCCGGAGCGAAAAGCCCCCTTGTCAGTTTTTCACCCATGAAATCCATCTGGGAAGGCCGGTCGATCACATTCCCGATCTGCTTCCAGTTTTTCAGGTCCTTACTATGAAATACCGGAATGCCGGGAAAGTAAGAGAATGTGGAATTGACCAGGTAAAAGTCTGCGCCCACCCGGACCACACTCGGGTCCGGATAAAAACCCGTTAAGACCGGATTGACCAATGTGGTTTGGGCCAGGGCAGAATGGCCGGAAAAAATGCCTGCAACCAGGATTGCGGAGATAAAACGTTTGATCATCATTTAGTAATCTGAGTCCTGACCCGGACGGTGGGCAAAAGTACCGCAGCCCCCCAGACCACCGTGAGTACATTTGTTCAAATAATAGGAACAAATGTTCAAACCACCCCGAGAAACCGTTGAGAGCGGGTATGCCTTTAAGTGTTCTATTGACATTTGACTAAAATTATCTAACCTTTGACGAGTACAATTATTTGTCATTTAAATCCATCACAATCACAAAGTCACTGCTTTTCGATTTCCTGATCGCAGCCTTCCGGTCCTGATGGAGCTTAGTCCTTGCAATGCAGTACGCTGCATGGAAATTTTTTCTGCATTATTAATAAGTGTCTATTTAACATTTACCAAATTAACCTATGAGAGACCTTTTACAACGGAATTTTGCAACAAGGTTCCGGTCTGCCCTGGTGCTGCTATTACTGGCCTGGGTCGCATCGGGCCAGGTGGTGGCGGCTGTGCGTTTGGACAAGCAGGTAACCGGCCGGGTGACGACCGAAGATAACGAGCCCTTACCCGGAGTCAATGTCACGCTAAAAGGATCCAGCATCGGCACGAGTACGGATGCGCGGGGGGATTTCGCCATCACGGTGCCTTCAGAGAGTAGCATACTGGTATTCAGCTTTATAGGCTACGGAAAGCAGGAGGTTACCGTGGGCAGTCAGTCGCGGATCGACATAAAGCTGTCTATGGAAAACCAGGCATTGGAAGAAATGGTCGTGATTGGCTACGGTTCACAGAAGAAATCTTCTTTGACGGGCGCCGTTTCGTCCGTATCGCCCAAGGAGTTGACCGCCCTACCGGTGGTTAGCACCGAGCAGGCGCTTCAGGGGCGTATACCGGGCGTCCGCGTCGTGAATAATGGCAGCCCCGGACAAACACCTATCGTGCGTATAAGGGGCATCGGCTCCATTAATTACGCTTCCGGGCCGCTTTATGTGATCGACGGCATCCCGTCAGGCGACCTCAACAACCTCGATCCGAAAGACATCGAGTCCCTGGAAGTTCTCAAAGACGCAAGTTCGGCAGCCATCTATGGTTCAAGGGCTTCGAACGGCGTTATCATCATCAGCACGAAAAAAGGATCGAAAGACGGGAAGCTGCATATCAATGTCGACTCCTATTTCGGAACGCAATCGGCATGGAAAAAGCTGGACCTCCTCAATACCGATCAGTACATTCAGTACGCCACCGCTTTGCTGGGCAATGCAGGCATCGCAATGCCCGGCAGGCTGTCCGATCTTAACCAGCCGGTTTACCCCGGTGCTTCGCAGACTTTTGCGCAAACCCATACCGACTGGCAGGATGTCCTTTTCAGAAATTCGCCCGTTCAGCAGCACCAGTTTTCGGTGAGCGGAGGCAACAATGTCTCGCGTTTCTTTACGTCGGCGGGCTATTTCGATCAGGAAGGCATTCTGGTGGGCACCAATTACAAACGTGCCAATTTCCGGATCAATTCAGACCATCAGGTGGCCAAATTCCTGAAAATCGGCCAGACGCTTACATTTTCCTATGACAAGACGCGCGGTGAGCAGGGCTTCGGCGGCGGCCGCACGCTCGTCATGCAGGCGATCCGCAATCTCCCCTACTGGCCTGTCACCGACCCGACCAAGCCAGGCGGATACAGTTCCCCTACTGCCGCCGACGGCAGCGATCCTGACAACCCGCTACGGATTGCCACGATGGACGTATCCCGTAACCAACGCATTAAGGTTCTGGCATCCCTGTTCGCAGAGGTTAACCTGACGAGCTTTTTGAGATACCGTTTCAGCTTTGGCGCCGACGTGGTGAGCGCATTATCCAACGAACAATTCCCGATCTATAACGACGGGTACAAATCGCGGACGCAGTATGAAATACGGAATGGCCGAACCAACTATTTTTCGCCGGTCGTCACCAACCAACTTACGTTCGACAAAACCTTCGGCAAACATATGCTGAACGTCACCGCGATCGTGGACAGGCAGACTTTCCGGACCAATACCCTCAACGGCTCGGGTTACCGGCCGAACAACGACATCGATGAGATGCAGGGTGTTTCCAATCCGAATGCGACCAGCTCACTCGATGAAAGTGCCCTCATATCGTACGTAGGGCGTTTGAATTACGAGTATGACGGAAAATACCTGCTCAGCGCTTCTGTGCGCCGCGACGGTTCGTCGAGGTTTGCACCGGGCAACAAATGGGGAACATTCCCTTCATTATCGCTCGGCTGGCGTATCAGCGAGGAAGAATTCCTGAAAAACATTCCGGCTATATCTGAACTGAAAATCAGGGCCAGCTACGGACAAACCGGCTTTAACGGCATCGGCAGCTACGCATGGCAATCGCTGGTACAGGCCGATAATTCCAACTACGTGTTTGGCGGCAACAAGTTGCTGGGATCGTATTTCAGCTCGCTGGGCAACACCCAACTCAAATGGGAAAGTACCGAAATGACCAACCTGGGTATTGACCTGGCTCTTTTCAACAACAGCATTACATTCACAGCGGAACGCTATAACCGCAATACCGACGGGCTTTTGCTCGAAGTGCCGATCCCGAACTCCCTGGGATATTCGTCCTCGCCGCTATCCAACATCGGCAAGATGAAAAACTGGGGCTACGAGTTCCAGTTGGGGTACAACAAAACGGACGGCGACTTCACCTGGAATGCCTCTGTGAACATGGATATCACCCGAAATAAAGTGGTAAGCCTTGCTACCGAAAGCGCAGCGCTTTTTAACGGCAAAAACGATGATTTCGGCGGTTTCGATATCACCAAAACCCAAGCCGGACACCCGATCCAGTCGTTTTACGGATGGAAAGTGGATGGCATTTTCCAGAGCGCAGCAGAGATCGCCCAGTATAACGCGATCGACGGCAACGACCAGACGAAATACCAGCCTGCCGCTGCTCCCGGCGATATCCGGTTCAAGGACCTGAACGGCGACGGCCTGATCGACGCCAACGACCGGCAGTACCTGGGAAGCTTCATACCCAAATTCAGCTATGGGGCCAATTTCGGCGGCAGCTACAAAGGGTTCGATTTCTCGCTCTATTTGCAGGGCGTGCAGGGGAACAAAATTTACAATGGCACCAAGGTCATCGAACAGGGAATGCTGCGGTTGTTCAACGCCGGTACCGACGTGCTCGATGCCTGGACGCCAACCCACACCGACACCGATGTTCCCAGGGCCGTCAGCGGCGATCCCAACAACAACAGCCGTACCAGCGACCGTTTCATCGAAAACGGGTCGTATATGCGTATCAAGAATTTCAGCATCGGCTACACGATCCCTTCGAAGGGGCTAGCCGCACTGACGCGCAATACGATCACCAAAGCCAGGGTCTACGTATCGGCCACCAACCTGCTGACACTGACCAAGTATTCCGGCCTCGACCCTGAGATTGGCGTCAACGGCTCTTCGACGGCTACCGGTACACAGCTGATAAACGGGATCGACTACGGGATGTACCCGCAGCCGAGAACATTGCAGGTAGGATTAAGTTTCGGTTTCTAATCAGCATTTAAAAGAATTGAAATGAAAAGAAATATCATCATTGCCGCTTCGCTATTCATGGGTATGGTTCTGTCCTGCAACGAAGACGTGCTGGACAAAAGCAATCCGAACGGGGTAACTGTGGAGGGCTATTATAAAAATGGGTCGGAGCTCACGAGTGGCGTCACAAGTGTGTATTCGATGCTGAAAGCCAACAATCTGGTGGCACGCGAATGGTTTTTCCTGCACGATTTGCGGAGCGACGACATGGCTGCCGGAGGCGGTCAGCTTGAAACCCCGCGCAACCAGTTGCTGCTAGGCACGCACGACACGGGCAATTCGGTCATGGGAACGGTTTGGTTGGCATATTACCGGCTAATTCACCGCGCCAATTCGGTTGTCGACAATTCCGACAAGGTAACCGATCTGACCGATGCCGACAAAGCCCGGCTATTTGCGGAAGCACGTTTCCTGCGCGCATATGCATACTACGAGCTCGTAAGCATGTGGGGTGGCGTGCCGTTGTACAAAAACTACGTAAAGGACGTAGACGGCAGTCTGCCCAGGTCGACGGAGGCCGAAGTATACGCCTACCTCACCACCGAACTGCAGGAAATCCAGAATGCATTGCCGGCGACCTACAATGCTGCCAACCAGGGCAGGGCAACCAAGGGCGCCGCACAAATGCTGCTGGCACGTGTTTTCATGCAGCAGGGCAATTACCAGAGCGCCAAAACCGAGCTGATGAAGGTTTACGACTCCAACGTGTATGCATTGGTCGACAACTACAACGACAACTTCCTGGAAGAAACCGAGTTCAATAAAGAATCGATTTTCGAGGTCAACTTCTATCCCTCGGGCGGAGTTTACAACTGGGATGGAGACGGCAACGGCGCTACGGCCGGTACGGAAACTGTTCGTACCCAGGAATATTCAGCCATAGGATGGCGTAATGTGATCCCATCGAACGGGTTGCTTGCCGAGTTTGAAAAAGCCACCAAAGGCGACGCGAAAACCGATCCGCGCTACGACGATTCATTTTACTTCACCGGGGAGAAGTATAACAACGGGGCTTCCACCCTTACGGATGGACAACAGAATGGCAACGCGTCGGTCGTTGATGGCGTAACCCAAAAGGTGAGCTGGCAAAAATATTCGCTGATGTACAAAATGAATGAATCGTTCCTGACCGGTGGGATCAACCAGCGTATTATGCGTTTCGCGGAAACCATTCTTTCGCTGGCGGAAGTGGAAAACGAACTCGGTAACATTCCTCAGGCCGTTAAATACCTGAACATGATCAGGGCAAGGAAAAGCGTTTCGATGCCTGCCTACCCTACCGCCAAATACCCGGTAACGACCAAAGACCAGGTTTTCGCGGCGATCATGCACGAGCGGCGCGTAGAGCTGAATGGCGAGCAGATCCGCAACCGCGACATTCTGAGATGGCGAAAGCTCAACAAACTAAAAACCGAGCCCCTGGCATATTTCCAGGCCAAAAAACATGAGCTGTTGCCTATCCCGCAACAGGAAGTAGACAACAATGCGAAAATTGAAGCCAAAGACCAAAACCCGGGCTACTAAGCCCGTAAGCAGTAATCGTAATGCACAATGGCACCGGTTGATGACCGGTGTCTTTTGTTTCGTTACGCTATGGGCATCCGGCTCATTGGAGTCGTGCAAGAAGCGAAACGACAGACTATTCACCGGCCATACTTCCGGGGAAACACACATTACTTTCGTCAACCGCCTCACACCGAATGACTCCATCAACCCTTTCACTTTCACGAACTTCTACAACGGAGGCGGTGTGGGTGTCGGCGATGTGAATGGGGACGGCAAACCTGATATTTTCTTTGGCGGCAATCAGGTCAGCAGCAAATTATACCTTAGTAAAATCGATACGCTCTCCCGGGAATGGGCATTTGAAGATATTACTGAAAAAGCCGGCGTAGCCACAACACGCTGGTGCAGCGGCATTTCGATGGTGGATATCAACCAGGATGGCCTACTCGATATCTACATCAGTGTTGCCAAACACATCAAGATGCCCGACTCGGAAAACCTGCTGTTTGTAAACCAGGGAAACGGCCCCAGCGGCGTGCCGGTGTTCAGGGAGCTTGCCAGGGAATACGGGTTGAACGACAACTCGTTCACTACCCAAACCGCCTTCTTCGACGCCGACCTGGACGGCGACCTGGATGCCTATCTGATGAACACCGCCCCGGACCTGCAAAACCCGAATTTCATCCGGCAGACATACAACGACGGCTCCTACCCCAGTACGGGAAAACTTTATCTTAACGAGGGAGCCGACGCAAGGGGCGTGCCCAGATATACCGATATCTCCAGACAAGCCGGCATTCGATACGAGGGCCTTGGCCTGGGATTGGCGATCAGCGATCTGAACAAAGACGGTTATCCGGATATCTATTGTTCCAACGACTTCATCAGCAGCGATATGCTGTACCTGAATGCCAGGGCGAAAACCAAGCCTTCCTTCAACAATGTGATCCGCGAGGCCACCGGGCATACAAGCCTTTTCGGAATGGGCGTGGACATTGCCGACATTAACAACGACACCTACCCGGATATTTTTCAGCTCGATATGCTCCCGGAAGACAACCTGCGGCAAAAGAAAATGCTTGCAGGGCAGGACTACGACCGCAAGGAAATGAGCATATCGCCGCAATACGGTTACCAGCTGCAATACATGCGGAACACGCTGCAACTGAACCTGGGCAGTTTTCAAAAAAACAGTCAAAACGAACCTGAAGTCCCGCTATTTTCCGAGATAGGGCTGCTGGCCGGCGTATCGAAAACAGATTGGAGCTGGGCGCCGCTCATCGCCGATTACGACAACGACGGGCTGAAAGACCTGTTCATCACAAACGGCTACCGTCGCGATGTGACCGACCGCGATTTTATCCAGTTCAAGGAAGACTTTTCAAATTTTGGCACCAACAATTTCAAGCAACTGAATGCACTGGAGCTCATCAAGAAAGTGCCCGAGGTGAAAATCCCGAACTACGCGTATAAAAACACGGGGAACCTTTCGTTCGATAATGCATCGGAAGCCTGGGGGCTCGACGAACTATCATATTCCAACGGTGCCGCCTATGCCGACCTGGATGGCGACGGTGACCTGGATCTGGTCGTCAACAATATTGATTCCGAACCATTTATTTATCAAAACCAAAGCCGGGAAAAATCCGGCACGCACTTCCTCAGCTTGATCTTAAAAGGCAATAGAGGCAATCTGGATGGCGTAGGCAGTTCCGTCACGATCTGGCAGGGGAAGCAGGTGCAGTTCGCGGAAATGTTCCCCGCGCGGGGTTTCCTCTCATCGATGAATACCGGCCTGCATTTTGGTTTGGCGAACGGAACGGCGATCGACAGTCTGTTGGTAACCTGGCCCGGCGGGAAGTCACAGAAACTATATCAAATTGCCGCCGACCAGCGATTGCAGCTCATGCAGAAGGACGCCGAAGCAGTACCCCGAACGGAGGCGCCACGGGCTGATCCGTTCTTCACCGATATTACCCGTGATCTGAAACTTGATTATGTGCATGAAAAGTCCGATTTCATCGATTTCAAACAAACGGCCGCGTTGCACAAAATGCTTTCCAAAAGCGGCTTTGCCATTGCGGTAGGCGATGCCAATCAGGATGGGCTTGATGACTTTTTCGCAGGTACAAGCTACAAGAAAGGGAAGCCTTTCATCTATTTCCAGCAACCGTCGGGGACATTTGCCAAAAAGGCCATCGCTCAGGATTCGCTACATGAAAACATTTCCGCCACATTCTTCGATGCCGACGGTGACCGGGATCAAGACCTGATTGTGGTCAATGGCGGGAATGAGATGCCGGAAACCGACCGCGCATTCTACGAAGTGCAGCTTTACGTGAACGATGGCAGGGGAAATTTCACCCAATCTCCCCCGGGAGCGTTACCCGCCATTCCGGTAAGCGGCTCGTGTGTGCTATCCAACGATTTTGATAAGGATGGCGACCAGGACCTTTTCATTGGGGGCAGGATGATTCCCGGTAAATACCCGTTACCGGCCCGCGCCTATCTGCTTCGCAACGATTCCCGCGGAGGCAAAATCAATTTTAAAGACATTACCAAAGCCTATTGCCCCGAACTTTTGTCGGCCGGGATGGTATGTGCCGCCGTTTGGGCCGACACGGACCAGGACGGTCTCGACGATTTGATCCTTGCCGGTGAATGGATGCCCATACGCATTTTTAAAAATCATAAAACCCGGTTCCGGGAAACGCAGGCGGCCAGGGCTGCGCTGGGTCCTTATTCCGGTTGGTGGAATAGCCTGGCCGCAGCGGATTTCGACCGCGATGGCGACATCGATCTGATAGCGGGCAACGAAGGAATCAACACTTTCTACCGCGCCTCGCAAACCGAACCGGTGACGATCGTCGCCAAAGACTTCAACAACGACGGCACTTTCGATCCGTTGATGGGCTATTTTATCCAGGGCACAAGTTATCCAAGTGTCCCGCGCGATGCGCTGAACCAACAGGTGATCCAGTTCCGGAGGAAATTCCCGCATTATATCGACTACGCAAAAACCAGCTTTGACGAATTGCTGAGTGACGATGAGAAAAACGGTGCCTACAAAACACAGGCCACCTTTTTACAATCCGCCTATATCGAAAACCAGGGAAATGGCCGGTTTAAAGTCTCGGCATTGCCCGTGGAGGCGCAGATGGCACCGGTATTCGGGATCGTGGTGGCAGATGTAAACGCAGACCGGAATAAGGATGTGATCCTGACGGGCAACTTCTACCCGAATGAAGTAAATATGGGCAGGCAGGACGCATCGACCGGGCTTCTGCTGCTCGGTAATGGGAAAGGTGGTTTTCAGTCTCAAAGCCCGAAGGAAAGCGGCCTGCTGCTGCGCGGCGATGCCCGGTCCAGCGTGCTACTCCGTAATGCCAAAAAAGAGCAACTGCTGCTGACAGCCGTCCACTCCCGAGGCATTGTCATCAACAGGATTACGCAGGAAATCCCGTCCGACTGGCGAGATGAAGCACGTATAGGGGCAATCGGTACCCAGATAAAATTAGTAGTCTTCGAAACCAGCAGGAAATAAGGATCTTACCAACCTAAAAAGGCAAAAGATAAAGCCAAAACTTGGGGTTATCTAAAAAGTAAAGTATATATTTACAAAACGAAATTGATTTGGTATAAAACGCACTTTAAAAGAAGATCAACCAAAAGTAAAATAGGGGTAAATTAGTGAACAAGCGCGTTAAACGCATGGGATAATTACTAAAAAGCAGGGCAATCCGAATTTATTTTGTTAATATATATTAAACCATGAAAATATCTGTCGCGACGTTGCGAATGGCAGTATCGGCGGCGGTCCGGCAGGCTCAGGAAAACGGAGTTCACAAAAATTTAATTTTTGAAAATTGAGGCAATTGACTAAGATTACATTTTATCTTGAAATTTCACATTTTCTAAAATGAAGGAACAGCTTCGACATTGGACCGAGAGAATTGCTCTGTTTAACGACCAATCGGCCTTCAGGAAGCTGTTTTTATACCTTTACGACTTTCTGCTTGCATGCGCATACACGATCCTGAAAAACAAGGAGATTGCCGAGGAAGTGGTACTCGATACGTTCGTCAATTTGTGGGGCAACCGCGGGCGGTTACGGGAAGTCAACAATATTCAGGTTTACCTTTATGTGTCGGTAAAAAACCTTTCGCTCAAATCGGTCGCTCGTGAAAACCGCCGGTGTGAGATTAACTGGGAGGATTTGGTGAATGAAGGCGAAGCGGCAGGCACGGCATCTCCGGAAGAATTACTGATCTCCAACGAAACTGTCATGCAGATCGAACGTGCCATTGAAAGCTTGCCGCCCAAATGCAAGGTAATTTTTAAGATGGTACGGGAGGACGGCCTCAAATACAAGGAGATCGCCCAGATACTGGATATTTCCGTCAAGACGATTGACGCTCAGATGGCGATCGCCACGAAAAAGATCACTGAATCGATTGGTTCTCTGCTGAATCAGTAAATTTAAAAAAAAACTTTCCCGCCATTTAGGTGATTCTCTCCGTTTTGGGATCCTTAGTTCAGAAGTCCTATCTGAACTGACACTAATGACAAACGATCAAGTCTGGAAACTGATTGCGCGAAAGCTCGCCGGAGAAGCCACCCAAGATGAATTAACGGCATTGGACGGTCACCTTAAAAATGACCCCGAACTTGCCGCTAAGGTCGAATTATACAGCTTTTATTTTCAGCAGCCCCAGGCACTCAGAAAAAACAATGACGGAAAACACCGGGCCTGGGAAAATCTGCGGCAAAAGCTGGAAGAGCAGTTCCCGGAAAGAAACTGGGACAATTCGGCCGCGCCCCGCACCCGCAAGCCGTTCGTTTTCACATATGCACAACATGGGCGATGGCTATCCATCGCAGCCAGCATCCTGCTCGTAGCCGTATCCGCAATTTATTATACCGGATGGAGCAGAAAAGATGATCTGGCGGGAGTTCCCTCAGAAAGAAAGCGGGAAAATATTGTCGTGCAAACCGAACGGGGAAAGCGACTGAAAAAAGTGCTGCCGGATGGCACCTCCGTGTGGCTCAACGGGGAAAGTCGTTTGACATATAACAGCGATTTCGGAAAACAAAAAAGAGAAATCGTGCTCACCGGAGAAGCTTTCTTTGATGTGGCACACAATGCCAGCGTACCGCTTACCGTGCATGCCAAAGGCGTAAACATCCTCGTCAAGGGTACGGCGTTTAACGTAAAGAGTTACCCTCAAAGCGATAAGGTCGAGACTTCCCTGATCCACGGATCGGTGGAACTTACCGACCTCTCCCGCCCCAACCACAAAATACAGTTGAAACCGAACGAAAAGATAACGATCGCAGTCGACGGCCCTGAAACTGCCTTGAACAGCGTTGCGTCAGAAAATGTAAAAGGGCGTACTCCAAAGGTCACACCACACTACCGGATCGAAGCGCTAAAAGAGAGTTCGCTGGCAAAGGTGATACCGGAAGTATCGTGGGTTAACAATGTTCTCGTATTTGACAACGAGCCTTTCGAAAAGGTGATCGACAAAATGGAAAAGTGGTATAATGTTGATATTCAGATCAGTGAGCCCGGCCTAAGGCAAAGAAAATTTTCCGGGGTTTTTAATAATGAAGGTGTAGTGGAAGCCCTTCAGGCATTGCAGATCATCATTCCCTTCCATTTTGAACAGAACGGAAGGACCATAATCATTAAATAACCTAAACCCTACCCTATGGCTTAACCCTGACCCGACCCTTTTGCATAAAAAAAGAGATGCGCTAACATCTCTTTCTATGCTTATTCATTTCAAAAACGATACAATACTTCTTTGAGCGGACGTCTGTATCATTTCTTAAAACTTTAAGTACTGTAAAATTATGAAAAAAATGATTGTGCCCCAATCGTTGTGGGATAACCATGCCAAATTTCGCAAACTGCTCATTGTCATGAAATTAACTACAATACTGTCGATTGTAGTGTGTTTGCAAGTCTCTGCAATAGGCTACGGACAGAACAAGGTCAGCATTAAGGCTAAAAATATAGATCTGAAGCAGCTGTTTTCCATGCTTCAGAGGCAGACCGACTATCGCTTTTTATACGAGGACACCAGGTTGCCGAAAAATGCCAGGGTAGATGTGGAAGTTGAAAACCAGTCTGTTCAGCAAGTGCTGGATAACGCTCTGAAAAACAGCTCGCTTTATTATAAAGTTCTCAACAATAACCTGGTAGTGATCAGCTCTCATAGCCAGGCAGCCTTACCCGATTTATTGAAAGGGGAAGTGAGGAACGAAACCGGAGGGCCGCTGCCAGGGGCTAATATTCGTATCAAAGGCAGCAACTCCGGAACAACTACCGACGAGGATGGGAGGTTTTCCATTGAAGTAACCGAGCATTCGGTACTCGTGATCTCTTTCATCGGCTATATCACCCAGGAAGTGAAGGCGCCCGGTTCGGGCCAGCTCCGGATCAGCCTGGTACCCGGGGATAAAAACCTGAATGAGGTCGTCGTTGTTGGATTTGGCGTTCAAAAGAAAGCAAACCTTACCGGTGCTGTTGACGCAGTCACCGCTCAGCAGCTGGAAAGCCGGCCGCTTAACAGTCTCGGGGCTGGATTACAGGGACTTATTCCAAACCTGAACATCGCATTAAGCAATGGCAGGGCTACCACGGCGGCTAATTTCAACATCCGCGGTTTCACGAGTATCAATGGTGGCGAACCGTTGATACTGGTTGATAATGTGCCCTTCACCATGAGCGAAATTGCGTTATTCAACCCCAACGACATTGAGACGGTGTCGGTTTTGAAGGATGCCGCCGCAGCGGCCATTTATGGGGCCCGTGCTGCATTCGGAGTGGTACTGATTACGACCAAAACGGCCAAAGGCAATAAAATGAACGTCAGCCTTAATGCCAACATGGCCTTCAGAACGGTGGGTAAGTTACCTGACCTGGTGACCGATCCATACCTTGTGATGCAATACAAACACGACGCTGCGGTGCCTCTTTACAACTTGTATCCGGATGCAGTACGTGCGTATGCGAAAGAGCGATCGGCCGATCCTTCCCTGCCTGCCGTCATCCCCGACCCTACCAATCCGGCCAACTGGGCCTATTATGGCGCCACCAACTGGATGAAAGAGGCGTACATGAGCAGCGCGCCTACGTATAACACCAATTTAAGCCTGTCAAAAAAATCAGATAAGGTAAGCTACTATTTTTCGGGCGACTATTACCGGCAGGATGGCATGCTGCGCTACGGAAACGACATATACAACCGCTACAACGCACGGGGGAAAGTCGATTTGAATGCAACCAAATGGCTTACTTTTTCCAATAACACCCTGCTGACAGGAAGCAAATATGATACGCCGGTATTCATAAACGGCGACTTTTTCTGGAATGTAAACAGAACCAGTTCGTTGGACGTCCCGAAAAACCCCGACGGAAGCTGGACCTCCGCAGGCGCCGGTTTATTGGGCCGACTGTCGGAAGGCGGAAGGGCCGATACTAAAACCAACGATTTTCAAACCACCTTTTCCTTTCATGCTGCGTTGATCAAAGATGTGTGGGATGTGAAGGGCGAAGCGACATTCCGCCGCGGAGCATCCTTTACAAACTCATTTGATATTCCGATAGGCTACAAAACAGGCCCCAACAATCCGGTGGCGTTTACCGGCAGCACCACTACCTGGGCACAGAACAGCAGTACCAACACCAACTATACGGTTTATAACCTTTATACGGATTTCCATAAAAATATTGGCAGCCATTTCATTCAGGGGCTTGTCGGTTACAACCAGGAATACAGGATTGCAAAAACTTATACTGCACGACGCAACAATCTAATAGCCAATGCTCTTCCGTCGATAGGACTGAGCACCGGCACCATGCAGGTATCGGAGAACATCGGTGATTATGCCCTCCGTGGTCTGTTTTACAGGTTAGCCTATAATTTTAAAAACCGCTACCTCCTCGAATTGAACGGAAGATACGATGGTACGTCCAGGTTCCCTGAAAACAAAAGATGGGGTTTCTTTCCATCCGCTTCTGCAGGGTGGCTGGTATCGGAGGAACGTTTCTTCAACCCGATCAGGAATAGCCTGAAACTGGATCTGTTTAAAGTAAGAGGGTCGTTTGGATCTCTGGGCAACCAGAGCGCGGTGGGAAATTACGACTATATCCCTACCATGAGCAGTGCCCAGGTGGGTCAGATACTGGGCACCGGACGCCCTGTGACCGTCAACGCGCCCGGTGCTGTTTCCGATAATTTCAGCTGGGAAACAATATCAACCCTTAATATGGGCGTAGATCTTGCCTTTTTCAGCAACAGGCTCGAACTTAATTTCGATAAATACACCCGCTATACTCGGGATATGCTGATCGCCGGCAAGACACTTCCGGCCGTTTTCGGGACCGGAGTGCCACGCGTCAATGCCGGTGACCTTAAAACCGACGGATGGGAGCTTCGGTTAAGCTGGCGGGACAAGGGAGAGCTCGCGGGTTCCCCGTTTTTTTACAATGTCAACTTTTCGCTTGCCGACAACAAGACCAAAATTACCCGGTTCGACAACCCCACCAGACTTCTCAGCAACTATTATGTCGGACAGGAAATCGGCGAAATCTGGGGAGCTGAAATCGAAGGTTTTTTTCAGAATCAGGAGGAGTTAAAAAACCATCCCGACCAACGGGCAATGGGTACCGACGATCAGTCTTATCAGTTTTTTGTCGGGGATCCTAAATTCAAAGACCGCAACAACGACGGCGTTGTCGACAAGGGGAACAGTACGGTCGACAACCCCGGTGACTTGTACAAAATTGGTAACAGCAGCCCTCGCCTGTCTTACGGAATTGATCTGTCGGGAGGCTGGAAAGGATTTGACATCAGGGCATTTCTGCAGGGAATCGGAAAGCGGGAGTGGTATCCGGGCGGCTCTAACATTTACTTCTGGGGGGTATACTCCCAGCCGTGGACGAATGTGACGGTACAGAATATGGATCACTGGACACCCGAAAACCCCAATGCCTATTTCCCTGCCCTTCGTGCGTATGCTGCCGAGGATAATATGGAACAGCTGGGAATACCCAACAAGCGATACATGCAAAATGCCGCCTATGCCCGCTTGAAAAATCTCACGCTTGGATACAGTCTGCCACAAACCCTCCTCAGGAAGGCCCGATTGGACAAGGTCCGTTTTTACATCAGCGTAGAAAACCTTTTTGAGATTTCCCACCTCAAAGTGAGCCTGGATCCCGAATCATTTGGAAATGCGGCCTATCCGTTCCAACGCACTTACTCCTGCGGGTTGAATTTTAATTTCTAACACTGAAATTCCTTACTGAAATGAAAGTAATTCCATATCTGACAATCCTGGCGGGCTTTTTTCTGCTGTCGTCCTGCGAAGATGATTTCCTTCAGCGAAACCCGCAAACGGCTATCACGAAAGAAGAGTTTTTCAATACGCCAGCCGACCTCGAAACTTACACCAACGGCCTTTATGGAAGCCTGGGGGCCAGCTGGGAAGACTTGTATTCCGACAATATCTCCATTAATACCGGAGGCAACGAGACGGATAACCTTATACGCGGCGGCATAACACCCGGCAACGTAGGAGGCTGGAACACATGGGGCGAGCTTCGCCGGATTAATTACATGCTCGACAATACGTCGAAGACCACCGGAGACGCGGCTGTGATTAACCATTACATCGGGGTTGCCCGCTTTTTCCGGGCCCTATTCTACTACCGGATGGTTAAACGGTACGGCGATGTGCCCTGGTACTCTCACGTAATGGGCACCGAAGACGAGGAAATGCTCTACAAGGCAAGAGACCCGAGAGTACTCGTTGTCGACTCGGTGATGAACGACCTGGAATTTGCCGCCGCCCATGTTTTGCCGGCACGTACCAACAAGACGATGATTACCCGGTGGGCAGCGCTAGCCCTTCTGTCAAAAGTGGCCCTGCACGAAGGCACTTACAGAACTTATCACGACGAGCTGGGTTTAAAAGGGACAGCATCCCGTTTTCTGGAACGGGCCGTAAGTGCTTCCCAAAAAATCATAGAAGAAGGTGGTTTTGAGATCCATAACACGGGAAACGGCGCTGTTGACTTCCGTACGCTGTTTTCAAGCAACAATCTATCCGCAAATAAAGAGGTAATATTTCTTCAAAAAAACAGCAAGGAAGACGGAGTGGCCAACAACACCCACGTGGTACTGGATTGGCAATGGGCATTAAGCGGAAGCCTGGCCAACGAATTTCTGATGAAGGACGGTACGGCATTTACTTCACAGGCAGGATATGACAAAAAAACATTTACCGAAGTGTTCCGCAATCGCGACCCGCGGATGGCTGAAACGATAATGCCCCCGGGATTCTCTAATGTACCGGCTACCAACGCCCCTTACGTGATCAAGCCGAGTTTCGGAGGTTATCTTCAACTAAAATTCTACCCGCGTGACCCGGCGCTGAGAGGAGGCTGGGCCCTGAACTATACCGACCTGCCCATTTTCCGCTATGCTGAAATACTATTGATTCACGCAGAGGCAAAGGCTGAGCTGGGCACGATTACACAAGGCGACCTGGATAAGACGATCAACCTGCTGCGACGTCGTGTCGGAATGCCCGACCTAAACCTGGCGGCCGCAAATGCATTGCCTGATCCTTATCTGGCTGGCCGGTACCCTGCCGTGGCAGGAGCCGGGAAGGGCTTGATCCTCGAAATACGTCGCGAACGGCGAACCGAAATGGCCTGCGAGGGCCTGCGTTTCGACGATCTCTATCGCTGGAAAAGCGGCGCGCTGCTGGGCCAGGACACCAGGGGGATTTATGTACCAGCGCTCGGAGGTATAGACGTCACCGGCGACGGGGTCGAAGATATTGCCATACTTAAAGCCGCAGGAGATGAGGCTCCATTGGCAGGACTACCCGCCGATGTGAAAGCTAAAATTGTGAAATATTACCTTACCGACGGCAGTTTTTACCTTTCGCAGGGCACCTCCGGCCACATTATGTTTGGTCGCGACAAGCAACAACCGCGCAACTTCAATGAATCCAAATACTATTACTTCCCGGTCCCCCTGGAACAAACAATTCTTAATAAAAACTTGAAACAATCCCCGGGATGGGAATGACGACGAGGGAATGAGATCCGGGCTGTCGAACCGAAAAAGACGGCTGAAAAGATGGCTGGTTATCCTAAATATTAATTATGAAACGAAGAGAACTTTTAAAAGATATTGCTTTAACGGCGGGCACTTTTTCACTAGGCGGCAGCGGTGCCTTTGCAAGCGGGCAAAGCGCAAAAAAGAAAAGAGTGTTGCGTGTTGCCCATATTACCGACATACATATTCGGCCGGAGCACCATGCGCCCAATCGTTTTCTCCAATGCATCGAAGAAATTAAAAAACACAAGATCGATTTTTTCCTCAATGGAGGCGATACCATTTACGCAGCCGATTACAGCCATATTACCCGCGAAAGAGTAAACGAGCAGTGGGACATTTGGAAAACATTGCGGAGTGAACTCAAGGAATATGAAATGCACAGCTGTCTTGGCAACCATGACATGTGGTGGGCCGCGCCCGACAAGCAGGATGCGATGTACGGAAAGGAACATGTGGTAAAACAACTGGGCATCCCAGGCCGCTATTATAGCTTCGATAAAAAAGGATGGCATTTTGTTATACTCGATAGTAACAACAACTCCGGTTCGCTGGATACCGAACAGCGTAAATGGCTTGAAAACGACCTTGCCCTATTACCTGCCGGAACCCCCGTAATGTGTTTGAGCCATTATCCCATACTTGGCGTGTGCACCATTATCGACGGGGGTAACCACACCGACGCGAAGTACATCAGCGGGTTGTTTGATAAGCACAAGGATAAAAAGATTACTTGTCTGAGCGGGCACATCCATTTGCAGGACAGTGCCGTTTACAATAATGTCGAATACTACTGCAATGGCGCACTCAGCGGATATTGGTGGGAAGACGGAGATAAGGAATCTGCCGGCAAATGTTACTACAAACAGACGCCTCCCGGTTACGCCATCGTGGATTTAATGGAGGACGGTACGGTTGTCAACCATTATTACCCGCACAGCTTTTAGCCGGTTGGTTTTAAACGCCTTCGCCCGGCAAGGGCGATAGCAGGATTCTGAACAAAAACAAAACGCCCGCAAATCATCGATCTGCGGGCGTTTTATTAACTATTAATTAGTAACTCTAGTTATATTCGTCGTGCCAATTGCTTATTACTCTCTGATAATTACCCATTCTTTATTGTTCATTAAAATTGCCAATGAAAAAAATTTACAAGTACCTCTTTCTTCCTCTATTTGCATTTTGCATTTGGATCCTTCAAAAGGATGACAAAACTTTTTCTTCCGGAAAAACACCAAACAAACCTTCCCAAACAGCGACTGCAAACGATAAAGCCCTTCTTCCCGACAGCGCGGCTATTCGTAACATCAGGAACGTAATTGCAAGCCGGGAATATCACATCACTTACGACCATCAGACGCGCAGTTTCCAAAGTCCTAACCGCAAACAAAACCTGCGCGCAACCTACGAGCCCGGCGCCCTGACGATCCGGAAACGCGTCGATTCGACCCATTCGGGATTTACGGTAAAACTTTTGAATCAAGGGATATTCGCTGACAATAAACTGCTCTATGCCGCAGCGCCGGAAAGCGCCGTTACGCATTCTGAAAATAAGGCAGTGATTGACCACGGTCATTTTTCAGAAGAATTTATTAATAGCGAAGAAGGTATCCGTCAGAATTTCATTATTGAGCAGGCTCCCGAAGGTGTGAAGTCGCTCGAAGTAAAACTGGCTGTTTCAGGCGCGACAGTACGTGATGTGGGCCAAAATGAACTCCATTTTGTAACGGGAGCCACTGAGGATGGCCAGCCGAATAAGCTTGTTTACAATGGATTAAAATGCTGGGATGCCGACGGCAAAATCCTCGACGCCACACTCGCCTACGCCAACAACCGGATTGCAATTAAAGTGGCGGTAGAAAACGCAAGCTTCCCCGTAACGATCGACCCGCTGACAAATAGTGGTGCTGTTTATGCGAATAAGGTCCTTGAAATACATCAGAGCTATGCCTGGATGGGTTATTCCGTTTCCACTGCCGGCGATGTGAACGGAGACGGATACAGCGATGTCATCGTGGGGGCGCCGAAATATGACAACGGGCAAGCCGACGAGGGCGCTGCGTTCGTGTTTCCGGGAACAGCGGCAGGCATCAGCCTGGCGGCGAAGGTCCTGCAAAGCAACCAGGTGAATGCGCAATCGGGCACCTCGGTGTCTACGGCAGGAGATGTAAATGGGGATGGTTACAGTGATATCCTGGTAGGAGCGCCTTATTATGATGGCGGTCAGACAGACGAGGGTACAGTGTTCGTGTACCTGGGCAGTGCGACAGGCATCGGCACAACACCAGCTAAAAGCCTGGAAATCAATCAAACTGGTGCAAACTTCGGTATCTCCGTGGCCATGGCCGGGGATGTTAACGGCGACGGGCGTAGCGATATCCTGGTCGGGGCGCATCAGTACGACAATGGCCAGCTCAACGAAGGGGCGGCATTCCTTTTTTATGGTAATACTGCAAGCGTCAGTTTAGCTGCGGTGACACTGGAAGCTAATCAGGCCGGTGCCATGATGGGCTATTCGGTAGCCTCCGCCGGCGATCTAACCGGGGATGGTTATACGGACGTAATGGTCGGCGCACGGTTGTATTCGAACGGACAGGCTTACGAAGGTGCCGTTTTTATTTATAGAGGAAGTGCTGCCGGTCTGGTCACAACTAATCCTTACCGACTCGAATCCGACCAGGTCGATGCACGGTTCGGCCACTCCATTGCTCCGGCAGGGGATGTAAATGGCGATCATTATGCCGATATCATTATAGGTGCATACTTGTATGATGCCTCACAAGTGAACCAGGGCGCAGCATTCCTGTATTTCGGAAGAACCGATCCGTCAGAGCCGGTATATGGCAAGACGATGATCACGCTAAATCAGCGGGAAGCACAATTTGGATGGGCAGTTGCCGGAGCGGGCGACGCGAACGGCGATGGATTCTCCGATTTTATGGTTGGGGCGCGGTATTACGACAGTGAGAAACTTAACGAAGGCGGCGCATTCGTCTATTATGGTGGTTTTTCCAAGCAGTATAATTGGTCCGATGTAACGATCACCAGTCAGCAACAGGACGCCTGGCTGGGCTCGGCACTGGCACCTGCCGGTGATGTAAACGGAGATGGTTATAGCGACCTGATCATCGGTGCATATCCTTATGACAATGGACAGACCGACGAAGGTACCGCACTGATTTACCACGGAGGTGGCATACCCGGCAATGAATCTTCTGGAACCTGGCTGACCGATTCGGTGGCTTCAAGGCGGTTCGGGTCGGTGGTGGCCGACGCCGGTGATATTGATGGCGACGGGTTCGATGACGTACTGATCAGCGCACCGGGGACCGACCCCGCTGCTTCGGGCAGGACCTTAATCGCTTACGGCTCGGAGTACGGCATTAACGAGGCCTGGTATACAGAAAGAATGACCATCACGTTCGGTCGTACCGTTGCAGGTGCAGGCGATATTAATGGCGACGGCTATGCCGACATAATTATTGGCAACCCTAATTACACCAACTCCGGAAACGGAGGCGAAGCAAGGATTTACTACGGTACGCCGACCGGCCCCGACACCATCAATTACGTTACGCTCACAGAACCATCCAACGGCTCATTATTTGGAGCTGCGGTTTCCAGTGCCACAGATCTGAATGGCGACCATTATGCAGATATCGTGATCGGTGCACCGAAATACAAGGTAAACAATGAAGTACGAGGGGCGGCATTCGTGTATTACGGCGCTGCAACAGGTTTGATCACTACCCCCAAAATCCTCCCGGGCAAAAGCAATAACGCCAGCATGGGCGCCGCGGTAGCCGGCCTGGGCGATAGCAATGGCGATGGGTTCGACGACCTGATCGTGGGAGCGCCGACAACGAATACGGCTGCGGTAGAAGGTGGCGTTGCGTGGATCTACTACGGTTCTGCCAATGGCGTCGACAATTCCACTACCTACTTCAAGAATGATAATGCTTATGCGCATTTCGGGGCTTCGGTGGCGGCTGCCGGCGATGTGAACGGAGATGCTTTGTTGGATGCCGTCATAGGTATTCCTGGTCATGGTCTTTCGAAAGCAGGTGCCGTTGCAGTGTACCACGGCCAACCGGGCGGGTTTCAGGAGACATTAAAAAGTTTCTATTACGGCTCAGGGACCAATGCTGCTTTTGGGACCTCCGTTTCCGGCGCAGGTGATCTCAACGGTGATGGTTACAGCGACGTGGTCGTAGGTTCGCCCGGATACTATTCACCGGCAACCCAGTTCGGCGGCTTTGATGTTCTCCCGGGCAACTACTGGGGCGCCAGCGGGACCGGGACCGTTACCAGCTGGTATGCAAGAGGCGCGGCTGTAATGGATCAAATGGGCACTTCAGTGTCGGGCGCCGGTGATGTCAACGGCGACGGGTTTTCGGATATTATTGTCGGCATACCTGGATTCGATACACCGACTGCTCAGGATGCCGGAAGGATTCGGACCTTTTTCGGTGGTGGAGAATTTGTCTCGTCGAACGAACAATCTTATCCGCCAGCAAGGATGGGCAACCTCACCGTTCACAATGCCGGCACGCTCACACCCTATGCGCCAGGTCTTCCCGGGCAGGATGCAAATCCAACGTTCGATATCAATCTCGTGATCAAGTCCTTCCTGGGAAGAACCAAGGCCAAGGTAGTTTGGGAAACAAAAATTCCTTCGCAGCCTTTTTCACGCTCTCCCAACACATCTATTGCCAGCAGCGTACAGTTTACAGGATCGACACCGGCCTATGTCGATCTGGGAACTTCTTTTGGAAATAGAAACATCGTCGCGACTGTAACAAAACTTTCGCCGGGCACGAAAGTAAGGGCAAGGGTGAAATTCGACCCGGTACTTGCTATAACCGGCCAGATGTACGGCCCGTGGCGCTACCCTTCCACATTGGTATCAGGAAAAAGCGTCTCTCCGCCACCGCAGGAAATGGTACCCAGCTTGCGCATGGCTGCCGAAATGGCAGAAAATGCCGAAGAAAGTGTTTCTATTTACCCGAACCCCGCGAGCGAGCGGCTCTTCATCCGTTCCAATTCGCAAAACGCGATCACCGGTATCCAACTAATAACGGCCAGCGGGACGGCGATTTACAGCGCAGGTAAAGCGCAGACAGAAATCGATCTGAAAGGCATTGCTCCGGGCATGTACGTCCTCGTGACAAAGCACGCCGACGGTTCAGAATTGTCACATAAAGTAGCGGTCAGGAAGTAAAAAGCCACGATTCCCTATCGAGTAATACAAAAGCGCCGGGCCAAACCCGGCGTTTTTGCATTTGACCATTCCAGCCGGATCGATCGCATACCGTGCCTGCCCGGGGGTTCAACGATCCATCCGTAGCGTTCAACGACACTTTCCCGCTTTTCAACGATCATGCATTGCCAGCTGCGGCGACAGCCTCTACTTTCGTTTGACTTTGGCGGCAGCCAAATTGACAACAGACCTGTCTAACCAAAAACTTGAAATCATGAAAACAAGGACCATTTTCTCGACGACAATAGCGGCCCTGAGCATTGGCATCCTGCAAACAGGGTGTGAAAGCAAGAAAAAAGCCGAAGTACAATACCAGGCCGATTCACTCAAAGACGACAAAGTCGCCTATGATACCACTTACAAAACCGAGGAGATCCCGGAACCGGTTTTGGCCCCATCGGAAAGACATTTCGATACGGCAGTGAAATACCTGGACGGTAAAGACTATAAAAAAGCAACCCGGGAAATCGGTGAAGGAATTTCGGCCATTCAAAAGGAAGGAGTGCAGGACAAGGGCGAGCTCAGAGTCGAATTCGCAAAATCCGTCGGCCATTTGAAGCTATTGCAAAAACTTGCCGGCGAAGGTAAGCTTACGTCGGCGGAACTTAAAAAGGGCTTCTGGCCAGCTGAATTGATGGTTACGCATTATACTATCGAAAAATGGGAAAACCTTCCCGAGTTTGATGTCAAATCCAACGATCATCTCAGGACGGCTTTGGACGGACTGGAAAGAAAAACTGCCGACACTGAGGCATCTGTCAAACAGGAAGGCAAGCAGCTGATCGCCGAAACACGCGCTCTCCTTAAAACCGCAGAACATGGCGCCGACGCGGATGCCCAAAAAGCCAGGGCAGATTTGAAGCAACAAACCGCGAAGCTGAAAGCCTACATCAAAAAGAATATCTAGCCACTTCCAAAATTTTCGCATCACGCTTATAAAACCTGCCCACTCATGAAAACGAGCATCAATGCCATCGTGGCTGCCATGTTATTTGCACTGGCCGGCTGCGCCTCAGTTAAGGTTGATCAGGTAGATTCCGCTCACCTGGCCAGCTATAAAAAATACACATGGGTAAAACCCGAAGAAAAAACTTCGCAGCTTCCCGAGCTATCCAATTCCATCACGGAGGAAAACATCCGTTCAGCCGTCAAAACCGAATTTGCCAAAAAAGGTATCGTCGAGGACGACCAAAACCCCGACCTGCTTTTGATGTACCATATTTTTACGGCGCAGAAGACCGAGAATGTACCCAATGCACCGGCTTACCCCTATTATGGATATGGTTTCGGGCCCAGGGCCTACTACTTCCACGGCCAGTTGATCCCGATAGCATACGCGGGATACTATAATCCCTGGAACGTGGGTTATCATCAGGAGCACTATACCGATGGCACCCTGATCATCGATGTGATCGACGCAAAAAATAATGAACTGCTCTGGCGCGGGTCCATGGAGAACCCTGTGAACGACGCAGGTAGCCTTAGCAAACAGTTCGCAAAAGAGGCCATGCAGATCCTCGGAAAATACCCCGACGTCAAATAGCCTGATCAACAACAGCGCATGCCGCATACCAGCCCTCGCATCACGGGAGCTGGTGTGTGGCATCGCATTAGTCAAGAATGAATACTTTTCCCGGCATTGGATCGGCGGTCCGCGTGGTGTTTTATTTCAGCAACCCGGCGACCGTGGTCAGCTCTGCTCCCTCAGCGACCGGATAGTCAGGCTGGATGCCATCCCCTTCCCAGCTTTGATTAGTACCGGGCAAAGTCGGTGCACCTGTGGAAACGGAGATAAAGAGGTGTTCATTGACCGGATACCATGAGTTCATGAACGCGCCGCCGGCCGATCTCCGCCCCACCACCTTGGCACGTCGGTGCTTTTGCAGGGCAAAGGCAAATGCTTCGGCGGCAGACGCCGTACCCTGGTTAACCAAAATGAACAAGGGCTTTTCATACCGGGGTTCAAGTAGCCAGTCAACTGTTTTTTCCATATGACTGCTTCCGTTTCTGGTCTTGAAATCGAGCAAAGGCGTCTGCGCCGGAAGAAAAAAGCTTTCCAGCACGCTACCCACATTGCTGCCCCCTCCCCCATTGTTTCGCAGATCAATGATCAACGCTTTGCTATTTGCCACAAGGCGCATGGCGGCAAATAGTATGGGCAGACTTTTAACCGAGATATTGATTTCCGAGATTTTAATATAACCCATGTTGCCTTCCAGCACTTTTACCTCGCGAAAACCAAAATTCCGTTCGACAACGTCCTTCCCATCGAAAAAGGGATTAAAGGCAACTTTTTGCGGGGTACTGTCTGGCTGATCCTGCGGCGGACTTTGCAGCTCTTTGACGGTTTGGGGATCATTTCTGACATATAAATGCCCGTCCTGACTGAACTGCTGTAAACTTTTGGAAATCGCCGCGGCCAGGTCTTTCCAGTTTTTAGCATTACTAAAACTACCCCGCTTGTGCTCTGATCGAAGATACGCTGCTATTTTTTGTCCTTTTTCAGGAAAAACGTAGGCGGTGTCAATACTTTGGGCCATACTGGCAATGGCTGCATCGATTTCCCCGGGTGGAAGCCCTTGGGAGAAAACACTTTGAAAACTAATAATGGAGAAGATTGTACTTAAATAAAAGCACGCGCGGCTAATGGACAACATAGGTTTGGTTGATTGGGTTTTCAGACAAAGTTGCTGCACCTCAATCACAAAAAATTGTATCAGCTTAGCGCGTCATATGGCCCGGTATTCTTTGGGTAAAAATCCTGTTACCTCCCTGAAAGCCTTTGTGAAATGCGACTGGTCTGCAAATCCGGCCTCGTACGCGATATGCGTCAGCTTGTGGGGCGTATTTTTAATCATTGCAAGGGTATTTCTGACCCTCAGCTTTCGCATGTAGTCGCTCAAAGTGCCGCCGAAATACCTCGGAAAATATTTCGAAATAGTCACGGGATGAACGCCCGTTTCCAGGGAAAGCTCTTGCAAACTCACATGCTCGTTCCAGCGGTCTGCCAGCAATTCCGAAATTTGCCGTACCCACCTGGGGGGCTGGTTATAAATCTTAATCCGGGTACCCAGCAAGCTGAAAACCGCCATTGCGATCGAATCGCCTGCCCAAAGATCGTGATGCAAAAAATGGCGGTATGCCCTCAGGAACACAAGTGCAGCAAATGGATCATTGTGGATAGCCTCACTGATATGCTCTTCTCCGACACCGTAAGTTTCAAAAAAATCAGGGGCAAATTCGATATTAAAATTGCGTGAGCCCGGAATGGTCTGAGTGTTTTGGTGTGGTTCACCGGCATGGAAGAAAACCACTTCGCCTGCCCGGCGATAACACTCGTTTCGTTGCCGTTTTTCCAGGGTTGCCCCTGCCAAAAGCATTGTTACATGCGGGTTCGCATGGGCGTGCAGGGACACATTAGGAAGATTTTCCGGCGTATAGCAGGTTACACTTGTCCAAATACCATTTGTCAGGCAGGTTGCCGAGGTATTTCCCAGGTAGGTTGCTGTTGGTAGTATCTCCATGAGCCGATTTGACAGACGTTTAACCGGGTTCCAAGGTAGCAAAAATTAACCAACGGAAACCTTTTTCAGCTATTCCTAGCCCCATAACGGCCGCCAAGCACACAAGTACCATGCTAGTATGGCACGTCGGTGACGAACTAGTGCCATTATCCTGTAAAAAAATCCTCGCTCGCGAACTTCTATAAGGAGCGGTGACGGTGGCGCCCCGGCACGCCGGGCCTTTACTTTCGTTCTCAGGATGCTTTTTCACCGATTAATCGACTCTCCGGGAGACCGGTTCGCGGATACTTGCATCGTGATTCTTCCGAGCATACGCTTTAACTCCTCGGTGGTAACCAACCCCGTTGCTTTGATGCCCTTACCGTCTACCGTGAATGTGATGGTGGGAATGTGTTCGACTTTGTTGACGCGGATTTTCAGCTCGTCATCATGTAATGCGCGACGCGTAGCGGGACTATTAAAATCTTCTCCGAAACGTTGTAAATCAAACACGTTCCGGTGTGTCCGACTGACTTCCCTGGCGATGTCGACTAAAACGTTCACCTGGGAAATATCCCGCTGCTCGGCCATGGCTGCATTTCGAAGCGCGTCAAGGTAAAAATGGGCCGCCCATTGCGACTGCAGCGAAGCAGCCTTCACAGCCTGACATGCCTTCACGTAAGCGGTTTTACAGCCGGCACCGGGGTTTTCATCTTCGGCTTTCCATGTCGCCATACAAAATTTGAAACTCAGGAGGCGGCCGAATGTTGATATGAATTCCTGCCAGTTTTCCTGCATACGCCAACTGACCGGGCACAATGGATGGGTATAGTAAACAATTCTGGCGTTCGAATGCGCTGGTTTCATTGCTCCAAATCTCTTAATGACAAATAACGTTGGCCGCCCATTTGTTTCCGGGTTTCCGGCCGCATTCACGATGAACGGCTATTGATGTCAAAAAAGATGTGCCAGTTTTCAGCGGTTTACTGGTCCGTCATATTTTGTAACCGTCGAGGATTAAATCCATCTCCCCTCCTACCCAATGTGGATCATTTTTCCGGGTTGCCACATGCGAATCGTGGAATCTGTTCCTTAGACCAGCTTTTAAGATCTCCATTTTCAGATAATACTTGCCAGGAAATTTTGATCGGCGGTTTCCCGTGCCTAGTTTTGTTAATTATAATTAGTCTAATTATTAATATATAACAATTAATTTTCCACTCCACCATCTTAACAATGAGCAGATTATACCTGATATTTTTTCTAATGATCCTTCCCATGGCTCAATCCGTGGCGCAAAACGGAAGTCTGAGAGGCAAAGTCCTTACTTCCGATGGACAGCCGGCAGAGTTTGTAACAGTAGGCATTAAGGACTTGCAGATCGGCACGATTACCGACAGCAAGGGTAATTTTCGTTTCAAAAAAGTACCCTTGGGCATTCATACCCTGTCCATTCAGCTGGTTGGTTACAGTACCACCGAGCAACGTATAGAAGTAAGCGGTGAGACGACCGTTCCGGCCATTTCCCTGAAAGAAAATGCGGAGGTGCTGCAAGAGGTGCTCGTGCGGGGAAACACCAACCGTTTTGCACAAAAAGAGTCGGAGCATGTCGCCCGGTTGCCCTTGAAAAACATTGAAAACCCGCAGGTGTACAATGTGGTTTCCAAAGAGATCATGCAGGAGCAGATCGTGACGGACTACAAAAGCGCGTTCAAGAATATACCCGGTGCCAACACGGGCGTGGCCCATTCCAGCAACGGGCGTTACATGAATGTTACGCGGGGCTTTAACCTCGGCAATGCAGCCAGAAATGGCGTTGGCACCTCTTCGGTTGCTGAAATCGACCCGGCCAACCTGGAAAGGATCGAAGCCATCAAAGGCCCGTCCGGCACACTGTACGGCGCAAGCTTGTCTACTTTCGGGGGACTTTTCAACCGGGTAACGAAGAAGCCCTTCGACGTCTTCAAAGGACAGGTTTCATTCACAACCGGATCATGGGACCTTAACCGCCTCACAGCCGATATCAACACGCCATTGAACGATGAGAAAACCGTCTTACTCAGGCTGAACACGGCGCTTCACAGTGAAAAGAGCTTTCAGGACGCCGGATTTTCCAAGACCTACCTGGTTGCACCCAGCCTGTCCATCAAAGTGAATGATCGTTTGTCGGTTCTTTTTGATGCCGAACTTTACGGGAGAAAGGGCACCAACATTTATGGGAATACCACCGCCTCCACCAATGTGAAAGCGTCCCGCATTGACCAGCTGAAAATCGGGTACAAGCAATCATTCACCAACAATTCGATCATTGCTTCTACCCGGACACAAAATCTGTATTCGCAGATCAATTATAAAATAAGCAGCCAGTGGATCTCTCAGACCAATATCGGCACCAGTCTGGTGGAATTTGAATTTCCCGCCATGACACTGAATACGATAACAGATTCCACGGTCACCCGCAATATCTGGGATCAGTTTACCCGCCAGGTTGCCACGCAGGTCCAGCAGAATTTTATCGGCGATTTTAAAATTGCCGGCTTTCGCAACCGCATCGTGGCCGGTTTAGATTACAGCTCGATGCATTTCGACTTTCCCAACACGCGTGGAGCGGTTTACGACACGGTCAATTTTGTCAACCCGGGCAAACGGTACGCGGCGATCAGCATCAACGAGCTCAAAAACAAAGTCGCTACGGTTGCCCTCAACAGCGGAAGCGCATCTAAATACAATTACCTCGGCGCTTACGTTTCCGATGTTTTCAATCTGTCTGAAAACCTGATGGTAATGCTCAGCCTTCGGGTAGACCGGTTTGATAATAAAGGTTCTTACAGCTATTCCACGAATGCTACGACCGGGCTATACAAGCAAACGGCATTGTCACCAAAATTCGGTGTGGTGTATCAGCCTGTCAAAGACAAGGTTGCCCTGTTTGCCAACTATATGAACGGGTACCAGTTCGTGGCACCTGTAAACCAGCCGGATGGAAGCGTTTCCAATTTCAAACCCCAGTTTGCCAATCAGACGGAAGCGGGGGTGAAACTGGATGTGCTGGACAACAAAATCAGCGCCACGATCAGCTACTACGATATTCGGGTAGTGAACCAGGTGCGTAGCGATATGGAGCGGGATCCCGTCAATGGAAACCGTTTTCAGATCCAGGACGGAAACCAGACGAGCAAGGGTGTCGATTTTGAACTGATCATCAACCCCGTTAATGGACTGAACATTCTCGCAGGCTACGCATATAATGCGAGTAAGCTCGTGAAAGCCAACGAAAATGTAAATGGGCGCCGCCCGACTAACTCGGGCGCCGAAAACACAGCCAATGCCTGGGCCAGTTACCGCCTCACTTCGGGTGCGGCCAAGGGCCTGGGCCTGGGCGTGGGGTTCAATTACAGCGGCGAACAGTTTGTGATCAACAATACGTCCCGCGAGTTCACAATCCCGGCTTACACGGTGCTGGATGCCACCGTTTTCTTCGATCAGCCGGGCTATCGGATCGGGTTCAAATTAGACAATCTCAACAATGAAAGATACTGGAATACGTCTTTGCAGCCGCAGACCCCAAGACGTTTCTCCGCCAGTGTAACCGTTAAATTTTAAACATTCCTCAACATGAAATACCTGCTCTCCCTGCTCGTATCATTACTCTGTATGAATAATCTGACCGCACAGCAAACGGCCGACGACGAAAAAAAACCTACCGCCGAAACGAACCGGTCGAAGGAGGAGACAAAAACGCTGTCAGAGGTGACCGTTACCGGCAATATCAATAAGTTCGGGCAGAAAGAAACCCCTTACGTAGCCCGGCTTCCTTTGAAAAACCTCGAAAATCCGCAGGTGTACAATGTCGTAACCAAAGAGCTTGCCGTCGAACAGATCGCAGTCGATTACAAAAACCTGCTCCGGAATGTGCCCGGTGCGACGGTTTCTTTCGGTGGTGTGAATAATGGGATTACTTATATGGTCATGCGCGGTTCCTGGGTCACCAGCCAGATCAGGAATGGCATGGCTGCACAGCTCAGCGCGGGGATTGATCCTGTAAACGTAGAGCGGGTCGAGGCGATTAAAGGCCCGTCGGGGACATTGTTCGGATCGAGCCTGATCTCTTTCGGTGGTTTTACCAATCTGGTTACCAAAAAACCCTTTGAAAAGGCAGCCGGCGAAATTGGCTATTCTACCGGCAGCTGGGGATTGAACAGGATCACGGTGGACCTAAATACGCCGGTTAACGAAGACAAAACATTGCTCTTTCGCGTCAATGCGGCCGGGCATCGTGAAAACTCATTTCAGGCATTCGGTATGGCGCGGGCTGTAACTGTGGCTCCAAGCCTGAGCTACAAAGCCAGCGACCGGCTTACCCTGCTTTTTGAAACTGAGTTTTACCGAACGCAGCGCAGCACGATGCCTTCAAACTCATTTGCGAATGTGAGTTTCAAAAACATCAAGGATATGCCGCTCGGCTATCGTCAGTCGATCAACAGCAATGACCCGCTGTTGCAGATGGGAACGTCCAATGCGTACATTCAGGCACAATACAAAATTTCAAAAAGCTGGACTTCCACCACTCAGTATGCACTTGGCAACGTACGCTATGATAATGTAAACTACTTTTATCCGGCAGTCTGGACGAGCGACTCGACGGTTGTGCGCAGGCTTTCCTCGGGGCGTAACAGTTTCAGTACTTCTACCCAGTTTCAGCAATATTTCACGGGCGACTTTGCCATCGGCGGTCTCCGAAACCGCATTGTTGCCGGTGTCGACGTGTACGGTCTGATCAATAAAAACCAGGCGTACGGCACGATTACCTACGATACGATCAACGTAAGGAGGTCCATTAAACCGATGTCGCTTGCACGGATCGACGAGTTGGTTGCAGGCATTGGTTCGGTCAACATTACGGAATCCAAACAACAGACACTCAGCGCTTATTTCTCCGAGGTGATCAACGTTACCGATAAACTGATGGCAATGGTCAGCTTGCGCGTGGACCATTTCAATAACAAAGGAACTTCCACAAACGGCGGTGAACGTACCGGGGGCTATGAGCAAACTGCCTTCTCTCCGAAATTCGGTCTCGTCTATCAGCCAGTGAAAGACAAAGTCGCCATTTTCGCCAATTACATGAACGGCTTTCAGAACATCGCGCCTATTACCCAGCCCGACCAATCGATTTTCACGCCCAAACCTCAGTTCGGAAACCAATGGGAAGTGGGAACGAAACTGAATACCTGGAACAACCGCATCGTTGGTTCGGTGAGTTATTACAACATCGATATCACGAATGTAATTCGCCCCAACCCTAGCAATACTGCGTTTTCAGTTCAGGACGGTTCGAATGTGAGCAGGGGTATTGAAGCGGATATCACGCTGAGCCCCGTCAATGGATTGAACGTGCTATTAGGCTATGGTTACAATGAGTTGGAATACAAAAAATCGACGGCCGCCAACGAAGGGCTTAAATATGGCTTTCCGAAACATGCGTTCAACTGGTGGGCAAGCTACCGGCTTGTATCATCTCCGCTGAAAGGCCTGGGGATTGGCGCAGGCGGAAATTATCTGAGCACGATCTACGAGAACAATGAACTGGGTGCGCTGACGATCCCTTCGTACACGCGATGGGACGCCACGCTTTTCTACGATCAGCCACGCTACCGTTTCGGCCTTAAACTGAACAACCTGACCAATCGGAAATATTGGGGAATGAACTTCGACCCTCAGTCGCCAAGGCAGTTGCTGGCGAGTATTTCATTTAAATTCTAGGACTTTGCCAAAGTGAAAGGGCATTGCTTATTACACTTGCTGGCTCGGACTTCTGTCCCGCTTATTTCGATTAGGAAGAAAAAGGCTAATTTCGGGCAACCCGAAACATACTGCTTAAAGGCCTTTTTATTAAACATGTACGACAAGCTGCGCAAATACATCGATCGTGTGACGTCTGCCGTGATCCCGGACGAAGAATTTGTTTTCATAGAAAAAGCATTTGAGGTCAAGCGCCTCAGGAAACGTCAGTTCTTGCTGCATCAGGACACCGTTTGCCGGTATATGGCTTTCGTGGTCACGGGCGCATTACGGCAATACAGCATTGACGACGACGGTTTTGAACACATAGCCAATTTCGCCATCGAAGACTGGTGGATCAGCGACCGTAGCAGCCTTATTGGTCAGACGCCGTCCCGGTACAACATCGATGCCGTTGAAGATTCGGAACTGTTGGTGACTACTCTCGATAAACTGAACATTTTAAAAGAACAGTCACTCTCTTTCCTTAAAATGGCGCATATCCTGGACCAAAACCATTCGATCGCCGCCCAAAAAAGGATTGAAGCGGGCATTACTATGACAGCCGAAGAAAAATACCGGTATTTGATGGCGGCTAACCCCGAATTTATCCAGCGATTTCCCCAAAACATGCTCGCATCCTACCTTGGCCTAACCCCAGAAACCATGAGCAGGGTGCGAAAGCAGGTACTGGCCCGCTAGCGGATTTAGAAAGTGAAAGACCGCCTTGGTAGTTACTGAGGCGGTCTTTCGCTTTTAGGCCGAACCATCCGATAATCTAAAAAAGCACATTTCTCTTGATCCATATCAACTGCATTTCTTAATCCAGGTCAAAATTCCCGTCGCAACCATACCCCAACTTTGCATCATCGAAAACGACCAAACGAAAAACAACAGGCGGCATTCGAGACGATCAAATTCTTAACTCAAAAAAACAAAACATCATGGAAGCGAACACCGCATTGAACACGAAGGCAGGACTTGGAGCATTGCTGACACCGGACAACTGTGCATTGATATTGATCGATCACCAGCCATTCCAATTTGCCGGGCTCAGAAGCCACGACACCCAGACGATTATCAATAACGTCGTGGGACTGACCAAATCCGCAAAAGCATTCGGCGTGCCTACTCTCTTCACAACGGTAGTCGAACACCGGGGCGGCTTCTTGATCAAACAACTGCAAGACATTTTTCCTGATCAAAAGCCCATTGACCGCACCTTCATCAACACCTGGGAAGACACCAGGGTGACGGACTGGGTGAAAGCGACCGGGAAAAAGAAAATTGTAATGGCTGCCTTGTGGACGGAAATATGCCTTGCCATGCCTGTTATCCAGGCTTTGGGCGAAGGATACGAAGTTTACATTGTGACCGACGCATCCGGCGGCGTAAGCCTTGAAGCGCATGAAATGGCCGTGATGCGGATGGTACAAGCAGGTGCTGTACCCATTACCTGGACAGTATTTGCCTCGGAACTGCAGCGCGACTGGGCCCGCACCGAAACCGTGCCGGCGCTGGCAGAAATGCTCGTCGACCACATGGGCAACGTGGGAACAAGCCTGACCTGGGAACTGCAATTGCTTGCCACTCCGGTTCCCGCTTCATCCTCTGCACCGGAGGGCATTTGAGTCCGCTCACAGAATTATAGTCATACAAAAACTGGCCTGGCCCCGTTTCCGGGGTCAGCCAAACCTCTTAAAATCATGGAACAGACAATAGGAATTATAGGGGCCGGCCACATCGGCCAGACCGTCGCCCGCCATTTGGTAGCAGCGGGGCACAAGGTCATACTCAGTAACCAAAGCGGAACCGAATCGCTCCAAGGTGTTGTAGCCGAACTTGGCAAAAATGCACGCGCAGGATCCGTCCGGGAAGCTGCCAACGCGGACATCGTTCTACTTTCACTACCCTGGTCGCAAATACGGACTCTCACAGAAATCGTGGACTGGAATGGGAAAACAGTTATTGATGCGACAAACCATTTTATAACTTACGCACCGGACTTTAAAGTGGAAGACCTCGGACAGAGAGCATCCAGCGAGGTAGTGGCGGCACTTCTCCCGGGCGCAAAGGTGGTCAAGGCATTTAATACGATTTTTTATAAAACGCTGGCCGAAGATCCGCACCTCGCAGGCGGCAACCGGGTACTTTTTGTTTCTTCCAATGATCCGGGCGCAAAAGCGCAGGTGAGCCAGCTCATCGAATCGATCGGCTTCGCACCGGTCGATCTGGGCGATTTGGCTACCGGCAGCAAGCTGCAACAAGCAAAAGGGCCGTTGGCGACCCTTAATCTGATTAAACTGTAATACAAAAGGCCGTAGTCCTCGTCAGGATTACGGCCATATATCAGGCCAGGCGTGGAACAGTGCCGATATCACAAAGGATTGGAACATGTTTTTAAAACGCGGGGGCGCTCGTTAGCAGACATACTTTTTAAATTCACGGCAAGCCATTGCTTGGAGCAATTTGGGCCGTTGCTTTTGGTAGGCGTCAAGCTACGCGTTACAATTAACACCGGTGCATACGAATTCTGTCCATTCGTCACAAGTGATGGTAAATACTTTTTCTTTTCGCGAGATGGAGATATTTATTGGGTCGAAGCGAAATTTCTTGAAGGTTTGACGGGACAACAAGATCCTCCGCTTGCTGCATTAATAGCAATTCGCCCCGGGTTCGCAATCCAGATTAGGCTTAACTGCGATCCTCGTTTCGTGAATATCCCTCAGCCTGTTATAGTTGTAAGGTGGCGCCAGCAGAGTCAAAGCAGTGGTGTTATTGATAATCCCGATCATCAGGTGCCCGAAATATTGCCCTTGCAAATATTCGACATTGTACATTAAATCAAGCGTGGTCACGTAGCTACGGGTCTCGCCCACGGCCATGCTCATATCAAGCGGATCGTTTGCCGTCGCCGCAGGGGGATTCAGCCCATAAGGTCCGCCAATAAGATCATCCCATATTGGCGGAAGAGGATCTCCCGGAGGTCCGGAAGGCGACAATTGGTAAGGTTGGATTTCATATCCTCCAACCGGCTGGAACGATGCGGGCGCTATCCGTTTAACATATACACGCATCCGGTATGTCATCTGCAAACCAGCATGCATGGAACCCCAAACGTAACGAAGGGACGCATTAATCGGCAATCCGATCGTACTGTCGCCCGGCAGGAATGTCCTGACCACATTGTTGGTGTTGTTACGCAGGAATTCCAGCTTTGTAATTTCAAATTCGCATGGCAACGCGCGGTCGGTTCCGTCGATGCGCTTACAGTTGGCGACCGGTTCCGGATCCGGAACGTTATGGTCCTGACATGAAAAAGCCATTGCTGTAAGAAGGACAGACGACAGCGAAATCACTCTAAGCAAATCGGACGCGCTCATAAGTTAGCTAGTACACGGTGGACACAATAAGATAAAGCCCATAAAAACAGCAACTTACCTATTCATTGACATTTTTATTATTAAAGTGGATACAATGGCAGAATGTATCGAAAAGTTCTTTCCGGTACTGACAATGGAAACGCCGCCGGCCTTAGCATCAACAATTATCATTGTTTTTGGTAGCAAGCCGAAAATCCTAAAAAATCCACCGGTAAATAACGTAGAGTGACCGATGGATAGCATTAGTACCAAACCTTCGCCATTGCATTCTACGTTTGTTTCAGATTTATAATAAAACCGGGATAGTCCCATATCAAAAACCTCTCAATTGGTTTCGAAATATTTGAACTATACCGTTAAATAACTCGAATTAAATTTCTATTTACATAATTAAGTCAATTTATTAGTCATGAAAAAAAATTTTGAATTTTTTGCACTTTTTGTAATCGCAGGCTTTCTTTTCAATTGCAGCAACCCCCAGGAGCCGACACCAGCCGGCAGCCCCGGCACGACTGAGCTCGCAAATGCACAATCCGACGCGGCCGCATTCGCAGGAGGCGGCCTGTCGGGCAAAATCGCTCCCTACCAATCCGCATTCAGGCTCGTAAAAACGCTGACAACGTCGCAAGGAACGGGATTCAATCTGCTCAGCCCGTTTGCAATTACCGCTGAGAACGGCGGCGACATCGGCTGGGGTGCCTACGGGTGCTATGCCGCATTGAAGCCGGTGAAAGTGTCGTTCCACAATCTTCAAATCGTAGACGTGGCATCCATCACCCCGGCGTACCTGGCCACCCTGTCGTTCAACCAGGTGCCTATCGCAAATGCCCCGGCAGGCTCCGCATTCTGGACAAACTATATGCCTGCCAAGACCATTATCGCCTGCAAAACCGCCGCAGGCAAGTATTATCTGGTCGAAGTTTTAGGAGATAATCCACTGGAAGTGAACATCTATCATCCGGTCAGAATCTAGGTAGAGCTTATTCAACGAACCGACCGGGTCTTTAAGGCGACCGCCCGTTTACCGTAGAATCGGAAACGGGCGGTTTTTTATTTTGAATAAGGCTAAATCATCAATGATAGCTGCCGGAATTCGATCATCATCGTTTCAAGTTTACACATTACACGTAAAGCAAATACCTTTGCCTGCCAGGTTTCCCTATCTGGACTTTGCAACAGGGCCGTGAACGGCTTAGGAAACCGTCCTCTTACTAAATATTTTGTATACGAATTATGTTGACCCGGCTAATCCTTGGGATCAGAAGACGCATCCCGAACCCGTTAATTGGAATATTATTGGTCACCGGCTTTTTTTCCAATGCCCAGCAACCAGCCTTTGATCAGGTGTATGACAAGATTTGGAAGGAGTCGGCCAATACAAATCTTGATGCCGCAGTCGCCTCGGCCGATTCATTGTATCGATCATCATCCACATCTACGCATCGCCTCCGGTGCCTGATGCTCATAGCCAGGCTCTATCAGCAAAAGGAGCAGCTGGATAAGTCGGTTGAATATGCATTGAAAGTCGAGCAACTCGCTGACGAAAGTGCCGATTACGCCTGGCAGGCAAGGGCAAACGGGTACCTGGCAGGGTTGTACCGAATGATGGAGCTGTACGGCAAGGCAAGAAACTATTCTTCAAAAGCACTGGAAATCGTCCCCAAAATAACCGACCACGCGCAAGCGAACAGTACGCGCGGGTTGCTTTTGCAGGAACTTGGCTTTACCAGTATGGACGAAAAAGACTATAAACAGGCAATAACCCATTTTCAGGAGGCGGGGAAAAGCATTCTGCTGATCGAGAAGAACAGAGAATTTAATATTATGAATAACGAGCGGCTCCTGGCAGACAATTATCGTCTGCTTGCCCGGTATGATACGGCCCTCGTTCATTACCATAAGGCTTTGTCCCTGAGCCCGTCGGCCCCACTTCACTACGTAACGGGCCTGATCTACAAAGGCCTGGCCGAAACGCTAATGGAAAAAGGTAACTTAACGGAGGCGAAAAAGTACCTGGACAAAGCCGAGCGTTTTGCCGACGAATCGGAGTACCTGCAATTAAAAGACGCCACCTACGAGCTCTCAAAACGGTACTACTCACTGACAAAGGACCGGCAAAAGCTCACGACGGCAAAAGAAAAGAGTATTTCAATAACTGACACCCTATTAGATAAACGGACGCAATTGCTCAATAGAATGTACACCCAATTGGAACGCGATGGGCAAAAAGCGGAAACGATAAGTAACACGAAAAATGCCGCTATCATGGCTTCCATTTTATTGATACTTTCCGGAAGTGTTTTCTTTATGCTATACCAAAGAAAACAAAAACGTGAGCTAACCCAGGTCAGGAATATTCTCGCACGATTAAATACAAAAGAAATTCTGGGACCGGATCATCAGCCCCCGACAGATGCAGTGAGTATGCCACCATTTAACGAATCTTTTCATAATAATGGCACTGAAAAAGACCAAGCAGAAAGCAGCGATGAAAATACCGAAAAGCGGATGATGCCGATTGAAACCGAACGGCATTTATTGGAAAAGCTGGTTGAATTTGAAAAATCCAATACTTTTCTTGAAAATGGGTTTTCGCTGGCATCCTTGTCTGCACAACTCGACACTAACACAAAGTACCTTTCATATTTGGTTAAAAAATATAAAAAGACCGATTTCAATAATTACATAAACAGACTTCGTATCGATTTTGTAATTGACATGCTAAAAAACGATCCGGTATGGAGGCAGCATAAGATTAGTACCCTGGCCACAGCGTCAGGCTTTTCTTCCCATAGTCAGTTTGCGGCGGTATTCAAGGACTTTACCGGAGTAACGCCGTCTGTCTTTATCAGGCATATTAACAGTGAACAACAATAGGAGTCGCAGGCACACTGACGTATTACCTTATTAAAAATCCGCAACGCGGATAACAATGCTTATTAACTTGTGTCAAAATTCAGGAATTCTGATATATCCACTTTGAGGGTCGATAGAAAATTGCATTAGATTTGCCCGGCGATATGAAACATGACGTCGTCAAACTCGCTTTTACGTTGCCTTACTTTTTGCGCTGCCAACATACTTCTTCACTCCGCCGACAGGAATTAAAGGCATATGAGCAGCCCTGTTGAAGCGTAAATACCCCCATTATAATCGTTAACCTCAATCGTTTTCCGGATATATTAAAATTTCTACATGAAAAAGAAGATTTACCAACACCTCATCGCTTTCCTGGCGATCCTTGGGATTCAGGACGCGGCCGCCCAAACAGGGTTTTTCTCTCCTGCCGACGCAAATGCGCGGACCGGTCAAACGGTCGAAAAGAAAATCTCCAAATTTTCCCTTTATCATTTAAAAACGGGAGATCTGCGAAGTTACCTGCTCAGTGCGCCGATGGAATTTAAAAGTAAATCGACCCGTGGTTTAGCGCTGGAAATTCCCCTCCCGGATGGAGATGCGGTACTTTTCGAGATTTTCGAGTCGCCCATTCTTTCGCCGGAAATTGCCGCAAAACATCCCGAAATCAAGACTTACGCCGGAAATGGAGTTGTAAAAAAGGAGTATTCGGTTCGTATCAATTTTACTGTCGCAGGATTCAGTGCGATTATCCTCGGTGTTGGAAACGATGCCGTTTATTTTGAAAAGACCAATACAAACGCGGCCGATAGTACCTACCGAAGCTATTTTTCGCGGGATGCAATCAATCCAAAAAATGCCGCCGAAAAAACATCCAACAACCGCTGCGGAACGCTCGACGTGGAAAGCCGCGCAAATAAATTGAAGTTAGACGGAGCAAACAAAAGAAGCTCGGCAACAGCTTCAACCGGGGCTACTTTAAGAACATTCAGGCTGGCTATGGCGGCGGACGCGGAGTTCACCGCGCAAAAAGGTGGAACGGCTGCTCTGGCTTACGCTGCGCTCACCAACTATGTCAATAACATGAATGGCGTATATAGAAAAGAGTTGAGCGTATCGTTCACGCTGGTCAGCGACGAAACGGTGGTGTACACCGACGCCGCCACCGACCCTTACACCAATGACGACCAAAGCAAAATGCTGGACGAAAACCAGGCTAATCTTGACAACGTGATCACCAGCGGATATGACGTCGGACACGTACTCGGTTATGCGGGCGGTTCAGGCGGCGGGATCGCCGCGCGCGGCTCGGTATGTGATGCCTCGTCCAAAGGGCAGGGAGTTTCCGGGGTTGGCGACGGCTCTTATGCGGATGTGTTCGACCAACAGCTCATCCAGCATGAAGTAGGCCACCAGTTCGACATGAGCCACAGCTACAACAGCAATGTGCCCGTTTGCACCACCAGGGCTTATGACACTTCCGTGGAACCTGGCTCGGGCACAACCATTATGAGTTACGGTTACACCTGCAATAATACCAATGCGTCGGACGGACTAGTCGGAAATGACGACTATGAAGAAAGTTACGCGCCTATCCTGAACTTTCACGCGGTCAACTACGACCAGGCCAATACCTTTATTTCAACCTTGTCGTGCTACACCTCCACAGCCACTAATAATGCCGTTCCCGTCATCGACCCTATGCAAACAAGCTTCACGATCCCGAAATCGACGCCGTTTGCATTGAGCGGCTCGGCCACCGACGCGGATCCGGGGGATATTTTGAGCTACTCGTGGGAAGGAACGAATATCAGCGACGAAGCTAACAAGGAGGCGCTTACAGCCACTGTAATTTCCGACGCTTCCCGCCCGCCGTTTTTCAGATCGTATGCCCCGCAAGCTGCCGGAACCCGCTACTTTCCCAGGTTGACTTCTATTTTGGATGGATTAAACTACGCCATTGGCGACAAGTTGCCTTCTGTCGGCGTTGTTACAACACATAAATTAACGGTCCGCGATAACAACAGCGGTGTAGCCTCAGCGGAGGTGACCGTGAACGTGGACGGCAATTCGGGGCCTTTTTTGATCACCAACGACACGCCCGGCAGCTTGCTCGGACCAGTTGGACAATATCCCCTGGCCGGCCCCATAACGGTTACCTGGAGTGTTAACGGAACAGCCGGCGCGCCCGTAAACTGCACATTGGTTGACATATCCCTATCGACAGATGGCGGGGTGACATTTCCCACGGTACTGGCATCAGGGGTACTGAACTTGCTTGGCACGGCAGTGGTAGTTCTGCCACTGGTCAATACGGATAAGGCCAGGATAAAGATCGCGGCCAGCAACAGTACTGCCCTGGGCAATACGCCCAACGTTTTCTTTGACATTTCTAACGTCAATTTCACAATCGGCTCCCCGATGCCTGTTACCCTGGTATCATTCAATGCGGCCGCGAACGGCGAAAATGCTGCGCTGCTTCATTGGGAAACCTCCGAAGAAACCAACAATGCAGGTTTTGAAATTGAAATGAGCCTGGATGCCAGAAAATTCGTCAAAGTAGGCTTCGTAGACGGTTATGGTGATTCAAGATCTGCCCACCACTACTCGTATTCCGTTACCGACCTGTCAGCCGGAACCTATTATTTCCGTTTGAAACAGCTCGATCACGACGGTAAATACGAATACTCACAGATCCGCGCGCTCGAAATCAAGAGTACCGCGAACGTCCTCGCTGTATATCCCAACCCCACCAGCGGAAAATTAAAATTCCACCCGTTGCTGCATAAAGGTCAGGCCTTCGATATCCGGATCATCAATCAGACCGGGCGGACCGTCGTTTCGCTTCCTCTGAGCGACAAATACAACAGTGGGTATGAAATGAATATGGAAAGCCTTCCTCCCGGGCTGTACCATGTTGTTTTACGAGGCAAGAACTTTACCGAGAATCTCCGATTTGTAAAGCAATAATCCATTCACCAATAAATCAGTCATTTACGCTCTGCGCAACGGGTGCTAGACGTTGAGTAATGCAATACACCTTTCACTATTTTAGCGAAAGGTGTTTCTTTTCCTGAGGAATCATCGGTGATTAGCGCACCGTTTAGCCTGTCCGGCAGCCGGGAAAACCGTGCTTAAAGGGGGAGAATGCAGCCGCATAAAGCGAAAGCGGGTTAGAAAGCGCGCTAAGAAGTGCTTTCTAACCCGTTTTGCAATAGCACCCGAAAACCAACAGAAAAGCGGGCCATTATCGGCATGCATTTAAAAAATCAGGCCTTTTAGTCGGGCTTTGATCAAATTCGAAGATCGCAGGTTCATTACCAAATGATATCGGACAACGAAGCTAACGGCTCGCGATCGGCTACTGCTTCGGGCACTCTTTCAAGGAGTTCCGCAAAGTCGTCCTCCTCTTTTAAATTGTCGGGCAAGGTAAAATCACAGCGCTCCTCAATTTCACTTAGCTTAACCTGAAAAACGCGAAACTCTTTCAAGTCCAACACTTCCAGTTGGCTCAGATTTTGAGTAAGGATGAAGGCCCGGGCTTTGAGTTTACCAGCCTCTACGTATACCAATATTTTATAGAACTCGCGCGGAATTTTTACACCCCGGAATTCCCGGTCGCCGCTGCTAAACACCGGGCCACCAAAAACACTCACTCTGAGGTTATCCACATCGACCTCCTCGAATACACTGTTTTCAAGCTCCCCCCAAATGCCACGCAGTGCGCTTTGGTTGAAGTTATCCATCTGAGGGGTTATATTGGTGAAGTAAAAAGAATCCTTGTTGGCCTGGCGGGCTTCCGTATCATCCCCCCAAACGAGGTCGGCGCGTCGGGCAATATGACCACGATCAAGGCGGTTGCCTGCGTACAATGCATCCCCCACTTGATGCTCTTTCGAAATCCGGGGATCAAAATCGAATTTTATGTCGTTTCTGCTAATCTTCTTGATACGGCTCCCATCGATGTTCCAGGCAACCCAAAATGCAAACCGACGCGATTTACTCTGAGCCAGCGAAAAGTGTGTGTAATGGATCACTTCTGCTCCATCGACCTTAACGGTATCGTTCCGTTTGTTCGGCGACATTCGCGGTGTATCAACCTCGGGCCCGAGAAAGCTGCGACTGTAACCAACTTTCTGTAACTGCGGTAAGCCCGGTTGAATTGACGTGAGTGATATGTTTAGTTTGTCAAACACCGAACGCGGGTAGCATGCCAAAGCATGCTCATCCGGATCGCTCTGTCCTTCTCCGGCAAAATGTAATCCTGCCAGGATATTCGATGGTTTTCCGTTACTGCTTTTAAACAACCACAGCGATCCGGAGTCACCGCCCTGGCTAATTTCGCCATCATCGGGCAGATGGTCGTTATCCGGACCGATTTCGAAGCAACCAATCGATTGCTCACCGACCGGGCGCCCGTAGTCGATTTTAACAATGGTGTGGATACGCGTGACAATTCCGTGCGTTACATTGGTCGTGCGGCCACTTTTAACAACCTTGTCGCCCAATTCTGGCTCTCCGAGTTTTTCCGGTATTACGTTCAGCTCGAAGATCTCCGGATTAACGGACCGGCTTTCAATGCTGGCAATAGCACAGTCGCCTGCGGCACCCAGGTGCGAGCGGACTAGTTTACCCAACTTATTGAGGTTTATTCTATTGTCATCGTGTGGACCTGGTTGTACAATGTCGTCTCCGATATTGCCCTCGGGTCCATGAAGCACATGCCAGTTGCTCAGAATATATGGCGTTCCGTTTTCACGATCAAATACAATTCCACCGATTGTGCCTGCACTTACCTTCACGTTTGCAACACTTACCCCAGGCACAATGGGATCGAGCCTGGTTTTCCTGGAATTAACGACATTTTCTCCAACCACACGAAATGATGGATCATAGGTTCGCTGGATTACATCCGTTGGAACCTCGACCCCATCAATAATAAATGACTTGGGGATTTGAATTGTTTCAAGCTCGTCAAGCATTTCAGGCACTGCCTTTTTCCGCACGGTAAACTGAATAGAGACTTCCTTTGTCGGCTTGCCGGACACCTCCTTGTAACCAATACCGATGGAAGAGATGTTCGCATCATTGAGGTAATCCGCGCCCTGAGTACGAACGAATTTTTTTAAATTTTCTATCAGGCGATCATCGTTGCCTGACAGGCCCTTGGAGGGTTCTTTCTTTTGCTTGGCCATTTTTTGTAGGAATCTATTTTTACTACGCATTGGGGGTTTGCTTACAAAAAACAGTAAGCAGCATATGACAACTGCCACCTACACAGAAGGGTGTACCGACAGTAAAGAAGCGCAAGCACGCATTTCAACAGCAGAAAACTAATTTGGATTTTTTACCTTTTCATATGCTTCGCAGCAGTCGTCAAAGTAAGCCGTAAGGAAGCGCGGAATTCCGGATGAATAATTGGATTGAATTTAAGTAACTGTAACAAAGCTAACAACGTTTACTTATTATCCGGCAGCTGGCTGGGACAGATAGTCGACACACTTACCCGCATATGCCGTCATCTCAGCGTACCCTATATCCTCACTTTGGTTGGTATACCATTTGAATGTCCGATTCGCCCGCATCATTGTCCTTTCTGCCCCACCTGTTTGTTTGTAGCCGACATTAGCTTTGCAATGAAGGATGAATGAAACGTTGCCGAACAAAAAAAGGAAATTCAATGGAAATCAAATTTGAAGGCGGCATTAACATTGCCGTAAAAATCCCGAAGAACAAATACGACGAAACGGTTCGCTTCTATCGCGAGATACTGGGACTCGACGTGGAGGAACGCCCTATCAAAAACCCTACGGTTTCAAGAACCCACCGGGTTAGCTTTGGCAGCAATGTGATGTGGCTGGATTGCGTCGACAATTACACGCATTCCGAAACGTGGCTGGAACTTAATGTGGATAATGTCCCGGCAGCGACTGAATACCTGAAATCGCAAGGCATTTCGACGTGTGACGAACTGGAAGAACTTCCCGAGAACATGCATTGGATCACCGATCCGGCGGGATCGGTATATATTGTGAAAAACAGGGACTGATACCTGATGATTTGAGATAAAAAAATATGGCAGCTAAGCTTTCAGACAGACTGCTGGAAATCGTGAATGCCCTGCCTTTAAAAGAAGGTCTCAGTGTGTGAAAATTGATTTCAAGTAATTTATCAAATGCCAAATTTCGCTCCGGAGGAGCAACCTGTTTATAGAAAATTGAATTTAACGGGTATTATCCGGCTCCGGAGGAGCCACCTCAGAAATGTAATTAATCAGGAATCAGGAGGCCCCGCTGGGGCCTTTGTAACAAACCACCAATCTGCTTTTCTACAAACAGGTAGCCGGCTCCGCGGCTAAACGATCTAAGTGTGATCAACGCTCAGGAAGCCCAAAACGGCATTTTCCAGCCAAGCCTACCCGTTATAACTCGGGTCAAATTCCACAATCCATTCAATCCCGTATTTGTCTCTGAACATTCCGGCATAAGTGCCCCACGGACTGTCGTTCATCGGCCCTTCAATATTTCCACCCGCTGATAGTCCGTCAAACAACCTGTCCGCTTCTTCACGACTTTCTGCGCTGATTACGATTTTCGACCTGTTTTCGTTTTCGTTTACCCGTCCCATAAACTCCGGAACATCATTGGCTATCAACACATTGTGTTTTCCCAAAGGCAAAGCAATCGTCATTATTTTATTTGCTTCGCTTTCCGGCACGGGAAACTCATCGCTAGCCAGGTCTTTGAAACGGACGATCTTGGTGAATTCTCCGCCAAAGACCGATTTGTAAAAAGTAAATGCTTCTTCTGCATTACCATTGAAGTTGATCCAGGGATTGACCGTTCTCATAATTTTAGGTTTAGATCTGTTTTCTGCTGATATCTATGAACGATAGCCGACGTGGCGCTCATGCCCCTCATATAATTGCCGACGGGCGGGCGTTGCTGCCAGGTTGGGTTCAATTTAACCAAAGGATCAGAACGGCCACTCCTACCCGGCACCTGTTACTGCCTGTAAGATACTGGCTGCATTACCTCACCAATCCTCTTCGCACCCAATGTCCCGCCTGTCGCGGTTAACATTTTGATGGAAACTTTTTTTTATTAAAAAATTTCCATCACCTTTACTGGAAATTATTGGTGCAATAATAATTTCCAGTAAAGTGCTTGCCGACTATTCTATCAAACTCCGGTTATCTTCCACTTCAAACACAATAAATCATGAGAATCGCAAGTATCATTTTTTCCTTATTGTTAAGTGCCAGTATTACCTGTTTTTCGCAGACCTCTGACTTCTTCGCGGGGAAGTGGGAAGTTACCGTGTTAAACTCACCTAAAGGTGATGTCACGTTTCTGACCGAATTGATCCGAAAAGACGGAAAACTGACGGGAGAACTCATCGAAAAGTCGGATCCTTCCAGCAGCAGCCGCAAAATATTGAGAGTCGAAGAAAGTGCTGAAAAGCTGGTCGTCTACTTCGAGTCCTCACAAGGAGGTGAAACTATTCTGGATCTGACAAAAGTTGATCAGGATCACTTAAAAGGTACAGTGCACGACTTTGAGGCGACGGCAAAAAGGCTGAAATAATCAGATTATCAATTACATGACTTTGGAGCCTGCATAGGATTCAGGATAAAATCAGGTGCCATGAAGGAGGAAATATTACAAAAATCGCTAACCCTGTTTCTGAAACACGGTATTAGGGAAATGTCCAATCAGAAACTCGTTGATTGGCTGGGTATTTCTACTAAAACCATTTATAAATACTTCCAGAGTAAAGAAGGGTTGCTGGAAGAAGCCTTGTATTTGTATCATCATACAGAATATGAGAAGCTCTTAAATCTTTCCAATGAGCAAAATGCGGCGTGTCATTTTTTTGAAATCTGGCAAATCGCCGTTGAAATGGAATATCAGATCAACCAATCGTTTTACAGGGATCTTGAATACTATTATCCGGGCCTGGCACGGAAGGTTGAGAAAGTCATTGGGCCAAAATTCGAACAACATTTTTTGTCGGTCATCAACCGGGCAATGGTGCAGGGTGCTTTCCGTAGCGACATCCTGCCCGAAGTTGCCTTACGAAGCGTATTCGTGCTGCACCGCGCGTCCGTGGCAAACGAAGCTTTTACAAAGCTCGGCTTATCTGCCATGGATCTTTTACTGCAAACAACGGCCAACTATATCCGGGGCCTATGTACGCCAGAAGGCTTAAAAGCACTGGAAAAGCACATTCAGACGCTTACAATATCCGAGTCGGCAGAAAACCCGACAGTCACCGATCAACACTAAACATACAGCGATGCCAGCCAATACTTTTCGTAACCTCTGGGTGTGTTTCTTGCTTACCCACGGCATGATCACGCACGCACAAACCAGTTTGCTGCCGATGAGCAGCAAGCTTGCTCAAAAGTTTACTACCCAGGATACTTTGTTTGCAAAGCCGTATGTAGACGTTGACGAGTGGCGGGATAAACCCGTTCGCCATCGCTATGTGCATGGCGGTTTCCAAGGCACAGGCGCACGTTTCTCATTGTATTTCCCACCGAAGGAACGCTACCAGGGCCGCTTTTTCCAGTACATTACACCTTTCCCCGATAACGAAAATCTGTCGCAGGGAGCTTCCGGCGAGGAAGATAAAATAGGATTTGCGATCACACACGACTCATATTTCATCGAAACAAATGGTGGCGGACGCATCGACTTTGCCAAGCCTGAATCAGCAGATCCCACCCTGGGTGCTTTTAGGGTAAACGCTGCTACCGCGCAGTTTTCCAGGGTAATAGCCACGGAAATTTACGGCGGCAAGCGGCCGTATGGTTACGCGTTTGGAGGGAGCGGAGGCGCATACCGAACGGTGGGCAGCATTGAAAATACGAACGGCGTTTGGGATGGCGTAGTGCCGTATGTACTGGGTTCACCGATGGCTATTCCCAATGTTTTCACCGTACGTATGCATGCCATGCGCGTGCTCAAAGATAAGTTTCCGCAAATTATCGATGCCTTGGAGCCGGGCGGAAGCGGCGATATGTATGCCACATTGAATCAGGAAGAAAAAGAAGCGCTCCTGGAAGTAACCAGGATGGGTTTTCCGCCAAAAGCCTGGTTTGGTTATAAAAAAATGGGTATTCATGGTTTTTTAGTGCTGTACCAGGGCGTGGTCAGGGCTGATAAAACCTATTTTGACAAAGACTTTTGGAATACACCAGGATATTTGGGCGCTAACCCACCCGCGTCTTTGGCCAAAGCCCGTATTCAGCAGCAAAGCCTTATAAAAGCAGGAATTACGATTGACGAGGCGGTAAGCTTGGGACTGACACAGGCCATGTCGCCTGCCGAGCGGGGAACAGCCGATGCCGCCTGGAAAGCCATCGGTGGCGTGGATAAAGGAATGCCGGTCGCTTTTCAATTGACAGATGTGCTACCTGACATTGATTTTCTGGGAGGTGATTTGCTGATATTAAGCGGTGCAGGTGCGGGCAAAACATTACAGATAACCAAAATCGCAGGAGACAAAGTAGTACTGGGTCCCGCCGAAGCGTCATTGCTTGCGCAGGTAAAGCCCGGCGACCGGGTTCAGGTCGACAATTCCAATTTCCTGGCTGTTCAGACTTACCATCGTCATCAAGTGCCTGGCAAAGAATACTATGTCTATGATCAATTCCTTGACAAAGAGGGCAAACCGCTTTATCCGCAGCGGCCAATGCTACTTGGGCCGCTGTTCACACGTGGAGCTGCCGGCGTGCTGCCAACCGGTAAGTTTACAGGTAAAATGATATTATTAGAGTCACTTTGGGACCGGGAAGCTTTCCCCTGGCAAGCAGACTGGTATCGCTCTAAGGTGCAGGCCAATCTCGGTGACAAGCTGAATGACAATTTCAGACTATGGTACACCGACCACGCGCTTCACGGAGATGTGCCCATTGAAGACGATCCAACCCGGACGGTGGGTTACCTGGGTGTATTGCAGCAGGCATTACTTGATCTGAGTGCCTGGGTTGAAAAAGACATCGCTCCGGCTGCCACCACTCAATACAAAATTGATGCAGGCCAGGTGATTGTACCACCCACTGCCAATGAACGGAAAGGCATTCAGCCTGTCGTTACGCTAATGGCGAATGGAGGCAAGCGGGCTGAGATCAATGCCGGCCAATCTGTCACATTTAAAGCGGAAGTCGAAGTCCCTGAAAACATGGGAAAGGTCGTTGCCGCCGCCTGGAATTTCGAAGGCCTGTCCAAAGAGGTCGAAAGGACGCCCGGATGGAGTTTTGAAAATGCTGATGCATTCCCTGTCGCAGGCAAGATCACACCAGCGAGCAAGAGTGGTTCCCGCGTCACAATAGAGGCTACCTATCAGTTTTCAAAACCCGGTACCTATTTCCCAACGCTCAGGGTTGCCGCCCAGCGGGACGGAAACGCCAAAACCCCATATACCCGCATTCAAAACCTGGACCGGGTGCGGGTAGTAGTTAAATAGGCGTTCGTTAGTTCAAACTTTGCTGCCGAAAAACGTGTGGTGTAAGCCCGACCGTTCGCTTAAACAAACGGGAGAAATAGTTGGGGTTTTCAAAACCCAGTACGGAAGAAATTTCATTGATATTCAAACCTGTTCCTTTCAGCAGATTTTTAGCTTCGGCAATTAAATACAAGTGAATCAGCTCCAATGCCGTTTTACCTGTCTCCTGCCTGAGCAGATCACTCAGATATCTCGGCGACAAATGCAGCTTCTCAGCAAGTGCGCTCACGGTCGGAAGACCAGATTTATGAGCTTCATCTCCTGCAAAATAGGCAGCCAGCATTTCATTGAACCGGGTGGCAATTGCTCCCGTAATCTCCGCCCGGTTGATAAATTGTCTTTTGTAAAAACGCTCCGCATATTTCAGGAGCGTTCCCAAATGACTCAGAATGATGGTTTGACTAAATGCATCCGTATTGTTATGAAGCTCCTTGTTCATGTTTTGCATCAGCGTCCAGATCGTCTCCTCCTCACTTGGCGAAAGGTGCAGCGCCTCATTAATATCATAATCGAAGTAATGATATTTTTTTATTTCATTGTGCAGCACCGAACCTGACAGATAATCCTCATGAACCAGAATAAGGAAACAGGCTTCTTCCAGGTGTACATCCTTAAACGTAACTTTTTGACGCGGCTTGAAGAATGACATCGTCCCAAGGTCGTGGTCATATTTGGTTTTCCCGTAAAGCACACTTCCCGAAACCAGTTTTTTAAAACCAATAATGTAAAAATCGGCCATAAACTCAAAGTCGCCGGCCCAATAGTCGTCTTTATTGGCAGACAGAATACTAAACATTGGATGCTCCGGCGGTTTCATCCCGGTAGCCTGGTTGAATGCGCTGATACTTTCGAAATGGTTCATTTTGAGAATCGGTTAAGTAGCCCCGTTGAAAGGGCTACCATTTAAAGTGTTATTTGCCGTGTGCTGCAATGGAAACATCCTGCCATTCTTCCCACGTTCTCATGCGCTCTGCATATGTGTGTTTAATCCACTGTAAACCGGCCTTACCCAATATCAATCTCAAAGGCGGGTTTTCCGAATTAATAAGTTTGAGCATGGCTTCGGCGGTCGCTTCCGGCACGCCCCAATCTTCCAGATTGTTTGTCTCATTCAACGCAGATCTCACCCCATCGTACAAACTTATCGGCTCACTTTGTACTCCGGAAGAAGTGGCGAACTCCGTGAGATAACCGTTTGGCTCGACAATCGTTACCTTTATTCCGAAGCCGCTCACTTCACTCGCAAGGCTGTCACTGATCGCCTCGACGGCAAACTTGGATGCGCTGTAAATGCCAAGCGTCGGAAACGCAACCAATCCTAATGCGCTTGAAACCTGGATAATATGGCCTGAATTTTGTTCACGCATGATGGGTATTACTGCCTGAGTGAGCCATAACAAGCCAAAAACATTGGTTTCAAACTGCTCTCTGATCTCCTGCTCATTCAGCTCCTCAATCGCGCCAATGTGTCCGTATCCGGCATTATTTATCAGCACATCGATCTTTCCAAAATGGGCTTTTGCAGCTGTAATAGCTTCAAATCCGGCTTTTTTATCAGTTACATCTAATTTTAAAGCAAGCAAACGGGATGGATACTTTTCAACCAGCGCCTGCAGTGAATCCGTATTCCTTACCGCTACGATTACCTGATGCCCTTCATTCAAAAATGCTTCTGCCCAAATGCGTCCCAATCCGCGGGACGCCCCTGTAATAAAAATTGTTTTTGCCATTGCTTTCTACTATGTTAAATACAAGGCAAATCTCCGCATAAGCTGACTGACTATTGGGATACAAAAGTCGGTAAAAAGGAGACGTTTTTACGAATTGTACCGCGCCATCTGACAGCGAAACCCGCTGTACCCAAAGTTCCCTCTAATGCCCGAACCGAATTCATACCAACTTATCCACGCTAATTTGTCACGTTTTTTTAACCGATTTGCCCTGGACGATTCGCTTGCGTAACCCTTTTCTGGAACTTCTGGAATGCCCTCAGGGCCATCAGTTTCGCTTGGCATACCAGGTGTAATAAGGATCAGGAAGTCTATGTAAGATATCACTTCCTGAGTTGCGCAACAGCCACGACCGATTATTCCGATGTCGAAGTCACATAGATGGAATTTATAGGTTACATTAGAATGCACCTCCCTCTTGGAGTAAATTTATATCCGGGCAGGTTTTAATTGAAAAAGTAGGCTCTTCATGGAATCAGCAAAGCAGGCATATATTTTGTCCTTAAAGCAAATTTGTCCTTCGTTAACGGATCACGAGCTATCATTGTTTGCTTCGAAACTCTCATTTCAGAATTTTCAAAAGAAGGAATTTTTTATCGAGGCCGGCAATGTCCAGAAGGCAATAGGTTTCATCACGGAAGGTCTGGTCCGGTCATTTTACGTCGATTCCGCGGGTGATGAAATAACCGTGGGATTCTACCAGGCAGGCGATTATGCAACGCATTACCACTCCTTTCTGACCCGCCAGCCCAGCAACTACACGATCCAGTGCCTGGAACCGACCGTCATGGCTTGCCTTTCCTATGAAGATTTGCAATGGGTCTACCAGCAATCGACCGGCTTTGAGCGGTACGGTCGGCTAGTAGCCGAAGAGATTTTAAAGCGCCAGCAGGCGCGCATTGAAAGTTTCATCTTTCAAACCGCCGAAGCGCGCTATCTGACGTTCATCGAAAAACATCCCGGCCTTTTCAACCGGGTGTCCCTCTCCCACCTTTGCAGCTATCTCGGCATCGAACGCCAGACGCTTACCCGCATCCGACAGAAATTAGCACATCAATAGTTTTTTGACACATTTGTGTCAGGTACGCCCGCCGCCCGGGTAGCAACTTTGTATTGTCAATTTAAACATGATAATGCAATGGCAAAGCACATATTACTCATCCTGGGCCACCCATCCGAAAATTCCTTCTGCAAGGCACTACTCGATGCATACGAAATGGGCGCCGAAAGCGCCGACGCAATCTGCAAAACGATTTACCTATCCCGACTGAACTTCGACGTAACCCTGCACGACGGATACCGCAGCGGCTCGGACATGCCGCTCGAAGCCGACCTCAAAAATGCGCAGGAGCTCCTGAGCTGGGCCGACCACGTGGTACTGGCCTATCCCAACTGGTGGGGTTTCATGCCTGCCAAGCTGAAAGGGTTTATCGACAGGATACTGCTTCCCGGCTTTGCCTTCAAGCACCAGTCAGGCCAAATATTCCCTGACAAATTATTGAAAGGCAAAAGCATGCGGGTCCTGGTCACGATGGATACGCCCAAATGGTGGTACTACATCATCTACCGCGCATCGCAGTACCAGATCCTGAAAGACATCGTGTTCGGCTACGTCGGCTTCGACCCGATCCGGTTTACCACTTTCGGTTTCATGCGGAAAACAACCGACATGCAGCGGCTCAAATGGCTTGAAAAGGTAGCCAAGCTCGGCCGCAAACTCATTTCAACATATCACTCTGTTTCATAAAACCTCAATCCATTAAACGTCATGCTACACGGAAAACAAATGGGCGCTACTGCTCCCGTCGATTTCAAAAAAGGTTTCAATATCCACGTGCTTGTGTTCCTGATTTCGGTGCCGGCCCTCTGGCTCATCTGGTCTGTTACCAACCAGGCTTATCTCTGGCCATTATGGCAGACAGGCGCCTGGGGCACTGGTATCATCTTCCATTACCTGGGGGTATTTGTATTCAAAAAAGCAAAAAGACATTAAATCATTCGCCAACTCTTTAAACATCAAAATCATGAACACGCAGCAAAACACAGTCAGACGCGTTGTGACAGGCCACGACGCAGATGGCAAGGCGATCATTGTTTCCGACGCGCCGCCGGTGATTTCCACACTGGCCTCCGGCGAGCTCTTCTTCCTGGTCGGAGGCTACTGCCTGATTGCCACCATTCTGAACGGTTTTGACATTCCCGCACCTAGCTGCGAGCGGTAATTCAAGAAAACGGAAACCGCCGAACACCGTCAAACAAAGTAGGCATACTCATATCTTTAACAATCAAACTTTTATTCAAAATGAAAAAGACGATTTCGTCACTGCTATCCGCAGTGCTTGCAGTTTTCGCGTGCTCATCCTGTGCAAAAAGCGATGAGCCCGCCATTTCAAAAGCCAATACCTACGTGTTGGTGCATGGGGCCTGGCAAGCTCCCTACGTCTGGGACGCCGTACGGGCAGATTTAGAAAGTAAGGGCAACAAAGTAATCGTAGTGGAGCTGCCCGGCCACGGAAGCGACAATAGCCCGGCGCATACGCTCAGCCTGGACGTATATATCGATAAGGTAGTCGACGCCCTTGCCCAAACAGACGGCAAAGTGATCCTGGTCGGTCACAGCATGGGCGGCATGGTGGTAACGGGTGCAGCTGAAAAGATCCCGGGCAAAATCAGCAAACTGGTGTACATCGGCGCATTTCTTCCGGCTTCCGGACAAAGCCTGGGCGAGCTCTCGCAGAGCGATCCGGACTCTAAGCTCGGCCCGCAGCTTGTCCTGTCCGCAGACCACCTGACGCTCGACGTGAAGCGTGAAGCCCTTACCGCATTATTTATCGGCGACGGTTCACAAGCCGCCAAAGACCAGGTACTGGCCAATTACCGCGCGGAACCCTCTATCCCATTTGGCGATAAAGTGTCGTTGACCAGTGCCAACTTCGGCTCGGTGGAAAAGGCTTACATCAAAACGACGCAGGACGTAGTGATCAGCCCGGGCTTGCAAGACAAAATGATCGCCACGGCCGGTATCAGGGCGGTATACCCGGTGAATACAAGCCATTCGCCCTTCCTTTCGCAGCCCCGCACCGTGTCGGATCTGTTGATCAAAATCGCGCAATAACACGGCCATGAAAGTAAAAATCAATTTCTCGCCCTACCGGCGGCTTTCACTGGGGTGGCGATCAATAAATGTCGCCACCTTTTGCTAAAAAAAGACTTATCAACTACTAAATTTATAGGATATGAAAGCAATCATCATCGGTGCTACGGGTGCCACAGGCAAAGATCTTCTGGATACTACTATAAGTGATCCCGACTACCGCGAAGTGGCGATTTTCGTGCGCCGCTCCACGGGCATCACCCACTCCAAACTCACCGAGGTACTCACAGATTTCGATAATCTGAAAGACGTATCCGGCCAGATTCATGGCGATGTGCTGTTTTCTTGCCTGGGGACTACGCTCAAAGCCGCGGGATCGAAGGAAAAGCAACGACATATCGATTATGAAATCCCGCTAGAATTTGCCCAAATTGCACGCAGGAATGGCGTGCCGAAAATGGTGCTTTTATCCGCTTACGGTGCTTCACCCGACAGCAATGTCTTCTATTCGAGGCTTAAAGGCGAATTGGAAGAAGAGATAAAAAAACTAGCTTTTGAAAACCTGATTATATTCAAACCGGGCCTGTTGCTCCGAAAGAATTCAGACCGGTTTGGTGAAAATGCCAGCGCATCCATGCTCCGATTTTTTAATGGCCTTGGATTATTCAAGAAGTTTCGTCCGATGCCAACTAAGATACTGGCCGAGAAATTATCAGAAGCACCGAAAACCGCCAAAAACAAGGTCACCGTTGTCAGCCTGGATGAGATCTTTCATTTCACATAGACGACGTGATGTTGACCATTCTAGCATCCAGTTCGCTGTGGAAAATGATCGCCCGGCGACCGCGCCATCCCCGCCTGTCACTTTACCTGTCAGCACGCCCGGACCGGCAAAAGCGCCTGTCCCCAGGATGATGGCCAGCAAAATTCCTTCACCCGCTGAAACGCGGAAGTCCCGATATAAACTTAACTGTGAAGCGATACCGGATATAGATATACGCACGCCCGAGCTGGCCGAATTTCAGTGATTACGCTTCGTCCCGACTCCTTTTTCATTTCCGCGCTGCCTGTGTTTGCAGTTGCTCGGCCGGGAACCCGTCGGCTTTCAGTTGTTCGAAACCGCCGATATTGTAATAGGTGTGAAAACCGAGTGTTTTGAGCGTGTCTGCTGCCTTTCCACTGCGGTTGCCCGAGCGACAATAGAGGTACACCGGCTTATGCCTGTCAAGTTTGGCGATCTGCGCTTTGAAGTCGGGGCTGTTAAAATTGATATTGGCTGCATATTGCAAATGTCCGCCGTCGAATTCTTGGGGCGTGCGTACATCTACGAGGTAAGCCTTGCCGGCTTTGATTTTGGCCAATGCCTGGTCATCGGCTTTCACGATATTTCCGGGAGCAACATGCTGTGCCTGCGCAGCGAATGCAGCGCAGAACAACAGCGTGAGCAGAAAAGTAAGCTTTCGCATGGTGATGGTTTTTATAAATGCGTGCAATTTTTAGAGCTGTCAATGATCGCCGTAGCGCTTTTCGCCTGCCACCACGGCCAGCGCCAGCTTGTTTTGCTTCGGCGGCAGCGGACAGGTCGCATAAGGTGAAAACGCGCAAGGGGGATTAATGGCCTTGTTGAAATCGAGCCAGGCCGTGCCGTCGGCCTCAACGGATGAGTACAGGAAGCGGCCCGAGCCGTAAGTTTCGTGCTTGTTGGTCTGATCGGCGAAGATGATAAACAGGTTTTCGGGCTTACCCACGGCATCCAGGCTGTATTCTTTCCCATCGACGGTAAATACCAATTTACCGGGTGAAGCCTGCTCGTCGGTGCGGCCGGTAATGTCGGTAATGCTCACCGTGCGGCCTTTGGTCGGCACAAACTGCGCCTTCACCCGCCATTTCTCCTGGACCGGATAGCGCTCGATGCCCGTAAATCCTTTCAGGTATTCGCTTTCCAGGTCGCGCAGGCGGATCGCATACTTCTCGCCCCGCTTGATCACAAACCAGCGCAACGGGCCGTGCTTCAAGGTTACCGGCTTGCCCGCAGGGCTGATGTCGAGCTCGGTCACCGGCTGATCGCCGTTAAAAATCTGCGCGTCCGCTTTCGCTTTGAGGGTGATTTTATCTTTCTCCAAAACAATTTCCCCCAGGAACGGACGGCTTTTGTCGGCCGGGAAAAGAATGTCGTTCTGCTCTGCGCTACCGAACGTGTTGGAACCTTCTTTGAGCCAGTACAAGCCGGCCAGGTTCAGCCAGCCCGACTCCGCTTTCAGGCTCTCGATACGCTTTTCATGCCATTGGCGGATCTCGTTTTCGTAGGGACTGTCGCCGAATGTAAATGCGGCCAGGAAGAAAATCGATACCAGCTCCAAAATGTAAAAAAATTGCCTTTTCATGACAATGGTTAATTAAGTGAGTGAAGTCGCCCCCTGCCCGTCCGGACATAGGAAGCGTAATTTGGTGGTGGCTGGTGCACAAAATTAGTCAAACTATTTAATCTACCAATTTAGTAGTTTAAAATTTTAAAATAACTTTACTTTGCCCATCAAATAAGTATAGTTACAAAAGCATCACCCATGATTCCATTTCTCCGTTCCCATCCCAGCCGATTGATTTGTGCCCTCATGGCCGGCATTGCGTCCTTGCAAAGCCACGCACAGTCTGTGTCCATTCAAGGAAAAGTGACATCCGCTACCGACCAATCGGTGTTGCCGGGCATTAATGTCCTGGTTAAAAATACGTCGACCGGCACTACCACCAATGCCGACGGCAAGTTCGAGATCAATGCCGAAAGCAATGCCGTGCTCGTGTTTTCGGCCATCGGCTACATTACCCGGGAGCTCGAAGTGAAGGGACGTTCTCAGATTGACGTTCAGCTTAGCGACGATACCCGGCAGCTGAACGAGCTCGTGGTAGTCGGCTATGGCACGCAAAAAAAGCGAGACCTGACCGGTTCCGTTAATTCGCTGGATAGCAAGGATTTTAACAAAGGCGTGCAAACATCCGTAGACCAGCTCATTGCCGGCCGTTCCGCAGGCGTGCAGGTGACGCAGTCGAGCTCGGAGCCGGGTGGCGGCGTTACGATCCGCATTCGCGGCGCCAATTCTATTAATGCGAATAATGAGCCATTGTATGTGATAGACGGCCTGCCTGTAAACAATACCTCGGTGGTGCCGGGCTCCACGCTCGTAAATGAGCAGGCGCCGCGTAACCCGCTGAATGCATTGAACCCCAACGATATCGAATCGGTGGAGATCCTGAAAGATGCCTCGGCAACAGCGATTTACGGTTCACGTGGCGCAAATGGCGTGATCCTGATCACAACGAAAAAGGGCACAAAGGGTAAGCTGAACGTGAATTATTCACTTTCCGGCGCGGTGTCGGAAGTGACCAAACGCGTTCCCATGCTCAACGCGCAGCAATATATGGCGCTGCTCAATGACCTGCGCGCCGACCAGAAACAAGCCCCGGAGTTTACCGCTGAGCAGATCGCCGCAGTAGGCCAGGGCACTTACTGGCAGAATGAAATTTTCAAAAAAGGCTATTTGCAGAACCATCAGCTCTCGTTCTCCGGCGGCCAGGACAAATTCACTTACTATGCTTCGCTGAACTACCTCGACCAGAAGGGCGTCGTGATCAGCTCGGGCATTAAAAAGTATGTCGGCCGCGTGAACCTGAACTATACCGGCGACAAGTTCAAATTCGGCTTAAATCTCAATTCCAGCCAGGTGAAGGACGATTTCGTTCCTAATGGTGTGAGCGTAAATGAAGGTGCCGGGGTAATCAACACCGCCATTTTCCAGGATCCTACCCTCACCATCAAAAATCCGGACGGCACCTGGACCCAGACGCAGATTGTGAACCTGGAAAACCCGGTAGGCCTCGCACGCGAAGTGAGCGATTTCGCCACCACCAACCGCACATTTGCCAGCGTTTTTGCAGAATACTACTTCCTGCCGGAGCTTTCCGCCAGGATCAATTTCGGTACTGACCGCCAGGACTCGCGCCGCGATATTTTCACCTCCCGCCTCACCAAACGCGCCGAGGGGACGAAAGGCATCGCGAGCGTGCTCACGAGCAATGCTTCGAACAACCTGGTGGAATTTACGGCACGCTACAATAAGGCGCTCAACAAGGATAATCAGCTCGAAATTCTCGGTGGATATACCTATCAGGAATTTGTCGTAAGCTCGCTTTCCGCCGGGGCACAAAACTTCCCGCTCGACGCGTTGGGCACTGACAACCTTGCCGCGGGTGCGCAAACCACGTTTTCGCTCGGTTCCGGTCGTACCAAGAACCAGTTGCTTTCCTATTTGGGGCGCGTCAACTACAACCTGCTCGACAAATACCTGCTCACAGCCTCCATTCGCGCCGACGGCTCGTCGCGGTTCGGGGATAACAAGAAGTACGGCATTTTCCCATCGGTAGCCGTTGGCTGGCGCTTGAAGGACGAAATTTTCCTCAAAAACATCAACACCATTACCGACTTGAAACTCCGCGCGAGCTACGGCGTGACCGGTAACCAGGATATCGGCAGCTACAAATCGCTCGTGCTGCTCGGTCCGCAGGGGCAGGCCATTTTTGACGGTGCGCCTTATGTGGGTATTTCGACCACTCAGCTTCCGAATCCGGACTTAAAATGGGAAACGACCACTCAACTCGATATTGGTCTGGATTTCAGCCTGTTTGCCAACCGGCTGTCGGGCAGCATCGATTATTTCCATAAACAAACCAAAGACCTGCTTCTCCAACTCCCGATCCCTCGCACCAGCGGCTTTACGACTACATTCAAAAACGTGGGCGGACTGAAAAATACCGGTTTCGACTTTACCTTGACATCTGTTAACGTGACGGCGCCATTTACCTGGCGGTCGAGCCTGAACTTCTCGATCGTGAAAAACGAGGTGACCGACCTCGGCACATTGCCTTACATTCTGGGCGGTTCGGCCGGGTTTACCAACGATTTCACCATTATCCGCAAAGGCGATCCGCTCAATGCTTACTATGGTTACGTGGTGGATGGCGTATTCCAGCAGGGGGAAGAGATTTCAAAATCCCCACAGCCACTCTCCCGTCCCGGTGAGTACAAATACCGCGATGTAAACAAGGATGGCACGATCAACTCGGCCGACCGGACACTTCTCGGCTCGCCGTTCCCCGATTTCACCTACGGCCTGAACAACGACTTCACCTATGGTGCTTTCAATCTCTCGTTTTTCTTCCAGGGCGTGCAGGGCAGTAAACTCTTTAACCTTAACCGGACCGAATCAGAGAACCCGATCTCTTTCCGCCGTAACCGGCTCGCCGAAAGCTACACAGACCGCTGGACACCGGCCAACCCGACCAATGCCAATTCCTCGGGCGTGCCGGTGGCCGTTTCCTACACGAGCAATGTGAACAGCCGGGCCGTCGAGAATGCATCGTACCTGCGGTTAAAATCGGTACAGCTGACGTACAACTTTCCGTCGGCCAAATGGCGGCACATCAAAGGTTTGCAGGTGTACCTAACCGGCCAGAACCTTTTTACAATTACCAAATACACCGGTTATGACCCCGAGGTGAGCGCATTCGGGACTTCCAACGTCCGCGCCGACTACAATGCGTTCCCGCTTTCGCGCACCTACACCGCGGGCGTGAGTATCAATTTCTAATTTTCTGAAAATCAATGAAAAAACTTCTTTATATACTGTTAATACTTGGTGCCGCGGCCTGCGATCAGCCGCTTGAAGAGAAAGTGTATTCTTCTTTTGGCCCTAATAATTTCTTCAAAACCGCTGACGATGCCGAGGCATTGCTCAATGCTGCCTACGCCCTTGAACAGAAACAGGGAACCGACGGCTTCCGGAACATACTCGTGATGGCCGAGGTCACCACCGACCTGCTCATCATCCGCGAAGGCGGGCTCCGCGGGCTCGCGCAGCCGCTCGAAGATTTCACCTGGAATGCCTCCCACGAGTTTTTCGACGTGGCCTGGACACGCTATTACAGCGCTATTTACCGCGCTAACCTCGTGATAGACAACGTGCCCAATATCGATTTTGACCCGGAGCGCAAAAAGCAGATTATTGCCGAAGCCCGCTTCCTGCGTGCGAGCGGCTACATTTCGCTATACGACCTTTTCGGCCCAACCCCGCTCATCACCAACAGCATCAGCAGCAGCGAAGACCGCCCTACCCGTGCCAGTAAGGAAGAATTTATAAAATTCGTCACCGACGAGCTGACCGCCGTGGCCGATATCCTTCCCGTCACCGCCAGGCAATACAGCCGCGCTACCAAAGGCGCAGCTCTCGCCTTTCTGACCAAATTTTACCTGAACAACAAAGACTGGCAAAAGACGAACGAAACCGCCCAAAAGGTGATCGATTTAAATGCGTACAGCCTTTTCAACTCGGCCAACCGCACGGACCTGTTCAAGCTCGCCAATGAGAAAAACAGCGAATTTATTTACGTAAGGCCTCATTTGGCTCAGCCGGGGCTTGGTACCAATTATCTGCCGCATGCCGCCCCGCCTAATTACAAATACAAAGGCGCCGCCAAGGCCAACTATGCCACACAGCTCAAAACCCTTTCGGGCTTCTACGACTCGTTCGACCCGAAAGACCAGCGGCGCGAGGCATTCCTGACCGAATACGACGACCTGAGCGGCAAGCACATCGTTCTCGGCCAGGACGACAAGCGTAGTTTCAAATTTGAAGAAGATTTGCCCGCTACGGGCGCCGACCTCGGCAATGATTTCCCTGTTGTCCGCTACGCCGACATCCTGCTCAGCAAAGCCGAGGCATTGAACGAGCTCGACGGCCCGGGCGCTGCGGCCGTCGGGCTCATCAACCAGGTCCGGGCCAAAGCCGGACTTCCCGCGTTATCGGTTTCCGCATTTGGCACCAAAGACGCGTTCCGGGCCCACATTCTCAAAGAGCGAGGTTGGGAATTCTTCACCGAGGAGCTTCGCCGGCAGGATTTGATCCGTCATGGGAAGTTTATCGAACTCGCCAAAGGACGGGGCAAAACGGCATTTGATTACCAGGTGTTGTTCCCGATTCCGCAGAGCGAGATCGATCGCAACCCCAATCTGGTACAGAATGAGGGTTATAAGTAGGATTGAATCATGCACTCCTACAGCAACAGCCCGGCAATCAGCGTGATTGCCGGGCTGTTGCTTGTCGACCCGACACGCTATCGACGAATCATTTACCTTTAAAGTCTTTAATTGTCTTACCATCATAACGGTACACGCCCCCCAAAGAGCCAAACCAGATGCTGCCGTCGTTAGCCTCCATCAGCCCGAAAGTCATCTGTTCATTAGCTTTATAGTCCGAATCTATTTTGGTTGCCACCGGCTTTTTATCCGACAAGGATTTTACATCGTAGCGCGAAATGCCCCATTTGCCGCTAAACGTGCTTTGTGAACTCGTCCAGATATTTCCCGCCCGGTCTTCATAGACAAACCCTACAAAATCGTCTGTAAAATTGGTAAATGTACTGCCATCGTAACGCCACAACCCATCCCCGCCGGCCAGCCAGACATTTCCCCTCCTGTCTTCCATGATCGTACGGACGTTTGTGAACGTCTGCCCCTCATGCCTGATGACGGTAAATGCTTTTCCATCAAAAATGCGGGCGTCGCCTCTTGTCCCAAACCAGAACTTCCCGTTTTTATCCTCGATGATCGAATTGACATCATCGTGGTCATCCGGCGGAAGATCGCCGTTCTCAAGGCCCGTAAAAGGCCACGCGCCATTCATGCGGTAATTTTGAAATTGCTTCCCGACTACCTGTCCCGGATCGAAGCGACTCGCCCCTGTCAGCGTCCCAAACCAGATACGGCCGGATTTGTCTTCATAAATATGCGGCACCCGATTGTCGATAAGCCCCTCGGCCGTCGTAAAATGCCGGAATTTCTGTCCGTCCGCCTTTTTGGGATCATATTGATAAACGCCCGAACCGATCGTGCCGAACCAGAGGTTGCCCTGCCTATCTTCCAAAACCGAAAAGAAGCGAGCCGAACTCACCTGGTTGGTGATGTTCGTAAACGAATTGCCATCGTACCGGAAAATTCCATCAAATGCAGCAATCCAGATATTCCCATTCCGGTCCTGAATAATGTTACGCGTAATGCGCTCGGGTCCGTGCGAAGTGACGGTGCGCATAGTGTCGGAAATACTCCCGCCTTTCGGCAGGTTCGTCACATTTTGCCCCTCACACAGCGCGCAGGAAGCCACCACCAGCAATGCAAACAGGTATAAACTTTTTGCCATTTCTCTATTGGTTATCAAGGTTTTTGGCAAACATACCGGTTTTTATTCGGGCGTGTTCAAAGGACTTGTTAACGATGGTTAATGAAATGTTAAAGTTGATTGGGGCGGGTATTTGGTTGCTGTTGCATGCCTGCGGCATTCTGGCATTAAATTTGGACAGCAGGGGGTTGTATCGTAGTTGCCTTCTGCCTATCTTCGTGTACACAAAAAGGTACACCCATGCGAATCATATCAGCAAGAGAATTTCGGGGAAAACAGAAGGATTATCTGGATTTGGCCGAGACGGAACGAGTGATTATTCACCGGGGAAAGAACAAGAAATCAGTTTTACTCACGCCTCTCGATGAAAGTATTGAAACTGATGTCTTCTTTTCGGACCCCAGGATTCTGAATGCCATTAAGGAGGGCATTGAGGATGTCAAGGCCGGAAGAGTGACTTCCATCCGCGACCTCAAAAACATATGGTCAGATATTTTGTAACAATTTCTGACAAAGCAAAAAAAGACCTTTCACTTCTATATAAGACCGGGGACAAAGCGCTGATCAGGCGCATTAGTCGGCTCTTTGAAGAGCTCGGAGAACATCCGTACGATGGTATAGGCAAGCCAGAACCGCTTAAACACGACCTCGCCGGATTGTGGTCAAGAAGGATAGACAAAAAGCACAGGCTTGTCTACCAGGTTATTGATCAAACCATTACCGTCCATGTGATCGCAGCAAAAGGTCACTACGATGACAAGTAATATCATCCTACCAGATTATATGCCTACTGCATTCACAGTCCCTAATGATAGTGCCCTCAGGCAGGTAACATTGGTAGTGAATTGACGAAATCGTGAAACACCCAAGGATAAATCCTTTCAATCAGGCAGCGTCGGGCATCTGAGCATTGTATTCAAAGCAAGTAAAGCCGTCTAACGAATGTTACATGCTTACGGCATTCACGAATGAGCTTAATTCTATCGTTCTACCAATATCACATCGCTAACGCGATTTGGTATTTTGCATGATAGTGCCGTCAGGCACGTAACATTGGTAGAAAAAGGGTGCCCCCTCACTTCCACCAATCCCGGAGGGATGTAACGGCATAACGAAAGGAGGTTGCACAGAAGGCTACATCATTCCATGGCAAGACAAAAGCCAGATAATTTGTATGATTATCTGGCTTTTATCTTTGTATACGGGATGCCGCCCCTCATTCACTCAACACGCTGGAAGAAAAATACCACCTCCTTGCAATGATTTAAAAATGTCCCAAAGGTCATCTATCCTGTGGTCAAGCAAGCCAGCGACCGCTTTTCATAATGATCACGAACTGAGTTCATGAAAGGATTCCCGAGGTCAGTTTGGAGTCGTAAAAGCTTAACTGATGACAATCGTCCCAGGGATAACCTCAAATTGAATGCAGTCTTTGAATTGCCATTCAAGATACCCTTCAAAAGTGTACGTCTTAAATATCTTACCATTTGGATATCGCATCTTAACGGTAATCGATTCACGCATTTTCGATGGATAGCTTTCCATTCTGCCGCTCCCCCTAAATGTGTAGACGAGCTTGGTCAAATTGTGTCTGAAACAATAAGCCAGACTTGCATTTAGAAGCGGTAAAACCTGCCCTTGATAGGACCCAGCGTCGAATTCCAGTTTTTTCATTTTGATTTTTTTTATTTTCCCAAAATAAGAGACTAAGTCACTCATATTTGGTAAACAATGTTTACTTTCATGACGAATCTTCTCTGCCTGTACCAAGATTATCAGAACGAAAACTTCTTTTTACCGGAACGTCTCACACTGAAAGAAATACCAGAGAATAGGAGTAATGTTTACGGTTTACTTACTTCGGTCGCCAAACCCGAAACCCACCCACTCCATGCCGCGCCGCGGTAGACCGGAACCCAAACCACCCCTTTGTCAGCGGGGACGCGTCCGCAAAATCAAACAACACATTCCCATCCACCGAAAAAGTAGTCCGCCCGTCAACGACGGTTATAACAATATGGTAGGTATGATTTGCCTTCAACAGATGCCCGGAATCCAGATATTCCTTCAACAATGGCTTCGTCCCATCCCCGCGATATTTTCGAAAACGCGTGGTCGTATTGCCGTTCCCGCCAAATCCGACATAGTAAAGTGAAAGCGAATCATAACTTTCAAACTTTCCTTGCCGAGTAAACAGATTTGTATCAAGTGGGTCAGTCGCCATCCAAAATTGGTTCAGATCCGATAGCCGGTCGTTCTGCCCGGAGTCGACGAGCACCGTCCAGTCATATTCAATGCGGATATTTCCTTCCAGCCGGGGCTTGAACCATACGGTGACGCCTCCGGCAGTGTTCAGGATCAGTCGGCCATTTTCAGTCAGCACCTCCGAATGCCTGCCCGCTACCGGCTCGATTTCCGGGTGCCAGCGGGTCGTGTCCAGTTCGCCGGTGAAGTCGTCGGAATACAGTAGCTTTCCTTTCGGCATATGGGCTACGTTGCTGCCAGCTGTCTGCCGGATTGCTGTTTGGGCATGAACTGGTTGCCCACCCTCGGGCTGCGCATGGGCATGAATATAAAAGAGCAGCGCAACGCCCAGCGCTGCCCTGCCTGTTGGCTTTAAATATCCCTTCATTTTACCTCCACCGGCCAGAACGGAGATTCTGTCCGGCTGGTTTTCAGATAGTTTTCAATGCTGGCGATCACATCCGGATGCTGCGCTGCTACATCGTTCGTTTCGCTGATGTCCTTGTCCAGATCGAACAGTTCCAGCCTTCCTTTGGCTTTCACAGCCTTCCATTTCCCGTAGCGGACGGCCTGCTCGAATCCCCTTTCAAAAAATTCCCAATACAGAAAACGCGGCTTCGCGGCGGATTTGCCTTTGATGGCCGGCAACACGCTGGCGCCGTCGGTGCTGTACCGCACTTTCGACCCGGCGATGTCCGCAAATGTCGGCATAATGTCGGCGAAGTAGGCCGGTTCCTTGCTCACCGTGCCTGGTTTTACCATTCCCGGCGCCCACACGATCATCGGAACGCGGATGCCGCCTTCGTACAGGTCACGCTTGTAGCCGCGCAGCTGGCCGTTGGAGTCGAAAAACTCGGCGACGGCGGTTTGCTGTGGGGTACCTTCGGAGCGCGGGCCGTTGTCGGAGCAGAAGAAAACAATGGTGTTTTTCGCTAAGCCGCTTTCGATCAGGCACTTTTTGATGCGCCCCACATTCTCGTCGAGGTGATGCACCTGGGCGCCGTAGATTTTCATATCCTGCGGCCAATTTTCCTTCTGGAACACCGTGCTGTCCACAGCGTCGAGGGGCGAATGCGGGCTGTTGTAGTTAATCATCAGCACAAAAGGCTTTTTCGACCCGCGCTGTGCCATCATGAATGCAATGCTTTCGTCAGTCGTGAGGTCGTCGGCGTAGTAGCCTTTCCGGCCGTTCTGGTTGCGGTCCACGTTTTTGAGCTCCCCATTGATATACCGTTGCGCGGGCCAGTAGCCGTTGGCATAAGTGCCGGGGTAGGCAATCAGCCAGCCCGAAAACTGGTCGAATCCGCGGTGAATGGGTGTGGCGAGGGTATCGTAGCCGTCCAGGTGCCATTTACCGGTGAGCGCGGTGGTGTAGCCCGACTGCCCCATCAGCTTCCCGATCGTGAAATCCTCAGCGGTGAGGTTGGTCCTGCGAACGGTCTGCTTGCCTTTGCTACCTGCAATACCGCCGCGGATGGTCGCATTCCCGCGAATGGTGGTATGCCCCGTGTGCAGCCCGGTAATGAGCACGCTGCGGGAGGGCGAGCACACGGGCGCGCCTGCGTGAAAGTCGGTAAATCTCATGCCTTCTTTGGCCAGTGGATTGATGTTCGGAGTACGGAGGAGTTTCTGGCCATTCACACCGAGATCGCCATAGCCGAGATCGTCGGCAAGGATAAAAACGATGTTGGGCCTTTCAAACGTTTGCCCCATAGCCCGGGCGCCGACCAACATGAGCAGCACCCATGTATTTAACCTTTTCAGCATCAGCATTTTATTTGTATTTCAAAAAATCAATTGTAACCCGGGTTCTGGTAATTCCGGATGGCGTCGGTGCTTAGCGGTGCGCCTTTTTCGTCGGTCAGCATGTTGATGTACGACTGCGGGAACGGCTTGAATGTATCCTTGGCGCGGAAAACACCCTTGCCGTTGCCATTCTGCCCGTTCGCATTCACCGGATTGTCGGCCACGGGCCAGTTGCCGGTTTTGGACGATGCGAGCTGATTGTGGTGCAGCACGCGTTCCAGCTGAATGCCTGCATGGTGGATGCCCTCGTACACAATCTGTTCCGAGTTGAATTCGCGCGAGTATTCGTTGTAAATAAAGTGAATAAATCGCTTCGCAGAACTGTTCGCCTCAGGTGGATAATTTTCCAGCCGCGATTTGTCCGAAGCACCGTCCCAGTACGACACATCGACTTTGATTTTAGCATAAGTGTCCATCGCGGCAGCGTAAGGATAGCTTTTTTCAGCGGCCGTGAGGTTTTCCGATCCCGGATATAACCTCGCCAGCACCTCCGCACGACTTTCGCCGGTTTTGTAAGCCGCACGGGCACGCAGCACATTGATATCCTCGATCGCCGCCGCATAATTGCCCTGCCTGCCATACACTTCCGCACGGATCAGGTAGGTTTCCGCCAGCCTGAATATCGCCACATCACGCGTCCCGAAGTGGTTGTCCACCGTACTTCGGTTCGGGTCGATAAACTTACGCGACGACGGCCGGATCGTACGACCGATCAGCAGGCCGGTGTTGGAAGACAAGCGGTCGACGCCCGTTTTGCGATAGTAATATTCACCGCCCTTTTTCACCCAACGCGGGTACAACACATAAGGCTGGGCCAGTGCCTGGTTAATGTCGATGGCGGTTTCTTTGGTATTTTCCAAAAACACCAGCCCCAGGTCGCCCTGCCCTACTTTCCGTTGACCGGCCACTGCCTTGCGCCCGCCCCATGAAGGACGGTTGTAACCGGCCTGAATGTTGGTGTTGAAATAATTGGCCTCCTCAGCCGTCCACGCCAGCGACTTGTTGTTGGCATCGGTATAAGCCAGACCAGGCCCGTCCTGCAAGCTCGCATTGTCGAACGAGGCGCTTTGGTATTCGATCTGGAAGCTTTTTTCGAAGCGGGAATCATTGATTTTGTCTGTAAAAACATCATAACCCCAGTCGGTGGGCAGAAAGCCCGTGCCTTTGCGGAGGCCGTAGGCCCAGGTTTTGGAAGGAATGTTCCAGGCCGCATTGGTATAATCGCAGGTAAATGCGGCGGTGGTACGCATGCCGTAACGGCCATTGTCGAGGTTGTTGCCGTATGAGGCTTGCAGGATGATTTCCTTATTGCTTTCGTTGCTCCAATCGCCGCGCGCCGTTTTGAACAGATCCCAGTAATTGGCTGCCAGACCGCCGAACTGCCCGCCGTTGGACAATGCATACGCGTCGATCACTTCGGTCGCGAAAATGCGGGCCGAATCCAGGTCAGCTGTCCCCTGGCCTTTGAAAAGCAGTCCCAGATGCGCATTGGCGTCCGCGGGATTGACGGTACCGTCGGCATTGCGGTATTGTTTGAATTCCTGGCCCTGCGCCCGTTGCAGGTACAATTTGGCGAGCAAATGCGATACAGCACCTTTTGTAATGCGCCCCCGCTCGGCCTGGACTGCAAGCAAATGCTCATGCGCGAAGCGGAGATCGGCGATGATGCGGCTGTACACCTGCGCCGAAGTCGATTTTGGAAAATTGAAAACAGCTGGCAGGGAATTGTTGCTTCGTAGCGGCATAGGCACGTCACCGAGCTGTGTCACGAGCATATAGAAGGTCCATGAACGCAGGAAATATACCTCGGACAGCCGCTGGTTAGCATATTGCTTGTCCGAGCCAAATTTGCCCGGCGCCTTTTCCGTAATGATCTCGATAGCCTTATTGCAGTCATTAATAATAGGATAACTCCCGAGCAGCTGCGTCGCGTAATAGCCCATCAGGTTATTGGCATAGCTGCCCGCCTCACCCGCAGGCGCCCACACGGCCGGGCTGATCGTCGCCCAGTTGTTGTCGGTTGGCTCGGTGATGTCGGTGCCGGTTTCAAACAGATAAGGGCCTTCCATGAAACCGTATTTCCAGCGAAGGGTATTGTAGGATGCTACCACAAGTTCCTCGGCGCCTTTTTCGGTTTCAAAATAGTCCTGTGTAATGGTTGACACCATTTTTTCTTCCAGAAACTCCTTGCATGAGCTCAGCGGGAGCAAAAAGAGAATGGGTAAGATGTATTTTTTCATCGGTAGAAATGCTTGTTAAAGGGTAATTCTAAGTCCCAGCACCAGGCTGCGGTTCAGGATGGTGTTGTTCGTCTGCCCGCCCGACTGCGCGCCTCCGGTGGTATCCCAGCCGGTGAGATCTTCGGGGTTTAACCCCGCTTTCACAGCCGCTCCGCCCCACATGAACGGGTTCAGCACTTGCGCGTAGATCTGTGCGCTGCCGATTTTATAACGATCTGCAATGGCCTGGTCGAGCGTGTATGTCAGCGACACATTGCGCAATGCTACCAGCGAGCCGTTCACATAATTGCGTACATAATTATAGTTGGTAAATGTCGCCGTGGTCGGTTGGGGATAGGTTGCCCCGGCGTTGGTCGGGCTCCAGGTGTCATTCTCAACCCGGCGGCCATAGGTCTGTAATGCGCCATAGTACAGGTTGTTCATGCGCGCTTGCAGCAGGAAACTTAGTTCAAAGTTTTTGTAGCCAAATGTGTTGGTCAGACCTGCGGTCCATGACGGGCGGTTGCTACCGAGAATCGATTTGTCGCTGTCGTTGATCGTGCCAAACCCGTTATCCAGGTAATTCACCACCTCGCCGCTCGCCAATGTCACCGATTTGGAACCGTTTGCCCCCTCTCCCACTTGCACCAGCGGCTGGTCTTTGACTTTCACCTGGCCCGGCAATGCGGTAATGTTGCCGATCTTCTTGTATAATTCGATCAGGCGCAGGTCTTCGGGCGTGTTCTGCCAGAGACGGTCGTACTGATAATCGCGGAAAACCGAGATCGGCTGACCGATGTACCAGCCGTTGGCAAGGTCGTCGGTAGCACCGTTGGTCAGTTCGAGGATCTTCTCGCGGTTCGCCGACCAGTTTAAATCGGTTTTCCAGGTAAAATCCTTTTGATGCACATTCACAGAGGAAATAGTTATTTCAATCCCCCGGTTTTCGGTTTTGCCCACATTGCTCAAAATGCTTGTGTAACCCAGCACCGGCGGGATCGAGCGTGACATCAGCAAATCGCTTGTCTGGGCCTTATACATTTCTATCGAACCTGAAATCCGGTTTCTCAGCAAGCCAAAATCCAGACCAATGTTCTGCTGCGCCGTTTTTTCCCAGCGCAATGCACTATTGGGCATTGTTGCCGACTTGTAGCCGGCATATTGCGTTTCGTTGAAAACGTAGGCCGCGCCGATAATGGAACCGCCGGTTGAATAGGCCGCTACCGAAGAATTACCCGTGCGGCCCCAGCTGTACCGGAGCTTCAACTGGCTGATCCAGTCGATCTGCTTCACAAACTGCTCCTCTTCCAGCTTCCACGCCAATGCAGCCGACGGGAAAAACTCCCATTTGTTGCCTTCGGCGAGCACAGAAGCACCGTCCCAACGGCCGGTGACGGTCACCAGGAAGCGGTCGAGCAAACCGTAGTTGATACGTCCCATAAAGGACGCCAGCGCCGAACGGCTGTACGAGGTCCCATAGCCCATCGGATTGCCAATCGCGTTCGCTGCGAGATTGTACCATTGCGACGACGGGAAGGTTATGCCCTGGGCGCGGATGTTGATGGAATTGTTGGTGTTCTGCTGCAAGGATTGCAATGCGGTCACACCCAAATGATGTATGCCAAACTGTCTATCGAAAAACAAAAGGTTTTCCAACGTCCATCCGAGCGACTTGTTGTGTGAATTATAACCGATCAACGGCGCGGTGCCTACTGCGCTGAATGGGTTGGTATAATTTGCGCCATAAAAAGAGCCATACTCCTTATCGCTGTACTGCGCCCCGAATTTGCTCGAAAATTTCAGCCAGTCGGTGAAACGGATCTCGGCATATACATTCGAAAGCAGCGAGGCCAGCTTATGCTCGTTGGTGGAATTATTGATGTTCAGCAGCACATTGTGCGCCGACAAGCCTTCCCGGTTGGTGTTCAATATCTGGCCGTTATCATCGAATGCGCGTGCATAAGGCATGAGCGCGAGCGCCTGTCCGTAGGAGTCCTTGGCGCCGCTGTTCGATGCGTTTTCGGATGTTCCGTAGTTCTGCAACGAGTACACGCCATTCAGTGCCAGGCCGACTGTCAGCCATTTTCGGGGTGTAATGTCTCCTTTCAGATTGAGCGAATAGCGATTAAAATCCTGGTCTTTCAGCGTCCCCAGCTGATTGAGATAGCCCAGCGACAAATAGACCCGCGACTTATCGGTACCCGACGAGAGCGAGAGCAAATGGTTCTGCGTCCGGCCGGTACGGGTCACCAGGTCGCCCCATTTCTGGTCGAACAGGTTGGCGGCGTTATAAACCGGTACCTGTGCGGCATAGCCGGCGGCCTGCTCCTCAGTGGTAGCGGCCCGGAGTTTCACGGTGCCGTCTTCGTTCCACTCGTAAGCGGTGCGAATGCTGTTGATCCCATATTCCTCGCCGCCGCCAAATGTTTGAATGTCAAAATTCGGGTCGGGCGCGGTGCCGTATTTGCCGGTGTAGGTACCGCCATTGATATGCGCCTGCCGCTGCCAGTTCAGGAGCTGCCCGGCGTTCATCCAGTCGGTCATCGAATGGATTTTCGTTGAAGTGTAGCTGACATCGTAGCTGATATTGGTCCTGCCTTTTTTACCTTCCTTGTAATTGATCAGGATCACCCCGTTCGCACCGCGGGAGCCATAAATGGCTGTGGCAGAAGCATCTTTCAGAATTTCGACGGAAGCAATGTCGTTCGGGTTAATGGCGGTCACCTCGCTGGCCGAGAGCGGCACGCCGTCGATGACATAAAGCGGTTCGTTGGAGGCATTGATGGACCGGTTACCTCGGATGCGGATCTGCCCTACCTCGCCGGGGCGCTGGTTGGTCGTAATATCGACGCCCGCTACTTTGCCCTGCATGGCCTGCACCACGTTCTGCACAGGCCTTTCGCGGATCTGCGCTTCGGAAAGGCTCGAAATCGCGCCGGTCACATCGCTTTTCTTCTGCGTTCCGTACCCAACCACCACGAATTCGTCCAGCGCCTTTGTGTCCGAAAGCAACACCACGTTCAGCTGCGATTCGTTTTTCACGGCAATCTGCTGTTGCACATAACCCACAAAAGAAAATACAAGCTCTGCACCTTGCTCAGGGACAGCGAGTTCAAAATTTCCCTTTTCGTCGGTAAGCGATCCGCGGGTGGTACCCTTGATAACCACGCTCACGCCAGGTAGCCCCTCACCCTTGTCGTCTTTGACGGTACCCTTCAATGTCCTTTCGGCACTGCGGACACGGGCTGCGGCTGCCGGGCGCTTCGTGTCGGCGGGCTTCGCATGCACCACGACCGACGCCCCCGCCAGGCAGACGACGATGCTGAGATGATAAAAAAGTTGCTTCATAAAATCGGTGACCTGTGGTCGCTGGTGTTGGTACTCATTGAGATTTTTTTGAATTATTTGAATAAAGCATCCCCTATCCGTGCAGGGCGGTTCTACACGGGAAGGAATTGTCTGCAAATGCACCGATATGTTGCGATCATGTCGGCTCTGCTGACGAGTTCAGCTTATTTTGGATTATTAAATGCGGCTGACAAAATCCTATGAAACATGCCCAATTTCACCAATTCATCAACTATATATTCAAAATATACAATTTTATAGATTAATTGTAGGATCGACACAAAAGTATATAATCTATTTAATCTACAATACCGATATACTAAAAAACTTTTATAATTTGCCATCTCATAGCATTGCGGCAAGCACGTAAAAAGCCCTTATCCTGTATTGACATGAAGAAAGTAACGCGCAGAAAATTTGTAAAAAACTCATTGATAGCCGCCGCGGCAGCCGCATCCGCCAGACATCTCGCCGTGAGCCCCGCTCTGGCGTCATCTGCATTAGCGCCTGTTGCCCCGCTGCATTGGCTCGAAAAGCCCGGCGCGCCTGTGCAGGGCGCTACCTGGGGCGTACCCTGGCCGAAAGGGGCCGTGAAGGCCAATAGCGGGTTTGCGCTGCTAGCCGACCGTGTCGAGAAGCCCATTCAGAGCTGGCCCCTCGCCTACTGGCCCGACGGCACGCTCAAATGGACCGCGCATGCGCTCGCACACACGGAAGCCTCGCAGGATAACTGGTCCATTCAACCCATTCAAGCCAAAAAGCAGTCGGATAAGCTACTGATCGCGGAAACGGCATCGCACTTCAAGGTCGATACCGGCAAGCTGCAATGCGTGATTGCAAAAGATGGGAATGCATTGTTCGAAACGCTTTCCGTTGAAAACAACACCACTGCCACTCGTGCACGTCTGGTGCTGCTGGTGCAGCAACAAAGCGCTGATGATGAAGAGACGAGCTTTTCTGTAAATCGCCTGGAGGGCAAGATTTCCAAACTGACCGTTGAGCAAAACGGCCCTGTCCGGGCCGTCGTGAAAGTGGAAGGCAGCCACGCAGATGCAAAACGCCCATTGTTGCCATTCACCATACGGCTTTATTTTTATGCTGAAAGCGAGTCGGTGCGGCTGATGCATACCATTATTTATGATGCCGACGAAAACAAAGATTTCATCCGCGGCATCGGCATTCGGTTTGATGTCCCTTTTCAAAACCAGGCGCTGCATAACCGGCATATCCGCTTCGTAGGCCAGAACGACGGCATTTTCGCGGAAGCCGTACGGGGGCTCACCGGCCTGCGCCGCGACCCGGGCAAGGCATTCACCGAAGCGCAGGTGGCAGGCAAAGCAACGCCCGGCAACGAGCAACTGCCGGATAATGTATCCAAAAGACTGCCATACATCCCCGCGTTCGGCAGCTTTACGCTTTTCCAGCCTACACCCGACGCATTTGAAATACAAAAACAAACCAAACCGGGCCATAGCTGGCTGCAATCAGCCTACGGGAAACGGTCGGCGGGGACGGGCTACCTGGGAACGCCGGCGGGTGGGATGGCATTCGGCATCCGCAACTTCTGGCAAAGTCACCCCGCCCAGCTCGATATCCGCAATGCCGACAAAGAAAACGGTGAAGTGACGCTCTGGCTGTGGGCACCACGCGCGGAGCCGATGGATATGCGGTTTTACCACGACGGCATGGGTCAGGATACCTACGCCGAACAGCTCGAAGGGCTGGAAATCACTTACGAGGATTACGAGCCGGGCTTCGGTAGGCCTTACGGCGTGGCGCGCACGAGCGAAATACAGCTTTGGGCTTTACCGGCTACACCAGACAATGCGGCACTAGCGGGCATTGGGCGACAGATCCAGTCGCCGCCGGCGCTGCTCCCTACTCCTGCTTACCTGGCGGCAACCGGCGTTTTCGGCGGCGCATTCAGCCTGCCCGACCGCTCTGTGCCGGCCAAAGAAAAGATCGAGAAACAGCTCGATTTTTATTTTGATTACTACCAAAAACAGGTGGACGAGCGGCATTGGTATGGTTTCTGGAACTATGGCGATTTCATGCATTCCTACGACACCGACCGCCACGTGTGGAAATATGATGTCGGCGGCTTTGCCTGGGACAACTCCGAGCTATCGACCGACATCTGGCTCTGGTACCATTTCCTCCGCACCGGTCGCGCCGATGCGTTTCGCCTGGCCGAAGCCATGACGCGCCATACGGGTGAGGTGGACGTGCACCATCTCGGCCCGTTCGCGCCACTCGGGTCACGGCACAATGTGATGCATTGGGGTTGCAGCGCCAAACAGCTGCGCATCAGCACTGCTACCAACCGGCGGTTTTTCTATTATCTCACCGCCGACGAGCGCACAGGCGACCTTGTGCGCGAGCAGATCGACGCCGTGAAAACCTTGCAAACCATCGTTCCGGTACGGAAAGTAAATGCCGCCGCGCCTAAAAACACCGAAAACTCCGACTTTGCCACCGTATCCTTCGGTACCGACTGGGGTGCCATAGCCAGTGCCTGGCTCACAGAATGGGAGCGCACGCAGAACAAGGCCATCCGCGACAAACTGCTCAACAGCATGCGCACCATCGCCGCCCAGCCGCATGGCTTTTTCACGGGATCATCTTTGTTGAACCTTCATACCGGCGCATTCCAACGCGAACCGGCCGGGAAAATTTCTGTATCGCACCTGAGCGCCGTATTCGGCCTGGCGGAAATATGCTACGAACTCACGGGGCTGGTCGATGATAAGGCATTCAAACAAGCCTGGATAGACTATTGCCGCCTCTACAACGCGACGCCGGAGGAGCAGAAAGCCGCATTGGGAGAAAGCCTTAAAAAGCTGAATTTACAGCAGGGGCACGCACGGCTCACTGCATTTGCCGCAAAAGTTACGGGCGATAAAAAGCTGGCCCAACGTGCCTGGCAGGAGTTTAATCGCGGGCAGGGCGGCACCCGCGAGCTTATCGACCGTACCATGCTCATTCAGGCACCGGATGTTTTGAATCCGTTGGAGGAGGCGCCTGGTATCTCCACCAACGGCGTTGCGCAATGGAGTTTGGCCGCCATGCAATGCCTGGCGTTTGCGGGAGATGGGATTGGGGGATAATGTGGGGTATCGTGTGCGACGGCTATTGTACTCATCCGACCCATTACTCGACTAGTCTGACGCCGAACGGATCCGGCAGGGGAATGCATTGCGGCAAGCTTTACCGGAAAGTGACCAGGCCGAAAAAGCGGAGGGTAAAGATAGAACCTCTTTTAGTTCCCCATCTGCGAAAGATCCCACTGATCCCGCCATTCGATCAGCGGCTGCCCGACCTCAAACCGGATGGGCAGCCATATGTAGCGGCTGTCTTTCAGGTCGGAAGGCTTCCAGATATCGGCCATAAAAATAAATGCGTCTTTCCTTCCCGCCACGGGGAGCACGTAGGTGGATTGCCCCCCGAAGGTGAGCTCGGATTTGAGCCCGCGCATGGGGTCGCCGGTATTTGTCCATGGGCCAAACAGCGAGCGGGCTACGTGAATACTCGCCTTGTTGGGAGCCCAGCCCGTGCAGCCGCTGGTGATCAGATAATATTGATCCCCGCGACGAAAGAGTGCCGGCGCCTCGCGGTGATTGCTAAACAAGAGCGAATCCTTCGGTGTGGGCGACAGATAATCGGCGGTAAGCTCGCAGATACGCAGGTCGTAGTTTTCGCGGGACGAGTAAATGTGATAGGCCTTCTGATCGTCATCGACGAAGAGCCCCATATCGCGCGACATGTTGCCATTGGGGCGGAAGCTCTTCTGAAACACAAATGGACCGGTAGGCTTATCGCTTACCGCCACGGCGGCTCGCGCGGCTTCGTAACCTTTCCCTTTCAGTTCGAGGTGAAACCACATGACGTATTTTCGCGTCTTTGCATTGTAAATTACCTTCGGACGCTCGATAATGCAGCCCTGGACAATGTCGCTGGTGGAATCCTGACTCGTGGCCAGCGCCAGTCCTTCATATTTCCATTCGTGCAAATCTTTGGAGGAATACACATTTACCCCTTTCGATTCTTTCTCACCGCGGATTTCGCCATACCAGTAATACACCTTGTTGCGGTAAAGTACGCCTCCGCCATGCGCATTGATCACATTGCCGTCGGTATCGGTCCATACGGCGCCTGGCTGGAATTGTTTATCACCGGTCGTGTGGCTGGCAGTGCTGTCGATAGTTTCGGCATCGGCATACGCAGGGGCACCGCCGAGTGCAGCGCAAATCAGGAATGGGTTCAGGAATTTGAGCATTGGAATGTCATCATTGGTTTTGGAATGACAAAACTAGCCCGCACTTCCCTTCATGGACGGGTATTTTTCGGCAACTAGGAGGTGTTTTTGATCAATCCCATTCGTCCTTATCCGCCACAATATGGTCGGCGTAGCCTTCCCTTCCTTCCCTATGCAGCTTCGCGTACTGAGACGGACTGCTTCCGTAAAGTTTCTGAAATGATACACGAAAGTTCTTCGGGTCTTCGATACCGACCTGGAATGCCACCTCCGAAATGCGTATATGCGGGCTTTTCAGTAGCTGCGCCGCGCGTTTCAGGCGAATGTCTTTGATGAACTCGATCACCGACTGGCCCGTCAGGCTTTTAATCCGCCGGTAAAACACCGACTGACTCATGGCCATTTGGCTCACCAGCGCCTGTACATTAAATTCCGGGTTAGTGAGATTCGTCTCGACGATTTTCATAGCCTTTTCCAGGAAAAGCCGCTCCTCGTCAGGTATCGCAATGCTGGCGGGTTGAAGCAGGATCTGACGCTGGTAGAAGTCCTTCGAAATGTCCCGGTTCCGGAGCAACGTGCGGATTTTGGCCGATAGCAACTGCACATTAAACGGTTTGGCAATGTAGTCGTCGGCCCCGGTGCTCAGCCCTTCCAGTTCCTGCACGGCGGCAGCGCGGGCAGTCAGGAGCACCACCGGAATGTGGGCCGTTTTGGGATTGTGTTTAATTTTTTCGCAAAGCTGCAAACCATTGAGTCCGGGCATCATGATGTCGCTGAGTACGAGGTCGGGCTGCAAATCTTCCATCAGTTCCCAGGCCGACGCTCCGTCGCCGACCAGCGTCACCTGGTAATGTCCCTGAAAAACACCTTTCAGATATTCCCCGAGATCCTCATTGTCTTCTACGATGAGCACCTTGCCGCCCTGCCCCGCCAGTGGCGCCGGCCCTCCCGCGATGTCCGGTTCCTGACGGGCATACAGCGGTTCGGCAGGCCGCTCGCGGGCGATTTCGGCGTCGGTAAGGTGTGCGCTTCCGAAAGGCAATTTCACGGTGAATGCGGAGCCTTTGCCCACCTCGCTGAGGACTGTAACTTCGCCATGATGCGCCTGCGCGAATTCTTTGACCAGCGCCAGGCCGATTCCCGTTCCGACCATATCCGGCCCCGTGTGGGTGGCCTGGTAGTAGGGATCAAAAATCTTATCCAACTCGCCGCCTGCAATCCCTGAACCAGAGTCCGAAACGGTCATTTCCAGATAATTATCGACTATCTCCCTCCCGCTCCACACCGCATCTCTTTCCGGCTGTCCATGTACGGAAACCTGCAACTTCACCCTGCCATTGGACGGCGTGTATTTGAATGCGTTGGATAGCAGGTTAGTCAGAATGATTTCCAGTTTATGGGGGTCAAAAAACAGGAACACAGGATGGCCGGGTACCTCAAAAACATAATCAATACTGCATTCACGGGCTTTCGCGGCGAAAATCTGGTAAATCTCCGTGACAAACCCGGTCGCATCCTGCTCGCTGGCCGCCAGGCTCACATAGCCCGATTCCGCCTTCTTGAAACTGAGCAGCTGATTGACCAGGTCCAATAGTTTGCGGGTCTGGCGGTGCATGAGCGTCACTTTCTCTTTCATGGATTCGGAGCCGCTCATGGACGCGATAAATTCTTCCATCGGTCCTAGGATGAGGGTCAATGGCGTCCGGAACTCGTGGGAAACGCTGGTAAAGAACTGCGTTCGCATTTCGGCAATCTCCTTTTCCTTCTCGACCTGCAATTGCTGTATTTCCAGTTTGTTCTTCAGTTTGATCCGGCTGGTGGCCACCCGCTTGTAAAGCAGTAGCGCCCCAACGGCCATCACCAGGTAAATACCATATGCCCACCATGACAGGTACCAGGGAGGAAGAATCCGTATCCTCAATGTAGCAGGCTCTGCCGACCACACGCCGTCACCATTGCTGGCCTTTACTTTAAATACATATTCGCCCGCCGGCAAATTGGCAAAGCTTACGATCCGCTGGTTGGCAGGCAGGTATACCCAGTCGCTGTGAAAATTTGCGAGCATGAATGCGTACCGTTGCTTTTCCGGTGTGAGGTAGCTCAGCCCCACGAATTCAATGGAAAATTCATTCTCGGAAGCCCTGATCTCCGCACCTTCCGCACTGTTGAATGGCCGCCGCACCATGGAGGTACCCATTTGCTCTCCTCCCCCGGTACCTTTGTTCAGCACGCTCAGGCCCGTAATCCTCACAAGCGGAGGAGTCGGATTAGATGCGATATCCCCGGGATCGAAGAAAGTGACGCCGTTGGTCCCGCCGAAATACATCGTGCGGTCCTTTGCATTAAACGCGGAGCCGATTTTGAACGAATTGCTTTGCAGCCCGTCCCCTACCCGGTAATGCCATACGGCGCGATTTGCGGGATTGAATTTGTAAAGACCATCCGACCCTAGCCACAAATTTCCCTCACTGTCTTTCAGAATACTCTCAATGTCGTTAGCCGCTACCTGTCCGTCGTAGCGCTCGACCAACATTTTGCTGCCCTTTCGCCGGATACAATGCAGGCCGCCACCGATGGTCCCGACCCATACCGAACCATCCTGATCCCTGAGCAATGGCCAGGCATAGTTGACTTTGAGACTGTTGCCGTTTCCCGGCTCATGCTTAAAATGTGCCAGCATCACGAGTTTGTTCCCATCGAGCCGGAGCTGCAACACGCCCGCATTCCTCGTGCTGACCCAGATCACGTCCGAACCAGGCTCACAGATCACGTAGCTGCACTCATCACTGGCTATGGGGCTATTGTTTTTATTGAAATTGGCAATGAGCGCCCCATCGGAATTGTACAGGAATAGCCCTGCGCCGACGCCTGCCGCCCACACGCGATGCTTTGCGTCTTCCGCCAACCGTTCGATGCTCACATAAGAGGATGGATAAGGGTCCGTTTTGAGTGTACGGATAATTTTAAAACCATTCTGGCGATCAACCAGGTGCAGACCTGCATACCGCGCACTGACCCAGGCATAACGGTCGGTAATCAATATGGCCGATACATCCACGCCGCTGTTGCCCCCGCCCGCCGAGCGATGCATCAGATTTTGATACTTGGCCGTCACCGGATCATAAATGGATAGCCCATTACGGGTACCTAGCCAGATCAGCCCCGAATATTCGTCTTTCGCGATGGCATTGACATAGTTATTAGCGAGCGAGGTAATGCCCTTCTGCCGGTACAGATGCCCGAAAGGTTTCGGGTTCAGATGAAGCCGGTTGAGCCCGCCCGAAGATGCGGCCAGCCAGAGATTGCCGAAAGAGTCCTGGGCAACCTGGTGCACCCGCGATGAGTTGATACTGCCCGGTGCGTTTTCATCCGGCAAAAACACTTGAAAATCGACGGCGGAAAGGGATTGCAGATCGTCGGGAACGTGCCGAAGCATCACCAAACCGAAGTTGGTCCCGATCCACAGGCGGCGGTACGAATCGCTGGAAATGCATTGGGTACCACGAAAATTGTAGGGCATACGGTCGAATGTAATCGCATTGCCCGTTCTCTGGCATTGATATAGATACTGGTCGGAGGCGATCCAGACGCGTCCGGACTCATCCTGGTACATGGCGCGGATGTCCGGTTCGGAAAGGGTGGCTACCGCTACCGCGATGCTCGCGCCGGGCGCCAGCACCCAGAGGCCTCTGCCCATTGTGCCGATCCAGATATGCCCGGACGTGTCGGGCAGCACATTCAACGCATGGTATGCGCGTGCGGATGTGAGCGGAATTTGCGACACGGCAACAATGCGGCGGGCTTCGTCGAAGCGAATCTTTACCACACCGAAATCGGCCGTGGCCACCCACAGGTTACCGATCCGGTCGCTGGCCATGGAGCGAATGCTGGTTTGGCAAACCAACCGCCGGGAGCCGGCTCCTATCTCGTCCGAAAACGCTTCCTGAATGCTGACGAACGCATCCGCCTGATAAAAGTAAATGCCCGAACCCTCGGTACCCGCCCAAATCCTGCCCGCCCCATCCACATGCACGACCTGCACCCGGTTGGCGGACGTCCCCGCCGCGTTCACGGCCGGAAGGTTATATGTGCTCAACTGGTAGCCATCGTACCGGTTGATCCCATTGTTGGTCCCTACCCACACAAATCCCTGGCGGTCCTGGGTAACCGCCATGGCGTCGCTGTGCGCCAATCCGTCGTTGACCGTCAGGTGATCGAACTTGAAATTTTCCGTTGCACGCTGTGCATTTACAGCCGCGCATGCGGCCATAAAAACCATCAACCAGGCGCCCCGCCGCACTACCTTCGCTATCATATTACTTCTTTCCATTCCAAGAAATATACCAGGGTGTCCGTCTGAAAACCGCCTTAGGCCTAAGAAATTACTAATTGTACTTTGCTAACAGAATGTTTACATGAATTTTGAAAAACACCCTGTAATTGACGAAAAACACCCCTTCAATACGCCGCACAGAACCTAAATTTGAACTATTCTTATGATTAGTTGTGACTTCCTGGCGTATGGGCAAAAATTGTCTAAAAGTAAGAACTGCCTCATAACACAAAGTTAACAGCAATCGAAAAAGATGGAACCCTGCCACCAATTTAAAAAGTGTAAATATGACAAGAAACTAGCCCTAGCCTCACACCCAACCTCAAACGCCTCACATTAAACCCATCTCCATGATGAAAAAAAAGCTACCTGATCTGCGCAGGTTTTTGTCCTGCGCCTTATTCATTTTCGTCTTAACCGCCGCTGCCGCTCACGCGCAGACCGTATCGGTTTCGGGCAAAGTCCGCGACACTCAGGGCCCACTGCCCGGGGTCAGCATTTTGGCGAAGGGGACCTCCACCGGGACCATTTCCGACGCCAGCGGCGACTACAAGCTCAATGTAGCCCCCGACGCTATTCTGGTTTTTACTTTTATCGGTTATGAACCTACCGAAATCAATCTGGCGGAGCGCCAGGCGGCTTCAAAGGGTGCGCTTAACCTCGACGTCACGCTGAACAGCCAGAGCAGCAATCTGGAAGAAGTAGTGGTGGTAGGTTTTGGTACCCAGAAAAAGGTCAACCTGACCGGCGCCGTAGCCAGCCTGGATGCGAAGGCGATCGAAAACCGCCCCGTCCGCAATGCGACCCAGGCATTGCAGGGTCTTGTAACGGGCTTGAACATCTCACAAAACAATGGCTCGCTAGACAGCAACCCGAGCATCAACATCCGTGGCACCGGAACCATCGGAAACTCTTCGTCGAGCCCGCTGATCATGGTGGACGGAATGGAAGGCTCGCTCAATGCTATTAACCCCCAGGATATCGAAAGCATTTCGGTATTGAAGGATGCCGCCGCTGCTGCCGTGTACGGCTCGCGGGCCGCATTCGGAGTAATTTTGGTGACGACCAAAAGAGGGAAGTCCGGCAAGCTGTCGATCAACTACAACAATAGCCTGCGCTCGACGACGCCCGTGCTGATGCCGAAAATGATGGATTCCTACACTTTCGCATTGTACTTCAACGACGCGGGCCAGAACGGCGGCAGCGCGCCCCATTTCAGTGCCGAGCATTTGCAGCGCATTAAAGATTATCAGAATGGCACCATTAGCACTACCACCATTCCGAACCCTACCAACCCATCGGTTTGGGCGGATGGCTATGCTTCCGGTAATGCCAATGTGGACTGGTACGAGGCTATGTTCCGCAAACGCACGCTTTCGCAGGAGCACAATTTCAGCCTGAGCGGCGGAAACGACAAAACGCAGGTTTACCTCTCGGGTAACTACATGGGCCAGCAAGGGCTCATGAGCTTCAACCAGGACGATTTTACCCGCTACGGTGCCACCGCGAAAATCAATACCAAGCTGACCGATGAGTTGTCGGTAAACTACTCGACGCGCTTCATCCGCGAAGATTACAACCGTCCGTCCCAACTGACCAACGGTTTCTACGAAAACCTGGGACGTCAGGGCTGGCCGACATTGCCGCTGTACGACCCGAATGGCAATCTGTTCAGCTCGCCTTCGCCGGCATTGGGAATGGACAAAGGGGGTAAAGACCGCAACCAGACCGATTTCCTTTACCAGCAACTCCAACTGGTGCTCGAACCTGTGAAAGGATGGAAAACTTTCGGCGAGATCAACTACCGCACCCGCAACGACTTCCGCCACTGGGATGTACAACGCACCTACAATTATGACGTGGCAGGTAACCCGGTGCTTTATAGCCGTAATTCCGAGGTGTACGAATATGCCAACAAGGAAAACTACTTCAATGCCAACCTGTATTCGGAGTACAACCTGACATTGGGCCAAAAGCATTTCTTCAAGGTAATGGGCGGCTTTCAGACCGAGCTTACCAAGTTCCGCAACCTGAGCGCCACCCGCAACGGCATTATGGTGCCCGAACTACCGACGATCAACACGACCAACGGAACCGACGCGAATGGGCTTGTGGTAGCCCCTGCCGTGAGCGGCGCTTATCACCGCTGGGCAACAGCCGGCTTTTTCGGACGCCTTAACTATGATTACGACGGCAAATACCTGATCGAAGGGAACCTGCGGTATGACGGCTCGTCGCGATACCGTGCTGCACAACGCTGGACGTTGTTCCCGTCCGTGTCGGTGGGATGGAATATGGCGCGCGAAAGCTTCTTTGCCGACAACATTTCATTTATCAACAACCTGAAATTCAGAGGATCATACGGCCAACTGGGTAACCAGAAAGCCGCGGATGGGTCGACAGACTTCTATCCTACCTACGTGACGCAGCCTATCGGCACCGCCAATGGCGCCTGGCTGATCGGCGGTGCCCGCCCGAATACCGCAGGCGCTCCCGGCCTGATCAGCTCGACATTGACCTGGGAAACGATCAAGAGCTACGACCTGGGGCTTGATTTCGGCCTGCTGGGCAATCGCCTGACCGGATCATTTGACTGGTTCTCGCGAAAAACCGTCAATATGGTCGGCCCCGCACCTACATTGCCGGACATCCTCGGAACCGCTGTTCCCAATACCAACAATACCGACTTGAAAACCAATGGCTGGGAATTTGAGATCGCCTGGAACGACCGCCTGAAAAACGACCTGGGCTATAATGTGCGCTTCCTGCTCTCGGATTACCAAACCACCATTACGAAATACCCCAACCCTACCAACGACCTGGCCAGGTACCGCGAAGGACAAAAAATGAACGATATCTGGGGATACCAGACCGTCGGCATTGCAAGGTCCCAGGAAGAAATGGATCTTCACCTGGCCAGCCTGCCTAATGGTGGTCAAAGTGCATTCGGCTCGCAATGGGCAGCCGGCGATATCATGTATGCCGACCTGAACGGCGACGGTGTGATCAACGAGGGTGCCAACACGCTGGCTAACCCCGGCGACAAACGCCTGATCGGTAACAGCACGCCCCGCTACACATTCGGCGTAGATATCAACCTTGACTGGAAAGGCTTCGATTTCCGCGGCTTCGTACAAGGTGTGATGAAACGCGATTTCTGGCAGGGAAGCTACTTCTTCTGGGGCGCTACCAGCAACATCTGGTTCTCGACGGGCCTGGTGGAGCACGAAGACTACTACCGTGCCGATCCTAACCACCCGTTGGGCGCCAATGTGGACTCCTACTATCCACGCCCCATTTTCGGCAGCGGCAAAAACCAGCAGACCCAAACCGGCTATTTGCAGGACGCTTCCTACATCCGTCTGAAAAACATTCAGCTCGGTTATACCCTGCCGTCGGCGCTCACCAAAAAGCTGGCGATCCAGAAGCTCCGTTTCTACATCTCGGGCGAGAACCTACTCACAGGGACGAAAACAGCCAAAATGTTTGACCCGGAAACCATCGACGGAGGCTCGGGCGGAAGTGTTTACCCATTATCGAAAGTATACGCCGCGGGCCTCAGTTTAACCTTCTAAATCAGTCACAATGAGCAGAACAATGTATAAAAAACTAAGCACGGCATTGGCGATCGTCTGTGGACTGATGGCGGCGTCCTGCAACGATTACCTGGACCAGTCACCGCTGTCCAACATTACTCCTGATGATTACCTGCGCGAAGAGTCCCAGCTTGCGGCTTATGCCGTAGGACGTTACCCGGACATTCTTCCATCCCACGCCAACTGGTCTTTCGGCACGTTCGGCTACGACGGTAACACCGACGATATGGCTATCCCCGCGCTGGACAACAAGTATATGCCGGGATTGTGGCGTGTGCCTTCCACGGCCGGCGACTGGAACTTCGCGAATATTTTCCAGGTCAATTACTTCCTCCAAACGGCAGTACCACGTTTGAAAAACGGGGAAATTACGGGTAATGAAGCCAACATCCGTCACTATATCGGCGAGGTGTATTTCCTGCGTGCTTTTGAATATTTCAAAAAATTGCAGGCATTGGGCGACTTCCCGATCCTACGCACCACGCTGCCCGACAACCAGGAAACCCTCGCAGCCGCCAGCGTCCGCAATCCGCGTAACGAGGTGGCCCGATTCATCATCTCCGACCTTGATTCGGCCGCGCTCATGATGCAACCTACTGCGCCCGTTGGAGGAACCAACCGCCTTTCGCGCAATGTGGCTTACCTGCTCAAATCGCGCGTAGCGCTTTTTGAAGGTACCTGGCTCAAATATTTCAAAGGAACCGCATTTGTACCCAAAGGAACCGACTGGCCCGGAGCTGCGAAGGAATATAACGCCAACTACCAGTTCCCATCCGGAAGCATCGACGGCGAGATAGACTACTTCCTGACTCAGGCTATGGCCGCAGCCAAAGAGGTGGCTTCCAAAGTGCCATTGGTAAATAACACCGGCATCATTCTCTCGGCTAACAACGAGAACCCTTATTTTAACATGTTCAGCGCCGAAAACATGTCGCAATACAGCGAAGTACTGCTTTGGCGCCAGTATAACCGCACGCTCGTCACGCACAATGTGCCTGTGAATGCGCAAGCAGGTAACTATGCCAATGGACTGACCCGGAGCATGGTGGAGAGCTTTTTGATGGCCAACGGCCTTCCTATCTACGCAGCCGGCAGTGGCTACAAGGGGGACGACTTCATCAGCACCGTTCGCGAAGGGCGCGATGGCCGTCTGAACCTGTTCCTGAAAGAGCCCGGACAGAAGAATGTGCTGCTAAACCTGGCCCAGGGTACGCACGCCACGGAAATCGAGCCGACGCCGCAAATCTGGGAATCGAGCTACGAGAAAAAATACTCCACCGGCTACACGATCCGCAAGGGACTCACATACGACGCCGCGCATTGCGGAAACGGCGCCGGATATACCGGATCGATCACTTTCAGGGCGGTAGAAGCTTACCTGAACTACATAGAAGCAGTTTATGAGAAAACAAGCGCATTGGACGGCGATGCAACTACCTACTGGCAGCAAATCAGGGCACGTGCCAAAGTGAGTACGGATATCGACAAAACGATCGCCGCAACCCAGATGACCAAGGAAACCAATGACTGGGGCGCTTACTCAGGCAACCGGCTCGTTTCGGCAACGCTGTACAACATTCGTCGCGAGCGCCGCAACGAGCTGATGGCGGAAGGATTACGCTTCATGGACCTGAAAAGATGGCGTGCCATGGACCAGATGGTCAACACACCTTACCATGTGGAAGGTTTCAAACTCTGGGGCCCCATGAAAGATTGGTTCACGGCTGCGCAGCTTACTTACGGGGCTACCAACAACAGTGCCGTTGTTTCGGACCCGGCGTTGAGCAACTACCTTCGTCCGCACGAGATCAGAAGCAATGCCGACTCGTACAAAGGTACCCGTTGGGCCATGGCGCATTACCTCAGCCCGATTGCCGCGCAGCACTTCATTGTGACTGGTACCGCAGCGGATGCCACTACCTCGCCGATTTACCAGAATCCTGGCTGGCCTCTTTCAGCAGGTTCGCCGCCGACAGGTTATTAACACTATCCCATCCCTTGACCCATCCCCGCCTGCTTTGCAGTGTGGGGATTTTTTTGTTTCATCGCCCAGATTAACGCTTGTGTGTTTTTTAAAATTAACCCAAATAACGGGCCCGGCGATGTGGTTCCATTGACATTGAAAATAACCGAAGCGCTGCCGTTATGAAATGCCGTAGATTGCGTACCAATTGGGTTTACGATCAAGGAAGTACAGCCATTGTGGAAATTACGGTGAAAGTGACCACCTAATTTCAATTTGGGTTGGCCAGGTCATTTCGATCTAGATGACCAGCCTATTCCCCTTTTTCATCAACAAGTTACGCAAATATGGATCAAGATCGGACCGGTAGTCAATCTGCGGAATGGGGTGGTCTGTTGCTCGATACGTCTAGTGTAGCCCTTAAACACCGTGATTGCACGATTAACTAGCTCCTAATTGGCATTGAGTCGTTTTCGGGCAACAAAAAATGTCTGCAACTTTATGATTTACAGACATTTAAGTCCTGTGGAGATGCGGGATGTCAATCGAACACTTAACCAGACTTTTAACGCTGATACAGACGATTAAACTGGAAGATTAGGCTAACTTTTAAAATGCAATTGTGTTCTATAAAATGTCTCGGGAAAACACGGCTGTTTCAAATGTTGGATCATAAGTTCGAGTCCCAGCGGGACAACTGATAGCGCTTCAGAGAGCGCTTTTTTCATTCATAACAGTCGCTATTGTGATTTCTTAAAAAGATTTACGTGTAATTTCGATTCAATTCAGGTCAAAATATCTGGTAACCTTTTCGGTAACCTGCCTTACATGAACTAGTTTGGTTAGCGTTTCGAAAAGGGAACCCAATACTGTTTCTGAGCGGTATAGATCAACATTTCTTTCTGGCGTTCATTGCGCACCATATGGTGGGCACCCCTGCATTTAACTTAATCGCGCGGCTGGTCATGCTCCCCCGGGTCATTGTCTCTTATATTTGTTACGGCCGGCTCAGGCAGCATAGCCTGATCACGGCTTGATTCTCAACCACAGCAATAATTATCTAGAAACCATGATAAATCAAGAGGCCATAGAACTAATCGATGGCGGAGCCAATGGCGAGCATGCGCAGTACTGGTTAGATTTGGGTTGTGGGACGGGGACTTTCACCGAAGCCTTGGCGACGATCCTGCCAGCGCACAGCAAAATTACCGGCGTCGACAAAAGCAACCAACATCTTCCGCCGCAAATGGGCAACCAGGTTTCGATCAAATTTATCGAGGCCGACTTTGAAACAAAGGCGTTGGAAGTGCCGGGATTAGACGGGATACTGATGGCCAACTCCCTTCATTTCATCAGGGATAAAGAATCCTTAATCCGGCGCCTGGAACAACATTTTAGTAAAGGTAGAAGGTTTTTGATTGTTGAATATGACACGACAGCATCCAATCCCTGGGTGCCATATCCCATTGACTTCAAAGGTTTAAAAAGCATTTTCGACCGTGTCGGGACTTATTCGATATCAAAACTTGGGGAGCGCAGGTCGTTGTATGGTTCCGCGATGCTCTATGGTGCGCTAGTTACGTCCCCGGTCCAGTCAATAAGCTGATCTCAAACCACGTCCCGCAAATAGATCCAGGCGTCACGGTCTAATTCAGCCGAAACAGGAAATGTTGTAGCCAAATTGAGGGCGCATTCCGCATTGTCCTATTAAACTTTCAGGAAGTTACAACATTGCCCTAGTTTTGGCTATGTAAGGCCTTTTTCAGAATTACGACCGACGAATTTTTACCAGGCATTAGGGGTGTCGAACTATGAATACCAAATCTGTCGATTGACTTTTATCAACACAATTCCATGATTTAGATCAAAGGCAACTGCCACAGATACCGCTAGTTTTGCATCGTACAAAACATGAGCAACATGAAAAATGCAGCACAACTTTTGGAAGACAGCCTCTTAGTTATTTGGAATGATAGAAACGCGGAACGTAGGTTGCAAGCCATGCAAAACGTTTACGCCACGGATATCCACTTTTACGAATCTGATCACGGCCTGGCTATTGTCGGTTACCACCAGATTAACGATGTCATCTCCAATTTACAGGCGCAATGGCCAATAGAATTCCAATTTGAAATCACCCGGCCCGCAAGCGCAAACCATCAGGTGCAGCACATAGCGTGGAACCTGGGTGTTCCGGGACAACCGCCCGCCGCAACGGGCATGGATGTGGCCATTATTGAGAACGGGAAAATTCAGTCCCTGCATCTTTTCCTGGATGCTCCCAAGCCCTGAAACAAAGAAGCAGCTATTTAAAGATCGTTTTCTTTCGCACCCGGCTGAGCGTTTCGGGGGAAATGCCCAGGTATGACGCAATCATGCTTTGGGGAAATCGCCTGACGAATTCTGGATACGTCTTGGCTAGCAACTCATATCTTTCTTCCGCATCCATACTGATTGCAGCGTGGATGCGCTTTTGTGTAGCGATGGTCCCTTTCCGGTCAATTTCCCGCACCATTTCATCGATGGCCGGAATGGCCGCGCCGAGGTTCTTCATGTCTTCATGCGTGACCAGCAGCACATCGGAATCCTCGGTCATTTCGATGTAGTAAATGGATGGCGTGTGAAGATTGTAGCTCTCGTAATCGCCAAGCCACCACGATTCGACAGCGAGCCTGATAATCGTCTCCTGGCTATTCTCTTTCATCGTATACATCCGCCCGGCACCTTTCACGATGAATGCCATGTTTTTACAAACATCGCCTTCCTGTAACAAGTACTGACGTTTCCGGAGGTGTCTGGATTTAAATGCTGCTGTTATTTGCACCTTCTCATCAGCTGTGAGCGTGTGCGAAGATTTGGATTCGATGTATAAAAAAAGCGGTTCGTGGGTCATGCTGCCAGTTCTTTCCACTAAAAGTAAATCTCTCGGGTTGCATTGACAAATGTCAAGATGTATCTACTGCGTTTGTCAATGCATAGCCGGAGATGCCGTGCCAATTTTGTGATATCAAACAACAGACAGATAATGAACACAACACAAGTAAACAGCATTGTCCGGCTGACGCGTCAGGGCCGCCATCAGTATTGGAAGAATCTACTGCGTTTGTCAATGCATAGCCGGAGATGCCGTGCCAACTTTGTGATATCAAACAATAGACAGATCATGAACACAACACAAGTAAACAGCATTGTCCGGCTGACGCGTCAGGGGCCGCCATCAGTATTGGAATATACCACTGAGCAGATCGGCCTGCCCAAACCGCACGAAGTCCTGATCCGGCATGAGGCGATCGCATTGAATTTCGTCGACGTATTGTTCAGAAATGGCAGCTTCCCGTTGCGCCAGCTGCCGGCGACCATCGGCGTGGAAGCCGCAGGCGTAATCGAATCGGTGGGCAGCCAAGTGACCGGCTGGGCAGTCGGCGACCGGGTCGGATACTACTTTTCCATTGGAGCATATGCCCAGCAGCGTCTGATCGATCCACGACAGTTGGTGAAGTTGCCGGATGATATCACCTTCGATCAGGCGGCTTCCTTGCTTGCAAAAGGGCTCACAGCCCGAATGCTGGTTAAACAGGCATACCCCGTCCAAGCTGGTGATATTGTACTCGTACATGCTGCTGCAGGAGGCGTCGGATCGCTGATAAGCAGATGGGCGAAATCGTTGGGCGCAACGGTCATCGGCACGGTGGGCAGCGAAGCTAAAAAAGCAATCGTCGAGCCATACGGACTGGACCTGGTGGTGGCGCTGGATAAAGAGGATTTGGCTGAAAAAATTCAGGCTTTCACAGATGGCCGGGACGTCGATGCGGTGTTTGACGGGGTTGGCAAGGCAACTTTCGGCAAGTCTGCAGCCCTTACCAAATCGGGCGGTACCATTGTGCTTTACGGGTCTGCCTCCGGTGCCCCCGAAATCGATAACACCCTTCTGAATGCAAGGCAAATTAAATTCTTACAGCCGTCACTAGGGCAGTATTTACCCGACCCCGCAACCGTAAACTTTGCAACAGCTGAGCTATTTGATGCCTTCCGAAGCGGCAAGTTAGGAAAGGTCACACCAACGATATATCCATTATCCGAAGTCAGCCAGGCGCATCTCGACCTGGAAGCGAGCCGAACTACGGGCTCAGTCATTTTCCGTCCTTAAACATTTAGCTTCAACACAATTTATTATTTCAATGTCTAGATTAGAAAATAAAACAGCTCTGGTTACAGGTGGGAGCCGGGGCATCGGTGCGGGCATCGTCAGAAGCCTGGCTGCGGAAGGCGCAAATGTGGTGTTTACCTACGTCAATTCAGCCGGGAAAGCCGAAGAGCTGGCGCAGGAAATTCAAGCGCTCGGCATCCAGGTGCTGGCCATCAGGGCCGACACGGGCATTCAAAGCGATATCAATGCGGTGGTTTCAGCCGCCGCGGATGCATTCGGGCGTATTGACATACTCGTCAACAGTGCAGGCCTTTTTGTTGCCGGCGCGGTGGATTCGACAGATACGGACCTGGATGCATTTGCCCGTCAATGGGACGTTAATGTCCTTGGCGTCGCTCACACGGTCCGGACGGTATTACCATTTATGAAAGATGGAGGCCGGATCATCAACATTGGCTCGACGGGCGGCAGTCGCTCACCTTATCCGGGCATCGGCGAGTACGCTGCCACGAAAGCCGCTTTGGCAGCCTATACCAGAAGCTGGGCCAGGGATTTAGGAGGTCGAAAAATTACTGTCAACATCATCCAGCCCGGACTCATCGACACCGACATGAACCCGGCGGATGGCGCTTTCAGTACTGAAATGCTGAAAGCCGTAGCGCTCGGTCATTATGGGGAACCGCATGATATTGGCGCGGCAGTTGCGTTTCTCAGCAGCGATGATGCTCGCTACATTACCGGTGTCACGTTGAATGTGGATGGCGGGCAAAGTGCCTAGACAACCGCTGGTCATTGAGCTGTACTTGCAAACGCCATCGGGGCGAATGAGATGGCGTAAGAGCGACCTAATAGTTGCGGCGGAGCGCTTCAATATCTGCAAGAAAAGGATAATCAGTATACCCCTGCGTCCCGTCGCCAAAAATGGTACCCCGATCCGGCTCGTTCAGCCCTGCCCCCAATTCAAATCATGCCGGTAAGTCGGGATTGGCCAGGAATAATGTTCCGAAAGAAACGCGTTTTTCAAGATTCAAATTGTTCCCAGCAGAACAACCAAGAGCGCCTCAAAGGGCGCTTTTTTCGTTCAAAAAAGTCGCTATTGTTTGCTGTTAAAAGATAAGCATCTCAATTCGCTTCAATTCAGGTCTAAACATCTAGTAACCTTTTCGGTAACCTGCCTTGCGTAAACCAGTTTGGTTGGATTAACTTATCTAGTCAAAGATGTCCCTACAACAAGACTCTCTCAGATTCTACATTTCATTTTTCCGTGCATTCGACGCTACCCAAGCGAAGGCAACATTCTAAAAACCGGAAAAGCCAAAGTCGTACGCTTTTCAACGCTCTAAGCGCTCTGCAATGCCCCGGATTGTCAACCAGGGGATATTCTGGAATACTGTGATCCACATACAATATCCATCAAGGCGGATTATAAGCATCCAATTTCCCTATGATACTAACTCAACGACATCGTGACTCCAAACTTCTACTGAGCTCTTCTTTTCTCATCAAAGAGTACGTTCCTATTATTTGCTGAAACCTTAGATCTTCCGAACAAATAAGTAAGGCCAAGGTTGAAGGTTTTATAATCATAGTCCGTTCTCACGCTCTGGATAAAATCATTGAAGAATATATCATATTTACTAACAGACCCTATAAAAACTGACGAGCTGAGTATCAAATTATCATTAAGCAATTTCAATCTCGCTCCCGTTGTCAGATTACGTTGACTGTATGTGTAAATATTCCCGCCGGTTGAAGGGAGAGTCTGACTATAATTGAGATAAAAACTCCACCTGGGTGTCGCCTTGAAACTGTTGTTAATACTAAACGATGCCGCAGTTCCATTTTGAGTAGGAACGTCCCGTATTTTAGACTTTGAGGATGTGAAGAAAAAAGAGGCGGCGGTGCTATTGTCCCACCATTTAACTAGGGCTCGGTTAAACGATACATACGCCCCCAGATTATCCTGAGATAAATAATTCTCTATCCGCGAAATTACTGACGGACCATCAACCGTCGTAATGGATGAAAATATATCACTGCTATGCTGCGTGAATGCGGTAAAAGAAAACATGCCTTTATATAGATAACTGATTTCCAAATTGTTACTATATGACGGAAGAAGAAGTGGGTTCCCTACGGAATAGCTGTAAATATTCGAATAGAATGCAAAAGGGTTTAGGAAATTCAGACCGGGGCGATTGATCCTTCTCGAATAATTCAAAGAAATAACATCGTTCCCGGAAGCTTTGTAAAGGAGATAAGCTGTGGGAAACAACGCGCCATAACTACGCTTACTACGCTGTTGCAAAGTCGGTGAGTAGCCATCCGTGGTCGTATACTCATAGCGCAATCCCGCTTTGGCAGTCCACTTTTTGGACAGTTCCGACTCCATGCTGACATAAGAGGCCAGGTTGTTTTCGGTATAGTTGAATTCATTACTGCGCGTCTTATCCAGCAAGAATTCCTCACGGAAGTAATTATAATATGCTACGTCAGCACCGTTATTAAAATTGGCAAATTTAACGCCTGTCTCTATTGTTGTCCATTTATAAGGCAATGTCAGGTCTGATTGAACTGACCAGATACTGTATTTTGAAAAGCTATTATTTCGAACTGACGCATAGGTATTTTCAGATTCAGAAACGAAATTATTCCGTATTCTGGGCTTGTTTGTAAAATAACTGATGGAACTACTTAGTTTTCTTCCGGCCGTGTCAATCTTTAGATCGTGGTATGTATTCAAGGTCTGTGTGAATAATGGCCTTGAAATGCTGGCTGTTGTATTCAAAATCGAGTCAAGATTATTGCCTGTATGATAACTGCTCTGATTATTTAATGCAGTGAGCGACTTGCTGTCTGATACATTGTAAATAAGCCCGATATTATTATGATTATTCAGTTTGTAGTCAACACTTAAACCAGCTTGTACACCTGGCGAAGTCGTTACACGCTGGCCGCGGCCAAGGATCGGGTTTGGTCGCTCGACTATATCGTTCGATTCCTTGATAATACTGCGATAATTTGATTGGTTAAATGTAAAAGAACTGCTAACTCTTTCTGATCGGTAGAAAAGTGCCAGATTGTTATTATAGGAGCTGTATGTTCGCTGCATCAACGAGGAGCTTATTGACCCGCGCCAGCCCAGAGATTCGTTTTTCTTCAAAACAATGTTAATCAGGCCGGCATTTCCCTGGGCCTCATATTTTGCCGGTGGATTGGTGATGATCTCAATTTTTTCTACACTTTCAGATCTGAGTGTTTTCAGATAATTAATCAGATCATTTCCGCTTAAATAAATTATTTTCTCATTGACCATAACCCCCATTCCTCCCTTGCCCACCATTGAAACGCCATTGTCGGACACTTTTAAAAACGGCGCCACCTGCAAAACCTCAAAAAGGGAAGAACCGTTTGCCATGATGGTGTTATTCAGGTTGAATATCCATCGATCAGCCTTTCGTTCAAGAACAGGACGCGCACTGGTTATAGTTATTTGTTTAAGTTGCCTAGCTGATTCGATGAGTATAATATCCGGTAATTGAACTGTCCTTATGTCTCCTAATGTAAGGGCAAGTGACAAACTAGCTTTGCTGACTTCCGAAATCCTGATCAAATAATCACCCTGCACTGTTGCCGTGAGCCTGAAATATCCCCCGGTATCGGTTTGTGCAACCTGGATCAATTGATTAGTAGCAAGTTGCTTTATCATTACGTTCGCAAACGCTATGGATTGATGATGGATATCCACGACACGGCCTTTGATCTCATAGTCGGTTTGCGCCATTTTGCGTTCGATCAGTATATTACCTTCGATTTGCCGGAATGAAAGAAAAGTGCCTTGCAACAGCTCCTGCAAAGTTTGTTCTATCGTTCTTGTCGCCACCGGCACGGTAAGTCCGGTAACTGTTTTTATTTCCGCTTTGCGGTAATAAAAGCGAAGCGAGGTTTGTTGCTCGATTTTTTTGAGGCCACTGGCGAGGCTTTCGTCCTGCAAGCCGATGGTAACCATGGCCGAGTGCATATTTTGGCCCACGGTGATGCTTACAAATAGCCACTGGAAGGTGGTTAATACAATGAAGGTAACGATAACGCTTATACGCATTAGGTAAAAAAATAGATGGCTGTTTTGATTCTATCGCATCGCCGACGCGGGTATGTAAGTTTTTTAGTTGTTACAGCCTGGTCCGTCTATGACGATGCTGCCGTCCGGCTCGACCCGATAAGTGGCGTCGTTAAAAGCGCACATTACTTTTAGTACTTTTTCCAATTCTTCACCATGGATGGAAGTGCCGGTAAAACGGCAGTCCTTCAATTTTGCATTGCTGAAACTGATCTTTACATCGAAGTGTCGTCGCAATTGCGCAATTGCCTCACCAAAACTCACATCTTCAAAGTGCAGGTCACTTTGCTGCCAGGCAATCACTTGCGCGGCATTGACAGTTGCTTGTAAAGCTTCCTCTTTCAAGGTGTTGAAACTAATCTGCTGATTGGGATTAAGTACGCCCAATAATTCACCACCGTTGGCGACGCTCACCTTACCACGGGTGACCGTAACCTGGATGGTATGTCTGCTTTTGTCCTCCTTAATATTAAAAGCGGTACCCAACACCTTTGTTAACAGTTTACCGGTATGAATAATAAAGGGTTTGGCAGTGTCGTGATGAATATCAAAATACGCTTCCCCGGAGAGGTAAACTTCCCTTGTCTGGCCGTTGAATGTTTCAGGATACTTTAACTCAGACCCGGCATTGATCCATACCCGGCTACCGTCAGCGAGCGTGATTGCCTTTTTTTGGTTAACGGGGGCTTGGAGTGCTGTGAGCTGTATAGGATTTAGGAGGCTTTGCAGTAACGGCCATTCCAGGTACAAAGTAGAAGCGATCAGCAATACCGCTGCGGCGGCTGCAACGCTTTGCCACCACCAATGCTTTCTTTGCGGCAGCGGCACAACTTTAACCTCCGGCTGGCGAATGGTATTGGTAATGTCGCTGAACACGCTGGAAAGCCACTGATCTTTACCCGATTGATCAAGGCTATCCCATTCCTGATTGGGGTTACCGTGCTCTTCCAGCCAGCGTTCCACCAGCTCGTTTTCTTTCTTTGTGGTCTCGCCCTTTAAGTAACGATCCAGTAAGGCGACTATTTGTTGACGACTCATTTGCTATCCATTTCACAGTAGCCGTATGAAGTGCCATTTAGTACTATTGGGAAAATGTTTTTTTTTAGGCAAGCATAGTAATGGCAATCTCCCAGGATTAGTAAGGCCCGTTTGAATCGGAAACATGCGATGCCGGATTCACGAAAGCCAGACCATGAATGCGACGGCAGATGCTCCTGTTAATGAAGCTCGTAGATGTTTTAATGCAGTAGAAAGCTGGTTTTTCACCGTCTGTTCGGAAATCTGCAATTTGTGGGCAATTTCTGTAATGCTTAAATTTTCTTCCCGGCTCAACAAATAAACTTCTTTCACCCGCGGAGATAACTTATTCAGCGATGTTTCGATAATGTGGGCAATTTCTTTTGCTGCTATTTCCTGCTCAATCGTAATTCCATAATCGACGGCCAGCGAGTTTACCATTGCTGCGTACTCCTCGCGTGTAATGTTTTTCCGAATTTTATCAACGATGCGATAGCGGGTGAGTTTAAACAGGTATGCTTTTAAATCGCGGTCGACTGTCAATTCCATTCTTTCCTGCCAGAGCTTTACGAAAATGTCGTGAATGATATCCCTGCTATCCTCCAAATCAAATAATTTGGAGCTTGCAAAACCCACCAACACAGCTGCATATCGACTGTAAATTTCAGAAAAGGCATTGCTATCGTCTTTTTTTAAAAGATCGATCAATTGCAAGTCGGTTAAGCTTGAATATATCCCCATCTATTGTTCGTTGTCGCCAGCTTAGCGGGTCGCACCCTGTACTTTCTATAAGTAGCCTGTATAAATTAGTTAGATATCAATTCTGCCAAACCCAAAGTCGCCATTAACTCCCGGGCCGCCACCAACCCGGCACGATTGGCTCCAATAGTGGATGCAGACGGACCGTACCCCGGTAAATGGATGCGGGGTTCTTTTGCTACCATAGTTGCCAACCGGCCAGACATGATAATGCCACCGGTTTCTTCCCTGGGTAAAACCGATTCCAAATGGTCCAATGCCCCTCGGAAGCCGGTGTTCCAGAGAATGACATCGGCCTTTTCCTCCCTGCCGTCTTCCCATTTAACGCCCTCGCTGGTGATCTCGCTGAACATTGGGAAGCGGTTCAGTACGCCCCTCTGTTTCATGTCTACGACTTCCGGCGAAAGAGGCAGCCCGGTAACGGAAACGACTGACGAAGGTATCAGACCGTTTCTCACCCTTTCGTCCACCATCGCCACGGCTTTGTGGCCGGCCACATCGTCAAAAGGGCCTTCTCTGAAAACAGGCGAACGGCGGGTGACCCAGATGGTAGCGGTCACTTTTGAAATCTGGTCGAGTAATTGGATGGCAGATATACCACCTCCAACCACAACAACGCGCTTACCCTTGAAATAGTCGGCAGTTTTAAAATCCTTTGTATGCAGCTGTTCACCCATGAACAGGTCAGCGCCCGGATAGGCAGGAATGTAAGGGTTCTCCCATGTACCGGTGGCGTTAATGATCCCCATTGCCGAAAACAGTGTTTTCGACGAGTCTATGTAGAACCTGTCATTGTGGAGGTACACATTTTCTACTTTCACCGGGCGAAATACCCGGATCCCAAATTTTTGCTCGTAAAGGTCAAAGTAATGAGGCACAGCAATGCTGGCTTGCACGGTCGCGCTGGCTTTTTCGAACGTCTCTTCGAAAGCCATTCCCGGTAGATCATGGATCTTGTTCACAGTACTGAGCGTTAGCGACGGCCAACGATATTGCCACGCACCACCCGCTGCCGAAGCCGCGTCGAGTATTATGAAATCAGGTCCGATCTCCAAACCCAATCGCTTTAAATGATAAGCTGCGGACAGGCCGGCCTGCCCAGCACCGATGACTATGATCTTTGTCTTGTATCGAATTCTATCTGGCATTTATACTGATGGGGCAAGCGCCCCCCTATAACGGATAATCGCTTCTTTCCACCAAAAACCGGTGAAGATGCTTAAATTTTTGTATCTTCGAAACTACAAATCGATGCGTCAAAATGTATCAATACTAGCTAAAAAAATCGGTTACCTATTTTGAAGGGAATTACAAATAACTGATATACAAGCGTTTTCAACAATTAAATTGTTCCCAGCGGGATCACAAGATTCAATCACAAAAAACGGTAAAAGCCTGCAAATCAAATCATTTGCAGGCTTTTTTGTTGCAGTGGGTTTACCAAAATATGCAATTATTCCCAAAAAAGTGGTGAGTAATTCGGTGAGTAAATCCCTGCTACTTTCTTACTCACCGACCTTCATCTAACCCATTGTTGCACAAGATGTTCAGCTAGTAAACATCTTGTGCTGCCTGACCTGCAAGGCTAACTTTGTTTAACCTTTAAAGCGTCAAAAAGATGAAAACGAATTACAGCTAGCTCTTCTATTTGAAGAAGCCAAAGGGCTACAAGAATGGTGCTGTCCCTGTTTACATGCGTATTACTGTCGATGGTAAAAGAGCGGAGACTGCCACAGGCAGGCAGTGTGATCCCACCCGCTGGAACGCATCGGCTGGCAGGATGAATGGTACCAAAGAAGATGCCAAAACATTGAACATCTATCTGGATAATCTGCAAGCCTTGGTATTGAGCGCGCATTGCCAGCTTATCAAAACAGGCGAAGTGATAACGGCTGAGGCGCTCAAAAACAAATTTCATGGGCGGGAGGAAAAACCCCGTTTGTTAATGGGAATCATCAACGACCACAACCATCGCATGAAAGAGTTGATTGGCAGCGAATATGCGCCAGGAACCTACAAACGCTTCAAGGTTGTTCATATCCATACCCTCGAGTTTTTGAAGGCCAGGTTTAATGCAACCGATTTTGACATCCGGCGAATAGACTTCGCATTTGTTGCCGATTACGAATTCCATCTGCGCAGGGTGCGCAAAATGGGTAACAATACGGCTGTAAAGCATTTGAAGATGTTCCGAAAAATCATCAACATCTGCATCAATAACGGGTGGATGAGCTCTGACCCTTTTGCCAACTATAAAGGCCGGTACAGAAATGTAGACCGCACCGTTCTTACAGAAGCGGATATTGAAGCGCTAGCCCGGAAAGAGTTTGTCTCCGACAGGCTAAATCAGGTAAGAGATACTTTTCTGTTCTGCTGCTTTACCGGATTGGCTTATTCAGATGTACAAAAACTGTCCTTGGCCCAGATCAATACAGGCATAGATGGCCTGCCCTGGATTTTTACCCAGCGCACAAAAACGGAGACTACTTCCAATATCCCGCTACTACCACAAGCAAAGAAAATTATGGAAAAATATGCGAATCATCCGGTCTGTGTCAGCAAAGGTGTACTGCTTCCTGTCCCCAGCAATCAAAAGCTGAACGAATATCTCAAAGAGATTGCCACCTTATGTGGCATCGACAAACCGATGCCCCCCCACATTGCCCGGCATACTTTTGCGACCACTGTCGCTTTACAAAACGGTGTACCTATTGAAACAGTATCGAAAATCCTGGGCCATAAGAGCATCAGGACAACACAGATTTATGCCAAAATTATGGATACAAAGGTCAGCAAGGATATGAAGCAGTTGCGCGGGAAAATCAAACTGCTGGCCAAAACGGCGTAATCGAAAACTGAATATTCGGATCTAAAAATCTTACCCGCTCCACAAGTTTTGGATTTGATCCCTAAAAAAGGCCACATAAAAAGTGGCCTTTTGGTTACTACGCTGTTAATCTACCATAATAGTTTAGATAGTGGGTCAGCCACTTTAAACCAGAACTTCTTGCAATGATAATATACCGCCGCTAACACGGCCTTGCGGGCATAGTATAGGCGCAGTCTTCGAGGTTTTTAGCACTTGGGTGGAGGACCTCAAGCGTCCAGCCTTGTTTCAACAGTTTTGGGGATTTGCTGACTATGAAAAAGGAACGCAGAAAATTCAGTGCGAGCTTTAAGGCCAAAGTGGCTATTGAAGCGATTATGAGGTTCAGACCGTGCAGGAATTACCTAGGGCGAGTTTAGCGATTAAACTGCGAAATTGCCACAGGTAGACGACTGGTTGACTCAGGTTTAGCACTTCATTCAGCGGTATCAACAATCATTTTTTGTTCACTAACTATCTCAAATACAGCAGTTTTCAGAGAATGAAACTTCTGAATTATCCAGATGAGTGATCAATTTGTGTAGTTTATACCAATCTCTGCTTAACATTACATACAGGAAACGGGAACGCCTAGCCTTGTAGGACCTTTATCGATCCAAATCCGCCAGCCCACCGAATTCCATCAATCCGTCCGCCTATTTTCCGACCCGAGCGCTGCCGGCCGCTTTCCGGCATTGATTCCTAGTAAACTCTACAATAACGTAAGGATGAATCGACGCGCCGTTTACAGGCGGAAAGTTTGACTTTGAATAGCTTTGTCCTTGTCAAAATACCTGTACGATAACTGTCGTACAGGTACTCCCTTCGAGGTTATTAATTCGTATCGCGGAAAACCTGGCTGACGAATAGGTCCAGGCGTGAGCTTGGGGGCCATATAGCTTTGAGCATCATCCGATTCTAAGTAGGCAATATAAAATCAAATCCATTATCCTAAGGTCATTTGATCTCTTAGGCAAGCTATTGCCATGCCCAATTTTTAAACAAAATCTGCACCTCATTAACCTTTGCTGCCTATGATAAAACCTTGGATAATAGGTTCTCAAACATCAATTTCTTATTCAAAAAATACACTGTTATGCAAAAACCAGTACAATCCTTTAAAGAAGACTCGCCGCCCTGGGTCAGGTGGAATAATGCCAATAACCGGCTTGCCTGCTGGCGTAAAATCTTCCAGTCGTTTACGTTTCTGATCTTGCTATGTGCTTGTTTGAGGGCGAGCGGCCAGGATCTGGGCCTGGAATGGCCAAAGGTTTTCTGGGGACCGCCAATCCTTCTTATGATCTCTCAAGCGTGAAAAAAGACGCCAGTGGCAACATATACCTTGGCGGTAAGTTTGACGGGACAATAGATTTTGATCCGGGACCGGGCGTGTTCAATATGAGTGGACCAGCCGGAACCGGGACAGGCTTTTTTGTCAAACTGGACCCTTTCGGCAATTTCTTGTTGGCGCGCTCGATCATCACCAGTACGATCATTAATACTCGTGGATCCACGTATTTAGAGGTAGATCCAGCGGGAAATGTTTACGCGTCGGGCGTATTTGGTGGAACGACAGATATGGACCCTGGCGCGGGGACCTTCAATTTGACTGCCCAAGGTTCCAGCGACGTGTACTTTTTGAAGCTGGATACGAACGGGAATTTTGTTTTTGCGCAGCGCATGGGAAGTACCGGCACTGCTGATTACGTCAACGATATGTCGTTTACGTTACCGGTCTACCCCTTTCACCAGAAGTTGCAGACATGAAATTCATCTATTAAGGTTCTCATCCAGTTGTTTTTCGCTTTCAGTCCCCGCGAAAAGACCTGAATGCATCTCTGAGGTCATCAGTATATAGTTCCGGTTGTTCCATTGCTGCGAAATGTCCACCTTTTGGTATTTCCTTAAAACGGACTACATTATATCCACGTTTAGCTACTGACAAGGGTGCCCGTGTAAAGGCGAAATCGTAAGGATATTTAGAAATCATTGTAGGAACTTTGACATAGCCCGGCCAGGAGGATTTCATTTCTGTCATAGCTCCACGGTAGTACCAGAAACTGCCGTCGATGCCATTATCATTAATGATATAAAGCATGATATCAGTTAACAGGCGGTCTTTTGATATCACCGCATCCAGATCACCTTTGTTATCCGACCAGGACCAGAATTTTTCAGCGATCCATGCGGCTGTTCCTAGCGGACTATCGTTAAGCGCTACTGCCGGCATCATCGGTTTTTGAGCTTGCATCCGCCAATAATCCATGCTGGCTGTTCTGAAATCGTCACTTGCCTTGAAATAAGCTTTTTCCTCTGCTGTTTGTTCTTTTTCCGGAACAGGAACGCCGGGGAAGAAGTTAAGATGAATCCCTTTTACATTTTCCGGGTAATTGTACCCTAACAAAATGGTAGCGCCTGCTCCCCAGTCACCGCCCTGGGCATAATAGTTTTTATAGCCGATCACCTCGGTCACCAGCTTATTCCACAAACGGGCGGTCGTAATACCGTTGACCGGTTTATTGGGCATTGAGGAAAATCCGAAGCCAGGCAATGCAGGGATAATCAGTGTAAAAGCATCTTCCGCCTTGCCGCCATATTTGGACGGATGGGTAAGCGGGCCGATGACATCAAAAAATTCAAAGGTGGAACTCGGCCAGCCGTGGGTGATGACCAAGGGCAAAGGATTCTTGCCTTCCCCTTTGATATAATAGAACTGAATATCCATGTCTTCAACACGCGCTTTGTATAGCGGATAGCTGTTCAGCAATTGTTCCTGCTTGCGCCAGTCATACTTCTTGATCCAGTAGTCCTGGAGACCGGCAAGCCATTTCATGTCCATACCGGTTTCCCAGTTGGATTCGGCATCTTCCGCCGCAGGCATTTGTTTAGGTATCCGTGCGCTTTTAACCCGCTCCATAACGGAATCCAGGCGGGCCTTTGAAACTTTTATTTCAAAAGGTTTAACTAATTCTGGCTGAGCAAAATCAGCCTTGCTGACTACATTTTGGGCTGATAAAACAGCCGCTGAAGAATTTAGTATCATGGTTATAAAAAGGAGCTTTTTCATTATGATCATTTTTTAGAAGATAAATAAGCGGCCCTGGAGCGCATTGCCTCCGGACCGCTGGGTTTGATCAGGCAGTGTACTTTGCCAGCCATTTGGCCTTAGTAGCGGCCCTTGCGTCGATGAATTCCTGGTCAGTCCCTTCTGCGATAGGGTCCAGCGGGAAACGTAAGGGACGGGTCCCGTCCTGCATGCTCACCAGTTTCAGGATACCGTCTGCAATAGTTTGCGGGTCCATATTGTACTGTGCCATCTTTCCGAATAGCGCCGTACCGATAGCGTTGAATTTCTCTATCGCCGCCTCACCGTAGGCAGCGGTGATTTGTGGCTTATCCGAATGCACGCCGGCCTTTGATCCGTTGGTCATTTCAGTAGGGTAAACACCCGGCTGGATGGCCACATTCTCTATATTATATTCTGCCAGTTCATCCTGTAACCCTTCCGATATGGTTTCAACACCGAATTTAGAGGCCAGATATGGCACCATGAATGGCAGGGTATGGCCGCTTGCGCCGGAAGTGATGTTGATGATCAGGCCTTTCCGAACCTGGCGCATGGCGGGCAGCACCTCTTGGTAAGTCCTGATCACGCCATAAAAATTAACCTCAAACATTTCTTTGATCTGATCAATGCTGTAAGCTTCCAAAAGGCCAAACCCTGTTACTCCTGCGTTGTTGATCAATACGTCGATACGACCATATTTAGCGAGCACGCCAGAGATGGCTTTTTTAACCGACTCATCCTTTGTTACATCAATTTCTACAACATCAACGTGGGGCAATGCTGAAAGATCCTGTGCAGCTCCTGCATTTTTTCCGGCGATATCACGCATGCCCGCAATGACGGTATAACCCGCATTTGACAAAGTGATGGTGGTTAATTTACCAAATCCTGTACTTGTTCCTGTGATGAAAATTATCTTTTCCATGTTATCATTTTTTTGTTTTTGAATACTCAAAATTGGGTACATGCACGCAGACCAACATTGACCTATGATAAAAAGCAGCATTGATATAGGTCAATAGGTATCGCCGGGTAAGAACCTGAAATGTGGACCGATTTAAAGATCCAGTGATTTTGCTTAATAGTAACCTGGACGCCACAACAAACAAAAATGGACACCACAACAAAATGAAACAGCTGAATAAGGCGGAGATTTGCTTTATAAATAGAAAAGCAATGGAAACAATAAAAAATGAAACAGTATTGGTTACAGGGGGATCCGGCTTCGTAGGCAGTTACTGCATTATACAGTTACTCAAAGAAGGGTATACGGTCAGAACTACAATCCGGTCATTAGATAAAGTAGAAGCATTAAAGGAAACGCTGTTGGCCGGCAAAGCTGAAAATATGCAAAATCTTACTTTTTATGCAGCTGACCTCACCGGCGATGAAGGATGGGGTCTGGCTGTGGATGGATGTGATTACGTTCTGCACGTGGCTTCCCCGTTTCCGGCGGGAGAGCCTAAAGACGAGAATGAGATCATCATACCTGCACGGGATGGTGCTTTAAGGGTTCTGCGCGCAGCACAGGCCGCAAGGGTCAAACGGGTGGTATTAACCTCATCATTTGCCGCAATTGGCTATACAATTGACCCTAAGAACCATGTCTTTACAGAGGCCGACTGGACCGACCCTAATGTAAAATTGCCAGCCTATATCAAATCCAAGACGATCGCAGAACGCGCTGCCTGGGATTTTATGGAAAAAAATGCAGGTTCTATGGAATTGGCCGTTATTAACCCGGTAGGAATATTTGGACCTGTTTTGGGCAAAACTTTTAGCAGCTCTATCGGCATGATCGTACAGTTGCTTTCAGGAAAGATGCCAGGGACACCACAACTATCGTTCGGCATTGTGGATGTCCGTGACGTAGCCGATATCCACATCAAAGCAATGAAAAATCCTGCGACTAGCGGCCAGCGATTTCTGGCAACATCAGATGGATTTATGTCATTTCCCGGAATTGCCAAACTATTAAAAGCCGACAGGAATTTACCTATTGACAAAGTACCATCCAAAGTTTTACCGAACTGGCTGGTAAAAGTAAGCGCATGGTTCAAGCCGGAATTGAAACCTATTGTCCCGCAGTTGGGTGTGGTAAAAACATTGTCAAATGCAAAGGCGAAATCTGTTCTGAGCTGGACTCCGCGTTCCAAAGAAGCCACGATTTTGGAGACGGCGGAAAGTCTTGTTAAATTTAAGATAGTATGAGTACCTGTTATTATAGGCTTTTATCGATTGATTTGCGAAATTTGTCACTATGATATCTGCTCATGAACAGCCTCAGATACTGATTTCCTGTTACTACAAGAAATCAATGACCGGAGAGGATATAGTTAACCGGCATGCTTTTGCTTATCAGATCACCGGAAGCCTGACTGTTCAGGATGGACGAGAGAAAGTGACCTTTCAGCCAGGGGACTTTCGCTTCAATGTTCGTAACAGGTTAGCCAAATTTGTTAAGCAACCTGGTGAAAGTGAGCCCTTCAGCTCGCTTTCCCTGCAGTTTGATGAAGAAACGTTACGGGAGTTCGCCGATGAGCACCATCTGATCGCAGAAGCGACATCTTATGTTCCGCCCTCGTTCCAACTCCAAAAACATCCGCTTCTTCAGAATTTTGTAGATTCACTGCAGCAATCACTTCCATACTTCGGCTACGGAAACAGCGAGTTGATAAAAATAAAATTGAAGGAAGCTTTGATCGTTCTCCTCAAAGTGCAGCCAGAATTGAAAAATATACTTTTCAATTTTCAAACTCCCGGCAAGATCAACCTTAAGGCTTTCATGGAGCGGAATTTTCGCTTTAATTTAAGCCTGGCACGGTTTGCTTATCTTACCGGCAGAAGTATATCGACCTTCAAACGCGATTTTTTAGAGGAGTTTTCGATGCCACCTGCAAAATGGCTGCAACAGAAAAGATTAGATGAAGCTTATTATCTGCTGAAAGAAGAGAACTTTAAAACCACCGATGTATACACAGAAGTAGGGTTTGAAGACCTGTCCCATTTTTCTTTTGTGTTCAAAAAGCATTTCGGGGTTAACCCTTCCAGTATCTGCCGATGATTAAATCTTCTCATTTAAAGTCGGATTGAAATAAGTTTTTTAATCATTAGACTTAAAAAATTCACTATGGCAAAAGCCTCCATCACAGGAGGCTTTATTTTAGGTGAAAGGGAATTATTATTTCGATAGTGGGATTGCAATACGCAGTGTTGCCCTGTTTCCCTCAAAGCGGTTTCTGGCACCAGTTTCAAAAAATATTTTAGCTTCAACCAATACACCGTTCGGTGCAAAATAGCCAGGCCGGGCCCAACGCCCAGAACGCGTTCCTTAGTGCTTGCGATATCAAATTGGTCCGCGTAATAATAATGGTTCCCGGCATAACTGTTCTGATTTAGCTGATCTAGAAAATACGCAGCCGCTTCAATTTTAAAGCTTTTAAATAAAGAGTAATCAATCGAATAGTTGCCGTTATAATATGCGCCTGCCTTGGCCTGCTGGCCGATCATATGAGCATTGTAATTAAACTGGTTTCTTGCGCTCAGGCTGATCTCTTTGTTTAGGAAAATCGTAAAAGCATGATAAGCACCGAAGGCGTAACGATGTGAAGATGCATTTATCTTATATCTGCTATCATATGACCCGGTTGGAAGCGTCAAATCAATCTCAATACGGTGGAAAAAGGCTTTTCCAAATAATTTTTTATCCGACCATTGAACTGCTGTCCCCTGTACAATATCTCCAAGGAATCCCGGATTGACAGTTGGCGCGGGACCATTCAGATTAGATGCGTTGATCTGCACGACAGGAACAATTACGGTGAACCCCAGGTTACCGCCCACTATTTTTACAGGTGTGAGATAGATCAACTGGTTGAGAGAGACTACAGAATTGATCTTTAATGTAGATGGAGCCCTGTTGGCTGAACCGTCTGCAAAATGTTTTGTGTCAAATGCCTGTACATAGCCCTGATAAACCCAGTCGGGTTTTCCGGCAAAGCCGTCATAAATATTGGCCAATCCAAGATTTGTTGGCGGTAAAACCGGGTCCTGGGCAGATCCGTAACCTATATTGACAAAAAGGCCAATTAGTACGGCTGCAAAAAATACCCGGTAAGCAAATCCATCAGATGGTGAAGCGGAGGGATTAAACGGTCCGATTGTCGATTCCGGATTATTGACTGCGGGAAAATGCCAAAAAATCTCCTTGAGATCTTCTGCACTGTTATGGTTTAGTGATCGTGTTTTCATAAGACAAACCTACAATGGGCACAGAAGGTGTCGAATGATGTAAGGCAAGAAATTAGATTGACAAATATCAATTCGTGCTATTAACTGCCAGTGACCAGGTTATTCAGCGTTTTGCTTTCCCGCGGCCAGATCCTGGTACAGACCAATTACTGTTTCATTACCTAAAAGCAAGTGACAATAGATAAATGCATTACAAACCATTTCGATGTTGCCCAGTAGTTTAGCCCCTGAATTTTGCATCAGTAATATCATCTCGTCAAGATTTTCGACTTTATAGCCTATAACTACATTTGTGTTTTTAAACAAATATTCAGGATACCACGATCCCGGTCCGTAAAACTCCATGATTGTTCCATCCTCCATTCGATATACTGCAAGGCCTGCTTCAATCGGTATTCTCTTTAATTTAAGCCCATCGGACAATAATGTTTTAAACAGCTCACCATCGGCAGTATCCGTTTTTACGGAGATCCGACTTATCTTTCTAGTCTTTTTCATGTCATTCAATTATTTTGAGCAGCGACTGGCAGGCCATTTCAACGATACGGCTAGGTCGGTTTCTACCGGCAAACAAAATTGAAAGATTAAAACCACTTGAAAATTGACATAAAATAAAATAGCACTTGATTTATATCAAGTGCTATCAACAGAGGCAGAGTGAGTTTAGCGTTGAGCGATCTGTTTTCTGACCCGGCTTAATGTTTCTGCGGTAATGCCTAAATAAGATGCGATCATGCTTTGCGGAACACGCATGTTCAGATGAGGGAATTTTTCCAGGAGGCTTAAGTATTTTTCCTCGGCGGTCAGGCTGAGGAAGGTATGGATCCTGTTTTGGGCAACGAGGAAACTTTTTTGTAATATGGCGTTGATCATGTTGTTGAACGCAGGTACCTCAAAACATAACTGGTCAAATTTCTCCTTGCTGATCAGGGCCACTTCTGAATCTTCGATTGCATCGATATTGTAGATTGACGGCTGACCAGTTTGAATGCTTTCCCGGTCGCCAATCCACCAGTTTTCTATGGCGAAATTTAAGATATGTTCGATCCCTTTTTCGTCGACCGTATAGGTACGTAAACATCCCTTGGTGACAAATGCGTGGTTCCTGGTGACATCGCCTTCCTGACTGAGATACTGTCTTTTTCTCACTTTTTTTATAACCGCAGCTGCGGTAACTTTTTCCAGTTCCTCGGCTGTGTAGCTGCCTTTTGCTTGTAAGTATGTTTTAAAAACCTCGATCACTGCTTGTCTATTGTGGCGTTAGGTAAAAGAACCAAATATATTGAAGAAATATTGTAAAAGGAATTTATAACGCAACAGTTTAATTGACTTATATCAATATCATTTTTTAATCTTTATCAATCTGTCTGAAGTTGATCTTTGTCGATTCTCATAAAAATCAACAAGTTAACAATCAAACTTTTGCCTATCTCATTTCCATGGTAATTCCTGGTCCAGAACTGGATCAGGTTACAAGCAATCCTAATCACGTGTTTTACAGTAAGCGTCTATAACGCATGGAGAATGACATTGCACAACCAGCGTGATGATACCTACTGCTGTTTCTGTAATTGATAAACTGGAACACCACATTATGATTAGAATCAAACATATCCATGGCTGGCATCAAAGCGGGATTGATATAAATCAACCTTATTTCTTACGATAGGTCAATGGGCGTGGCCATTAAACAAGCCATTTTTACAGTATTAAAACAATCTAAAACATAAAAAATTCAGAGACATGAAAACTGCAAAAGAATTATTGCTAGACTATTTGGAAAACGTGGGAAACCCTGATTTTCAGATCGAACTATTCGCCGATGACGCTGTATTTGAGTTGCCCTACCTGGCCAGCCTTGGTATACCGGCCCGTTGGGAAGGCCGTGAAGTGCTGTTCAACTTCTTGAGTAACCTGCCCAAGACATTTCCCGGATTCAAATTTAAAAACATTCAGATCCATATTGACACACCTGATCAAGCTTTTGGTGAGTATGAGGCAACGGGCATTATTGCGTCAAATGGCAAAGATTACGCTCAACACTATATGGGCCGGGTCGTAGCGGAAAATGGTAAAATTAAATTGATTCGCGAAGCTTTGAATATGGTGCCGGTTATCAGAGACATTAAAGGTATCGTTATTAGCTAACGATCAATTGGCCTGCTCAGATGAGTTGTCAACGGTGGGGTTTTCCGATTTGGGCCATCCTTATGAAGAAATCCTGATGTTATACCAATCTTCCGTGGAGCTACCGTTCGCTAAAAGTCTCAAATATGCTAATAATCCACGTGGAGAGGGTTAACTGTCTATTTCCAGTCAAGATGGGACAAGGACAGAATAAGATTGCCGTCGCTCGATGTCAGGGCTAAACTTAATTTGGTAAACTAGGTAGGTTACGGGATGTTGACTTGACTAGAAGCAGAAAGTGTAGTAGCTCTATAGTTCCGCTACATCTTGCAGTCGGCAAAATGTAGGACAAAAGTATCCGTCCGATAGAACCATCTTTTAGCATATTAGTATAGTTTGTAATCTTGTTTCATGAAAAATGAGACTGAAAAAATGCGTAAGCTGTTACAAGCCAACCGTGCAGTCTTTTTAGCGTTTTAAAAGTACTACACGGTTAACGCTCATAAGTTTTGGGTGTTTTTGAAAGTTTTGGTGGTAAGCCCAAACAAAAACCCCTGTTTAATTAGCTTAAACAGGGGTTTTGAGTGATTTGAATAGATATCCGTGGAGATGGGGATGCAAATCGAACAGCTAACAAGATTCCTAACTCTTATAAAAGACATTAAGTTAGAGAATTGAGCAATCTTCCGATCCCTTTACGATAAAATAAATTGTCGATCCAACTGATTCCATATGTATGGCTCTTGGATTCGAACCCCAGTGGAATTCGAAGATCATTTAGTCTTTGACCTGCTGTATAGATTATCGCACCTCTTTTTTGAGCACTTCATAGCGTGTGCGCATTTGCGAAAGCTTTTGCTTGTGTGCTTCGTTGTGGGCAAGATTCGCGGTTTCATGGGGGTCTTTGCCGGTATTGTAAAGCTCTTCGTAGTCGTGCTCGATGTATTTCATGTATTTGAAATCCTGCCCGACCACACCCTCCACTTTCGGCAGACGCGGGCTTCCGAGATAGGTGTGTTCGTAAAAGAAATCCTTTCGCGGCGCCACTTTGCCGCTGACGAATTGCAGCAGGTTTTTACCCTGCATTCCGGCCGGTACTTCCGCTCCGGCCAATGCAAGCATTGTAGGCGCCACGTCAATGTTGAGCGCAACCACGTCCGACTTTTTGCCAATGAGGTTTTTGGGTAAAGACGCGCCCGAAACGATCATCGGCACGCGGATCGATTCTTCAAAGCCAAACCATTTCCCTTCCAAACCATGCTCGCCAAGCGAAAAGCCATTGTCGCCCATGAAAATGATGACAGTGTTGTCGTAAATGCCCTTTTGTTTCAGCTGCGCTACCAGGTTACCCACTACTTCGTCTACGCCGGAAATCAGCCGGTAGTAGTCGCGGGTGGTTTCCTGGCGGAGTTCCTCGGTTGCAAAAAGCGGCTTCCAGCGATCCCGGCCGATGTTTTTATCGGTTCTGAAAAAGTCGGGGTGCTTGTCCCAGTATTTCGGGTCCGCTGTTTCGGGTTTGGGAATGGCGGCATTTTTGTACAAATCCTTAAAACGCGCCTGCACCGGATAGGTCGGCGGGGTGCCGTCGAGCTCGTGCGGCGCTTTGAAGCTCACCGAAAGATTGAACGGGCCCTTGTCTGCAAACTGATCGATAAACCGTGCAATGTCCGTGTTTACGCTATCCGTGTGGTGCACCATTTTGCCGCTCTTGTTGATCAGCTCATATACCGGCTGCCTTTCCTTCGGGCTCGACCAGTAGTCGAACAGCGAGTCGGGCTGGTTTTTGACGTCAATGCCCAGTTTTCCGACAAAGCCGAGCTTATATCCCTGCTTTTTCAGCAATGCGGGATAGGTTTGTGCGAGCGCCTCGGGGCTGAAATCGGTCGTAAAATCATTGATTTTATGCCTCGATTCGTATTGCCCGCTCATGATGCTCGCCCGGCTCACGCAGCAGATCGCCGTCGTTACATAGGCTTTCCGGAACAGTATGCCATTGTTTGCGAGCGCGTCGAGGTTGGGGGTTTGGATGATTTTGTTGCCCATCACACCCAATGCATCCCACCGGTGATCGTCGGTGAGGAGGAAAATAATATTGGGCTTTTTGGGATCGGCAGCTTGCTTTTTTCCAACCATCCAGGCGGAAATGGCCGGGACAATGCCCAGCATGACAAGCATTGCCAGCCGATGCATATTCGTGAGTGTTGCTCTTTTCATATTATCTGGTTTTCAGTTCTTCGTAATAAGAGGCCGGACGGAGGCTGTCTTTGTGATCATAGTAATAATTCCAGCGTTTCATATACACATCCGCGGGCTGGAAATCGTCGTCGATGTCTTTCAGCATGGTGGTCAGTTTCGCTTCTAGCTCCGACTGTATCTTTTTGTACTCCGGCTTGTCGATCAGGTTGTTTTGCTGATAAGGATCGGCTTGGTTATCGTACAGCAGCCACGGCCCGTTCAGACGGCGCGTGTAGGTGTACCGCTCCGTGCGCACACCGCGGTATTCCCTTCCGCCGTTGCTGAAATTGTATTCGTGAAAAGGCACTGGCAATGTAATCAATGCCGCATCGAGCGGATATTTTTCGGGTTTTAAAATACCTGCTGAAACGTCGGTGCCCTGCACGCTGCCGGGGATTTTAATGCCACTCAAACTGAGCAAAGTCGGCAGGATATCGGGCGTACCGAGTGGCTTTGAAATGGTAATGCCTTTTTTGCCCAGCTTTTCGGGGTAGCGGATGAGCATCGGCACCAGCGCCGATTCGTCCCAGGGCCGCTGCTTGCGGAACACGCCGCGGGTGAGGAGCATATCGCCGTGGTCGGAGGTGAACACGACAATTGTGTTATCTGCAATGCCTTGTTTTTCAAGCGCCTCCATGAGCTTTCCCGTCATATCGTCCAGCGCCGTGCAATGCGCGTAGTATTGGGCAAGCACTTTTCTGGCACTGTCCTGCATTTCAGTGGGCACATTCGGGCGTACCTTGATTTTGGCGGGATCGTACATTTTCTGGTATTTCTCAGGCGCCGTTTCGTAAGGATTGTGCGGCGGGCCCCACGATAGCACCAGCAGGAAAGGATTTTTGTCCGATCTTTTAATAAAACCAATGGCGCTGTCGGTCTGCGGAAATGCGTCGTAGCCTTCCCAATGGACCTTTTTATCATTTTCATCAAAATAGAACGAATTGTTGTAATCGTGCGTCACTTCGCGGGCTTTCCAGTAGTCGAACCCTTGCCGGCGCTCGCGCGGTACTGGCTTGTCGCGCGCGCTGAACGGGCCTTCGCCATTTTTGTGACCGTTCACGTGCCATTTGCCGATGTAGCCTGTGCGATAGCCGTTTTCCTTGAAGATTTTGGCCATCGTCACCGCATTGGAAGCCAGCGGTTTATCATTATAAAACAACCCGTGCTTTAACGGATATTGCCCCGTAAGCAGCGAGGCGCGGTAGGGCGTACAAACGGGCATGGTGGACACGGCTGTTTTGAAATTCACACTCTGGCCCGCCAGCTTGTCGATATGCGGCGTTTTCACATCCTTGTTCCCCGCGTAACCCATGGCTTCGGCCCGCCATTGATCGGCCAGGATAATGATTACGTTCGGTTTGGCCGCCTTCGGCTGCTTCACCCGCACCGCGAAAACGGAAGCGAATGCAACTGCCAGAATAGATGCGGTTTGCAATATCTTTTTCATAGAAATCAATAATTAATAGCCTGGATTTTGTTCGAGTTTGTTGACCAGCACCTGCTCTTCCGGCACGGGCGCGAGTAATTTGAATGCGTCCATTTCATAGGCGGCGGCATATAAAAACGACTTTTTAGCCTTCTCCCTCGCGCCGTGCGCACTCATTACTTCCAATGCTTTCCCAGTGCGTTTGAGGTCGTACCAGCGCTGGTTTTCAAAACAAAATTCCACTTGGCGCTCCTTGGCGATCAATGTAGCGAGTTGGGTTTGGCTGCCTGCGGCGATGGCTTTGGTGAGTCCGGCGCGGGTTCTTACCTGCTGTATGAATGGGACCGCTTCGCCTGTTCTGCCTTGTTCGTTGAGCGCTTCGGCATACATTAATAAAACGTCGGAATAGCGCAGGATGGGCATATTGTCGCCGGTGCGATCGTCGGGCGCGGAAAGCGGTGCTTTGAACTTGTTGCAATAGGGGATATCCTTCACCACCGCGTCCCAATCCTTGCCCCGCCAGATCGCGATCGAAGCGGCTTTGCGCTTGTCGCCTGCTTCGAATGCATTGATCAGATCGTCCGTAGGCTGGTTCCAGCCGCCGCCCACGAGGTTGATATTCGGCCGCTTGGTAATTTCTCCGGCCGACGACCACGGTGCAAACCAGAACAGAAACCGGTTGGCAAGCTCCACATTGTTTTCCGAATATTGCACGGAGAAAATGGTCTCTTTGTAATCCTTGTTCGCGGGATTGAAAAGATCGTCGTAAACCGGCAGCAGGCTGTATTTGCCTAAATTCATCACCTGTTTCAGTACCGTCTCGGCCAACGCATATTGTTTGGTGGTGAGATACACTTTACCCAACAATCCCAGCGCGGCGCCTTCGCCGGCGCGACCGTTTTCCTCCACATCACGCGCGGCGGCAAAATGTGCAGCAGCGGCTTTCAGATCTTCGGTAATGGCCGCATAAACTTCCTGCTCGCCTGCCCTCTTGATCCCCACCGCTTCCTGCGAACCAATCGGTTTTAGAGCCAAAGGCACACCGCCATATTGCCGCACGAGGTTGAAATAATACAATGCACGGAGGAACTTCGCCTCCCCGGCTGTGCGCTCTTTGAACGACATTTTGGACCAGGTCACTTCCGGCCGGTCGATCTCGTTGAGTAACTTGTTGGCGCGGGTGATCCCATTATAGGAAGTGTTCCAAAAGCTGGCGTAAGCCACATTGCTGGTGGACATGATAAACTGGTCGATCACGCCTTTGGAAGCCTCGCCGGTTACATTGCTGTACTGGAAACTCGCATTGTCCGAAGGCAGCTCGGCCATCACCCAGTGATCTACTTTTTCCAGGTTGCGCAACGGCACGTAGCAGCCGTTTGCGAGGAGGATAAACTCGGTTTCGGATTTATAGAAGTTGCTTTCGTTCAGGGTCGTTTCCGGGTAGAGCCGCAGAAATTCATTATCGCAACTGCTCAATATGCCTGCTATCAGCAGAATAAATAGCTTTTTCATTTCAGTCAAATTTCAATTAATGATTAGAAGCTCAGATTAATACCGCCGGAAACGGTGCGCGCCAGCGGGTACGACGACATGTCAATGCCAGGCGCCAGCGTGTTGCTCACATTCGCACTTTGTCCCTCGGGATTGGCCCCGCCGTACCTGGTAAATGTGGCCAGGTTTTGGACGGTGGCATAAACGCGGCAGCCTTTGATAAAGCTAGTCGCTTTCATCAGCCGACCGGGCAGGTTGTAGCCCAATGTGATGTTGGAAATGCGCAGATAGCTCGCGTCCTCTACCCAAAGGTTGGAAACCCGGTGGCCCAGGCTTGGGGTCAGTTTGGGGATTCCGTAATGCCGTCCGTCGCCCGGATTGTCCGCATTGCGCCAGCGGTTGGTCCATTCCTGGCTTACATTGAAAAACCCTTGCAAGTTGTCTACCGTTTGCCGCAGGCCGTTCATGACCTGCCCGCCGTATTGTCCGTTGACGATTACATTCAAACTGAAACTTTTGTAGGCCAAGCTGTTGGTTACCCCGTAAATGAACTTCGGCTGCGGGTTTCCGATAATCGTATAATCGAGCATGTCCGTAATCACGCCGTCTCCGTTCACGTCGCGGTATTTGATATTTCCTTCATACACCTGCGGCGTTTTGATGATGTTCGGATTGGCAATGTCTTCGGCGGTGTACAACCCTTCAAAAACATACCCAAAAAACTGTCCGATCGGTTTGCCTACTACCGACACGTGGGTGGCGTTATTGTCATTATTTCCGGCCAGGATGCGGTCGCCGTTGTCATTGAGCGAGAGCACTTTGTTTCGGTTGATGGCCATATTCAGGTTCACATCCCACGTGAGCGCACCCTGCACAGGCGTACCGCCAAGTGCGATTTCGACGCCGGTGTTGCGGATGTTCCCTTTGTTGACGGTTTGCGAAGTGAAGCCGGTAATGGCCGGGATCACGTCCGGCAGCAGCATGTTCATGCTTTTACGATAATAATAGTCCACCGCCAGCGAGAGGCGGCTGTTGAACATTTCAAGATCAGCGCCCACATCGATCTGATTGGATTCTTCCCAACCTAAATAAGGATTGGAAAGGCCCACGGTAGCCGCAGTAACCTGTTTATTTCCAAACACATAAGCCCCCGTGCTGATCGCCGCCAGATGCGAGTAGTTACCGATGTTATTGTTACCGCTTTTGCCAAAACTTGCCCGCAGTTTCAGGTTATTGATGGATTTGACATCCTGCAAAAACGCTTCCTCAGAAACACGCCAGGCCGCTGCTACCGATGGGAAAAATGCAAATCTGTTGTTTTCTCCAAACCGGGAAGAACCGTCGGAGCGGAATGTAGCCGTGAGCAGATATCGGTTTTTGAAAGCATAATTCAATCTTCCCAAATACGAAATCATACTCCATTCATTCACATCCTCACCCCACACACTAATGCCCTGCGCGCCGTTAATGGTCTCGATCAGATCGTTCGCATAAGGGCGCGCGGTGAGGGAAATGCCCGTGCCGCGGAATTTCTGGGTGGTGTATCCCAAAAGCGCATTGATCCGGTGATTGCCGAATTCTTTTTCATAGTTCAATGTATTCTCTACCAGCCAGTTGAAACTCTCTCCATTGGCTTTGTACGCAGCGCCGGTTCCCGGCACCGGCGGCGTATTGGGCGCTCCTACCGTGCTGGGTACATATTGATTGTATTTGGATGTGTACCAAATCGTGTTGATCGAACTTTTCAACCGCAGCTCCGGCGTGATATCCCACTCGGCGAACGCAATGCCGAGGTTCTGAAAATCGCGCTCGGACTGCACCGTTTCGCGCAGCACAAAAAGCGGATTGGCAAAGCTCCACGCCGAGTGGTACTTGCTTTGCGGCGAGGTAATGTAGGGGATCAGGTTCCCATTCGCATCGTAAGGCGACATTACCGGATTGGCCCAGTTCGCCACGCCGAGAATATCCCCGCGGCTTTGGTTGGTAGCAGTACGTTTCTGATTAATGTAAGTCGGTTGCAGCGATGCGCCTACTTTGATGACTTTTCCCACTTTGGAATCGAAACCAATGCGGGCACTGAAACGCTCGACGCCCGTGTATTTTACAGTACCTTCCTGGTCGAAATACCCCAGACTGAATGAAAGCAGTGATTCTTTGGAGCCTTTTTGCAAGCTGAAATTGTGGTCCTGGATCGCGGCGGATTGTAAAACCAGGTTGTACCAATCGGTGCCGGGTCCTTTGAGCGCGTCCAGGTTCCGGTAGGCCTCGGGATAATCGTCAATCGTGCCCGGCCGGTTTTCCAGCCTTCTCACCGCAATGTCAATGCGGTCGCGCTGAAATTCGGCAAACTCGCGCTGGTTCATCAACTGCGGGCGGCCGCGTTGCGGCACGGTTTGCACGCCGCGCATGGACGATACATTCACTTCCGTGCGGTCGTAGCCGCCTTTTTTGGTCGTGATCATAATCACGCCATTCGCCCCGCGCGACCCGTAGATCGCCGTCGAAGAAGCGTCTTTTAAAACCGTAACCGATTCAATATCATTGGGATTAATAAAAAGCAGCGGATTGGTATTCGCATTCAGGCCCGAGGAATAGGGCATTCCGTCCACCACGTAAAGCGGCTCGTTACCCGCGCCCAGCGAGCCGCTGCCCCGGATTTTGACCGAAGTACCCGCGCCCGGCGCGCCGGACACCTGCTGGATTTGCACGCCGGCGACCTGTCCCATCATCTTCTGATCGATAGTCGCCACCGGCAGCGAGCGCGTCGTGGCGGGGTTCAACTGGGCCACGGAGCCCGTCAGGTCGGCTACCTTTTGGGTCCCGTATCCGATTACTACCACTTCATTGAGCTGGCTGTTGTCCGGAACCATCCGCACGTCCAGCCACGACTGTTCGCCGACCGTAATTTCCTGCGCCTGGTAGCCTACAAACGAGAACACGAGCACGCTCGTCCTGTAGTCCGCGGTGAGGCTGAACTTGCCCTCTGCATCCGTGGTGGTGCCCTTGGTGGTGCCTTTGATGGCGATATTCACTCCCGGCAGTCCCAGCCCTTTTTCATCCAATACCGTTCCCGAAACGCCTACTTCGGCTTGGCTGTCCCTGGCCGCCTTATTCGTTTTTTCGGCTGGTTTGATGATAATGTAATTGCCCTGCAAATCGTAGGTAAGGTTGGCCGGAACCAACAGGTTATCCAGCACCGACTTTAATTTTTTGTTCTCGAAATCCGCATTCACCGGCCGGGCGGAGCGGATTGCCTCGGCTGAGTAGAGGAACTTTACGCCTGTTTTGGCAGTCAGCTGGTCCAGTGCCGAAGTGAGCGGCGCATTCTGTACGCGGAGCGTCACGAACTGGTCGAGGAGCTTCTGGCCCAGCGCCTTTTCGGGTGCGGCCACCACGGTGGTAAGTATTCCCAATACCAGCAAAAGGGCAGATACTTTCATGGCACAGCCATATAATCGTTTGGTAAACGATATCGATTTCATACTTTTATAAAGAATTAATGTTTGTAACCGGTGAGGTGCAATTGGTTTCCTAGGCCTGCATTTCACCTTTGTTCAGCACTGGTTCGCCTCCCTGTTCGCGCAGGGAGTTTTTTGTTCAGGGTGATTTATTGGGTTGCATATCGAAAGGCTTTAATGACATTCCGTTCCTGAAAATTGAAAATCCTTCCCCGAGCCGCTGAGCTGCGCCTGCATCATCACAGCCAATGCGCCCAACGCTTCCTGCACCGGTTCATTGCCGATATTGGCATACACCCGGCATTGCGCAATCGCCTCGGCCACCCGTATCCGCACATTATAGCGGCGTTCCAATGCAGCCGCCACGGTTTTGAAGGTTTCGTCTTTGAAATTCAGCTGCCCGTTTTGCCAGGCCAGTATTGCGGCTGAGTCGATGCTTGCTTTTTGTAGCCCGGCCGCTGTGCCCACTGCAAGCTCGCCGGCAGTCAGGATCATTTGATCGTTGGATTTTGCCCGGTTTTGGACGGAAACCTTGCCCGATACCACCGCCACCCGGGCAATTTCCTCGCCGGGGTAGCTGTCTACATTAAAACGGGTACCAAGCACCCTGATTTGCAGCTTTTGCATGTTGACGATGAATGGTTTACCGTTTTGACGGGCTACATCAAAAAACGCCTCGCCGGTGAGCGAAACCTGCCGGCTGTCTTTTTCAAAAACCGAAGGGTATGTTAAAGCGCTGCCGGCGTTGAGGGTGACCTGCGTGCCGTCTTCCAGCCTTATCTTTTTAATTTTTCCGAACGGGACCTTTATTGCTGTGTAGGTTGGCCGGGCAGTGCTGAGCAAATCCTTGTTCAAGACAAAAAACAGGCCGGCGCTGATTGCAAGTATCAGCATCGCCGCCGCGCTGTATGCCCGCCATGCCGGGAATCCGGCCGGTCGGGCAGCAATGTGATTGTTAATACCCGCCGCAATGTCATGCTGGATGCGTTCGGCTTCCGTTGCATTAAGCTCGTACCAGGAATCCTGCCCGACCGACTCGTCGTAAGCTTCGAGCCAGCGGCGCTCCGCCTCGGTGGCCGTGCCGTCGAGGTAGCGTTTTACCAGATTTCTGAAATTTGCTTTGTCCATATTTCCTGCTTGTAATAGGTAGTAGGGCAAAACCGGAAATCTCCCACGCCGTACACAAGAAAATTTTTACACGTGATTGCCGGGGACTTACAGGAAGAGCATCAGGCTGAGCAGCGCCGATTTAATGAAATGCACCGCCTTCAATAACTGGTTCTGGACGGTTTTCTGGGTGATGTTTAGTTGATCGGCGATCAGCGCGGTAGGGAGTCCTTCATCAAAGCGGAGCTGGAAAATTTGCTTTTGTTTGTCCGGCATGCGGGCAATGAGATGGTCGTATTGGCCCAGGAGTTCATTGTAATGCAAGTCGAAATCAGTGGCGGGTGCAGGTGGTTCGCTGGTTTCCAGTTGTTTGAAATATCTGTCGCTCACTTTGTTCCGCGCGATCAGTGAAAATACCTGATTCCGGACGGCAGCCATTAGATAGGCTTTCAAATCCACCACTTCCATTTTCTGGCGGTTGCCCCACAGACTCACAAACACATCCTGAACAATATCCTTCGCCTGATCTTCGTCCGCAACCCTGCGCATGGCGCTTTCAAAAAGGCGCTGCCAATACCTGCCGTAAATCACATCAAAAGCCGACTGCTCACCACGGCGCAACGCCAGCAGCAAGTTTTGATCAGATAACCTGTCAGGATCAGCATCAGCAAAGAACCCGGATAGATACATGAGAGCGCCAGACTTTTATAAGCAAAGTTTAATTATTTCACAAAATACTTCTAGTGGAAAATGGAATGTTGCGCTAAAATATAATCTATTTACTTAATAGGCTAACTAAACTTTATGTTTCCTAGCTTTAAATGCAGAAACAGAAATGTATTTGTAGTAATAGCGTTGATAGCAGCTACGCGGCTGGTATTGTGTATAACATCTACCTGGGTGAAAGAACACCAGCAAACAAGTTATCTCAAACTTGATTGTTGAGCGTCCAGATATTGTGGTTGCGATAAATCATCAAACATGATCCCATCAAAAGTTCCTTTCCTTTCAATAACCAGCGGCAAGGTGACCGCAGTGGAACCCCAGCCTGATTTCGCCTCCGATACTTGCTAATGCCTGATCAACAAAATTATTAAGCTACTTACTCTATAAAACCAATATTTCGTATATATTTTTCCACTTCGGTTGAAAGCCGCTCTGATTCAAGGCGGGTCATTTCCCCTAGCTACACACTCTTGCAAATCCCCATCAATCATCTAATCCATTATATAACAACCATTTACAAAAACCCATCCTGATTAAAAAAGTCGACTGCAAGCATGCTCTGCGCCGCGGCATTCGCCGTACTCCTATTTTTCCAATCCGCTTTCGCCTACGCCCTTGGCGCATTAACCGGAAAATTTCCGACGAGAAAGGAGAAGGCATTCCTGGCGTCAGCATTTTGCTGAAAGGTTCCGGAAAAGGCACTTGCACGCTGGCAGATGGCACATTCACATCGGACGGTGTGGATGAAGGTTCCGTTTTAACTATTTCCTTCGTCGGGTACGTTACCCAGGAGGTGACAGTGGGCAACCGGACCACGCTCGACGCCACGCTCGTTTCCGACCAGAAATTGCTGAATGAGCTCGTCGTGGTCGGCTACGGCGAACAGAAAAAGGTGAATGTGATCGGCTCCGTGTCGCAGATCGACTCGGACGCGCTGGAAAACCGGCCCGTCATGCAGATAAGCTAGGCCATCACCGGACAAATGCCCGGCGTAACCGTCACGACCGGCTCCGGCCGGCCAGGCGCGAACGGAGGCACGATCCGCGTCCGGGGCGTAGGCTCGTTTGGCCGGACGCGCTGATCCTCGTGGATGGTATCCCAAGCACGCTCAACGACATCAGCCCGGATGATATCCAATCCATCTCTGTATTGAAAGATACCTCATCCGCAGCTATTTACGGCGCACGGGCGGCAAACGGAGTAACCCTAGTTACCACCAAAAACGGCGGTTCCGGCAAAGCAACGGTGAGCTACAACGACTACGTGGGTTTCAACGAACCGACCCAGCTGCCCGATTTAGTCAACTCCTGGGAGTATTCGGAAATATTCAATATCGCTTCCTGCACCACGGCCTATTCAGCCGAGGACATTGCCAAACTCCGCTCGCAAGCCGACCCCGATAATTTTCCCTATACTAAATTAATGCAAAACTCGTTTTTCGGCATAAAAGACAGCCGCTTTTTCGAGCACTCGTCAATGATTCGTCAAAGCGGATAAAGCGCTTTATCCCCCTGTTTTACCACTTCGTTCAGCTCCGCAGCCAGCTCTTTCGCTTTCCCGGCGTCACCTTTCTCTTTGTAAACTTTGTAAAGCCCCCACAATGCATTGGCGCTGTTGGGGCGCTTCCGGGCCAGGTCTTCGTAAGCTTTAATCGCCAGATCGTATTTCCCTGCTTTCAAATACACCTCTCCGAGGCTGATCAGCACCGGTCTTGCATAGGAAGGCGGCTCGCTGTAACCCAGTTCGTGTTCTTTCTTTTGAGCTATTTTTAGGATCCGGATTGCGTCATCGTCATTGTTTTCGAGGCTTTTGATCAAGCCCTGCAATTCCAGCGATGCTACATTGAGATCCCCGAGCCTTCTGGCGGCAATCACCTCGTCGGAGGATGATTGGGTGCTGTTGCGGAATGAATGCGCGTCGAGCGCGTCGGAGTATTTCTTTGCTTCTTCGACTTTGCCGCGTTTGACGGCGTCCATGCCCAAAGCAAAATAGTACAGACCGTCCTTGTAGCCGATTGCCTTGCCTGTAAAGATGCTGTCCTTGTCATTGATCAGTTTCAGCCGGTCGGCGGCTTTTTTATAAAATCCGAAGCAGAGCTCCATTTTGGCAGGAGCGATAACGCCCTGGTAAAAGAACCGGCCTTCGTATTTGGCCTTGCGCTCTTTGGTTACCGGCATATTTTGCAGCTTCTCGGCGTAATAGAGGGCCGTTTTGTAATGCCCGTTCTCGGCGCTGTTCGACAGAAGGTAATTGAGATTATGGATGTAGTTCCAGGTGTCGACTTCGGGGATATGTTGTTTCTTCATATAAATGGAATCCACCGCAACCGCTTCCAGAAACGCCTCGTGGGCTTTCTGATACTGGCCCAATTTGTAGTACACATGCCCCGGCATATGTACCATGTGAGCCGCGCCGGGTGTGAGCAAGCGGATGCGCTCGGAGCTTTTAAGCGCTTCGTCGGGACAGCAGTTTTCCATCAAATGGATCCAGTAATGATGCGCGCCCGCATTGTCCGGGTCTGATTTGAGCACGTCCCGAAGCAGGTATTCGCTGTAAATCTGGCCTTCGCGCGGGTTCAGCTCCACGTCGTAGCCGCTCATTTTGCTCAATGCGAGAAAAAGTTTGGCATCCACGTCATCAGGGTATTTGTGCACAATGATTTCGAGCCTTTGCTGGTATTGCTTGCGGCTGTTCTCGCCGGGGGCGTCGCGGAGCAGAATGGCTTCGGCGTAAAGCTTTTCGTGCTCGTTAGCCTTGTCTTTCAGCGCTTTCAGTTTCCTGACTGCCAGTTTTTTGTCATTGTCAAAATCAGCCCCTTCGGTGGCTCCGATGGCGCTGTACAGGCCCCAGTAGGGCATTACGGCCGAAGAATCGAGCCGGATAGCTTCCTTAAACGAACGATAGGCCTCGAAATCCCAGAAATCGTGCAGGAGCGCCACGCCCTGTGCAAAATACTTCTGCGCCTGCTCGGATTGGGTCGTAATTTTTAAGTTGGAAGTGCCGATGCCTTCGAGGAATTGCGCGGGCGGCAGGTTGTGGACGTAAGCGGTCTCCTTGCGGTAGGCCTGAATGTGCTCCAGGTGGTTGTGGGTAAACTCGTTTTCGTCCACATGGTGCGCGTGATCGTGTGCACTTGGTTGCGCCTGTCCCTGCCGGTCGCGCTGGGCGAAGGCGGAAAAGGAAATCAGGCAACACAATACAAAAGAAATTCTCATTGTTGACAGGAATAAATTCTAAAAATCAATAGGAAGTGGCCGAGATCGCCGCCCGGTCGACGGGCTGGGCCTGGGTTCTGGATTTGGTCAATGCGTAATCTTTGCGGACCCGGTCGCGCACCACGTAAATGGAATCGCGATGGTCGTCCAGGCCTGAAAGAATGATGCGGTCCTTCGAAGGGCGCTGGAAATGCCAGGCCAGCGGCGGAATGCTGTCGGTCTTCGCGGCAGGTTTGCGGGCCCTGCCACCGCCGTCTTCTTCGCTTTTCGCCCGGTTTTTATCTTGCAGCAGCAAGGTTTGTGTTTTCAAATCGGCGTCGTAGTAAAAGAACCTTCTCCCCCCGCCTATGCCCGCCAGCTCGTAGCTGCGATCGACGTCCTTCGTCTGCGGCGTGCCATTTGCAAGCGAAATGCTCACCGGCCGGTTCACCTGGTAAATCAATGTTGAGAACTTTTCAAAAACCACATTCTGCCAGCGCACCGTGTCGAGCGGGGAATAGGGCAATGTGCGGTTGTTGATTTTGAATTCAGTGACGTGGTAAAAGCCGGCCGCGTTAGCCAGACCGGGCGTTTTGGGTTCTTTGAGACGTAGCTGGTTGTAATGCATATCGTAACGGAGCCAGCCGTAAACGAATATAAAGCCGATCACGATCGCATATTTCAGCCCGAACAGGCCGTGGGTAAGCCATTTGGCATTGTATGCCGGCACATATTCAACTGGATTGACATTTTCTTCACGGATCAGCAGCTTCCACACATAGGGCACCTCATGCGCGAGAACAAATGCCGAAAGCAGCGAGAAATAAGCGCTGTACACATGCACGCCGCCGTCATAGGCATGGTTGGCATGGGCAATATTGTACAAAACGCCCAGGTTAATCACCGCTCCCAGCACAGAAGTCGCCCTGAAAAACATCAATGCACCCGCAAACACCTCGATGAAACCCAAAAATACCTCGTACCAGATCACCACGCCCACCGACTGCCAGTAGATTTTGTAGGCGGTGTACTCCCCGATGGTCGCTTCCAGGTTGGATATCGAAGGAAACGGCATCTGCATCGGATACAATTTCAAAAAACCGAATGCAATGATGCCGATACCAATGCGGTAACGGGCAAAAGTCCTGATCCAGTAGTAAAGTTCGTTGTACCCCTTCCGTTCGCGCTTGCGGACGGCCAGCGTCCAAACAGCTCCCGTAACGAGGGCGATCAGCAGCGCCACGCCCCAGTCCGCGTAGCTCGCCAGGCCCCAGCGGCCGCTTTCGCCCGGTATCTTCACAAAATCGACCCGGTAACCATTTAATGCCGAGAAAAATTCGAACAGTGTTTTAGCGGTGAAAAACTTCGTGTACCATTCCACACTCAGCGGAATGATTAGCAGCCCGAAAAAAACCACCGCTACGCGGAAAAGGATGCGTTCCCAGGCGGCCCATTCCGGAAAAGTATTCTTCGCTGTTGCCGCCGCCCGTTCCGGCCTGGGCTTATCGAGTTGTATGTCAGCCATTGTGTTGCTGTTTAATGGTGTCTCAATTGATTCTGATAGGTCGCCGCCGCCCTTCGTGGAGTAGGTATTTACGGTCTGTTTTCGAGAGCACAATCCGCACCGAATCCTGGCTTTCATTTCGTCCCGACAGCACGATCGTAGCCGAATCCGGGCGGGTGTAGCGAAAATGCAGATCCGGCGAAGCGCTTTTGCGGGCGTGGAGCGTCAGTTCGTGGAACAAGGTATCGAGCTCGTAGCTGTAAAAGTGCCTCGATGCATTGCCTGCAAGCTACTATACTGCGCCCTTGCAGGATATTGCGCCAGCCTGGAAAACCGAGGCGGCAGATTTCGCCTCGGTCCACTACTAGATTGTAAATGCGGTCAAAGAATTCATCCGGCAAACCAGCAGATGATCGGAAAAGCAGGACTGGGCAGCTACGCCAAAGGGATTTTGGAGTACCGCTATTATCAGAAGGGGCAGCAAACCATGGCAGACCAGCAGAGTGAGCAGCAAAGCGTCAGGGGGGAGCTGGTCTACATTCAGAACCTTGCCCTCAAAACAGGGCCCGATGGGACGCTGGATCTGGACTACCTTGCCCGACAGTACACAGACAACCACTCCAAGAACAAGAAGCTTACCAAATACGTATGGCATCAGACGTTCAGCTTTTCGCCCGGCGAAAAGCCCGGCATTGACAAGATCATGCGGATCTGCAGAGAATTTGCCAAAGAGTTTGGCTTTGAGCAGAACCAGATGGTTGTTTTTAAGCACCAGGATTCAGCCAACGAGCACTTTCATATTATTGCCAACCGCATCAATTATAACGGAAAGAATACGGCCGATCATTTTAAAAACTATGCGCGGACCGGCAAGTTCTGCCGCAGGATGGAACATGAGCTCAGTCTTGTGCCGACGCATGATATGCGGATCAACCGCACCCTGGGCCAGCAGATTCATTTAGCAGACAAGGCGCATTTAAAGCTCAGATCCCTGATTGATCATTTGATGCCCCAGGTCTCTTCAATCCAGGAGTTAAAAGGGCATTTACTGGGGCACGGATACAAGACCTATGTGGGGCGGGGCATCGCATTTTTCCATATGCAGACTAAGATGAAGATAAAAGGTTCTGATATCGGCAGGGATTACTCGCTGGGTTTGCTCGAAAACCGGATTGGCTTTCATGCGACGACAACCCTAAATCCGAAGCTTAAAAAGAGGAAAAGAAAGCGGAAAGCATTAGGGCTTCATTTGTAACTGATAGGCTAAACCAAACCCATGCCTTATTTTAGCCCAAAATAACCCATAACACCATGAAGCCAAGAGCAATTAAATTCTTTTCCCCAGAGGAAAACCTACCTAAAACCAAACAGGCCAAGGCAGCGCCGCTGCCGGCTGGCTACATTTCCAGTTCCGGCAAGCTTGTTTTTCCGGCTGCCGTGCTCGCAGGTCTGGGAATCGATCCAGCGTCTACCCATTTCAAAATCGGTACACAGGATGGAAAGCGAAAAATTAAATCCATGTATCTTGTCCCGGCAGTGGGTTCTGATCAAACTTTTTCCTTCGAAAAAAGTGGCCGCGGCCATGTAATTCCGCTAGCTATTATCCTGAAAAAAGGGAACGTCAATTTCGAGAGCGAAAAGCTGATCTTCAAGATTTCCACTTTTGACTTTGATCAGGCTACCCAAGTCTATGAGCTGACGATTGAAACCGAAACGCCCAAACCGGAATACACCGGAAAGCCGCGTGGCAGAAAGCCCCGGAAAGCGGTTGATCCAAAATAGAACAGATAAAAAATGCAGGTAACCGCGACTGGTTACCTGCTTGATTCGGGTCACATTTGCTTACTGATTAAATTAAGCTAACCCAGTTGTATGCGCCCTTCGGCACTTAATGAAACCGCTGGTGGTTTCATCCTGCGGCTGTACAAGCAGCCTCTGTGAAAATTCATTCGACCAGCACGGCGATGCCTGCTTTTTCGGCCTTGCGTTCAATTTTTTGTTTAAGGCCGTAATATCCCCAGTTGCGAAGAAGGAACGGGTCCTCTTTGGCCTGCTGCTCCTTCTCTGTCTGATCTACCAAAAGCAAAGTCGCTGCTTTATTTTTCAGGCATACATCGATTAACCTCTTACTATATACGTGCTGCTTGTGGGTGACATACCGTTTCTCTGATTGCACTAGATTCTCTATCGTTGATTTGCGGAGCTGCCTCCGGCTATTTTGGTTCATAAAGGCCATTGCTTTTTTCTTCCGCCGGATGGCAGCCTGGATCGCAAGCCGCTTGTAGAGATACTCGTCCTTGGTGCCGATCGTGTAACGCTTGGTGCCGACCGAGACCATGATCGGATAGTCCAGCGACAAGCTCGCCTCGGCGATGATATCCTGGTCAAGCTCATGCTCGCCGCGTTCCGTCTGAAAAACGGCGAGCATGAAAATCTTTCCTTTGTCTAACGCCAGCGAGCTTGTGCAAAGCTTGACCTGACCAGTAGCCAAGCGCTGGAGTATTTCCCGCTTGTCATAGCCTGCCTTGCCCAGGTATGTTTTGAAGGGAATGTCAAATAATAAGAAATGGAATACCGCTCCTTCCCTAGTGCTTCTTAGTTTCTTGACATCAGTCCCTTTAAATGGGATCGGGATTTCCCTTCGGAAACTGGGCATTGCGCTTTCGCCGCTGGCCAGCGACTTGCTCATCTTGTTAAAGCTGGCGACCAGGTTGCCATTCAACGCGCTCATGATGTGCATCGGGATACTGCCTTTGTAGTTTTGAGCGAGCACCTGGTAGCTGGTGTTCATCCTTGATGTCGACAGCATCCCATACTCGTCCTTTTTGATATTGGCGAGTCTTGCCCGTACGCCTTCGGTCAAATAGAGCATTTCCCTGAGCTGCTGCTGGACGTAATGGTGAGTAAAGATTTGGTTGGCGGCTTTAAAACAGGTGTACCGCCACTGGTAGAGTGTATCGATAATCTTGTTCTTTTGATCGATGTCGTCCGAATCGATCAGAAGGCGGATCTTCCGGGTAGTGAACAGCTTTTCCATGATCTAGCGGACATTTTGTTTCCAGTGATTTTTGACAAGCTGATATGCTTTGATGTAATGTTGCTGTACCTGGGTCTGCGGGCAGCCTAATATCGATGCGATGTCGGCAAAAGACTTCTTCTGATCTTGCCTGAGCTCGAACACCGCCGCCTGCTCGCTACTCAGAATATGCTCGTAAGGATAGGGTTGCCTTGCTTGCCTTATAGGCTCGGTCGTGCGGGGCGCTACCATCCTTTTAAGCTCCTCTACTGCTTTTTGGATTTCGCTGGTCACATGCAACGTACTGGCTCCTATTCTTTTGGCTACCTCGCGCGCGCTGTGTCCATCCTGAAAATGAAGGCTTGCGATCAGCTGGCGCTGTTTGGGCAGAAATGAGATTGCTTTCGAGATTTCACTCCATCGTTTTTGCTCTGTGCCATCTTTGAAATAGCCCTCCAAATCTGGCTTTTCACCCAGGAAAGGTTCCAAGTGGTCTATTTCTGTCATTTTCCGGTATATCTGATATGCCGGTTTTTGCACTTGCTTTAACACTTGCCAACGGAGGTTAAGGCGAATAAACCGGTACGCATGAGGCAGGCTTTCAATCTTATCGCGGTGTGCCCAGACTTTAAGGTAACATTCGTGCAGGATGCAGCTTACCAGGAACTCGTCATTGACCAGCCTTCTACCAACGTAAAGCAGGCTATCATAAGTCCGCCTGTAAAAATAATTAAGTGCCCGCTCGTCACCGCTGCGAAAAAGCAGAAGGTAAGGCTCGTTGAGTTCGGATGTTCTAGACAGTTCATGAAGTGCCATAGCATAGACAATAACTTGGGCCAGCAATACAAAATAGTGCGTACACTCTACGAGTGCCACAATCATTCACCTGCAAATCGCTATGAGAACGATTGTTAAAACAAATATATCGAAAGTTACCAAAAGACACACATGTGTATACTGGAAATTTTTATGCTTCCCGTACTTCGTCCCAAGCATGAAGGACCAAGACAACATCGGCAGAATCGAACAATACGTAATCGATTACGTTAGGGAACTACGTGTGAATAATAATTTGCTTCAAGAGGATATTGCCAGCATTCTTGGAACTACTAAGGCATTCATAAGTAATGCAGAAAGCACCAATCATCGAGCCAAATACAATCTCAAACATATTGATAAGTTAGCCCATTATTTCAATCTGTCTCCCAGGGACTTCTTACCTGAAAAGACGTTACAATAGCCGGATTGTACTCTATCGTAAGGTACTTTGAACCAAAAAGCCTGTAACTGATGTCAAAATCAAAAAGGTCGGAATCTTGCTTCCGACCTTTTTGGTTTTTTAAAAGCACTTGCTATTAAATATTAATCTGTTGCTGCATACAACAAAATCTTTTTCGGATTATTCCAGCAATATTCTGATCCTTTCAGTTTTTTGCGAAGAGGCTTTACCTGGTATTACGTGCAGATAATAGGTGCCACGTGGCAGATCTTTGACATTGATCTCCATCTTATTCCCGTCTTTAAAGGCTTTTCTCTCAAATACTTCTCTTACAGAAACAGACCGCACTGCATTGCCGGATTTCTCTGAATATAGTACAAGCTCCTCCGGCATTGCGTCCAGGCTTTCGGGATGCTCAAACTGAACCGTTACAAAGTCACTGGCAGGATTGGGAAAAACCTTGAATGCCATTCCAGAACATTCCCTGGTGCAGATAGTCAGGCCAGTGTTGGTGGTTCCACAGAAATTGCTTGCGGCCACACTGATAGCGGAACATGCCATTGAGTAATTCTGAAAGCTTGCAGACGGCCCAGAACCTGATAAAGAACCCGATGATCCCGATTGTAGCGACCAGCTGTAGGAATTGGCTGGATCGTGGCCAACCACGTCGATGAACGCCAGATGACCTGCGCAGATTTGTCCGTTTGTAAATGGCTGGCCGTCAACTTTGAAACTAATGACCGGTTTTCCGACGTTGACTGCCTTTGTAATCATGATAGTGCCACATTCATCCGCTATCACAGCCCTTATTGTAACGGGACCATTGTAGCTACCGTTTCTGGTAGCCACACCGCCACCGGTAATAGTTGCAGCGGAAGCGCTGCTGGTTGACCACGTTATACTTGCGCCCTCTGGTAAATTGGTCACCGTGTAAGTCGCATTTGGACAAATAATATCCGGGCCAGCGATGATAGGCTGCCAATCGGTTCCAACCGTTCCAACATTAACTGCCGCCCAGGCGTTGATAACCTGCCGTACCAAAACTCCATTTTGATTGCCGCATTGCGCACGGGCTGCGTTGATCATCCCGGTTCTTACCTGAGCATAGGTTGTCGTATTATCAAGGAAGTTTCCAAACACAGCCCTGACGATAAGATTCTCCAGCTGATCCATTCCAATTCCGTATACATTATACGTTCCCCCCATCCCATTGGTGCCTGACCCACCGTTGGCCAACAGGTAAGCCCAATGAGAAAACACGCCGCTACGCACATAGATATTACTCGCGGAGTTGTATTGCGCGGTCCCGTACGTATCGGCCATGGGCTGATGCACATTCAGGGAATTGGTGTTTTGCAGATCTCTCAGACATGGATTATTAACCATGATCTGCTCGCCGATCTGCCATACATTGCCCCCGGTGATCCGGTGCTGCATGATAGCACCCCATATATCGCTTAGCCCTTCATTGAAAGCCCCTTGGTCTCCGGTACCAGACCAGCCGATCTGAAAATCGGTCATGCCGTGCCCGTACTCATGAGCTACCGCATCTACCGATGCCACCGGCCGGAAAATTACCGCGCCATCACCAAAAACGAGCAAGTTTGCCGTTGGCGACCAACCAGCATTATCCTGGTCATTGACCGTATTACCATAACGGATATGAGCATCGATTGGAAAACCGGCCCCAACGGCGGGATCATTGAAACTATTCACACTATGAAAGTTATTCATCCTGTCGAAAATCTGCTGCAATACCCAGTGGACATCGAGGGCCATGTCGTTTTCAGTTGGGCTGTGTTCCGCTGCCGTCCAGGTATTATCGTTATCGATCAATTCTGCGCGGAAGGAAAAGTCGTAGCCTCCTTGCATGTTCCATGTGTGAATTACCGAAGCTCGTGTCTGATCTAGCAGCCGGAAATTGGGCTGGTCATTGAAGGTCGCAGCTGTACGGCTACCACTGTATCTTGTCGCAAAGGTACCTGTAGCGGGAGGTAAAAAGCTTTTGCCGGAGCTCGCGGCCGGTTTAATTGCCGATCCATTAGTGACACGAGCGGAGTGCGAAGCGGCATGCAAAAACAATGGCTCTGTGTCCAATATTGCACCTGTCTTGGCATCAACAATGCCGACCTCGTTGTTGGCTGCATTGTTAGCATATAGCAGAACTTTGTAGATCAGGCAACTAGCGCTATCGCGAGACGCTATTTGCCTGAATAGTAACTCAGCAGTAAATTTCGAAATATCATTTTCGGGTATATTCTTATAAGCTGCAAACTGGCTTTTCGCTTTTTCCGGCGTTAGCGATGGTACCGCGTCGAGGTTATCAATTTTTACATAGTGACCGTGCGCATAGAACAGCTTTCCGTTTTTGTAATGGAAATTATAACCGGCTCCTTCTACTTTTACACTTTTGTAAAACTGATCGAAATGGTCATCGGTAAATTCAGTGCTTCGTTGTTTATCATTTGCTTTTACAAAAGCGTCATCAGCAGAGACTTTCAGATAGTCGCGCATAAATTCCTTTTCAGTAATTCCCTTCGAACCATCGGACTCTGAAAACTCCATTGCCTGGACAACGCCTTTTTTGTCGCGCAAAACGGTCGGCAAGGTTTCTGGCTGTTGCGCAAATACAAGCGCGGGCATGCCCAGCAGCAGAAAAATCATAGATGTTTTCTTCATAAATATATTTTGGTTTAGTTGATGCGCCTGTACTTCGAGACGGCCGAAACCGGGTTGGCATTTACCCAGACTAATTTGAGCGTATCCGCGTCAAAGCTGTATTCGTAATCAAATTGCAAAAGGAACCCATCTGCCCGCCGGACGGCAATGTGCAGTTGTGAATCGATCCAGTACTTTTTTTGGATGCTAGAATTGTCCGTATAGTTGTGGTCGATCAGCACCGAATCGGCTCGAAACTCCCGGTAGGCTATCGGGGGATCAATTGGTGGCCGGTATTCGCCGTTGCCCACATAAAACTCCTCCCATTTACCCAATATTTTTCCAGGGTTCACCTGGTCCTTTTTGCAGCCAATGGCCAGCAAAACCACTACAAATGTGACAAATGCCTTCACTGATTTTGAAATTTTAAAAGAATTGGATGCACCAAACATGTCCATTAAGATCGGTTGAACTTAGCAGAGTGAAATGGCGCTTTGGAGTGGAACGGCTACGAATGTTCCTTACAGGTGCTTACCGCTTGATTCTATTCAGATTAATGAGCGAGTCGGACAAGAAAATACCGACCCTTAATTTGATGGGTGCGAGCGTAATGTTAACAGGTAGCCACCAAATTCCCAAGAGAAATTACATTTTTTTTTAAATAAATACTACTCATTAGTTAAAACTAATTCAATAACTCATCTGAGGCTAAGAGTTGAATTCCGTTGTGCCCAAGATCGCCAGAGCACCCTTCTACACCAGCGCGCAGAACATCCTGAGTAGTTGAAATACGAAATGTTATAGCCGCCTGCCAGCGCGATTTGCGTCACTGGCAGGCCGACTGCTGCAACAGCTTGTAGGCGAACCCGATGCGTACTTCATTGAGAAAATCGGAGAACGTACGGTTGGCGAGTGTTTTAAAAAAGCGGCAAAATGAAGGGTCTGCAACCCTGCTACAGACGCAGCCTGTTTCAGGGTAATGTCCTCCTTGAAGTTCTGTTGGATGGCTAGAACCGCTGGCCTCCCGATGGAAATTGGGTAGATCGTGGTCAGTGCAAACGAAAGTTACAAAGCAAAAAATGACGGTTGCAAGCCTACACTTCGTCATCCGGCTTTTTAGCCGACCGCTCGGAATCAAGCCGCACCTTAAACCGCCAGATGAGCTTGCAACCCAGGGGGACGAGCCCAGTCATTTTTTCTTTGATCGATAGGCAGCGATTGCCCTGAGCACAAGGCCGGGGCCAAACCAACTTAAATGCCTTTCAATCATGAGAAATCTTGAAAGTACTCCTAAAATCTATGTGGGAACCTACGGCCAGTACAACAATGGGTCGCTGTTTGGTAAGTGGTTTGAGCTGACGGACTACGCAGACCTTAAAGAATTCCTGCAAGACTGCTACGAGTTCCATCGGAACGAGCTAGATCCGGAACTGATGTTCCAAGATTGGGAAAGCATCCCAGATTTTTTGATATCCGAATGCAGCCTACATAAAGACGCATTTACATATTTCGAAGCCATAGGTGAAATGGACGAAGAGACTGCCGAAGCATTTGAGATCTATTGTAAGCAGATCAACTATTGGCCATCCAACAGATACGAGCTGGAAGACCAACTTGAGAGTTTCCGGGAATGCTACCGGGGATTCTTCGGTGGCTCAATGAAGGATGCAACACTTGAATACGCTTACCAATACATCGAAGAGACAGGACTGCTTTCAGGCATGCCATCCACGCACGAAAAATACTTCGACTATGAAGCCTTCGCCAGAGACTTGTTTTTAGAAGGATACAGCGAATATGAAGGCCATGTTTTCGTAGACTACTAATAATTTCTTCGATGGGGTAACTGTCAGTTGCAGTTACCCCATCGATTTTTACGACAGACAAGTAAATGATGGTTTTCTGTTTGCAAATCGCGAACAAATATGTCAAGTTTTTTGATCAAAAAACTTGACATATCCTGCGTTCGAGTACTTCCCTGGGTTTGCTACTATAAAGTCCAGTTTAAATCGTTCATTCGAAACCCTCGCTAACAAGACTTGATCGAGCACAACCAAAAAGTGTGACGGTTTCAGTTTAAAACCAAAGCCCTCTGATTCGGACTTTGCGTTTGAAGAATGTCTATTGCGTCCGCAACATCCGAAAGGGAATGTTGCCAAACAATTCCATACTCTAGTAGAAAAAGAGGGTTTACGGCCACGATCAAAAGATGGCAGAAGGGCTATTTTCGTCAAACTAATAATGTACCAAATTACAACCATTCCCTACAACAGAAGGGATTTTTCGTTAAATCGTTATCTTGACAACGTTTTCCTCAACTCGCCAGAAATTAACCATGAATCAAATTGTCATCGCTTTTTGCCTTCCCGTTTTTCTTTTTCATGCCGTGCCGACGCAATCTCAGGATCATTCAAAATATGTAGCCAGAGACTTGTTTCCAGCCTCGTCCATTTTGCCCGCCGGGAACTCATATCGTTCAGCAACCGGCGAACCCGGACCCGCTTACTGGCAAAATCGGGCAGATTATAAAATTGATGTGAACCTAGACGACAAAGCCGAAATCATTACGGGGATCGAGACCATCACATATTTGAATAACAGCCCCAATGAACTTTCATTTTTATGGTTGCAGATGGACCAAAACGTTTATAAAAAGCGCTCGAAGGGACTTGACAGTAAGTTATTTCTGACCAATAATGCGACGGACGCTAAATTTGAAGGTGGTTTCACCATTGCGTCAGTGAATTTGAAAAGTGCAAAAGGAACGTTCAAAGAAGCCGTGTTCACAATCAATGATACGAGAATGAGGATTGAACTCCATGAACCTCTACGTTCCGGGCAACAGCTTTCGTTTCAGATAAAGTATAGTTATAAATTTCCAAGGAATTTCAGGAACGCCGATTTTAATGTAAACCGTACAGACATTCTGGCTACGAAAAATGGTGACATCTATTCCGTCGCGCAATGGTATCCGCGGCTTTGCGTACTTGATGACGTAAATGGCTGGAATACCCTACCCTATCTGGGCAATGGAGAATTTTATCTGGAGTATGGAAATTTTGATGTGAATATTACGCTTCCCTCCGCATACATCGTGGAAGCGTCCGGTGATCTCCTTAATCCGGAAGAAGTACTGACGGCCACCCAGACCGAACGGTGGAACAGGGCCAAATCTTCCGATCAAAAAGTATTTATCCGGACGATAGAAGAAGTTACGGCTTCTTCTTCGAGACCATCAAAACCACTGTGCACCTGGAAATTTAAATTAACCTCGGCAAGGGATTTCGCATGGACCGCTTCGAAGTCGTTCGTTTGGGAAGGAGTAGGAATTACGTTGCTCAGCGGAAAAAAAGTGTTGGGAAGTTCGCTGTATCCGGCCGAATCCAAGCTGACTGAAAGCTGGGAACGCTCCGGAGAGTACATCAAATTTACCTTACAATATTTTTCCAAAAAATGGTATGAGTATCCCTACAATAAGGCAGTGAACGTCGCCTCGAACCTAGACGGAATGGAATACCCGGGGCTCGTTTTTTGCGCCGCGAAGGATAAAGGGAATATGTATTGGGCAGTTGTTAACCACGAGCTTGGGCACACCTGGTTTCCAATGATTGTGGGAAGTAACGAAAGGAGATACGCCTGGATGGACGAAGGATTGAATGCCTTCATGGATAACATGGCCACGAAGGATTTTAATAACGGCGAATTTATTGGCTATCCCGAAATTGACATACCAGTCGCCGGACTTTTTGTCGATTCGCTCATGCCGATCATGACCAGGCCAGATGTAATCCCAGGGAATGAGGTATACAAGCTCCAATACCAAAAAGTCGCGTATTTGCTTACCCTGCTCAGCGAACATATCCTGGATAAGGGGCAGTTTGATCTCGCTTTTCGCAAGTATATTCGAGACTGGGCCTACAGGCACCCCACGCCCTGGGACTTTTTCAGCAGCATCAATAACACCACAGGCGAAGACCTTAACTGGTTCTGGAAATCGATGTTTCTCGAAAATTACAAACTGGACCAGAAAGTAACCCGTGTCACCAATCCACAATCCGGAAAAGCAACGATTATCGTTGAAAATATGGAAAGAGCCGCGATGCCTTTGCAGGTTGAAATTACCTTTGAAAACGGAGCGAAAGAATTCCACGACTTTCCGGTAGAAATCTGGGAACAGGGTCCGATTTATGAGTTTGTTCCGGATTTCGACGGTACCATCAGTAGGGTTGTCATAAATCCTAATGGTGTGTTTCCTGATATAAACCTTGCGAATAATATTTGGACAATAAATAACCTTGACCCGTTCGTCAGACCAATGCCTGCCCATTAGTTCCTTATCAAGAGGCAATAACTCCATTCCCCTAATCGTCATAAAAATTCGATTAAATGGGATCGTTCCTCAGCCTGTTGCATGGTGAGCCGCTCGCGTTGCAAGGATTCCGCTCAATTTCTCACCCATGGAAGGGATTTTTGAAAAGTAAACAACTTATTGATTTTCAAAATGTTAAATCTGCCGTTCAAATCCCTCGCTGCCCTTTGAAATAAATATTGACTAAGGCAAAACGAGAAAAACCAAAGCCCTCCTAACAGAGGCCCTTACTTAGCCAAAAAGAAACGGAATAAATCCTAAGGGTGAACGCCTTCATCTTTCGCCTTGCCAAATAGGAAAAGGCCGCCATTATGCTGTAAGCTTTTGGCGACCTTTGAAAATTCTAACGGAATAGCGACACTTAAATACCTGTGCTTTTGCCGAGTTTGTCTATCAAACTTTCTTTCAAACGCCTCATGTCCTCACTGATCTTGGAATCAATCACCTTGGCATACAATTGAGTAGTCCTAAGATCTCGATGTCCAAGCATCTTCGACACGCTTTCAGTCGGAACTCCATTGGCCAATGTAACTGTGGTTGCGAATGTATGTCTAGCCAAATGAAACGTGATATTTTTCTCAATACCACAAACATCTGCTATTTCCTTCAAATAGGCATTCATCTTTTGATTCGATAAAACTGGCAGTAAGCGGCTAGTGCTCGCACATTGCGGATGATTCTCATATTTATTCAATATGTTGATTGCTTCAGGCAGTAAGGGAATGCTTGACCGGGATTCAGTTTTTTGTCGTTTGATTTGTAGCCATTGACCTCCATCAATGCCTATGGTAATTTCGGAACGTCTGAGTTTTTGCACATCTACATAAGCCAACCCAGTGTAGCATGAAAAAACAAAAATGTCGCGTACGAGCCGTAAGCGCTCAGTGACAAACTTTTTTTTGATGACTGTCAACAATTCCTCCGCGGATAAAGCTACTCTATCTACCTCTGTTTTGGGCATTCTGTAGGCGAAGAACGGGTCTTTATGTAACCAATCGTTCTTGACGCAGGTCAACACAATTTTTTTGAAATTTGATAAATATTTCATTGTTGAATTGTGACCGCAGCCACAGACTGTCTTGAGGTAGAATTCAAAATCAGAAATAAACTGATAATTCAAATCAGTAAGATGCACGTCCGGCACTTTAAACTTCCACTTCAAGAAGTTCTCCGTATGCTGAAGTGAGGTCTGGTATCGCTGAAAAGTTGCATAAGCATAATCTATTCCTATCAACTGCTCCATCTTCTTGTTGTGATCTTTAAAGACTCCAATAAGAGTCCTTGCATTCTTCCCAGCTCCCAGCCATTTTGTTCTAAAAACGTCAATGGACATTTTTTTGCCTTCCTCCAAGATTTCCCGTTGTATCCCATAAGCCCGAACAAGAAGCGTATCAAGAAAAGTATTGACTGTTTTACTTTCAATCGAGCTCCCTTTCATCCTGCCAGCCTCAACAGACCATTTCGACGGTTCAATCTGTCGATTCGCACTGGTATCAAATCTTTTTCCGGAAATTGTAATCCGGAGGTAGATCGGCCACAGTTTCTCCTTGGTAGCCTTTGACCTCCTTGCGTAGAAAATTGCACTCATTTTTGCTTCCATCGTCGTGTATTTAAACATTAAAAGTAAAACCCCATTGCGCGCCAGACAAGATGTTCAATTGTAGCACAACTTACTAAGCATCAGAATGATAGAGACAAATTCGGTGCACCTGAATCCGCTAAATGTCAGTGCACCGAATATTACACCTAGAATTTGTCAATTAATGAATGAATTAGCTAGTTGGAAGCAAAAGAAAAGCCCCTAATCAATTGATTTAGGGGCTTTTAGCTAAATTTGATTTTTCAATCCGTGGAGATGCGGGGAGTCGAACCCCGGTCCAGAACAGGGAAAACCTGCGCCTTCTACATGCTTATCCGTGATTAGATTTTCGAGCCAGACAAGGTGCACGGCGGACCCGCGTCTAAGCCTTAGATACTAGGGTCTCGTTGGTTTTACGCATCAATATACCAACCAGCGCTGCGGTTCGACACCTCTGAACCCACCCGGCAGCACGTGAGGTGGAGAGATGATGGCATTTGGTTAATCCTCCGGATTAAGCAGCCATGGCGTAAGTAGATTCGCCAGTTATTGTTTGAGAATATTATTTACGGGAGGTACTCTCAACTCCCGACATGCTTACACACAAGCCCTCAGCCCGCTGTCAATTCCAGTCACCCCCAAGTTTTTTCGGCTTTCGGCTTTCGGCTTTCGGCTTTCGGCTTTCGGCTTTCGGCCTTCGGCTTTCGGCTTTCGGCTTTCGGCTTTTAGGTGAAAGTAAACTGCCACGCTAAAAGTTCAACCGCACTGCTATTTACACAATTTACCCGATGAAAGTTCGCCCAACAATCCAAGTTTATCCCAAACAACTGACTATCAACAAACATCGCACAAAAATATTTAACTTTCTCCATTACGACCGCGGCTCAATCATTCCCCATTCCACGGCGGCTCATTCATCATCGCACCGGCGACCCGGTCAATCATTCAATCATTCAAAATTCTAAAACTCCCACCGGTAACTCAACACCGGAATCAGCCCCAGCTGCTTTTGCCTGACGATCTTTTGTTGAAATGCATCATAGTAGCTGAATGCCGCATTCTTCGTGCCGGACACATTCTGCAAATCGAGCGCGAATGTCGTGCTGTACGACGCCCTGCTTTTTTTGAGGTAAATGCGCAGATCCGGGCGAAAATAATCCTTCAATTTTAATGCGAATGGCTCACTATTCTTGTAAATAGTTTGCTGCGCCGTTCTGGAAGCTTCCAGGTCGATCGGCGTTTCGCGGAAGCCGCCGAGCCAGAGGATTTTCGTATTAACGCCCCAAAGCCGCGAGCCGGATTTGAACTCCTTTCCTCCCGTAAAACTAAATGTATGCCGGCCATCGAAGCGTCCTTTTTTCCTCAGTCCATTCTCGTTCATATAGGTCGCGCTGTAAAGAGAGCCGGATACCATCATGTAAAAATCGTCGCTCAACAGTTTCTGATAAGTGGCTTCCAAGCCATAATTGCGTCCTTTTCCCTTGTTGGCCAATCCCTCACCTACCCTCGTTTCAATCGCATTCAATGCCGAAAAGTCCATGCCGCCCGCAGGCACATCGAAATGTTCCTGCCAATAAGCCTCTACTTTCAGACTATTATTTTTGCGGAAATCGCGCTGATAGCTGGCGACAAAGTGATGTACCTTGGACGATCCCAGATTGGGATTACCAGAGAATCCCGTCGTGGAGTAACTTGCTGCGTACAGCTGCGCAAGCGGCATCTGGCTATGAAGGCCGTAGGAAAAACTGAGCTTTTGGTGGTCGGTAACTTGCCAGCGCAATGCAGCCCTCGGTTCGAGCGTGTGGTGCGTATAGGCACGCCAGAGGTCGACCTTGCTGATGGTCGCATTCAACCCGATTTCGGCCATAACACCGGAGGCAATGGGCACGGTCCATTCGGCAAAGGGCTGGAAAAGCCTCGATTTGATCTCCTGACAGGTGTATAACGGTGCAAGGCGGTCGTACTGGAATGTGATATAACCGCCTACTTTGAGACTGCCCCCACCGGCAAACCGGTACTTAAAGGTCGTGTTACCGGTGATCTTGCGCTTGGTAAGCGAATCGTCTTCAATTGGATATGAGAACTCCGAAGTATTGGTTTCACCTTTATAAAATGCACGCGAAGTTTCAAGTCCCGACATCACAAATACAGTTTTCAACACCCCCCGGCTCCCCACTGGAAGCGCGTGCGTGACACCCGCCGCTCCCATTTTGTTTTTGTAAATGATGTTATGCGAATCTTTGTAAAACTCCCACTTCGTTGAATCCGGTTCTGCCTTGAAAGTATTGCTGCTAATGCCCCCCAAGCCAAAAACAGTAAAATTGCCGCCCTTTTTCAAGGGGAAATTCAGGTTAAACGATAAATCCTGAAACCGGATGTCCTCGCCCCCGAAATTCACGCCCATCGCCCCGAGTAGCCCTGTGAATGAATAGCGGTAATTGACCAGGTAAGAGCCTTGGTAGTTCTTCGACAATGGACCTTCTGCCGCAATATCCAAGCCAATAAGTCCCGCCTGGGCCGTGAATTCATGCTTTTCGTTATTTCCTTTCCGAAGCGTCATGTCCAGAATGGCCGATGTGGCATTCCCATACTGCGCCGGAAACGGTCCGCTCATAAAATAGGACGTTCCCATCAGCTGCGTGCTCAGAATGTTCACGCCACCGCCCGTCGAAGTAGGTCTGTCGCTGAATGTACCCGCGTTCGACAAATGGTTCGGGTTGACGATCTCCACCCCTTCCAGCCGCCATTGCATGCTATTCGGCGAGTTTCCGCGTACGACCAATCCGTTCGCCTGATCATTGGCCGCCGCGACGCCCGCGAAAGAGGTCGCAACGCGGGCCGGGTCCAGGTAGGTAGCCGCGTAACGAAGGGTTTGCTCGGGTGTAATGGCCTGAACACTGTTGAATGCCGGCGGTCGGCTGCCCGATACCGTGGTTTCCTGCAATTGCCTTCCGGCGGCATTGAGCCGCACTTCCTGCACATTTTCCTTCCCCGATTCAAGCAAAATTTCCGAGATCACAAGGGTCTGGTAGCCTATAAATGAGACCTTCAAAACATGCCTGCCTACCCCCACCCCTTCAAACCGGAATTGCCCCGTCTCGTCGGTAACACTACCCAGGTCATCCAGCTGAACGGTAGCCCGGGCAAGCGGCAAGCCGGAATCGGCGTCCTTCACACTACCGCGGACGACTGACGTGAATTCCTGTGCATAAAGCAGTTGGACCGAAAGAAGCAAAAGTAAAAATGTGCGGATCATAGGATTGGCCAGGGAACATTTAAAAACTATCAGTTACAAAAATAAGTCCAATCGTTGCATCGGATATTTTTATTTTTCAATACGAGTATGAGCACGGCTGAGCTTGAAGAATTGAGGAACGTTGGCTTTCTCGCTGCTTGTGCCGCTGGTTACCATTGAAATGCCCTAGGAAATAGCAAAAGAATGGCTCCCGGATAGCGCAAGCAACCTTACCATGCTTCTGAGACTATACTGGTCCGGCCCCAAAACCCGAACAAAAAATAAAAGCCCTCATAGGGGGAATCCCATGCTCGGTTGTCAGAACCGAAACGAACACTCAATTTAACTGACAACGATGATGAAAAAACTGGCTTCCATTCTGGCCATTTTGCTATTTGTAGCGACGGCCTGCGACGACGAAAAAGTAGTGGACGAAACCAAACTTCCGGTTAATGCACAGGATTTTATCGAAGCCCATTTCCCGGATGCGCGCATATCGCAGGTAGTTCGCGACCGCGACGACCTCGAAACCAGCTACGAAGTGATTCTTGATAACCAGGTAAAACTCGAGTTTGACAAAAAAGGCGACTGTTACAGCATTGAAAGCCGCCACACCGAGAAGCTCCCCGACACGGTGATCCCTCTGAAAGTATTGGAATATGTGCAGGAGCACTATCCCGATGCATTTATCACAGACTGGGAAAAAGACAAAACCGATCAGGAAATCCGGCTCTCTAACAACAAGGAACTGTTATTCAACCTCGCAGGCACTTTCCTTCGCGTTGATGACTAGATAGATGTATATTGAATTCAAAAAGCAGGGAAAGTTGCCCTGCTTTTTTTATGCCCCGGCAGTGCTATTTGTCGTACTTTTGCGGCTTGTAGCATGACTCCTGACTATGAAGGTTGAAGATATAGAATCGTTTTTCAAGGATTTACAAGACCGCATTTGCACAGCCATCGAGAGCACCGACGGTGGGGCAAAGTTTCACGAAGATCTCTGGCAACACCACTCCGGCGGCGGCGGACGTACCCGCCTGATCCAGAACGGCGCCGTGATTGAAAAGGGCGGTGTGAATTTTTCGAGTGTAAAAGGGGAAGTACACCCCCGGCTGCGCGCGCAGATGAACCTGGCCGAAGACTCGAGCCCGCAGTTTACAGCTACGGGCGTGTCCATCGTGATGCACCCGCGCAACCCGCACGTACCCATTATACACATGAACGTGCGCTATTTCGAGCTCGACAATGGCACTTGCTGGTTTGGGGGAGGCATCGACCTCACGCCGCATTATGTCGTGGAAGAAGACGCACGCGCATTTCACCAGACATTGAAGGCCGCGTGCGACAAACACCATCCCGATTTTTACCCCAAATTCAAAACCTGGGCCGACGATTACTTCTTCATCCGGCACCGCAACGAAACCCGGGGTGTGGGAGGTATTTTCTTCGACTACCTCAAACCCGACGAACCAGGAAACGGGCAAGGGCTTTCGAAAACACAGCTTTTCGACTTTGTCAAAGAAGTAGGCGAAAACTTCGCACCTGTTTACACGGCATTGATGCAGAAATATGCCGGTAAGCCCTTTACGGAAGATCAGAAACAATGGCAGTACCTGCGCCGGGGACGCTACGTGGAATTCAATCTGGTCTGGGACCGCGGTACGAAGTTCGGGCTGGAAACGAATGGCCGCACAGAATCTATTTTGATGAGCTTGCCCCCCCAGGCCAACTGGGAATACAATTTTATACCGGAGCCCGGTTCGGCGGAAGCGGAAACCTTAGGCTGGCTCCGCAAGGGCGTGGCCTGGTAATTCCCAGGCTAGCTCTTTTTTGTAATACAAATGCCCGTTTTCAACTGCTAACGGCGATTCGAAGTTGTTGGTGTAAAGCTGGCCGGTACCCAATCCCTGCGGCAACGGATTGTTGAATTTGGCTGTGAACTGCGCAATGGCATTCAATCCGATGTTGGATTCCAATGCGGAGGTGATCCACCAGCCAATATGCAGCCTGTTGGCGATCTCAATCCACTCGCTGGTGGCCGTGAAGCCTCCGAGCAATGTAGGTTTGAGAATGATGAAAGGCGGCATGAGCTTTTTGAGCAACGCAAATTTCTCACGATAGCTATTGACTCCGATCAATTCTTCGTCCAACGCCACAGGCACGGGCGAGGATCCGCAAAGATCTGCCATGAATGCGTGCTGCCCCGCTTTTATCGGTTGCTCAATGGAATGCAGGTCGAAAGCGGACAGGCGGGCAAGTTTCTCCTTTGCATTTTCTGTTGTAAATGCACCATTCGCATCGACGCGCAAGGTAATCGCGCTTTGATCATACCGTTTCCGCACCGCTTCCAGGATTCTACACTCCTGCTCGAAATCGATCGCCCCTACTTTCATTTTGAGGGTCGTAAAACCCTGAGCGAGTTTTTCCTCCACCTGCGCCAGCATGTTTTCATAGGAGCCCATCCAGATCAGCCCGTTCATCAGAATGCCCTCGCCATTACCGGAAAAACCATTCTTAAAAAGGACCCGCTGGCCGCCATTCATGATATCGAGCAAGGCCATCTCAATGCCGGCGCGAACGGAAGGCAGATTTTCAGGGATCAGTTGTTCGAGGATAATGCCCAGGTTGAATGGAAATACATCCAGGTCAAGCTCGTTGAAAATGCCGCAGATATCCGCCAGTTGTGCCTCGAAATCCGGAATATCGTCGATGCTCAGCCCAGGCAGCGGCCCGCATTCGCCGTAGCCGGCAACACCGGGCTTTTCCGTGTCGGTGATGATGACGATCCAGGATGTTTTTTGTGTAAGTACCCCGCGAGAGGTGCCCGCTTCCTTGCGAAAATGAAGCGTATGCGGCTTATACACAATTTTTAACGGCATGATTTTGCGGTGTCAGAATTTAAAAGGGGCACAATATTAGACAAAATTTACGTAATTATGCACCAGGATGAAAGAGCTGCCCTGGATAAAAAATGCATTGCTGCCCCTCTCGTGGATTTACGGTGCCATTACCGACGTGCGCAATTTTCTTTTCGACAAAGGCATCCTCCATTCCGAAAAAGTACCGCAAAAAGTAATCGTCGTTGGCAACCTCACCGTCGGCGGAACAGGCAAAACGCCCGTTATAGAATATCTTACCCGCTTATTTTCAACACAAATACCGACGGCAATCCTCAGCCGCGGCTACGGACGGGCTACCCAAGGTTTTATAGAAGCCGGCAGCACTGCCACAGCCGCGACAATCGGCGATGAGCCATTTCAGTTTTATGCCAAATTCGGCACCGAAGCAGTTGTTGCCGTGTGTGAAAAGCGCGTGGAGGGTGCTTTTAAAATCCATGAAAAACATCCCGAAATAAGGCTGCTATTGCTCGACGACGCATTTCAGCACCGGGCTATCCGTCGCGATGTCAATATCCTGCTCAACGATTACAACAGGCCGTTTTACGAAGACCACCCCTTCCCTGCCGGCCGCCTCCGCGAGCGGCGCCACGGAGCGGGGCGGGCCGATGCCGTAATCGTAACCAAATGCCCGGCGGAGCTCCATGCACTGGAAAAGGATGATATCCGTAAAAATATCCGTCGCTATACCCGGGCGGACGTTCCGGTTTTCTTCGCGACGACCCGTTACGGCAGCCCGTGCTCGTACGAGGGCGGGCCTGTTGAGTTAAAGAATGTTAAAATGGCGGCAGGAATCGCAAATCCATTGCCATTCGCCGCATATTTGACCACCCGGTTCAGCGTTACAGACCAGAAGGTTTTTCCGGATCATCACAATTACACGCCAAGTGACGTCGAAGACCTGATTAAGAACCTAAAAAACGATACTTTTGTGGTCACGACTGAAAAGGATATGGTCAAATTAAAACCGTTGGTTGTCTCGAAAGGCTGCGCAGCACGCTTTGCGTACGTTCCGGTTTCCGTTGATTTCGGGGACGATGGACAAGCTTTCACGCAATGGGTCACATTAAAGGCCGACGACCGGTTCTAAAACGGCAGAACGAGTTTCCCTCTATGAGAATTGTTTTATATAGCTTCCTGTGTGTTTTATGCAGTTTCATCCTCACGATACCGACAGCCAGCGGCCAGGTGAAGCTTCCAGGCAACATACGGATGCCCAGCGGCGGCGGAAGTGGAGGGGGTGGCTCGCGGGGAGGCGGAGGGCAGGCTATTCTCGACGATAGCACCAAGAATGTCTACGGTCCGCAGACCACCCTGCATTTTTACGAGCACGATATCCTTTATAACCGCGATTCGGTGCGCTACCGGGTAGACACCGGTTTGACGAACTTCCACCGCTGGATGCCCATGGACAAGGCCTGGGGCAAGCTTGCAGACCTGGGCAACCACGTTACGGCATCGCGCAACCTGCTTTTCGAACCGCGCGAGGACATCGGGACGCAGCTCGGCCTGCGCGCATACGACGCGTACGCGATCAAACAGAACGAGGTCGCTTATGTCGATACCAAATCGCAGCACACGGAGATTGATTTTATGTCGGGGCCGAAAAAGACCTCGCTCGGAACGTTCGCCTACACCCAAAACGTGCATTCGCGGTTCAACTTCGGTATCCGCGGAACCCGTCTGACGTCGAACAAGATCTATGGCTTTGCCAATTCCGTCAATTCGGCGGCTTTACTGGGCCAGAACTGGACCTTCCTGGCCCACACCAGTTTCTTTTCAAAAAACAAGAAGTACCTGATCCTCGCCCATTACCGGCATATGAATATGAAGGTAAAGGAGCAAGGTGGAGTGATTCCCAACGTCGACGAGGCTGGCGTCGTCGACAAATATTCCTACGACGGGGCTGCCAAAATCAGCGACAATGCCAACTCCTGGGAGCGACGGCATGTTTTCCATGTTTACCAGCAGTACCGCCTGGTCAACGGCTTCCAGGTCTTCCAACAAGCCGATTTCCAAAGTACGATCGACCATTACACCGATTTGCAACTGGCGCGGGGGCTCGAAAAAGGCATTTATCCAGCAGCCAAATTCGATACCACCCAGACCCGCCAGGACATTTATTACAAGCTTCTCGACAACAAGGTCGGGATCAAGGGATTTTACGAAGGATTCAACTACCGTGCCTATATCCGGCAGCGCTTTTATGGCATGCGGGGCGGGGCTCAGTCGGCCAACGAGACGGGCGATCCTTACCTGACTTATCGTACGGGACTGAAATTCGATAATATCATCGGAGCCTGGCTCGGTTACTATCTCAAAGATTCGGTGCAATACCTGACCGCGGAGGCCGATTTGAATCTGGGTAAAAATGTCGAGTACCGGTTGAAAGCCGAGTTGAACACACGCTGGGGGAAAGCCGGTTTTCAGAGTATTCAGACAGCCCCTGACCTGCTGGTACAGCGTTACCTGAACAACCATTTCGACTGGCGGACCAATTTCGACCCCACCAAGGTCCAGACGATCTTTGCCTCGCTGGTCCTGAAAACGAAAAAGATCGAATTTGTGCCCGAAGCCCAGATACATCAGATCAACGACTACATTTATTATGACACGGCCGCAGTACCGCGCCAGCTCAACGCCGGTTTCAGGTTGCTGAGGATAGGTTTCAATTCCGGGATTCACCTGAATCGGTGGAATTTCACGACAATGGGTTACCTCACCCTGAACGACAATAAGGACGTAATGCGGATTCCGACGGTGTTCGCTAGCGGCGAGGTTACTTTTGATTTTGTGTATGCCAAAGTGCTTTTCATCCAGCTCGGACTAGCGGCACGTTACCGCTCCTCGTACCTGGCCGATGCATATATGCCCATTACTCAACAGTTCCATTTACAAAACAATACGCGACTGAATGAGAATGTGGTGGTCGACGGCTTTGCCAATGTGCGGATCAAACGGGTAAGGTTATTCTTTAAAATGTCTTATCTTAACCAGGGCGGCAGCTTCGGCCTTTTCCCGAAAGGCTATTATGTAACACCCGATTATCTGGGTCTTGCAAGATCATTTTCATTCGGGATCAATTGGCCGCTGTTCGACTAGCTGACCAAAATTTTGACCAATATGGCGACATCACTCACTACACTCGGGCTGGAACTCCCGACAGATCCCCGCTGGACCGACATTGCTGCCATGCAGATCGGCGATGTATTGATAGACCACGCCTATTGCGAGCAGAAGGCCGCGTCAAGCTGCATTTCGCTGATCGTCCATTATCCCGAAAAAACGTTGCTAGTTGAAACCCTGACACCCATCGTAGCCGAAGAATGGGGGCATTTCCAAAGGGTTTTGAAGGAGTTGAAGAAGAGAAATATCCCCTTGGGCAGGCAGCGCAAAGACGAATACGTCAACCAGCTCATGCAGCTCATTACCAAAGGCGATACCGACAAAATGTTTCTCGACAGGCTGCTGATCTGCGGGTTGATCGAAGCCCGGAGTTGCGAGCGTTTTAAGTTACTTTCGGAAAACCTGGAAGACGAATCGCTGCAAAAGTTCTACCGTGAACTGATGATTTCGGAAGCCGGGCATTACCGCACATTTCTCGAACTGGCCGAAACTTACGTCCCTGCGGAGAAAGTAAGAGCGCGCTGGAAAGAGCTCCTGCATGCTGAGGCTCTGATCATGCAATCGCTTTCGCCACGCGGAGACCGCATTCATTAGTATACCCTGCATAACATCCGCATTCCGATGCCATCATTCCTGAACCTCGTCGCCAAACGCATTTTGGCCAATCATACCTCGCTCTACCACGTACAAATTGTGGTGCCGACGCGCCGGGCTGCGTTTTTTCTGATGCGGGAACTGGCCGGCGAAACCACCGAGGCGCTGATGAGCCCGGGTATTATGGCGATCGACGACTTCGTGGAAAGCCTTTGCAGCCTTGAAATAGAAGATCCCGTACACCTGCTTTTTGATTTGTACGAAACGTTCCAGGAAATTGACCCGGACGTGCAGTTCGACCGCTTTATGGGCTGGGCATCGGTACTGCTGAGCGATCTCGACAAAATTGATCAGTACCTGGTTAAAACCGATTTCCTTTTTGAATACCTCTCGGAGGCACATGCGCTTTCGCGCTGGCAGGAAAGCCTGCCCGAGGGCAAGTCGCTCCAAGGGGAAGGCGGTTCGAAGCAGTATTTCTCTCTTTTTGAAAATATTAATAAGGTATACCAATCTTTCAGGCAAAAACTGATCGCAAAAGGGAAAGCCTACCGCGGAATGGCCTACCGCGAGCTGGCTGAGGATATTGCCGACCGGACGATAGCACGGGCAGAAGACGAGCGGATCTATTTTGTCGGCTTCAATGCATTCACGACTTCGGAGCGGACGATCGTCACCGCCTTAGTTAAAGCAAAAAAGGCCGAGGTGCTCTGGGATTCGGATAGCTATTATATGTCGGAAAATACCGTCGTGGAGGCCGGCAAAAGTCTGCGAGAATATCAGCGCAGCAGAGAATTCGGCGAATGGAACTGGACGGGCGACGACCTGCTTTCAACCGAAAAACACATTACCATTTACGGTGTCCCGAATGCGACCCTGCAAACCAAAGTTGCCGGCGAACTTTATCACCGCATGAAGCGCTTCGATTCCGACGATGCCCCCATCCCTACCGCCATCGTACTTGCCGACGAGAATCTGCTGCTCCCCATGCTCTACTCGCTGGATGAGGAAGTACGCGACCTGAACGTCACAATGGGCCTTTCCATGCGGAATTCGCTGCTTTATACATTGGTGGACGGCATTTTTGAGTTGCAGCAAAATGTGGTCGAGTTTCGGAGTAAGAGCGGTAAAATGATCCGTATTCCAAAATTCGGGCACAAATCCATCGATAAAATCCTTAATCACCCGTTTATCCGGCATTACGAGCATGTGGCGCTTACACCGCTCGAAGACGGGCAGACGATCATCCAGCGAACGCTACGCGAGATCACGGAAGGCAACCAAGTCTTCCTCAGCTCGGAGGAACTGATCGCATTGGGCGACCAGCATCCCTTGTTTCAGATCCTTTTCACGCATTGGCAGAAAAACAATGCGCAGCAGGTGATACGCTCGTTCTACCAGCTGATCGAGCTGTTGCGGGAAGTTTATAAGGATTACAAGAATGCGCTGGAAACCGAATACCTCTATCTTTTTTACACACTACTCAAACAATTCGAACAGACGATCGAAGAACGGGCGGAGCTGATCACATTGCGCACGCTCAAATCGTTCATGTTCGAACTCATCCGCCAGACGCGCATTCCGTTCAGCGGCGAGCCGGTCAGCAACCTGCAAATCATGGGGATGCTTGAAACCCGCGCGCTGGATTTCGAGCGGATCATTATATTGTCTGTTAACGAAGGCATTATACCGCAAGCCAAACGGCAGAACTCGCTGATACCCTTCGACGCGGCACAGGCTGTGGGACTGCCTACCCATCAACACCAGGAGGCCGTCATGTCGTACCACTTTTATCGCCTGCTGCAACGCGCTTCCGAAATCCATATCCTTTACACCAGCACCAACGACGCACCCGGCGGAGGCGAGAAAAGCCGTTTTGTAAGGCAAATCGAATATGAACTCGCCCAGTACAATCCGCTGATCCGGATCGAGAACAAGACCGTTGTTTTTGAACCACACCAACAACAGGAGCTGGAAGAAGTAGTGCACAAAGACGACGCGCTCGTAGCCGCGATCCGCGCCTACCTCGACGGAAAGGGCATTTACCCGACGCACCTCAACGAGTTTATCCGCTGCTCCATGCAGTTTTATCTCAAACACATTGCCGGGGTAAAAGAGAAGGAGGAAGTGGAAGAAGAGCTTGGCATGGACAAGATCGGTACCTGGCTGCACGCCTCCCTGGAACGCCTGGACCTCGAATTTTTCCTTCTCGATAACGACCCGTCGGAAGAGCAGATCAAGGGCGTGCTCCGTGAGGAGTTCGACCGGCTTTTCAAAGGTTATGTGACCGACCTGGGGCTTAACCGTATTTACTACCAGATCGGCGAGCAGCAGATACTAACCTTCCTCCGGCACCACATCGCGCAGCAGCCGCGCAGAAAGATCCTCGCGGCCGAACAGCCGCTGCATACGCGCATCCAGCTCGTGCTGCAGGGCGCGTACACGCCCGTGCGCCTGGGCGGGAAGATCGACCGCATCGAGCTTGGGGAGGATGGTACCTTATATGTGATGGACTACAAAACCGGTAGTGTTGAACTCACCGGAAAGCAAAAGCTGGCCGATCCCGTGGCCCGCGAAGAAGTGATCCGATTCGACCCTGACCGGAAAATGGGCTACGTTCGGCAGCTATGGATTTACGAGTACCTGATGTACCGCCTGATGAAAGAAGAAAACGGGCTGACACTGCGGGGCACTACCTATAATTTCGGCGATTACGCCGTCAAATCCGGCTTTTACTCCTTCCGCGACCCGAAGAACCTCATCGCTAACCCGCTGGAACTGACCGAGCAACTAGCCCCGGAAGAGTTTATCGAAAAATCAGAAGTGATCCTGACGGACATGCTCAATGTAATGCTTGATCCGGACGTACCGTTCCGCAAAACAGACGACCTCACTACATGCAAATTTTGTGATTTTACCGGGATCTGCGGGCGATAATCTGCCCTCAGAAAAATACCCGCGCCATCTTACAACCATTGCGTAAACAAAGCCATCTTTTCTAAAAAATCGTTTACGGTATGATCGTTGTAGCAAAGTTGACCCTCTTTATTATCTGGCTGATGGCCTTTCTTGTAACCTGCCTCGTGCTGGGCATTGCATTCCCGGTTATTGTCTTGTTCGACAAGTTTCAAATGCTTTTCAAAGAAGTATCCCTATAATATCAAACAAAATGCCTCTCTAAAAATAAAGGCGGGTGAGTGATCTCATCCGCCTTTTTGCTGCATTCAAATGCCGTTATTTCTTTTTGAATTCGAGGTACACTTCCTCGTTCGGTAACCCGGTGCTTGCCTCGGATGTTTTCAGCGTAATGTTGATCTGAGGTACACCGCCGGCGTTTACGATCCTGGCGCCAATGCCGCTGAGCCTGACATTCAATGCCTCTCCGGTGCTTTGCGTCACATTTACCTTTTCATTTACCTCGAAGCTATCCTGTGCGGTTGTTTTCACTGCTACCAGCGGATAGTCCTGGGTCAAAGTTATGATCGTTCCCGAAACAGTGACTTTGGTTTGCTTGGTATATTTAATGCTCAGCTGGTTCTTCGCTTCGGTGGAAATATCCCATTTATAGTTGGTCGTGATCCCGCCTTCCACTGTCGTTGTTTCATAAACTCCTACAAAGCTCGTTGCATAATCCGTTTCCGGTTCAGGGTCTTTCTTATCGTCTTTACAAGCGCCCATAAGTAGTACCAGACAGCAAAAAATCAGCTTTTTCATACTTCAATTTTAAGAGTAAACAATTTTCAAATATAAACACGCATCCTAAATTTCCTACTATAACGGCACTGCCCCGGGATACGCATATCGGGGCGGTAATTTATTCATTTCAAACGGTTTCAAAACGGCAATCGACCGAGATCGACATTGCCTCCCGAAATGATGATACCCACCTTTTTACCCTCAAAAACAGCCCTGTTTCTCAAAACGGCCGCAGTTGATACCGCCCCGGAAGGTTCCACGACGATTTTCATGCGTTCCCACAAATAGCGCATGGCTTGTATAATCTCCTCATCGGAAACCGTAAAGATGTCGGTCACCTCCGACTGGATGATCGGGAACGTCTTATCGCCTAAATAGGTCAGCAAGCCGTCGGCTATGGTATTAATGTAAGGCGCCTTTTCAATCTTGCCACTTCTGAAAGACAATATGGCATCCGCCGCGCCCTCTGGCTCTCCTGCGTACACCTGCGTACCCGGGGAAAAATATTTGGCCGACAACGCCGTTCCGCTCAGCAAGCCGCCCCCTCCCACCGGCGCAATAATCGCGTCAAACGTCACGCCAGCATCCTCGATCAGTTCCTTGGCAGCGGTAGCCTGCCCTGCAATCACCTCGTAATTATTGAATGGATGTAAAAAAGTCGCGCCTGTACGAGCGACGATCTCGTCGACCGTACGCTGGCGGTCCTCAGGAGTATTTTTGCAAAAAGTAATGGTTGCGCCATAGCCTTCCACCGCCGCTACCTTTACTTTCGGGGAGTTTTCGGGCATTACGATGAAACAGTTGGCACCTACTTTCTGCGCCGAGAACGCGATTGCCTGGGCGTGGTTGCCCGACGAATGCGTGATAACGCCGTTCGCAAGTTGTTCCGCCGACAGCGAAAGCACGGCATTCAGCCCGCCCCTGGCTTTGAATGCGCCGATCTTTTGCAGGTTTTCACATTTGAAATACAATTCCGAGTCGGAAAGGTCATTCAGAAATTGTGAGGTAAAAACAGGCGTATGGTGAATGTATGGCTTTACAAGCGCGTGAGCCGCTTCGATGGTTGCTCTGGTGGGTACTGTTCCTGTCATGTCGGTATTGCAATGAAAATTGTTCCTGCTATAAAAAGAAAAAGGGCCCGCCTTGTTACCGACGGACCCTCCTCTGAAATTTTTCTCAGTTAACCTTATTTACCAGCATTTGGTGTGTAAAGGTTGAAGAACTGGTCGAGTTTCGGCGTAATGATGATTTCGGTACGACGGTTCAGGCTGCGGTTGGGCGCTGAATCGTTAGCCACTTTGGGGAGATATTCTCCACGGCCACCAGCGATCATACGAACGGGCTCAACACCGTATTTCTTTTGCAGCGTACGTGCAACCGCCGTTGCGCGCAATACCGAAAGATCCCAGTTGTCAGCTATTTTGTCTGTCGCGATAGGTACATTATCCGTGTGACCTTCGATCAGGATTTCGATTTCTTTGTAGTCGTTCAGGATCTTCGCCACTTTGGAAAGTACGGTTTCTGCTGCCGAGTTGATAACGGAGCTTCCCGAACGGAAAAGCATTTTGTCGGAAAGGGATACATAAACTACTCCTTTCTTCACTTCGATCTGAACATCTTCGTCGCTTACGTCAGCCAATGAACGTTTCAGGTTCAGTACCAGCGCCATATTCAAAGAATCTTTATGCTGGATGCTTTTGTTCAGGTCGCGGATCTGGGCACCTTGCTGGTCCATCATCGCGAGCGATTTCTTAATGCTTTCCGAACCTTCTTTCGAGATCACTGACAGGTCCGACATACGGTCCAGAAGGTTATTGTTGTTCTTTTTAAGGAATTCAACCTGATCTTCCAGCTCTTTCATTTTGGCATTTTTGCTGGTCAGTTCGTCATTCTTTGCCTTCAAATCATTATTCAAGCTAGCAGTTCTGCTGTCACAATCATTCAGGTCGGCTCTTGCTTTGTCCAGTTGAATTTGGATCTCATTGGCTTGCTTCTGTGCGGAAAGCAATTTTTTCTTGCTGGCACATGAGCCAAGTACAAAGAGCATGGCAACGGCTAAAAGCGTTTGTTTCATAATCGTCTTAGGGTTGTTAAAAATAGATAAACACTGTTAAGTAAAACATTTGGTACTCCACTGATCGCTATCAATAATCGAGCCAACGAACTTAAAAGTCGTCTCTCGGGGTGCTTTCAAAACGCGAAAGTACAAAAAAAGGGAAGAATGTCACAGAGACATTTTCCCTTTTTCACAATGTAATATAGGATATTAACTAATATGGCATTGCCCAGAATGGATTCCGGTGTGCCTTAATACTGTCGCGGATGTGGCCTGCGATAAGCTCCTGGTATTGCTTGTTATCGATCTTGCGCCCTTTCATCTTTTTGGGCAGGCTGATATCCTCTTCCGCCACCGGCTTCATTTTAATCTCCGTTGCCGACACCACGATCTCCCCGTCGTTAATTTCGAGTTCGAGGATCATACCTGGCAAGCCGGAATAAAGCTCCGGCCCGCCCGAAACCGCAAGGTCGTTGGCAAACCAGGCCGTGATCTTCTGACCTTTGACCGTGTCTTCCGTCACGGCCATCATACACATCCGGCCAGCCACTTCCTTGATTTTGTTCATCACTTTCCAGGAAGGTGCCTTCAGAGAATCTTCCACGATGTAGGTCTTGCCAAGCATATCGATGATGTCCGTCCGCTTTTCCTTTTCGAAATTGCGGTAGATCTTATAGTCAGATTTTGTCCATGACCAACCGCTTTCATTCTCCTCCACCTTCGGATAGCTGTAATAACTCTGCTTTTCGTTAAAAAAGAGCGTCATTTTCTGCTTGTATTCATCGTCGTTACCCCAGGTTTGTTTGATCCTGTCTTTCTCTTCATTGCTCAGGTAGCTCAGCCGCGAATAGATTTTCGTCCAGTGATACACCCTTTCGTAGGTGATCTCCCCTTCCAGTTGTTGTGCGAATAATGGCGCGGAGGAGATCGCCACCATGAATATCCATAATCTGATTGTTCTCATGACCTGGTTTATAACTAATTAAAAGAATCCACTGCGTTTTACCGAAGCTGTCATACCTCTCATATTGTAGGTGAAGCTCAGCATGAAATACCGCGACAATGTAGCCACACGGCGTTCCGAATAGTAATTCTGGTTGGCATTCTGCGTGATCCCCAGGTTTCTCTTGAATACATCGTTGGCTGTGAGACGGATTTCTCCTTTTTTGTTTTTCAGAATTAATTTATAGACCGAAAGGGTCAGTATAGGCACCTGCTGGTTAAAACCGAATTGGTCGTTTTTATAAGTCCGGTAATTAAGGCGACCGCTGAAATAGATTTCTTTCGGCATCTTGATATTCATGTCGGCATTATAGTTCGCATTCAGGATCTTTTGGTTCTGATTGGTATTGATCGAATACTTTGTGTCGCTGATATTCCAGTTGGCATTGGTATAAAGTGTAAACACATCGCTCGGCGTCAGATCCAGCCGTACACCGAAGTTGTACCCGTCTGTTTTCGTTTCGTTTTTGACATTATTAATATAAGTCAGGTTATTACTAAAATTAATTCCTGTGTTTACACCAAATGTCGCCTTGGTTTTCTTCAACGGGAACCCGAAACCAATATAACTCCCGTAATTATTACCACCGCTAATGTTCATGGGCTTGGTAGTCGTCACCAGATCCTGGCTGATGGTCCGGTTGTACACGATCTGATCCTCGTTATAGTTGTAGAAGGCATTGATATACAAGTTCGTGAAGCTCGCCGGATTGAACATCTGGAAGCCTCCATACACATTGTGCGTCGTTTGAGGGATCAGGTCGGGGTTACCCTCCACAATGTAAAGCGGGTTGCTGTTGTCCACAATCGGTTGCAAGTCGGTAATCGATGGCTCATGCACATTCAGGCCGTATTCCGCGTAGAGGTATTTATTGTTTTTGAGACTGTAATTCAATGAGACGTTCGGTACCAGTTTCTTGAACCTCCGATCCACACGCGTCATGTTCTGCTGCGATTCGTCGAGTGCAAACTTGCCTTTCAGATCGAACTGCACGCCTGCAAGCCCCGCCGACAAGTTTAATCCTTTGTGCGAGTAACGGATGCTCGTTCCGATGCGGTTAAAGGTAAAGTCATTGGTATAATACCGGGTCAGGAACGGGTTAACCTTATCCACACTCCCCTCAACATCGAACACGTCCCTGTCGACCTTGTCCTTCCGTACGCTGTAATTATAGAATGTTTCCCAGAAAAATTTCTTGGCAAATGGCTCTACATACGACAAGCTGCCTTTGAAATTCCCGCGGGTGCTCTCCGTTTGCTGCAACTGGTTAATCACGCTGTTCTTGGTAGAATCCTGCAAGAACAGGTTCACCGAATTCTGTCGCCGGTCCTCGTCGGAGTTATTGATGTTATAACCAATGCTGGCCGCAAAGTTCCGTCCCTTTTTCTTGAATTTGTGGCGGTACAGCAGCAAGTTAGCCATGGCAAACGAGTTGTAATCGCTCAGGTTTTTCACGTCCGACCGGTTAGTGAGCATATTCACATTGCGGTACGACCTCGTTTCGCTCGAATACTCCTGATCACCATTGTTGATCCGCGAGTTGCTGATCAGGATCAATGTATTCAGCGAGTCGATATTGTGCTCGAAACGGAATGCAGGACGGTGGTTGCCTGTAAATCCGAACGTTTTGTTTTTCCCGTCAGTTAAATACGAGTCGTTGTCTGTCAGGAAGTTCTCGGAGCTGGTCCGCACATCCGTCACCGAGCGCGTCGAATTGTAAAAATAGCTGGTACTCAACTTCGTTTTTTTGGTGTCGAAATTGTAGTTCGCACCTCCCGCCCAGTTTTTGGTAAAACCCTCGGAACCCTGGCCGCCCCAATTGGGCTGGATCGTAATGTCGTCACCGCCATAGTAACGTCCGCTGCTGAAACCGAAGTCACCGTCATCGCCCCAGTTGAACGACTGACTGCCTTTGAAGTCCTGGTAATCGTTCCGCGCGATGCCTGATTGGTTGGTATTATTCGCGAAGCCCAGTACTGCAAACTGCTGCTTGTCATCGAAACGGTTGTAGCTCACTTTCCCTTCAAGCCTCGAATCCGTTCCGACACCCGCAACTGCCTTACCAAAACCGCCCTTCTTGTGGCTGTCCTTTAATTCGAGGTTCATGGTTTTCTCGCGCTTACCGTCGTCGACACCGGTAGCCTTGGCCTGCTCTGTTTTTCCATTAAAAACCTGCACTTTATTGATCGCCTCGGCAGGCAGGTTCTTGGTGGCCATCTTCGGATCGTCGCCAAAAAAGCGCTTACCGTCTACCGTTACACGTTTGATCTCCTCGCCCTGCGCCCGGATGTTACCATCACCATCCACCTGCACGCCCGGAAGCTTGCGTAGAAGGTCTTCTACCGATGAGCCTGGTGGCACTTTAAACGCCTTAGCGTCAAACTCGACCGTATCGCCACGGATACTCAGCGGTGCTCGGGCCGTTTTAATCACAACCTCATACAATTCCTTTTGCAGGACCTTCATCTTTGCCTTCCCAATATCCACAACGTCCTGATTTTTAGGTTCTATAATTTCCTGATAGGGCACATAACCGACGTAGGAGACCTTGAAAATGTAGGTCATACGTTTGAGGTTCTTCATTTCGAACGAGCCGTCTTTGCTGGTACGTCCAAAATTAACCAGGGAAGAGTCTTTGGGTAAGAGCAACATGATCGTCGCTTCGGGCAATATGGCACCGGAAGTATCGGTGACGGTTCCCTTCAATGTAAATCGCCCTCCGGTCTGCGCGTGCGCAGCGAGCATGGGAAGGCATAACCATAACAGAAGTAGGATTTTTTTCAAGGCTAATTGTTCGGTGGTTTTGTGAGTAGAGGTTTGTAACTGATATATTACATTTTTGCAATTATATGGAATGGAAATCAAGTTTACAACTAAAAATATAGTTAAAACGCGATTTTATATCGAAAAGAGAAACATTTAACTTTTATTAAGAATACCAACCGTTAAAATACTCGTTTTGGTATATATAAGTTACTTTAATTCGATAATTTTTTTGTTAAATTATTCCCGGCTGGATTTCATTGACCATATTTGCCCTTTAGTTGTTATTGTTTTAGTGTTGAAATGAAAAGTATCGGAGTAATATCAGACACACACGGCTACCTGGATGAACGCGTTTTCGATCATTTTGCCAACTGCGACGAAATATGGCATGCAGGCGACATCGGCTCGACGGAGATCGTGAGCCAGTTACAGGCGTTTAAGCCAACTCGTATTGTTTTTGGAAATATTGATACCCCTCAGGTGCGCGCGCTCACGTACGAGAATCTGCATTTTGAAGTGGAAGGTTTTCGGGTGTGGATCACGCACATCGGCGGTGCCCCGCCACGTTACAACCCGCAGGTTATGCCTACATTAAAGTCGAATACACCCGATATTTTCGTCTGCGGCCATTCCCACATCCTTCGGGTGATCCGTGATAAGGCATTGAACAATATGCTGTATATCAATCCCGGAGCTGCGGGCCGTGAAGGGTTTCATAAGTTCCGCACATTACTCCGCTTCAACCTCCATGAAGGGCTTATCAGCCAGATGGAAGCGATCGAATTGGGCAAGCGGGGCATGCTTGAGAGTCGATGAGTTTAAAGTTCAGAGTGTAAGGTTCAGAGTTTAAAGATTAGAGTTTAAAGATTGGAGTTAAGAGTTTAATGATTAAAGTTTAAAGTCTAGGAATGTTTGAGCAACAGTTCATGGACTTTGAACTCATAGACTTATAACCTTAAACTCATAAACCTTAAACTCATAAACTCAAAAAGTGACCTTAACCGTCCTCCTTTCCGCGCCGCGCATCAATTCCGCTTCTACGGTTTGTCCTTTTTCGTGCTTCCCGAGGATTTCCATATAGTCGTAAATCGTTCCGATCGGTTCCCCGCCCAGCTTCGTAATGATGTCTCCGGCCACAATGCCCGCTTTTTCAGCCGGCCGCGCTTTTGACACGCCATCGATCTTTAGACCTTTGCCCGTGTAGCTGTAATCGGGCATGACGCCGAGCGTTACCTTGAAGTTGCTGGTAGTGGTTCCGGTATGCGGGTTACCGGCCGTCAGAAATTCCGGCTCTGCGGTTTCTTTGTCCAGCCCTTCCAACAATTCCGAAATTAATGCGAGGATACTCGCCTCGCCTTCGTAGTTGATCTTGTCGGGATCGTCGGATATTTTGTGGTAATCGCCATGACCGCCGGTGAAGAACTGCACCACCGGGATATTTTTCAGGTAGAATGAGGTATGGTCGGAAGCTCCTACCCCTGAGGAGTCGACGGTATATTTCAGTTTTTGGTGCTTGGCCAGGTCCGGGATCAGTTTGCCCCAAACCTTGCTGGTTCCCCAGCCCGACACGATTATCCCCTTCTGCGCGTCAAGCCGGCCGATCATGTCCATATTGATCATCGCCGAAAACGTGTTCAGCGGAAGCGTCGGTTTCTCGACATAATGTTTGGATCCAAGGAGTCCGAGCTCTTCCCCCGAAAATGCGATGAACAAATAGTTATGCTTTTCTTTCACATTATTCCCCGCAAAATAACGGGCCAACTCCAGTACGCCCGCTGTCCCGGAAGCATTATCGTCTGCCCCGTTATGGATTTTGTTCTTGCTGTCGGGTGAAAGTGAGCTTCCCTGGAAACCCTTGCCCAAATGGTCGTAATGTGCACCTATCACAATGGTTTTGGAAGCGCCATTATCCAGAAACCCCACGACGTTCCGGCCAGTCAGGTCATGTGCTTCACCGTCTATGCCAAAAGACACTTCGAACGGCTGGAAATACCCTTTTGTTCCCGCCGGTTTCAACCCGATTTCTTTAAAAGCCGAAGCAATGTAATTGGCCGCCCGCACCTCTCCCAGGCTGGCAGTTCCCCGCCCTTCCAGGTCGTCGGAAGCAAGAAACTCGATATGTTTACGGATCGGCGCAGTCTGAAACCGCTGCCCAAGAGCCTGTGCAGCGCACGCGAATGCCAGCAGGGCGGGAACAATATATTTCATTATAGTACTTCCTGAATATCTGTCAAAAACTTCCTCACCCGCATGAGACGCTGAATCAGCAACTGGGCTTCCTCCTTGCGGCGCAGTTGCTCGCGGGTACCCTTGATGGTACGCCCCTGCTTATCGCGCTGGTGCATGATCTTGCGGATGATCTCGATGTCGCGCTCGGTGTAACGCCGACGGTTGCGCGAGTCGCGTTTGGGGTTCAGCTGCGGAAATTTTTTCTCCCAGAATCGTAGTGCGGAAGGCTCGCAGCCCACCATTTCAGCAACCTCGTTGGTATCGTAATATAATTTGGTATTGGGTTCCATATCTTTGAAGCGGTTATTACAAAGATAATCGCCCCTGCTTTCAAAGTCTGTTTTCCGAGAGATTTTTGATTTTTTCGAGCGCGGCACCGGCAAATTCTTCCGAAGATGCGTAATAATCCCGCCCGTCGGGCAACGCCGAAAAGTCGCCTATTTCCAGTTCCAGCAGCGTTCCGTTCTCTTCCTCCGTCAGTCTGTAAATGTAATTAATATCGTACTGGGAAGGCGGCTGCTCCCATTTCGAGACGTAAAGCGAGAAAACAAGCAACTTATTGGGCTCGTACCCGGTAACAGTAAGCCGCGTCATGCCCGACCAGTCGATCACCTTCCCCTGCTCGAGATAGTAATCCTCGAAATCGTGCGGAAGATCGTCCCACTGCCTGATATATTTGGGTGCAATCAATACTTCCCACACCTTCGACACAGGTGCTTCTATCCTAATTTTTCTACTGACTGTAAGCTCCTGTTCCATAAAACGATGTTTAGGTTTCTATTCTGAGTCCGGCAAAAAACTGTGCCGCATCAGGTAGCCCGGTATTTACTTATTGTGAAGGAAATGCACTTTTTGCTATCTTTCCCCCCTCTGACACGGTTTTACCTGTTTCTGTGTCAAACATAAAATAACAGAAAATTAACTTCTCATCGGTATGGGACAAGAGCAAGGCCCGGGCCGCCTCACTCGTGAATCGAAATTAAACAGCATTCAGGTATTGCGGGGCATTGCGGCATTGTACGTCACGATCTTTCATTTAAAAGACGTCATGCCCGAAGGCGCTCCATTCCGGAAGGAGTTCGAATTTCTATTCGGATCGGGCCCGGCCGGTGTAAGCCTCTTTTTCGTGATCAGCGGCTTCATTATGGTATTCATTACCCGCAACACCGTGCTTACAGGACGGAACATCCTGCGCTTCATAGCCAAACGCCTGATCCGCATCTGGCCAGCTTACGCGGTCATTACGTTAGGCTATTGCCTGTTGCACAGTCGGCTCGCACCCAATCCCGAGTGGCCTTCCGAGGTTTTGCGAAGTCTGCTGTTTGTACCTTTATCCAATACGCCACCGCCATTTTACGGCTACGCGGTGCTCAATGTAGGATGGAGCCTCAACTACGAGATCTATTTCTACTTTCTGATAGCAATTTCCATGCTGTTCTCTCGCCTGCGCTGGTATGCATTCTTCCTGATGATCGTCGTTACACTGGTAGGTATCCCGGCTTATTATGGTGCATTTACTCTGAAAGCCGATAAAATGAAGGATCTCGGTGCTCCGTACCTCAACATGGTTACAAATCCTATCATCTGGAATTTTGTTTGCGGAGTATTTCTTGGCCTGGCCTACTATCATCGTGCGCTTCACGGACGGATCCGCGCATTTCTTTCCCTGAACATGATGGCACCTGCGCTCCTTTGCCTGGCACTATGGCAATTTCTATCGGGATTCCTGGGAGGCTTCGGGCCCTTTGAATGGGGATTGGGTTCTGTGGCTGTTTTTACCGTTTTCGTCTTTCACTACCAGGAACGCATTCAGCGATTTCCGTCCTGGCTGGTCGGTCTGGGGGATATGTCATTTTCGATCTATTTGTTGCACGTTCCCATTGTGGTCGGACTGGGCTTTCTATTCCGCAGGCTGGGCTTCCCGGTTTATAGCGAAGGCACGGCGATGTTTTTCTTATCGGTTGCCATGACGCTCATCGCATCCCGGCTTTCCTATGAGTACCTCGAAGTGCGGCTGACATCCTACCTTAGCCATTTCCTTCACACGCGCAAAAAAGTCACATTAGAAGAACCTGTCAGGGGCCAGACTACCTGAGTTCGACGTCTTCCACGGTTTTGTAGGCATCGTTTGTGATCTGCCGAGGGTTCTGCGACCAAAGCCGTTTCATGAAACCGGCATAACGGGAAATCACATATTCCTCAGGATAGCTCAGGTGATGGCCTTCCTGGTTTTCGTAGTTAAGCTCAAAAGGTGTTTTGAATTTCTTCAACTGGTCGGAGGCGATCTTCGCACCTTCCATTGGCAGGTAGGTAGGACAGGAAAGAAAACTGCCATAATAGTAGGGTAGCACGTTATCCCCTACCCGCTGAAAAAAAACCGTCGGCATGGCATTCGACGCGTTGATGTATTCCTTTTTGAATATCCCGTAACCCATTTGCGTGAGCAGCGCACGAACCCGGAATGGACTATCCTCCGCTTTGGGATCGAGACGCCCTAATGCTTTGGTAATACCGGGGGCAAGAGCCTCGAAATCGGCTTCGTTCATATATACCAATGCTGTAACGGTAATAGCGCCGGCGCTGCTCCCCGCCAGCATAATTTGCCGGGTATCGATACCAAATTCTTCCGCACGGTCGACAAAGTAGTGTATAGCCGCATAAGTATCCTGCACGGCCCGGTACACGGCCCGTACGGCTTCCTGGGTATTGCCTCCGCAGGCATATTGCTCACTGCCACCATTGAACCCGAGCCGATAGTTGATCGAAGCTGCTGCATAGCCACGTTGTGCAAGCCCGCGGGCCTTCCCCATTTCGTTGCCCAAATCCCCGAAAAGGAATGCGCCTTCATGGACCATCAGCACAAAAGGACGGAATTTCAGTGTATCGTCGCCGGGAGCGACAAACTCGTAGTTCAGATCTGTGGCGCGGCCGCGGTAATCGGCCGTGTTCGCGAAAATACCTTTGCTGATTTTCAGACTGGCGTCGTCAAAAATCTTGTCGTTGCCGAACCGGGCAGTGTTGGCCAGAGATGAGTCGGGGTTTTTGGCCGGGATCGTGTCGATGATCACCGTGTCGGGCTTGTTAGGCACCGTCGTATCGGTACCGCCACCGCCGATCGGTTCGGGAACCGGAGACGGATAACGACAGCTGACAAACATCCCGATCAGTATAACCAGACCATATGCCCGGTAAAGTTGCTTCAACATTCTGAGGATTTATAATACTTGGATTGACTTTTCAGATCATGATAACAAAAGAAAGCCGGGTGTTGAGGCCCCGGCTTTCCTGGTTCTGTACGGGGCTATTTGCATGCAAAATTAAGCTGTTTTCGCATTATATGCAGTTAACCCTGGTCCGATTAATCAATTATTTACATTTTTTCGGATACTGGTCGAATCCGTGCCCGTACCCTGCTCGGGCTGATGGTAGAAATATCCCTCGGTTTTGTTCTTTTTGGTCATGTCGGCTTTCTCCTTTTCGGTGTTGGCCGTCTGCATGCGTTTGCCGCACGAAATCACGAACAGGAACAGGGCGACCCCTGTGATAACGCCAATGGCTATGCTCTTTTTCATGATTGCTACCCGTTTAGTTTGTTGATTTTTGAAAACGGGTCTTTCACAAAAAAGATACCAGCGGAAACCGTCGCTTATGGGACCGCGAGACTTCTGGTACGGTTTTTACAAATGGGTTTGCAGTCACCCACTATACAAAGTCATGGATATCATCATCTTTCTCAAAGCAATCGGCAACCTTCTTTTCGCGGCAATACTCTTGCTGGCGGTTGCATTCTCGTCGGCGTTCTCCGTTTTGACCTACATGTTCCGTGGCTCCCGGCCTTCGGTAGCAGGTATCAAGGGCCTTGTCAGGAAGAAATACACGTCTCGCTAAATCTACGAGAGCAGATTTTGCCTCAGGAGGAATTCCAGCTGCCCATTCACATCGATCAGCTTTTCGATCAGCTCCTTGTTTTCTTCCCGAAGGTGGAAAATTTCGTAGGCATTTTTGATAATGATCCGGAGCTGCTGCTCATCCCAGGGTTTGTTGAGATAATAATAGATATGCCCCTTGTTCACCGCGTCGATCACCGCGGTAATGTCCGTATAACCCGTGAGCAGGATACGCACCGGGTCGGAGTAGTCCTTTAAAACTTCGATCAAAAAATCCACACCAGTCATTTCGGGCATGCGCTGGTCGGTAATGATTACGTGCACGACGTTGTGTTTCAAAAGTTCGAGTCCTTCCCGTCCCGACGTCGCAATTAAAATATTAAAATCTCTTCTGAAAGCGGCCTTGAACGAGTTGAGATTGTTGATTTCATCGTCCACATACAGTACGCTTATTTTTCCTTTTTCCATTCTGAATACCTGGTGCTTGACGGGGACTAGCGGCTCTACCACCCCGAACTAATTGATAATATTATAATATTAATTCTATATTCGCATCAACAGCCACAGCACTTTCGACAATTTTTTTTACATGATGCAGCGGCGCAAGCTTCTGCTAATAAGGGAATTTTGCAGATAAACGTCCAAATATTTTATCCTCCATTGAACCAGAGGTTAGTTTTACAAAAATAAATTCAGCAATTTGTGTAATTATTGAAGCGAGTAAAAAGCGTGAATATACGAGATTCAACGGACGCGCTAGCTCGTCCGTTGAATTTTATACGAAGATCGACAACAATTTTGTGATTTGTTAAAACAGGGCAAGTCCCGTTGAAAGATAGCCTTCACAATTATTCTAAAATGTACCACGACACAGAGATTGACTCTATCTACAAACCGGTTTTCATCTCCAAAGAGCGCTACGCAAATAAAGAAAAATTTCTTTCGTTCATCGAAGACCATCGCGGCAAAACCATCCTGGATTTATTTGCTTCCCAGAAAAAAGAACTCATACGTATCCGAAATCCCAGAAAACGGCTCACCACCGTCGAGGTAGAACAGCGCTACACCGAATGGGCAGTAGGCAGGGATACCGACACGGAAGGCCACTGGATTTACTACCCCTGGTCCCAACGCCTTTTGCATGTCGTGGCGCAAGACGAATTCATTGAACTCAGGACCAGCCGGAACCAATATAAAATCACCCCGGACGAGCAGAAAGAACTCTCGAAACGTTCCATTGGTATCATCGGTTTATCAGTCGGGCACTCGGTCGCTTTGAGCATTGCCACTGAGCGAACATGCGGAAGGCTCAAACTGGCCGACTTTGATACCATTGAACTGAGTAACCTTAATCGTATACGCACGGGGCTTCATAACATTGGCATCAACAAATGCATTGTTACCGCCCGCGAAATTGCCGAGATCGATCCTTTTCTGACGATCGAATGCTTCCCAGAGGGCATTAATAAAGAAAACCTGGACGGGTTTCTGCTCGACGGCGGCAAACTGGATATCCTCGTCGACGAATGCGACGATATCGCACTGAAAATCAACTGCCGCACCCGCGCCGCCCAGTTGGCGATTCCAGTTGTAATGGAAACGAGTGACCGGGGAATGCTCGACGTCGAACGGTTCGATAATGAACCGGAGCGGCCCATTTTCCATGGGCTCCTGCAAGACATCCCATTGGAAAGATTCGAACAGGCCTCAGAAGAAGACCGGCTCCCGCTTGTTCTCCGGATCGTGAATGTGATCAATGCTTCGAAAAGAGGCAAGGCTTCACTGGTGGAAGTCGGACAGAGTATCAGTACATGGCCGCAACTTGCAAGTGCTGTCACCCTGGGTGGTGGCGTTGTAACAGACGTGTGCCGCCGCATCCTGCTCAATCAATTTAGCGAGTCGGGCAGGTATTATGTCGATCTTGAAGAGCTTATCGGCAATAAATCAAAAAAGGCGGAAACAACGGTTCCCGGCAATCCTTTTGAACCGTTCGATGTGGAAGAGGCTATTCGTATAGCTGATTCGTTACCTGCCGGGAATCCTTCCGAGGCAATTAATGAAACTATTTTAAAGGAGATTGTAAACGCGGCATGTTACGCGCCCTCAACCGGAAACGACCAGCCGTGGAAATGGCTTTACCGGAACGGCAGGCTGCACTTGTTTCATGATCGCCACCGCTCCTATTCCTTCGGTGATTTCGATCAGATTGCATCGAACATCTCGTTTGGGGCCGCCTACGAAAACCTGGTCCTGAAAAGCAATGAAGTAGGCTTGCATATCCGTGCTGAATTGTTCCCTCTCGGACAAGAATCTACGCTGATCGCCGTCATCATTTTTGCAGGCAATGGTGCAGCCGAGAATATCCAGCCGGTTTTTTCACCACAATCCGTAGCGGTGATATTCGAGCGTAGCACCAACAGGAACCCTTCTACGCCCATCCCGGTATCTGCGAAAGAACTGGAAGCATTGCGTACGGCCGCTGAAAGTGTGGAAGGTGCCCGGTTCCATTATTTTGACAACAGGGAACGAATGATGGAACTCGCGGAAATTATCGGAGAATGCGACAGGATAAGACTTTTAAATCCCAGTGGCCACCGGGATTTTGTCCAAAGAGAGATGAAATGGTCTCCTGCCGACGCAGAAAAATCGAGGGACGGGATCGATATCCGGACGCTGGGCATGACCAAGGGGCAAATGACAGCGCTTTCGATTATCCGGGACGAAGAAATTGTGAAAGCATTAAAGGGCATCCAGGGAGGTGGGGCGCTGGTCGACGTTGCCCGAAATTCGGTAAAAACGGCATCGGCCCTGGGTATGATCACCATGCCTAGATATGATTATAAAGATTTTTTCTGGGGAGGAGTATCCATGCAACGGCTTTGGCTCAAAGCAGAAGAATTGCAATTTGCGATCCATCCGTTAATTTCCCCGTTTTATTTATTCCCCAGGGTAACCAAGGGCCATGGGGCCGGCCTTGATGAGACAGAAAGCTTAAAATTGCGGGATTTGCGGGAAAAATTCATGAGACTCGTTCCCTTTGAAGATAATATTGCAGAAGTGTTCCTGTTCAAACTTGCCAGTGCGCCAAGACCGGAGATAAAAAGTTACAGATTGCCACTGGAAGAAACACTTTTTATCGTAAACCTTCAATAATAAATGGTAGCTCGTATTAAAGGATACCGCGCGTCAGACGACATCGAGACCAGTCTTAGATACGCAGAAGGTCATCGAAAAGTGTTAGAGGCTTATGGGATAAAGCAGGTTACTTCGGCCGTACATAACTGGCTTGAAGACCCTAACACATATGTACTGATCGTTGAATCGGAAGATGGCAGCAAGATTTACGGTGGCACCCGCGTACAGGTCCGCTCCCCGAATCTGAAAATGCCGATGGAAGATGCTATCGCAAAAATCGATAAAAGGATTTACAGCTACGTCGACGCCATCGGCGATTACAATGTAGCCGAATTCTGTGGCCTTTTTAATTCAAGGGAAGTAGCCGGATATGGAATAGGCAGTTTATACCTGTGCAGAATCGCAATGGCCGTTTCCGGCCTCGTGGGGATTAAAAACCTTCTTGCCCTATGCTCACCGATTACATTGTTGATGAGTGAGCGAATCGGTTTCGAGATCCTCACAGATCTGGGAAACAACGGAACCTTCTACTATCCAAAAGAAGGACTTATCGCTACTTCACTCATCGCCAGGGACCTGGTGAATTTGCCTGTCGCAACGGATGAGGAAAGGGAAAAAATTTTTAGCCTGAGAGAAAATCCAAAGCAAACGGTGACTGAAAATGGGCGCAGGGGAGAATTGACAATCATTTATGACATCGCCACATGGTTATAAAATTTTACAGAATATTGTTTCTGCTATTTGCCTTGCTGGTTTTCGGCAGAGTATCCTATGCCGGTGAAGTTGTCTTCTCGGGTAGCGATATCTCCATTGGTCAGAGCGTTGATATTCTTGAAGATTCACTGGGGACCATGACTTTCCAGCAGGTCAAATCTTCCGGCCACTTTGTTCCCAATAATGAGCAGACACCCAATTTCGGCCTCAGTAATTCCGCTTTCTGGATCAGGTTCACACTCAGAAACGACACTGAAGACCCCAATATCTTTTTCGAGCTGGCCAACGCACGTATTGATTTCTGCACGATTTACAATGAAGAAAACGGTCAGATCTGGCAGGAGAGAATTTCGTTGAACGAACCTTTCTCCGCCAGGGAAGTACAGCACCAGAATACGGTGTTCAAACTGAATATCCCCCCGGGCAAATCGAAAACATACTACCTCAAAATCCTCGGAAGTGAACAGATGGTACTGCCGCTGATTGTGCGAAGTGAGATGGACTTTTTCCGGTTTGCATTGAAAAATGAGGTCATCGCAGGTATACAGATGGGTATCCTTACGGTGATGATGCTGTATAACTTCTTTCTGTACTTTTCAATCAGGGAAAAAAGCTATTTGTACTATGTTCTGTATATCCTCTTCATCGGATTGACACAGACGACCATAACCGGCTACACATTCAAATACATCTGGCCCGACTTCCCGATGTTCAATGTCTACGCCATTCGCATTTTCCCTTCCCTGGCAGGGAGCTTTGCTGTGCTATTTATGCAAAATTTCCTGCATAGCCGGGAAAATTCGCCCGCGATTCATAAGGTACTGATCCTGATATTTATCTCCTACGGATTTGCAATACTGTTTAACCTGTTGGGAATGCAAAGGCTCAGCTACCGGGTCATTGACGTAACCGGCGTAGCTGCCTGCCTGCTTGTTCTGGCTGTGGCGATCCAGCTTTCGATCAGGGGTTACCGTCCGGCTAAATTCTACCTTGCTGCTTGGATCATGTTCCTGATCGGCATCGTGTTGTACACCCTCCGAAATCTCAATATCCTGCCTTACAATACATTCACCAATTACACGCAGCAGGTGGGGGCAACGATCGAAGTCATTTTGCTATCTTTTGCGCTTGCAGACAAAATCAACATTCTGAAAAAAGAAAAAGAAGCTTCCCAGGCTCAAGCGCTGCGTATTTCAATGGAAAACGAAAAGATCATTTTGGAACAAAATGCTTTCCTTGAAAAGAGCGTGAATGAAAGAACTGCTGAATTGCAGTTTGCCAACACGGAGCTCAACCTCACGCTCACCAAGCTGAAAGACGCTCAGACGCAGCTCATTGACTCCGAGAAAATGGCGTCGCTCGGTCAGCTTACGGCGGGTATCGCACACGAGATCAACAACCCGATCAACTTCGTAAGCTCCAACATCAGACCACTGAGAAGGGACATCGACGACGTGCTGGAAATCCTTGACTCCTACGACGGAATCAGAGAAATCGATTCGATGGAAGGGCTTCAGGGTAAGGTACAAGAGATCGAAAAACTAAAAGAAGATCTCGACCTGGATTACCTTAAAACCGAGCTGGGCACATTGCTCAAAGGCATGGAAGACGGCGCCCACCGGACCGTCGAGATCGTGAAGGGGTTGAAAATATTCTCACGCGTGGACGAAACCGACCTGAACCTGGTCAATATCAATGAGGGAATTGAATCCACACTCATTATCCTCAATTATCAGATGGGGAATGCGATCACACTCATAAAGGACCTGGGCAATATCCCGAGCATCGAATGCTATGCGGGCAAGCTCAATCAGGTGTTTATGAACATCCTGACCAACTCGATCTACGCATTGCAAAAGGAGAAACAGGAAGGCAAGAACCCGACTATCTGGGTAAAATCCTGGCTGAAAGACCCTGAAACAGTGGCAATCTCCATCCGCGACAACGGCCCGGGCATGACGCCGGAGGTTCGCGCCAAGATTTTCGAACCATTCTTCACCACCAAACAGGTCGGGGACGGTACCGGTCTGGGTCTTTCAATTGTATTTAAAATTATCGAAGTTCACAGCGGTAACATTCAAGTAAACACGGAAGTAGGAGAAGGAACAGAGTTTTTGATCACACTTCCTGTTAAAAGAAAAGCACGCCCAATCCCTGATTTTCAATGAGCGAAAAAGCTATTTCCATTCTGTACATTGACGACGAGGAGCACAATCTGCATTCGTTCAAGGCTTCGTTCCGCAAACAGTATGATATCACGATTACTTCCTCTGTGGTAGAAGCGGAACAACTGCTGGACGAAAAGGACTTCTGCATTATCCTGGCCGATCAGCGGATGCCGGTCATGACCGGCGTGCAATTCTTTGAGAAAATCAGGACCAATTTCCCGAAACCGATACGTATTCTTATCACCGGGCATACAGACATCGGAGCGGCGATCGACGCGATTAACAAAGGAGAGGTTTTCAGGTTCATCGACAAACCCTGGGACTATAAATATGTCGAAAATGCGATCTCTAACGCATACGATATTTACAAAACCCGAGAGGACCTGAAACAGCGCAATATCGAACTGCAGAAAGCAAACGAGGAGCTCGACAAGTTTGTATACAGCGCTTCCCACGACTTACGCGCACCACTGATGTCGGTACTCGGCATTGTGAACCTCGCTTTGCTGGAAGAGGATGTTAAATCGCAGAATGAATATCTGGAGCTGATCCGTCAATCGGTGAAAAAGCTGGATACCTTCATTATCAACATTATCGATTATTATAAAAACGCGCGCGGCGTGCCCGTAGTTACTGACATCAGCTTCGAGGAACTGGTAACAGAAGTGCAGGCGACGATTCAATATCTGCCGGAATACGGCAATCTGAAAATGACCACGGATATCCAGCAGGAGGGCGTATTCAACTCCGATGTAATGAAGCTGCGCATCATTTTCAATAATCTGATCAACAACGCGATCAAGTTCCAGGACAAAGCCAAACCAAACCCGTTTGTCCATCTGACCGTCAAATCGACGTCTTCCGACGCTAAGATCATCATCGAAGACAACGGCACGGGCATCAAGGAATCGGATCAGGACAAAATTTTCAAAATGTTTTACCGGGCCGGCGCTACCAACAGCGGCTCAGGAATAGGACTTTACATCGTACACGAAGCGATCGCGAAATTGGGAGGGGAAATCAGCGTAACATCAAAAATCGGCCACGGTAGTATTTTTGAAATCAACATTCCTTCTATTAACAAATAACCTGACATGGAACCACTGCTTAACTTCTTTTTGATAGATGACAGCTCGTTCGATCTGTTTATCTACGAAAAGTTATTGATCAAAAGCGGGATTACGAGTTCAGTCAAGACCTTCAATTCGGCGCGCGACGCCCTCAAACACCTGATCGGCCAGGCCGAAAACCTCCCCGATATCATCATCCTGCTCGACCTGCAGATGCCCGACATGAATGGCTTCGAATTCATCGAGGAGTTTGGGCAGCTACCCGAAACGCTCCGTCAGAAGGTCAGAATTTTCATGCTTTCCTCCACCATCGACACGCGGGACATCGAGAAAGCCAAAGCCAGCCAACACATTATCGATCTGCTCCCGAAACCCCTCGAGATTCCTTTCCTGAAAAAGAAATTGGCGATTTGAACATTTGTAGTATAATTTTTTTAGTGTATTAAAGTAACTGGACAGTCAGAAAGCGGATCTGTTCTTTGCTTTTATCACGTGTGACCTGAAAAGGCCTTTTGTGCACATTTCTAAGGACCCGGGAATTAACCTATACCCCTATTCGTTGATTGTCAAGCCGATAAGCTCGTTGACAAAATCAGCTACACCTCCACAAATTGTCCTATTATGTAACAATTTGAACGCCCATTGTTCCAGGCAATGCGGTGAAGGATAGGTATTTTCCGAAGCGCACTATAATGTTTCAAACCAATAATATAATTTTTTAAATATTAAAAGATTTTACGAACGCCTGGGTACGTCTTTATTGAACAGTCTCCAACAACCAGTGTAAACCTTAACACAATGTTTAATGAAAACTGACAGCAAGACCCTGGCCGAGATTTTGAAATTGCACGCACAGTACGTTAGAGAGGTTGAATTCAGTGGCATTAAGCCCCTGTCTATGGAAATTTACAAAACCAATTCCCATAATTTTGTACGCTGGATCCAGGACGAGTTCCACCCCGGAAAGAAGTTACGCAAAGAGGCATTGTCCTGATTAGCAAAAAGCACTCATTATACTCAACGTTTAATAACACAGGCTGCCGGTGAATGGGAACACCGGCAGTTCTTTTTTTATAGCGCGTTCTTTGTTAAGTTTGGGTAGATAATGGGTTACGTATCCCGACTAGCACAACCGATATGATTTTCACGATTTTTAACCTCCTGAAAGGCCGTTTTTCCAAAGACGCCATCGAAGAGGCCAAGTCCAACGAGAAAGCAATGACCCGCCAGGAAGCACTGCAGCAGATGCGCAATATCGCCAGCCGCCGCTCCGGGAGCGGAAGCTCCAAAAAGAACTGAGTGAGATCGTTTCCTGCTAACAACCCTGCCCGTAATAGGCGTCCTTCCCGTGTTTCCTGAAATAATGCTTGTCGATCAGGCTTTGCTTGATGGTTGTTGCCGAAGGATTGATCTGCAAGGTCAGATAGGCCATTTTCGCGATCTCTTCAAGTACAATAGAATTGTAAATGGCCTTCGCGGGGTCTTTCCCCCAGGTAAACGGGCCGTGGCAAGCCACCAGCACCATTTCTACCTCTTCATAGCTTAGCTTTCCATCACCAAACAGATCGAGTATCTGATTTCCTGTTTCAAGCTCGTAATCCCGCCGGATCCTTTCGTCCGACATTACCTCCGTCACAGGGATAGAGGCCGTAAGATGGTCCGCATGCGTGGTTCCCAGGTTCGGGATCGGCCGGATCGCCTGGGCCCAGGCCACCGCGTACGTAGAATGCGTGTGGCATACGCCTCCGATGGCCGGGAAGCTTTTGTAAAGTAATGTATGTGTTTTGGTATCCGAAGATGGCCGCATATTCCCTTCCACCAATGCGTTATCCAAGTCCACAATGACGATGTCTTCGACCTTCAAACGGTGGTAGGGAACGCCGCTCGGCTTGATGGCCACTACACCCTCAGCACGGTCGATGCCGCTGACATTACCAAAGGTTACGATCGCCAGTTCCTCTCTCGGAATTTCCATGTTGGCTTCGTAAACCTGCTCTTTGAGATATTGATATTTCGACATTTCGGATTATCTGTAATAAGCTTCGCTCCACCGCAACTCATTTTTCAGCTGCCGCAGGGTAGTGTTTTTATCAATCACAACCAATTCTACCCCCACCATTTCAGCGAAGGTTTCGATATGCTCGGTCGTAAGATTTTGACTAAAAGCAGTATGGTGCGCACCGCCGGCATAAATCCAGGCAGCACACCCGGTTTGCATGTCCGGCAGCGGCTTCCACAGCACGCGTGCAACGGGCAGTTTAGGCAATTGCTCGGTTGCTTCGACGGCTTCCACTTCATTCACCAACAAGCGGAAACGGTTACCCATATCCACCAGCGAGACATTCAGTGCCGGACCACCGGGTGCATTGAACACGAGCCGCACAGGATCGTCCTTCCCTCCTATTCCCAGGGCATGGACCTCAACCGACGGCTTTCCTTTCGCAATGCTGGGACATATTTCCAACATATGCGAGCCGAGTACCAGATTATTGGAAGGGTTAAAATGGTAGGTATAATCTTCCATAAACGAGTTGCCACCGGGCAGGCCACTGGCCATTACTTTCAATGCACGCACCATTGCCGACGTTTTCCAGTCGCCTTCGCCTGCATAGCCATAGCCGGCCGCCATCATCCGCTGTGAACCGATGCCCGGCAACTGTTTCATTCCGTGCAGGTCTTCGAACGTATTGGTATAACCCTTGAAATTGCCGTCTTTGAGAAAGTATTTCAAACCCAGCTCGATTTTCGCGGCGTCACGCAAGGCCTGGTGACGCTGGCCGCCGTTTTCCAGGCCGGAAGCAAGCTGGTAAGCATCGGAATATTCGCCGATCAGCGCAGCGATATCAGCATCCGAAACCTGATTGATTACCGCTACCAGATCTCCTACCGCGTACGTATTCACCGAGAAACCGAAAGTCATTTCCGCGGCCACCTTATCGCCGTCGGTAACCGCTACTTCGCGCATATTGTCACCAAACCGGACAAATCTGGCCCCTTTCAGGTCGTGGCGGGCTGCCGCTACCCTCGCCCACTGGCCCAGGCCTTCAATCACGTGTTCCTGTTGCCAATGCCCTACGATCACCTTCCGGTTCAGGCGCATACGCGTCATCATAAATCCGAACTCGCGGTCGCCATGTGCCGACTGGTTCAGGTTCATGAAATCCATATCGATCTCAGCCCACGGAATGTCGCGGTTGTATTGTGTGTGCAAATGCAGCAATGGCTTTTGCAGGATCTGCAAGCCACGGATCCACATTTTGGCGGGGGAAAAAGTGTGCATCCAGGCCACGATTCCAATGCAGCCGGGCACGCTGTTGGCCTCCTGTATGATGTTGTAAATTTCATCCGGCGATTTGACAACCGGCTTGAAAACTACCCGCACAGGTACCTGCGGGGCCTGGTCGAGGTAGCGGGCGATGATCTGCGAGTGTTCATCGACCTGCCGGAGTGTCTCCTCGCCATACAAATGCTGACTTCCGGTGATAAACCAGACTTCAAACTGTTTTAAATCGAGCATCAGGTAAGTTGTAAATGTGCTTTTTGTAGAAATTCATTTTCGATATAGGCCCCTGCTTCCAGGTATTTCTGATAAAGCTGCTGATAAACAGCCGCCTGCGCCTCACGCGGCTCATATACCGCATCGAAACCTGAGCTCATAGCCTCCTGCGCGTCCTGTAAGTTGGAATGCACGCCGGCCGCTACCGAAGCGAACATTGCCGCGCCCAATGCGCAAGCCTGCTCGGAGGCCGCAACTTTGATAGGCATATTCAAGACATCGGCCAGGGTTTGCATGACAAACGCGGATTTCTTCGCCACTCCACCGATCGCAATTACCTGATGGATAGGCACTCCCTCATTCCTGAAACGTTCAACGATCGCCTTGGAACCGTAGGCCGTAGCCTCCACAAGCGCCTTGAAGATGCGGGGGCTGTCGCTTGCCAGGTTTAAACCTAACACCCCTCCCTTAAGAGTATGTTTCGCATCGGGCGTACGGCGACCATTCAGCCAGTCGATGGCGATAATGTCTTTTTCTGTCACCGGTAGTCTGGCTGCTTGTTCCGACAAATGCGGGATCAGTTTCTTCGAAAGGCTGGCGGCCTCTTCTTCACCGAGCAAAGTCCTGACAGGTTCGATGATCAGTTTGGAAAACCATGCATAAATATCCCCGAACGCCGATTGCCCTGCCTCCATACCCAGCATTCCGGGTACAATGGACCCATCCACCTGCCCGCAAATTCCTTTGATCAGCAAATGCCCGACCTCCTCATTAGGCGCCACCAGCATGTCGCAGGTGGAAGTACCGATAACCTTGCATAATGAATATGGCTCAATGAGCGCGCCTACCGCACCCATATGAGCGTCGAAAGCGCCTACGCCAATCACTACATCCTCAGGGATACCCAGCTTCGCGGCCCATTCTTTCGAAATCGTGCCCATCGGTTGGTCGGAAGTTTCTGTTTCGGCGAAAAGCCGGCCACGCAGGCCGTCGAGCAACGGGTCGAGTTCCTTGAAAAACGCATTGGATGGAAGCCCGTCGAAATCCTGGTGCCAGAGGGCCTTGTGGCCGGCAGCACAGCGGGAACGTTTCAGAAGCAGCGGATCGGTAATGCCCGTGAGCTCGGCAGAAACCCAATCGCAATGCTCAACCCAGGAAAATGCCTTTTCGCGCACAAACTCGTCAACCCGTAACGTGCGCAGGATTTTGGCCCAAAACCATTCCGAAGAATAGATTCCGCCAACATATTTTGTAAAATCGATATTGTAGCTATGCGCCAGCCGGTTGATCTCCTCGGCTTCCGCATTGGCGGTATGGTCTTTCCAAAGGATAAACATCCCATTGGGATTCTCGGCAAACTCCGGAAGCAATGCCAGCGGCGTGCCATTCCTGTCGACCGCCACGGGCGTGGAACCGGTCGTATCCACCGAAATACCCCGTACATTACCACGCACGGATGGCGAAGCCTGGGCCAGCGCACCGGTAACGGCGCTTTCCAGACTTTCGAGATAGTCGAGCGGATGCTGCCGGAACTGCGAAACGCTCGCATCGCAATATTTGCCCTGCTTCCAGCGTGGATATTCCCGCACGGCCGTCCCCACCTGCTCGCCCGTGTTCGCATTCACCACTAATGCCCTCACAGAGTCGGTACCGAAGTCGATACCAATGACATAATTCTCTTCCATAAATGTCGGTTTAGGATGTTCTCGAACCAATTTGACGCATTTATTTAACTTATCACCTAACAAATATAAATAAAATTGTTTTTAGTGTATTAATGACACAATTTAAATTTTGGGGAAAGGAGGAAAGGGAGGATGGAGGAAGGGGAGGATGGGGTCGAACAAAAAATACAGATTGTTGGAGCAGAAAGACATAAAATGCCGCTAGGCATATAATATCGGTAGTAGCTGCGCATTGCACATGCCTGCCAAATGCCCCTGGGCATGTAACTAACATGCATGACAACATCACCGCCGCCATTTTTGTTGTCGCATCCCTGACGGGATTTCGCCATTCCTTCCGCATGGATTGCTACCAATATTACACCGCTACGCGATTTGCCCCCAATCTTCCCCCTTTTCCTCCCATTCCTCCATCCTCCCCTTCCTCCCTTTCCTCCCCCTACCTACTCTTCATCGAATCAGGCATAAAATTCCAGAACGAATGAAATTTGGTTTTGTATCGCTCGGTGTCGAGCTTGTAGAGCGTTGCTTTCTTGGTGGCGCTGTTGTTGTTTTTCTGGCCGGTATCGATGAGCAGGCCGGTTGAGAGAAGCTTCCGGCTGAAATTCCGGCGGTCGATCGGTATGTTGTAAATGGCTTCGTAAAGCTTTTGCAACTGCGGGATCGTGAAGCGCTCTGGCAGGAGCTCAAAGCCGATCGGGTGCAGGGCCGCATTGTATTTGAGGTGTTCGATGGCACGTGACACCATTTCTTCGTGGTCGAAAATGAGTTTCGGACGGGCATCGAGGGAAATCCAGGAAGCATTATGGTTTTTAACAGCCTCCGAGTCATGGTCGTCGATCTTGATCAGGGCAAAAAATACAACCGAAACCGTTCGCTCGCCGGGATCGCGGTTTGCCTTGCCGAAGGTTTCGAGCTGCTCTACGTAAATGTCTTTAAGGCCTGTCAGATTGTAAAGAATCCGCACGGCGCCATCTGCCAGATCTTCATCGGCATTCAAAAAGCCGCCCATCAGCGACCATTTATCCTTTTCGGGCTCGAAATTCCTCTTAATCAATAGCAGCTTGATATCCTTGCCATCAAATCCGAAAATAATGCAGTCGATGGCCACTAGGATCCGTGAGGCCTGGGGATAGTTATTCATTTAGGTGGCGTCGTAGAGGTATTGTCGTTCCATGCGCTGGTTCAACTGATGGCTACAAAACATTTCCCGCGCGAGTCCCGGAAAATGTTAAATTTATGTTAAGAAAGTAAAAAAAAGAACGAGAATACTTAATCTGTTTAAAGAGTTAACTCACAAATTTAAGTACGAATTTTGTTCCGCTTCTCAGCGAGAACAATCAGATTATTAAAAGGCTATCTTCATGATGAACAACTTCTACGCTACCTGTTCCGATGAAAATATCCTTGCGCTGATCGGTGAGCAGGACGATGAGCTGGCCTTTGCGGAACTGTACAACCGCTACTTCAAAACCCTGTTCAATTATGCTTACTCGAAGGTTAACGACCGGTTTGCCGCGCAGGAGATTGTTCAGGAGCTTTTTGTAAATATCTGGCAGCAACGCCGTCAAAACCAGGTCCAATGCGGCCGGTCGTTCCTGTTTACGATTGCCAAACGCCTCATCATATCTTTCTATCGGAAAGAATACACCCGCCAGCACCACTATGGCCAGTGGGAAATCCACCATAGCGAAACTTCCGATTTCGCCGATCAGCCGACCCTGGCTTCCGATCTGCAAAACCGCTACGAGCAAGGCCTTCATTTGCTTTCACCCAAGTGCCATGAAGTTTTCACGATGAGCCGCCGGGGCCTTTCCAACAAACAGATCGGTGAAGCGCTCAATATTTCAGAAAAAACCGTCGAGCAGCACATTACCAAGGCATTACGCATTCTGAAAGAGCATTTGAAAGAGCATATGATCTGCGCTCTTCTTATTTTTTCTTCTTTTTAAAAAAATTCCAAAAACGAGTAAGGGTTACCCTTCCGGCGCGCGACTTCTGGGTTGATAACATTCCCGATCTCATGAAGCCAAACGGTATTCTGCCCGCATTACTCGAAAAATACCTGTCCGGTGAATGCACCGATGCAGAAAAAGAAACCGTCGAAGCGTGGTATGTTTCGCTGCAAGGCGAGCCACGCTATCTCGACCATCTGCCCGATGCGGAACAGGACGAAATACGGCAGGAGGCATTCGGGAATATCCGGCAGGAACTGAATATGGCGGAAGAACGGCCGGTTCGCCGGTTACCATGGCATTGGCTGGCGGGAATAGCGGCCTCCGTACTCGTCGCGCTGGGTATTTTCCTTGCCGGAAACCTGAAAACAGCGCAATCGCCCGAGGTTATTGTCAAAGACCTCAAATCCGATTCATCCAAAGCATTACCAGTGACCAGGTTCGAAAATACCGGCAGGCAGATTGTCCGGCACCAGCTTCCCGATGGTAGCGTCGTGACCATGCATCCGAAATCCACCATAATGTACCAAACCGCATTTGCCACCAACAAGCGGTTCGTGGAGTTTTCAGGGGAAGGTTTTTTTGATGTAAAAAAAGACAAAACGCGCCCATTCAATATCAAAAGCGGGGACATGGTTATTCGCGTACTGGGAACCAGCTTTAACGTGAAGGCGATCGAAAGCCAGAAAAAATTCCAGGTCGACGTCGTCACCGGCAGCGTCCAGGTAACCGCACAGGGCGAGTCGTTCGACAAGCAGGAAGTAGTGCTGAAACCGCAACAACAGGCGCTGTTTGAACTGGATTCAAAACGCCTTATTTCAAAAACATCCCCGCTGCAAGCCAAAAAGGAGATATACGAGCCGGTTTCTATTGCATTTGAAGAAACACCGCTGAAAAAAGTGATCGAACAGCTTGAAAAGCGCTTCAATGTGTCGATTTCACTCACAAACCCAGGCCTCGCAAAATGCGGCCTGACGGCTAATTTCGAGTCACAGACTTTCCCCAACATTCTCGAAATTCTGTGCACCTCGCTCGATGTAACCTACACCATTTCAGATAATAACATTACGATCAGCGGAGAACCATGTGAATAATCCTTAATACCACCCATGAACTTATGAACCCGTCCGTACCACCGTAAAAAAGGCCGGAAGTGTACCACCACTACCCGGCCCCAATGCCATCCTTTTTCTTCGTACCACCGTTTCAAAAGGATGTTTTATCCAATAGTGCCTAACCATCAGACAATCAAAATTATGCAAAAAACAGTACGTAACAAGCCGGTCGACTGGCGAAAAATTATGCGCATTGGACTGCTTCAATGGATTCTTGCCGTCTCGCTCGCAGCCGGCAGTTATGCGAAGGAAACTGCGGCCCAGTCTGTGCTGAGTAAAGACGTCACGCTCACACTCCGCAATGTTTCGCTCAAACAGGCCCTGAATGAGATCCAGGCCCGTGCCAATACCCGCTTTGTGTACAGCAGCCGGGTTTCCGTGAAGGAAAACGTAACCATTGATGTAAAGAACCAGAAGTTGTCCAAAGTGCTGGACCAGCTGCTGGCACCTCGTGGCATTAATTATAAAGTGATCAATAACCAGATCGTGCTCGCGAAGACGCGCGTCAGCCGGGAGGAATCGGTGATTCCCGAACTGGAAGAAAAACTGCATCAATATATATTACCAACCGAAATCCAGGTGCGCGGTACAGTCAGCTCATCGGACGGGCAGGGTACGCTACCGGGTGTAAGTATCGTCGTGAAAGGTACCTCCCAGGGCACCACCACCGACGGCGACGGCAAGTTCGAGATCACCGTACCGAATGTGGAATCGGCGCTGGTTTTCAGCTTTGTCGGTTATGTTTCGCAGGAAATCGTGGTAGGTAACCGCACCGAGCTCAATGTGACTTTACAGGCGGACAATAAGGCATTATCAGAGCTTGTAGTCGTAGGTTATGGAACGCAAAAGCGTGTGAACCTCACCGGCGCCGTGTCGCAAGTGCAGTCCAAAGACTTGGAAAACAGGCCTTTGAACAACATGTCACAAATCCTGCAAGGGATGGTACCCAACCTGAATATTACTTTCAGTACCGGTCAGCCTGGTAAGGGAGGCGCTTTAAACGTGCGTGGGGAAACTTCGGTCAATGGCGGCTCGCCGCTTGTGCTGATCGATGGTATTCCCGGCGACATCAACCGCATTAACCCCGGTGACGTCGAATCTGTTTCGGTATTGAAAGATGCGGCCGCCTCGGCCATTTATGGTGCCCGCGGTGCTTTCGGGGTGATTTTGGTGACCACCAAGACTGCGAAAAACGGTAAAACCACCATTTCTTACAGCAACAACTTCGGCTGGTCGAAACCTACGATCAACACCGATTTCATGACCAATGGCTATGATTACGTAAAAATTAATGATGAAGCCTTCATTCGCGCAACGGGGAACAGCTATACCCGCTATTCGGAAGAAGATTACAAGGAAATCGAAGCACGCCGTTACGACAAAACCGAAAATCCGGCCCGCCCGTGGGTAGTGGTCAAGAATGTCAATGGCAAAGACATTTACAACTATTACGGCAACTACGACTGGTGGAATACGATCTTCAACATGAGCCAGCCATCGCGCCAGCATAACCTGAACCTTTCCGGGGGCACGGACAAGATCAACTATTTCCTCTCCGGTTCAGTATATGAAAAAGATGGGATCATGCGGATCAATACCGACAAATTCACTTCCTATACACTGCGGAGCAAGATCAACGCGCAGCTGACGCCCTGGTTGAAGGTCAGCAACAACACGCAGTATTTCGATTCCAAATACAAATATCCAGGTCTGGAAGGCGGTGCCAATGCCAACTTCGTAGCCATTACCGTGCACGCATTACCTATTTACGCGCCGCGTAACCCGGATGGAACGCCTACCTACAACACATTAAAAAACAACTACTCGATCGGCGATGGCTTATTCGCTAACCTCCTGAAAGGCGTTGCGGGTGGTGAACAGAAAGTGCACGAGTTAACGACCATTAACACGGTTGAAATGAATCTGGCCAAGAACTGGAACCTCACCGCCAATCATTCCTATTCGTTTTACATTACCGACGACTGGTACCGTTCGGCCGTAGCAACCTACTCCATCCAGCCAGGCATTCTCACGACGGTCCCCAACTACAATACCGACCAATTGAAGAAAACATTCTGGTTCGATCCTCAGAACGTCGTGAACGTGTTCTCGTCCTACAATCATACTTTCGGCAAACATTATGTGAGTGCTACGGCGGGTATCAACTACGAAACACGGAAGCATCAGGTGCTCGCCGGTTCACGTAAGAACTTGCTTTCGGAGAGCATCAACGACCTGAACCTCGGTACAGGCGAACAGCTATCGGGTGGCGGTGCTTACCAGTATGAGCTTTTCGGCGCATTCTTCCGCGCAAACTATGACTACCAGGGCAAATACCTGCTCGAAGTGAATGGCCGCTACGATGGTACCTCACGTTTCGGCGAAGGCAAGCGTTACGGGTTCTTCCCGTCGGTATCGGCAGGATGGCGTCTGAGCGAAGAGGACTTCTTCGAACCGGTCCGTAATGTGGTGAACAACCTGAAAATCCGTGCTTCTTACGGAACGTTGGGAAACCAGCTGCCTCCGCGTTTCAACGACAATCCCAGCTCTGCCAGCTTTTATCCTTACGTGCCAATGATGCCGACGGCGCAATCGACCTGGATCACCAACGGCCAGAAATTGCAATACGTGAGCAGCCCATCCCCTATTTCTTCCGGGCTCACCTGGGAATCGGCGACGACTTCCAACATCGGTATCGATGCCACGTTGCTGAAAAACCGGCTTAACCTTTCGTTCGACGGCTACATCCGGAATACGACCGACATGCTTATTCCGGGACAGGTCCTTCCTTCCGTTTACGGGGCTACCGTGCCGACCCAGAATGCGGGTGATTTGCAAACCAAAGGTTTCGAACTGTCCATCGCCTGGGCGGATCTGTTTAAAGTGGCCGGCAAGGCGCTTACTTATAATGTGTCCTTCATTGTTTCAGATTCCAAATCCAAAATCACCAAATACGACAACCCGAACAAGGTGCTTTCAAGCCCTTATGTAGGCCAGACGATCGGTGAAATGTGGGGCTATTCCATCGATGGAATGTTCCAGAGCAATGAAGAAGCCCAGGCTTTCAAGATCGATCAGTCGTTCGTCAACAAGCAACGCCTGAGCGCACCGGGCGAATGGAGCAAGCTGCAAGCCGGCGACCTGCGTTTCGTGGACCTAAACGGCGACGGCAAGATCAACAACGGCTCAAACACCCTTGCCGATCCCGGCGATATGAAGATTGTCGGTAACAACCGTGTGCGTTTCCGCTATGGTGTCAACCTGGGAGCCTCCTGGAATGGCTTCGACCTATCGGCATTGGCTCAGGGGATTCTTCGTAGAAACTGGTATCCCGGCAACAATGCAGACAAATTCTGGGGACCTTATTCACGACCTTACTACTCGTTTATACCAAAAGATTTTGGAAACGACATCTGGACGCCAGAAAACCCGAATGCTTATTTTCCGGTGCTGCGTGGTTACACGGCACTTAATGACGGTGGCGACCTCCGTTCCACCAACGACCGCTACATCCAGAACGTAGGTTACCTGCGCCTGAAAAACGTAGTGATCGGCTACACCGTGCCGGAGCGTATCAGTAAGCTGGTCCGCATTCCCAGGGCGAGGATCTACATCAGCGGCGAAAACCTGCTGACCTACACGCCTCTCCGTTCGAAATACATCGATCCTGAGCAGTTCGACGGCGACGGGACTAATGGACGTACTTATCCATTGTCGAAAACCATTTCAGCCGGTCTCAACCTCACATTCTAAAAGGCATTCATACCGATGAAAAAAATACTTAGCATTATAGCCATTTCACTGGGTCTGGTGGCTTGTGACCTGGACCAGCTTCCGCAGGACGCGATCTCTCCGGAGACATTTTTCAATACCGAAAACGACTTGCTGCTTTACACCAACTCATTTTACAATGCACTGCCCAGCGCGGAGGATGTATACAATGAGGACGTCGACAATATTGTCAAAACCAGCTTGCGCGACGAATTGCAGGGAACGCGGGTAGTTCCCACGAGCGGCGGCGGATGGAGCTGGGGAAATTTGCGGAATATCAACTATTTCCTCGCCAACTCAGGCAAATGTCCCGACAAAAAGGCCGTAGCCAAATACAATGGCCTCGCCCGTTTCTTCCGCGCGTATTTCTATTTTGGAATGGTTAAACGCTTCGGCGATGTGCCCTGGTACTCCACCACCATCGAGCTCGAAGACCAGGCGTTGCTCACCAAAGCCCGCGACCCGCGCACACTCGTGATGGACTCGGTAATGGCCGATATCGACTACGCTATCGCCAACCTCGATGCTAGCCGCCAGGTGACTACCATTACTAAATTTACCGCGCTGGCATTGAAATCGCGTATCGCCCTGTTTGAAGGTACATTCCGAAAATACCACCCGGAATACAACCTGCCCAATGCCGACAAGTTCCTCGATGCCTGTATCTCCGCTTCGGAAGATCTGATGAAAAATAGTGGTTATTCTATTTACAAGGCTACACCTGCGACCGCGTACATGAAGTTGTTCTCATCCGACAATGCGATTCCGGACGAAGTGATCCTTGCACGTGATTTCAGCGATGAATTGCAGGTTTACCATAACCTGAACTACTACACGATGACGGCTTCCTATGGCCGTCCTGGCCTGGAAAAGAAGCTGGTGAACAGCTACCTGATGGCCGACGGCTCGCGGTTTACCGATGTGAAAGGTTACGAAACCATGCAGTTTTATGATGAGGTTCAAAACCGCGACCCGCGCCTGGCACAGACCATCCGCACACCTGGATATACGCGGATCGGCGAAGCTGCTCAGCTGGTGCCGGAGTTTGGCGCCACTGTGACGGGTTACCAGCTGATCAAGTTTGTATCGGCACCCAAGTGGGATACTTTCTCGAAAGACATTACCGACATGCCCGTGTTCCGCTACGCCGAAGTGCTGCTGAACTACGCCGAAGCCAAAGCCGAAAAAGGTACATTGACCCAGGCCGACCTCGACATTTCAACCAAACTCACCCGCGACCGCGTAGGCATGCCAAACATCGACATGGCGCAGGCCAATGCCAAACCGGACCCTTACCAGGCCGCTCAGTACACGCAGATCAGCAGCAAAAACCTGGGTGTGATCCTGGAAATCCGCCGTGAACGCCGTATCGAGCTGGTCATGGAGAATTTCTTCCGCTGGGACGACCTTATTCGTTGGAAAGAAGGCCAGGCCCTTACCAAACAATACAAAGGCATGTACTTCCCCGGCCCCGGCCAGTACGATCTCGATAAGAGCGGGAGCATTGACGTGGTTATATATGAAGGTACCAAACCCGATATTAAGGGTGCGCAGCTCCTGAAATTAGGCAGCGATGTGTCACTCGAAAATGGCGCGAAAGGCGGTAACATCATCGTGAACGGCCATATTACCAAGAAATTCATCGAAAACAGAGATTACCTTTACCCGATTCCCAAGCAGGAGCGCCTGTTGAACACCAACCTGACGCAAAACCCGAACTGGGAATAATGCATTATCCGACTGTTCCTAACCCTTAATTTTATGCTTTCAGACAGAAGGTCGTTTCTTGAAAAAATGTCTCAGATCGGGGCACTGAGCCTGTTGCCCCTGGCCGCAGCGCCGGCTGCCGGTTCGCAGGCTGCTCACGCAGCCGGGGTTCCACCCGTTGCCAACGACAAAAACCATTTTGTGGCCGGTCCGTACTTACAGAACATGGGCTCCGACGAGGTCACGATTATGTGGATTACCCATAAAACTGTTTCAGCTGGGTCGAGTACGGCGCGGGTACTTATACGAGCAAGCGCGAATTCGGCTACAACAATGGGCTTATCGAGGCGAACAACCGCATTAATAAAATTACATTAACCAACCTTGTGCCCGGTACCGAGCACAAGTATAAGATCGTGTCCACCGAAGTGCTCGGGTACAAAGGCTCAAAGGTGGAATTCGGCGAAACGATATCCAGCCCATTATACGGTTTCAAAACCTGGGGCCAGAATGAGGACGAGTTCAAGATGGTGGTGTTCAATGATATCCACGACCGTCCGCAAATCATCCCGCAGCTTTTGTACCGCCACGGCTATACGGGCAATACCAAAGATTATGATTTCGTGGTTTTCAACGGCGATTGCTTCGACTGGGTAACCGAAGAGCAGCAGATGGTCGACCATTTGATCAAGCCGTCGGTCGATATTTTCGCGACGGAGTTCCCGTTCCTGCTCACACAGGGTAACCACGAATGCCGGGGCAGCTTTTCGCGGCACATTCCGGAGTATTATGCCTATCCCGATAACAAGTATTACTTCGCATTCACCCGCGGACCGGTGCGGTTTCTCGTGCTCGATTCGGGGGAGGACAAAACCGACGACAGCGTCGAATACGGCGGCTTGTCGGCATTTGACCGCTACCGCGAGGTGCAGAAAAAATGGCTGGAAAAAGAAATAGAATCGCCGGAGTTTAAAAAGGCAGATTTCCGGGTGCTTTTAATCCACATTTCCCCCTACCATTCGGGCGACTGGCATGGTACCATGCACTGCCGGGAGCTATTCGGACCTGTTTTGAACAAGGCCAGAATCGACCTGCAAATCTCCGGGCACACGCACCGGTACATGACACACGAGGCGGATGCAGATCATAACTGGCCGATCGTCATTGGCGGCGGCCCGCTCGAAGGCAAACGGACGCTCATCAAGCTCCATGCCACCCGTAAACAGCTGGATTTGAAAATGATCCGCGACGATGGTGAGCTAGTGGGCAAGTTCCTGATCACTAAAAAGAACAAATGACAATCTCATACGGCAGCAAATCTGTTGACTTGCTGCCGTATGTTTTTCGGGTGTTCGGTTACTTAAAATATTAACCCAACATTAAATAATCGCCGCCGGTCGCACCGGATTTTTGCCAACAAAGAAAAATGGTACATTTGCCCTTGACGTAACCCATTTTTCGTGGAACAGGATTCGGTACTTTGGCAAAAGTTCAGGGAAGGCGACCCGCTTGCCTTCGAGCAACTGTTGCGCAGCTACTACCGGCCATTGTTCGATTACGGAAGGCGGTTCGTAAGCGACCGTGATGTCCTTAAAGACCTCGTCCACGATCTTTTCCTTCATTTGTGGGAACGCAGGGAATCACTCGGCAAAACTGACCACATCAAACCCTATTTGCTTACCAGCCTCCGCAACCGCATTTTCAAGAACAGCAACCGGTTCGAAGCCCGGCCGGACATTTTCCTGGCGCTCGAACATACGCCCGAAGATTTTCACGAAACGGCCAACTCCATCGAGAGCGAGCTGATCCTTACCGAGTTCGCCGCGGAAAAGCTTTCCCGCATTCAGCATATTATCCAGTCGCTCACGCCGCGGCAACAGGAAATCATTCATTTGAAATTTTATCAGGACCTTTCCAATGAGCGCATTGCGGAAATCCTTAACATTTCACGTCCGGCAACGGCTAACCTCCTGTACGAGAGCCTGAAAATGTTCCGCGAAAAATGGCTTCTGGTAGCGGGGCTCCTCCTTCTTTTCCTCGCGGGAGGGCATTGATCCAAAATTTTTGAAAATTTTTTCCTGTTCTTCCATGATCCTGACGGTCGCGGCGGATTATACTATTAGAACACATTCACCTCAGACCAATGCATCCATTTTACCACTATAACCTGGAAGATTTTCTGACCGACGACGATTTCAGGGTGTGGGTAAAAAACGGCCAGCCCCGAAATGATTTTTTCTGGGCCAAACTCCGCTCGGAATATTCCGAAAAGGCGCTGCTGATGGACCAGGCGGCCGAGCTGATCCTTACCTGGGAAAAACAACCCAGCGACCTCACGCACGAAGAGCTCGACCACGAGGTGAACCGGATACTCAATGAATCCGTCCGGACATTACCTACCCGAAAAACCGGCATCGTTCAACTCCGCTGGTGGTATGCTGCGGCGGCGGTGTTCTTGATGGTAGGTTTTGGATGGTTGATTTCGGGGAATAATGTATTTCAAAAAAACGAATACACGTATAAGCGCTACGTTTCCGCTTCACCAGTCCCGCTGAAAGAGCTATCGAACAAAGGCAAAAAGCCGATGAAGGTAAGTCTTCCCGACGGCAGTGAAATACAGCTGATGCCCGACGCCGTGATCAGCTATGCGCCGGTTTTTGTTCAAAATCATAAAAGAGAGGTATTTCTTTCGGGAGAGGCATTTTTCGAAGTCCGGAAAGACAGAGCAAATCCTTTTTTTGTGTATGCCAATAATCTCGTTACCCGGGTAGTAGGAACGAGTTTTACCATTAAATCCTCTTCGGAACGCGTAGAAGTGATCGTTCGTACGGGGAAAGTGGCCGTAATGCAGGCGAAAGATCTCGCCGGAAACGAGGCGGGCTCTGAAATGCTGTTAACACCCAATCAGCAAGTGATATTCACTACCGGGCAGCCCGTGCTCGAACGAAGCATAGCCGAAAACCCGGTGGCCATCTCGCACCCTGTTGCAAAACCGGATTTCACATTTGACAATCAGCCTGTTGGGGAAGTATTCCGGTTAATGCAGGAAACCTACGGAATCCCCATTTTGTACGACTCCGTTCGGCTCGGAAACTGCTCTCTGCGCGTAGCGTTGCGCGACGAGCCATTCTTTGATAAGTTAGGAATAATCTGCTCTACCATCGAAGCGAGCTACCAGGTAACCGACGGACAGGTCGTTATCACGGGGCAGGGCTGCGAATAACCAAGTTTCCTTTCAACCCAAACCACCCTTCTACCCTATGGCAAAATCTTGACCCAGATTCATTAAAAAAGCCGGCAATGATTGCAGCATTACCGGCCTGATTCTCCCGGTTCATTTCAACAGAAGGACAGTTCCGCCAAAATCGGAGCACGGGAGGGCTTTGTCCAGAATTCATCAAAACCATTCGAATTTATGAAAAAAAGTAGTCGACCACTAACGTACCTGGTGACTGTGATGAAAATTGCATGCATACCATTCATACTGACCCTGCTGTTCAGCAGCTTGTCGCTTGCCAGTAATGGGCTCGCGCAGGAACTGCTGCAACGCAACGTAACCCTGAAAGCCGAGCGCCAGGACCTGCGCCAGGTGCTCACAAGCCTGGAAAAATCCACCGGCGTCCGGTTCTCGTACGTGCCCTCGCTCGTGCGCAATCAGAAGGTGACTGTTACGGCTGAAAATCAGCGTCTCTCCACCGTCCTCGACCAGTTGCTGGCGCCATTGAATATCCGGTATTCGGTATCCAGGGATTACATTATCCTCAACCGGAAACCAAGCAAGGCTGCGGGCGGGAACGACACGAGCGTGCTCGATGTATCCGGCGACGAGAGCCCGATCGACCGGATAATCCGCGGAAAAGTCACCGCCGCCGACACAAAAGAAGCACTACCGGGTGTAAGTGTGGTGGTAAAGGGTACCCAGCACGGCACCTCCACCGAAGCCAACGGAACTTTTGAAATAGAAGTCCCAAATGGCGATGCACAGCTTGTTTTCAGCTTTGTCGGCTACCTCGCCCAGGAAGTGAACGTCGGCAACCAGTCGGAACTGGACGTAACGCTTCTTTCGGATACCAAATCTTTGCAGGAAGTCGTGGTAATAGGCTACGGAACTGTGAAGAAAGCTGATTTGTCCGCTTCGGTTTCAACCGTTCCGGATATGGACCAGATCAAAAACCGGCCCGTACTGAACGTCGGCAGCATGATCCAGGGCAAAGTAGCCGGTGTGACGGCCATCAGCAATGGCGGCCACCCCAACCAGACGCCCAATATTACCATTCGCGGAACAGGCTCCCGTGGGGGCGAGAGCGTACTTTACGTGGTCGACGGCGTACCCAATGCTCCTTACAACCCGGCTGATATCGAATCGATTACCGTTTTGAAAGATGCGGCTTCGGCGGCAATTTACGGTGCATTCTCCGGTTCGGCCGGTGTTATCCTTATCACCACACGCCAGGCATCACAAGGCAAGCCAAGCATCGAATACAGTGGTTTTATGGGAATGAAACAAGCCTGGAAACTACCGCAATCGCTTAATGCGGCGGACGAAGCCAAGGTTTCCAATCTGGCCTATACCAATGCGGGCCTTGCCCCGCTCGACGGCTGGGATGCTACTAAAAACCCGTATGCCCAGGTTACCCGCACCGACTGGATCGACGAAATCTTCCGCACCGGCCTGATACAGCGCCATAACCTGAGCTTCAACGCGGGTACCGACAAGTTTTCCACCCTTTTGCAAGGTCGCTACGAACGCGACGAGGGCACGCTCATCAACACCTACGCCCAGAATCTGTCCGTTCGTTTCAATGCGATGTACAAATTCACCGATAAGATCAAACTCCGCCAGGAGCTTTTTTACAATAACAACGATAACCGCGGGACCGAAACAACCAGCGGTTACAGCGGCACGATCCTCTCTGCCATTTACATGCCGCGTTCGGCCGTGCCTTACTATGAGGATGGTACTTTCGGAGGGGTAGGTCCGCGCGATTCGAAATATCTGGGGATTCACGGTGACGCGATCAGTCCGGTGGGTACGTTAATGCGCTACCGGCCCTACAACAAAAGCAATGATATGCAGTCTGTTACAGAACTGGGTGTGTCGGAGATCATCCCGGGCCTGAGCTTTGTCAGCCGTTTCAGCTACCGCCAGAATAGCTCGCTCTGGAAGAATTTCGAACCTAAAAGAACGGAGCCGGGCAAGCCCAATAATCAGAATACGCTCTCGTATTCTACCAACCGTGGCTATCACTGGATCTGGGAAAATACGGTCAACTACTCCCGCGTGTTCGGCCGCCACAACGTAGGCGCGATGGCCTCCATGACCGCCCAGGAAAACGGCAACCGCAGTTTCAGCATTGCGGCAAAAGGCTTTGAGAATGAAGCCGATTGGGCACAATTCTTTGTCAATGCCTCGATTTTTGACCAAAACCGGCCGGGAGACGACGAATGGAAAGACCGTAATGCCTCGTATGTTGGCCGTCTGTCGTACAGCTGGGCCGACCGCTATTTCGTAACTGCCAGCTATCGTTACGATATTGCCGGACGTCTCGCCGAAGGTTTCCGTGCCAAGGGTTACCCGGGTTTCACAGGAGCCTGGAAACTTAGCTCGGAGCCATTTTTCAATGTTAAAGGCCTCGATCTACTGAAACTACGCGCAAGCTGGGGCCGCATCGGCAACATCGGTTCTATCGGCAGATATTACGGTTATCCGAACCTTACGCCCAACAACACTTACCAGATCGGCAACGGAGCGCCCATCAGCAATGGTTTATATGTGAATGCAAGATTCAATCCCGAGCTATCCTGGGAAACTTCGCAACAGACCGACTTCGGTTTGGATGTAAGCCTGTTAAAGGAAAAACTGACCATTACTGCCGATTACTTTAATAAACTAACCTACGACCTGATCAAACAGCAGGACACCGAATGGACAAATACGAACGGTTACGGTGCGCCTTTCATCAATCAGGGCAAGATCAGAAATACCGGTTTTGAATTCGCTGCCAGCTGGCGTGACCAGATCGGCGAGTTTGGCTATGAGATCGGTGGTAACTTTGCTACCCTCAAAAACCGCGTCGATTACATCGATGAAAACCCTAACTCGGTATGGACCCACGGCGATGCTTGGAGAAGCATTCTGGTACCTTTCCGTTCTACCGTCGGCCAACCTTATTTTTCCTACTGGCTGATCAAAAACGCGGGCATTTTCCAAACCGATGAAGCCGCCGCCGCTTATGTGGGTCCTACCGGTGACCGCATCCAGCCCAATGCAAAGGCTGGCGACCTGAAATTTGTAGATGAGAATGGCGACGGTAAAATCGACGACTCCGACCGCGTGTACATGGGCAATGCATTCCCGAAGATTACTTATGGTATTACGGCTAACGCCAACTGGAAAAACTTCGATTTCAGTATCTTCTTCCAGGGAGTTGGGGGTGTAAAGTTGTTCAATGCATTCAAGCAATCGACATTGAACGGTGCTGAGCAGGGATACAATCGTTGGGACAAGATTCTCGACGCCTGGTCGGAAACCAATACCGGCTCCGATATTCCAAAGATCAGGGCGAACGATCCGAACAAGAACTTCTCGACCAACTCCGACTGGTACCTTGAAAATGGCAATTACCTGCGTCTGAAGAACCTGATCATCGGCTACACGTTCAAAAGTAAGCCTGGCAAGCCCAGCCTGCGTGTGTACGTGAGCGGTGATAACCTGCTGACATTCACGAAATACTCCGGTATGGACCCCGAGATCGGCAGCCAGTATATCGACGGCCGCTACACCGCCCCAGGCCTCGACGGCGGCCAGTATCCGGTGGCACGTGTGTACTCAGCCGGTGTGAAGCTCAAATTCTAATATCCAGATCAGACCAAACAAAGACTTTGACTCATGAAACATATCATTAAAAATGCGGGTCTTGCCATTGTAATGGCCATTGGTGCATCCGCATGTACCGAAAGCTGGGTGGATACCAAACCCAACGGCTCTCCCACCACCGCATTCTTCTGGAAAAGCGATGAAGATGTGAACAAAGCCGTGGCTGCCATGTATGCGCCTATGGGTTATGAAAATACCTGGGGCCGCAATCTTTTCTGGATGCAGAACGCCAGCGACGACATCGTAACGGGCCGCGTGCGTGCGGAAAGCGACAATATCAAGAACTTCAATATCACCGGCCGCGAAGGTTCTATTGCCAACTGCTGGAACGATGTGTATTGGATGTTGAACAAGGCCAACCAGGTACTCCAGGGCGTTCCGACAGCCACCGGCGTGTCCGACGCGGTGAAAAACCGGGCTTTGGGCGAGGCGTACTTCATCCGTGGATTTGCCCATTTCTGGATCGCTTATTCCTGGGGGCATAAGAACCTCGGCGTTCCGTTCGACGGCCCCGAGAATGCGGAGTTCGGCAAGCGCATTCCTCCGCAGCTCGCTTCAGTAACCGATAACTACGCGCAGATCATCAGCGATTTGCAAAAAGCCGCCGACCTGCTTCCATTGTTCCAGACTTACGGCGCGGCCGATCAGGGGCGTGCCCACAAGGCTGCCGCGTGGGGTTACATGGTGAAAGCCTATGCTTACTGGGCGCAATACGATGCTTCCAAGTGGGCATTGATCCCCGAACTGGCAGACAAGATCAAAAACGAGGGCGCGCGCGCGCTCATTACAGGCAAAGGAACTCCGGCTGCGAACTACCAGGCGGTGTTCACAATCGACAACAACTGGACGAGCGAGTACATCTGGTCGGTGAACTCCGGTATCCAGGGTGGCTCGATCTTCCCGGGCGTGGCATTGGAAAACAAAGGCTGGGGTATTTTCAATGGCTGGGGTTATTTCCAGCCGACGGAAGAACTCTACGAGGAATATGAAGCCAAAGATCCGCGCCGTGAAATAACGATCCTGAAATTCGGGGATAAATTCACGTACTTCGGAAAGGAGCGTTCTTACTTCTCGACCAACAGCCTCTCGGGTTTCCAGATCCGCAAATACATGGAGCCTTACAGCTACGGTACCAACGAGAATGCAGGCAGCAACACGATGATCAACCAGAGCGGAGATGGCCCGTCGACGCGGCTGAACCTGCCGTTGATGCGCTATGCGGAGATTTTGCTCTTCAAAGCGGAGGCATTGATCAAACAAAATAAAAACGCGGAAGCAGCTGCTCCTTTGAACGAAATCCGCGCTCGCGTGGGACTGGCACCGATCGCATCACCTACATTGGCCGATCTCAAACACGAGCGCCGCGTTGAACTCGCCTGCGAATGGACCGACCGCCTCGCCGACCTGAAACGCTGGGGCGATTACGACAAGATCAACATGCCGCTTCACGGCCGCATTCACGAGAACAAAACCGACCCGAACTCGGCTTACAAAATTCAGGTGATCTGGCCGGCGCGCAGCTTCGACCCAGCCAAACACATGGCATGGCCTATGAATCCCGATGAGATTTCGCGCAGCAATGGCGCCTACAAGCAGACGCCGGGATGGTAATGATGTCAATTTCATCATGAGTTAACATTAATCGCATATTTTTGGCATTGCAACAGGAGACCCTTCGGGGTCTTTTGTTTTATAGTAATTAATCATCTCTATACCCTATGAAAAAAATTGCCCTTTACCTTTTGGCATTCGTTTCCCTCACAACGGCAGCGTATGCTCAGAAAACCTCAACTATGAATGTAGGTTCGTACAACCTGCGCTACAACACCCCTAATGACGGCATAAATGCCTGGCCCAACCGCAAAGAGAATGTGAAAGGCCTGATCCGTTTCCACGAGTTCGACATTTTCGGCGTGCAGGAAGCATTGGTAGGTCAGCTGAAAGACGTAGCCGAACTGCCGGAATTTACCTATTACGGCAAAGGCCGCGACGATGGTAAGGAGGGCGGTGAGCATTCGGCGATCTTTTACAAGAAGGACCGTTTCAAACTGCTCAAATCGGGCGACTTCTGGCTCAGCGAAACGCCCGACAAACCTGGCCTGGGCTGGGATGCCAAATGCTGCAACCGCATTTGCTCCTGGGCGCAATTTGAAGATTTGAATACCAAAAAGAAATTTTACTTCTTCAACGTGCACTTCGACCACCAGGGCGTGGAAGCCCGCCGGCAGTCGGGGCATTTGATGGTGAAAAAGATGAAGGAAATCGCCGGAAACGCGACCACTATCTTAACGGGTGATTTCAATTCAACACCGGACACCGAGCAGATGAAAACGATCGCAGGTCTACTCAACGACACCCATGATGTTACTAAACAAGCCCCCTACGGCCCGGAAGGCACATTTAACAGTTTCAAATTCGATGCAGCTATGAAGACCCGCATCGATTATATTTTTGTAAGCAAAAATGTGGATGTTTTGAAATACGGCGTACTGACTGACTCAAAAGAGCAGCGCTATCCGTCGGATCACCAGCCGGTGTTGGTGAAGGTGAAGATAAAGTAAAATAACTTCGGCTTTCGGCAGTTGGCTTTTGGAGATTTGGAAGTTATCCAGTCGCCGGAGCTGGCTGCTGCTATTTTTTTTTGTCGAAATCTGGAAGGCCTGCGATCGCTAAAATCCTGTTGGCCTCGTCCACTTTGTTCTTGAACAGATTCATTTCTGAATATTTATCCAGGGATTTGTCGACCTTCACGTTTTTACGTCTAAAGCTTCTCTCGAGTTCTTTTTTCATTTTTCCTCAGGTTTTTTTCTTACAACAAGAAACGCCTCATAATCAATTCCAATTGTAAGCTCTTCCCAGACGTAATTCTTTAACCCATAAATCTCGAAATCAGTGCCTATCAGGTCCAGGTTGTTGGTAATTGCCATTCTATAAAGTCTCGTTCTGGACACAGTACTTCCTTTTACAAATACGCTTGCGTCGGGAAAGCTTTCCGTGAAGGGATAAAGAGTCGCCGCCACCGTAGCCATAACTTTCAAACTATCTCCGTTATTCGTTACCGCTTGGTCGTCGAAGTCTCCTTTCAAGCCAATTTTATCGCCGAACCCAAGATTAAACATACCTGACATGTCAATTTTGGAATAGACTACAAGCTTTTCAATATCACCTTTTATACCCTAACTAACAAACTCGAACGTCAGAGCATTATCGCCACGTGTTATTTCATATTGATCATAGTGCATGTAAAGCAAATATAAATACTAAATTGTAAGCATCATTCCCAATCATCTCACCTGTGGTAAGTCGTACCAACCGCCTGATCATCTGCATACTAGCGAGCTTTGCATTCGTGTCGACGCAAAGCGTCAAAATCAAAATCGTGGCGCCGAAAGCGTGGAACGACAGGAAGGCACTTTTGCTGACGCGGGAGAAGGGATTTGCGGCGGTGGTGCATTCGATCCGGCTTGGATTTGATACCACGCATCTGAATATGGACTCCGACATGCTACCGGATCTGTACCAGTTTCAGGTTTCTCAAAAGAAAGGTGCATTGACTTTTTTCTTCGATCCGGGCACGGAAATACGGGTGGATACATCCAATCTGGCCAAATCGACGGTTAGTCATTCCAAAAGCAACGAAGAATGGAGGGAGTACCAAACACAAATACAAAATCCTTTCGATCAGCGCCTGAATGTATATGTACTGGCCGAGGGGCATGCCAAAAAGCGGAACCTTTCGGATAGCGCCCAGTATTGGGTACGCCAGCAGGCGGCGGAGCGCGAAAAGCTGTGGGATGCCACGGCCGGGTTCATCGCAGGTCATCCGAGATCTTATGTTAGCTTGTATTTGTTGAAAGTCAACTGGTTCGCATTGAAGGACATGGGGCTTTTTGCAAAGCTGGACCGCTCGCTGGCACATCACCGGAACTATCGCCTTCTGAACGAAAAGCATAAAGGGATGGCCAGAAGCGCATCGTCCGGCCAGCGAAAATGACCGGCGCTATTGTTCTTCATTAAAAATATGGGTATCCCAGCCCCGAAACGCATAATATTTCCGCTTCGGTTCGCCCGTCCAGCCATTAATACCCTTCTTTTTGGGCAAATATTACCCATGCACATAAAGCAAGGGCACGAGCATGGCTACCAGTAACGACATACTAGCCCATCTCCCCACAAAAACAGACAAAGCCAATACAATTACCAATGTCAGGACATACTTTCCAAGGCGGCGCCATTTGGGAGTCTGCTCTTCAAAATGCCCGAAAAATATGTTGCCGGCAGCATAAATTATGCTGACAACCGCAACCTCGAACCAAAGCGTATCAGTCGACCACATACCGTACATTAAAAACGGGTTACTATTCTCTTTATATCAATGGATTAGCTTTCAATTTAGTTAATAGTTTGCGGTCAAACCATATTCAGGACAAATGCACATCTCCGCCAGCATTATAAATAGTTTGAACAGGAACGTCGTGACGGTGGCCACCAACGGCGCTGAAAAGCATTTGCAGATAACGCCCAGGGAAACGGGTTATGGCTCGTCCATCAATGGAGGAGAAATGTTGCTGGTCGCCCTTGCTACGTGCTATTGCAATGACATCTATCGTGAAGCCGCAAAACGCAATATGACGGTGGAAAGCGTTGAAGTGGCCTGCTTTGCCGATTTTGGAGGTCCGGGCGAGTCGGGAAGTAATTTCCGCTACGAGGTCCAAGTGACATCAAATGCCTCGAAAGCCGAAATTGATGAACTGATCCGGCATACCGACCAGATAGCCGAGATCCACAATACGCTCCGCAAGGGTGTTAAAGTCGATTTGATTTATTCCCAGAACCCATAAAACAATGCTGACATCCCTTTTCTGGCCCGTTGCCTGCCAGCTCGCATTCATTGCAGTTTTTTGTGGTTGCAGCAAAAACCCCGATAGTACCTCCGAAAAGCAGGTTCAAATCACAGAAATCAATCAAAAAGAAATTACATTAAAAAAAGTCATAGTCGCGATCACAGGGGCGACCATTATCGACGGAACTGGCGGAAAACCGATCGAAGACGGTTGCGTGATCGTAACGGATGGGATTATCAGTGCCGTTGGCAAAAAAGCGGATACTGAAATACCCGGAAATGCGCAGGTTGTCGATGCCCGCGGGCTCGCATTGTTGCCTGGCTTTATCGATTCTCATTTCCATTTGGATGGTGTCCAGGGCCTCCCTGCGCAATTCCTTCAAAATGGCGTAACGTCACTTCGCGATCCCGGGGCGTGGATGGAGGCATATGACGGGGAAAGAAAGAGCGGTAAACCGATTCCGCGACTTTTCCTCGCAGGCCCGCATATCGACATGTACCCTCCCGCCTACCCACGCGACGCGTACGTGGTCAGGGATGCGGACGAGGCCGTGCGCGAGGTGAACCACCTGGCCGATCAGGGAGCGTCGGTCATCAAAGTCTATTTCCGCCTGCCTCCCGGCATCATCCGCGAGGTATGCAAGGCCGCTCACGCACGGGGTATTCCCGTCACCGGACATCTTGAAACCACAGAGGCCCGGGAAGCAATAGAGGCCGGCCTGGACGGGATCGAACATATTACCTCATTCGGCCTGTCGCTCGTTCCGCAAAGAGCAGGCGAGAAATACCGGCAGATGGTACTAGCTGATAACAACGCGCGCAAACAGGGCAGGTACGAGGTTTGGAAAAATATTAATCCGGACAGCCCGGTCACCGATTCGCTGGCGGTGTTTCTCCGAAACAAAGGGACATTCATCAGTCCTACGCTCGGCGCATTCGAATATCAGGCTACGGTTGGGCAGCCTTTGGATACCACCCGTTTGGAAGGGTTTGGCAAAATGAAAAAGATTACCGGCAAGCTACACCGCGGCGGTGCCAGGATAGTGGTCGGGTCGCATTCGATGATCCCCTATGCAGAAACAGGCTGGGCATTCCAGCGCGAAATGGAACTGCTGGTCGACAGCGGGATGAGCCCTGCGGAGGTAATTACCGCCGCCACGATCCAAAATGCACTTTTTTTTCGCATCGAGGGCCGGTTGGGCAGCATTGAAAAAGGCAAACAGGCCGATTTGATCCTGATAAAAGGCGATCCTTTGAAGAACATATCAGCTACCCGGAACGTTAGAAAGGTTATGTTGAATGGCGTCTGGGTTAAATAGGCAGGAATCGCTACATTGCTTTTAAACAACACGACTATGAAAAATCTCCTTCTGATGCTCCTGAGCGCATTGATGCTTTGGACGGGCAACCAGGCCTTCGCTCAGGCCGAAGAAGAAAAACTCGATCTCCCGGGCGATAACCTCAACCTGTACGCAGTTTTGAAGCTTTTCCAGGAGTCGGAAACGCTTGAAGGCTTTGAGCGAAAACTGAATGAGGAAGATTCGGAGATCAATAACCTTGACTTGAACGGAGATAATCAGATCGACTACATCCGCGTGGAAGATAATGTAGAAGGCAATCTTCACACGATCAGCCTGAAAGTCGCGGTAAGTGAAACGGAGGACCAGGATGTAGCGGCATTTTATGTTGAAAAGAAGGACGACGGTGAAATTTGGATACAGCTTGTTGGAGATGAAGACCTGTATGGTAAGGATTACATCATCGAACCCAATTCACAATCAGGAACGGTCGCCGAAACGCCGAACCCGGGCTACTCAGGAAACAGGGAGGTTCAGCCCGCCGATGTGCAGCAGAATGTCACCTATGTATCAAACTGGCCCGTAGTACAATTCATTTTTGTACCAAGATATGTCGTCTGGCGGTCGCCGTGGCGGTGGCACTACTATCCGTCCTACTGGCGCCCGTGGCGGCCACGCTACTGGCATTATTACTATGGCTATCATTACCACTGGCATTACTATTACAACGGGCATTTCCGTCGCTGGCCCAGCTACCGGAACCCGGTTTGGCATACACATTATTATGGAGGTAATTTCCGTTCCCGCTCGACCGTCGTACATACACGCTACACACGCGGCGATTACCGTGCTACCTATTCACGACCTTCGTCGGCGCGACAAGGTTCTGCATTATTTGTAAGAAGAAACCCTCAAGCCCCGACAACACGCGAACGGCTTCCGAACTTCGATAAGACGGGCCGACCAGTCATTACCAGACCATCTACCGGCAGGCCGGGCGTTGCCAGACCAGGCGCTGGCGGCGGTACTACCCGACCGTCTGTCGAGAGACCAGGAAACGGCAACACCGGTCGCCCAGGCACTGAACGGCCGGACAACGGACGTCCGGCGGTTGTCCGGCCAACGAATCCAGGCGGTGTAACAGCCCCTGACATCGAACGCCCTACCCGTCCGGAACGACCGGATGTTTCCAGGCCAACGCCGACGCCAACACCCCGCCCGGAAGTAACGCGCCCCGCACCGACGCCCCGTCCGGAAGTAACGCGCCCCGCATCGTCGCCGCGCCCGGAAGTAACACGGCCTGCACCTTCTCCACGTCCGGAAGTAACACGCCCTACACCATCGCCGCGCCCTGACATACAACGCCCCAATATCGAACGCCCTGCGCGCCAGGAACCGGCTACCCGGCCCGCGCCAGCGCCAAGTCGGCCGGAAACGTCGCGACCATCCACCCCGCCACCGAGCCGGCAGCAGAGTTCGCCAAGGTCGTCAAGAGAGGCGGAGCGGCCTTAGCCGAGGGTAATGGGATTGATTTACAAGTCTGCCAGATACTTCTGCCCGCCCAGATATCGCATCTGGCGGACGATCTGATTGGTACGCTTGTTCACATACGCAGAAGGATTTTTGATCGAAAAGCGGATGGGGTTGGGCAGAACTGCGGCAATGCGGGCGGCTTCGTAACGTGTAAGACGTTTCGCCGACTTATTGTAGTAGCGAAGCGAAGCCGCCTCAACACCAAAAGTCATTTTCCCCATTTCAGCTACATTTAAATACACTTCCAGGATACGCTCCTTACTCCACAGCACTTCGATCAGCACGGTGAAATAGGCTTCCAGGCCTTTGCGGATGTAACTGCGCCCGTGCCAAAGAAATACATTTTTGGCAACCTGCTGTGAAATGGTACTGGCGCCGCGTGCCCGCTTCCGGTCCTCGGTCATGGCATCATAAATCTGGTCAAAGTCGAACCCCCAGTGATTAGGGAAATTCTGGTCTTCGGACGCCACCACGGCCAGAGCTGCTTCTTTGGAAATATTCTCGTACGGCTCCCAGTCGTGGAAAATCTCCGTATCCTCATCTTCAACGAAGGCATCGATCTTCCGGGAAATCATATAAGGGGTTACCCAAACGGGCAAAAACCGCAAAACAATCACCCAAACCACTGAAATCACGAAAAAAGCAAGGAAGATTTTGAGCGCAATAAATTGCAGACGGCGGAACATAAAACTTTTTTACTTCTACAAACAGAAACCAAGTAACAAAAACAGCGTACAAAGAACAGAAACTAATCAGGTTTAGGCAAAGAAATAAGCGCCTTAATCGCCAAAATTTTAATTACGCTGTATATGAATGAAGATTTGCTCAGTTTTATCTGGCGCTTCCAGTATTTTGAAAAGAATGGGCTGGAAACCGACGAAAAGATGCCGCTGTCCATCATCCGCCCGGGCCACCGGAATACCGACGCCGGTCCGGACTTTTCCGAAGCCCGTGTTTCCATCGCCGGCGTATTATGGGTGGGTAGCATCGAGATCCACGTGAAAGCATCCGACTGGCGGCTCCACGAACACCAGCAAAACGGCGCGTATGACTGCGTGATCCTGCACGTCGTTTGGGAAAACGACTCCCCGGCAATGCGAAGGGATGGCACATTTGTCCCTACATTATCACTGAACGGGCTGGTAAAAGCCGCCGTCCTGGAAAGGTACCGCTGCCTGCTCGACGAAAACGATACTGTTCCCTGCAACCGCCAGTTTGGTGGCGTAGACCAAATCCGCAAATATGCTATGTTGGACAGGGTATTGCTTGAAAGGCTTGAACGCAAAGCCCTGGAAATCCATCGCTTGCACGAAACGAACCAGCAGGATTGGGAGCAGACGGCTTACCAATGGCTTGGCCGGCATTTCGGGTTCAAACTTAATGATGCGCCATTCCAGCGGCTCACGGGCATTGTTCCCTGGAAAATTATCCGCAAACATACCGACCGCCTCATTCAGGTAGAAGCGTTGCTATTTGGCTGCTCCGGGTTTGTTCCCGGGGAATCGGAAGACGTCTATGTACGCCAGCTTCAACAGGAATTCCGCTTTTTGAGCGCCAAATACAAGCTGGGAGACAACGTAATGCAGCTACACGAATGGAAATATGCCCGGCTGCGTCCGGCGGGCTTTCCCACCGTCAGACTGGCACAATTTGCCCGGTTGCTATACAATACCGGCGGTTTTCTGAACAGGTTTGTCCTTTCCGACCATTTCGACGAAGTGCGTAACCTGTTTCGGATCGAGCAATCGGCCTATTGGCGCGAACATTATTTATTTGAGAAGAAAGCAAGAGCGCAAGTGCCGGTATTGGGTACGGACGCCGCCCATTTGCTGATCGTCAATGCCACGGTGCCATTGCTTGTGGCCTATTCAAAACAAAGGCAGCAGCCCGAACTGCTCGACAAGGCCATTTACTGGCTTTCGGAAATACCTGCCGAAGACAACCGCATTACCCGCGAGTGGGCGTCGCTGGGTATGCGCGTGAAAACCGCGGCCGATTCACAGGCATTAATCGAATGGTTCAACAACTATTGCACGCCAAGGCGGTGCCTCGAATGCATGGTAGGTGCGGCGCTCGTCCGGGGCACCTAGCCGGGGGCGCCTAGCCGGGGGCGCCTAGCCTTTGACAAGGTTGACGCCCGTCAACAAAAACACCGTTCCCACGAGGAATGGTACGATCGATTCCCATTTTGAAACCGTCAGGCCCAGAACGGGTTTGTCGGACAAAAAGGCAACGCATGCGAAAAGCAATACTGCAATACCTAAAATCGTGAGCAATGAGCCGAAAAAACGTTTGAACTGAGCGTTTTCCATGAAAAGTGTCTATGAGGAGATTAAAAAGTTCGCAAAAATATCAAATATGCGCCGGCAATCGCGTGGTTACTGCAAAAAATATGCCTCAGACACGTTTAAGCCCCATTTTTTCGCCCTCTCCTATCATGAATTCAAAGGCCGGTCCGTATTCGTTGGGAATAATACCTTCCAGGATCGCTTCGCGTACGGCCTCCTTGATTATCCCCACTTCGCGTGCAGGCTTCAAACCGAACGCTTCCATAATCATCTCCCCGGTGATGACCGGCTGGAAATTGCGAAGTTTATCGCGTTCTTCGAGGTCTTTAAGCTTCTGTTCTACCAGATTAAAATTACCGATGAAACGCCTCACTTTCTCGGGATTTTTAGAGGTAATATCAGCCCGGCACAAGTTCATCAGCGCCTCAATATCCTCTCCTGCTTCTACGAGCAGGCGGCGCATGGCCGAATCGGTAATCTCCTCTTTGGAAAGCACAATGGGACGTAAGTGCAGCCTGACCAGTTTTTTCACGAACCGCATTTTCTCGTTCAGCGGCAATTTCATCCGGCGAAAAATCACCGGTACCATCCGCGCGCCAACCTCCTCGTGGTTATGAAACGACCAGCCATTACGTTTGTCGAACTTTTTGGTAGCCGGCTTGGCAATGTCGTGCAGGATAGCAGCCCAGCGTAGCCAGAGGTCGTTGGAGACCTGGCAGACATTATCGAGCACCTGCAACGTGTGATAGAAATTATCTTTATGTCCCTTGCCCTCGATGTGCTCCACGCCTTGCAGCTCCACCATTTCCGGGAAAATAATGGCTAGCAGTCCGGCGTGATAAAGCAGTTTGAAACCGTATGAAGGTGTTTTGGAAAGAATGATCTTATTCAACTCGTCGGAAATCCGTTCCATCGAGACAATGCTGATACGCTCTTTCATTTTGACGATCGCATCGAATGTATCGGGCTCGATATCGAAGTTGAGCTGGCTCGCAAACCGGATCGCACGCATCATGCGCAAAGGATCGTCCGAGAAAGTAATTTCGGGGTCGAGCGGGGTACGGATGATTCTTTTGCGAAGGTCACTCATTCCCTCGAACGGATCGACCAGCTCTCCAAAAGCACCAGCATTAAGACTGATACCCATTGCATTGATGGTAAAATCGCGGCGGTTCTGATCGTCGGCGAGTGTACCGTCTTCCACGGCCGGCTTACGGGATTCGGAACGGTAGGACTCTTTCCGGGCACCTACAAACTCTATTTCAAGATCACCCTGGCGAATTTGGGCAGTGCCGAAATTTTTAAAAACACTCACAAAAACATCCGGCCCGAGCCTGTTAGCCACCATCTCGGCCAGCTCGATGCCGCTGCCGATGGAAACAATGTCGATATCCTTGCTATTCCTTTTGAGTATCAGGTCCCTGACGAACCCACCGATTATATATGCTTCGACACCCAGCTCCTTCGCAGCCGCGGCAACTTTTTCCAGAACGGGGTATGGTGTCAATTGCTCTTTGAAATTCATGCCGCAAAGGTAAAGAATTCTTGCTCGACATGAAGCGCGCCGGGATTACTGTACTAATTGATAATCGCGGATAAGCGTATTAATGGACAAATTAAGGCGTTGTGAAAGGTTTCTAATCATTTCAAGACTAAGCTTTCTCTTTCTGCCAAGCACTTCGGAAACCCTGCTTTTGCTACCGATTACATCCACCAAATCCACCTGCCTGAGCTGCATTTGCTCCATTCTGATCTTGATCGCGTCGATAGGATCTGGTGGTTCGATTGTGTAATGTTCATCTTCATATGCGCCTACTAATAATGTAAGCACATCGCATTCATCACCTTCAGGTGTACCTATAGGCGCGCCGAAGACTTCCCCCAGCCTCTTCAATGCAACTCTATATTCTTCTTCTGTCTTGATTAGTTTTAGCATAGTCAAATTGAATTAGCATCTATTTTATCATATTCCTTGTGCGAGCCAATGAAGCGGATATAGACCATCTGTTTCTCGAAATCGAAATGCGCCACCAGCCTGAAAGAATTACCCCGGATATTAAACACGATCCGGCCACTCTTCAAAATACTTGCAGTCGCATAGGTCCTTTTGACGTCCGCCGGTGATTTCCAGTTTGCGGCAAGCACATCTTCATACCAAACTTTCAAATGCTGCTCAACATCGGGATGCCGTTCCCAAAACTCACGGAGCGTTCCTTTCGCTAAGATCCTTTTCATTTACTCCGTTTACGAATATACAATGTTCCCAAATATGGAACATCATTTATACGTCAGAATATCAAAAAGGTAACGAGACGTAGAATAAGGTTTTTAAGTATTCACCAATTTCATAAATTTGTAATGAAGCAAATCGACTAATGCTGTGGTTATCTTGACAAAAAAACAGGTGGGAGATTCGGTACTGACGGACTATTTGTCTGAGAAACAGGAGTTGGAAGAGAAGATCGTCCTCCTCAAACACAAGTACCAAACCGATCTGCAAACATTTGAAACTCAACTTGAAAATTCCTCTGTTGAAAATTTTGAGGCCTGGGATGATCTCATCCAATGGAAAGCCTATCACCAGTTTCTATTGGAACTAGAAACCAAAATTACCGACATCAGGAATGGCGATTTTCAAATGGCTGAATGATTATGATAAACTGATAAACAGCTACACTATCCACGACTTACGGGAATCGGGGGAAATGCATTACATGAATATTGAAGTGCATCTCAGAGATTCCTCGCAACTATTCATCAAAGAATTTCAAGAACCTGGGCGCCGGAAATACGCCTTCCACTGGCAGACGAGTTCTGGCGCAATAATTATGAGATGGGATAATGCTCCACATTTTCCGAAACTCCCAAATTTTCCTCACCACAAACACCTTTCAGACCAATCGGTTGAAGATGGTTACGATATCCCGCTGGAAGACATACTTAAATATATTGCCGATCGCATTTACTGATTGTCCGTATTCACCATAAAAAACGCCGTCCGTGGAAACCGATCGAATAGTTCATCCTTCAACTCCTTGCTAAGCGGCAGTTCGCCCACGGCACTTGCCATGCATTGCAGCCAGGCGACAGCGTCGTCTTCCGTGATGGTGTGGGGCATGTGGCGGGCGCGCATCATAGGGTGCCCGTAAACTTCGGAGTAAAGTTGCGGGCCGCCGAGGAATTGGGTCAGGAAAAGACGCTGCTTTTCTTTGATGAGGTCTTTATCGGTCTTGAAAAGCCTGGATATGAGCTCGTGGTTGAAAACGAGGTCGTAAAATTTATCGGTGAGTTCCCGAAGCGCCGCGTCGCCGCCAATGCGCTCGTATAATGACTGTTGTTCCATAAAATAATAGGCCGGGTGCATCGTCGGCCAACTTTACAACTCCGAAGCTACCGCCACGGGTTCCCGCCGCTAATATGACGGTTATCAGTTCTCGAAACGCATATGCTTCACCGATTCCCCCGAGCGGGCGAGTTCGGTCAATGCTTCGATCCCGATTTCGAGATGCTGCTTCACATAGCTCGATGTCACTTTCTTGTCGCTTTCCTCGGTTTTTACGCCTTCGGGCACCATCGGATTGTCCGAAACGAGCAGCAATGCACCGTGCGGAATGGAGTTTGCGAAACCCACAATGAATATGGTAGCCGTTTCCATGTCGATGGCCATCGCCCGTATTTCCCGCAGGTACTCCTTGAAGCTGTCATCGTGCTCCCAGATGCGACGGTTGGTCGTGTAAACCGTGCCGGTCCAGTAATCGAGTTTCTGCTTTTTAATGGCGGCCGAGACGGTGCTTTGCAAACGGAAGGAAGGCAACGCAGGTATTTCGGACGGCATGTAGTCATCACTCGTTCCTTCGCCACGGATAGCGGCGATAGGAAGGATCAGGTCACCTACCTGCGTTTTTTTCAAACCACCGCATTTCCCCAAAAAAAGAACGGCCTTTGGATTAATGGCTGATAACAGGTCCATGACGGTAGCAGCCATGGGGCTGCCCATTCCGAAATTGATAATGGTAATGTCCTTCGCTGTCGCGGTCTGCATGGCGCGCCCCTGCCCGCGCACTTCCACCCCGAATTTTTCGGCAAACATGGTTACATAATTTCCGAAGTTGGTCAGCAGGATGTAGCTACCAAACTCTTCCACAGGCGTACCCGTATAGCGCGGGAGCCAGTTTTCGACGATCTGTTCTTTGGTGGTCATGAAATCAGCAGGTTTGTTGGCGGGACATCCGGGGTTGATTATCTTCGTTCATGGAATCATTGAACCTTCCCGGATTCGCCTACAAAGTTAAGCAGGTAAACGGGAAACCGCATATTTTCGACATCATCCGCAGGAAATTCGTGACGCTCACGCCCGAAGAATGGGTGCGCCAGCACTTCATTCATTTGCTGATCACGCATTACGGATATCCCAAATCACTCTTCGCGGTGGAGACTGGTTTACAATACAATACGCTCGCCAAACGGACCGACATCATGGTGCTGTCCAACAATGCACTGCCGTTTCTGCTCGTCGAATGCAAAGCTCCGTTTGTAGGTGTTACGGACGCTACATTCGCCCAGATCAGTCGCTATAATTTTACACTACAACCTCAATATCTGGCAGTTACCAACGGAATGGCGCACTACTGTTTCCAGGCTGTGAACGGGCAGATTCATTTCATGGACGATTTCCCCAAATACCGCGATTTCAATCAGTAACCACAAAAAAACCTGCCCGATACGGACAGGTTCTTCAAACATTCAGGTCATACAAACAGACGGCTGATACCAGACAACCGCCTGCGGGTAATTATTTTGCAGCAACCAATTTCACGTCGATAGAGAAATCGTCATGGATCATTTTGTCGCCCAGGTTATCGAAGAATGACTTCGAGTTGTATTTGATATCGTATTTAGAACGGTCAACAACGAGTTTACCAGTAGCTTCTGCACCGGCAGCAGTAGTTTTAACAGTTACAGGGAAAGTAACAGGTTTCGTAATGCCTTTGATAGTCAGGTCGCCAGTCACATCGTAAACGCCCGTTGCTTTTGGAGTAGCTTTTGTAACTACGAAAGTCGCGGTCGGGTGTTTTTCAACACCAAAGAAATCATCGGATTTCAAGTGGCCGATCAGTTTGCCGTTGTATTCTTTGTCGGTAAGGTCGGTACAAGTGATGCTGTTCAGGTCGGCTACGAATTTACCGCCGGTCAATTTAGCGCCGTCAAGAACAATTGTTCCTTCTTTCAAAGTGATTTTACCTGTGTGCTCGCCGGTAACTTTTTTACCCAGCCACGTCAGTTCGCTTTTAGCAGGATTCACTTTCAAACTGGTAGCTTTTTTACCGTTGTCTGCTGAAACAGAAGAAGATACAAACAATGCTACTGCAAGAGATGCGACAAAAAATTTAATTGATTTCATTGTAGTTTTGATTAAAAATTAAAGTGAATTATGGATTTGTGTTAATTGTGTTCTAAGCTTGATTTTCGTTTTCCCGCAGCTTGTCGAGCAATGCACTGATTTGCTCGGCTTCTTCTTCGGAAATGATATTGAACCGGTTTTCCCAATCCTCGATAAACGGATCGAGCACTTTAAGCAGTTCGAGTCCCTCCTCGGTAATTACAACGTCCACAGCGCGACGGTCGCTTTCGCAGGAAGTCCGCTTCGCCAGATTCTTTGCCAGCAGCTTATCAACAAGCCGGGATGTATTGGAACTCTTGTCGAGCATGCGCTCGGTAATGTCGCTCACCTTGATCGGGTTGCCCTGCTGTCCCCTCAGAATCCTCAGCACATTGTATTGCTGTGGCGTAATGTCGTGCTCCTTGAAAGATTCAAGCTGCTTGTATTCGAGCCACTTGGTGGTATACACCAGGTTCAATGCCAACTTTTGGAAGGGGCTCCGAAATTTTTTTTGCTTTATATCAGTTTCAATAGACATAGCCAATCGGGTTAAATGCAATAATGATGTATATACATTTAATGTAGAAACATCTATTGATGGGAAAATAGTTCAACCAGGTGAAAAGTATTTTCAAAAATTTTTTCAACGCATAGAGCGCCCCCAATAACTCTTTGATTATCAAAACAAAACCCGACTACACTCAACAACACCTGACTACCTCTGACCAAACTGACCACACCTGTCTACGCCACACAACACCGGACTCCCGCGACAACGACCTGACATGATCGAACTTAAAAAACCGCTGATCCTCGCCTCCAATTCCCCCAGAAGAAAACAATTACTCCACGATGCAGGCTTCGCATTTACTGTGGAAGTGCTCCCAACCGACGAAAGTTATCCCGACGAACTACCCGCAGAGGCAGTAGCAGGCTACATTTCCGGGCAAAAGGCCGAGCAGTTCCGGGGTATCCGCCCCGATTCACTCGTGTTGACCGCCGACACGGTTGTGATCGCCGATCACCACATTCTCGGCAAGCCAACCGACCAGGCCGATGCGTTCCGGATGATCAGTATGCTCTCGGGGAGAAGCCACAAGGTCGTGACAGCAGTGAGTTTGTTATCCGATGATCGCATCGAAACAATATCCGACGTGGCAGAAGTTTACTTCCGGAACTTGGAAGATTGGGAAATCAACCGCTATATTGAGCATTACAAGCCCTTCGATAAGGCCGGCTCCTATGGCATTCAGGAATGGATCGGGATGGTCGGGATAGAGAAAATCGAGGGGTCGTTCTACACGATCATGGGCTTGCCGGTCCAGGTCGTTTACCAGTTATTGAAACCGCATTTTCGTTAATGCCCCGCTATGCTTGCAGACAGGTCAGCCCGTATCCCCAAGGTTTGTTACGAGATATTCGTCCGTTCTTTCTGCGATTCGAATGGCGACGGCATCGGCGATCTGAATGGCGTTACTTCCAAACTGGATTACCTGGCCGATCTGGGCATCGGGGCTATCTGGCTGACACCGATACACCCCTCACCGAGCTATCACAAATACGACGTCACCGACTACTACGCCATTGAACCCGAGTATGGGACAATGGACGATTTCAGACGCCTGCTCGCCGGTGCGCACACGCGCGGGATTGCTGTCTACCTCGACCTGATCGTGAACCACACCAGCACGCTGCACCCGTGGTTTACGGAAGCGCGCAAAAGCAAGGACAACCCTTACCGGCATTTTTACTGGTGGATGACCCAGGATCAGATCGACCACCTGGGTATTTCGGAACGGGAGACCTCCGACGATTCGCAGGTCGTATACCCGTGGCACGAAAATCCCGGAGACGATGAGAAATACTATGGCCTTTTTTTCAAAGGCATGCCGGATCTCAATTATCACTCTGACGCATTACGGGAAGAAATCGCCCGAATTATCCGCTTCTGGCTGAACGACGTGGGTGTGGACGGCTTTCGCCTCGACGCCGCCCGGCACATTTACCCGGAGTGGGACAAGGAACAGAGCATTACTTTTTGGGACTTCTTTTCAAAGGTCGTTGAGGAAGCCAAACCGGGCGCATTCACCGTGGGCGAAGTATGGGCCGAAACCGAAGAAGTAGCTCCCTATCTCCGCAACCTGAATGCTACTTTCCATTTCGACCTCAGTTTTGCCTTGCAGCGCATGTTACTGGCGGGACGAGACGAGCAAATCGTCGATAAATTGCAGGCGAGCTTCAACCTGTTCCAAAAATACAACCCGCTGTTCGTCAATGCGATCATGCTTACCAACCATGACCAGGAGCGTATCGGGAGCGTTGTGGGCGGCAATATCAGGAAGATCAAGCTTGCTGCCAGCATCCTGCTCACACTTCCGGGCCAACCCTATTTATATTATGGTGAAGAAATAGGCATGCTGGGTATGAAGCCAGATCCATATATCCGTGAGCCTTTCCTCTGGACCCCCGACCCTGGCGACCCGCAGCTTACCGGATGGATCAAGCCCGAGTTTACGACCTTGAAAACAGTGGCGCCTCTTTCGGCACAAACCAGCGATGCAACTTCTGTTTTCAACCATTACAGAACCCTTATACACCTGCGCAATACCGAGCCCGCGTTGAACCAGATCCTGGCCCCCAACCTGCAACCGGTGCGTCTGGGAGACGATCAGCTCCTTGCCTATTTTCGTCCGCACGTCGACCGCTCGCTCATAATCATTCATAATCTCGGTGATACCGAAAGAGCAATGACATTGCCCGACGATAAATCGCTTTTTACCGAAGTGCTGTTCTCTACCGACCCATTGCACGAAACAACGCTGACGACGAACCGGTTATCGCCGCATTCAAGCGTCATTCTGGCGCCGGCGGGGAATGCCCGTGCTGTCGAAAAGCAGTAGGGAAGTACGGCTCCCGTTCTTTATTGCTAAACCGTTGTCGGTACCGCTAATGCATTCCCTATGAAATCCGGTATTATTTCCACCTGTCTGATCGTCCTTCTGACCTGTACTGCTATGGCGCAAAAGTCCTACCCTACCATGGGCAAGATTGTATATGAAGATCCTTCGTTTGAAAAGCTGTTGTCCAAAGACGCTAAAATTGAGGTGCTGGCGTCGGGATTTGAATGGTCGGAAGGGCCTGTGTGGGTAAAGGATGGCGGTTACCTGCTGTTTTCGGACGTTCCGAAGAATAAGGTTTACAAATGGGGCGAGCAAGAAGGGCTTTCCGTATTCCTGGAACCATCGGGTTATACCGGCCGGGGGGTGTACAGTGATGAACCCGGCAGCAACGGTCTGATCATCGATCAAAAAGGGCGCCTCGTGTCCTGCGAGCACGGCGACCGCCGCATTTCCGCTATGCCCCTGAACGTAGGCGGGAAAGTTACGCTCGCCGACCGCTTCGAAGGCAAGCGTTTCAACAGCCCGAACGATGTGGTACAACACAGCAACGGCGACTACTATTTCACCGATCCACCGTACGGCCTCGCCAAGAAACACGAAGACCCGACCCGCGAAATCCCGCAATTTGGGGTGTACCGCATTCACAAAGACGGTAAAGTAAGCGTGCAGGTGAGCGACCTCAGCCGCCCGAACGGTCTTGCGTTCTCGCCCGACGGTAAGACATTGTATGTAGCCCAATCCGATCCCGAAAAATCTATCTGGATGGCATATCCGCTCGATACGGACGGCAATGCAGGAAAGGGGAAGCTGGTTTACGACGCCACGCCGATGGGTAAACGGGGCGTACCGGGGCTACCCGACGGACTTAAAATTGATAAAGATGGTAACCTGTGGTCTTCCGGGCCGGGAGGAATGCTCATTATCAGTCCTGCCGGGAGGCTGCTCGGCCGAATTGAAATGGGAGAACTGACTTCCAATTGCGCCTGGGGCAACGATGGCTCCACACTTTATATGACGGTAGACGGTTACGTCTGTCGCATCAAAACCAATACAAAAGGCGCAGGCTGGTAATCAGTTTTTCTTCCGGTACTCACGGAGCGTATTATCCACGTCGCGTTTCACGTTGCTCCAATCGGATTTGCCATTACGGTAAATGTGGGTATAGGCTTTGTACAGCATCAACCTGTCGTCGCTGATCTTGTCGAGCTCCATAGCCATCACCTGCCGCGACGAAGACTTTGCGTTTTTGTATTCGTTGAGCAGGTTGTTATACCTGTTTTCAAGATTATCCAACTCATACAGAACCACTTCCGCCAGTTTATCCATTTCCGTATACTGGTTGAGCAATTGCTGGCTATAACCGGCATCACCGCTTGCAGGCGTGGAAATGCTTCCTGCTGCATTGCTGTCAACAACCTTATCGTAATCCTTTCGATAATTACCATCATTTGCCTGAGAATCCCTTTCGTCCTGAGGAGCGCGGGACGAGCGATCAGTGGAGGAAGTTGATGAAGTGCCGTGCATACGGTCATAGCGCCGCTGCAATGCCGCGGAGCAAGAGAAGGTTGCGAGGCCAACAGCCGTCATCGCCACCATTATGTAAAGCTTTTTCACTGATAATCCGTTAGAAGTTATGCCTCAGGCCAATGCTGAGATTGGGATTAAAGTAAAAGAATTTGGGAATAAATTCAAGATAACCTCCGCCTTCGACAAAAAATGAGGTTGGCTTTTGGGCGAAAAAGAATTCCAGACCGGCAGTGCCTGACGGCCCCGTAGATATGTTGGTGGTGTAAACGGATCTCCATCGCGGAGCCACGCCTTTCCTCACCCACTTACTCAAAATCGGGGGCGCTGTTTTGTTTCCAGATCATTTTCTTTCTAATATTGGGGCCTCAATCAGGTTCGCCGTTCCAAACAAACTAACACACCAGTGACCCAAATCAAGCAGAACAAGATCTTCAATCCCAAAGATATCATAGCCTATTTTCTTGTCGCGGGTACCGGTGCTTTGATCCAGTTAGTTTCCAGCAGTCTTATTCAGGATTGGTTTAATATTTCCTGGAAAAATTCGATCGTCCCTTCCTACATCATCGGTTTTTTCTGGGGTTTTACCCTCACCAAGCTTTTTGCATTCGACGCGCGCCGCAGTAATCAGACACGTCGTGAAATGGTTAAATTCCTGATGGTTTCAATGGTTTCGCTCTTCATTACCTGGGCATTCACTATCGGATCGTCGGCATTTCTCGTCGATTACCTGGGCATGCAGGTTTACAAAGTGAAGTTCTCCTTCGCCAAAAAAGAAGTGAATGTGACGGAAATGGTTTGTTATGTGATCGGGATGGGGTTCAGCTTTATCAGCAATTACATTCTGCACAAAACCTTCACTTTCAAAAGCACCGGTTTTTACAATCGCCTGAAAGTACTGATCCGCTGATCCTTACAACCTTTCCACGATCATAGCAGAAGCTCCTCCGCCGCCGTTACAAATGGCTGCGAGCCCGTATTTGCCATTATTTTTCTCCAAAACAGATAATAATGTCGCGATAATGCGCGCACCGGAAGCACCCAGAGGATGCCCGAGCGATACCGCGCCGCCGAAGACGTTGACCTTTTCGACATCGAGGTCCAAAGCCTGAATGTAGGCTAACGCAACGACGGCAAATGCCTCATTTACTTCGAAATAGTCGATATCGGAAATTTTCAATCCGGCTTTTTTCAAAACCTTTTCCGTGGCCAGAACAGGCGTAGTGGTAAACCAGGCAGGTTCCTGCTCCGCGTCGGCATAGGCCACAATGCGGGCAATGGGTTTGAGACTGTTTGCATTAACAGCATTACTACCCGCCAATACCAATGCAGCACCGCCGTCATTGATGGTGGAAGCATTGGCCGCGGTTACGGTACCATCTTTGGAAAAGACGGGTTTTAGTGTGGGGATTTTATCGAATTTGACGCGTTTATATTCCTCGTCCTCGCGTACGATAGTCGTTTCTCCTTTTGCGGATACGATTTCAACGGGCACGATTTCATCTGCAAAAGAACCATTAGCCGTAGCCTCCGCAGAACGCCGGTAGGAACGTATAGCGAATTCATCCTGCGCCTCGCGGGAGATGTTGTATTTCAAAGCGGTTTTATCACCGCAGACGCCCATACCAATCTGGTCGTAAACATCTGTGAGTCCGTCTTTGAGCAGCCCGTCGATAATTTCGCCGTGACCGTATCCATAGCCATTCCTGCCTTTAGGTAAATAATAAGGGATTTGCGACATATTCTCCATTCCGCCGGCCACTACAATACCGGCATCGCCCAACTGAATCGCCTGAGCGCCCAAAGCCGTTGCTTTCATTCCCGAAGCGCAAACTTTGTTCACCGTAGTACAAATCACCGAAACCGGCAACCCCGCATAAATAGCTGCCTGCCGCGCCGGTGCCTGTCCCAGATTCGCGGAAACCACATTACCCATCAGCACCTCGTCCACCGACGCCGGATCAACGCCCGACTTTGCCAATGCGCCCTGAATGGCCGTCGCACCCAGTTTTGCCGCATGTACCGAAGAGAGCGCACCTCCAAAACTGCCAATGGGTGTACGTGAAGCAGAAAGAATAAAAACGTCAGTTTGCATTTTGAGTTTAAAGTTTATGAGTTGATGAGTGTAAAGCACCCTTTGAAACACCCAATTTAACTCATAAACTTTAAACTTATTACCTCATGACCTTCTCAAACCTCCTCCGAGCTCTCCGGCAGGTGATCATACTCTCCCTTCCAGGCGTAGTAGCCGAAAATCACCAGTCCGGTGCAAATGGGAATGAAAATAAGGATGATGATCGCCCATTGCAGGGTCGTGTTCGTGCGGGCGATGCCTTCCGCCGCGGCGGCGATCTTGTCGGCCGCCTGCATGAAGAGAAACAGAATGATAACCGGACCGAGCACGATCCAGAGAAGCCCTAGTATTTTCTTTAAACCGCTCATTTTTTATTGGTTGTTTAAATGTCAAATGCCTTTAAAATGGTTAGTCCATCACATTTTCATCACGGCGGTTATCGATATAAACCGCCCCGATGACGAACGACAATGCGGCAATTCCGATCGGGTACCAAAGTCCTGAAAGTGGTGTAGAGCCCTGGAATGAAGCGATCAATGTGGCAATAAACGGCACCAGTCCCCCGAAAACACCGTTCCCGATGTGATAAGGCAGCGACATGGAGGTATATCGGATTTTTGTTGGGAAGAGCTCGACAAGAAACGCAGCAATAGGGCCGTAGACCATCGTAACGAGCAACACCTGGAAGAATACCAATGCGATTACCATGATATAAGATCCGGTAGAGAGTGTCACGTCCTTGATCACCGTCTGTACGGCGGGCACTTCGGCCAGTACATCTTCGGTAATAACCTCCACCTTCGATTCTTTGAAAGTCATGCCGTTTGTCAGTGTTTTCGTGACGGTCGTCGTGATCAACGAATCTGCCGTGTCGGGAACCAGCCCGCGCTCGACTACCGGTTCTGATTCGCTCAGGAGCATGGTTTTCTGCATTTCCTTCACGTTCGTGGCATCCAGGAAATACTGGTAGATCGGCCGGTAGCAGACCACACCGAGCAGCATCCCGGTCAGCATAATCCATTTGCGGCCCACTTTATCGCTCCACGACCCAAAAATCACAAAAAACGGCGTCGCAAAAACAATTGCCCACAGCAGAATGTACCGCGATTCGTTGAAATCCAGTTTACAGGTATTTTCGAGAAAAGACTGCGCATAAAACTGGCCTGTATACCATACTACCCCCTGCCCCATGGTGGCACCAAATAATGCGACAAGAACCATCTTGAAATTCGCTTTCTTCTGAAAACTTTCTTTCAAAGGGTTAGTGGATACTTTCCCTTCGGCTTTCAGTTTGGAGAAAACCGGCGACTCGTGCATCTTCATACGTATGTAAATCGACACCACCACGAGCAGTATCGACACCAGAAACGGAATGCGCCAGCCCCAGTCGGCAAAATTTTTGGCGCCCAGAACGTTTTTGGTCAGCACGATTACCCCCAGCGAAAGGAACAGGCCCAATGTGGCGGTCGTTTGGATCCAGCTCGTAAAAAAGCCACGCTTCCCCACGGGCGCATGCTCTGCTACATAGGTGGCCGCACCGCCGTACTCACCCCCGAGCGCGAGCCCCTGTACGAGCCGAAGGATAAGCACCAGAATAGGTGCCGCGTAGCCGATACTGGAATAGGAAGGAATGAGGCCGATGAGGAATGTAGAGCCACCCATCAGCACGAGGGTCAGCAAAAATGTATATTTCCGTCCGATAAGGTCCCCCAGCCGGCCAAATACCAATGCGCCAAAGGGGCGTACGATAAAGCCGGCGGCGAAGATCGCCAGCGTATTGATCAGCGCCGAGGCACCGGCGTCGCTCGGGAAGAGCTGCTGGCCGATAATGACGGCCAGGCTGCCGAAAATGTAGAAATCATACCATTCAATTAATGTACCTAAGGATGAAGCAGCGATTACCTGCGTAATGCTTTGTGTAACATTGGATTCGGTGGAACGCATGGATTAGGAAAGGTGAGGAATTGAACAATTTAGGTGAATAAGTCACAACCCGCATTTCATTACTCATAACACGCGCATAAAAAAGCCCCTGGAAATGATCCAGAGGCCAGTCTTATTTTTTAAACGATTATCAAAAATCGTCGTCATCATCGTCAAAATCGTCGAGTCTACGAAGTAGTTCGTCACCATCTTCGATAACTACTTCGCGATCGTCTATATCTTCATCAAACTCGTCGATGACCTTTTCATCGTCGATATCTTCATCCAAGTCCTCCTCTTCGTCGTCATCATCTCCGTAAGGATCTTGCGCTACCGGACGGGTCTTTTTTGTGCTCCCTTGGTAGTCAGGGAAAACAGCTGGTTCTAAAATCGCCTCGCTGATGTCAGCAAAGGCCAGTTCTCCACTTTCGCGTATCATGACAGTGTTTTGTTAAATGTTTTCAATTTTTAAACGTACGACCAAATTATTAAAATATTCCGCTACCATATCTTCTTTCCTGTCGAAAGATTTCATCAATAATTGACACTACAAAAATAATGATTTGGTAAAATGTAAAAACCTCTTGAAATTGCCAGAGAGAAAAAAAATCATCGCCTCTTGCCCCGGAATGCATGCATCGCCGGATAGCTATCAGCACATCTGACTGCAAATGAACACACTTGGCAATACCTGAACCTATTTTCCTAATCCTAACCCTTTTTATTGAATGTTGAAAAAATTTGTTCTCATGGGACTGCTTGCTTGCGGCCTCATGTATAGGGGACACGCCGCCGACGCCATTCCCGACTCTTCCCTGACCGTTAAGAAAACTACGGACTTTAAAGTGAACGGCGAAGGTACCGCCTCCAACTGGTCGGCTGCGCAATGGTTCAACATCACCGTTCAGAAAGGGCCCAACCAGCCGGCACCCGGAAAGCAGTTCCCTACCCGCGTCAAAATCCTTTACTCTGACAAGGGCATGTATTTCCTCTTCGACTGCACCGACCAGAAACTGACCTCGACCATCATGGAAGACTTCGGCGCGTTGTTCAAGGAGGATGTGGTAGAAGTATTTCTTTGGCCGGACACTTCTGTACCCATTTACCTTGAATACGAAGTTTCCCCGCTGAACTACGAACTGGCGATCCTCGTCCCGAATATCAAAGGCCGCGCACAAGGCTGGAAACCCTGGCATTACAACGAGCGTAACCGCGTACAGCACGAAACCAGCGCGCAAGGAGGACAGAAGAAAAGCATGGCGGCCGTAGAAGGCTGGAAAGCGGAGTTCTTCATTCCATTCGCATTGATGAACCCTATTGCCAATGCAGCTCCCAAAGCCGGAGACAAATGGCGCGGCAATTTTTACCGCATCGATTACGACAGCGAAACTGCCTATTATTCCTGGCAAAAAACCGGCGGCAGCTTCCACGAATTCAACAAATTCGGCACGTTAGTGTTTGAATAGCGGGCACGGAAGATTAAGGAGGCACCTACGGAGCCAAAAATCGTAGGTTGCGATCTGCTTCTATAAACAGTACGCCCCTCCGGGGCAAAACGCCAGGCCCCGCGGGCCACTCTGTTTATGGAAACCTAAGCAAACCCGATGCCGAACTCCGTCAGGAGTTACCTGGAAAATATACATGACCATATTACCAACATAATTCCCAAAGACTTATCATGAAACGAACCATTCTTTCATTCATCCTCTTATTGACGGCTATGACAGCTTTCGCGCAGAAATCCAAAAAGGAAATACTGTATCTGGGCACCTACACCCAAAAGGGCGAGGGTATTTATGTCTACGAATTCGACCGCAGCGACTACTCTTTCAAGGAGTTACAGGTGCTGACGAGCAAGACCAGCCCGTCATTTCTCGAATTTCACCCCAATAAAAAGTACTTGTACGCGGCCAATGAAGGCAATAGCACGGTCTCTGCCTACGCGATCGATCAGACTTCCGGCAAACTCACGGCGTTGAATTCCCAGCCGTCACAAGGCCGCGGCCCGTGCCATGTTAGCGTTGATCCAAAGGGACGTTTCATTTATTTATCGAATTACGGCAGTGGCGATCTGGCCGTGTATAAACTAAACCTGGACGGCAGCATCGGCGCATTGGCCGATACCATTCAGGACAAAGGGCGGCCGGACCAGAAGCCCCATATGCACTCCATTATCCCCTCCGCGGACGGCAAGTACATTTACGCTTCGGATCTGGGCATTGACAAAATCATGGTATACTCGGTTGATCCACAGACCGGTAAGCTGGCGCCCGGTTCGGTTCCTTATGCGGAGGTAAAAGCCGGCGACGGTCCACGACACTTCGCGATCCATCCCAACGGCAACTTTGGCTATTCCGCTTGCGAGCTGGCTTCGGTGGTCAATTCATTCAAAATCGTGAAGGGCAGCGGCGCATTGGTGCCGTTCGAGCGCGTCACGATGCTACCTTCGGATTTTACCGGTAAAAGCTACGCAGCAGACATTCACTTCTCACCAGACGGCAAGTTTCTCTATGCTTCCAACCGCGGTCATGAAAGCCTTGCCATTTACGCGGTAGACGCCAAAACCGGGAAACTCACTGTTGCCGGACATGCCGATACGCATGGCAAGCACCCGCGTAACTTCCTGATCGACGCGAAGGGCGAATTTGCCATTGTTACCAACCGGGATAACGACAATGCGGTGTTCTTCAAACGCGACGCAACTACCGGCCAATTGACTTATACCGGGAAAGAGATCAGCGCCCCTACGCCGGTGTGCGTGAAACAACTGTTTCTGAACTAGTTCTTGCCGAAACAATGCCCCTGATGGAAATGGGCGCCAGTCGCTGAAAAAACAATATTGAAGAATATTTCCAGCGACTTTCGCTTATTTCCATCAACTTTTATAATTTTAGAAATCTGAATGCTATTCTTCGTTATAATTTAAAATACACCAAACAAAATATTACTATTTTAATTTCTGGCACAAAAATTGACTTGTACAGACCCTAAATAGTTGATATGGGCCGATCACTCCGGGCGCTCGATAAGATCATTGAATAAAGTTTTGGAATTACCTGATACCCAATTTAGCGACAGTTTATGATGAACGGCCAGGATGATTTGCTTCTTATTTCCCTGATCAAGCAAGGAGATAACCGGGCGCTGGATTGCCTCTTCCGGAAATACTATTACTCGCTATGCCGTTTTGCCACCTACCTCAATAACCGTAAAGACCTCGCCGAGGAGATCGTAGCCGATGTTTTTTTCAGGATCTGGGAAAAGCGCGATAGCCTGACGGTCGAAAAGAATGTCCGCTCCTACCTCTTCACGGCCACGCGGCACACCTGCATTAACTACATGAAGCAGGAAAAATACGTCATGGAAGAGCTCAGTGATGATATGATCGAAGAAACGCCCGGCCCTGACGACGAACTGATGTACCAAGAGCTCGAAACCCGCATTACCGACCTCATTAATTATCTCCCCCAAAAAAGAAAGGCGATCTTCCAACTCAACCGATTCGAGGGATTTACCTACAACGAAATCGCCGAAATCCTCTCCCTTTCCGCCAAAACAGTAGAAAACCAAATGGGTAAGGCCATTAAACAGCTGAAACTTCTGCAAAAAACTTATCAGATTTAAAAAAAATTCTGAAAGGATGGGGGTATGCCTATTTTTTATTTGTCCTAACATTAGAAAGCTCTGAATTTGATGTCCGATCACACACCATGGCCCCTTATCGCCAAGTATTTAGCTGGCGAATGCAGCCCGGAAGAAAAACTGGCTATGGAATGGTGGCTTGAAGAATATGATAACCTGCTGTTGTTCCGGCAGATAGAAGCGGCGTGGAAGCAGGAAAAGGCACCAGAAAACAATTCGGCATTCAATATGGAAAGCGGGCTCGCCCTACTTCACGCGAAGATGGAGGAGCAGGAAGATGCAGCAGGCGAAGAAGCCCCAGCACGGCCCCGTTTCTTTAAAATCAGCCCCTGGATGGCCGCAGCAGGCATTTTGCTGGCAACAGGATTGGGCTACCTGCTTGTAAGCAGGCAACAGGACACACAGCATACCGCCCGCACGGCAATGGAAACCCGGACCAGCGGCGCCAAAGATATCGTGAGCGTAGAACTGCCCGACGGGACGCAGGTATGGCTCAATAAAAACAGTAAAATCGAGTACCCCAAAACGTTTGACGGTGATGAAAGACAGGTTTTCCTGGAAGGAGAAGCATTTTTCGAGGTGGTACCAAACCCCGACAAGCCGTTTATCGTGAAAAGCGACAAGGTGTCGACGCGGGTTTTGGGGACTTCATTCGACGTGCGCGCATATAAGGGCGACGAGACTGCATCGGTGTCGGTTGCGACCGGGAAAGTGGAGGTAAGTAAGGAGATCGAGGAGGGCGAGCCGGTCCGGATAACGCAACTCACGCCGCAACAGGAACTCGTGATCAATACCAAAAAAGACGAAACGTATATAGATATCGTCAGCATATTTGACATTGGCGCATGGCGTAAGGACCAACTCGTTTTCCGAAACAATACATATAGTGAAGTAATCGCCCGGTTGGAAGAGCACTATGGAGTAACGATCACTCTGACAGACAAGAACCTGAAAGATTGTCGTGTGATGGCCAACTTCAACCAGGGCGCCACATTAAAGGATGTACTCAAACTATTAAGTATTTCTAACTCGTTCCGCTACAAGGTAGAAGGCACCCAGGTTACCGTTCAGGGCGGGGCTTGCAGATAATTCACAATCAGACAGATAACAAACAAGGCTCACGGCCTTAGCGTGTAAACATTGCATTTACCGATCAGTATTACTATGTGCAGTTTTATATAATCCCTCAATTCCTAATTTAACCTTTTCTACCCAATCGTATGAGCAAATTATTACCAGTACAACAACGCCATGCCGCGAGTCGGCACTGGAAGCTATTCGTGCTGATGGTCATGGTCTTGGCGAGCCTCAGACCGGCCTTCGCGATAAATCCAGGCTCCGTGCAGAGCATCGAGGAAGTAAAGATTTCGCTTTACCTGAAAGAAGTCACTTTACAAAAAGCATTTCTGGCCATTGAGAAAAAAAGTGATTTCAAGTTCGTGACAAGCATCGAGCGAATCGATAAAAAGAAACGCATTTCGGTTTCACTGGAAAGTAAAACGGTAAAAGAAGTGCTGGAAACCATACTCGCGGGCACAGGACTGGGTTATACTCAGATCAACAACAACATAGTAATCAATGATAAACCGGTTTCGCATGCCACTCACCCCCAGGCGCCTCTCTCTTCACAGGTAGCCACGACGCTCGCCAAAGAAGTAACCGGAACGGTAAAAGATGCCAAGGGCGCAGGCATTCCTGGAACCAACATATTGGTAAAGGGCACTACGACCGGAACAACCACCGATATGGACGGCAAGTTTTCGATCAATGTGCCGGACGACAATTCGGTCCTCACCGTCTCTTCAATCGGCTACACCAGCCAGGAAATCACCGTCGGCAGCCGCTCGGTGATCGAGGTCGTTTTATTGGACGATGTGAAGCAACTGGGCGAAGTGGTCGTAACCGCGCTGGGTATCGAAAAGGATGCTAAAAGCATGACCTATGCACAGCAGAATGTCGGCGGAGAAGAACTGACGCGAGTGAAAGACCCTAACATGGTGAACTCGCTCGCTGGTAAGGCTGCCGGTGTGGTTATCACAAAAGGAACAGGCGGTCCGGGTTCGTCCTCGAAAGTGCTCCTTCGGGGCAATAAATCGATTACAGGCAACAACCAGCCACTATATGTGATCGACGGTATTCCTATGAACAATGCCAATGGCAGCCAGGGAAGCACATTATTCGATACGCGGGATGCAGGCGATGCGATCTCCAACCTCAACCCGGAAGACATTGAAAACATCTCGATTCTGAAAGGGGCGTCTGCCGCAGCATTGTACGGCAGTCAGGCAGCGAACGGGGTTATTTTGGTTACCACAAAAAGAGGCCGGAAGGGTCATGCATCGATCAACTTCTCGTCTACCGCGAATTTCGAAAACCCTATTGCCCTGCCGCAGGTACAAACTTCCTACGGACAAGGCTACGGCGGCGTGGCCAATACCGCTGTTAATGATAGCTGGGGACCGAAAATCACAAATGGAAGCGACAAGCACCTAAAAGATTTTTTCAATACCGGTAAGACTTTTGTAAACAGCCTTTCTATTACAAATGGCAATGATATCGGCCAGTTCTATGTGTCGTACGCGAATACCAAAGCCAACGGTATTGTTCCAGAAAACGACTACAACCGTCACAATGTAAACCTTCGCGGTACCACGCAGCTTTTCAACAATAAGCTTTCCCTCGACGCGTCCGTCAACTATATCGAGCAAAAAGTCTACAACCGTCCGCAATCGGGCTTCTATTACAGCCCTATTTTCAGCCTTTACCTGTTTCCGACAGGTGATAATTTCTCTAAGTACAGCGGAAACAACTTCGAAAAATGGGACCCATCCCGCCTGATGAACGTGCAAAACTGGCCGTACATTAAAAATGAGGCGAGCTCTAACCAGAATCCTTACTGGCTTTCCAAACGCAACCAGACCGACCAGTTTCGCAACCGCACCATTTACGCATTCTCCGCCAAATGGGCGATCACCGACTGGCTGAACCTCCAGGGACGCGCGACTTACGATAAAGTGCAGGACACTTACGAACTGCGCCAGTATGCATCGTCCGATCCGACGCTTGTTGGGAACAATGGTGGCTACCGTAAGAACCTTACCAACACCGACCAACTCTATTCCGATGTTTTGCTGAGCGGTACTAAGACATTTGGTAAAGACCTGTTCCTTTCAGCTACTTTGGGTTTCAGCAACACGCAGAATACGTTTTATGACATGAACGTGGGTAACAATGGCGCGACGAATACATTATCTTACCCTAATTATTTCTCGGTATATGCATTGCAAAGCTTGACAGGACAAGGTTTCTTCAATGCCACCGAAAGTTTGCAGAAAAGACTTTCACAAGCTTTGTTCGGAACTGCTACCGTGGGCTATAAGGAAACATTCTTTGTAGATGTGACTGCACGGAAAGAATGGTCATCGACGGTGAACCAGTCATTCTTCTATCCTTCTGTGGGTCTGTCGTATGTACTGACGGAGCATTTGAAGCCGAGCAACATACTCTCGTTTGCGAAAGTGCGTGCGTCCTATGCCGAAGTAGGTAATGCGCTGCCATTCGGTGTGGCCAACTGGACACCGCCGTATTCGCTGTCGAACGACGAAAACGTGAATGGCCGCGGTACATTGCCGTTTTTCAGCGGAAGCGACACCACCAGCCTGAAACCGGAACGTACACGTTCTTACGAGATCGGAACCGAGCTCCGTTTCTTCAAGGACAAGCTGAGCTTTAACCTTACCTATTACAATGCGACCACCTACGATCAGGTATTCCAGATCCAGGCACCGGCAGGCGCAGGAGCTGCCAATTTCTGGATTAACGGCGGTACGATCCGCAACAAAGGCTTTGAATCGACGCTGAGCTACAAAGCCGATCTGGGCGGAGGCATCACCTGGACACCTACCCTGAACTTTTCAAGAAACGTGAACCAGATACGCGAGCTCAGCAGCTTGCTCAAATCAGACTGGTTTGTGTTGCAGGCAGGCGGAAGTACGAGGATGCTGCAACTGTTCCTGACGCGCCCCGGCATTCCCAACCTCGGCGGTCGTGAGTACGGTTCTTACGGCGATTTGTTTGGCAAAACCTATCAAAGAGACGCTAACGGCAATATTAAATACAATGAGACAACCGGCCTTCCGCTTCTCTCGCCGGGTACTGACCAGTACCTTGGCAATGCGAACCCCAAGTTCCTGCTGGGTTTCAACAACCAGTTTAAATACAAAAACGCAACGCTTTCATTCCTGGTAGACGGACGTTTCGGCGGCAAAATCGCTTCCATGACCGAGCAATGGCTTGATTTCAAAGGTCTTTCCAAGAGATCGGGTGATGCCCGTGATGCAGGCGGCGTAAAAGTGAACGGCAATGTGATACCGGCCGAGACGTACTACAACTTCATATCGGGCAAGGGCGATGTTGCTGCTGCCGCAGAAGAGTATATGTTTAGTGCAACCAATGTCCGTATGCGTGAATTGGCGCTTGGCTATACTTTCCCCAAAGTGTCTAAGGCGATCAAAGACATCAGCGTTTCATTTATCAGCAGAAACCTTTTCTTCTTCTATAAAGACGCGCCGTTCGATCCCGAAGTCAGCATTACCACCGCAAACGCCATGCAGGGAATCGAAGGATTCAGCATTCCTGCAACCCGTTCTTATGGTGTAACCGTTCGTGCAACCTTCTAATAACTACCTCTTATGAAATTCTTTCTTGAAAAACATAAATACAGCGTATTGTTCCTCGGATGCCTGCTATCCGTTTCGTCCTGCACAGATTATATGCAAACCCTGAACCAGGACGAAAAGCTCATTACCGACGAGCAGCTGGTTCAGGATGCCAATGAGGGCGGAATTCTGCTGCCACTGATGATGAACCGCATCGTTGCGACTACTACCGCCGTTCAAACCCAGCAAAATCTTCAAGCGGAATCATATGCTGGTTACCTGGAAACGCCTACGCCGTTCCTCAACAATGAAAATACCACCACGTATTTCATGGTCGACGGCTGGAACAACAACGCATGGAACACCTCGACTCAAAACGTGATGGACCAGTGGCTGCAAATGTGGAAGAAGGGCTATGAAACCAAATACCCGGATTTGTACGCCATTTCCCTGATCATCAAAGTTGCCGCCGCGCACCGCCTGGTAGATACCTTCGGCCCCTACCCTTATACGAAATACGGTACGGCTGCCCAGGTTGATTTCGATTCCGAGGAACAGGCTTACACGGCATTCTTCGCCGAGCTGGATAAGGCCGTAACGGCGCTCAAAGCAGCCGAAACCGCCAACCCCAATGCCGACAAAACCCGTTTTGCCAAATGGGACAAGTCTTCGCTCCTGGGAGAATATACCAACTGGATCAAGCTGGCTAACACATTGCGTTTGCGCCTTGCAATCCGCATCTCCAAAGTAAAGCCTGACGTGGCCAAAACGGAAGGGGAAAAAGCGGTGGCGGCAGAAAGCGGCGGGCTCCTTACGGATGTCGGATTTTCGGTTACGCCTACCACTACCAACCCGTATTACACAATGGCCAATGCGTGGTCTGATACCCGTTTGTCGGCCACGATCGAAACATTCCTGACCGGTTTCAATGACCCGAGGCTTCCGTTCTATGCCGTACCAGCTACCGATCCGGCCGCAGGAGGAAAGATCAAAGGTATTCGGGCTGGTTCGGACAGGCCTGAGAAGAGCCGGTACCAGTTCTATTCGCTTCCAAACGTGTCTACCACGTCACCGGTGAAGCAAGTGGATGTTGCTGAAAGCTATTTCCTGAAAGCGGAAGGCGCATTGCGCGGCTGGAATATGGGTGGTACAGCGCAGAAGTTTTACGAGGACGGTATCAAGGCATCCTTCAAAGCCAATGGTGCGAGCGGTGCGGATGAATACCTTTTGAGTACCGGAACGCAGATCGCCTACGTCGACCCGAAAAACACGGCCAACAACCTGCCCGCTCAAACTAAAGTGACGGTAAAATGGAGCGACGCCGACAATTTCGAAACCAAACTGGAAAAGATCATCACCCAGAAATGGATCGCGCTGTATCCGGAAGGTACCGAAGCCTGGTCCGAATTCAGGAGAACGGGTTATCCCAAACTTTACCCGGTTGCCGTTACAAAAAACCCCGACCTCCCTGCAGGCACGTTCATAAAAAGACTGACCTACCCTACGGCTGTGACCAATTCCAGCGGTGACGCCGTCAAGGCGGCGGTAGCGGCGCATTTAGGTGGAAAAGACAGTGCAGCGACCCCAATCTGGTGGGATGTAGATTAAAGTAGACGAGTAGTACGAAGTGCCCTCCGGAACAATTTCACCGGATGGCACTTTTAAAGCCCACTCCTCCGGAATAAAAAGGCACCGAAACGGGTATTGACCAAAGTTTATTTTTTATTTTTTAAATTATTGAAAAAATAATCCCACAAAACAGAGTATTGAGGCCCATAAAATGCATCCTTCCTCTGGATATGTCTAAACCGTTCTGTCAAGCCTTTAACCAATCTATTCAGTCCTTAACCATCATGATAAACCGCAGAGATTTAATCAAGCATCTGTCCACAGTTCCCCTCCTGGGCGGATTTTTGGGCAATGGTACCGCCGAGGCTGCCGGCCTCCTGGCCAAGGCGCCGGTCCGCAACCTCGCCAAAGAACTCGGCATCCGTACCTTTATTAATGCAGCCGGAACCTATACGATGATGACCGGCTCGCTCATGCAGGACGACGTGGTGGCCACGATCCAGGGAGCCGCCAAAGAATTTATGATGCTCGATGAAGTCCAGACCAAAGTCGGAGAGAAAATCGCCGCTATTACCCATGCCGAGTCGGCCGTTGTGACTGCCGGCTGCTTTTCGGCGCTCACGCTAGGGCTCGCGGGCGTGCTTACGGGTATGGACCAAAAGAAAGTGGAAGCATTGCCGCATCTGGAAGGTACCGGTATGAAATCGGAAGTGATTATCCAGAAAGGCCACAACATCGGCTATTCGCATGCATTGACCAATACAGGCTGTAAAATCGTTCAGGTTGAAACGGTGGAAGACTTGCAGAAAGCGATCAATGAGAAGACCGCATTGATGTGGTTCCTGCATATCCAGTCGGATAAAGGCCAGATCAAACACGAACAATGGATTGAAATCGCCAAAAAGAACGGCATTCCTACCATGATCGATATGGCTGCCGACGTACCGCCCGTCGAAAACCTCTGGCGTTTCAACGACCTGGGCTTCGACCTCGTGTGCGTGTCAGGCGGGAAAGCCATGCGCGGGCCGCAAAGCGCGGGTATCCTCATGGGCAAAAAACAATACATCGATGCTGCCCGCCTCAGTATGCCGCCTCGTGGCTCGACCATCGGCCGCGGTATGAAGGTGAATAAAGAAGAGATCCTCGGCATGTACGTCGCACTTGACAATTTCGTAAAGATGGATCATAAGAAAGAGTGGAAAATATGGGAAGATCGCGTGGCGACCATCGAGAATGCTGTAAAAAGCGTGAAAGGTGTCGTTACCGAAGTAACTGTCCCTGAACTGGGTAACCATACCCCCACATTAAAAGTATCATGGGATGCCGCCAAAATAAGCCTGCCTGTGAAGAGTTTACAGGAAAGCCTGCGGAAAGGCAACCCGTCGATCGAAGTAATGCCGGCAGAAAACAATTCGCTGACCATTACTACCTGGATGCTCAAACCGGGCGAGGAGAAAATCGTAGCATCCAGATTGAAAGAGGAACTGTCTAAAGCAGTTGTTTAAATATGTACAGTACCATTTAATATTCCTAAACCCAACCCTTTTCAAGAAGTAAAATGCAACACAGGTCTATCCTTTTCACTCTTCTGGCGTGTCTGCTCGGCCTGGTTTCCCGTGCCCAGACATACAGCATACTGATCAAGGGCGGCACGGTGATTGACCCGAAGAACAATATCAACCAGGTAATGGATGTCGGTATTTTCGAAGGGAAGATCAAAAAATTGGCGAAGGATATCGATCCGAAGGAGGCCCGCCAGGTGGTGGATGCCAAAGGGATGTATGTCACACCCGGATTGATCGATATTCATGGACACGTGTTTTTCGGTACCGAGCCAAACCATTACCTCAGTAATGGTTTGGTGGCGTTACCGCCCGATGGTTTCACCTTCCGCGTAGGCGTGACGACGATCGTCGACGCGGGCGGCGCCGGCTGGGATTCGTTTTCGGAGTTTAAAAAGAATATTATTTTCAACTCCAAAACCCGTGTACTCTCTTTCCTGAACATTGTTGGGCAAGGCATGCGGGGCGGAAACTGGGAGCAGGATACGGCAGATATGGACCCGAACCTGGCCGCGGGTGTCGCTATTAAGAACCGTAATGATGTCGTCGGTTTCAAAGTAGCACATTTTATGGGTAAGGACTGGAAGCCAGTGGATAATGCCGTAAAAGCCGGAAAACTGGCAAACATGCCGGTGATGGTCGATTTCGGCGGCAGCACGCCTCCCCTTCCGCTGGAAGAACTGTTTATGAAACACCTTCGCCCGGGCGACATTTACACGCACGCCTACACATTGCTCGAAGGCAATATCAGGGAAACGATTGTGGACGAAGCCACCCAAAAAGTGAAACCATTCGCGCTGGAAGCCCGCAGAAAAGGCATTATTTTCGACGTCGGCTACGGGGGCGCGAGCTTCAACTATTCCCAGGCGATTCCGGCTATGAAAGCTGGTTTTTACCCTAATACGATCAGCACCGACCTCCACACGGGCAGTATGAACGGCTCGATGAAGGATATGCTGAGCATTATGTCAAAGTTCTATAATATGGGTATGGACCTGCCATCGATCATCAAAGCCAGCACCTGGGAGCCGGCCAAAGTAATCCACCGCGAGCAGCTCGGCCACATTTCCGAAGGGGCCATCGCGGACGTAGCCGTATTCTCGATGCGGAAAGGCAATTTCGGATTTTACGACAAAACCGGCTACAAAGTCGAAGGCAAGGAGAAACTGGAATGCGAACTCACCGTCATGGGCGGAAAAATTGTTTACGATTTGAATGGCATTACTGCGCCGATATATTTGAAGTAGGCTATAGGCTATAAGCTTTAGGCCGTAAGCTGTAAATTGAAGCCTATTGCTTATAGCTTACAGCATCAAAATTCCCTAAACCCCTCTTAATCAACCTATGTTTAAAAAACGCCTGAAACTGTCTGCTTCCCTGCTAGCATTGCTGGCTTTGGGGTTTACGCAGCACTCCGACCGGGAGTTACCGGTTGTGAATACTAAAAATGGTGGTTTGTTTCTGCCTGAAGGGTTTGAGGCTACTGTGGTAGTCGACAGCCTTCCGGGCCGTGCGCGGCATATCGCGGTGAATGATAACGGTGATATTTATGTAAAGGCGCGATTCGCCGACAAAGGTGAGTCTGTAATCGCCTTGCGCGACACCAACAAGGATGGAAGGGCCGACATTATCAAGCGCTTCGGCGGCGCTGCCAGAGAACGCGCTTATGGTACGGCCATGCGGATTTACAAGGGTTACCTGTATTTCAGCTCCGAGTTGGTCGTGTACCGTTACAAACTGACACCCGGTAAGCTCGTTCCGGAAAGTCCGGAAGAAGTGATCCTCACCGACGACCACCCGCACGGCATGCACGAGCACATTGCCAAGCCGATCACATTCGATGATAAGGGTTTTATGTATGTGCCTTTTGGAGCCAATTCCAATGCCTGCCAGGAGCAAAACCGCACGCCTGGCTCCAAAGGAATGGATCCATGCCCTATTCTGGAAGACCACGGCGGAATCTGGAAATTCGATGCGAACAAGACCGGCCAGTTGCAGAAAGACGGCACCAAATTCGCGACCGGTTTGAGAAGCGTAGTCGCATTAGACTGGAATTTTCAGGATAACAACCTGTATGCCGTGCAACACGGCCGCGACGATCTTCTGCGCCTCTGGCCGCAGCTTTACAACGGCTGGCAAAGTGCGTTGCTGCCTTCGGAAGAATTTCTGAGGATTAAAGAAGGGACTCACGCCGGCTGGCCCTATTGTTATTGGGACCAAATGCAGGCCAAAAAGGTACTGAACCCCGAGTATGGTGGTGATGGTAAAATTGTAGGCCAATGCGATCAATACGAAAAGCCACTGATCGGTTTTCCAGGCCACTGGGCGCCTAACGACATTCTGTTTTATCAGGGCAATCAATTTCCGGAGCATTACAAAAACGGCTCTTTCATCGCCTTTCACGGATCAACGAACCGTGCTCCTTACCCCCAGTCGAGCTATTTCATTGGGTTTGTACCTTTTAAAAACGGCCAGGTCGCCGGTGAGTACGAGATTTTTGCCGACGGTTTCGCAGGCCTCGATCCGATCGTGAACGTAAGCGACGCAGTATACCGCCCGATGGGCATCGCTATGGGCCCGGACGGCGCTATTTATATCGCCGAAACCGAGAAGGGCAAAATTTGGAAAGTGACCTATAAGGGCAACAAGAAGAAGTTTGCCAAAGCCGCATTAGCAAAAATGGAGCAGCGGAAGACGATGACGCACGTTCGCACGCCCGATTTTGTCAACGATAACCTGGATAAGGACAAACCCATTGCCGGCGGAAAGGTATATAGCGTGTATTGCACCGCCTGCCACCAGCGCAATGGAATGGGCGACTCGCAGCGTTTCCCGCCGCTCGGAGGGGCAGAATGGGTCACCGGCGATAAAGAGCGGCTGATCAAGGTGTTGCTGAATGGCTTGGAAGGACCTATTGAAGTAAAAGGACAAGCTTACAATAACGTAATGCCACAGCACAGCTTTTTGAAAGACGAAGAAATTTCAGAGGTATTGACGCACATCCGGAGTAATTTCGGAAACAATGAAGGGCCAGTCACCACGGAAGAAGTAGCCAAAGTGCGGGCATCGCTTAAATAGCAAGATATTACGCCATTCATCTTCCAACCTCGTTTAAGCGGATATTACTCTCCGGCAATTGAGTGTTCCTTTGAAGGGGTTGGAGGAAGAATGGCAAGCGTAACTAACTCACCATTTCTGTATATTCATGCTGAAAAATAAAATCATAGCCGCAAGCTTTATCGTTCTTTCCGGGATCGGCCTCGTCGGGTTTTCTTCCGGGAAGCACACTTTCACACACAACAGGCAGGAACCCTGGAAGGCGCCGGCCTGGGCCGATACTTTGAAAAGTCCTTTCCACGAGGAGCCGCTCACACTCGCTCAGGGTGAAGAATTGTTTACATTATACTGTTCTTCCTGCCATGGCGAAGGCGGGTACGGCGACGGTGCCGCAGGTGGCGCGTTGGGTCAGAAACCAGCCAATTTCCACGATACGCTCGTCAAAGCCCAAAGCGACGGCTCGTTGTTCTGGAAAATGTCGAATGGCCGTGGGAATATGCCGCCGTTCCAGGATGTATTTACCGCCGAACAACGCTGGCAGCTAGTGGCTTACGTCCGGCATTTGGGCAAAAACGAATAGAACGCTTTTGAAATAATTACTTCGGCTATCGGCTGTCGGCTATCAAAAAAGTTGAAAGTTTAGTCGAAAGTCTAAGGCTAAAAGTTAAGCCGATAGCCGAAGTCACCTAAACCCCTTAAAAAACAACATGTTACATTACCGCCGCATTATTAAGTCCGGACTCACGTCGGTGCTCGCCCTGGGCATGACGTTTCCTATTTTCGGACAACAACGGGAAGTGTCGACTTCCGTACCCAAGGCACTTCGCGACGACATTACCATTGAAGAGTACATGAAAGTGGAACCGGAAGCGGTCCGGCTCATCCAGCATCCCATTACCGGCGAAATGTACTACACCACGTTTTTCGGTGATGTGGTCAAAATCGTTGTGGAAGACGGGAAGCCCGTGAGCAAAAAGCTACTCTCTGTGGAAGATCACGGCATTCCGCGCTTACAGGGAGCCGCGTTTCATGGCAATACCCTTTTCCTGGCAGGCAATGTGAGCGTCAATAACAACAAAGGCAACAAAGGCCGCATGGTCCGCTACGAGATGACGCAGGGCGTGGGAGCACCGGGCACCGCCAAACCGGAAATGACGGTCGTTTTCAATACCGTTGAATATGGCGCGAACAAAACGACATTCGACCACGGCTGGAACGCGTTGGAAATCAGTCCGGATGGCAAATACATTTACGTCAACACCGGTGCACGTACCGACCACGGCGAGGTGCAGGACAATGGGGGCGAATATCCCAATGCACGCGACAATGCGCTCACAGCGAATATTTTCCGCTTTCCGATCAATTCCAAAGACCTGTTGCTTTCAACAGATCTTGCCCAGCTGAAAGCCGACGGCTACATTTTTGCCGAAGGTATCCGCAATGCCTATGACATGGCCTTCGATGCTAAGGGCAACCTCTTCGCAGTTTCCAATTCCGGCGATTACGACCATCCCGAGGACATGTTCTGGGTTCGCAAGGGCCACCACTACGGTTTCCCGTGGGTAATGGGCGGCATCGATAACCCACAGCAGTTCCCCGATTTCCAGGCCGATCCCGAGAAAGACCCTTTCCTGAGCAAATTCGCATTCGCATTCCTCATGAAGTACTTTCACAACGATCCGGATTTTCCGAAACGACCAGCCGGCGTGAAATTCACACCTTCGGTTCAAAATCTGGGACCCGACGCCAATGAGTATCGTGATCGCAAAACCGGCGTGGTAATGGACGGCGACACTACCGGTGTCACCGTGGGCACTTTCAATGCGCACTCGTCGCCTCTGGGCATTTTCTTCGATACGCATAATGCATTAGGCAAGGAATTCACGGGCGACGGCTTTGTGATCCGCTACACCGGCGGTCCGCGTAACGGCGTCGTGAATCCGAACCCGTTGCGCAGATATGGAAAAGACCTCCTTCACCTCGAAATGACGTACGACAAAAAGACCGACAATTACAAAACCAAGACGACCAGTATTATCAACAACTTCACTGCTCCCACAGACGCATTGCTCGTTGGTAATACGCTTTATGTCATTGAGTATGGTGGCAAGCAAGGAGGAAACAAAGCGGGTGGCAGCCTCTGGAAAATCACCCTGCCCGCCAATGAAAAGCTGGCGAAAAAAGGCAAAAAGAAAACCTCGTAAATACATCTCGTTCTACATATAAACTTTAATCAATCCATTATGAAATCTGAAAGAAGATCTCTTATCAAAAAACTTTTTGCTTCCGTTGCCGGCATCGCCGGCATTGGTGCTGTATCCAAGGTACAGGCGGAAATAGCCGCACCTGCCCCTCAAAAAGAAGTGGGTGACGTGGAAATGTACCAGGACGTCCCCCTTTTCTCGGGCCATACCAAATTCAATAACCTCGTATTTGTAGCAGGAAAAGGTGCCCACTTCGAAGGTGACATTACGGCTCACACCAAACACGTACTCGACGAGTTGGAAAAAGAACTCATCAAAGCAGGATCTTCCATGGAAAAAGTCCTGAAATGCTCTGTATTCCTTCACGACCTGAACGACTACAAAGCGATGAATGAAGCCTATAAAGGCCGCTTTGGCAGCAAGCCACCATGCCGTACCACAGTAGCGGTTTACGGAGGCGTACCAGGCGACTCACTGGTTGAGATCGACTGTATTGCTTATATCTAGTTAGAAGGAGGAAGGGGAGGAAAGGGAAGAAGGACTCCCTCTTTCCTCCATCCTCCCTTTCCTCCATCCTCCCTTTCCTCCATCCTCCCTTTCCTCCATCCTCCCTTTCCTCCATCCTCCCTTTTCTCCATCCTCCCTTTTCTCCATCCTCCCTTTTCTCCATCCTCCCCTTCCTCCATCCTCCCCTTCCTCCATCCTCCCTTTCCTCCTACTTCCAAAGTAACCAATCCTCCACCCACAGCTACTTACGTCTATTTTGACAAACTTTTATTTTGGAATAATACAATTATCCAAGATTAAATTCGCTCACTAAAAATAAAGTCGGACTTATATTTTAGATTATCCTGATTAACCAGTTAATTTGTTTAACCTACCCGACAAGATTTGAACAAGAAACAACGTATCGCTGAGGAGAATGAAGTTCTCTTAAATCTCTGGCACCAGAGCCAGGCCGGGGACAGTCTGGCATTTTGCCAGCTCGCCGATAAGCAATACCGTACTCTTTTCAACTACGCCTGTAATTTCACCTCCGACCGCGAGTTCATCAAGGATGCTATCCAGGACCTGATGATCCACATTTGGGAAAGGCGCCAGAACATTCAGATCCAGTTCGTCACCATTTACTTCCTGCGCGCCCTGCGTAACCAGCTCATGCAGGAATTCCGTCGCAGCAACGGCTCTCACCCTTTGCTGGACATCGACGAGGCTTACCAACTTTCCGACTATCAGACAGTTGAAACCGAAATCGAACGCAAAGAGTTGCTGAGCGAAAATCAGGTCAAGGTTCGTTGTGCGATCGAAGAACTGCCACGCCGCCAGAGAGAGGCGGTCTTCCTTAAATATTTCGAAGGCATGGACAACGAGCAGATCGCCGACCTGATGCAGGTGAACCGCCAGTCGGTGGCTAATCTGCTTTTCAAAGCCATCACTACGCTTAAACAGCACATTCATCCGATCAGCAACCTGCTGTTCCTTTGCTTAGCACTACAATTCTAGGCTCCCGCCCCCCGAATACCAGGATACCTATGCCCATCCTCCAAAAAAGCAAGGATGCTTGCAACCGGCGATTAACTTTACGCATTCTTTCAGTTACATATTAAAGCTCATGCAACAAACCGCCAGCAGAACCCTCTGGATCGATTACCTCCGTTCATTTCTCACTGTGCTGGTAGTTGCACACCACTCATCACTCGCCTATACCACTTTCGCAAGCTTTGACAAGGTCGCCTACATTCGCTCCACCCACCCGATCGTCGACGCGCATCGCTGGGTAGGGATGGACATTTTCGAAAATTTCAATGACGTTTTCTTCATGTCGCTTATGTTTCTGATCGCCGGATTGTTTGTCGTCAAAAGCATTCAACGAAAAGGCGTGACCGAATTTATCCGCGACAGGTTCTTCCGGTTATTTGTGCCCTTTCTACTAATTGGAACATTGATCAACCTCCTCGCCCATTACCCCGCCTACCTCATCGCCCACGGTAATGGTAATATCCGCGCTTACGTGGTCGACTTCTTCGTCATCGAGCAATGGCCCGTCGGCCCGCCGTGGTTCATTTGGGTGCTGTTTGTATTCAACGTTTTATTCGCGCTGATTTACTTTTTCAATCATTCCTTCTCGCCTGCCGGTGCGCATCCACACACATCACCATCCGCGGCGGCCAGCCACGCGATCAATCCGCGATTGGTACCGTTACGATGGTTCCTGTACACCTTTCTGTTGTACGTTCCTTTCGCATTCTGGCTCGGCCCGGGCAAATGGACCGGCTTCGGACCATTCGATTTCCAGGTCAGCCGCGTTGCATTGTATTTTGGCTACTTCCTACTCGGAACATGGCTGGGAACCCGCGATTTTAACGACGGCCTTTTCGGATTTTCTTCCCCACTTGTCCGTCGCTGGCGCTTTTGGTTATTCCTGTCCGTTGCTCTCTATACGTTACTCACGATCTCAGCCCCGTTTCTCACCCGCCTCGTCAAAGACGGCAAACTGGCTGAATTCCCTGCCTACCTGATCTACTTCATAATTTACACCGCGTCCTGCACAATTAGCTGTCTTGCATTCATGGTAACCTTCCGCGCATTGACCGTAACGGCCAGGCCTGCCTGGAATTCACTATCTGAGCACGCTTACCTGATTTATCTTCTGCATTATCCTTTCGTGATATGGACACAATTTTTGATGCTGGAAGCGCCCATTCCCGCTTTTGTTAAGTTTGTGGTCACGTTCTTGGTGTCACTCAGCGCCAGTTGGACACTGGCTTTGCAATTACGAAAAATTGAACTGTTTAAGCAGTACCTCTAATCGGCGTGCTCCGGATAAATCAAAACTTCTCAATTCCCAGTTGCTTACAAATAACCTCACACAAGGATTTATCCAACTTAGGATGCCTGGGAACGGTAGTTCGACGACCATTAATTTGGTTGGAATAAAGATCGTGCTTCCCACCATGCCTATGCAGATAACATCCTTGCTTTTCAAGGTGTTTTAAGAATTCGCTTCGCTTAACTGACATCAGGCAAATTCGAGTTCCTGGGTCAGTATTACGTTCTGAAAGTCGGGTTGCGAATTATTGGCTTCGAGAATTCCATCTGAATCCTGAAAGTACAGTTGCAGGGCATCCTGAATGTTATGGATTATTTCATCGACATTTTTGCCCTGTGTCACTACACCGGGCGCTTCTCGAACCTGTCCGATCAGCATTTCTTCTCCTTTTGTAATAACCACCGTCAGTTTCATGTCCTATCGTCTTAATGCGTGATCATGTATTAACAAATATAATAAATGCGAGCCGCCATTACTATCTTTTATCGCTGATTGAGCCCATCTGTATGAATATGGTATCTATGCTGTCTTTACCTGCAATATCTCCTTTTGCGTCGAAGCCAAGTAGGCAACCTTCCCTCGATTTACCCTAAAATTACAAAAAGATACTCAAAGCATCAAATACATGATACTTTAAAAATCAAACAATGAACCATCGGTTCGCTTCACCATATTATCGGTCTCTTGGCAACCCTTTCCACGCTATTTTCCAGCTTTTTCATCTGCCCTGCGAAACTTTCCAAAAAAAATTCCCCAAAAAGAGTATCAACCCAACGTTCCCGCATCCTTATTAAAATTAGCCAAATTATTATTTGCCCGATATGCTCGATTACCGCAATTTTCTTCCGGAGGAACTGGCCGCCGATCCATCTTTCAGACGCTGGGTGTTGTTTAACAACGCCGCCGATGAGGCCGTATGGACCGAATGGCTCGAACATAATCCGGACAAACAGCATCTCGTTGAGCGCGCCCGGAATTTTCTGACGGCGACAGAAGCGGTATTCGATCAGATTTCGGATGAAGAGGTGGCTAATGAAATTTACAGGCTCTCGCATGCGATCGGTGAAAACAATGCCAAAAAATCGTCGATTTGGTTGCGTTTCAGACCGAATTGGTATCATATGGCAGCCTCCGTGCTGATCCTGATGTTCGCCGGATGGTGGTATAACAAGCAGACGCTTTCGCAAAAGCAGTCGGACCAGTACAAAGTAATCCTGAGCCAGATCAAGGAACCGCTGATCGAAGCGGTAAACACAGGTAATGAAGCAAAACTGGTGACCCTGGAAGACGGTAGTTCGGTGCTACTGCAACCCAACAGCCGCATTACTTATCCACGCCGGTTCGAAGGTCGCAAGCGTGAGGTGTTTCTGAAAGGGGAGGCTTTCTTCGAAGTGGCCAAAAATCCCGGTAAACCCTTTTACGTGTATGCACATACGCTCGCTACAAAAGTGTTGGGTACGAGCTTCAAAGTGAGCGCGTTCGACGGTCAGGAGGTGAAAGTGGTTGTAAAAACGGGCAGGGTGTCTGTCTTCCCGATGACGAAGGAAGCCATTGCCAATCAACACGCGGATGATAAACTCGGGGGAATGGTGTTGACGCCAAATCAGCAAATCACCTTCGCTCCCAACGAGTTACGGCTCACCAGAAGCCTTATTCCGGACCCAAAATTACTGGAACTGCCCATACAAAGACAGTCATTTGAATTCAAGGGAACGCCTATCACGGAAGTGTTTGCGGCATTGGAAAAATCGTATGGCGTAAAGATCGTATTCGATGCCGAAGTAATGCAGAACTGCTACCTCACGGCCTCGCTCTCCGACGAACCGCTGTTTGAAAAGATCAATCTGATTTGCAAGACGATCGGCGCACAGTATGAACAGCTCGATGCCAGCATCATCATCAATAGCAAAGGATGTTAATGAAATACCTTTCTCTCAATACTTTATGACAAATTCACCCGTGCCTATGACCAGAAACCACTACTAATTTCAGTTCCAAAAAGGTCGATGATGCTGCAACATCACCGACCCGATCAAAATCCCCATGCTTGTGTACGCTTAACAGCATCTGAACGAGGCTGCTGTGGGAACCATTATGCCGAATTTTAACCCGACAAAAATCAAAATTATGTCAAAAAGAGTACAATTTCACCATGCTTTACAGAAAATCATGCGCATTACTCTGTATCAAGCCCTGCTCTCCGTTGCGTTCAGCACTTTCGTTCATGCGAACGACGTGCGCGGACAACGCGTGCTAGAACAAAAAGTGACTTTGCGTTTAGCCAATTCCGAGATTGACAAGGCATTGGAAAAGATCGAGCACGTGACGAAGGTTAAGTTCATGTACAACCCCCAGATCTTTAACAATCAGAAAGCATCCTATAAATTTCAGGACGAATCGTTATCCGAAGTTCTCAGTAAAATTCTGACCCCGCATAAAGTTACTTACGAAGTGGTACAGGACCGCATTATCCTGCGCCGCGAACAGGCACCAGTTGAAGAGAATGCATCCAAAACGGCCCCCAAACGCAATGTTACGGGAAACGTAAAGGATGAAACAGGCGCCGGCCTGCCGGGCGTGAGCGTACTGGTGAAGGGTACGCAACGTGGTACTTCCAGTGATGCGGAAGGCAAATTTTTTCTCGATATTCCCGACGGCGAGGTGGCAACTGCCGTCCTGGTTTTCAGTTTTGTAGGATATACTACCCAGGAAGTGACGGTTGGCAGCCAAACCAGCGTGGACGTACAGCTGGTACCTGAGGCCAAGGCTTTGAACGAGGTAGTTGTAACGGCTTTGGGTATTTCCAAAGAGAAAAAGGCACTGGCTTATGCCGTGACAGAAGTGAAAGGCAGCGAGTTTACACAAGCCCGCGAAAACAACGTCGCGAATGCATTGACAGGCAAAATTGCGGGCGTTAACGCAACCGGTATGTCGACTGGCCCGGGTGGTTCCAGCCGCATTATCATCCGAGGTAACGGCTCATTGAGCGGAAACAACCAGCCTTTGTACGTGATCAACGGTATGCCGATGGACAACAGCGTACCGGGTGGCGGCAATGCATCGGACGGTAACGGTAACAACACCGACCGCGGCGACGGTATCGGCGGTATCAACCCCGACGACATCGAATCGATCAGCGTTTTGAAAGGCGGCCCGGCGGCGGCGCTTTATGGTGCCCGTGCTTCCAATGGTGTGATTTTGATTACCACCAAAAAAGGCCGTGCACAAAAAGGCATTGGTGTGGAATACAATGGCAATTTCTCGGTGGATAACCTTTCGATTATCCCCGACTGGCAATATGAGTACGGACAAGGTGTGGATGGTGTAAAACCGACTACGCAGGACCAGGCGAAAAGCTCAGGCCGTTTGTCTTATGGTGCGAGAATGGACGGCACACCCGTTGTCCAGTTCGACGGCGTCGCTCGCCCCTATTCCCCTCAGAAAGATAACCTGAAAAACTTTTACCGCACTGGTACCAACTATATCAACTCCTTGTCATTTACAGGAGGCAACGAACATGTTAACTTCCGTTTCGGTCTGAACAACACCAGCTCGAACAGCATCGTACCGAACTCTTCTTTTACCAGAAGAATTGCTAACCTTAACCTGAATGCATTTCTAGGCAAAAAACTGAGCATTGAAACGGTTGTTCAGTATAACATCGAAAACGGCCACAACCGTCCGAAAGTAGGTTACGCGGATTATAACCCGCACTGGGCAACCTATCTGGTAGCCAACACCGTGGATATCAGAAGCCTTTCCCCTGGCTACGACGCAACGACCGGCAAGGAAGTGGAATGGAACCCGGTACCAGCTGCTCCGAACCCTTATTTCGTGATCAACAAATTCAAGAACGAAGATCAGAAAAACCGTTTCCTGGGCCAGGCAAACATTAAGTACGACATTCTCGACAACTTGTTCATCAAGGGTAGCGTGAGTCGCGATTACTATGATTTCAGCTACGAGTTTGTGGTGCCGACCAACAACGCCTACCAACCGCTGGGAACTTACGAATCGAAAAAAGTGACTTCGTCGGAAACCAATGGAATGCTGACGCTGAACTACCAGAAGGATTTCTCTGAAGACCTCAACTTCTCGGCATTGTTGGGTGGCAACATGCAAAGAAGCATTACCGACCAGACTGCATTCAACGGTACGGAGTTTACAATTCCAGGTTTTTACAGCTTTACCAACCTGGCCACTTCTACGGTTGTTCCAACTTATAATAAGAGCGCGATCAACTCCATTTTCGGTTCTGCTGACTTGGGTTACAAAGGCTTTGCTTACCTGACCGTATCGGGCCGCCAGGACTGGTTCTCCGTTCTGAACAGCAAAAGCAATAGTATCTTCTACCCGGCAATCGGCGGCTCATTGATCCTTTCGGAAGCATTCACATTGCCTGCTGCCGTTAGCTTCGCGAAACTGCGCGGTTCATGGGCACAGGTGGGTGGCGCAAACGTGCTTCCTTATCAGATCTACCAAAGCTATGCAATGGCAGTTGGTGGTCACAATGGAAGGCCTGTTCAACAGTTGTCCTCCGCAGTTGTACCAAACCCCGATTTGAAACCGCTTACTTCAACCACTTACGAAGCGGGTATCGAGGCCAAATTCCTGCAAAACCGTCTGGGAATCGATCTTACACTGTACAACCGCAAGACCACAAACGACATTGTGCAAAGTAACATCGCAGCAACGTCGGGTTATACTTCCGCTTTGCTGAACGTGGGTGAGCTGAGCAACAAGGGTATCGAACTCTTGCTGACAGGAACTGCGATGAAGCACACCAATTTCCTGTGGGATATCAGCTACAATGTGGCTTACAACAAAAGCGAGATCATCAAACTGGCCGATAACCTGCCTTCTTTGAGCATCGGAACCGGTGTGGGTGGTGGCTTGATCAATAATGTGGTTGGCGGCACGTACGGCGAGGTTTGGGGTTATAACAAACTGAAAGATGCCAATGGAAACACGGTATTCAACACCGCCAGTGGCTATGCAGTACGGGGGAATCTCGAAAAACTCGGCAACGGTACCCCTCCCTGGACAATGGGTATTACCAACAATTTCAAATACAAAAACTTCTCGCTCAACATCCTCATCGACGGCAAGTTTGGAAGCGTGGTTTACTCCAACATGTACCAGTATGCGTACCGTTTCGGTTTGCCGAAAGAAACGCTTCCTGGTCGTGAAACCGGCCTGACCGTGACCGGTGTGACGCCCGAAGGCGCTCCATTCAGCAAAACGTGGGAGAAGAAGGACATTGATACCTATTATGACAATGATAAGAACTACACGGGCATTTTCACATTCAACAACGATTTCGTGAAACTGCGCCAGGTGATTCTGAGCTACAACCTGCCCGCATTCTCCGTATTGGGTGCCAAGCTGCAATCGGCTTCAATCTCGATCGTTGGACGTAACCTTGCCTTGCTCTACAAAGACAAGCGCAACAAATACTTCGATCCCGAATCGAGCTATACCAACGGTAACGCGCAGGGCCTGGAAGCATTTGGTGTGCCTCGTACCAGAAACATCGGCGTGAACCTGACAGTGAAGTTTTAATCATTCAAAATTTTTGTCACGATGAATAAATTCTTAAAATTATCATATATGGCCTTGATGGCCGCCTTCGTCTCCTCCTGCGACAATAATTTCGAGGAAATGAATGTGAACCCAAACGCGTCGAGGGATGTCGTGCCCGGCTTCCTCTTTACCCGGGCTCAGTTGACCACCGTGAGCAATAACTTCACCGGTGGCGCTTACCTGACGATCGGACAGTCGATGCAGCATTTCGCAACCTACAAAGAAGTGCCTGCGGCGGGTGATAAGTATTTCAATTACACGTATTCCAACGGCAACTGGGCATTGTTTGGAGGCGACCCGGCTACGGCAGGTGCGGTCATTGACATTGCACAGGTAATCGATGCGCTGAAAACGTCGCCGGACAATGTGAACAAAATGTCGGTTTCGCGGATATGGAAGGCTTACCTGTACCACCGCCTCACGGATCTTTACGGCGATATCCCTTATACGGAAGCAGGCAAGGCACTAACCGACAAGAACTTCACACCGAAGTATGACACGCAGGCGTCAATTTACGCGGATCTATTGAAGGAGCTCGACGAATCTATTGCTGCATTCGATGCTTCGAAACCCACTTTCGGCACGGCCGACCTGGTATACGGGTCCCGATCAGCGGCCGAGCAAATTACCATGTGGAAAAAATTCGGTTATTCGCTGATGCTCCGTCTCGGAATGCGTCTCACAGAAGTTGATCCCGCGATGGCTGAAACGTGGGTAAAGAAAGCAATTGCAGGCGGTGTGATTACTGTCGATTCGGAACTCGCCAAGATTGATTACGTAGATGGCTCCATCACAGCCAGCCGCAACTTCATCGCGGCCGGCATGATGAGCACCGACTATGTGAATCCCGGTGGCGACAACGTAGAAGGCGGTAAGTTTGCAAAGACGTTGATCGACCACCTGAAAACTACCAATGATCCGCGCCTGAATGTGATCTCGATCGTCTGGATTCCTTCGGCCGATGGCAAAAGCTTCACCGCAGACACCACGACCGCGTTGCAGAAAGGTATGCCGAATGCTGCCTTCAATAGCCGTCCTGCGGATTTCAATACCTTTTCAGAGCCGAACCCGGCCACGATCCTGAAATACAGCGCGCCATTGCTGGTATTGACTCCTGCCGAAATGCACCTGTTGCTCGCGGAAGCGAACCTGAGAGGCTGGTACAGCGGAGCAACTGCCGAAGCGTCTTACAATGCAGCAGTTACCGCCGGGTTGAAACAATGGGCATTGTTTGGAACATCAGCAGTGATTTCGGATGCCAAAATCGCAGCTTACCTGAAAGCAAACCCGTTCAACGCAGCCGGAACAATGGCGCAGAAAATGGAGCAGATCGGTACGCAGAAATGGTTAGCGCTATTTCTGGAAGACGAATACGAGATATTCTCGAACTGGCGCCGCACGGGCTATCCGAAGCTGACGCCGACCAATTACCCGGGTAACCTTACAGGTGGCAAAATTCCAACCCGTTTTGTGATCCCCGATTCCGAGGAGTTGTACAACAAAGTGAATTTCTACGAAGCGCGTACCCGCCAGGGCGGCACCAACACGCTTTCGAGTGTGGTTTGGTGGGATAAATAAGCGGTCTTTATGCACTGCCTGTTTATGAAGTAAATGACCGATACGGATTGCTGACCAAAATCGGCAGTCCGTATCGCTTTTTACGGCTTAAAAATTTTCGACCTGTGAATGAGGAATTTCAACTGATTTTTTGTCCTATCTATAACAGCTTTTCCTAAACCAAAACCCATGATCAAAAAAGTATTCATTGCCGCCGCCCTTTTCTGTTGCGCGGGCATGGCGCACGCCCAGAAGTACTCGATCGTCATCAAAGGCGGTCACGTGATTGACCCGAAAAATAACATCAACAGTATCATGGACGTCGCGTTGAAAGGCGACACCATCATGCTCGTCGCTAAAAACATTGACGTCAAAGAAGGCGTACAGGTCGTGAATGCCAAAGGCCTCTTCGTGACGCCCGGCCTGATCGACATCCACTCCCACAACTTCTACGGTACTAAAATGGACCAGACTTACAGCAACGGTCCCAATGCCCTCCCACCCGACGGTTTCACATTCCGCACCGGTGTTACCACCGTTGTCGACGCGGGTTGCGCGGGCTGGAAATCGTTCCCCGACTTCAAGAAACAAACCATTGATATTTCCAAAACACGGGTACTTTCCTTTCTGAACATCGTGGGAGAAGGCATGCGCGGTGGTACCTACGAGCAAAACGTGGAAGACATGGACGCCGCCGCTACGGCCAAAGTGGCGAAGGAATATCCTGAATATATCGTAGGTATTAAACTGGCACACTTCAACGGCTACAACTGGACTCCTACCGACCGTGCAGTAGAAGCCGGCAAGCTGGCCAACATCCCGGTCATGATCGATTTTGGCGGTAGCCAGCCGGTGCTGCCTATTGAAGAGCTTTTCATGAAACATCTCCGACCTGGCGACATCTTCACCCACTGCTTCGGCCAGTTGAGCAGCCGCGAACCGATCGTGGATGTGAAGGCAGGCAAGGTGAAACCGTTCGTGTATGAAGCGCGCAAAAAAGGCATCATTTTCGACGTAGGGTATGGCGGTATCAGCTTCGCATTCTCGCAGGCGGTACCAGCTGTGAAAACCGGCTTTTACCCCAACACCATCAGCACCGACATCCATACCGGCAGTATGAACAATGCGATGAAAGATATGCTCAATGTCATGTCCAAATTCCTTGCCATGGGCATGGACCTGCCGGCGGTGATCAAAGCCAGCACCTGGGCACCCGCGCAAGCCATTCACCGCGAAGAGCTGGGTAACCTCTCGGTAGGCTCCCGTGCGGACGTATCCGTACTGCGCGTGCTCGACGGCAAGTTCCAGATGAACGACACGGGCACATTCGGATTTTTCGATTACACCGGTACCAAAGTACAGGGCAAGCAGAAACTGGAAGCAGAAGTGACGATCCGCGCAGGTAAAGTGGTATATGACCTCAATGGCTTGACCAACCCGATCGTCGTTTCGAGAAGATGATATTTTACCTAATTTTATCCACTCAATTTCAGCTGAACTCTTTTTCCCATCTCATGAAATTACCGATTCTCTCTTTAACGACGATCCTGACCCTTACCCTCGGAAGCCCGCAAACCGCAAAATCGCAGACGATCCCGAAGGAAGAGCTAATTTTCCTGACCTCCGAATGGAAAGGCGAACGCTTCCCGGACGGTCGCCCGAAAGTATCCGACGATCTTGTCCGCCGCGCAAAGGAAATCAATATCGAAGAAGCCTGGGTTGTACTCAAAAACGAAGGCTATAACTGCCAGTTCGAAGGTAATTGGAAGATCGTGCATCCCGATGTGGTGATCGCCGGGCGTGCATTGACGGCGCAATTCACTCCCTCACGCCCGGATATTGAAAAGAATATTAAAGACCGCGGTGCCAAGCAGGGGCGTATAGGCAATACCAACTCCTGGCCGATCGACATGCTTGGCAAAGGCGATGTATATGTGGCCGACGGCATGGGCAAGATCGTCGAAGGAACGCTGATTGGCGATAACCTTGCTAACTCCATTTTTGCCAAAACCGGCAATGGTGTCGTATTCGACGCGTCCGTGCGTGACCTCGACGGCCTTTCCAAAATCCCGGGTTTCAATGCATTTGTCCGCGATTTTGATCCTTCTTACCTGAAAGACGCCGTAGTAACCGGCATCAATACCCCTATCCGCATTGGCCGCGCCGTGGTACTTCCCGGCGACCTGGTACTGGCTAAAAAAGAAGGTGTGATTTTCATTCCCGCACACATGGTCGAGAAGGTGGTGCAAACTGCCGAGTTCATTGCCTTACGCGACAAATTCGGCATTCAAATGTTGAAAGCAGGCAAGTACACCCCAGGCCAGATCGACAGCCAATGGACCGACACTTTGAAAAATGACTTCCTGAAATGGCTGGATAATAATCCGAACGAAATCCCCATGAAGCGCTCGGAACTCGACGAATACATGAAAAAAAGAACCTGGTAAGCTAGTAATCCAGCCTGGTTTTCAGCACTTCCTGTTTGGTGAAACAGACAGGATTTTTCTTTCGCATTTTTCAAATTGCATTTTAAATACATTAATATGAATATTTACAAGCTCATGTCCGGCATCGCCGCGGTTTGTCTGCTGATTGCGCTCTACCTCGCTTTCACCGGAAGCCTCCCCGCCGCCGGCCCCTTCTTTATTGCGTTCTTTCTGTCGTTGGCGGTCAGTTTCCGGGGTTATGAAAAATTGAAAGGTTTTACCTACACCACCGTCATTTTTTCGGCTGTAACGACAGCATTGTACTACCCACAACATTTCCTGACAGTGGGTGACTTTAAACTTTCAACCCTCATCACGCCACTTATCCAGATCATCATGTTCGGCATGGGGACTTCCATGAGTTTCGGAGATTTTGTGGGTGTAGTTAAAATGCCCAAGGGCGTGCTGATCGGCGTTGTGAGCCACTTTATTATTATGCCAACCATCGGTTATACCCTCGCCAACATCAGCGGCTTCCCGCCTGAAATCGCGGCGGGTATCATCCTCATCGGCTGCTCGCCCAACGGGATGGCTTCCAATGTGATCTCATATCTGGCAAAGGCTAACCTGGCCTTGTCCATTACCATCACAGCCATTTCCACGATGCTGGCGCCTATCGTAACGCCGGTCCTGATGAGCATGCTCGCGGGCGCGTTCGTAAAAATCGACACGCTGCATATGATGTGGGATATTATTAAAATGGTGATCATTCCGATCGGCGCCGGGCTGATTTTCAACAAGCTGTTCAGTGGAAAAGTGAAATGGCTGGACGCCGCCATGCCGCTCATTTCCATGGGTGGGATCGCCTTCATTATCGTAATTATCACCGCCGCCGGCCGCGATAGTTTGCTTACCATCGGGCCCGCATTGCTCTTGCTCGTATTGATCCATAACCTTTCGGGGTACACGCTCGGTTACTGGTCGGGACGCCTGTTCAAAATGAGCGAGCGCGACTGCCGCACGATAGCCATTGAAGTAGGTATGCAAAACGGAGGCCTCGCATCCGGTATCGCCAAAGAAATGGGCAAAATGGCGACCGTCGGACTGGCCCCCGCCATTTTCGGCCCGCTCATGAACATTACCGGCTCCATACTCGCTTCGTGGTGGCAAGGCAAGCCCACCGGCGACGAAGAAACTTATGTAGAAACGGGCAGAGCCCATTAAAATGAACAAGGCGCAGTGCATTACCAGCTGCGCCTCGTTTTTATATTGTCAGGTGTTGAATGGGTTGGCAAGTATTGTCAAATATTGTCTATTTGTTTGGGACAACCTCCTGACCATTTCTGACTTCCTCCTGGCTCCTTCCTCCCTTTCGTCCCTCCTCCCTTTCCTCCATAAAATCAATCCTCCTCCAACAAAAGCTGCATATAAACCAGATCCAGCCACTGGTCGAATTTGTAGGCTACCTCTTTGAGATACCCCTTCTCTACAAACCCGTATTTCTTGTGAAATTCAATACTCGCGCGGTTCGAAGCGTCGATACAGCCGATCATCGTATGCAGGCCCGACTCCTTTGCGCGCTGGATAAGGCTACCCAGCAATTTTCCTCCGACGCCCATCCCGCGGGACTTTTCGTCGAGATAAATCGAATGCTCCACGCTGAACTTGTACCCGATTTTCGGGCGGAAAATATTATAGGACCCATAACCGATCACTTCGCCTTCCAATTCCGCCACAATCACCGGCATACCATCATTGAACATCTGCTCAAGCCAGGCCTTTTGCTGATCCAAGGTCCGGGGTTCGTAATCATAAATAGCCGTGGTGTTCAGAATAGCGTGGTTGATAATTTCCAACAGCGAAGGCAGATCCTTAGGAGCAGCACTTCTGATGATCAAATCCATCAAAATAAAGCAGGTCGTTATACAGGTTTAATATTAGGGTCAAAAATACCTTATTATTTTAAAAAATTTCACGCCTGAATCCCTATCCGGCTTACGTTTTTTACTAATTCTTTTGAAAATCGTGAATTTCGAATAGCTTTGCTTCAACTTTAGGGGTGTCCCGACATGCGGACTGAGATCATACCCTTTGAACCTGATGCAGTTAGTACTGCCGAAGGGAAAAGCAGGAGTTACCACTCATGTAGCTCCGTCTATTCTTTCGCTATTGGTCCATTCCTAAGGTTTTGTATTTAAAACTGAATCAGGAATGGAAATCATCTTAAACGGTCAGGCAAAGCAAATCGCCGCCAATTGTACGGTAGGACAACTCGTTTCCGGGCTGTTTCCGTCCGGCAAGGGCATCGCCGTGGCCATCAATCAATCGGTAGTCCCGAAGTCAGACTGGCCCATTCGCCAGCTTTCCCCCAACGACCAGATCACGCTCATTACCGCCACACAGGGCGGCTAGTTACCTATTGTCCAATCCCACCATTTAACCAGAAAACATCATCATGAAAACAGAAAGAACGCCGGAAACCATTACCCGCGATCCGTTCCCCAATTCGCAGAAAATATATGTAAAAGGGCAAATCCACGACATTTCGGTGGCGATGCGCGAGATCCACCTCAACGACACCCGCATTCATGGCGGCGCGCGTCCTGGCCGGGCCGGTGCAAGCGAACCGAACGAACCTGTGACCGTTTACGATACCAGCGGCCCTTACACGGACCCCAACATTGAAATTGACGTAAAAAAAGGGCTTCCCGCATTGCGTGCGGCGTGGGTACGCGAGCGCGGGGATGTGGAGGAACTGGAAACGATTAGTTCCGAGTACGGCCGAATGCGGCTTGCCGACTCCAAACTCGACCATTTGCGGTTTGCACATAATGCCAAGCCGTTACGTGCCAAGGCCGGGCAGAATGTTTCCCAGCTGCATTACGCCAAAAAGGGCATTATCACGCCGGAAATGGAATACATCGCGATCCGCGAAAACCAACGCATCGACGCGCATTTGCAGTCGCTGAACGGAAAGGCGGGTGCATTAGCCCATCAGCACGCGGGCCACAGTTTTGGCGCCAACACGCCGAAAAGCCACATTACCGCTGAATTTGTGAGGCAGGAAGTAGCCGCGGGCAGAGCTGTCATCCCATCCAACATCAACCACCCGGAAAGCGAACCGATGATCATTGGCCGGAATTTCCTCGTAAAGATTAATGCGAATATCGGTAACTCGGCAGTGTCGTCGAGCATCGAGGAAGAAGTGGAAAAGGCTGTGTGGGCCTGTCGGTGGGGTGCGGACACGATCATGGACTTATCGACCGGCAAAAATATCCACGAAACCCGCGAATGGATCATCCGCAACACGCCCGTCCCGATCGGTACCGTGCCTATTTATCAGGCATTGGAAAAAGTGAATGGCAAGGCTGAGGACCTTACCTGGGAGCTTTTCCGCGACACATTGATAGAGCAGGCCGAACAGGGAGTGGACTACTTTACAATCCACGCGGGTGTGCTGCTGCGCTACATTCCGCTGACTGCCAAACGCATTACCGGAATCGTATCCCGCGGCGGGTCCATCATGGCTAAATGGTGCCTGGCGCACCACAAAGAAAACTTCCTTTACACGCATTTTGAGGAAATATGCGAGATCATGAAGGCATATGATGTCGCATTCTCGCTGGGCGACGGCCTGCGCCCGGGAAGTATTGCCGATGCCAACGATGCCGCGCAATTCTCCGAACTCGAAACGCTGGGCGAATTGACCAAAATCGCCTGGAAACACGATGTCCAGACGATCATCGAAGGTCCCGGCCATGTGCCGATGCATTTGATCAAGGAAAATATGGAGAAGCAGTTGAAACACTGCCACGAAGCGCCATTTTACACATTGGGGCCGCTTACGACCGACATTGCTCCTGGCTACGACCATATTACGTCGGCCATCGGCGCGGCCATGATCGGCTGGTTCGGTACGGCGATGCTCTGCTACGTTACTCCCAAGGAGCATTTAGGACTACCCAATAAAAAGGATGTAAAGGACGGGGTAATCACCTACAAAATCGCCGCCCACGCCGCTGACCTCGCCAAAGGGCACCCTGGCGCGCAGTACCGCGACAATGCACTGAGCAAAGCCCGCTTCGAATTCCGTTGGGAAGACCAGTTCAACCTCGCCCTCGATCCGGACACGGCCCGTGAATTCCACGATGAGACCTTGCCGGCCGAAGGAGCCAAAATTGCGCATTTCTGCTCGATGTGCGGCCCCAATTTCTGCTCGATGAAAATCACCCAGGACGTGCGCGACTACGCGGAAGAGAATGGCTTGGATACAGAAGAGGCTGTTATGGAAGGAATGCAGCAAAAGGCACGGGAGTTTGCGGAAAAGGGCAGTGAAATTTATTTGTAATGAAGGAATTGATTGTCATAACACGTCCGGAAATGCTGGCGGGGGAAGCTGGAATTATTAACCAGCTCCTCGCACAGGGGCTTGCGCGCCTGCATGTGCGCAAGCCTCAGTCGACGGAGGAAGAGCTGCGTTCACTACTCGAACAAATCGATCCACAATACCGCGGGCGCATTGCATTGCATCAGCATCATACCCTGGCAAGTGAATTTGGCATTACGGGGCTGCATTTTACAGAAACCGGCAGGCTGGCGCAGCGCGAGGAAACATTGGAAGAATTGAAAAACAATGGGTTCATCATCAGCACTTCCATTCATAAGCCTGTTGATGTCGAAAAACTCTCCCATTGCTTTGATTATATGTTTCTTGGGCCGGTTTTTGATAGTATTTCAAAGAAAAATTATAAGGGGGTATTAACGGATGGCTTCCAATTGGAACGGTTCAACTTCCCCGGAAAGCTGATCGCATTGGGAGGAATAGATCGCACCAAACTTGATCTTGCCGCTTCCCTCGGGTTCGATGGTGTGGCGGTACTGGGTGCAATATGGAGGGAGACGGCGAATGCAGTTGCGGAGTTCCGGGTACTTGCCTCCGCCCTGGTCGCAAGCTCTGGGTTAAAACCCGGCGACGAGGGGATCGGTGCCACCCCCAGGTTAAAACCTGGGGGTGAGATAGATAGGCTGCATTTTATCTCCAATGAGACTGGTACGATGTCGCATATCGACAGCATTCGCCTTGCGCTGGAAGCGGGTTGCCGGTGGATTCAGTTGCGGATTAAAAACCGGCCGGAAGAAGAAGTACTGCCCATTGCATGGGAAGCTACGCGCCTGTGCGACAGCTATGGTGCCAAACTGATTATCAACGACTTCCCGCGGATTGCACTGGCCATTGATGCTTACGGACTGCATCTTGGCCTCACGGACATGCCTGTACCTGAGGCACGTGCGCTTGTGGGCGCCGAAATGATCATCGGCGGCACGGCCAATACCTGGGAAGATATTGCGCGGCGGGTCGACGAAGGGGCCGACTATGTGGGCCTGGGTCCATTTCGGTTTACCAATACCAAGCAAAATCTGAGCCCCATTCTCGGACTCGAAGGCTATCTGCCATTGATGACCCAAATGCGGGAAGCAGGTCATACTACGCCTGTTATCGCCATCGGCGGCATCATACCTGAAGACATCGGCAAGCTCCGCGCGGCAGGCGTTCACGGTGTAGCCATGTCAGCCGCATTGATCGGCTCCGCTGATCCGCAAAAAACTTACCACCAAATCCAAGAAGCATTATGCTGACCATCGCAGATAAAACATTTCAATCCAGGCTCTTCACCGGTACGGGCAAATTCAGTTCGGCAAAGGTGATGGAAGAAGCGCTGCTCGCCTCCGGTTCCGAGCTGGTAACCGTTGCCCTGCGCCGCGTAAATGTGCACGACGCGGGCGACGACATGCTGAACCATTTGACCCATAACCACATCCATTTGCTGCCCAACACCTCCGGCGTGCGCACCGCGAAAGAGGCGGTTTTCGCTGCCCAGCTGGCGCGGGAAGCATTGGAAACCAACTGGCTGAAACTGGAAATCCATCCTGATCCGAAGTACCTCCTGCCCGACCCGATCGAGACCCTGAAAGCTACCGAGGAGCTTGCTAAACTTGGCTTTGTGATACTGCCTTACGTCCACGCCGATCCCGTTCTCTGTAAACGGTTGGAAGCAGCCGGCGCATCGGCGGTAATGCCGCTGGGCTCACCGATTGGCAGTAACAAAGGATTAAAAACCATCGACTTTCTTGAAATTATCATCGAACAAAGTAAAGTTCCGGTGGTCATCGACGCGGGCATCGGAGCACCTTCGGATGCCGCCAAAGCGATGGAAATCGGGGCGGACGCTGTGTTGGTGAATACCGCCATTGCCGTTGCCGGCGACCCGGTGGCAATGGCCGAGGCATTCAAACTGGCTGTCCGGGCAGGAAGAATGGCCTATGAAGCAAAATTGGGTCTGAAAAGTGACCTGGCTGAGGCTAGCAGCCCTTTAACTGCATTTCTGGATGAGTTTTAAAGATGAATTTGCGCGGCACTCCTGGGATACCGTGAAGGAAGCTATCTATTCCAAAACAGCCTCAGACGTGGAAAAGGCACTCTCCGCGACGAAAAGAAGTTTGGAAGATTTCAAGGCGCTTATCTCGCCTGCCGCTGCCGCATATCTGGAACCGATGGCGAAGTTAAGCCGGCAATTGACCCGTAAACGCTTTGGAAATACCATTCAAATGTACGTGCCGCTGTATCTGTCCAATGAGTGCACCAATATATGCACATACTGCGGGTTCAGCCTCGATAACAAGGTACGTCGCCGCACGCTGACCAACGACGAGATACTCCGGGAAGTGGAGGTGATCAAAAGCATGGGTTACGAACATGTGCTGCTGGTTACGGGCGAGGCGAACCAAACCGTACACGTTGAGTATTTCAAAAAGGTGCTGAACCTGATCCGCCCGCATTTCGCCCAGGTATCGATGGAAGTCCAGCCGCTCGACCGCGACGAATATGAAGAACTGATTCCGCTCGGCCTGCATTCGGTGCTGGTTTATCAGGAAACCTATCACCAGGATGATTACCGGAAACATCATCCGAAAGGGAAAAAAGCAAATTTCAACTATCGCCTCGAAACACCCGACCGGCTTGGACAGGCCGGTATCCACAAAATGGGCCTGGGTGTCTTGATAGGCCTGGAAGATTGGCGTACCGACAGCTTTTTCACTGCCTTGCATTTGAGCTACCTCGAAAAAACCTACTGGCAAACGCGTTACAGCCTTTCGTTCCCACGGCTCAGGCCGTTTTCCGGCGGACTCGAACCAAAAGTCGAAATGAGCGACCGTGAGTTGGTGCAACTCATTTGCGCCTACCGGATCTTTAACGAGGAAGTCGAACTGTCACTTTCCACACGCGAATCCGAGAAGTTCAGGAACCATTGCATTCAACTCGGTGTAACATCCATCAGCGCCGGTTCCAAAACTAATCCGGGCGGATATGCCGTCGAGCCGGAATCCCTCGAACAATTCGAGATCTCGGACGAAAGGTCGCCCGCAGAGATCGCCCGAATGATCCGCAATGCCGGCTACGAACCGGTTTGGAAGGACTGGGATGTAAGTTTAATTTTGAATGATTGAATGACCGAATAAGGCATAGTCACTCATTCACCGTTCCACGCCGGATCATTCATTCAATCATTCAGTCATTCAATCATTCAATCATTACCATGTTCACACCCATCGAACGCAAACGATACGCCAGGCAGATCATCATGCCGGAAATGGGCCTGATCGGGCAGGAAAAGCTCCGTACAGGCAAAGTTGCCGTCGTGGGTGCGGGGGGGCTTGGCTGCCCGGTCTTGCAATACCTGGTAGCGGCGGGCGTGGGCGAGATCGCAATCATTGACGATGATACCGTGGATCTCACCAATCTGCACCGGCAAATACTGTACGCTGCCGATGATGTCGGTAAAAACAAGGCCATTACTGCCGTTGAAAAACTCTCGGTGCTGAATCCATTCGTTCGCCTCACCGCCTATCCCGACCGGCTCAATGCCGAAAATGCGGCAGACCTGCTCAACGGTTACGACCTGATTATCGATGGTTCCGACAATTTTGAAACGCGTTATCTGGTCAATGATTTTTGTGTGGAATTGAATAAGCCCTTCGTGTTCGGCTCTATCCTGCGTTTCGAAGGCCAGGTCTCGGTATTCAACTATCGGGGTGGCCCTACCTACCGATGTCTTTTCCCGGATGCGGAAGAGGGTGATAATTGTGCAGAAGCAGGGGTAATGGGCGTTTTGCCAGGCATTATCGGTACCTACATGGCAAATGAAGCGATCAAAATTCTTGCGGGAATCGGCGAACCGCTGTCGGGTAAACTACTGGTGATCAATACCCTTTCAAACAGTCACACAATCTTCCATTTTTCGAAATCCGAAAGCGCAGTACCTTCTAAATCTCCGGAAACCAGGGTGTCGGGACCGTCCGGCAAAGACGACGCGCACGAGATATCTTTCGACGAATTCGAGGCGCTGCAAGTAGCCGGTCCCGACCAGGTTTTACTTGTGGATGTCCGTGAATATTACGAATTTGAGGCAGACAATTTCGGGGGCGAGAATATCCCGCTGTCTGAAATTCCTGAAAATATCGCCCACTTCCCCGCCGGGAAAAAAATCGTTTTCTACTGTAATAGCGGCAAGCGAAGTTTACAGGCAGCCAAATTACTAATACAAAGCGGTTACCAAGGCCAAAGCTTCTGGGCCCAACGCTGGTAATCAAAGCAATGCAGATCAAACCGACAGCCCTCCTTTCCGGAATTGTCCGGCATTTCCTGGTCGTGGAAAGCGATACGCAGTCGACCATGCGGATATTTTCGGATGGAAATACGGGGATAGTGTTCAACTACGGCGACACACTGTTCTATCAAAATGAAATGCAGCCCGGGCCGGCAAGCTTGCCTGTCAGCTTTTTATATGGCCAACTCGACGCGTACCGGAACGTCTGGGCGCATGGGAGCATCCGCCTGCTTATTGCCGTACTTTATCCGTTTGGAGCGGCTGCTTTGTTTAAAATTCCTGCCTCAGAATTGAGAAACCAGATCGTCGGATGCGATGATTGTTTCAAAACCGATGTCGAGTTGGTGAATGATGAAATTGCCTCTTTACCTGCCATTCATGATAAAATAAGGGCGGCGGAGCATTTTTTATTGTCCCAATTGCATGGTTCGGGCAGTGGCAATGCACTGGTAACCCATGCTATCAACGTAATACATTCACAAAACGGCCTTGTTCCCGTTACCCAGCTTGCCGCATTGACCGGCGTGACAGAGCGCCAGCTTCAACGCAAATTTGAGGAACAAATCGGTATTTCTCCGAAACGTTACGCGGGCGTCACCCGCATGCAGTACGCGCTGAGAATGCTTCGAAAAAAATCCACTGATCTTTCATTGGCTGGTATAGCCTGCGAATCCGGCTTCTTCGATCAGGCACACCTGATCCGCGAAATGAAGAACCTGTCGGGACTGACACCCGGCCAATACCTTAGCCCCACGAATGTCCTCGCTGCCAATTTCGTCCGGCTCGGTCATTAGTATTTGCTGCTTGTCGGGTTTGTACAATACACGTGCGATCCATGCATTTACTTTTGAGATAAAAAAACCAAGCTATGAAACCGATCCGAATCGCGACAGCCCAGTTTGAAAACAAAAGCGGCGACAAAGCCTACAACCTCGGCGTGATCCGCCAACTCGCAGGAGATGCGTCAAAAGCGGGTGCAGACGTTATTGCCTTTCATGAATGCTCGGTTACGGGCTACACCTTTGCACGACAACTATCGCGCGAGCAACTGCTCGAAGTCGCCGAGTTTATTCCCAACGGTCCCAGCATCCGCACGTTGCAGGACATTGCAGCGGAGCATAATATTGTCGTTCTCGCAGGTTTGTTCGAAAAAGATGCCGGTGGTAATATGTACAAGGCCTACGTCTGTGTGGACCGCCGCGGCCTTGTTGCCAAATACCGCAAACTGCATCCGTTTATCAACCCGCACCTCACTCCGGGCAGTGAATATGTAATTTTTGATTTGCTCGGATGGAAATGCGGCATTCTCATTTGCTATGACAATAACATCATCGAGAACGTCAGGGCAACGAAGCTGCTGGGCGCCGACATTATTTTCATGCCTCACGTGACCATGTGTACGCCCTCTACACGCCCGGGTGCGGGATTTGTCGACCCTGCACTTTGGCACAATCGCGAAGCCGATCCGACGTCGCTTCGGCAGGAATTCGACGGCCTCAAAGGCAGGGCCTGGCTTATGAAATGGCTCCCGGCCCGTGCTTACGACAACGCAGTTTACGCTGTTTTTTCCAATCCGATCGGCATGGATGACGACCAGCTCAAAAACGGCTGTTCCATGATCCTGGACCCATTCGGCGACATCATCGCCGAATGCCGGAAACTCGACAACGACTTTACCATCGCCACACTGACACCCGAAAAACTGCAACAAGCCGGGGGACACCGCTACATCCAGGCCCGCAGACCTGAACTTTACCGGGATATTATCGGGCAAGGCCATGTTTCTGAACAACGGGTAATTTGGTTGTAAAACCTAAATTCGTTGAGTTAATTCAATGAATTTAGCTAAATTCATTGAATTGATCCAACAAATTTCCTTAAATTCGTTGAGTCAATTCAACTAATTTAGGAAAAATGGACTTCTCAAGACATATTCTTTCACAGCTGATCGATAAGACGTCGTCCAATAAGGTTCTCATCGTGTATGGCGCCCGTCGCGTCGGAAAGACGCATTTAATGAAAACTGTGGAAGAGCAGTTTACCGGCAAATCATTGTTCCTCAATGCAGAAGACCTTGATACGATCAGCTTGCTATCGGACAGACGCGTCGCTGCATACCGCCGCTGGGTGGACGATGTCGACCTGCTTATCATCGATGAAGCGCAGGTTGTACCCGAAATCGGTAAGTCGTTAAAACTGCTTATTGATTCATTTCCCAAATTAACCATCCTGGCGAGTGGTTCATCGGCATTTGAATTGTCAAATAAAACCGGAGAGCCCCTCGTCGGGCGCCAGATACGCTTCCAGCTCTTCCCGATCGCACAAATGGAACTGTCGAAACATGAAAATTATCTCGTAACAAAGCAGCAATTAGAAACAAGGCTTATTTACGGCAGCTATCCTGAGGTCTTGAAAAATGAAACTGCCGAAGCCAAAACCGACTACCTCAAAGAACTAGTAAGCGCCTATTTGCTGAAAGACATTCTGATGTTCGAACAGATCCGTTACTCGCATAAAATGCTGCAATTGCTGCAATTGGTTGCTTACCAAACAGGACAGGAGGTTTCTTATGACGAACTTTCCAAAACCCTGCAGATCGACCGGAATACAGTGGAACGGTACCTCGACTTGTTTTCGAAAGTCTTCATTATCACCCGCATCGGTGGGTACAGCAAAAATTTACGAAAAGAAGTGACCAAATCTTCCAAATGGTATTTTCTGGACAATGGGATACGAAATGCGCTGATCAACAATTTCCAACCCCTCTACCAACGGGCGGATATCGGTGCATTGTGGGAGAATTACCTCGTTGCGGAACGGATAAAATACAACTCCTACGCCCGCAAAACACCCCTTACCTACTTCTGGCGTACATACGACCAGCAGGAGCTCGATTGGCTCGAAGTCGCTGACGACCAGTTGAGCGCTTATGAGTTCAAATGGAAAGACACCAAAGTGAAGTTTCCCAAAGCATTTGTAGAAGCGTATCCTGACGCTGCCAAACACTGGATCAACCAGGAAAATTTCATCGATTTTGTTACGGGCGAAATATAGACGAGCGTTACTAAAAGGCACTTTAAGTAAAATTTAATAATCTATCAATTACGTAGATTAAATAGTTTTACTATTTTTGTAAACGCTATATTCCAAAATTCTAAAATTCACGGTAATGCTTGCCAAAGTGCTCTCGCTTAAACTGCCCTCGTCGCCGACCTGGTATATCGTTCCTATCGCGGCCATTCTTCTGTTGTTCGGGCTGCTCCTGACAAACGGGGTCATCAACATCAGCACCGAAGAGGTTACCGGCTTTCTGACAGGCGAGTTCGCCTTGTATGTGCTGGTAGGTTTGGCCGCCCAGCTCGTGGACGGAGCATTGGGAATGGCATATGGAGTTACTTCGAACTCGTTTTTGCTCAGTCTGGGTGTTACCCCCGCAGTGAGCAGCGCCAGCGTGCATTTTGCGGAAATGTTCACTACAGGCGCTTCGGCAATATCGCATTTCCGTTTCAAGAATATCAACAAAAAGCTCTTCAAAAGCCTGCTGATTCCGGGTGTACTCGGCTCGATAACAGGCGCATACCTGCTTTCCGACGTGATCGACGGAAATTCTATCAAGCCGTTCATCGCTTTTTATATGCTGATGCTTGGCGTGATCATCATTCGCAAGGCATTGCAAAAGACATTTGTTAAAAACAAAACCAAACGCATCAGCATTCTCGCAGCAACGGGAGGCTTCCTGGATTCGATTGGAGGCGGCGGCTGGGGGCCGATCGTTACCTCTACCCTGCTTGGACAAGGCCGTGATCCGCGTTACACCATCGGCTCGGTGAATGCCGCCGAATTCGCTGTGGCCTTCGCCAGCGGTATTACTTTTATGCTTTTTACGGGTGTTGACAGCTGGAAAGTGGTTTTAGGCCTCATCGTCGGCGGCGTAATGGCAGCTCCGTTCGGCGCCATGCTCGTGGGTAAAATCAAACGCAAGCCACTGATGCTGCTCGTTGGCATACTGGTAATCGGGCTTAGCATCCGGACCATCCTCCTGAGCATTTAATAATGCCGCTTTCACCATATCCGGCGCATTTTGCCTAGTTTTGCACAAAACAGGCACATTACCATGCTCACCGATTTCGGTTACATCCTGCTCTTCATCATCGCCGCGCTGATATTGCTCGGTGTGATGCTGACCATTGCAAAACTCCTGCGCCCGCATAAGCCCAACGAAGAGAAGCTGACCACTTACGAATCCGGCGAGGAGCCACTTGGCAATGCGAATATCCAGTTCAATGTGCGGTTTTACGTCGTCGCACTGATTTTTGTGCTGTTTGAAGTCGAATTACTATTTCTTTTCCCTTGGTCGGTGGTCTTCGGAAATGAAGAGCTTATCGAGCAAACCAACGGTCAATGGGGCTGGTTTGCGATGGCTGAAATGACCGTTTTCATTGGCATCCTCATCTTCGGCCTCGCCTACGCCTGGGCGAAGGGCTACCTCGATTGGGTGCTACCCAAACCCCAAATTCCGGAAGTCAAATCCCCCGTCCCGGCTGATTTGTACGCGAAGGTGAATGAAAGGTATAAGAAGTAGGCAACTAGCCGATCCAGTTTTACTTAATGCATTCCGCTCCATTTTTTCATGTGCGGTCGTGGGAAGAACACAAAACCAAGTTGGACGTACAGCTGGTTAACTTTCAAACGCGACAAGTCGTCGACCGTTACATTATCCCCCTTCCATTTGCGTCTCCCAAGAATGGGCTGATGGTAGGTAAGCTTGCCGCTCAGGTAGACTTTTTCATTGATTTTGGGCAGGAAATCCATTTTGTAATCGACCCCGATGCCTCCGTGCAGGTTGATATTAGCGGTATAAAGCTTAACCGCCTGGTAGGCCGACGGATTGTTGAGCAACTGTTGGGCCGACACCGAAGCGTTGCTTCTGATATTCAGCCGGTATAGCATGAAATCGGCACCGAGTGGTATCATAACATTCCAGCGGGCATTGTTCACGAGTTTCGGCCCGCCGTCCGTACCAATGCCCAATCCGTTCAGGTATGCCTTGCGCGTGTCGCGGTCGGAGGTATAGTTGGTACTGTTCATGATGATGATCCTGGCCTCCGAGAACCATCTTTGCGATTCTGTACGCCGCGCGAGCACCAGATTGCCCATAAAAGAAGTGAAAGGCTTCACTTGCAGGCGCGAAAGCTGGTCGCGCAGGGCTTTGTTGTTGGGAAGCATACCCAATTCCGCATAAACCGCCATTCCGGTTTTGAAGATCCTGACGGTGGAATCGGATTGGGCCGACGCCGTTCCGATGCAAAAGGCCGAAAGAAGGAAACTGATGAGTAACTTGTGTTTCATAGTGTTGAAGCGTTGCGTTTGTTTTGTAACGTCGCCTGAAACCGTTTCTTGCCAAATATGGTTAGTTTTGCAGGTGGACAATACATGTTAGAGCAATATCCATACCAAAATACGGTATCCTTAAAATATTCATGAACGATCGAATCAAAACCGGCGACGGCGGCATCATCCTGACCAATGCGGAAGACCTGATGAACTGGGCTCGTTTGTCGTCGTTATGGCCGATGGGCTTCGGTTTGGCATGTTGTGCGATTGAAATGATGGCGACCTACGCAGCCAACTACGATCTCGAACGTTTCGGGATTATGCCGCGGCCTTCACCCCGGCAGTCGGACGTGATGATTGTGGCCGGGACCGTTACTTTCAAAATGGCCGACCGTATCCGGCGGTTGTACGAGCAAATGCCCGAGCCTCGTTATGTGATCTCGATGGGAAGTTGCTCCAACTGCGGCGGTCCTTACTGGGAGCACGGCTATCATGTGGTGAAGGGCGTCGACCGCATTATTCCCGTGGATGTATATGTACCCGGGTGTCCGCCCCGCCCCGAAGCGCTGATCGGCGGTTTTATGAAGTTGCAGGAAAAAATCCGCGGCAAGCAGGAAGCTGCTCCCGAACTATTCCTTGAAATGGAAGCCGCAGGCCAGCAAGCCGTTTTATCCTAATCCTTACCATGACTTTTCAGGAAATCACCGATATCGTTACCAGTCAGTTTCCGGAATACATTATTTCGCCGGACACTAAAAATCTGCAACCCGCATTGGTCGTGCCTGTGCAGGGCATTGCGGGTATTTGCCGGTTTTTACACGAAGACGCCCGGCTCTATTTCGACTACCTGGCCTGCATCACGGCCATCGATAATGGCGCAGTGGCCGACACCATGGAACTGGTTTACAACCTCACCTCCATCCCCTACGGCCTGGATCTCACCCTGAAAATCGTTTTTCCAAGAAATACAGCCGAAGGTACTTTGCCTTCTGTCCCGACGGTGAGCCACATCTGGCGCACAGCCGATTGGCACGAGCGTGAAGCTTTCGACCTGATGGGCATAACATTCGAAGGACATCCCGATCTGCGGCGGATTCTACTCCCGGAAGACTGGGAAGGTCATCCGCTCCGCAAAGACTACAATGCGCAGGAACGATACCACGGCATTTACGTCCGCTATGAAGACGGCAAGCTCTTGGAACCATCCTCGGATCCCGACAGGGCATAGCTCGTAGTATCGGTGCATTCGGGCAAATAATGGCACATATTTGGTAGCATGAAAAAGCCTCGTTATTTTTCGTTATCAAATTTTAATGACCACCCGCATGCGCTTCATCTTACTGACAGCCCTCTTCCTCGGCTTTTTGCATTCAGCATTTGCAGTCACCGATTCCCTCATTATAAAGGGCCGGATTAACAATCTCAACGGGAGGCTGTACCGGCAAGCCCCTTTCATTACTTTTTCGCGCAACAACATCCTTCAACCGCAGTCGGAGCTGAGCAAGCAGGCCGATCTGCAAGCCGATGGCACTTTTCGCGTGTCGCTTCCCATGCTCTTCCCGCAGGAGGAAATCTATGTGGACTATGCCGGAAAAGCATTTACGACCTTTCTCGGCTCACCGGGGACCGTAGAAATCACCTTCGACGGCGATTCTATCGGCAAGGCCAAAAAGCTTTTCTTTTTTGCCGGTGCCAACGCAGATGCCAACAATCAATATCCTTTATACCTGGCTGCCGAAAACCAGCGATTGAATAGCAGCCGCACATTAGGTACAGAATTTTTCAAGTCGTTCTGGGAAAAAAGCCCTTCCGATGCGCGCTTTATTGCGGAGAGCCGGGGTGAATTGCGGCTTGGATCGGTAAAAGCCGCTACGCAGCATACGGTGGCATCACCGGTTTTATATAGCTGGGTCAAATCGGTTACCGACGAGGAGCAGTTGCAGATTCTGTACGAACACGCATTGGGAAATCAATACCAAATCAGCAGGGCATTGCTAGACAGCCTGAAACGGCTCGACAAGGCTCCGCTAACCGGACAGCGGGTGATATGGGCGAGCCGGTTCGGTAACTATGCGGACCAACTGGTGGAAGGCAAAAAATTTGATAATCCAAGCCGGACCAACTCTCTGCCGGTGAAGCTGATGGCAGCACTTATCCGTGATAATTCGAAAAACCTTTCGGCAGATGACCGCCAGCACCTGAACCAGATCACGGCAAACGGCCTTGCTGAAAAAGGCGAGCTAGACTTTATGAACAAGCTTTTCGCACGTAATGAGCTCGTGCTAAACCTGTTGTTCAATTACGAACGCGAGAGCCGCATTTACGGAGATTTGTTCGACAGCACGGCCACCGAGTTCCTGAAAGTGCGCTACCTCGCCAAAAACCTTTACAAGTACACCTATCCGCAACAGTTGCTGCTCAATAACCACATCAAATCCAGGACCGGCATTCCACAGTTCAGGCAATCGCTCGACGAACTGATCCAGCTCGAAGTGAAGGACAGCGCGAATATCCGGCAACTGGTAGACTTCAAGAATGCACGTACTGCACCGACGGAGGTATTGCCAGGCTATTATCTTACTGCATCGAACGACCGGGGAACCTCCTGGTTCAACGGCATTATCGATGGTCTGAAAGGGAAAACTGTTTACATTGTCAAATGGAATATCGAGGATACCAAAAGCCGTGAGGAACTGGATTTCATACCTGCATTGCAAGCCAGGGTTCCCGAAGATATCGTCTTTTTGTTCGTGCATTTTTCTACGGAAAATTACACGGTTTCGGACGCAATCCTGAGACAATACATTGTTCGTCACAGGTTAAAGGGCATTCATATGTCGATCAACGACAGCCAGGCGATGGACCTCCTGTTCAGGCTCAATCCACTTGATTTCGCGACGTTTTCTATTGTGAGGCCGAACGGCAAGTTCGCCACCAAAAATGCCCCGGCGCCAAGTGAAACGGAAAAGGCGGCCAAGGCACTGATTGAGGTCGACCGGCAGTAAGTTATACCTCGCATTGGTGCATTTGCGTTAAGAAACAGTTGATTTGGAATCCGGATAGCCCATGTGTAGATATTTGCTGTTGTTTCTGATGCTTTCCTTCGCTGCGTCGGCCCAAAACCCCGACAGCCTGGAAATACACAGCCGCGACAGCATCCGCTACACCAATCTCAAGGCCCGGATGTCGAAAACCAAGTTCTCGCGGGCGGTTTACCGGCTGTTGTTCAGGGACGTATACAACCAGGGAAAGGTTACCGAGGTTAAAGAAATCGAAACGAACCCGTTTACACCCTACGAAGGAATGGTGATCCGGAAGATTTACGTCCGGCAGCTTAACATTCTCGGCGAATCGGTCTACGATACCACGCGGAAAGGGAACCAGCTCGAAAGATTCTTGAGTAAAAGTGTCCATACCAACACCAGAGAAGGGATTATTCGCAAATCTTTCCTGCTATTTTCGGAGGGTGACGACATTCAGGCACACGTATTGAAAGATACGGAACGTCTGCTGCGCTCGAACCGGATGTTTGTCGATGCACGTATTATTGTCATTCCGCGAAAGGATGTAACCTGGATGGCCGATATTATGGTGCTCATTCAAGACGCCTGGTCGCTCAATTTTTCAGGTAGTTTCAGTTCGTTCAAGAAATTCAGGGTCGGGCTCGAAAACATCAACGTCCGGGGGACTACCCACTCGCAGCGAACGGCTATTAAATGGGACTCCACCTTCCAGTTCCGGGCCATTTACACCGTCCCCTATATTGGAAAAACCTTCATTACAGCCCAGGCGAGCTTTATTTTCGAGCGTGATTTGAAAGAACAATCGGTGAGGATGTACCGTCGCTTCATTACGACGGAAACAAAATATGCAGGTGCGCTGGAATTAGGGCATTATAATACACGACAATATAAACGCGAGGTCGAAACCACCGATTCGCTGCGACTTTTGCGCACCGACTATAAATATTACGACTTCTGGATCGGGCGGTCGTTCAAATTCCCGTTCCCAAACAGCAAACTCGCCCAGAACTCGCGGATTGTGACCGCTTTCAGACACAATAAATACAACTATGACGAACGCCCCGAGGTAGCACCCAACCTCAACAAGAATTACTGGAACCGCACGGCAACGCTCGTCAGTCTGGGATTTTCGAACAGGAACTACAAGCGGGATGTCTTGATCTACGGCTTCGGACGGACGGAGGACGTACCTGTGGGTAGCCTTTTCGCATTGACGATCGGACGCGAAAATACAGAGTTCGGAGCGCGTGGCTACGGCGGTATCCAGTTCGCAACCGGTAAGTACCTCCCGCATAATCTCGGATATATGTACACGCTGGCCAACCTGGGGTCCTATTCCAAAAACGGGAGAGCACAGCAAGGGGTGATCAGTGCGGAAATCAACTATATCAGCAATCTGATCCCGTTCCGACACAGTTTCTTCCGCCAGTTTGTTAATGTAAGGTTTGCCAAAGGCATCAACCGCGACCCGCTCGATTACCTCAATATCAGTGGGGACCAGGGCATACGCGGCATCAATAACGACCGGCTCATCGGGACAAAAAAACTGACCATCGGTACCGAAACCGTATTTTTCTCCGACAAAAGTTTGCTGGGCTTCCGGATCGCCTATTTCGTATTCGCGGACATTGGGCTTGTCAATGGTGTACCGCACCTTTGGAAAAGCCCGCTCTACCAGGGTTACGGGCTCGGCTTGCGTCTCCGGAACGAAAATCTGGCTTTCAACACCCTGCAGGTACGCTTCGGGTATTACGTCAATATTCCCGAACTTTCATCCCCCACCCGTTTCGCGGCTTCGGGCAACGTTCCACTGCGTCTACGCGACTTTGACATCTCCGCTCCTGCCATTGCGCCATTCCAATAGCGCGCAAATAAATTTCACAACTACCTGAATAACTGGTTATTAATGACACAATTCTAAAATTTTACAGTTATTTCAACTCACAACCCCTCCATTTTCGGATATGAGGATTAACTTTGTGGAATTTTTGGACGTACCCCTGCTCAAAATCGTCAGGCAACTGCCAAAAGTTGTTCAAGTATTTCCTTCATTTCTACAAATTACCATTTACTGTGCCCAAAAATACGAGTATCAAATCCGTTCTGATTATCGGTTCAGGTCCCATCGTTATCGGTCAGGCGTGCGAGTTTGACTATTCCGGCTCTCAGGCCGCCCGTTCACTACGCGAAGAGGGGATCGAGGTAGTTCTGATCAATTCCAATCCTGCAACAATCATGACTGACCCTATCAGTGCAGATCATGTGTACCTGTTGCCGCTGGAAAAGAAGTACATCGTTGAAATCCTGGAAAAGCACAAGGCGATGGGCAGGCCCATCGACGCGGTACTTCCAACCATGGGAGGCCAAACGGCGCTGAACCTGGCCATTGACTGCGATAAAGCAGGTATCTGGAAAAAGTATGAGGTAGATATCATCGGGGTGGACATCAAAGCGATCGAAACGACCGAAGACCGGGAGAAATTCCGTCTGAAAATGCTCGAACTGGGCGTGAATGTGTGTAAGGGCCGCACAGCCCGCTCTTTCCTCGAAGGAAAAGAGATCGCACAGGAAATCGGCTTCCCGCTGGTAATCCGTCCTTCCTTTACCCTTGGCGGTACGGGAGGTGGATTCGTGGAAAAAGAAGAAGATTTCGACAAAGCACTTAACTACGGCTTGCACGCGTCACCTGTACACGAGGTACTGGTTGAGCAAAGTGTAATGGGCTGGAAAGAATACGAGCTCGAATTGCTCCGTGACAGCAAGGGTAACTTCATCATTATCTGTTCGATCGAAAACTTCGATCCGATGGGTGTGCATACCGGTGACAGTATCACGGTGGCACCGGCGATGACGCTTCCCGACACGTTGTACCAACAAATGCGCGACCTTTCCATCAAAATGATGAATGGCATCGGCAAGTTTGCGGGTGGATGTAACGTGCAATTCTCCGTGAACCCTGCCGACGACAAGATCATCGCCATCGAGATCAACCCGCGTGTATCGCGCTCATCGGCGCTGGCTTCGAAAGCAACCGGTTACCCTATCGCGAAAATCGCTGCGAAAATGGCGATCGGTTACGACCTCGATGAATTGATCAACCCGATCACCGGCAGCACTTCCGCATTCTTCGAACCTTCTATCGACTACGTGATCGTGAAAGTTCCGCGTTGGAACTTCGATAAATTCAAAGGTGCCGACCGCTCACTGGGGCTTCAAATGAAGTCGGTAGGTGAAGCGATGGGTATCGGGCGTAACTTCCAGGAAGCATTGCAAAAAGCATGTCAGTCACTGGAAATTCGCCGCAACGGCCTTGGTGCCGACGGCCGCGAGCTCCGCGACCAGGAGGCGATCAAGCACAGCCTCGCACACCCGAGCTGGGACCGCCTGTTCCATATTTATGATGCATTCAAAATAGGTCTGTCGTTCAAAACGATCCAGAACCTGACTAAAATAGACGCCTGGTTCCTACGCCAGATCGAAGAACTAATCGAACTGGAACACGAAATCGAGAAATTCGACCTGGAAGACCTGCCAAAGGAATTGCTTTTGACAGCGAAACAAAAAGGCTACGCCGACCGTCAGATTGCGCATTTGCTGGGGACAAAAGAAAGCAAAGTGTACGACCACAGGAAGTCGCTGGGGATCAATCGTGTATACAAATGCGTTGATACCTGCGCCGCCGAATTTGAAGCAAAAACACCTTACTACTACTCTACTTTCAATACCTCACAGGAATTTCCCGACAACGAATCGATCGTAAGCGACCGCAAAAAGGTTGTAGTGCTCGGCTCAGGTCCAAACCGGATCGGTCAGGGTATCGAATTCGACTATTCTTGTGTACATGGTGTGTTAGCGGCAAAAGAAGCGGGTTATGAAACGATCATGATTAACTGTAATCCTGAAACTGTTTCGACCGACCCGGATATTTCCGACAAACTATACTTTGAACCTGTTTTCTGGGAGCACGTTTTCGACATTATCCAGCACGAAAAGCCTGAGGGTGTAATCGTACAGCTGGGTGGCCAGACAGCTTTGAAAATGGCTGAAAAACTGGAAAAATATGGTGTAAAAATCATCGGTACCAGCTACCACTCACTCGACTGGGCTGAGGACCGCGGACGATTCTCATCACTGCTCGAAGAGCTTGGCATCCCATTCCCAAAATTCGGAACCGTAAGAACGTCCGACGCTGCCGTTGAACTTTCACGCACGCTAGGCTTCCCGCTACTGGTTCGTCCGAGCTACGTATTGGGTGGACAAAGCATGAAGATCGTGATCAACGAGAAGGAACTGGAACAGCACGTGGTAAAAATCCTGCACGACATTCCCGACAACAACATCCTCCTCGACCACTTCCTCGAAGGTGCGCTGGAAGCGGAAGCCGATGCGATCTGCGACGGTGAAGATGCGTACATTATCGGTGTCATGGAACACATCGAGCCCGCTGGTATCCACTCCGGCGACTCACACGCTGCATTGCCTCCATTCGACCTCACAGCCGACGAAATCCGTCAGATCGAAGAGCACACCCGCAAAATCGCGCTGGCGATGAATGTGAAGGGGCTTATCAACGTGCAATTCGCGATAAAAAATGGCGTCGTGTATGTGATCGAGGCCAACCCGCGTGCATCACGTACCGTTCCATTCATTTGTAAAGCCTACCAGGAGCCTTACGTAAATTACGCGACCAAGCTGATGCTCGGCGACAAGAAAGTGAAAGATTTCGATTTCAAGCCTGTGAAAAATGGCTGGGCGATCAAAATCCCGGTATTCTCGTTCAACAAATTCCCGAACGTGAACAAGGAACTCGGCCCTGAAATGAAATCGACGGGTGAAGCGATCTACTTCATCAAGGATTTGGAAGATGAGTTCTTTCAGAAAATTTACGGCGAAAGAAATCTTTACCTGAGCCGGTAAGAATCATAATTTGCAGGAACATCAAGCCCCGGAGTGATCCGGGGCTTTTTGCATAAAATACTTTTGTAAACGAGAATAAAATAGTGGTCACATTCTCCCAACATATTCTGTATTATGTGCTATTTTCGGGAATTAATTGTAACCACTCCCCTACATGTTTAAGTTTTACGCCTGCATTCTTTCAATGTGGCTTTGTATGTCTTTGGCTGCGAATGCGCAGTCGCCTACAATTGTCCTGAATGGTGATTATTACGCTTCAATCTGCGCGAATGTGCCTTTTCGTCTCAGTGTGACCACCACGGGATCCTTCAATGCGGACAACAAATTTTCAGTCCAAATGCGCGCAGCCGAAAATCAGGCCACCCTGGCCGAATTTCCTGCCGTACTGAGCAATGGAAGATTGGAATTTACCCTCAAAGATTCGGTTACTTATGCCAACCGTCAGGTTCAATTCAGAGCGGTCGCTTCGTCACCTAAGACGCAGACTGGATGGACCTACGGTACATTTGTGTACAGCAGAGGCCGGATTATCCTCAACCCGACCAATCAGAAGGATACTATCAATACATTCGACAATGTGTCGGTTCCTTTTTCAGGAACGAGTGTCGGGGATATCCGGGTGACCCTCAATGATAGTACCCGGTTTAGTTTCTATGCCAATCCCGGCGGCTTTTCGGTTACCCAACCACTCACGGTGCGTAGTACGAATGCCGTGTACACAATTGCACATGCCGAAAACACCTGTGGTGCCATGGAAGTCACCGGGCGCTACCAGCCGGTAATTAATGCTATTTCTGTAAAAACGGTCAGCGTTGCGCCGAATACGGTCTGTGAAAATAGCGAAGTAAAGGTGACCTTCTCGACTGCCGGTACATCATTCAATGCACAAACCAGGTACCGCATCCGCTTTTCAGAGACTTACTGGCAGAGTTCGCGGAGATCGGTGGAAGCACCTGCAACACTGCAAGGCAATTACCTAGTAGCAACTTTCCCCGATAAACTGAAATTGCAGAGCGGTCAGCAGTTTAGTGTACAGGTGATTACTGACAGTCCTGCAACTGTTTCCACGCCTTCACAAAACACTATTACCGTTTGGCCCAAAACCAGTGCCACTTTCGCTACATCAAGCCAGACGACCGACATCGGCAACTCAGTTTATCTGAATGTAAAGGCATACGGGCTTCCGCCCTTTTTGGTGGAGCTCACCGACGGCAGTAAGGTCACCGGCAACTACACGGACCTCGGTTTCCCCGTATCGCCTTCATCCAACCAGAATTATAGCATAAAAAGCGTTACCTCCGGCTGCGGAACCGTAAACATCACCGATCAGGAAGTGCTGCAAATCAAGGTGAGGCCAGGCATCCGCTTCGCCACGGACCCTAATACCGGCCTGATTGCATGCGCGGGCCCAAATACTCGGGTGAAATTCGCTTCCAGCGCTCAGCTTACGGATGCGACGACATATAAAATTAAGGTGAGTCCGAGCAACGGCAACAATTACTACGTAAACGCGAAGCGTTCAGGCGAATATCTGGAATTTCCCCTTTCCACCTCCGTAAGCTATGCCAACACTAGCTTTCAAATTGTCACCACCAACCCCAGCCTGGAATCCAACTATACCTATAATCTCATCATTCAAACCCCTCCCAAAATCAAATACTACGCCAACTCGATGTCTGGCACGGTCCTGGATATTCCGGGCCGTTTGTCTGTATCCTATAACATGGATGGCGGAGCTCCGTACAGGATTGAGGAGATGGACGGAACAGTTAAGACAATTGACACCTGGTACACCAACGGTCCCGAGCTTTTTGTCAAACAACCTACGCAGTATAAGATCAAGTCGATTGCTAATGATTGCTTTAAAAACGAAAATCCGGGCTCGGTAACCTTCACTGTAAAAAATGCGACGGAGCCGGGCATTTACATTGAACCCATCAAAGCCACCATTTGCAACGGCGACAGTGTTGAAGTGGTGTTCGGCACGGTGGGGCAATTCGGTGCCGGTAATAAGTTCACCATTCAGACAAACCAACCCTGCTGTGATTTTAAGCCTCTGCGGGTCGTGGAACAGGGCGGCAAATACAAGGTGAAGATTCCCGCAGAAGCGTCCTACAACTATGAAGGGGAAATTCGCATTGCTTCCTCCAATCCGGTGCTTTTCAGCAATGTCGAGCGCACGCGGATCCAGATTCCAGCGAAGGACTTTTACATATACCCCGACACAAAACCCGAGGAGCCTTACAAATACGTGGCGAGCGATGCCGGTGTTTCGCTGTCAGTGAGTGTAAATACTTCTTTGCTAAGTATGATTTATACGGAAAACGATTTGGAGAAGAGTTATACTTTCGGCCCCTACTCTAATGGTGTCATGGTTAAACCGAAACCAGGCGCAACGACGACCTATGAAATCAAGTCGGTGACGAATGAATGCGGGACGTTCCCAGTGAATAAAAAGACTTACATCCGGTCCATGCCTAACCGCATCCAGTTTATCTCCGGGCTGGCGCCGGTTTACTGCGCAGGATCGCCTCTTGCGCTTCCGTTTAGTATTACGGAAGGACTGGACACCGGCGCAAGTTACTCGCTGGAAATCGCTCCAGGCAACACATCCGATTTCACGCCGCTTGTGACCGGCGAGAAGGGTAAGCAGTTCAATACCAATATCCCTCAAGATTTGGCCACGGGATCTTACCTGCTACGTATCGTATCGTCCGACGGCTCGATATCCGAACCCCAGGGCACTCAAATCTCGGGGCCACCCACCGCAACGCTCTCACCTGACAACGGGCAGAGTAGCCCTGTCAAAATAGAAGCAGGCCAAAACCTGACACTCCGTATCCGCACGGAAGGAGCATCGCCTATCACTGCCATTTTCAGCGACAATTCCCGCCAGGAGTTTTACAGCGGCGACCAGAGCTGGTATGTTACGCCCACCAGAAGCCAGCAGTACAGCATTGTTTCGGTAAGTAATGCATGCGGCTATGGTAGTGCGAGCGGTAAGGTCGATGTGACCGTGAACCCGCGCCTGAACGCCTATTCGCAAAGCACGGCCGTATGCGAGGGCGGTTCAATTACGGTGAATTATGAGCTCATCGGCGACGCAGATCTGTCCGATAGCTATGTGCGCTTCTCCATCAAAGAACAGAGTAGTGACGGAAAAACCATCATGCTGGACTCTACACGGGCCGTTAAAGGCAGCGTCACGCTCAAACTGCCTGACGCATTAACAGGCAGCTATTATTCGATCGTTTGCTCCGTTGCGAAATATAGCCTTTCCACGACGCTGGGTGTAGGTGTCACTACCAAACCAAGCGTGACCCTCTCGGGCAACACGACAATCAACAGCGGTGAGTCGACGCAGCTGATTATCAAAACAAATAAGTATACCTCGGATATGGTGAAATACACCCTTTCCGATGGTACTTCCGGAAGCATTTATGGCTCCGCCGGATCGGGAATCTACGTGACCGTAACTCCGACCAAAACGACAACCTATACCATCACATCCATTGTCAATGGCTGTGGCAATGGCGTGGTTAGTGGCTCGGCTACCGTGGAAGTCAACCCGCCTTCGGAACGTACTGTAACGGTTACAGCGATCATCACCAAATCGGGTTTTAACGCATGTACGGGTGATACGATCAGTGTTGATTACAAGACAGCCGGGTCTTTCTCAGCCGGCAATACCTTCACCGTACAGATTTCGGACAGCACCGGAAGGAACTTCCGGAATGTAACTACCATCGGAAATGCCAAACCCATCCAGGCTGTCGTGCCGGGAGACCTATCACCCACAGCGCAATACCGCATCCGGGTAATTGCATCCGACCCGAACACGGGCAGCGGCGCATACGGCACACCGCTTGCTGCAATGCAAAAAGCGCGGGCTCGTTTCGCATCCGAAACAGTGATCTTCGATGGCGTCAACAATCCGAAGGTAACCGTTCTGCTTGGCGGCGGTGGTCCATGGTACTACCAGTTCGGTACCGATGGCGCGGTGATGAACCGGCAGGCCTACACCTCTACCGACGTCATTGAATTATTCCAGGCATCCCCCAGCCAGTATTATCGGCTGTTCCGGGTTTCCAATGGCTGCGGTATCGGGATCATCGAGTCTCCGTCTACGGTAAAAGTGGAAGTGGTTACAGCAACAGAGCCGAATGCTCCCGCGTTTCAGGTAATCGTCGCACCTAACCCCGTGCAAGATATCCTCACGGTCAAATCCGAAAGTAGCGACGAAAAAACCATTCAGATTATCTCGCAAAGCGGCACCGCTGTCCGTTCCATAAAGACCCGCCAGCGTGAAGAAAGTCTCGACATTCGTCATCTTTCACCGGGCATTTACCTTTTGCATATCAATTCCAAAGGCCGAAATGCCACATTTAAGGTGATCAAACAGTAATTGCTCTCCCATAGCAAAACAAAGAAGCCCGGATCGCTCCGGGCTTCTTGCATTTTATCAATTTTGAAATCTACTTCACTTCTTCATAATCCACATACTCGCCGCCTTTGAACCTTGACGACTCGCCGTTGTTCTGCGGGTTACTGTCAACCCGGATGCCTCCCGGCTTGGTACGGGCGCGTTCGGCCTGCTGCTGTGCACGGTATGCCTTCTCCTGTTGTTTGATCAGCTGCCTGCCCACCAGCAAGTGGAAAAGGAAGCGCCGGAAAAGCGGCACGAATGCGATCAGAAGCACTAATATGAACAATATATTAAATACCCATTTCATCTTTTCAACAATTTTTTACCTCTATCAATAACGTAAACCTACCATAAATAGCACACGAATATAAGTAAAACCTCATGAAAGACGAAACCGGGCATTGAGCGGCGCGTTCGCATTACGGGCGGCTTTTAAGCCAGATCAACCGCTTTGCTATTTTCCACCACCCGTTCGTAATACGCTTCATAATGCGGTAGGATCTTCGCCACATCGAATTCACGAGCGCGGGCTAGCGCGTTAGCCTTGAAAGTAGGCAGGTTGGCGTCGTCCAGAATGTAGGCTGCGTGCTTTACCATATCTTCCACGTCGCCTACGTCGCTCAGGAAGCCGGTTACGCCGTGCACATTCAATTCGGGCAGACCGCCGGCATTGGACGTGATAATGGGCACTTCACAGGCCAATGCTTCCAGGGCCGCAAGTCCGAAACTTTCGGATTCGGAAGGCATCAGGAAGAGGTCGGCTACCGAAAGTACTTCCTCGATCGCATCGAGTTTACCCAGGAACCGGACATCCGAAAGCATGTCCAGGTCTTTACAAAGGCGTTCGATCCGCATCCGGTCGGGACCGTCGCCTACGAGGAGCAATTTGCTCGGCAACAGTTTACGAAGCTTTTCAAAGATCATGATCACGTCGTCGATCCTTTTTACTTTCCTGAAATTGGAAGTATGAACGATCAGTTTTTCGTTGTTGGGGCAAATGGCCAATTTGAAATGGTCCTTTTTTTGCCTGTTAAAACGGTCGAGGTCGATAAAATTAGGGATCACCTCAATATCCTTGGTAATCTTGAAATGATCGTAGGTATCCTTTTTAAGCGAATCGGAAACTGCGGTAATACCATCCGATTGGTTGATGCTGAATGTTACCACCGGCTCGTAAGACGGGTCTTTTCCAACCAGCGTAATGTCCGTACCGTGCAATGTCGTAATCACCGGAATGTGAATGCCTTGCGCAGCCAAAATCTGCTTGGCGAGGTATGCCGACGATGCGTGCGGGATCGCGTAATGTACGTGAAGTAAATCAAGCCCGGCATTAGCCACTACATGCACCATTTCGCTCGACAGCGCCGACTCGTAGGGCGGGTACTGGAACAAAGGGTAAGCAGGTATATTTACTTCGTGATAATAGAGGTTCTCATTAAAAAAATCCAGCCGCTGGGGCTGGGAGTAGGTAATGAAATGAACCTGGTGGCCGGCTTTCGCAAGCGCTTTTCCAAGCTCGGTAGCTACCACACCGCTTCCTCCGAAGGTAGGATAGCATACGATACCAATTTTCATAATAGGTCAGCAAAAAGTTGAATCTCCGGGATGAACAACCCTCCGGATAACGGTTTAAAGTAACTAACAACAAATGCAGGTTTTTTATCCCACAAATGGATAAAGAAGTGAAGAATTGTCGTTAGTGGGATAAAATGAATAATTTTATTGCCTAAACCTTCTTTTTCCAGCGTCAAACTTCATGAATGTGTCGGCCAGACCCAAGATCACAACGTGGGATTATGTCACCGGGAGTGCGCGGCTTGTGCGCATGACCAATCTCGTCATTGTGGCCCTCACACAATACCTGACCCGCATTCTGCTTATCGGCCCGCGACATGACTGGAAGTCGATTGTCACCGACATCGACATGTTCGTACTTGCGCTTTCCACCGTTTGTATTGCCGCTGCCGGTTACATTATAAACGACTATTTCGACGTCAAGATCGACATCGTTAACAAACCGGAACGCGTCGTGGTAGGCCGTTATCTGAAACGTCGCTGGGCCATGGGTGCGCACCAGGTTCTGAATGTAGTCGGAGCTGTGCTCGGTCTCGTCGTCAGTCCGTACATCTTCGTTATCAATGTATTTTCGATCACACTGCTATGGTTCTACTCGGAGCGCTACAAGCGACTACCGTTCATCGGCAACTTTATCGTATCGCTCCTAACCGGACTTACCTTGCTCATACTCACCGTGCATTATCCCGCCAACAGGCATCTGGTATTCATTTACGCAGTCTTTTCTTTCTTCATTTCGCTTATCCGGGAAGTGGTGAAGGATATGGAGGATATCCGTGGCGACGAGGCACACGGATGCCGCACGCTACCGATCATATGGGGTATCCGGCGCACGAAAACATTCCTCTACTCGGTGATTGTCATTTTCGTCCTCACCCTGTTTGTGATGGCCCGTGCCTTGCAGAACAACCTCCTCACGCTCCTGTTTCTTCTCCTTCTCATCCCGATCGCGTTGCTGGTCATGCGCCTCTACCAGGCCGATACACGCCGCGATTTCAAGGAAATAAGCAGCCTTTGCAAGATCATCATGCTGCTCGGACTGATCACGATGATCTGGGCGTGAGGCACTGATTAATTTAACACTTCGCGCCGCTTAATTAACCGGGTGAAAAGTTATATTTGATTACCCCAAAACTAAATCGCTGTTACGGATATGAAAAAGTTTATTCTGTGGAGCATCGCATGCGTGCTGATGCTCAGCCTGAGGGCCTATGCCCAGGAATGTGCCGGCTTTACCTTCAAAGAAGGAGGCGGATTTGAAATGAACAATTTTGACGGCAAAGGCAAACCGCTCGGAAAGCTTACCTACAAGATCGCCAAGGTAGCCCGGGAAGGCAGCAATACGGTGGTGACCATCGACATGGAATCCTTTAACACCAAAGGCAAATCCGAGTTGAAAAACACTTACCAGATGAAATGCGATGGAAATGTACTGACGCTCGACGCCGCTTCGCTCGTGAGCCAGGAGCAGCTGAAATCGTTTCAGAACATGGAGATGAAATTCACCTATGACAATATTGAAATTCCTTCAAAACTCGCGGTGGGTGATAAATTGAAGGATGCCGCTGTAAGAGGCGAAGGCAAATCGGGGCCAATGACGGTGATTTTCAATATGTTTATCAAAAACCGCACGGTGGCCGGGCAGGAAAAACTTACGATTCCCGCTGGCAGCTATGATGTCTACAAAATCAATTCGGATATGAATATGGAAATGGTAATGGGTTTTCCCGTCAAAATGGAGATGCAAAGTGTTTCCTACCGTGCGCCCGGCATTGTCTGGGACTTGAAAACCGAGACTTATCGCAAAGGAAAATTAATGGGGTATAGCGAGCTGGCGAAAATCTATTGATTTCAAACAAGTTCAAACTAACATTTCCCTAAAGAGCGGCTTGCAGTTCGTCGGCAAGCCGTCTTTTTATAGCTTTGTCCGGGTATTTCCAGACAATGCCCCTTATCTATCATAAATCAACTACGCTAATAATGAAGAGAATTGCCATTTTTGCCTCCGGTTCGGGGTCCAATGCCGAAAAGATCTGCGAGCATTTCGCAGACCGCGACGACGTGGATGTATCGCTGATTTTCACCAACAATCCGATGGCCGGCGTGATCAAAAGGGCGCTCAAATTACAGATACCGGTTGTATTCTTTGACCGGAAAACCTTTTACCATACCGGCAAAATTCCCCAGATACTGCAAAACGAAGGCATCGATCTCGTGGTACTGGCGGGTTTTATGATGCTCGTGCCACCGGTATTGGTCAGTTCGTTCCCGAATAAAATGGTCAATATCCACCCGGCCCTGCTACCGAAATATGGCGGCAAAGGTATGTACGGTCATTTTGTACATGAAGCCGTAGTCAACGCAGGGGAAACCGAATCGGGCATTACGATCCATTATGTGAACGAGCATTACGACGAGGGCGACATCATTTTCCAGGCGAAATGCGACGTAGCACCCGCGGATACGGCCGACGACGTCGCGCGTAAGGTGCATGAGCTCGAATATGCCCACTACCCGCGCGTGATCGACGAAATACTCACCGGACAGTAAGATCACGTCATGCTTTTCTTCCTGCTCGCGGTTGTTTTCACGGTCATGCTCTACCTGATCATGCGCGCTTATCCGCGCTACCAGGTGGATTCGTTCCATGCGGTGGTTTTCAACTATTACTCCTGTGTGCTGACCGGCCTCGTGCTCACACCCGACCTGGCTGTATTCAAGCAAACAGCATGGACGTCCGAAGGAACGGTCCTTACGATGGCACTCGGGGCGATGTTCGTCACGGCGTTCATGCTGATCGGGCTTACTGCGCAAAAAGTGAGTGTGACGGCGACGTCGCTGGCAGGTAATATGTCATTGGTCATCCCCGTGCTTTTCGGGCTTTTTGTTTTTAGGAACAACAATAAGGACTTTACCGCGCTCAATTACCTCGGACTCGCACTTGCATTGATTGCCCTGGCATTGGGCGCCATCCAGCATTCGCCGAAAGCATCTGATACAGCAAATGCCGCCGGTACCGCACAGGCATCCAGGCAGGCTTTGTGGTTTTTGCCTGTCCTCACGTTCTTTGCTACCGGCACGAATAATACGCTGATCAATTTTCTTTCTTCCAAATATTATCCTGCCGGACAGATCACCGTTTTTATGATCATCGCTTGCTTTGGTGCTGTCGTGATTGGAACTTCCATCCTTGTTTACCGGATCATCGCGCACGGCCACAGGCTGAAACTCCGCAGCGTCGTTGGAGGGTTGATATTAGGAGTACCTAATTTTTTATCGCTCTACTTCCTCCTGCTGGCCCTGGCAGCGTTCGGGAACAGTGCGGCATATGTTTTTCCGATCTATAATATCCTGACAATGCTCGTTTCGGCCCTTGCAGCCTGGGCCTTGTACAAGGAACGCCTCAACACATTAAATAAATGGGGACTTCTGCTCGCCGTAGTCGCCATTGTACTGATTTCCTACCAGGAACTGAACCTGTGATCCCGCGAGCACTGTTTAACGACCATGACCGACACCGCCATCCTGCATATTCCCGAGCAAGACAAACCGCTCAACAAGAAACAAAAAGAATTCAATGTGCTTTCGGATACCATCGAAGCACTCGACCGCCAGATCTCCGACCTTCAACAGGCATACGACGAAATGCTGCGGCGGATACCGTCCGACCTTGACCCGCTCGTACGGGAATACCAGAGTTACCGGGCAGATATTGTCAACCTTTGGGACCGCGCCTATGAAGCGGAGCATTTCCGGAAGGCCTATCAGACCAAACTCGACTATCTGATCATAGAAAATGCTTTTGATTTGATTAAAAATCATGGCCGCTCGGAGCTGAAAACCGTCTTTAACAAATACAGCCCGACAGACATCGATATGCTCCTGGAAGAAGAGCGCCTGCGCGAAACGACCCGGATCAAGGACCCGGCATTTTTGCTGGAAAGTATCTATGACGCGGAGCCTGAGGTGTCGTTTCACGAACTTTCGGAAGAAGAGCAGCAGCGTATAAAGGCTGAAAGAAGGGAGCAGCGGATGGAGCAGCGCACGCGCGAAGCCCAACAGGCGAAAACCACCAAGTCGGTTCGTAGCGTGTATATGGAGCTCGTGAAGACCTTCCATCCCGACCGGGAAACCGACGAGGCCGAAAAACAAAGCAAAACGGAGACCATGCAGCGCATTACCAAGGCCTATCAGGACAATAACCTGCTTGGATTATTGAAACTGCAAATGCAGCTCGAACAGATCGATCGCAGCGGCCTTGAAAATCTCAATAAGAACCAGCTCAGCTATTACAATAAGATCCTGCGCCAGCAGGTGGAAGAACTGGGCCAGCAAAAGGTCTCGATACAACAGAAGATATCGGCTGTTTGCGGGCTGCCCTATCAGCACGCCAATTCCCAGGTAACCGTCATAGCGAAATTCAATACCAACATCAATGATTTGAAAGCGGAGATCAAAAACATTAAGAAACTATACAAACACTGGCTCGTCCCGTCACAGCTCAAAGCCTACCTCAAACCCTACCAGATCCCCGATCAGCAGGAAGATGATTCCGATGAATAGGCGAAACCGGCCGTTTTTTGCGGGAAACGTATACAATGCGTAGAGGTTTTTCCACGATATTCATCATGAATTTAAATATGATTATATAAATACGGTGACTGACGACGCTAGTGTTGAGCAGATTAAGCCGAATGGCGCACAATAGGCACGATTGGCATATATTTTATGCTTCATAGGCTTGACGCACCCAAACTCATATTTAAATGAAAAATTGTATTTTTTTGCTGCTCGTAGTCGCATTTTGTGGCTCGCGGGCACAAGCTCAGGAAAACGTTTCCATAGGTCCGCTGGTAGGATTGTCGATTGCCAATTTGCGCGGCGATGTATCAAACACGGACTGGAAACCAGGACTAACGATCGGCGGCTTCTATAATTACAGCTCCGAATCAGGCTTCGGTTTTAGCGGACAGTTGCTTTTCACCCAGCTTGGCGCACAAATCAACAACAAAACCAATGAAATTAACCTGAACTACATTCAGGCTCCATTGCTGGCGACATTCTTTTTCGGTCGCTACGGCGACCGCGTACGCCCCAAAATCTTCCTCGGCCCTAACCTCAACTTCCTGGTTGGCGCGAGAGACAAAAGCGGCAATAACATTAATGGTGATTCCAATAACCGCATTTATAACCCGTTCGACCTCGGACTCACATTCGGCGCCGGTCTGAATTACCGGTTGCAGGAAAAAATCTGGCTGAATTTCGATGCACGTTATGGTGTTGGTTTGCTCGATGTCACCAGGCTCGACAATTCCAATGTCAAAAATAACAATTGGGGTATCAATGTGGGGCTGAGCTTCCCGTTGGGCACTTACAATAAAAATACCGGAAGACTACGTACGCGCTGACACACTATAATCAATGAACAGAAGGGCATCCAAATTTGAGTGCCCTTCTTTACTTTTGTTACCGGTAGGTTTTAACGCACGCTGCCTATGCTTCAAAAGGATTTGTCGAAAATTACCAAATGGGGCCTCGCGACAGCCGTGCTGATCTGGATGATTGGCTGGTTGATGCTGATTCCCGAAGATTTATCCGCCCAAATAGCTGCTATCTCTGCCGAAACGGTGAAAAACGGTCGTTTAACCGAGCAAACCGGCATATCAACACCGATTATTTCGTTTTCCGTAGGAGCCATGCGGCTTTTCGGGATCAACCAGCTATCACTGCACGTTCCGGGCTTTCTGGCAATTGTTTTCAGCCTTTTCTGTGTTTATCGTTTTACCAAAGCTGTTGCCGGTGCCGAGTCGGCCGTTCTTTCGGTATTAATTCTCGCTACAGCCCAGGCTACTTTCCTTGTCAACAACGAGCTAGGGGATGCGAGCTACCTGGCAGCGTGCTACATTTTTATGCTGTGGCAGATCAGCTGCTACGTCGAAAATAAAAAAATCACCAATCTGTTGTTATCCCTTCTCGGCACGGTCGGGCTCGTATTGGTTAAAAACACTTTCCCTGAGAATGCAAGCCAATGGCCGACGGATCCCCTGTTGACTTTGCTGGTCACCTTCTCTCCATGGACGATTTTTATGATCCTCGCGCTCATCGACCTCGTTCAGCGGCTCACGTTTCCGGATGAAAGCCGCGTCGGCAAGCATGAACTGATTTGTCTGACCGCAATCGTCGCCCCGTTCATTTTCAGCTATCTAAACCCACTCAGGGCGACTTTTGACGTTTATATGGCTTATCCTGTGGCCTCGGTCGTCACGGCGGCGTACATCATCCGTCGCCTGGAAAGCGACCCCGGAACCTTCTCCGGGCTACTCGCCTACGTGCACGCCGTGGCGGCATACGCGGCGCTTGCGTTGCTGTTCTGCCTCGTATGGTTCACTTTTCCCGCTGACAATTATTATGGTTTGGTTCACTTCATGGCGCTCCTCAGCGTCCTTACCTGGCTCATTTTCTTTGCACCTGTCCGTAACAAGCTCATAGTAGGCTGTGTCGTTTTTGCGATAGGGGCCAATCTGGTCCTCACCACCTACTTTTATCCCAACATCTACGAATATCAGGCGGCGGCCAAGCTTGGTATTATTGCGAGGGCAAATGGAGCCGGCCGCGACAAGCTTTTCAGCTACCAGGCGGGAACTCCGTATAGCCTGCGTTTCTATTCCGGCGTTCGGGTAACCGAAGTCGACGATTTCGGAAAACTCGTAGGCATGAAAAACTGCCTGGTTTATACCCACCAAGATCTCCTGGGGGAGTTCAAGGCCATCCGGCCCGATCTGAAAATCCTGGGAAGTTGTGAAGAATACCCCCGCAGGATCCTGGACTTTCGTTTTCTGGACCCGAATACCCGGGCCTCATATGTACAATCCAAAGTTCTGATCAAACTATAAACAGCTTTTAGGGAAACTGTTACACCACAAAGGCCGTGTTTGGTCTTCATTCGCTCTGTGCCTGTTTATTTACGGAATCAGCATTGTTGTTCCGTCAGGCCCGTGCACAGGCATAATAAAACGGCTGGCATAATGCGTTCAGAGGGATTAGCCGTACCTTTGTAGTCTTTTACAAAATGCATTATGACATTTGAAGATTTAAATCTCACCAAACCGCTTCTCAGGGCACTTTCGGAAGCGGGATATACAACACCGACGACCATCCAGCACAAGGTTTTTTCGGTCATGATGTCCGGCAAAGATGTTTGTGGCATCGCACAGACCGGCACCGGAAAGACTTTCGCCTATTTACTGCCAACACTACGGCAAATCGAGTACGCCAAGGATCGCCTCCCACAACTACTGGTACTCGTACCCACGCGCGAGCTCGTGGTGCAGGTGGTCGAAGAAGTGCGGAAACTCGCTGCTTACACGACGCTTGAAGTGGTAGGCGTATACGGCGGCGGGAATATCAAGGTACAAATGGCGGAGCTCCATGAAGGGGCCGACGTCGTGGTAGCGACACCCGGCCGGTTGTACGACCTGGCGATGAACGGCTCATTGAAAACCAAATCCGTGAAAAAGCTGGTGATCGATGAAGTGGACGAAATGCTGAATCTCGGTTTTCGCCCGCAATTGAAGAATATCCTCGATTTGCTTCCGCAGCGGCGGCAAAACCTGCTTTTCTCGGCTACCATAACCCCGGAGGTAGAAGCCTTAATGAAGACGTATTTCAATGATCCGGTGCGCATTGAAGCCGCTCCCGTCGGAACGCCCCTTGAAAACATCGAGCAGCAGGCATATTACGTTCCTAATTTTTATACAAAAGTAAACCTGCTTGATCTCCTGCTCGACCGCCACGAGGAAATGAGCAAGGTTTTAATATTTGTGGCTACCAAAAAGCTGGCCGACCAGCTTTACGGCCAACTGGAACTCGGCTACCTGAACAAAATCGGTGTGATCCACTCCAATAAGGACCAGAACCATCGTTTCAATACCATCCGGCAATTTCATGCGGGTAATTACCGCATCCTGATCGCCACCGACATCATTGCACGGGGACTGGATGTGGCGGAAGTTTCGCACGTATTCAATTTCGACATTCCCGAAGTCCCCGAAAACTACATTCACAGGATCGGCCGGACGGGAAGGGCCGACCAGAAAGGTATTGCCATTTCTTTCATTACAGAACGCGAGAAACCATTTCAGCAGGAGATCGAAGAGCTGATGGATTTTGAAATACCTATTCTTCCATTGCCTGAGGATTTGAAAATATCCGAAGTGCTGATGCCCGACGAAGAGCCAAAGGTTTTCATGAAAAACATCGAACTGAAACGTCCCAAACGCGAGGACGTAGGCCCGGCATTTCATGAAAAGAAGGCTAAAAATCAGAAGGTTAATATCCGCCGCGATCACGCCAAAGAAAAAATGGCCAAATACGGCCGACCGATCAAGCGCTCGGGAAAGAAGAGCAAGTAATTGTTAAATGCCAGATATTCAAATCATTTTGCAGGATTTCTTGTTGATCCTGCATGAATATCTGGCAAATCTTTCAAAGACTACGTCCTTTCGTCAAGCCGTATCACCGGCAAATCGCATTTGCATTATTTCTTACGTTACTGGGTGCCGTAACGGCACAGGTGAACCCCTGGGTGCTTCGTTATACGGTCGACACAGTACAATCGCTGCTCGATCAGCATAAGGGCATCCTGCAAGGCAAAGAACTGCTGCTTCAGATTACCGCGATACTTTTCCTTAAAGAGATCGTCAACACATTCATCGTTTTCGGGCAGCGGTATTTTGGTGAGAAAATCCGGATCAAAGTATCCAGTGACCTCGCGCAAAATGCCGTTAACCGCATCCTGACTTACAACCTGGCGTTTTTCAGTGACAATGAGAATCAAAAGGGCAAGCTCCAGACCCGCATCGACCGCGGCGTGGAAAGCCTAACGAAGCTCATACAGAACTTTTTCATAGACATTCTGCCGCTGTTCGCTAATGCCGTGGTCGCATTGGGAATTATGTTCTCGGCCAATTTCTACGTCGGCTGCATTGCGCTGGCCATTCTGCCGGTTTATTTTTGGATCAGTTTCAAGCAAGCCGGCGAGTTGCAAGGCGTCCGACGCAAGCTGAAACGCCAGCGGGAGAACAAAAGCAGCGGGCTGATCAACCTGATCGAGTCGGTGATCGTGATCAAATCCTTTGTGCGGGAGAAACTGGAAGGTGAGAAGCAGTACCGTCTGCAAATGGATCTGATGGATTCGCAGCTCAAAACACGGAAGACCAACTTCACTTACGATGGGATCAAGAGCTTTATCGAACAAATCGGCGTAGTTCTGATCATTATTCTAACGGCCTACCTCGTGCTCGACCAGCAAATGTCGATCGGTGCCATTATGTTCCACATTCTGCTGTTTAACAATGTCTCTGCACCCATTCGCCAGCTGCACCGCATCTACGACGAGATGAACGACGCCCTTACCTACTCGGAAGGCTTCTTCGATATTCTGGATGCGAATGAATCTGTTGAAAGCAGCGGAGAAACGGTGACAGAGCAGTTTCGCGGCGACTATGTTCTCAGGAATTTGTCGTTCGCCTATCCCAATGGCACCAAAGCACTCTCCGGGATCGATATGGAGATCAAATCCGGACAAACGACGGCGTTGGTCGGGCTATCGGGGGCCGGCAAAAGTACGCTCATCAATCTGCTTGTAGGCTTCTACGCGCAGGATGCGGGGGATATTATGCTCGACGGGCAACCGCTGAAATCCTATGATCTCCCATCGCTGAGGAATGCAATTGGGATGGTACTCCAAAAGAACCACATTTTTAAAGGCTCCATTGCCGAGAATATCCGCTATGGAAGACCGGAAGCCACCTGGGAAGAGCTCGTGGAGGCGTCACGAAGCGCCTACCTGCACGAACAGATCATGGAACTCCCGGGCGGGTACGAGACGGATGCCCAGCTGCTCTCCGGAGGCCAGCAACAGCGTATTGCCATTGCGCGCCTTTTCCTCAAAAATCCACCTATTATTTTCCTCGACGAGCCCACAGCCAGCCTCGACGCTATTGCCACCGAGCAGATCAAGAACAGCCTCGACGCGATCAAAAAGAACCGGACGGTCGTGATCATCTCGCACAGCCTGGCGCAAATTCTCGATTCCGATCAGATTTATGTCATGAAAAAAGGGCAGATCGTCGAATCCGGCAAACATGAGGATTTGTATGAGCAGAATGGCGTTTACAGGCAGATTTTCAACGCTTCGGCCCGTAGCCTGAACCTTGGTAAGATGCTTGAAACCATGAGTCGGGAGCAGGACTGAAAAAAATTTCAGTTTTTTTTCGATCCGGTGATCTAAAGTTGCTCCCTGAACGTATGTGGTTGCAGGATGACGAACGACCAATCCAAACCGCTACCGCGAGGCGGCCGGATTTGAAGATACAATTTAATTATTGTGGAGGGTAAGGTAATACATAGAGCGGGTGGCAAATGCCTCCCGCTCTTTCTTTGCAAATAAAAAACTCCCGGGCAAGGCCAGGGAGCTAGATATTGGAAGAGGTCTATGTGATATTAATGACTTTCTGTCTCTTTTTCCAGATTGAACAGGTCGTTCAATACGTCGATCAGCGTTTCGGCTTCTCCCCTTTTACATGCCGCTTTTAGTTGAAGCACTGGCAGTTTGAGGATTTTCTGCATCATACTGGTTGTAATGCGTTCCACTTTTTCCAGCTCCGACTCGGTCAGGTTTTTAGTAAAACGGGTCAGTTCTTCCTTGCGGATCTGTTCCAGCGCGCCTTTCAGTTTCTGGATCGTCGGCGAAACGATCATCTCGCGTGACCAGTCGTTGAATTCAACCACTGCTTCATTGATAATCTCTTCCACATGCGGAACGGCATCCAGCCTGCGCTGCAACGCTTCATCCGCCTTGGAACGAATCGAATCGATCGTATAAAGCATTACACCGGGAACTTCTTCCACCTCCGGCGATACGCTGCGTGGTACCGAGAGGTCGATGAAATATTTGAATGACATGCCGCGGAGGCGCACCATCATTTCCTTGGTGAAGAAAGGTTCCTCGCGCTGGATGGAAGATACGATCACGTCGGCACCTGAAATTTCGGATTCAATATCGGCAAAATCTGCTACCCTGAATCCCAGCTCTGCACCGAGAGCTTCGGCTTTGCTGCGGGTCCTGTTCACCAGCGTTACTTCCGCATTGGTGTTCTGGGAAAGATTGCGGCATACATCCGTTCCGATCTCACCCAGGCCTACAACGAGGATTTTGGGGTTAGGCATCAGCCCTTCCAGGAGCTCAACAGCCGCATAGGAAACGGAAGCAGCGCCGTCGCGGAAGAAAGTCTCCTGCGCTACACGTTTGTTTGCAAAAAATATCGTGTGAAGCAGGCGGTGTAAAAACGGCCCGGCCATATTCAGATCGGCTGACCACTGATATGCGTGTTTGATCTGATTAGGAATCTGCATATCCCCTACCACCTGCGACTGTAAACCTGTGGCTACGTGGAAAAGATGATGAACAGCAGCGTTGCCTTCGGCAAATTGTTCGAAATATGGTTTGAAACCTTCTATGTCCTCAACCCCTTTTTCTATCAGCAAAAGCTTGATAATGTCTTCGTTAAGATCGTTGGCGGAAGAGTAATATATTTCAGTGCGGTTGCAGGTCGAGACGGCGAGGACGTCGGAAATATCGAAAAAATCTTTCAGACGAAGCATAATGCCCTTTGCTTCCGCCTCATTCAATGCAAGCTGTTCCCTGATAGCGAGAGGGGCATTCCGATGTGATAAACTGACTGATTTGAACTGGTTATACATCACTTGGTCTAATTCGATTCACAAAAATACTGTACAAAAATCATAAATATGAATGTGGAACTACGACCGTTCACTTATTTAGAAAGCATTTAAATAAAACTGTCATAAGTCATACAAATTTCTCGCCACGAAGGCGCTCAAAACATGATTTTCGTCATATCCTGAACTGATCCTGGAAGGTGATGAAAAACGGTCATGAAGCCACTAAGGTTAAATTATTTACGTTATTTGTAGACTATAACATTAACATCGGGCATATTGTGCCCGACCCCGAATGATCAGCGAAACCCCAAAGGAAAAACCACGTTTCAAGCTGCACCCCGTAGCCATCCTGAACAGCCAACGCCTGCGTCGGTCACTGATGGACACCTATGACCAGAAAAGCTTTTACAAATACGTGATCGGGATCATCCTGCTCATTCTGAGTATCGGCTCGCTCTTTTATACCGATAAACTGGTGGAAGAGCTGGAAGAGCGGGAAGAAAGGGAGGTTCAGCTTTATGCGGAGGGTTTACGCTACGTCGTGAACAGTCCGCTGGACGAAAATTTCAATGTGATCTATCAGGTCATCGAGGATGCCGTTAATTTCTATCAGATACCGGCCATTTATGTCGACGAAAACAATATTCCCAACCCGAATAAGAACATTAAATTTCCGGTCAAAATAAGCCGGCAGGAGCGTGAACGCATTATCCAGGAGAGGCTGGAAGAAATGAAACTCGAACATCCGCCTATCCCGGTGGAACTGGGCAAGGGCCGCGCGGGGAAGATCTATTACAGCAACTCCTTTCTGCTGACGCAGCTTCGCTACTACCCCTTTTTGCAGCTTTCGGTGATGCTCCTGATCGGCTACCTCGCCTATCTCGCATTCAGCTCGGCCAGAAAGGCGGAACAGAACCGCGTTTGGGTGGGCTTGGCCAAAGAAACAGCCCACCAACTAGGTACGCCGCTATCGTCGTTAATGGCATGGGTCGAGTATTTTCGCAGCGACCCGACCATTGACCCGTCTATCGCGGAGGAAATTGAGAAGGACGTGATCCGGCTGGAAATGATCACAACGCGGTTTTCCAACATCGGGTCCATCCCCGCGCTGCGACAGGAACCTATTGCGGTTATTGTAGCCAATTTTATCAGTTATCTCGAAAGACGTGTTTCTTCCAAGGTAAAATTTGAAGTCCACAACCAGCTCGCCGAGGAGCAAACCGCGCTGCTGAACAAGAACCTGTTTGAATGGGTGATTGAAAATATCTGTAAAAATGCGGTGGATGCTATGGGCGGCATCGGTGAAATCCACGTCACGCTACAAGCCCCCCCGAGAGCGAAAGAGATCTGGATCGACATTGCAGACACAGGGAAAGGCATGACCAAAGCGCAGATCAGTAAGATCTTCAATCCCGGTTTCAGCACCAAGAAGCGTGGCTGGGGACTTGGGTTAACACTCGCGAAGAGGATTATCGAAAATTACCACGCCGGCAAACTGTTCGTAAAAACCTCGGAGGTCGGAAAAGGAACGACATTCAGGATAATCCTGAATGCCGATATTATCGAAGAAGCTTAAAAACTTATTTCCAGATAGGTACGCTTACAACATCCGACTCGGGAGTTTGGTTGCTAATATGGAATGCACGGTCTATGATCCGGACTTTGAATTTCATTTTAGTCGGCACAGCGCTTCCCAGCCTCCGGAAACGCGCATTCAAATCCAGTTTTCCTTTAATTGGCCCTGATTTCCCATCCGTTTTAAGCAACGGGAAAAACTTAAATCTATCGCCGGGCAAAATGGATTCGGACCATGTGCTGTCCTTATTCTGGGTCATTGTTACAAGCTCGTAGTTCGCTGCCAGGTTCCAGCCCGGTACATTCTTATATTGTTGGGTAAAATTAAGTGTATCCTGCACTTCTGCATTAGACGCGCCAAGATCACCGTCGCCGTCTTCGAAATCGATCGTTAGGGTCACAACTTCGGTTTCCTGCGGAACACCAAGAACAGTGTCGGTCCTGACCTCCTGCGAAATGCCGTTATAGTAAATCTTTGGGGTATCACTGAAATCCGGAATGTCGACACAGCTTGTTGATACGACTGCCAACAGGATGAACAAGGAAACTTGCAGCTTCATATGCGTTCTATTTTTAACTTTGCTTTTTTAGTATCTACGAAAGTAAGCGGATTGGAACTTCAAAACAATAAAACCATTGCCGAAATACGGGCGGGCCTGAGGGAACAGATCGTAACGGTCGAACCGGTCGATTTTGAGTCGCTTTCGCTCAGGGTTTTCCGTTTTCAGGCCGAATACAATCCAATTTACAGGGAATATATCCGGCACCTGGGTATCGATCCCGGGCGGATTACCACTTTGACTCAAATTCCTTTCCTGCCTATTCAGTTTTTCAAAAATCATCGCGTCGCTACGGGGCATTCTTCGGACGCGCCTGTGGTGTTTCAGAGCAGCGGAACTACCGGCCAAACCACCAGTCATCACCATCTATACGACGAACCGCTGTACAAAGCTGTTTCCTATCGTATTTTCCAGCATAACTATGGCGACCTGAACCGCTTTCATATTCTCGCCCTGTTACCGTCATACCTTGAACGAAACAACTCTTCGCTGGTGTATATGATGCAACATTTTATTGAGGAGAGTGAATCGGAATATTCGGGATTCTACCTTCACAACACCAGTGAAATGCTGCACCGCCTGCGCCACATCGCGGAAAATCCCGACGGTAAGAGTGTATTATTGCTTGGCGTCACGTTCGCGCTGCTGGACCTGGCGGAGAGCAATTACGACTTTTCTTTCCTGAAAAAGATCGAACACCTGACCGTCATGGACACGGGTGGAATGAAAGGGCGCCGCACGGAATTGCTACGGGAAGAGGTCCACGACATTCTCACCGCGAGCTTTGGCGTACCTGCCATCCACTCCGAATACGGAATGACGGAGCTGCTCTCGCAAGGATATTCACACGGGGGCGGGCTCTTCACCCATGGATATTCGATGCGCATTCTCCTTCGGGACGTCAACGACCCCTTTGCCGTAAGCGATCACAACCTGGGATCGTCCAAAACCGGCGGGATCAACGTCATCGACCTGGCCAATCTTGACACGTGCTCGTTTATCGAAACCCAGGATCTGGGACGTTTCGGGGAGAAGCCAGGCACATTCTATGTGATGGGGCGCTTCGATAATTCGGATATCCGTGGCTGCAATTTAATGGTTCTCTGAATCGTTGAAAAAGACCGGCTGAACATATCCGGCCGGTTACTTTTTAATATAAATTTAATCCCTCAAAGTACCCTCTGAAATAGCCTTCTAAGGCCTCAGGAGCTATATAGAATCATTCTAACCAACTAACGAGTCAGAATATTTCCTAAATTAGCAGGCTATTCAAAATTGCATTTATCAAATGTAGAATTACACTTTGGATTGTTAACCTATATTAAGTATATCAGATGAAAAGACGTGATGCCCTTGGTCGTGTGGCACTATTAATGGGTGGCACACTCTCCGCGCCCACCATGCTGGCTTTTCTGGAAGGCTGCAAGCCTTCTACCGAAAGTTCCTCAGCGATGACGTTCCCGTTCTCCGCGGACCGCAAGGCACTGGTTTCGGAAGTGGCTGAAATTATCATTCCCAAAACCGACACCCCAGGCGCGAAAGACGCCAAAGTGGGTGAGTTTGTCGAAATGATGCTGAAAGATTGTTACGCGGCTAAGGATCAGGAAAGCTTTAACAAAGGTTTGGCTGAGCTGGAGAAGAAGGATTTTCTGAAAGCAAAACCCGAAGAGCAGACCAAGATCCTCAAAGAAATGGAGGCCGACGCGAAGGACGAGCTCGCCAAAGCAGGTGAAGAGAAGAAGAAATATACCGAAGCAGGCAAAGAATATACTGACGCCGGTGTGCCGTTTTTCCGTCTGATGAAGGAATTGACGCTGCTGGGCTACTTCACATCCGAACCCGGAGCTACCCAGGCACTGGAATACGTTGCCGTTCCCGGTCGCTACGATGGCTGCATTGACCTGAAACCAGGCCAGAAAAGCTGGGCAATGTAATCCATGACATCATATAAAAGGCCCTCCGGGTCATATTTTAAAAAAATTCTTGAAGCATATTCATCATGAATCTGAACATAAAAGCAACAAAACAAGCCACTTATGACGCCATAGTGGTTGGTTCGGGCATAAGCGGCGGATGGGCCGCAAAAGAACTGACAGAGAAAGGTTTGAAAGTACTCATGCTGGAAAGAGGCAGGGATATCAAGCACATTGTCGATTATAAAACTGCCACCCTCGCACCCTGGGAGCTCGAACACCGCGGCCGGGTTACCACCGTGGCCAAAGAAGAATACTGGGCGGGTATGCGCACAGGTTATACCGCCAACGAAGAGCACCGCTACCTCTTCGAAAATGACAAGGAAAACCCATACGAGGAAACACGGAAATTCGACTGGATCCGTGCATACCACGTTGGGGGCCGCTCCCTGCTTTGGGGCCGCCAGAGCTACCGCCTGAATGCAGCTGATTTTGAAGCGAATGCGAAAGAAGGTATCGGCGTGGACTGGCCGATCCGCTATGCCGACATCGCTCCGTGGTACGACTACGTAGAGAAATTCGCCGGTATCAGTGGTGCTAAAGATGGTCTGGACGTGCTTCCTGACGGCAATTATCTGCCTCCTATGCAAATGAACTGCGTAGAAAAGCACGTAAAAGGAGAAGTTGAGAAGAAATTCGCAGGCCGCCACATCATCATGGGCCGCGCTGCGCACCTTACCCAGCCACAGGCATTCCATACCGAACTGGGACGCGCGGCATGCCAGTTCCGCAACATGTGTATGCGCGGATGTCCGTACGGAGGCTATTTCAGCACACAAGCCGCTACTTTACCCGCAGCGCAGAAAACAGGGAACCTCACATTGCTCCCCGACACAATTGTTTCGGAAGTAATTTTCGACGATAAGCTGAACAAGGTAACCGGCGTGCGGGTGATCAACCAGAATACCCTTGAAACAAAGGAATATTTTGCCAAAATCATCTTCCTGAACGCATCGGCAATCGCTTCTTCATCGATCCTGATGAACTCGAAATCGAAGCGCTTCCCTAACGGGCTTGGCAATGACAGCGACCAGCTGGGACGTAACATCATGGACCACCACCTGGCGGTAGGTGCAAGAGGCGATGTCGAAGGTTTCGAAGACAAATACTATTTCGGACGCCGTGCGAACGGTATTTATATCCCGCGTTACCGCAACTGGGGCAACGATAAGCGTGACTATGTTCGTGGATTTGGTTATCAGGGCGGAGCCAGCCGCGACAGCTGGGGCCGCGGCGTAGGAATGGACGGTTTCGGTGCGGATTTTAAGAAGCAATTGTCGGAACCAGGCGGATGGAGCATGAATATCGGAGGATTCGGAGAAATGATCCCCGACGAAAAAAACCGGTTCACTCTGCACCCTACCAAAAAAGACAAGTGGGGATTGCCGATCGTCGTTTTCGATGCGGCCTATGGCGAAAACGAGAAGAAGATGCGTCAGGATATGATGAATGACGCTGCCGAAATGCTCGAAGCAGCCGGTTTGAAAAACGTGACGCCTTACAATGACGAGTCGAAACACCCGGGCATCGGTATCCACGAAATGGGTACGGCACGTATGGGTAACGACCCGAAAACATCCGTTCTCAACAAGCACAACCAGATTTGGGGCGCCGAAAACGTATATGTAACCGACGGATCGTTCATGACCTCGGCTTCCTGCGTGAACCCGTCGCTCACTTACATGGCGATGACGGCACGCGCAGCGGACCACGCCGTGCGGGAACTCAAAAAAATGAATGTTTAACAGATCCCGGTCTGTATTGCCATAAAAACCTCGCAGGTAAATCCTGCGAGGTTTTTTCTTTTCGGTGGTAACCCATTTCCGACAATCGTCAGTATTCCATTATAAATCCCTAAACCGTCTTATTTTGAAAGAAGCCCCCGCCCTGCCACCTCAACGTGTTTCGTCTGTCGACGCATACCGTGGATTTGTAATGTTCCTGATGATGGCCGAAGTGCTACGGTTCGGCAGCGTAGCCGAAGCGTATCCTGACAGTGCTTTCTGGGCATTTCTGGATTTTCACCAAAGCCACGTTCCCTGGGTAGGATGCTCATTACACGATCTGATCCAGCCCTCGTTTTCCTTTCTGGTCGGCGTGGCGCTCCCCTATTCGATGGCCAGCCGTGCGAGCAGGAGCGAATCCGTTTCGATGATGTGGGTACACACGATCCGGCGGTCGCTGATCCTGATATTCCTGGGTATTTTTCTGCGTTCGATGCATTCGGAGCAAACCAATTTTACATTTGAGGACACCTTGACACAGATAGGTCTCGGTTATCCCATCCTATTCGCATTAGGATTTACTTCCGAGAAGATCCAGCGGGACGCGTTCGTCTGGGGTGCGCTGGGTGTCATTCTGATAGGATACGCAACCGCTTTTGCCCTCTACCCGCTCCCTGGGCCTGATTTCGACTGGTCGCAAACCGGTACTACTGCTGACTGGGAACATAACCTCAAAGGCTTCGCAGCCCATTGGAACAAAAACACCAATGCAGCCTGGGCATTCGACCGCTGGTTCCTGAACCTCTTCCCCCGCGAAAAACCGTTTGCGTTCAATGGTGGCGGTTACAGCACGTTAAGCTTCATACCTACGCTCGGAACGATGATATTAGGCTTGATTGCAGGAAAATGGCTGAAAACCGCGACGTCTTATTCATGGTTGCTAAAACGTTTTATCATAACCGCTGCCATACTGCTTGTCCTTGCGCTACTGCTTCATTTCACCGGTCTTAACCCCATCGTTAAGCGCATATGGACGCCTGCATGGACACTTTTCAGTGGCGGCTGCGCCTTTTTACTACTCTCCGCGTTCTATTTTGTGGTTGATGTAAAAAACCTGAAACCCTGGTTTTTCCCCCTGATCGTAATCGGGACCAATTCCATCGCAGCTTATGTTATCGCCGACGGATTCGGCAGTTTCCTCCGTGGATCGTTTAAAATCCATCTGGGACAACATTACGACTCGGTTTTCGGTGATGGTTATGCGTCGCTGGTGAGTGGTGCGTTGATCCTGCTGGTAGAATGGCTGATCCTGCGGTGGATGTACAAAAAGAAGATTTTTATCAAGATTTGAGCTGCGCCCCTATCTTTGGGATTATTCTCAACAATTTTCAGATGCTGAAACTTCAAGCCGTACACCACATAGCTATCATTTGCTCCGACTATCCGAAATCGAAACAATTTTACACGGAGATTCTTGGATTTAATATCGACAGGGAAGTTTTCCGGGAAGCGAGGAATTCGTACAAGCTCGATCTTTCGCTGAACGGCCAATACGTCATCGAACTGTTTTCATTCCCAGCCCCGCCCGCACGCGTATCACGCCCGGAAGCTTGCGGGCTAAGGCATATTGCATTCAAAGTTGAGAATGTGGAAGAAGCGATTGCGGATTTAAATGCAAAAGGCATTTTTCCCGAACCGGTAAGGATCGACGAATTCACAGGAAAGAAATTCACCTTCTTCGCTGATCCTGACGATTTGCCGATTGAACTATATGAAATTTAGGTAACCTGCAAACGATCAGGCTGCGGCGGTGAGGCCATAGCTGCGGTGAGTGCCCGCTTCGAGCTTGCAAAGCATTTCGTAAAACTCCGATGTCCGGGTAAGGTGCTCATCTATGAGGCGTTGCGCCTCCGGCTCCCTGTCGAGATAATGGCGAAGTGATTTATAGAGCTGTAAGGTAGCGGCTTCAATTTTTTTGAGGCAGGAAGCCACCTCTTCCTTGCCATTGGCATTTTCCAGTACTTGAAGGGAAGCATGCGAAGTGATCTGATTTTGATCGGCAAGTTCCTTGTCGTTGAGAAAACATTTGAAATAATCATATACCGCACGGATCTCCTTCTGGAAGAGTACAGCGCTCACGTGTCCCTGGCTCAGCATACGCCTGAAAGGACCCATACCATCCTTCTTCAATGCCTCCAGATACAGCACCTCCCGTTTCTTCTGTTCATTCCATAACGCTCTGATCATCTGAATGAACTCATTCCCTTTGCTCTCTTCCATATGCTGTAAATGTTAAAGCCTTGTAGAATAAGTTCTTAAAAAATTATACCCGAGTTGGCAGAGAAATCTCCTTTTAATGGTATTTAAATACTAATTCCTCTTTAAGTCACAAAAACCTTTTAATAAACTTTTTTCAAAATTGCGGACACAATTTTCCGCGCATTTTATGGGCAAATTTTGCCATAGCTGTGCACGTCCGAATGGGGAAATGTGGACTGAACAAACCACATTTTTTTGTCCTGACAAGAAAGCGGCTAACTTTGCTGGCTTTACAATATTTGAGCGCTATCGCGGTTTTTACTTAGCAGCAGCGAATGCCTAATACAAATTCTGAATATGTCCAAAATCAAGTTCCATATAGGTCTCATTACGATTTCACTTGTCAGCGCGTGTAAAACCGCGGCCCCGCCGAAGCAAACGGCAGCCGAAGCACAGCCGCTTCTCGAAATCGGAAAAGAGCAATTTTCCATCGATGATTACCAGGATTCTTACAATAAAAACAAGTTCGCATCCGACTCGACCAGAGCATTAACCCCGGAAGAATACCTTCCGCTTTATACGGACCTGAAAATCAAAGTACTTCAGGCGAAATCGGAAGGAAAAGATACTACGCTCGATTACCGGGAAGAAATTGCTTCCTACCGCGATCAGCTGGCTAAAAACCATCTGGTGGACAAGGAACTGATCGAAAAACTAACCAACGAGGCCTACAACCGCCTGAAACAGGAGGTCAGGGCATCGCATATACTGATCGGCGTATCAGAAGATGCTTCCCCTGCGGATACGCTCGAAGCTTACCGGGCGGCCATCGCACTTCGGGGGCGCCTCGAAGAAGGGACGGATTTCGCGGACATGGCAGCACGCTTCTCCAAAGATCCCGCCGCAAAGACTACTCGTGGCGATCTGGGCTATTTTACGGCATTTCAGACACTATATCCCATTGAAACAGCTGCATATGCATTGCCCGTGGGCAAAATATCACAGCCCGTCAGAACAAAAGCAGGTTACCATCTCATTAAGGTCAGCGACCGCCGCGCCAACAGAGGCATGGTTCGCGTTGCCCACATTATGGTGAAGGTCGATACCTCGGCTACTGCGGCGCAAAAGGAATCGGCCAAAGCGCGGATCGAGGCGGCATATGCACAGTTGCAGAATGGCGATGACTGGAACCTGGTTACCGACAAGTATTCCGACGACCGCGAATCCAGAAAAAATGGCGGATTGCTGCCAATGTTCGGTACGGGCCAGATGGTGCCCGAGATTGAAGAGGCTGCATTTGCATTGTCACGGGTACAATCCTATTCCAAACCAGTGCTAACCATATATGGCTGGCACATTGTCCGCCTTGTCGAGAAACGTCCGATCGAAACCTTAACGAATATGGCGCCGGCGCTCCGCAAAAAAGTAGTGACTGACTCACGCGGCAAAGTCATCGAACAAGCCAACGCGAAACGGCTGCGCGAGAAATACGCTGTACAGGAGGCCGCCGATCAGTGGCAGCAGGTAGCTACATTGGCCGACAGCACATTACGTACCGGCAAATGGGATTACCAACGTGCAGTTTCAGCCGATTGGTCGACAGTTACCCTGTTCCGCATCGAGCAGCGACCTTACGATGCATTGACATTCCTGAACTATGTCAAACGCAAACAGCAGCCGCGCCCGAAAGACGCATCGCCTGCCGTCGTTTTCAGACGTTTCTATAACGATTACCTCACCGAGGCCCTCGCAGAATACGAAAAAGAGCATTTGGAAGAGACCAATCCAGAGTTCCGCAACCTGATGAACGAAATCCGCGAAGGCGTGCTTCTCTCGCAAATTATGGAAGAGCAGGTTTGGCAACGTTCGCTTTCCGATTCTACCGGACAGCGCAGTTTTTACGAAAGGAACAAGGAGCGCTACAACTATCCGGAACGCGCATTTGCCACCATCGTAGCGGCCAAGGACACACAAACTTTGAACAGCGTGAAAAAAACTTTGGCGACAAGTCCCTATAAACTGGAAAGAAAGTCGAAAGAACTGCTGTTTCCCGTAAACTCGGCAGAAATAGGCAACCAGCAACTGGAAGCGCTGAACGACCTTTACATTATTATGGAGAAAAATGCGGATTATGTAGTGGAAATAGCCGGCTACCGCTCCACCGATGAGCCGGAAGCCATTTCTTCGACCCGCGCCCGCAATGTTGTGAAATATTTAAATGCACGAAACATCCCGATTCTGCGTATCATAGAAAAAGACTACGGTTCTTTCAGACAAGCAGCCGAGCCGGAGCGTAACCGCAGGGTGGCATTCCAGTTTTACAGCCAGTCTAAAAGCGATGTGGAAAAGGTTTACAACACTGATGCCCCGGGATCGGTAACTATCCGGGAAGGCTATTTCCCTAAAACCGACCCATTGGTCTCAGGCATTAAATGGCAGGCTGGCGAGCAAACGGTGAGCAGCAACGGGAGCTTTTTGTGGGCAAATGTGGCGAAAATAGACCCACCACGCCCGAAAACTTTTCCGGAAGCGCGGGGAACGGTGATCAACGATTATCAGAAAGAGCTGGAAAAGCAATGGCTGGCCAGGGTACAGGGCAAATTCCCGGTTAAAGTCAATGCGCAGGAATTAGAAAAAATTAAGCGTTAGCCGTATTTTAGCAGTTATAAATCGAATCTGTTTCATTTTTAGGAGTTTAATTCAATAAAACCCGCAATAATCCAATCAGCATACAAGGAAAAATATGAAAGTAAATAAATGGATCGGGGCTCATTTGATAGCCGCTTTCATGCTGCTGATCAGCGTGATAAGCTACGGACAAGGTCAGCAGGGAGTGAGCCTGGATAAAATCATCGCCAGGGTCGATAACCACTACATCCTGAATTCGGAGCTGGAAGACATGTATAACCAGTATAAAGCCGAAGGACGGAGCGCACCGGAGAAATGCCAGTTGCTCGAATCCCTGATCATCAACAAGATGCTTCTTGCAAAAGCGGAGATCGATTCCGTGACTGTGGATGACAAACAGGTCGACGGTGAGCTGAATGCGAAAATGAACTACATGATCCAGCGCTTCGGCTCAGAAAAGAACATTGTGGAAGCTTATGGTAAAAGCATTGAAAACCTCAAAAACGAGCTTCGTCAGCAGGTAAAAGATCAGAAGATCGTTGAAAAAATGCAGCAGACGATTTCCGGAAATGTGAAAATTACACCGGCGGAGGTCCGCAAATTCTTCAACTCTATTCCCAAAGACAGCTTGCCTTACATCCCTTCGGAAGTGGAAGTCGGACACATTGTTAAAAAAGGGACGGTCACACGCGAGCAGAAAGACAAGTTAAAGCAGCAATTGCTGGACCTGAAAGCACGCGCTGAAAAAGGCGAAGACTTTGCCATGCTCGCTCAGATCTATTCGGAAGACTTGGGATCGGCCAAAGTGGGCGGCGACCTGGGCTTTCAGAAACGCGGCGCGATGGTACCTGAGTTCGAAGGCGCCTCGCTAGCATTGAAACCGGGAGAAATGTCGGGAATTGTGGAATCTCAATTCGGATTCCACCTGATCAAGCTCCTCGAAACAAGAGGTGCTGAATACCACGCACGACATATCCTCCTTCGCCCCGACTACAACAAGGGCACGGACATGACCCAGGCAACCCGCGCGCTCGACAGTCTCCGTACGCTCATTAAAAGTGACACATTGAAATTTGCGAAAGCCGCTCTGGATAATTCCGACGACAAAGAAACTGCCGAATCCGGCGGCCTTATCCAGGACAGAAGCACAGGACTCTCGAAGCTAACGCTCGACGCCTCCATGGACCCGGCGCTGTATTTCGCAATCGATACCATGAAAGTGGGCGACCTGAGCATGCCTGTTTCCTACCGCCTCGAAGACGGCAGCAGCGCGATGCGCATTCTTTGGTACAAAAGCAAATCGGAGCCACACACCGCTAACCTGCATGATGACTATGAAAAATTGTCACAGATCGTACTGAGCAACAAACGGAACAATGCCTTGGAAGAGTGGTTCAAAAAGGCGCAGGGTGACGTTTATATCAGCATCGAACCAGAGTACAGAAATTGTAAAGTACTTGGGCTGGCCGCCAACGCCGACGACTTATAGCGGTAAAACGGCGGTAATTATTGCTTTTAACGAGTAGGAATCTAACCAAACATAACGTGAAGTATTCATCGGACGTAGAAGCTGCCGAAGCTATGAAAGTAGCTTATGATAAAATCCGGAGTGAGATCGGAAAAGTGATTATCGGACAGGATGAAGTTGTTAAAAGACTGCTCACCGCCATTTTTTGCCAGGGGCACTGCCTGCTGGTGGGCGTTCCGGGGCTCGCGAAAACACTCCTGATCCAAACTATCGCTTCCTCGCTCGACCTGAACTTCAACCGGATCCAGTTTACGCCCGATTTGATGCCTTCCGATATTCTTGGTTCCGAAACGCTCGATCAGAACCGGAATTTCAAATTTATCAAAGGCCCGATCTTCGCTAACATTATCCTCGCGGATGAAATTAACCGCACGCCGCCCAAAACGCAATCGGCGTTGCTGGAAGCGATGCAGGAATATTCGGTGACCATCGCGGGCGCGAAACATTCGCTTGACAGGCCATTTTTCGTACTGGCTACGCAAAACCCGATCGAGCAGGAAGGTACTTATCCCCTGCCCGAAGCACAGCTCGACCGTTTCATGTTCATGATCCAGCTCGACTATCCGTCGTACGCGGAGGAGGTCAATATCGTGAAAAGCACTACCACTGATGTTCGCCACGAGGTAAAAAAAGTAATCAGCGCCGAAGAGATCACCGATTTTCAGCACCTCGTTCGCCGTGTGCCGGTAACCGACCATGTGATTGAATACGCCGTAAAACTGGTACATAAAACGCGTCCGAAAGGCAGCCTCGCAATCAAGGATACCGACGAATACCTTGAATGGGGTGCCGGCCCGCGGGCTTCGCAGGCATTAATCCTCTCCGCTAAATGTAATGCATTGCTATCGGGCAAATATTCACCCGATATTGAAGATGTGAAGGCGGTTGCATTGCCGGTTTTACGCCACCGCATTATCCGCAATTTCAAGGCTGAGGCCGAAGGTATTTCAGTGGACGATATCATCGGAAGGCTGCTTTGAAACTGTTTTCGGGCCAATAAGAATTTATTATTTCAATAGGATAGGTTTGTGTCGTTCGCGAATGGCACAAACTTTTGTTTTTTAAGCAAACCACTATTCCACATCATCGCAATGACCAGCATTCAAGGCAAAAATTTCATAGGGTATGCACTCGCGTCGGAAGGAGAAAGGCAGTTTAAAGCTTACGCCCCGGCAACCGACAGTTATCTCCCAGAAACTTTCCAATGCGCTACCATTGGGGAGGTGAATAAAACAATGGCCCTGGCAGAACAGGCATTCGATGCGTATTCGCAAGTCCCTGCCGCCCAACGCGCCGCTTTTCTCATTGCTATCACCGAAGAGATACTTGCCTCAGGAGATGAATTGCTCGAAAGAGCAAGCCTGGAAACAGGATTACCCATCGCCCGCCTCCAAGGTGAGCGGGCCCGTACCATTAATCAATTGACACAGTTTGCGGAACTCCTGCGCGAAGGTTCCTGGGTAGATGCTTCTATCGATACTGCCCTGCCCGACCGCTCACCGGTTCCCAAGCCGGATATCCGGAAAATGCTCGTGCCGATCGGCCCCGTCATCGTATTTGGTTCCAGCAACTTTCCATTTGCCTATTCTGTGGCTGGTGTGGATTCGGGGCCTGCATTGGCAGCGGGTAACCCGGTGATCGTGAAAGCACACCCCGCACACCCGGGCGTAAGCGATCTCACCGCGCAGGCTATCGTACGCGCCGCAGAGCGCACAGGTATGCCTGAAGGGACATTTTCGATGCTGTATGACGATGGTTTTGAAGTCGGGGCGGCATTGGTGAAGCATCCGGCCAGCAAGGCCGTCGGGTTTACAGGCTCTTACAAGGGTGGTATGGCGCTTTACCGCCTTGCACAGGAGCGTGAAGAACCCATTCCCGTGTTCGCCGAAATGGGCAGCGTCAACCCGATTGTTGTTTTGCCTGAATATTTGAAAAACCATGCTTCCCAACTCGGAAAAACGCTTGCCGGCTCCGTTACACTTGGCGTGGGCCAGTTTTGTACCAATCCCGGATTGGTATTTGTCACTAAAACGGAAGGGCTGGAAGCATTTCAGGAAGGTTACAGAAAGGAAATCCTGCATACACCATCGGCCACGATGCTGACGGCGGGCATTTGCAAAACTTACTATAAGCTCCGTGGAGAAGCATTGGAACAACCCGAGGTTTCGGCACTGGCTATTTCAGATGTCCATGCCCAGGGCGACAACCAGGCCGAAGCGTCGATTGCACTGGTTTCAGGTAAAAATTTTATTGGTAATCCCAAATTGCATGAAGAGGTTTTTGGACCATTTTCGCTGCTGATCGTTTGTGAAGATACCGACGAGCTGTACGAAGCCGTCTCACGTTTGAAAGGCCAGCTGACTGCGACATTGATTGCAGAAGAGGCAGAAGTAGCAAATCATCCTAAAATCGTGCGGCAGCTCGCCAGGATATCCGGCCGCTTTATCATGAATGGCGTGCCTACCGGCGTGGAAGTGTGTCCATCCATTCATCACGGCGGACCGTTCCCGGCTACGGCCGACGCCAAGTTCACCTCGGTGGGAAGACATTCGATCCTGCGGTTTGTACGGCCGCAATCTTTCCAAAACTGGCCAGACTCACTTTTGCCCGACGAGCTGAAAAACAGTAACCCGCTGGGTATTTTCAGACTGGTAGACAATGTGCTGACCAAGAGCGCTATTCATTAAAAAGCGATCCGGGATAGCCTACTTCCACGAGAAATAAACCTTCTGCCGGGGCCTGTGCTCCGGCATTTTTTCTGTTTCGGGAAAGAATTATCTGCTCAAAATCGCCGACTGTGATCTTATGACGCCCTACTTCCAGCATCGTGCCCACCAGCGCACGGACCATACCTCTCAAAAAGCGGTTTGCTTTGACATGAAACACCAGCATTTCACCCGACTCTACCCAGTGAGATTCTGTTATCGCACAGCGGAAATTGTTGACGTTGGTGTGAATTTTACTGAAACTTTCAAAATCATTGTGTACCAACAATAACGCCGCCGCTTCGTTCATGAGAGGCACGTCGAGACTTCGTCGCATTTGAGTAGCTAAATCAATCAGAAAAGGATTTTTTTGATAGGTAATGCGGTATTCATATTTGCGGTGTGTCGCTGCGAACCTTGAATGCACCTCGTCCCCAACCCGGATTATACGCTGCACCGCCACGTCTTTAGGTATCAGCGCATTCAGCTTATAAACCAGCAAATCGGCATCCGCAACTGCTTCGGGTAAATCAAAATGAGCAAACTGTTGTTCTGCATGAACACCCGCGTCTGTACGGCTGCTACCGGTAAGTTCAACGTGCATTCTCAGGATTTTAGCAAGGGCATCTTCCAGCACCTGCTGAATGCCCAATGCGTTGTTCTGCTTCTGCCAGCCGTTATAGGCGGTACCGCGATAACTGAATTCTAGGAAATAGCGCATTTTGCAAAATTAAGCCAAACCTCGGGATTTACGATTTCAACGACCCGATTGCGGAATTTGCAGGAAGAAGGTTAACTTTGAAAATTGGAAAATTTCATTTTAGTATGATTACGGAAGAGAAAAAAGAAGAGAAAAGCCTGAATTTTATCGAGGAGATTATTGAGACTGACCTGCAATCAGGAAAATATACCCAGATTATTACACGCTTTCCACCCGAACCTAATGGCTACCTGCACATTGGGCATGCTACCAGCATTTGCCTGAATTTCGGGCTGACCAAGAAATTTCCGGGATATACCAATCTGCGATTTGACGATACCAATCCGGTGACCGAGGACACCGAATACGTTGAAAATATCAAGAATGACATCCGCTGGCTGGGTTTCGAATGGGAAAACGAGAACTATGCGTCCGACTATTTCGACACCCTTTACGGCTACGCCATCAAGCTGATCAAAGAAGGGCTCGCTTATGTGGACGACTCGACTTCCGAGGAGATAGCGACGCTGAAAGGCACGCCTACCGAGCCGGGGAAAGACAGCCCTTACCGCAACCGTAGCGTGGAAGAGAATCTTGCACTTTTCGAACAAATGAAAAACGGCGAATTTCCGGATGGTAGCCGGACGCTGCGTGCCAAAATTGACATGGCGCACATCAACATGCTCATGCGCGACCCTATTTTGTATCGGATCAAACATGCGCATCACCACCGTACGGGCGATAAATGGTGCATTTACCCGATGTACGATTTCGCGCACGGGCAAAGCGACGCCATCGAAACCGTCACGCACTCGATCTGTACGCTGGAATTTGCCCCGCACCGCGAGCTTTACGACTGGCTGATCGAAAAACTCGGGATTTATACATCGCATCAATACGAATTTGCGCGTCGGAACCTGAATTACACCGTTACCAGCAAGCGTAAACTGCTCCAACTGGTACAGGAAGGCCACGTAAGCGGCTGGGATGATCCCCGTATGCCGACGATCAGTGGAATGCGCCGGAGAGGCTATACGGCATTCAGTATCCGCGACTTCTGCGACCGGATCGGCATTGCCAAACGTGAAAATATGGTGGATGTAGGGCTGCTTGAATTCTGCGTCCGCGAAGACCTCAATAAAAAAGCATTACGCCGGATGGTCGTGCTCGATCCGCTGAAAGTGGTCATCACCAATTTCCCGGATGGCGTTACAGAAATGTGCCACAGCGAAAACAACCCGGAAGACATTTCGACCGGCAACCGCGAAATTCCCTTCACCCGCGAAATCTTCATTGAAAAGGAAGATTTCATGGAAATACCGTCGAAAAAATACTTCCGTCTCGCGCCTGGCAAAATGGTTCGCCTGAAAGGAGCATACATTATCCAGTGCGACGATTTTGTGAAGGATGAAAACGGAGAAATCACGGAAGTTCGCTGCACTTACGTTGAAAACAGCAAAAGTGGGCAAGATACGACCGGCATTAATGTGAAGGGAACGCTGCATTGGGTTTCCGCCGTCCACGCGGCTCAAATCGAAGTGCGGCTTTACGACCGCCTCTTTTCGGTCGAAGATCCTTCGTCGGAAGAAGGTGATTTTAAAGACTACCTCAATGCGGATTCATTGCACGTCATCACCGGCTACGCAGAACCGGCATTGCTCGAAGCGCAGGAAGGTGAATCATTTCAGTTCCTCCGCAAAGGCTACTTCGCCAAGGACCCGGATAGTACGGCCGAGAAACTGGTATTCAACCGGACATCGACATTGCGCGATAACTGGGCGAAAGCGGCTAATTGAAATATCTATGTTGCCGTCGGTTTTAACCGGCGGCATTTTAATTAGATTGCTTACAAATAAACTTGCTTGACAAAAAGTTTGAATCTATCTTTGTGTAACAATTTCCACGATTCAAATTCCTTGCTGTCAGTGAATACCCAGAATGAATTGTTCAGTACCGCGAAAGGTTACAGCGTACAGTGTGATTTAACTTCCCGTATTATCCTTCACTTTGGCGAAATCAAAGCTCCTTTTAAAATCACGGATTTTTTGAATTTCCGCCGGTTTATCAATAGCATCGATATCCACAGCAAAATTTTCGACCTGTCGGACGAGTCTGACTATGAGTTCGTTGAAGCTCCCCAACTCAATATCGGTCACAAAATGACGCTCTGCGAAGTGATCCAGTTGCGTGAACTGGTGAACGGTACGCACTTCGCGATCGAGCTCAACTCCATGCTGCACCAATTGCTCTATTCGGAACAAGAATTAGTCTAAATTACTCATTCAGACTATATTAGACCGTTTCCAAATTTCTAAAACGATTTGGAATCATGAACTTTCGCATGATATTTGCACTTGTTAATACACGAATAAACAAGCAAAATCATGAAAGACTTACTAAGAGCACGTACTTCCCTCAAAGAGGAGATAGAGATACTTTTGAATAACCAGGTGAAGATGGAAGCCGAGGCTTCTGCCAAATATCTTGCAATGGCTTCGTGGTGTGACCGCAACGGTTTCAAACACAGCGCCAAGTATTTCCTCCACCAATCCGACGAAGAACGCGGCCATATGCTGAAAATCTTCAATTACCTGATGACGGTAGGCGGCACAGCGATCTCTCCCGAGGTTTCAGGCGTAAAACAGGAATATCCTACTTTCAAAAGCGTTTTTGAAACGGCGCTTCAAAGCGAAATCGCGGTAACCCAGTCGATTAACCGTATCGTTACGGCAGCCCGCAAGGAAGAAGATTACGCAACCGAGAACTTCCTGCAATGGTTCGTTAGCGAACAAATCGAAGAAGAAGACAATGCACGCCGCGCAATCGAGCTTTTCGACGTAATCGGCGAAGACGGAACAGGTTTATACGTGATCGATAAAGCGATCGGCAAAATCGGTTCCGACGAATAATATAAGTTTCTTATCCTATGAAAATAGCTGCCCGAAAGAGCAGCTATTTTTGTTTTTAAACCCTTGTAAAATATTTCCGCTCCCACACTTTGTACCAGTTTTTATTAGCCGGGTACTTTCGGTGCGCAGCGAAACGGTTTACCATAACGGCCACAAAAAGGAGGATCAGCACGCCGCTGAGTACCGGGCTAATCACATACATATAACCCAACGCCTTGATTTTTTCGGATCCGATGTTGGCGATCAGCGCCGTAGCGCCACCGGGAGGATGTAATGTTTTGGTTACCTGCATCAATACAATAGATACCGAAACTGCAAATGCAGACGACAGCCAGATCTGATCAGGGATGATTTTATGCACTGTCACACCCACGAGCGCGCATAACACGTGCCCGCCTATGAGGTTGCGCGGCTGTGCGAGCGGGCTGTTCACAATGCCGTAAATCAGCACAGACGACGCCCCGAAGGAGCCTATCAGGAATAATGAATCGGAATCAGTAAACTGTTTCTCGTTGAGCAGACCAATGAGACCGATACCGAGGAATGAGCCCAGAAAAGTCCAGAAGTGGTCTTTGAAGTCTATCAGTGTCTCTTTGTAAACTACGTAACGGACCAATCTTGCGTTACGTCGGATCCTTTTTCTCAAAATGTGGAAACTTTTGGTTGAAGTCGAACTGGAAATAGAACTATAACGGGATAGCGATGGTTCGTAGATTGGAGGAACATTCCAAATTTTCTCCGGTTTACTTCTCCTAATCCCTTCCAAATATATAAAAAACAGTCCGGAGCGGAGAGAAATATGCCCTCTCGCAGGCATTAAAATTTGGTACGCCTTTTGTTGGGTTGCGAAAATTAAAATAGTAGTATTGCAATAGCACACCGTGATTTGATTCCATGAATTACCTCGACGAGTTCAAAAAGTTCATTTCCAGCCATTACCTGTCGACCGGTGTACGTCTAACCCTCGGGACGATCATCCCTAGCCTGATTTTTCAACATTACGGCATTCTGAGCGACATGATCGCCTTCCCGCTCGGTACGCTGCTGATCGGTGGCACCGATAATCCCGGGCCTTACCACCGGCGGCGGAATGCATTGCTGGTGGCTATCGTGACCTGCTTTCTCGTTGCCTGCATTACTGGCTATCTCCGGCATTTCCATTTTATTATTTTTCTTGAAATCATTGTATTCGGGATGTTTTTCTCGCTGGTCGGCGTATATGGTAACCGCGTGAACAGCATCGGGCTTATTTCGCTACTCGTTTTTGTATTTAATATTGATGACCACCTTAGCGGCGACATGGTCTTTCGTACTGCGGCGATATTCTCTGCGGGCGGGATCTGGTACTTCATATTGTTTATGGTTTTGCAAAAACTTCTTCCCTACAAGCTCATTCAGCAGCTTTTGGGCGAGAATTTTGTAGAGTTGGGAAAGTTGCTTTCCATCAAGGCCGACTACTATTTCGCCAAGCCCGACTACGACGAGCTTTTCAACCGGATGGTTCACCAGCAGGTAATCCTTCGCGAAAATCATGAGAACCTGCGTGAAATTCTTTTCAAAACGCGGGAAATAGTCACCGAATCGACTACGAAAAGCCGGATACTGATGCTGATGTTCCTCGACAGCATTGACCTTTTCGAACGGATACTCAATTCACAGCAGAACTACGCCAACCTGCACCGGGCATTCGACCATACCAAAGTGCTGCGGCTTTTTGGCACCTACATTACCTGGCTTGCTGCTGAAATACAGCAGATCGGGCTGGCCGTACAGAGCGGTTATGCCTCGCACCCGCGCCACGACCTTGACGAAGCCTTCAACAAATGTCAGCGCGCGTTCGAGCGCATGCGCGAGCACAAGATGAACCACGACAATATGGAGGATTTCATCATGCTCCGGCAGATCCTCAACAGCTTGCAGGACGTTACAGAGCGCGTGAAGAAACTGCACCGGGCTACGAAATACGAGGCAGACATCAGTAATAATTATAAACTGACCGTCGACGCTGAAGATTTCACGCCCAAACAGGATTACCATCCGCGCATTCTCCTCGACAACCTCTCGTTGAAATCGAGCCATTTCCGGCATGCAGTACGGGTCACGCTAGGCCTGCTGGCCGGGTATATTGCTTCACTGTTTTTCGCCGTGGGGCATGGTTACTGGATATTGCTGACGATCGCCGTGATCCTGAAACCGGCATTCAGTATTACCAAACAACGGAATATTCACCGGATTGGCGGGACTATCCTGGGTGTGGCGGTAGGGTTTCTGTTCCTATACCTGATCGAGGACAGCACACCTTTGTTTATCCTGATGATGGTTTCGATGATCCTGGCATACAGCTTCCTGAAAATCAATTATTTCGTGGCATCCACGAGCATCACGCTGTATGTGATCTTATCGTTCCATTTTCTTAATCCACAGCATGTCACGGCTGTTTTGCAGGACCGAGTGGTGGATACGGTGATCGGATCGCTCATCGCTTACATTATTTCGTCTTATGTGTTGCCGGTGTGGGAGCATTCGCAGATCAAACAATATATGAAAGAGGCGCTGGTCGCAAACAGGAAATATTTTGATATTGTAGCGGCAAAATTCACGGGCAAGCAACTCGATATCAACGAATTGAAATTATTAAGAAAGGATGCGATCATTGCAATGGCCAACCTTTCGGACAACTTTCAAAAGATGCTTTCCGAGCCCAAGCGGCAACAAATGAATATGGAGGAATATCACCAGTTCGTTGCGACGAGCCATATGCTTACCTCCTACATTGCCTCGCTGTCGACGTACGCTCAGACGCTGGAATACTCCGAATTCTCAGTGGAATTTGAAATGATGATCCGGCAGATCGACCGGCAATTACAGGCTGCTACGGACATTATTGACGGGAAAGCGGGCAACGGTCTGGAAATAGTCCGGGAATCGCTGCCCCAGAACCAGCGACTTGTGGAATTGCTTGCAAATCGTAAGAAAGAGATCAAGGAACTGGGTATCGAAAAGGCCGACCAATCGCCAGTGCGCAAAATGCTATCCGATCTGAAAACGATTAACGGGCTTTTCGAGCTGATCAGCACCATTTCGATCGATGAAATCAAAATCCTGCAAAAAATAAAAACCGCGAAAGCAGCTTAGACATGTCTTCATTATCAGGAACCGAAAGAAAGAATATCGCACCCGGACTTGCCGTTTCCATCGTGCTCAAAAAAGACCAGAGAAGCGGCAAACTGACGCAGGGAATTGTGAAAGACATTTTAACGAAGGCGCCCGTGCATACCCACGGCATTAAGGTACGGCTGGAATCCGGCGATATCGGCCGCGTAAAAGTTATTGAAAGCGAAGATTAGCGCTCGCTCTTTCCAGTATTTCCCGTATCGTTTCCCACGGGAGGTCTTCCGTCGGATCGATCAGCAGTATTTTCATCCTTGACCGTTTTTCCGCGATCAGCAACGGGTGGTCCATCAGGTAACCATCCACGATGCCCAGGTATGGCCTGCCCGTTTTCTTTTCTTCCCACAAATAGCAAAGCCGTTTGGGTCCCAGTTTGTAGAATGGCATTTTGTATTGCCAGACTTCCTGGATTTGTGGGTCAAAAGACAACACGAGCTGCCGTAATGCCAGCAGGCAACTCCCGGTTGGCTCGGGTTTTTCCATGAAATAACGGTCGATCTCGCGCAACGTCGGTCCGGTTTAAGTGATTCCTTATCTTTGCCGTCAATTTATCCGATTTATGTCAAATCCCCGCATTAACCTGATGATCGGGATCATCAGTATCAGCATTTTCCCGGTACTTGTGAAATGGGCGCCTGTGTCGGGCGTTACTTCCGCGTTTTACCGGATGCTCCTGGGATTGCTGTTTTTGTTGCCTTATTTATTTTTTCGCAGGAAATTCACATTACCTACCGGTGCACTCTGGCTACCCGTCGTACTCTGCGGAATCATTTTTGCTTCAGATATCGCGGTCTGGAACCTTTCCATCCATTATTCCAACGCAACACAGGCCACGTTGGTGACAAACCTCTCGCCGGTGTGGGTGGGCGTGGGTACCTTTCTCTTTCTGCCGGACAAACCGGGGCCTCGCTTTTGGATTGGCACCTTAGTCGCTCTTATCGGGATGGTGATCCTGATAGGCCTGGACACATTTACATCCATGACGCTCGATCTCGGTTTCGCATTGGCTATGCTTTCCGGCGTTCTTTACGCCTCCTACATGCTGATCAGCAAAACGGTTTTGGACAAGATTGACATCGTCAGCTTCATGACGGTCAGTATGGCGGTATCGAGCATTTACCTGTTTGTAATATGCCTCGTTTTTGACCAGCCCCTCTGGCACTTTGAACCGGTAATCTGGGGTGTTTTTGTCATACAGGGATTGGTTTGCCAGCTGATCGGTTGGCTGACGATCAGTGCGGCGGTGAAGCAAATGGATGCCAAAAGCGTTTCCCTCAGCCTTTTGAGTCAGGCGGTGGTAACGGGGCTTTTCGCCTGGATGTTTATCGGGGAAAAAATTACGGCGCAAATGATCGGCGGGGGCGTCGTTATCCTCATCGGCATTGCCATTACCTATACAGGGCGGAGTAAAGTTTCTGACGGTAGGAGCTAGTTCTCCACTCCGAAGGGCAGGTAGATAATGAATGTCGACCCGATGCCCGGCTTTCCGACAGCGTCGATCAGTCCTTTATGATTCTCCACGATCTTCTTGCATATCGCTAACCCGATTCCGGTGCCTTCATAAGCCGAGCGGTTGTGCAGCCTTTGGAATACCTGAAAAATACGGTCCTTGTATTGCGGATCAAAGCCAATCCCATTATCGGCGAAGGAAATGTACTGATAACGCCGCGTTGCGTCGGCCCCGGCCAGCGGAATGGCTGCACCAGGCACTTCGCCTGAGCGGATCTCGATGACCGGCGACCTGTCCCGGCCTATGAATTTCAGCGCATTGGCAATCAGGTTCATAAACAGCTGTTCGAACTGGTATACAATCACGTCCCGTACCGGCAGTTCGTCGCTTGTAATGATGGCATTTTCAGCCTGGATCACATCGCTGAGCTGCTCCTTCACATTTTGCAGCACCTGGTTCAGATCGGCACGTTCGAGGTGTTTTTCGACAACATTAGCACGTGAAAAAGCCAGCAGGTCCACGATCAGCTGTTGCATACGCGTGGACGACGACTGCATACGGTTGAAATAATCCTTTCCCCGTTCCGAAAGATTGGCACTTTCTGTTTCCAAAATGCGCGTAGCGAAGGTCTGTATCTTTCGTAAGGGCTCCTGCAAATCATGACTGGCCACGTAGGCAAACTGCGCAAGCTCCATATTCGTACGAATGAGCTCATTGTTCGCGACAATCAGCTGCTGGGTCCTTTCCTGCACTTTCGTTTCCAACTGATCGATAAACAACCGGTTATCGTGGATATCCAGGCTCGTCCCAACCCACATTTCGATCATGCCATTGCTATTGTATTGCGGAATCGCCCGGCATTGATACCACCTGTATTCGCCATCGAAACGCATCAGACGGTGTTCGAACACAAAATCGGTCCCCTCCTTGATCGCTGCGTTCCAAAGCCGCAGGCTTTCCTCGCGCTCGTCGGGGTGGACCAGTTGTAGCCATCCGTCCCGTTCCAATTCCTCGCCCGTATGGCCGGAGTAACTGGTCATCGAGCGGTTGAAGTAATTGAGGGTCCCATTCGCATCGGCCGTCCATACAAACTGGGGAAGCGAATCGGCCAGTGTCCGGAACTTGTCCTCGATGGTTTTCAGGGCGATTTCGGACTCCATGCGATCGGTAATGTCCATCATAGTTCCGAGCATCCGCTGAGGTACATGTGCCTCGTCGAAAAGCACCTTTCCCTGTGTCCGTATCCAGTGAACCGACTGATCGCGATGGATAATCCGAGCCTCATAGTAATAAGTACCTGTTTCGAGCGCGGCCTGAAACGCCTTTTCTACAATATTACGGCGGTCTTCAGGGTGTACCTGGTCCCGCATTTCGCGATGGCTCAGCACAGTGGTTTCGTCGTAGCCGAAAATCACCGCCAATCTGCCCGAATGAATGATTTCCCCCGTTTGAATATTCAAATCCCAGGTTGCAAGGCGCGTACCTTCCGTCGCTAATGAAAGGCGATCAGCGGTTTCAGCGAACTGCTGCCGTAACGTCACCTTGTCGGTAACATCGCTCACCGACACCATAATTCCGGACACACTGCCATCCACCTCGAAAATAGGGGCATACTGAAAGTCGAGATAATGCTTTTTCAAGCCACCAGGTCCGTCGACATAAGCCACCGCCTCACTTTCGCGATGAATTTTGGCGTTATTATAGACGTCGTTCAGCAACTCGATGAACTTCTGCTCTTCCAGCTCGGGAAAGACGTCGATAAGCCTTCTCCCAACCACCTCGTCGAGGCTGCGCCGCCAGATATTGAGCATACTCTCATTCGCAATGCTGATTACCAGCCCCGGCCCTTTGAGAATAGCCTTTGCGAACTGCGATTGCGTGACAAGATTTCGAAATTGATTTTCGCTTCGTTGAAGCGCCTGCTTGGACAAAACCTGCTGGGTAACCTCGGTAGCCACGACGAAGATGCCAGAAGCATTCCCGGGGTTTTCTTCAAAGAGCGGTTGATAAACAAAGTTGAAGTAGCAGAGTTGGGGCTGTCCGAAGCGCCGGAGCGTCACTTCGAACTCATTGCCGTGATAAGCCATACCTGTGCGCAACACATTGCGGAGTATCGGCTCTACATATTCCCGCACCTCGGGAAGTCCCGCAAAAAGCGACTTTCCCGCCAATTGTTCTTCATTGCGATCGACAATGTGCAGATAGGTGTCGTTGACCATATCCACAACAAAATCTTCACCGCGCAGGATTACCATACCCACCGGTGCCTGCTTTACGGCATTCCTGAATTTACTTTCGCTATCGAGCGCCGCGCTGTCGAGTGCCGCACTATCGAGCACCGTCTTTGCGAGCGTAGAACCTTCTACCGGCGGATTCACCTGCGGCTGTTGGAAACGACTTACGTCATTTTCGGAAGTCTGCTGAAAAACTTGTTTCGACTTGTCCACTTGTTTCAAGAAGAAGATACTTTCAAAAATAAGTGGACAAGCCGTGAGAAGTCAATATTGATAATAAAAGTTTTCCGGGGCTGGCGTCCAGCTATGCTTGGTCCAGTCGATATCAAGGACTTGCTTGATAGCCTGTTTCAGCTTAGGAAACGACCCCGGCTTACGGATGAAGAAGTTAGCCCCTTTTTCATGCACTTTCCTAACCATCTCTTCCTGCCCGGTAGTGGAAAAAATCACTATCGGTATATGCTCCCATGCTTTGGTTTTGCGGATATAGTCCAGGCATTCGAAACCATTTTTGCGGGGCATGTTCAAATCCAGAAAAATGACGTCCGGCGGAGGCGGTACAGTCTTCTCCATCAGGTCAATCAGCTCGACCCCATCACTTGCCGTCAATAGCTCGGCAGAAGTGCTCACTTCCCTGAGCGCGTCCTCGAACAAGAGGCAATCATCCTCATCGTCGTCGGCCAGGAAAATAGATTTATTTGGTTTTGTGCTCATAGCCCGAATTTAAGTAGTCTTGGAATAACATAAAGGTCGCTCAATACATTCAACCTTTTCGAGGTACGGTAGCAGTCAATCCCCTGATAGGAATATACAAGGTAGGCAATAAAAACCGTAAACTAAATTTAATTCCCATTAAAATTCCCCTTCCAGACTCTCTTTCGGTTTCTTTTTCGCCTGATGCAAGCGATAATTTAAAGTAAGATTAATCTGCCTTAAACGGCCCTGAGAGCTATTGCGGGCGTAGAAATTCGCCCCTTCGGTGATCGACCTGAATTTTCTCGAATTGAATACGTCCACTACGGTGAGTGTGAGCGTGCCGTTACCCTTCAAAATGTCCCTTGTTGCGGCCAGATCGAGCGTGGCTAATGCTTTTCTGCGGCCTTGCGGGGTCTGCTGAGGCGCTTCGTAATTGCCTCTCAACTGCACATCAGTATTTTTCCAAAGGGTAAACCGCGACATGGCGCGTACAAACCAGCTGTAAGTATCGCTCTGAAACTCCTCGTCCACGCCCGTTCCATCCGTGATCGCGCGGAAGAAATTGGCGCTACCGTCGAGCTTCCACCATGGGTACGGGTTGAAAGAACCGGCAAATTCGGCCCCGTAAGCGTCTTCCGTTCCAAGGTTTTCGGGACGGGTGTAGGAGCTGCCATCGTCCTGCACGGTGCGGATGCTGATGATCTTGCCGTTGGTATGACGATAGTAAATGGAAGATGTCAGCGAACCTTTATTCAGGTACTTGATATGCCCGAGTTCAAATGCATTGGTAAATTCCGGGTTCAGGTCGGGGTTTCCACTCCAATAATTGCGGTTATCGCTATAAGTGGCAAATGGCGTAAGGTCGTTGTACTGTGGCCTGCGGACGCGGCGGCTGTAACTTAACTGAAGTGCGTTCTGTTTGGCAAAATCATAGGTAATGTGCACGCTCGGAAACAGGTTGGCGTATTTGCGGTCGTTGACCTCGTTCGTGGTCCGTAGCGTGGTGGTAACACCCGTCCATTCCGCCCGCACGCCACCCTGGTAGGAAAGCTTGCCGGTTTTGTTACCGATCATTCCATATAAGGCATTGATATTCTCCTCGTAAAGAAAATCGTTGGTAAGCCCGGGCAATGTAGTCCAACCGCCGTCGCTGTTTTGCTGGGTCACGGTATAATCGTTGGTCATATCCCGCGAGCTGCTTCGTCCACCTGCCTCGATCTTGCCATCTTTCCCAAACGGATGCACGTAATCGGCCTGGAAAAGCAACTGTTTCTCCGTTTCATAGTTTACCGCACGCTGCAATAACGGCGGAATGCCCGACGGGCTGCCATCAGGCTTGTACACATTCTCGTGGTAGTACTGGTCCGAATCCTCCCAGTTATCGAGATAGCGCACATCGGCTGTAAACTCCTGCCCTTTCCGGTTGAATGTTCGTTTGTAGGTCAACGCATACTCCGAATTCGGTTCCGTTTCCGTTTCATCCTGGGTCCGGCGCGTGTAGCTTGTCATATTGTTGAGGGTCGACAGGTAATCACGGTAATTGAGTGTCGAAAAACGTTTGCCTTTGCTCGTGCGCCAGGTATACGCGCCTGTGAGGACGTTTTTGGCATTAAAATAATAATCGATACCGCCCCGCGCACTGTTCGCCATTCCTTTCAGGTTGCTTTTCATGTCACGCTCCATGATGAAAGTGGAATCGTTACGGTAAAGCTCCTGGTACACGTAATTCCTACCCGGTGTGTTCCGGTACGACATAGTGTAATTAATGAAGAAATTGAGGTTCTTCTTACGGTAATTGACATTCGCCGCTCCGCCAAAGTTGGTAGGATGCCCGGTAATGATATCGAATGAGCCGCTAATGCCTTCTTTACGCTCCTTTTTCAACACAATATTGATCACGCCGCCCATCCCCTCGGCCTCATACCGTGCCGATGGATTGGTAATGATTTCCACCCGTTCGATCATGCTGCCCTGCAACTGCGCCAGTCCGCTGGCACCTTTGATGCTGACCAGCCCCGATGGTTTGCCGTCGATGAGAATGCGTACATTGCCGCTACCTCTCAAACTGACATTCCCCTCCACGTCCACCGCTACCGAGGGCACATTGGTCAGGATATCGACCGCGCTTCCCCCGGCATTCGCCAGGTCCTTACCTACATTGAATATCTTTTTATCGAGTGTCAGCTCCATCGAGCTTTTCTCCGCCTGAACGGTCACCTCGTCGAGCGTCCTGGCGGAAGCTGCTACTTTTATAGCGCCCAAATCCAACGGAGAATTGGCGGGACTCACTTTAATATTAGTAGTGTATTGGGGTTTATAACCTATGAATTCGGACAATGCATAATAGGTACCGGCCGGGATATCCACTATGAAACCACCCGTCTCGTCCGTGATCGCGCCTGAAACGAACGAGCTGTCGGCCGTTTTGAAGAGGCGGATGCTCGCGTACCCCAGCGGCGCATTGCTCGCGCCATCGATAATCTTGCCTGTAACCTTCAATTTCCCACTATTCTGCGCCAGGGCGGGCGCCATTGCCAACATCCCGAGAACCCATGCAAACCCCACAAAACCACGCGACTTCCCTACACGAAAGCCCTGCTTCAAACTGCTTCTGATAGCCATTATCCTGTTGTAATATTTTCTCAAATCACTTTAAAAGTTGCTACCCATACAAACCGCTTTAACCTGCTATTTTACTCTACCATAATGATATATTAAAATGAACTTTCCGACCCTCCGGGGGATTTTTGTACCTTTGCAGTCTTTTTGCAGATTCACGCCAGCCATGAAAAACGAAGCATCACAAACTTTAAGATTAGCATTCCCCATTATCATCGGAGAGTTGGCCCAAATGGCCCTCCACCTTATCGACAGTGCCATGGTCGGCGCTATCAGCTACAAGCAACTTGCCGCAGCCGCGCTGGTGATCAATGCGATGAATATCCCGTTCGTGATCGGTATCGGCATGACGATCTCCGTTTCGCAGATGGTGTCCCTCGCCAACGGCCGCCGCGACGCGCAACAGGTTTCGCATTATTTGTTCAATGGTTTTTGCCTCTGCACGCTTACCGCACTAGCCATTTCCATCACATTGCTTTTTGGAAAAGATTACCTGCGTAACCTCGGCCAGGACCCGGAGGTGGTCGAGCTCGCGATTCCGTTTATGCGGCTCATGGGGCTTTCCATTATTCCAATGCTGCTGTTTATGACCTTAAAGCAGTTCGCCGACGGGCTCGAACATACACGCACCGCGATGATCTTCTCCCTGGCCGGTATGCCCGTTAACATTATGCTCAACTGGCTGCTCATTTACGGCAACTGGGGTTTCCCCCGCCTCGAACTCGAAGGCGCAGGCTGGGCGACACTCATTACCCGCGGCATGATGTTCCTGGCGTTGCTTTTCGTGATTTTAAGACATAAAACTTTTGAAAAATACATAGCAGTAAGCCGCAACCAATGGTATTTCAAATGGCAGACCTGGCGTGAGCTGCTGCACATAGGCGTGCCGAGCAGCTTGCAGATCGGTATGGAAGCCGGGGCATTCGCGGTTTCGGGCATCATCATCGGTACTTTGGGGGCGGTGTCGCAAGCGGCGCACCAGATCGCGCTGAGCTGTGCCTCTTTCACATTTATGGTATCGATGGGCCTCGCGCAGGCGGGCTCCATACGCGTGAGCAACGCGCTGGGGCGCAATGACTGGCAGAAAATTTTCGTAATCGGCAAAAGTACGCTCGTCACTGCATTAATCTACGGCACATTCTGCGCAATTACGTTCGGCCTCTTGCGTAACCACTTGCCGATAGCATTCAATGACAACACCGAGGTGGTTACATTGGCGGCATTACTCCTCCTTTTTGCAGCTGTTTTTCAGATTTCCGACAGCACCCAGGCTATTGGCGCTGGTTTACTGAGAGGGATTAAGGATGTAAAGACACCCACCATCCTGATTGGTATAGCCTATTGGGTAATCGGCATTCCCGTCGGCTATACCCTCGCATTCCATTTCGAAATGGGTTCGTCGGGGATGTGGCTGGGTCTAATCCTGGGATTGACGATGGCATCGGTCTTCCTGATGACACGTTTCTTCAAAATGGCAAGAAGAAATCAGGTTTAGATAAAACTTCGTCAAAATCCGACTTGTTGATAAGGATATAATTGCGAAACTTCGTCATTATCCAAATGCGCTTTTTTTTAATCAATTCTTATCCACAAAAATCTGATTCAATGGATTTCAATTCCACGTTAAGGGGCATCTTTGTTGAAGAAAAAGACATTCCTGCGGAGTTCAGCCTGCCATCCCTGGTCCACCAGCGCGAGTACCTCTGCAATGGCGAAATGAAGAGCTGGGACGGGCCGTTCCATGAAGTTTACTCCCCTGTTTGCGTGCCAACGGCCAATGGCCTCGAACGCAAGCTGATCGGAAGTTACCCCCTATGCACCGCCACTGAAGCATCGGAAGCGCTGGACGCTGCCGTTGCCGCCTATAACAGTGGGCGCGGCGAATGGCCCACGATGGGTGTTGCCGAGCGCATCCACTGCGTCGAGCAATTTACTGGCCGGATGATCGAGAAAAAGGACATCATCGTCAAGCTCATCATGTGGGAAATCGGTAAATCATTTGCCGACTCCGTTAAAGAATTCGATCGTACAGTTGAATACATCTACGCCACCATCGACTCGCTCAAAAACCTCGACCGCGATTCATCCGGTTTCGACATCGTCGACGGCATTGCGGCGCAGGTAAGGCGCTCCCCGCTGGGTGTGGTATTGTGTATGGGACCATTCAACTATCCCCTCAACGAAACTTTCACGACCCTGATCCCAGCACTGATCATGGGTAACACATTGCTGTTCAAACCTCCGAAATTCGGTACGTTGCTGCATTATCCATTGCAGGAAGCGTTCCGCGACTGTTTCCCGAAAGGGGTTGTGAATGTGATCTACGGTCGCGGTAATACCATCATTCCGGGGCTGATGCAATCCGGTAAAATTAACGTCCTGACGTTGATCGGTTCGAGCAAGGTTGCCAACGAATTGAAGAAATCCCACCCAAAAGTGAACCGTTTGCGTGCTGTATTGGGCCTGGACGCCAAAAATGCCGCCATCGTCACGCCAGATGCCGATCTTGAACTGGCTGTAAAGGAGATTATTACCGGATCGTTATCGTTTAATGGCCAGCGCTGTACCGCTTTGAAAATCATATGGGTACACCGCAGCGTAGCCGACGCATTCCTCCAAAAATTCAGCGCGGCCGTTGCCGAACTGAAATTCGGAATGCCGTGGGAAAAAGGCGTTGCGCTCACTCCGCTGCCTGAAACCAACAAGATCGAGTACCTCAACGACTGCATTGCCGACGCGGAAGCGCACGGGGCAAAAGTGGTCAACGAAAACGGCGGCAAATCGGAAGGATCGTTTTTCTATCCGGCTGTCGTGTACCCGGTGAACGACAAAATGAAGCTGTACCACGAAGAGCAATTCGGCCCGATAGTGCCGGTGGTACCATTCGACGACCTGGAAGAAACCATTGAATTCCTCATCGAATCGACCCACGGCCAGCAGGTCAGCATTTTCAGTAACAATGCCGACGAGGTTGCCGCCCTGATCGACCCGCTGGTAAACCAGGTGAGCCGTGTGAACATTAATACCCAATGCCAACGCGGCCCGGACGTGTTCCCGTTCACCGGCCGCAAAGACAGCGCAGAAGGCACGCTCTCCGTCCCCGACGCCATACGCGCCTTCTCGATCCGTTCGCTGGTCGCTTTCAAAATGAACGCGGCCAACAAGCAGTTGATCAACGAGATCGTGCATGAGGATACTTCGAACTTTTTGAGTACGAAGTTTATATTCTGAGTTTAGCTTTTCAGGACATTTTACCAACCGCCCATTCGCTAAACCGGATGGGCGGTTTTTTGTGCCGGATGATCATTGGTGATGTAAATGAGATGAAGGGGGATGTAGTAGTGCGCTTTGGGTTTGTTTAAGCACACTATGATGTCGAACAAAGAAGTTTACGCTGTCCATTCCGTACCTGGAACTCACATTTTCACTTTCGTAAGCGAAGGTTTTTATGGGAGAATCAGAAAAATGATAATCATTGATCCGATAAGAAGGCCATTGATAGATGTGCCTCATGGGAAACACTACAACCTCGCTTTCGGCGATATCAGAATCAAAAGTGATGAATGGACAATCGACGACAGTGTCAGAACTAATAATGGAGATATGCCGAAAGTGATTGCAACCGTTGCGCAAGTTGCTGTGCGATTCCTTCGCGAGAATAAAAAAGCAGTATTGTTTTTTCAGGGGTACCTGGATTCGAAATCAATCCGAGCAGGTCGAAATCAGAGAAATCTGTTATATCAAAGAGCTATTGAATCGAATTGGGATTGCCTTTCCAGTGAATTTCTGATACAAGGAATTCAATCCGGAAAGATTGTCGACTATGTCAGGGGAATCGAATATGAGGAGATTTTGATCAGGCGTAAATAATTTGTAAATTTCTATAACCCAAAAGCTCACATTATGAAAACCGCAAGTATGGTCGAAAAGAAAAAACTTGAAAAAGACGATGCAGCTATCAAAAAAGACATCGATATAATCGACGATGAGACTCTTATAAGGTTGGCAAATGCCCCCTTTTTTAGAGAGAAACGACAAAAAGCTATAGAAACACTTGAAAGACTCTACCAGAACAATAAGTCTTTCTGATACCAGGCGAGGTTAGTACCTTTAAGCAATACGCCCATCCGTTACTAGATGGGCGTTTCTTATCCCGGGTTTCCCCAGCGTTCCATCACAAATTCGCCTCCGCCAGTACCCTTTCAATCTCCCCTTTCGGCGTTACACCGGTTTTCTTCCAAACCACCTGGTTACCTCTGTAAAGAATCAACGTAGGCAATGCGGTAACGCCCAATTCTTTGGTAAGCGCCTTGTTTTCATAGGCTTCGATATTGATCACTTTCACTGCATTAGCCTGCTCGTGTTTGATAGAATCCACGACAGGCGCCAGCCGCTTGCAGGAACCGCAGTACCGCGAGCCGAAATCGACGAGGACGAGCTTGTCCGATTTCAGAGAGGCCTGGTAATCGCTCAGCGAGAGGCCGGGGCCGACGGTGGACACTACCGGCTTGCCGAGTCCGATCCATTTGCTAAGCCCGCCCGGCAGTTCGGTAACGTCTTTGAAGCCCTGGTCGCGCAGGTCTTTGGCGAGTTTGCCGCTGCGGCCGTTAGCAATGGAATAAATGAAGGTCGGCTTACTCTTGTCCAGCTTCGCGATGGCCTTCGAGAAATCGGCTTCGTTGGCTACGCTGAAACTCGTGGCACCTTCGAGGTGGTTCTGCGCATATTCCTCGGGCAGACGGGCATCGAGGATCTGTGCATTCTTTCCGGCCTTGCTCAGCCGTGACTCAAATTCTTCAAATGACACCAGGTCGCGCTTGGGAGCTGTTTGCGCGTTTGCCGTGGTCTGGGCATTCAGGGCGGTGTGGGCAAGAAGCAACCACACCAATACGAACAATGGTTTAAAAGTTTTCATCTAAAATGTGTTTAAAGTGATTACTGCTTTCGGTGGTTGGCCTCTGCTATCGACTTTTTCTACTTCGAACTTTTGAAATTTTCCAGCAACACTTTGGCTGCACGGATATCATAATCAAACATTCCCGCCTTTTGCCCTGCGATCTTCTCGGTATCGGTAATGGCCGGCGCGGCGTCTTTGCCGGTCAGATCGAGGATATTGAGCGCTTGCAGGCGTGCGTAAGGATTGTCGCTTTTCAATGCGGCGGTTAGTGTTGAAATAGCGCCGGGTTTGTCGGCACCGGTTATGTACAATGCCTCTGCCGCGGCAATGCGAACGGCTATTTCCGGGTCCTGCAATGCTTTTTGCAATGCAGCTTTGCCGATTGCAGCTTTCAAAACGGTAAGGCCCGTAGCTGCCCAGTAGCGAACTACCGGGTCGCTGTCGCTCAATGCCTTGATCAGCACCTGCGTGTTCGCAGGATTTCGAGAGGATGCTATTTCGGCTGTCGAAACGATTTTTTCCAGATCATACCTGCCGCTGCGAGCATAATCATACAAAGGCGTCGTTTTAGCAATTTCATAAATAATGGCCTCCGGAATAAAACCGACGTCTTTATAACTCCTCACCCATTGTCCGTTGGCCTTCCGCAGCCTTTCCAGCTCCTTTTTGTATTTAGGATCAGCCGCAAGATTTTTGATATTATGCGGATCGGCATCCACATCGAAAAGCTCCTCAGCCGGCTTGGGCTCCCAGAATCTGGACTGTACCGCATTCAGTTTGCCGGCCTTGTACAGGTCTTCCCACGACTTCACCGACGGCGCCCGCCAGAGGTATTCCAGGTACTGACCATAAATTTTGTTAGGCAAATAATTCCGGATATAGCGAAACTTCTTGTCCCGCACCGATCGCGACATATCGATCCGCTCGTCCATCCTACCCCGGAAACCGAATGCATATTGCGGCTCGGGCTTCTGTTGCTTGCCCAGGAATGCACCGCCCTGCATATAATCGGGTACTTTGATATCCACCAGACTCAAAACAGTAGGCGCAAAATCGAGGAATGTAACGAGCCTGTCGGATACACTACCCTGCTTTTCCCTCGCCAGATGTGCATATTTCGGCGGCAAATGGACGATCAAAGGCACATGCAGGCCAGATTCGTACATAAACCGCTTGCTTCGGGCGAGCACACCTCCATTATCCGCATAATAAAAGACAATGGTATTTTCGGCCAAACCCTCATCCTGCAATTCTTTGAGCAGCTTCGCAAACTGCCGGTCCATTTCTTCCAGCTTGTCGTAATACTGTGCCCAATCGTGTTTCAGTTCAGGCGTCGCCGGGTGGTAAGGCGGCAGCGGCACTTTTTCAGGATCATGTTTTAATGCAGGCAACGGCTCATGAAGCGAGCTTTCATGCGATACATTTAAATTAAATACTGCAAAAAACGGCTGGCCCGGCTTCCGGTTTTTATAAGTGGCCTTGTTGCTCGATTCGTCCCACGCATCAAGCTGATCCGTCGTGTTATAGTCCTTTTTGGCATTATTGGTCGTGTAGTAACCAGCCTCCCGCAGGTATTTTGGGAAAAACTTCACGAATGCAGGCGACGGGTAGGTGCTGCGCATATGCTCGGTCCCGAGCGATGGCGGGTACATGCCCGTGATGAGCGTGTTCCGCGAGGGCGCACACACGGGAGCCGTCGAAAAAGCATTTTTGTACTGGATACTCTCCGTCGCGAACTTGTCCAAGTTAGGCGTCGTCGCGAATTTATCGCCGTAACTGCCGAGCAGGGTCGTATTGTCCTCGCTCACGATCCAGAGGATGTTCGGGCGGTCCTGCGCGATGGCCGGATGTAATGCGATGGCCCATATCGCCCAAAGAATGTTACGGATCAGTTTGTTCATTTGCGTGGTTGTTACATCGCTACGCGATTTTCGCCGTTCATTAATGTTGTCGTTTTCTACCAATATTACGTCGCTACGCGACTTGCTAATCCGGTATCGCTGACCATGTTCTATCAATTGCATTTCACCGGTTAAAATCTTGTTTTTCAAATGCCGTCAGGCATGTAATATTGGTAGCAACACGTTGTTACACACCTTTCGATAAATGCCGTCAGGCATGTAACAACAAATCAAAAACCATTACTTCGTCCCCAAAACTGCCTGCTGCGTCGGCGCGAGATCGATCGTTACCTTGTGGATTTTGCCTGTGAATGCAAAAGGCACTTTATAAGTATCTCCTACCGGCGTCAGGTCGTCGAAACCGACATTTACACCCTCGTGCAGGTACAATGCATCCGCAGTTTTGGCCAGCGTACCCTCTCCTACTTTCGCATTATTGACATACAAAGCCACCGCACCGCCGCCATTCTGATCATACTGAACACTGGCTTTGAGCTCAACTTTTCCGGCTGGCAATGTGGCATTCGAAGAGCTCACCACATATTTATTACCATCACCCACGGCGTACGCAAACTGCAACTTCTGGTTTTGGATAAAAAAGCTCAACCCGCCAGCCGCTCCGCCTCTCGACAGCAGCACACCTTCCGTTCCGACACCCGACAAATCGGCCTCCGCCACAATCGAGAACGAACGTTTCAATGCAAACGGGCTCGCCACATCGATGATCGTCGATTGGCCGGGATAAAGCACTATCTTATCCACATTATTATAAGCCGTAGGCAAGGTAAATGGCTCTGTACCATCCTTCAACGGATACACATTGTATTTCAGAGCCTCACTGTCGAACAATGCTTTCAGCTCCTTCAACTTGGCCGGGTTCGACGCTGCGAGATCTTTTGTTTCGTTGAAATCCTCATTCAAATTATAAAGCTCCCATTGATCTTTCTCAAAATCCTGCCCTTTCACATGCAGGGAACCGGCCTTCCAGCCATCCTTGTAAATCGAGCGGGAGCCGCGGATTTCGTAATACTGAACGGTGTGGCGGTTTTTGGCGCCAGCGTCGTTCAGGCTGTACGCAAGGCTTGTGCCTTCTATGGGATCCTGTTTGATACCGTTCAAAACGACCGGCGCTTTGATATTCAGCAATTCAAGTGTAGTGGGCAAAATGTCGGAAACATGGCCATACTGGGTACGGATGCCGCCTTTGTCCTTGATTCCTTTAGGATAGAAAACAATGAGCGGGTTGTGCGTGCCGCCTTCCGCGTTGGCGTCCTGCTTCCAATGGCGGAACGGCACATTGGTAGCCGCGGCCCAGCCCAATGGGTAATTCACTTTCGAAAACTCGGTGCCGATCAGGTCGATCTGCTCAATGTTCTTTTTCAAACGCTCTTCCTCAGAAATGCCGGTACCGAAGTTATTGACGGTCCCTACGAACGTCCCTTCCTTACTCGCGCCATTGTCGCCCACCGACACGATCACAATCGTATTATCGAGCTCACCCGACTCGCGGATGTGGTTGATCACCCGCCCTATTTCGTAGTCGGTATATTCCAGAAAACCCGCGTAGGTTTCCATAAACCGCGCATACAGCTTTTTCTCCTCGGCACCCAACGCGTTCCATTCCTTCACACCCGGGTTTCGCGGCGGGACTTTGGCCGTCTTGGGAACGACGCCCAACCTGATCTGATTGGCCAGAACCTGCTCGCGGTACGCATCCCAGCCCGCGTCGAACTTGCCTTTGTATTTGTCCGACCATTGCTTAGCCACCTGATGCGGCGCGTGGCCTGCACCGGTTGCCACATAAAGGAAGAACGGCTTGTCGGGATTACCCGATTTCTGGCTCGCCAGATAGCTGATGGCGCGGTCGGCGATCAATTCGTTAAAATGCTTCCCATCCTGGCGGTCGGGTTCGCGGTGCGTGCCTTCCCAAAGTTCCGGATGCCATTGGTCGATACTTCCTCTGGACGGGAAACCGTAGAATTGTTCAAAACCGCGACCAGTCGGCCAGCGGTTGAACGGCCCGGCGGGCGTGAGATCGGCCAGGGGTGTAATGTGCCATTTACCCAATGCAAATGTGTTATATCCATTGTCTTTCAGGATTTCGGCAATCGTTCCTTTTTCAAACGGAATGAGTGCATCGTAGCCCGGTGTACCAATGGCGGTTTCGGGAAAAAGTCCCATGTGTGCCGAATGTGAATTGCGGCCCGTGAGCAGCGATGCCCGCGTAGGCGCGCAAATGGCGGTGGTGTGGAAATTGGTATAACGCAATCCATTGTTGGCCAGGCTATCGAGTGTAGGTGTGTTGATAAGCCCTCCAAACGTGCTGATCGCGCCATAACCGATGTCGTCCAGCAAGATCCAGACCACATTCGGCGAGCCTTTCGCTGCCTTCTTCTTTTCCGGCCAGGATTGCTGCGTTTCAGCGACGGTTTTACCGATTTTTCCCTGATAGGCAGGCGTCGGCGCATATTGCGCATTTACAACACCAGCGGTCAGCATGGCCAGCGCTCCGAGTGTCAATTTATTCCATGGATGATAGTTTTTTCTCATAACAAACTGTTTTTGAATGTATTTTAAATCAATATCCAATTCCTATTTGATCGTATTCCAATCCACCACGCCTACTTTCGCGGCCCATTTGAGGTACTCCTTTTCCAGCTCCTTCACTTTCGCGGGATAGCGACCTGCGAGGTTATTATTTTCGCTGCGATCGGTTTTGAGATCGTATAACTCCCACGGCTGCCCGATCTCTGCGACGAGCTTCCAGTCGGCCTTTCGCATAGCGCGACTGCCTTCGTGCTCCCAGAAAATCGTCCGGTTTTGGATGTTTTTCGGGTTCTTAAAAAGTCCGGTCAGCGAGGTGCCTGCAAGAGGGGTAAGGACTTCATTTCCAAAATTTTCAGGATAAACAACACCTGCCGCACTGAGCAGCGTCGGCATAATGTCGGTAATGTGGCTAACCTGCTGACTGATTGCATTAGCCGCTATTTTCCCCGGATACCAGGCGATAAAAGGCGAAGCGATGCCACCTTCATGGGTATTTTTCTTGAAGAGCTTAAATGGTGTGTTGCTCGCATTGCCCCAGGGCGGATCGTAGCTGTCGATGGAATGAACGGAGCCCGGCTCGCCCGTTTTTTGCGTCACATAATCCCACTCCCGGACCGTATCGCCGCTTCCACCATTGTCCGACACGAAAATGACCAGCGTATTCCGGTCACGGCCCGTCGCTTTCAACTTATCGAGGACCTGCCCGATGCATTGGTCCATCCGGTCGATCATGGCGGCATAAATGGCCATGCGGGTATCCCATTGGTCCTTTTCCGATGCTGATAATGCATTCCATTCAGGCGCCTTTTCATAACGCGGCGAGAGTTTCCACTTTTTTGAGATAATACCCAAAGAAACGAGCTTCCGGTAGCGGGCCTCGCGCAATGCGTCCCAGCCTTGCAGGTACTTGCCTTTATAGCGCGCAATATCTTCCGGCAACGCCTGGATCGGCCAGTGCGGGGCATTATAAGCGAGGTATAAAAAGAATGGATTGTGCTGGTCCTTGATGCGGTCGATCGACTGGATTGCAAAATCTGTAATGGCTTGTGTGAGATAGCGTGAAGTGTCGTAGCGCTGTATTTCGCGGCCATTCAGCTGAAAGGTAACCTTCCTTCCGTCGTTGTAAATCGGCTCGGAGTTGAAGTAGCTGCTGCCATTGTTCTGCATCGTGAACGACTGGTCAAAACCACGATTTACAGCCCAGGCGGAGGGTACCAGCCCGACGTGCCATTTGCCTGAAACGATGGTGTTATAGCCCGCCGTTTTGAGCAGTTGGGCAATCGTAGCACTGTTTTTACTCAAATACCCCTGGTACGCGGGTGTACCCTTGTCCTGCACCATGTCGCCCACGCCTGCCTGATGCGGGTACAGGCCCGTGAGTAGGGCCGCACGCGAGGGGCAGCAGCGGCCACTGTTGTAAAACTGGGTAATGCGCAACCCTTCCTTGGTCAGTCGGTCCAGGTTTGGTGTGCGTATTTCGGAGCCGAAGCTTCCCAGGTCCGAAAAACCCAGGTCGTCGGCCAGTATCAGCACGATGTTGGGCCTTTCGGCCGCCTGTTGCGCAAGCACAGGCGCTGCCGCGGTAACCGACAGCGCCCAGGTAATGCCTATCCAAATGGAAGCTCTTATATTCATTCAATTCTCATTTCCAACAGATTACAAATGCCGCACTACTACCAAAGCGGGTTTTGTTTCAGCAATGAATTGTTGTCGATTTCCGATTGTGGGATCGGGTAATAAATGTGCTTGGGGGCCGCATTGGTCTTGCCTACTTTCTGCTGGTTTGCCACAAAGGTGCTGTTATAAGCCGCGTCGCGCTGACGGATCAGATCAAACCAGCGCTGGTATTCGTACGTCAGCTCCAATCGGCGGTCGAGGTATACCGAGTCGCGGAACTGGTCTTTGGTCAGGCCAGCCGTCAAATCCGGCAGTCCTGCACGTTTGCGAACTTTGTTCAACGATTTGTACGCTTTTTGTGTCGGCCCATTCGCTTCGTTTTCGGCTTCTGCGTGGATCAGCAGCAGCTCGGCATAGCGGATAATAGGTACATTCGCCGCCGATTGGTTGGTCACCGCTGTCGATGCAGGATCGGCCCATTTATTCCAAAATGGCGTCGAATCATTAGCAACGGCGGCATTCGCGATAGGCAATGCGTATTTGCGTCCGTTTGTGGGGCTGGTGAAGCTCCTGACGAACGTCACATCACGACGCTTGTCTCCCGGTTTGAACAGTTTGTAAATGCTGAAAAACTTATCAGTACCCTGCGTGTAATAACGAACCATGTGCGCGTAGTTTCCATTCAAACCAGGAACGCCCGAGAGGATCGAGCGGGGCCATTCATTGTTACCCTGTGCCAGCGAGTTGGACTTAAATTGCGCCGAGAAAATGTGCTCCTTGTTGTTTTTAAAAGCAGGCAGGAACACTTCCGCGTAGTTGCTCACGAGGTCGTAGCCGTAAGTACCGGTACCGCCGTCGGCCGATGAAAGTACTTCTTCCGCTTTCGTTACCGCACTTTGGTATTTCGCACTCACTTTTAGGGGGATCGACGCCTGGGTCAGGTACACTTTTGCGAGCAACGCCTTGGCCGCTCCCGCTGTCGCGCGCCCTACGTTGGGCGACGCATACGTGGCAGGAAGCACTGCTGCTGCTTCGGTGAGGTCTTTCTCGATCTGCGCGTAAATATCCGCCGAGGGAGACTTGGCAATGGCATAGTCGGCGGCATTGACATACTTCTGATATTCAAGGATCAGCGGGATGTCGCCGTAGAGGCGTACGAGGTTAAAATAATACAATGCACGCAGGAACTTAGTTTCGCCGAGCAAACGTGTTTTCAATGCCTCGTCAAACTGAATGGCGGGTACTTTTTCCAACACCACATTGGCCTTTTTGATTGCCGCGTAATGCTGCTGCCAGAGCTCATAAATACGCAGGTTGGTCGACGAATGCGCCAGTACCGACAGCGAGCGTACATCAGGGTTAGTCGCCCCCGGTCCCGGATCCTCATCATCGCCGGCCATGTTCATACCGGTGTTGAACAGCGTGTTATAAGGCGTCTGGATCGACGACCCGCCCGAATTCAGGAAGAAATACACGGCATTGACCGCATTAACAGCGTCGGCCTGCGTTTTGTAATACTGGTCTTCCGACAAAAATGCCTCGGGCTCTTCTTTCAGGAATTCCTCGCACGACAGCGATGCAAATGCCGTGAAACCCAACAGGATATATTTAAATGTTTTCATTTCAATTAATTTTAAAATGGTGGTTATCAGAATGTGAGGGACAGACCCACCTGGTAAGATTTGTTGTTCGGATACACGCCCTGGTCGACGCCCTTGTTAATCAGCGACTGGCCGTTCAGGCTCACTTCGGGATCGAAGCCGGTGTATTTCGTCCACGTTTTCGGGTTTTGCGCCGATACATACACGCGGAGGTTTTCGATACGCAGTTTAGAAAGCAGCTCTTTCGGGAATGTGTAGCCCAACGAAAGGTTTTTCAAACGGTAGTAGGTCGCGTCCTCTATAAATCGGTCAGAAATCGTGATGGCAGGGTCCTGGTACGCGGCTTTCACATCGGTGTTGGTATTGGTCGGCGTCCAGCGGTTAAGTAGTAGCTCGGATCCATTGGTATATCCCGTCCCCAGTTCAAGGTTAGCGCGGTTGGCATTATACAATTTGCCGCCCAGCGAAGCCTGGAAGAAAATAGTCAGGTCAAAGCCCTTGTAGTTAAATGTGTTGGTAATACCGCCCGTCAATGCAGGCTGGTTCTTCACTACAATGCGGTCGCCTGCCTGTGTGATCACCCCGTCGCCATTGATATCCTTATACTTCTGACCTCCCGGGCTTTTGTTTTGCTGCGGGGTCAGTGGCGCGTCGCCTTCCTGGATAATACCGTCGGTTTTGTAAACGATGAACGAGCCGAGCGGATAACCTACTTTGGCAATAGACGGGTTGGAAATCACCGGAATGATCTGATCAACACCATCGCCGAGGCTCAGGATCTTGTTCGTATTTTTGGAAACGATGAAGATCGTGTTCCATTTGAAAGCACCTTCCAGGTTCCTTGAATTGACATACAACTCAATACCCTGGTTAGAAACAGAACCGATGTTCTGGTATACTACCGAGGCTTGTCCGTTGTAGAAATCCGACAGACCGGAAGTTCCCGGTACTGTACGTGTCAGGAGCAGGTCGGTTGTTTTCTTGTAATAGTAGTCGGCAATAATGTTGATGCGATTTTTGAACAAGCCGAGATCTACCCCGAAATCTGTCTGGAATGTTTTCTCCCAGCCAAGATTCGGATTGGGAACGGTATTCGGGGCAAAACCGGAAACGGTGGTATTAGAGAAATTGTAGCGGAAATAGCTCAGCTGCGACAGCGATTGGTAGGCAGGAATATTCTGGTTACCAGTCTGTCCGGCGCTTAATCTCAGTTTAAGGAGACTGATCTTTTTGAAGCGCTGGAAGAATTTTTCTTCATTCACATTCCAGCCAATGGCTGCCGAAGGGAAGTAACCCCATTTGTTGCCGCTACCGAATTTGGATGAACCATCGGCACGCAGCGTAAGTGTAAACAGATAACGCTCGTCGAAAATGTAGTTAACACGACCCAGGTAAGAGGCCAGCGACCATTTGTTGGCCAGCGACCGCGGCGCAATACTGGTGATACCAGTTGCAAGGTTATTGTATTCAAAAGCATCCGTGGCAAAACCCGCCGCTTCGGCGATCGCACCTTTGCTTTCTGAAACCTGGGCTGTAAAACCTGCTACCGCACTGATTTTGTTCTTTTCATTGAATTCTTTGTCGTAACTGATGGTATTCTCGTTCAGCCAGTTGGTCGTAAATACGGAACCTACGATGGCGTCACCGCTCAATGCCTGGCCTTCCGCGGTTGTACTCGGCAGATACCGGTTCTGCTTGTTGCCCACAATATCGGCACCGATCAGGATTTTGGCTTTCAAACCATCCGCGATCGTATACTCACCGGAAACATTACCGAGGAAACGGTTGGTAATGGTCTCGTTCAGCTGGTTGTATAATGAGTTGATCGGATTCTGCAATGCCGATTCAAACGGGCTGTTTACAACAAAAGTGCCGTCATCCTGGTAAATGGGCAATGCGGGGGGCGTCAGCAAAAGGTTACCTACAATCGCCGTCGGCGCTACGTTGGCCTTGGTGTTACTGGCGTTCAGGCTGGTAAAGATGCGGAAACGGTCGTTGTACTGATGGTCCAGGTTAATGCGTGCGGAAAAACGACGGAAGTCTGTATTTTGCAGGATACCGTTCTGTTTGAAATAGTTACCTGAAATCGCAAGTTTCGTTTTGTCCGATCCCGAAAGAATGGAAAGATTGTGGCTCTGAATGGAAGCGCTGCGAAATGCGGCGTCCTGCCAGTCGGTACCCGCGCCGGTTGTATCAAGCGAGTAACCTGCAATGGTTGGAACAGAAGCTGTTTTACCGGAATTGGCAGCGGCATCTTTCCGGAGTTGCCACCATTGTCCCGCATTCAGCAAAGGTATCGTGCGAAGTACCTTTTGCGAGCCGTAGTAAGCGTCATAGTTAATGGACGACTTGTTTTTCGAACCGCTTTTGGTCGTGATAATCACCACGCCGTTCGCACCGCGTGAACCGTAAATTGCTGTGGCCGAGGCGTCTTTCAACACGTCGATGTTCTCGATATCTGCCGTATTGATTGAAGAAAGCGGGTTGATTTTCGAGCCGTCGGTCACACCGGCGTCCGTCAGGCCGTAATCATTGTTGACAGGGAAACCATCGATAACATATAACGGATCGCTACCGGCTGTAATGGAATTGTTCCCGCGTATCTGCACGCTCACGCCCCCACCCGGCTGCCCGGAGGTCTGCGTAACCACCGCTCCCGCGACGGAGCCCTGCAAAAGGCGCTCCACAGACGCTACCGGCTGGCTTTTGATTTCAATGGGAACCGAAGCGACGGAACCTGTGATGTCTTTTCTTTTTTGTTCGCCATAACCTACCACCACGACCTCGTCGAGCAGGTTGGCGGTTTTCAGGACAATTTCAACCGGCTCGCCGGGCTGCTCATAGATCTCGATTTCCTGCTGCTGGAAACCGGTAATGCTGATTTGCAATGTAAATGGAAACTCTTTGGCAGGCGGGATACTGAACTTCCCGTCGATGTCCGTCAGAGCATATTTGGCGGAGCCTTTCTCGACTACCGTCGCGCCGGGCAATCCCTGCCCCGATTCGTCTTTTACCACGCCTGTAATGGCGTCTTGCGCCGCGGCACGATAAAAACCTGTGAATACGAAGCCTGTCAGTAAGAACAGGCGGAATAGATGTCTGATCATTATTTGTGGTGAAATAAAATGGATACTCAAGGCACAAGAGGGCTTACCTTCATGCATATACGTCACACGGGACAGGCTTTGCCCGAGTGGTATAGATATGCGGGAAGTTCCTGATCCGCATATGCCTTACATGCCGATCAGCAGGGTTACTGATTATTCAGAAGATCGTCAGGGTCAACAACAGGAACAGCACGGAGCTGCGAGGCGGGGACAATTAGAAACCACCATCTTTCCGTGGGCATGGAGCCGCGAAAATCGGATAAGAAGTACATCTTTCGCTTTCATAGGTACGATTCGAATTTTGGACAAATGTTTGCCGGACTGGTGGTTAATCAGGCAAAGTCATTTTATATAGTCTATAAATATGATAGACAAAGTAAACTTATTGAAAATTAAAACGCAAGGTTTTTGAAAGAGAAACTTTTGACCAAACGCTATTTAACCCCAGATTATCAGATTTTTACAATTCAGACACCGACATATCCAATTTTACGGGTATTTTAATGCTGGGCAAGGGTTGCCGGGATGTAAACATGGAAAACGGATCCTACTCCCGGCATACCTTCGGCAGTAATGTACCCGTGATGGTTCTGGGCTATTTTTTTGCAGATAGCGAGCCCGATGCCAGTACCTTCGTATTCGTTTTTGCCGTGGAGCCTTTGAAAAAGATCGAATATGCGGTTTTCATATCGCTGATCGAACCCGATGCCGTTGTCGGTAACGCTAATGCGGCAGAAAGTCCCCTGACCATCGTTGTCGTCCACCATATCATATCCAATTCGAACAACAGGCTTTCGATCCGGACTGCTATACTTAATACCATTGCCAATGAGGTTCTGCAAAAGCTGGTGAAACTGCACAGGGATTACCGGCAAAACCGGCAGCTGATCCACCTCCACCGTCGCATCCTTTTCAGTGATCAGTTCTTCCAGATCGCTTTTTACTTCTTCCACGATACTGGTCAGGTCAACCTCAACAAATTGAAAATTAACCCCGCTCGTCCCCGAGTAGCTCAGCAAGGCCTCTATCAGCTTTTGCATTCTTGCAGATGCCGCGATGATGCGTGCGAAGTAATCCTTGGTGCTTTCGGAGAAATGCTGTGCTTCCTTTTCCATGATCCTGCTGCTGAATGCGCGGATTTTCCGCAGCGGCTCCTGCAAGTCGTGCGAGGCCACGTAGCTGAACGATGCCAGTTCCTCGTTGTTCCGGCGCAGTTCCATGTTTTTTTTATGCAGGGCGTCATTGAGTTCGTTGTCCTTGGTCACGTCCTGCAATGCGCCGATCATCAGGTGATTCTCCCCTTCCCGAATGAAGTTTCCGCTGAGCCTGAAATACTTTATATCACCGTTTTTGGCAATAACCCGGTAGGTGTTTTGAACGATTACCTTCGTTTCATATGCCCGGATACCGTCGCGGATCGCCTGATGCCGGTCCTCGGGATGAAGAAATGACAGAAACTGTTCAAAAGACGGGGTGAATTCCTGGGGCTGGTAGCCGATCAGTCTGTAAAGATTGTCGGAGCATTCGAGCTCATTCGTTGCTACATTCCACGCGTAGCTGCCGATATTGGCATTTTCTTCTGAATGTTTGAAAATGGAATTCTGAATTTTCAGCTTCCGGTTCAGGTCTTTGAGCCGGAGATCTGATTTGAGCTCCTCGGAAATATTCCTGGTCGTGACCGTCACGCTATCTTCCAGTTTTTCAATGGAAGCGTCGAACCAGTAAATATCTCCATCCCGCCGGACATCCACCTGATAGTGGTCCGGATGCCCTGTTTCAATGCATTTTACGAGCTTTTCGAACACACCATTTCTGAAAATACCCGGGTACACCTCGCGGCAGGTTTTTCCGGCGATGCTCGGGCCGTCGGTCGTGCGCCGCCCCATGCTGTCTTCGTTGGAATACACAATGCGAAAGTCCATAATTTTACCGGCCGGGTTCCTTATGGGCTCGTAGGAAGCAATACTGTTTCCCGCGGTGTTGAGGATCGATTGCAGAAACTGCTCCGAATGCTTCAACTGCCGCGTCCGCTCCTCGACCTGCATTTCCATTTGCTCGGAAAAAGTAATCTGGTCGTGGATATCCATGCAGCCGCCTACATAGCCGATAAAAGTCCCCGCAGGCGTGTAACGCGGCACGCCTTTGTCTGAAATCCACCGGTATTGGCCGTCATGCCTGCGAAGGCGGTAATCCATACTGAACTCTTTCCGCGCATCGAAATGTGAAATGTAAATGTCGAGGCACCTTTTCAAATCGTCGGGATGGACGCCCTCGGCCCAGCCATTTCCGAGTTCCTGCTCCATGGTACGGCCGGTAAAATCGAGCCAGCCTTTGTTGAAGAAATAGCAAAGTTTATCGGGACTGGAAAGCCAGATCAGCACCGGGGCCGTGTCGGCAATGGCGCGGAAACGCCCTTCCATCTCCTGGATGTATGCGAGTGTGTCGCCCCCACCGGTCTGCCCCAGCCGGGCCTTTTCCAATTCCGCTTCCAGTTCTTCAATGCGTTTTCGCAACGCATCCGTTTCTGCGTTCATATTGAGGTTTTCGCCATTTCAATCCCTACCAATTTACATGCGTGGCGGCAAAATACCAACGCTGACCGGATTTTTGGGGTTAAAATTTGAAACGCTAGGACAAGAGGTTTTGTCTTAAAATGAATTCCAGTTCACTGGCTACATCAATTTCCCGATCCTGCCCGCTATTCACCCGAAGCAACGAGATTTGATATGCCGCATTGATTACTACCCTGATTTGCTCCTCATCCCAGGGCTTTTCCATACGATAGTGGACCTGGCCTTTACTTAAAGCCTCAGCGACGGCTGTGAGCTCTGTAAAACCCGTCAGCAGAACCCTTAACACATCGGGGTATTTCTCCAAGACGATAGTCAGAAGATCGACACCTGTGATTTCCGGCATGCGCTGGTCGGTAATGATAATATGTACAGGGTTCTCCTTCATGATTTCCAGTGCCTCGGCAGCGGAACCAGCGGTAAGTACATTGAATTCCTTCCGGAAAGTCGCCTTGAACGAGTTCAGGTTATGAACTTCATCGTCTACGTAGACAACAGTTATCGTTTTCGAAGTCTCCATCACTGGTTTTCCATAGAGATTAGGTCCTGTCTTATGTAAGGTTTGTTGTCAGATATGAATAAAGATTACGCTTTCGAAATGATAATCCGTGAACAGCTTATCAACGGGATACAACAAAAAATCAAAAGGTATTTTTATCAAATAAAAGGCTCATAAACGTCTTAGTAACGGACCTGACACAGCTAAGCATACCGCTTAAAAAGTTTTCGGCGTAAAGGATTTCCGAAAAGAGTAGGCAAAGTTCCTTTAAGGGTTTTGAGATTCGGAAATTGTTTTAATTTTATACGAATTAATTCTATATGTCCAATATGCAATCCAAGTTCTCTGCCGAATCGCTCGATATGGTCATCGCCGGTATCAATGCCGGGATATGGGACTGGGACTTCAAAACGGATAAACAAGTCTGGTCGGACCGCTTTTTCGAGCTTTTGGGCTATCAGCCGGATGAAATACCCAGCGGCTACGAGCCGTTTACCGAAATATTGGTCCATCCGGAAGACAAGCAAATCGTCGCCGACGCCATCCGCGAGCAGTTTGAGAACAATGTCCCCTATCTCGTTCATGTAAGACTGAAAACCAAAAATAATGGCTACCGCTATTTCGAATGCCGAGGTACTGTGCGCTTCGAAAACGGCAGGCCCGAAAGGATGGTTGGATCTGTAAGCGACATTCACGATGATGTTATGCAACGGGAACAACCCGGCAAGCTGGATGGGGTGTTGCAGGACCTCACCCAACGAAAGATCGTGGAAGAGAAACTGAGCGTGATCTTTCAGTATTCAACCGATGCGCATTTGCTTCTGGATGAACATGGGATCATGGATTGCAACGAAGCGGCCGTCAAAATGCTGCGCTGCAAAAACAAAAGCGAACTCCTCTCGATCCACCCTGCGAAATTCTCCCCCGAATTTCAACCCGACGGTCGCCTCTCTTCCGAAAAATCCGTGGAAATGGACCGGCTCGCGTATGAAAACGGCTATAACCGCTTCGAATGGATCCATAAGCGGATCGACGGCGAAGAATTCCCCGTGGAAGTGACGCTTAATCCCGTGTTGATCAGTAACAAAAAGGTGTTGCTGGTGGTGTGGCATGATATCACGCACAGAAAACGCGCCGAAGAGCTGATCCGCCGAAACGAAGCCATGCTGGCCGAATCGCAGCAACTCACGCATAGCGGAAGCTGGGAGGCCGACCTCGTTACGGGCCAGAACTATTGGTCCGACGAAGCATTTCGCATTTTCGGCCTTGAACCCGGTAGTCCCGGGCCGCAGACCGAGCTCTTTTCGAGCATGATACACCCCGAAGATCTGCCGCTGTACAAATCGCACATCCGGGATGCGATCAACCACCTGGAACCGGCAAGTTTCGACCTCCGCATTATCCTCCCCAATGGCCAGGTGAAATTCATTCACGCCATTGGGAAACCGTTCACAGATGCAAACGGCAGGGTAACGAAGCTCTATGGGGCAATCATGGACATCGACGAGCAGAAGAGAACGGAACAGGAACTTATCAAGGCCAAAGAGCAGGCAGAAATGGCGGGCCTTGCCAAGTCGCAGTTCCTTTCGACGATGAGCCACGAAATACGGACACCTATGAACGCGGTAATCGGTTTTACCCATTTGCTGCTGCAACAGGACCCGAAGCCGGAGCAGATGGAGTACCTTAATATTCTTAAATTTTCCGCCGAAAACCTGCTGGCCCTGATCAACGACATCCTTGATTTCAGTAAAATAGAAGCCGGAAAGATTGAATTCGAGGAAGTTGATTTCAATGTCCTCTCGCTGCTTGAAAATATCCGGTCAGGGATCCTGCAAAAGGCTAATGAAAAGGGGATTATGCTGAAACTGAACGTGGGCAGCGATCTCAATATCACGGTCGTCGGAGACCCTACCCGACTGGGCCAGATTCTCACGAACCTCGTCAGCAATGCCGTAAAATTCACTGAAAAAGGGAAAGTCACCATTTCGGCCACTATTTCAAAGCGGGTGGATGACCGTGTCACGATCGATTTCCGGATTGAGGATACGGGTATCGGTATCCCGCCCGACAAACTCGAGAATATCTTCGACAGCTTCACCCAGGCCACCTCCGATACAACCCGCAAATACGGTGGCTCGGGCCTCGGCTTGACCATCACGAAAAGGCTCCTGCAACTGCAAAACAGCCCGATTCATGTAGACAGCGAACCCGGCAAAGGGTCGGCATTCTATTTCAGCCTGTCGTTCCCTGTCAGCAAAAAACACCTTGCCGAACAAACCAACGGGGCGCCGGCGAATCAGTTTAGTCTGAAGGGGATAAAGCTGCTGATTGTGGAGGATAATAATATCAATGTCCTGCTAATGAAGAATTTCATGAAACAATGGGACGTACAATACGACCTCGCCGAAAACGGTCTTGTGGCACTCGAAAAAGTGCGAACCAATGACTATGACCTTGTGCTAATGGACCTTCAGATGCCCGAAATGGACGGCTATGAGGCCACACGGCACATCCGCCAACTGCCGGACGAGAAGTATCAACGGTTGCCCATTATCGCGCTTACCGCTTCTGCGATGCTGGACATTAAGGATATTGCGTTCACCGTTGGCATGAACGATTATATCAGCAAGCCGTTCTCGCCCGCGGAATTGTACGCGAAGATTGCCTCCTACCGGAAAAAGTGAGATTCGCGGTACAATGAATCGGTTACCTGGGCTTTTGCACCGGGCTTCTTTCCACTCATCGTCCCCTTTCCCGCATTATCCTGCCGCGAACTTCGCTCGCGCGGGAAGTTTTTTCGCCTGCTTTCCTCGCCGAACAGCCAGGAGTCACAAAAACGTAAAATCAAACAAATTATTAATAGTACAATAGCCCAGACGGGAGATTTCACACGTGGTGTCATAAAAGCGGGTTTAGGGTTGATGGAATGGCAGGCCCGATCCTCAAATTTTAGACGCCCTCTACGACACACGAGAATATATTTATCCCACGGCAGGAAATTCTTACCCACCGACTCGGCCCTCCACAGCCTCCTTAGGACTGACCACTTTCCTAAAACCGGATTTTCACCGCAGGCTATTTAAGCGAATGCCGATAATTCATTGTAGTCCGCATTTTGGCTAAAACCCGGCGATATTCCCGCTGGAATTAGCGAAGTCAAAACTCAAAAACATTCACACACATGAAAAACTTGTGCACTCATGCATCCGGACATATCAGGCCTGCCACAGCTCCGGTGACATCGAACTCCGAAAACAGGAAAGTATTTTCCCGTAAACCCAACCGCATCCTAGTCACTCTGCTGTCGGTTAGCCTGTTGCTTCTCTCCCAGTTCTCTACGGCACAGGCGCCGCAGCAGTTTAGTTTTCAAGGGGTAGCGCGGGGGGCGGATGGGAAGATTGTTGCTAACACGCAAATATCTGTTAGGATCAAAATTCATAAAGATGGACCAAATGGACCGATCGTATTCTCGGAAACACAGATTGTTGACACGAACCCGTCCGGGATTTTCAATCTCATAATAGGTGGTCTATCCGGGGGCTTAGATGATGTAAATTGGGCTTCTGACAACTGTTTCATTCAGACAGAAATTGATATTGCGGGTGGAGCTAACTTCGTAAATCTCGGAACTACCCAGATCAAGAGCGTACCTTATTCACTTGTTTCAAGGCAATGGGTAAATAATGTTCCTATTATTCAAACAGGTGTGTTTGGATCAGGCCCTACACTTCCAATACCAACTATTGGCGCCAATCTAATTTGGTACCCTCGAAAGGCGGCTTTCCGAGTGGGCAATCTAGAAGTTCCTGGATTTTGGGAGAGTACGGAAATTGGCAACAATTCATTTGCCGCAGGCAAAAACTCAGCTGCCAAAGGAGAAAACGCTGTGGCCCTTGGCAATACTTCCAACGCAAGTAACTTAGGATCGGCAGCAATAGGAACAGCGGTAGTTGCAGGTGGAGATTATTCCTTTGCCGCCGGCAAGGCCTCACACGCCGAAGGTGAAAGCTCGACCGTATTGGGGCTAGATGTTTATGCAAAATCATTCGGATCGGTTTCCCTGGGTACATTCAATAACATTTCCGATATCGAGGGTGCACCACTTGCGACAGATCGCATTTTTCAGTTGGGAAATGGTAGCTCCGATGCCGTTAGATCGAACGCGATAACTGTTTTAAGAAATGGAAATTTTGGCATCGGCAATAACGTCCTTTCTCCACAATATCTGCTAGACCTAGGTGGTAGAATGCGCATCCGGCACAATGGCCAAACCGCCGGTATACATTTTAACAATTCCGCCAATAACGAAGATGGGTTTGTTGGTATGAAGACAGATGATGAAATTGGACTATATATTAACAACGGCTGGCGCTTCTGGGTAACTAGTTCCAACGCTTACGTCAACGGCAATATCGTGAATACATCGGACCGGCGTTTAAAGAAACAGATAACTCCGGTTTCTCGCAGCCTCTCTTCACTGCACTCACTCCAAGGGTACAACTATTACTGGAACGACATTAAGCAAGGTAGGGATCTGCAAACTGGGCTAATCGCTCAAGAAGTTGAAAAACGATTTCCGGAATTAGTCACAACAAACAAAGACGGCTACAAAGCCGTCAACTACATCGGCCTCATCCCACATCTCATCGAAGCCGTCAAAGAACTTGATAAAAGAACCGAAGAAGTCGCAGCCTTAAAAAAAGAACTGGCAGAGGTGAAGGAGATCAATCACCGTGTAATGGCATTGGAGGCGGGGTTGAAAAGCCTTTTGACGGAGAATAAATCGGCCACCGGTAAATTGCAAGCCAAATGAAAAAGCTGTTGTTAACCATTCTAACCGGCGCTATATCATGCCCTTTATTCGCCCAAAGTATTTCCCCGGGCGCCATTTACGCCGCCAGCGCTTCTGGTTCCACCAATGGCGTGAGCGTGAACTGGGTGTTGGGCAGCCTCAATACGTTTTCAGATTTATCCGTACTGCCGGTGAAGCTGATCAGTTTCGAGGGACGGCTCAACGCTGCCGGCCTTGCCGAGCTGCATTGGAAAACTGCCGAAGAGGTTCACAACCTGGGATTTGAAATACAAAAATCGCCAGACGGCAAACAATGGGAGCTCCTCGGATGGGTCGACGGCGCGGGCGACTCCAAAACGGTGCACGATTACCATTACGTAGATCAGGAATTTGTGACGACAAGCTATTATCGACTAAGGCAGGTAGACACCGACGATTCTTATACATACAGCAAGATCATCTGCATCATCCCCGAAAAAGAAAGCCTCGACAGGTTCTACGTGTATCCTAATCCGTCACGCGAGCACAAAGTGCGGGTGCAAATGCCCGAGCAGACGCAAAGCTTGTTCCTGTTCGATCAGCTTGGTAACAAGCTTGGTCAATTCGAGACTCCGGGCACCGAACGTACGATCACATTGCCGCATACCGGTTCGTACCTGTTACAAATCGATACGCCCGTCGGAAGCAGAACAACAAAGCTGATTTTTCACTGAGGGTTAACTTGGGTTTTTACAGAGGCCGCCGTTTTGGTGGTCTCTGTTTTGTTTTCCGCTAAAAATATAAACCTAGCCGATAGCTCATCGCATTCTCTCCATAATCCGTATGCTGCAATTTTTGAGAATTGCTAACTATTAATCTGCCTTACAATGCGAAACAGAATTCTCCTCCTGCTGCTATTTTGTTTCGGCCTGGCCCCCACCTACGCACAGGCACCCTACCGTTTCAGTTTTCAGGGTATCGCAATCGATAACAATTTCCAACCGTTACAAAACGCAACCGTTACCGTCAGGATCTCGCTTATTCAAACCCAAATACTCGGACCGGTGGTATTTCAAGAAATTCACTTCACTCAGACCGATTTCAATGGCCTGTTTACCGTCATCGTGGGTTCCGCAGGCGGTGACTTGTCCAAGATCGATTGGCCAAACGATGTTTTCTTCCTCAAAGCAGAAGTCGACGATCAAAATGACGACAGGTTTCATTTTATTGGAATGACCCAGCTTTTGAGCGTTCCTTATTCGCTGTATGCCAATGAGGCCGGAAAATTACGGACTAATTTCCCGATTGTCCAGAAAGATCAAATGCAAGCAAGTGCGGATATTCCGACTATCGGAAACGGCGCAAGACTCATCTGGCACCCGAAAAAAGCCGCCTTCCGGGCAGGTTTGACCAATGGCGGTTGGGAAGATAACAACATCGGTCAGGGGTCGTTTGCGGTAGGACTAGACGCAGTAGCAAATGGCTATGGTTCAGTCGCAATTGGGAATGGCCCCACCGCATCGGAACATAGCGCTGTGTCAATAGGATACTCTTCAAATGCTCAACAGGAATATTCATTCGCCATCGGAAATGGCAGCTTTGCTTATAACCACCATTCATTTGCCATCGGCAACTGGTCAGCGGCGATGGGTGATTACAGCGTTTCGCTAGGTTACCATACGGTCGCCAAGGCACCTCACAGCCTGGCGGTCGGGCTCTACAACAACTCATTCGACCAACCAAACGGAGGACCTGCGGACAGAATATTTCAAATTGGCAACGGAGTTGGTATCAACAACCGGAACAATGCTATGACCGTCTTACGGAATGGGAATATCGGCATCGGAGGGAAAGCGGTTCTTCCAGAATTTGTCCTGGACGTAGCATCGAGAATGAGGATCCGGAACGACGGCAACACTGCCGGGCTCTACCTGAATAATTCACAAAATAAACCAGAGGGCTTTATTGGAATGAAAACTGATAAACAGGTGGGATTTTATCTAAATGGTGCATGGCGATTTTGGGTGGATGACATGGGAGTAGCATGGATACCCGGTGGTGCGCTTCAAGCACAGGCTTCCGACAAGCGATTAAAGCAGGACATTACACCACTAAAAGGCAGTCTCAATGCCATCAGCCGGATACGCGGCTACCATTATCACTGGATCGATGCAGGAAGAGGAACGGAACTACAAACCGGCGTAATTGCTCAGGAAATAGAGGAGTATTTCCCCGAACTCGTCCAGCAAAACGAAAAAGGATTAAAAACGGTCAATTACACGGGCCTTATACCACACCTGATCGAGTCGGCGCGTGAACTGAAAAATCAAACGGCAGAGATTGCCGAATTGAGAAGGGAAATAAATGAACTCAAAATGCTGACCGGCAACAGCATCTACAAAAATGTCGCTCCGCAGAACAGTTCAAAAGCAAAGTAACATTTTTTATGAGGGTTAAGGGTGATTCAAACAGAGGCCGCCGACTCGGCGGTCTCTGTTTTGTTTTTCATGCAAAGTTGCTCCCGCGTGTTTCGCACAACTGCTGCTGTAAAATCCGCCTGGTCAAGGAAGTGTAAGTGAGGGCCGCGGTAACGCTGATCAACGACCACATGCCATAGTCCCGCACCATTCCGCCCGCATCTTTCAGACCTGCAAAGTATGCCGCGATACCACAGGCAGCGCCGGCTATTCCTGCCAACAAGAAGGATAGTATACATTTCCAGATCCATGGTCGCGGCCTGGGTAGCAATGAACCTATCAGAAAAGCATTGATTATGCCGATTGCCAGGTACATAAAAATGATGTCGAACGGAATATACAATGTGTAATATCCAAGCCAGAAAGCGACAGGCACCAACAGCAAAAAGTAACCTAATCCCTTAAATATGCCGAGGGTAAAGTGTGAGCGAAGCGCCTGGTTTTGTAACATGACCAGTATTACCATAAATGCCGCAAGGGAGACGTTATGCATTACGAGTTGCGGAATCGTCAGTGCCTGCTCGTGCGGACCCGTAAAGTAGTGCGCCAGAAACGGGTGCAAAATGGCCAGCCCCAGAACATTGGCCCAAATGTGGTTGCGAACCCACGTTTTCAACAACAACGAAGTTTGACGGCCGGGAATAACCTGGCCCTCTGCGGGAAGAATCATTTCATTTTTCATTTGAATGGCTGAATAGTTGTAAACATCGCAGGCCTCACGTGCGATGGCACAAAGGTATTCCTGGTGTTACCGACAAATGCTTGACGATCGTCAAGAAAACACGGGGCTTGCAAGCCGTTTTCGTATACGGCTCAAACTTTCAGCACTAATACCGAGGATGTTGGCCAGGTATTTCAATGGGACACGCCTTACAAAATCCGGCTCGTGTTCCAGTAAATGTAAATAACGATCCTCCGGACGATCCCAGGTAAGTCTTGCTGCACGCTCCGCTGCCTGCTGCGCTGCCCACTCGCTCATGATCCTGGCAAAGCGCTCAAAAGCCGGACACTCGGCCAATAGCAAGTCACGGTTTGTTTTGGAAAGGACCAATACGACAGAGTCTTCCAATGCCACGGAATTATTCGTTGTGGGAGTGCTGTGATAGAAGCTTTCGAAGTCGGTAAAGAACTGGTTTTCAAAATTGACGTTGCAAGTCTTCTCCACACCGTCTCGGAATGTAAAATGACGGATGGCTCCCTTGCTCACAAAACCAATGAAATCATATTGCTTGCCCTCCGTGATCAGGAATTGCTTCCGCTTCAATCTGACCGGTTTAAAATAACGTTCGATCAAGGCTAGCTCGCTGTCCGAGATTCCGGCCATTTCGCGGCATAGCTTTATCAGTGGTTCTGTCATAAGGATATTCGAGAAAGAGTTATCATACTAATAATCAACACAATAACTTCAATGCAAAAATACCCCAAAACCGGCTACTCGGTAATGCCGTTCACTAACTTCGCTTTTTATGAATGCAGTACCTCCGGCATGTCCTTCCTGAAATCCTCCCCGTAAATGCGGTTGTACTCCCTCGCGAAGTTTTCGAAAGTGGTTTTCGCCAGGGAATGCTTGCCCAAATGCGCCAATGCCTTGCATTTCAGGATCATCGCTTCTTCGTTCACCGGATCGAAATAGAACACATAGTTGGCAAGCTTCACGACGAATTCGGCGTCATTCGTGATTTTAACCGAAGCAGCATAGCGCAGGTAGGCATCGACGATCTCATTCGAGATTTCCGACTTGAAATTATCCAGCCATTCGTATTCGACATTCGACAGAAAATTACCCCGCTTTGTAATACTGGCAAGTTCAACAATACTTTCCTTGGTAAGTAACTTACGGTTCCCGACCAATGTGAGGTAATGCATATAATCGACCTCGATCTTCTCAAAATCGATTTTGATCTTCCAGTAACCGGTCTCTTTCGATACCTGGCAATACTTCATTCTATCGAGGATCGCTTTCAGCTTTGCGATATTCACCGACCGGTTGTTTCGCGCACTTTCCGAGGGTTTGTCGAACCACAATAGCTCTTTCAGTTTCTCGGAACTGATCCCGTCCCAGCGGATGGAATAGAGCAATATCACCAGGAACAGCTCCTTCACCAGCGGACTGAATTGCTTCGTAATATCGTTGCCATCCTCATCATACAACTGCAAATTCCCAAATAACAAAATACAGCTTTTGTAAGGTGCCGCCTTCTCCACGACATTATCATCGGCCACCGGTTGCCCAGTATCATGCACTTCTTTCAGTCCCTGAACCGGCCCGATCTCCGGTGCTTTGGTGGCCTTCTGCCGTCCCAATTGCCCGGGCATATAACGGTACAACCAGTACACCAGCGACGCGGCAACCAACAGTGCGCCCACTATCCACAAACTACGTCCTGCCGGACCGGTTGAAGCCGTTTGCGGTGCCAAGGTTTCAAGCGGCGGGGCGTAAAGCGAATAGATAGCCACTTTCGTCCGCAAATTGGCGTCCCGGTAAAGGGTCACAGCAACAAAACGGCCGTTTGCCTTATCATAAAACAGGTCGGCAAAAGATTCGATATCAATAAACTGGTAAGGCACTTTCGAGCCAACGGGTTTGAATTCCGGCCGGGTGAGCGACCCTTTGATCAGTTGCAGTTCGGAGCTGAATTGATGTTTAGGAAATATCAATGCATAGTACGAGCTATCCTGCTCATTGATAATCATCGAGTTACCGAAAACAAAATCTTCCTTCGGCACTTTCAGTTCATAGATCTTCCTGAATTTGCGTTGCGCCCGGTCGAAATACAGCAGGTCGTACCAGTTACGCGGATTGAGCATTTGCTGGCCGGTTGAGCTTCCATACCCGCCCATTACGTACGCGCCCCCTTGCGTGGCACCCACCGCAGCCAGGTACCGGGGCGTGAAAACCGAGTCGTTCAATGGGATTTGCTGCCATATTCCCGACGGCAGATGGTAGCGCTGAACTTCCTTTTTATAAGCCAGATGCCCGTAGCCGCCCAACATATAAATGGAAGAATCGGCCGGGGAAAGGAATTTGTTCGCATGCAGGTAATAGGTCTTGGCTTGGGGAGATATATCGCTCTTATCCCAGTTCCGGCTGAGCGTGTCAAATGCCGTTATCAGCTTCTCGTTCAGGAAAATGTTGTACAAACGGTTCCTTTCAGCATCAAACAAGACCTGGTTATCGACATACACGGGCTGTTTGCCGCTTCGGTAAGGCATTGTTACTACCCGATTGCCAGCCAGACTGAACCGCACCAGCGAATCCTGCCCTACCACAAATACATTGCTGCTTTTCTCGTCAAATCCTACCCTTACATAGCCTTTCAGCGTCACAGTTTGCAGCAGCTTCCATTCATAATGCAACTTTTTAATCCAGATCGGATTGGCCGTTACCGCCGACTTTTGCCCGATTTCCTCGTTGGCCTTCAAACCATCGGTTTCATTCAATGGCCATTTGTAGGCGACGCGTCCACCCGAACGTAGTTCCACGTGCCGGATCTTCATGGGCGGCAGGTCTGTGGTACGGAACTCCTTGTACTGGTTGGCGCCAAAAAGAATCTTGTAGCACCCTTTCGTATCATATTTGACCGGATGTGAGAAACTGAGGTTACCGTAAACGACGGTGATCTGCTGTTTTTGCTTCTGAAAGCGCAGGGTGATGCGGTTCCATTTGGCAAAAAGATCGTCTCCCTGAAAATCGAAGGCAACCGGCGAAAACTGTTCACCGATGATCAGCTTAAAATGGTCGTGATGGGTGGAGCTGTTGTCGTAAATCAGGTCAATATTTTGTTCGTCGCCACCGATAACACGGACGATATAGCCGAAATAGGTCTTCTTATTCCTAAGAAAGGACAGTTCGAATGATAGTTCGAAATCACCATCCAGACAAATCGGGCCTTCCGGGCTCAGGTCAAGGCCCGTCCGTTTGTCCTGCACCGCTTCGAAGCTCTCGAAACCAAGCCCGTAGGACTGGCCCCACACCTCAGAAATGATGCACGACAACAGCATTGACCAAATACAAAAAAGAATAAACCTGAATTTCATAAGAGCGGGTTGGCAAGAAAACCGCGAAAAGTTTCCTCCTGGCAATGCATTTAAGGGTCCTGTTAATCGATTGTTAAGCTTTTCTTAAGTAAGGCGTATTTAATTCGCTTTTCGCTTCCCAAAGCTACACTTGCACGATATCAATTTAAAGTTAAACAATAACCAGGGTTTTTAATAACCCGGCTAACACCTGCCTATTTTTTCAGGAAAGCCCGGAACAAACCATTATCTATACTTTGTAAAACATCAATCATTGAAAATATAAGCGCCGAAACCGTAATTAAAATTTGATTTAGCATGATCCTACCTTTTAAAAACCTAACAACCTCCTCGTTCATACTTGCTTTTTGTTTGCATTCACTAACCAGCCCAGCACAAAAAAATCCTGAAAAAGATAACCTCCAATATGTAGATCTCCGCGTTGGGAACGTCGGCCAACTCCTGGAACCAACCCGACCCACCGTGCAGCTGCCCAATCAGATGATGCGGATGTTCCCCGTCCGCCAGGACTATCTCGACGACCAGATTTCCAGTTTCCCCGCCATTATCGTATCCCACAGGCTCGGTCAGGCGTTCGCATTGCACCCGAGTATCCTGCCCGTCAGTGCCGCCTCGTGGAAACACAAAATGACCTACGACCACGACCTGGAAGTACTTCGGCCCTATTATTATGCTACTTATCTGATTGAAGATGAAGTAAAAGTCGAGTTTGTTCCGGGTAAAAAAGCGGGCATTTACCGTTTCGAATTTCGTAAAAACGGTCATAAAAGCATTCTTTTCGACCAGTATAATAGCGGCGAAGCCAGCTGGAAATTCGAGGGAGGGAAAGAAATCATTGCACGTGAAATTTACCACGACGACATACCTGTTTACCTCTATGGAACATTCAGTCAGGCGGGTAAAACCGGTTCGCTGAATGGTGAAGATAATGTAGCCAAAGCCTACATTACTTTTCCTGACAGTGCTTCTTCCATCGAATTTCGTTATGCCATTTCGTTTGTAAGCGCCGGACAAGCGAAAAAGAATTTTGAGAATGAAGTAAAAAACACGGGATTTGATGATCTCAAAAAGGCTGGTGAACAGACCTGGTCGAAAACAATAGGCCAGATCCATGTCGAAGGAGGTACCGAAGCGCAAAAACGCAGCTTTTATTCATCGCTCTACCGCACTTATGAGCGGATGGTGGATATTTCGGAAGACAACCAATATTACAGTGGTTATGACAAAAAGGTCCACACCAGCAACCGGCCATTTTATGTAGACGACTGGACCTGGGACACTTACCTGGCCCACCATCCGCTGCGCGTAATTCTCAATCCGGCGCAGGAAGAGGACATGTTGCAATCGTTTGTGAATATGTATGAGCAGAGCGGCTGGTTGCCCACTTTTCCGGTACTTTTCGGCGACCACGCGTGTATGAACGGCTTCCATTCGTCGATAACCCTCCTCGACGGCTATCGCAAAGGCCTCAAAAACTTTGATATTGCGAAGGCATACGAAGCCATGAAAAAGAACGCCGAACAGGCCACCATGCTCCCCTGGCGGAACGGCGCGAAATGCGAGCTCGATGACATCTATCATTCCAAAGGCTTTTTCCCCGCCCTACGCCCTGGTGAAAAGGAGACAGTGAAACTGGTAGACGGCTTTGAAAAACGTCAGGCGGTTGCGGTTACCTTAGGCGGTGCCTATGACGATTGGGCAGTGGGCCAACTTGCCAAAGACCTCGGCAAAAACGCTGATTACCAAAAATTCAATATCCGGGCGAAGAATTACCAAAACCTCTGGAACGACGAAAAGCAGATGTTCATTCCCAAAGACAGCCAGGGAAAATGGATTGCCATCGACCCGAAGTTCGATGGTGGAATGGGCGGCCGCGATTTTTATGACGAAAACAATGGCTGGACCTATAAGTGGCAGGTACAGCACGACATAAACGGACTCGTAGGCCTGATGGGCGGCAAAAAGAATTTCGAAAACGGCCTCGATCAGCTTTACCGGGAAGGGCTAGGCCACAGCAAATACGAATTCTGGGGTAAATTCCCGGATGCGACGGGCCTGGTAGGACAATATTCGATGGGTAACGAGCCGAGTTTTCATATTCCATACCTCTACAACTTCACAGATGCGCCCTGGAAAACACAAAAACGCGTGCGCTTTCTGCTTGATGTATGGTTCAAGGACAACATTTTCGGGATACCGGGTGACGAGGACGGCGGCGGTATGACGGCATTTGTCGTATTCTCGTCCATGGGCTTTTACCCTATCACGCCGGGTCTGCCGGTTTACACCATCGGTAGCCCTGTTTTCGAGAAAGTGACGATCGACCTGCCCGGAGGTAAGGAGTTTAGGGTTGTTGCAAAAAATTGCTCGGTGGTAAACAAATACATTCAAAGCGCCAAAATGAATGGCAAAGCATTGAATGTACCGACATTCTCGCATGAAGAACTGGTAAATGGCGGAACACTGGAACTCGAAATGGGCCCGATGCCGAACAAGAGATGGGGAACGGGAAATGAATGACCCATTCACTCAAAATTCCTCCGATAACCTCCCGGAGCCTTTCCCGTCCAGCGTTTGAATGCGCGCGAGAATGCGCTCAATTCATTGTATCCCAACATATAAGAAATCTCTTTGGCATAATATCCGCCGGTTTCGAGGTAATGAAGGGCGAGCGATTTACGTACGTCATCGGCCAGTTCCTGATAGGTGACCTGCTCGTCCTTCAACTTTCGTTGCAGACTACGAGGGCTTACATTGAAATTGGCTGCTATTTCTTCAAGCGGGACAATGCCGAGATATGCGTTTTTCAGTAAATATTGCTGCACTTTATCCTGCCACGAATCACTCGTCAACCTGCCGGGTGCTACCGCATTGATTTTTTGCAAAAGGCTTTCCTGCAACGCATAGTCGGCTGTAAGGATAGGCATATCCCAATATTTGAGATCGAACGTAATCGAATAATCGCCCCCGGAGCGGGTCGGGGTACAACGCAGGACGCGTTCCAGTTCTACGGCGGCCTTGTCGGCGAAGGGCATGGTTACACGCTCGGGCCTTATGCGGGCAAGAATGAGGCCGTCGAGCTCGTGAACGGCGAAAACGAGGAAGAAATCGGCCATTTGGCTGAATGCGAAAGGCGAGGCGGCCTGATTCACTTCGTCGGGAATCAGGCGGAGCGTAAATGTACCTGCATCTCGCTCGATGGTCATGCCAAACAGGTCGGTGATCAGCGGCGTGAGCGCAACTGCATGTTCTATTCCCTGACCAACCGTCGTACTGCTCTTGACGATCTCTCCGACAATCCCCAACGCAGCCAGTTGTAACGACTCTCCCAGGTGCAACCCAAACAGCGGGTCACCGCTCAGGTGGCAGGCATTCAGCCAGAGGTCGTTGAACTGCTTCCGACTGATGTCGACCGGCCCGCCGGAAGTCAGCGCTTGCAGGTTGATACCCGAAAGACGACAAAGCTTTTCCAGCGAAATGTCACGCTGGGCCGCATATGCCATGAAAGCAAGAATGAATTGTTTTTGCTGATCGTTCACAGCGTAAATTTAGTAATTTAAAAAAAATATCCCTCCAACAGGCGCCGGAAGGATATTTATGATACTCAACGTTAATTAATGCACAAATTTAACAACTATGCAAGCGTGCATTTATAGAGTTAAAACGTTTCGATCGTAGATACATTTCTACAAGTAGAGGCTTTAAGAAATTTTTAGATTTGTGTGTTACCCACAGACACCTCTTGATCGACAGTTTATGAAAATATTGATCGTCGAAGATCACCCGCTTATACGGATGGGACTGAAACTCCTGATTTCCGAATCCGAGTCCAGGGCTACTGTTACCCAATGCGATACATTTCCGGAGGGCCTGATTTTGCTCGACCAGGAAAGGTTCGATCTCCTGATCCTCGACATAGACATTCCCGGTGGAGAGAACATCAAAATGATGAATATGATCCGGAGCAAACAGCCCGATATCATCATTCTTATTCATTCCGGGTACGACGAGCAAGTGTACGCATTGCCCTACATCAAGGCAGGTGCAAACGGCTTTCTTTCCAAACAGGCTTCGCACGATGAGTTCAAAACCGCCTTGAAAGCGGTTATGAGCAAAGGTAAATATGTAAGTTACCAGGTTCAGCAAATCCTGCTCAATACAATCAAGGACAATAATTTTGGTAAGGCAATGAACCCCATTACCAGCCTTTCCCCCAACGAAATGCGCGTAATGCAGCTGCTGACGGAGGGTAAATGGACCAAAGAGATCGCCGCGATTATGAATGTGAAAGAAAATACGGTCAGTACCTATAAACGCCGGATTTTCAACAAGCTCGATGTTGTGGATTCTATCGAACTTTCCAAAAAGGTTTCGCTCCTTAAACAGTTTTAGCCGGATTGAATTGCAGGGTAAAACACGTTTGCTCTGCTTCACTACTGACATGCAACCGGACGTCGATCAGCACGGCTACCTCTTTGACGATCAACAGCCCCAGGCCTGTTTTACGGCCGAATGGCGTCACCACATCATCGGCTCCTTCCTGATCCGGAGTGTTGATGATTTCGATGACATGGAGCGGAATGCCTGCCCCTGAGTTGGAAATGCGCATCACCACGCCGGAGCCTGTATCTTCGGAGGCGGTGACGCTGATAGTGCCGTTATGCGTAAATTTGACCGCGTTATCGAGCAGGTTATGGACCATGATCGCGAGCATCTGGGCGTCGGAAGGAGCCGTCAGGTTATCGGGCACTTCGTTTTTGAAAATGTTGCCCTTTTCTTCGCTGGCCGTTTTAAATAGCTCGTATTTGCTCTCAACAAGCTGGCTCAGCGCGACATTCTCGAACTGAATGCTATTACCGTACACATGTACTTTGATGTAATCGAGCAGTCCGCGCAACAGGTCGCTCATCCGGCGCGACGAATTAGAAATCACCTGCCCTATCTCCGAAACCACAGCCAGTTCACCCTTATCGATCATTGCCGGGATCGCACCGGACGTGAGCATAATGTAGTTCAGCGGAGACTGTATATCATGGGTCATCGAGGCCAGCAATCTCGACAACATGTGCAGCTGCCGCTCCATCTCGTTTTTCGATTCCTCTACATCCCGCAGCGCGAGGTTGAGGCTTTCCGTACGTTTGGCCACAATCTCTTCCAGCCGCTCCTTCTCTCGTGATATGTTGCGCAATCGGAAGCCGTTGTAGAGAAAAAAGCCTCCTATGATTGCCAGAACAAGCAATATTTTCGCCCACCAGGTCTGATACCAAAGTGGCGGCACGATTACGCAGATCTTCCGGATCGTGTGGTTTCCCTTGCCAAAACCATTCACTTTTCGTACCAGGAGCGTATGCATGCCATGGCTAAGGTTGGAAAATACAATGCTGAAATCGTTACTCTGGATCGGTATCCAGTCCGAAGCCTGTACGCGCTCACCGGCATCAACCAGCGCATAGGAAAGGTTCAGATTGTAGGCATCACCATAATAAGGTGTCGAAAAGAAGAATCTCGACTGCACCGGGTTTGCCGGCAAGACCAGCGTGTCGCCCAGTCCCGTCAGCCATTGCCTGTTCACTAGGATCCTGTCAAGAATAATGCGCGCCGACGGCACTTTTTTGATCACCCTCTCGGGCCGGAACCAGATCAGCCCGTTGAGCGAGGGCAGCGAAATGGTACCGTTTTTCAAGGTTGAGGCGCAGGGTTGGCATCCGCCATTGAATTCGTTCGTCAGAAAACCTTCTTCCTTGGCATGATAGAGGTAAAAAATATCAAATGGTGTCTCTGCATAGTCGAGCAGATCTTTGACGGCCATCTGGAACAGCCCCTTATCCGTAGGGATCCAGAAATATCCCCGGCCATCATCTACGATACAATGCGGACTACCCAGATATCCCGCCCGGTCGAGCGGGAAACGGGTCAGTTTGTTCTTTTCGTACATTAACAAACCTTCGCCGTTTGCAGTCATCCAGATTCGTTTGGCCTTGTCGACATACAAACTTTTGATGTAAATCCCGTCCGTACCTTTAACCAGGTTCGCTTCTCTCGAATGCCGGTCGAACGCATACAGCCCGGCAGTCGAGGCCACAAGCATCTGATCGCCGAACATTTGGAAATAGGTGCCCTTAATGGCACCCCTGATCAATTTCGGCCGCGCTTCTTTTTCCGAGGGATCTAAACAGTAAATTCCTTTCGTACCCGTTGCGATCCAAACCTTTCCATCCTTGTCCGCATAAATGTGCTTGATTTCGGTATAGAAGGCCAGTTTGCGCAACATCCTGTTGGCCTGTATATCCACCTGATACAGGAAGTCCCCCGTTTTGAACCATAACAATCCATCCTTATCATAAAAAAGACTGCGCTTGTCGCCAGTGTTCAGTTCTTCGAGAATCGGTACCTTTTGGGTCACAACTTCGCCGGTGACAGGGTCCTTACTGAACACAACGCCGGTCGGTGTCAATACGCTGCTATCGCCTTTGGGGACGGTAGCGTAATAGACGTTCGCGATATCGGCTTCCGGCGAAGTCAATGCCTCAAAAGTCTGCGGCGTGAGCACAAACAGGCCTTTCGACGGGCTTCCGAGGAATAGCGTTTCCGTAACAGGATCGCGGTACACCGACTGGATCACCTGCTCGTCGAGGTCGTATCCGTCGGCCACCAGCTGGGTAGTCAGCCCGCGGCGAGGTAGCTCGGTTACCATATACAATTTCTTGCGATGGTAGAAAAACAGCTGGTCGGATGTGATGTTCCAGAATACCTTCATGCCTTCAAACCGTCCGTCATAACCGTTATCGCGAAGCATATCGCCATAAATACCGACCTGACTTACACCCGTGGCGGAAATACCAAGGACCTGCCCATTTTCCTTGCCATAATACAGTTTGTCGCCCAGCATGAAGTAATTCCACCACAACAACAACTTGTCGGGCGCAAACGGCGTGTGTGACAGTTTCCGATTTCCATGGTACAGTTGCACCGAGCCGCTGTCAATCAAATAGAATTTCCCTTCTCCGTAGCTGTCGGGAATGATATAGTGGGCCGGGGCCGCAACATCTCTCAGGTAGGTGGGAATACCGACCGAGATAAGCGTTTGTGGGTTTCCGTTATCGAAATGCGGAAGCGTCATGATTTTGCTTCGATAGTAAAGCGAATCGACCTTCGCGCCGCCATTCTCGATCTTCACAAACTGGTTATAGTCGGCAGCCGCATAAATCTCCCGTCCAGACTTCTCCTGTCCTGGCCGGCCGGCGCCCGTCTGGTTCATCGAGGGCGATAGCATATAAAAACGATTACTCGTTGTACCTACGAACGATTTATCAAAAACATTGAACCGATGACCGTCGAAACGGGCCAGGCCGTTTTCAGTAGCGATCCAGATAAAACCCTCGGCGTCTGCGGCGAGACTTTTGACGCTGTTTTGAGGCATACCATTATCATCCGTAAAGTGCTTTACGGTATATCCTTTCTGGGAAAAGGTCTTTCCCCAAAGGAGACATATGCAGATGAACGTCAGAGAAACAACTAGCCTATTCACAAAAAAAGAAAAAAGGAACCTTGCCTGGATAGCCGGCGGCTCTTAGGAATTTAACTCCCGAACTATTTCGCAAAAATATATTGAACAAATATAGAAGTAGAAATTTTGTAAACAAACGTGGCGTTAAAACTACTACACAAGTCACCTCCAAGTAATTAAGGAGTTTTTATTTGAATTGAAATTAGTTCTATTTTTGTATACAATTACTTGATTAACAGCCTATTATATGTAGATTTTCTTAAATAGCGATAGAAATGATTCTAGTCACTTTTTGTTCCAGCGCTACAAAAATACATGAGTCGGTAACTTAAATTTACCGCCAGGAACGATCTCCTGTTCTCGTTTGGGAAACACATTCTGACCCTTTTCGTTAATGAAACACATACTACTCGTTGAAGATCACTCCATCGTAAGGTTGGCAACCCTCTTCATTATACGCGATGTGGTGCCGGCGTTTACCCCCTGGGAAGCCGACAACTTTTCCGACGCCCTTCATATTGTGTCAGTCCAGAAACTGGATCTCATCATTCTTGACATTAACATTCCCGACGGCGAAGGTTTTCAAATGATCGGAAAATTACGGCGGCTTCAACCGGATGTGCCTATTATGATGTTTTCGGGGATGGACGAAGAAGTATATGCGATGCATTATCTCAAAGCGGGCGCCAACGGTTTTCTTTCCAAAAGTTCGTCTACGCGGGAAATCCGGACAGCGATAACGGCCGTTCTAATGCATGGCCGGTATGTGAGTGACTTGGTACAACACTCGCTCCTGGGCGGCAATATCGTGCCGAAACTGCGCCAGGACAACCCGCTCGCCGCGCTCTCACAGCGCGAACTGGAAGTAATGGACCTGCTCCTGCAAGGTAAATGGACCAAAGAAATAGCCACATTCCTGAATATAACCGGCAGCTCTGTGAGCACCTATAAAGCCCGGATTTTCGAAAAATTCGGTGTTACCACAGTTATCGAGCTTTATCAGAGGGTTTCTTTGCTGAGGGACTAAGGCTTTCGAAGATCAAACGCGCATTCCTGCAAGTAATTCTTCCCGTATCCTACGTCCCACGACCTTATCTTCTCCTGGCTGCAACATCCAGGCTGTTACGCGGATGAGATTGGCGCCTTTAAGCGTTTCTTCCATGGCGGGATCCACCGAATCGGAGCCGGCCTGGTAGTAGTACAACGGCAATCCCGAAAAGCCTGCCTCTATCGACGGGTTACCGAACCGTAGCTTGTCGCGCAGCTCGCGGCCGTTCAGTTTTACGATGCTGTCGTCCCAGCTGATTGTCAGGGTCGGTGTGATATTTCCCAATTCGGGAACCGTCACTTTGGTAGTGACACCGGGTAAATCCTTCACGGCTCCTTCAATGCGCGCGATCTGGGCTTCCCACTCCTTCCATTCCCGGTCATGATCACCGGAAACAAACTTTTCGAGCGCCACATACATGCCCAGTATTTCTTCTTTATTAACCTTGTGCCCGCGTGCGACCGTATACCCGCGTGGGGGTGCGTTCAGGCGTGCGGCCGCGACAATATCTTTGCGACCCATTAATATCCCCGCGCTTTGCGGGCCACGCATCGCTTTGCCGCCCGATATAAAAACCAGGTCGAAGCCCATATCGTTGAATTTCCAGAGATTGGATACCGGCGGCACATCGGCCGCGATGTCGATCGATGTCGGGATATTGTATTTTTTGCCTAATGCGACCCACTCCTCTTGCTTGATCTGCCCTGCATTGGCCGTAATATTCAGGAAATGTAGCAGCGCTGTTTTTTCATTGATTGCTTTCTCGACATCTGCAATGGTTTCGACTTCCACCACGGTACAACCCGTATTCAAAAAAGCATGGTTGTATCGCTCATTGTGGGATTTCTGACAAATCACCTCCGACTTCATGCCGGTTCCTTCGAGATGCGGCAATTGTTCCACCTTACGTACATCCAGGCCCGTGAGCACACCCGCAAGGCCGAGCGTCATGGCCGAGAAAGCGCCGCAGGTAACCATAGCCGCCTCCGAATGCACAAGTTTCGCAATCTTCTCCCCTACCTTATCCTGTACTTCATCGATCATGCAAAAATGCCGGGATGTATTTTCAATTGTCTGCACGACCTCTTCGTGCATAATGCACCCGGACATATAGGTGAGCGTTCCGGCTGCATTGATGAATGAGCGGATTCCCAGCTCTGCAATAAGGTCCCGCCTTTTCTTCCGGGAAACATGCTCGCTCCGCATTCCGGCGGCGGATAACGAGCTGAGTAATGGCAATGTAGAAAGACCTTGAATAACTTTTCTGCGTTTCATGGGTTCAGGATTAGTAGAAACGCAAGATACGAATGATTGAATTTTGAATACGTGAATGATCGAATGAAAAGGTCAGGCGTAGTCATGAATAGTCAGGCGTAACAATTCAATCATTCCCCGTTCCACGGCGGCTCATTCAATCATTCAATCATTCAATCATTCAATCATCTGCTCCCTTCCGCACGATCCTGAAATTATCGAATGCCATATCGCAGTCCAGATCCCCGCCGCCGTGGAACAGCAAGCGCGTGTAGTAGCCCTTTTCGCTGACAGTGAGTTTTGAACCGGCACTTTCATAGCTTGCCGCGATTTCGTCGAAAGGTATGACCACCGTTTGCCATTGGCCTTTGGTATCGTAAGGCGGCAGCCAGGTATACTGGCTATCGTTGAAGCCACTCGCCACCCCCGCAGTAATCTTCAATACATTATTGTTGTAGGGTTTAACCGTATTGACTTCAAATTTCAGGAAATAATCGGCAGGTTTCAGGATCGCCGAATCGGGGATATTCTTGCTGATAGCACCCATTGCATCGGGTGGGCCACCTGCCACTTCTGTCCATTGCCAGCCGCCGATAGCCTTTTTAACCCGAATATAATTGCCATTGATGGCCGGCGGATCACCGGCACCGGGCTTCGATACAACAAACGCCGCGTTCCACCAGCCTGTAAACGGATCGCTGCTCAGAAAAATGTTTCGGTTATCACGAAACCAGAGATCGGACTTCATTTCACCAAATTTGGTTTTAATCGTAACAGGCCCCGGTTGCGCACCTTCCGGTACGGTTACCTGTATTTCCTTGTCCTTCACATTGACCAGCGTCCCTTCCTTTCCACCTGCAAATGTCACGGTGAGCGGTTGGTAAAAGAAATCACCGCGGATCGTCGCCACGCCTCCGGTCGGCACATATTCACTCAGCATCGCCGATATGAACGGTTCGCTGATCTTGACCTCAAAGTCGTGTTCGAGTATTTTGCCATTGGTGAAGATGATCCGCATTTTGTTGCTGATCTCGTCGGGAATCTGTGCCGGAACTGTTACCAGGATCGTCGTGCTCGTAATGTACGTCGGCGTCAGGCTTGCCCGCTGGTCATTGAACCAGATTTCCTTCGCGTCCTGCAAGTTTTGACCGACAATAGCGATCAGGTTTCCCTGTCCCGCTCCGGTAAGCAGCGAATCGGCGTCCTCCGGATCGGTTACACGGATAAAACTGATGACAGGCTCTCCGTTGCTCGGCAGATCGTCCTTCTCGCAGGAAATATTGATTACCGCGATCAGCCCCAATGCGGTGATCAGCGCCAGATATCTGAAAATGAATAGCTTATTCATAAAATGCCAGTAAAACTATTTGGATTGATAATCGACCGCCGGTTTTTGAAGATTAGGCGCCTGGCTAAGCTCCGCCGATGGAATAGGCAACAGGAAATTCCCACTATTCGCGTCTATTTTTCGTTCGGCGGTTGCCCAGGCTGTTTTCGTGAACGTCCATGACGTCGGATCAGGGACGCGGTCCGGTTTTGTAAAGAAGAATCCCCGGTCCTGCGCATTGAGGATCGCGTAAGCCTTGGTTGGATTATAGTAATGCAGGCTCACAAGGTCGTACCATGCCATTCCTTCCATGGCGAATTCTACGATGCGCTCTTTAAAAATCTGATCGAAAGTAAGCGGCCCGGTAACCGGCGAAAGGCCTGCCCGGGTATGCACCTGATTAAAATATTGCAGCGCCTTCGTGTCATTGGTAGAAGCATTATTACCCAAAACTGCCTCTGCGTACGTCAGGTACATTTCGGCAAGGCGCATCATATAAGTGTCGTGGCCATAGTTTTGCTGCGCAGCCTGCCCGCCCACATCGGCGGCTTTACCTGTGATGTATTTTTTGATGGCGATAAAATTGTTGTCGGTTCCAACAAAGGGAAAAACCAGTTTCTGGCTTCCGCCGGGGATTGTCTGCGTAATCTCGGGATAGCTTGCCCCGGGCAACATAAATGTCGCTTTCAATCGCTGATCGACCGTCCGGCCCTGCAGTACCGTTTCCGAAACGGTTTTAATACCCTCGTACTGCTGCATGACCCACCAGGTTGCCCCCTTGTCGCCGCCCCAGCCGTCGCCATTGGCAATGTCCGGACCATAGGCCAGGTACGCCGGGGTGGAATTTTGCGTACCCCAGGCGCCGGGCGAGTACACCCATTGCAGCGAGAACAAAGATTCCGCATTGTTATCATAAGGATACAGGAAAAGATTGGCATAATTTTTCAGCAGCGATGCTCCGCTGAGGGTTATCACGCGTTCGGCATAGTATTTCGCACTGTCCAGAAATACCTGGTTGCGCTGGCCTGACGCGCCCGCTTCCACGCCCGCACGTATGAGATAAAAACGGGCCAGCATACCCTCCGCCGACCATCTGGTAAGCCTTCCGACCCGTACCGGTTTCTCCGGCAAATCCTCGGCAATCTGGCGCATTTCGCCAGTAATAAATTTCCATACGCTTTTGGGCGTGTTGCGCTGCACGGTCGTATCCGAAAGCAAGGTCAGGTTGTTCTCGATCACGGGCACTGCACCCCAGTTCATGACCAGGAAGCGGTAGGCCAATGCCCGCATGAACCGCGCTTCGGCCATAGCGTGCCTTTTGATGGCCGGAGATACCGACGGCCCCGCATATTTCTGAATATTCTGGATGGCCAGGTTCGATTGCCCTACCACGATAAAGAACGACCGCCATGCCGAACCGTTCTCAGGGGTGTTCCCGGTTGTATTGAAAAGCACATTCCCCCTGTCGTTCCAGGCAGAAAAAGCAGTTCCCGCACGAAAATCACCCAAATTATAAGAGGCTTTGTCGTTATAGTCGAACCAAACCTTGCTGTACAGCAATGCCGTGCTGGCCAGTACCTGGTCGTCGGTCTGGTAAAAACCGGCATCTACAATGGAGTCTTTCGGTGGCCGTTCCAGAAAATCTTCCGAACAGGCGCCAAGGAGTGCGAGCGGAAGGATGGCAATCAGCTTGATGTAAATGTTTTCCAAATATTTCATTTTTCGGCTGTTTTAGAAATCCAATCCTAAACTGAATGTGTAAACCGGTGTCAGCGGATAGCGCCCGTAATCGAGGCCGATCGCCTGGTTCGCCGGACTGGCATCTCTCGAAACATATGCCCCCACTTCCGGATCAAAACCTGTGTAGCCGGTGAGTGTGGCTACGTTCTGAGCGCCCACAGACAGCCGCGCTCCTCTGATGACTTTCTGGCGCGAGACCAGCGAAACCGGCAGATTGTAAGTCAGTGAAATATTTTTCAGACGGATAAACGAACCGTCCTCCACCCATTTGTCGGTGTGGCGGGCGAAGTTGCCGTTCGGGCCATTCGAAATGCGCGCTACGTCCGTGCCAGGATTCGCCAGGGTAACTGTGCCGTCATCGTTTTTCACCGGTTTGGCATAATCCATCGCATGCACGAGCAGGTTACGGCTCAGGTTGATATTGCTCGCATTGGTATTCAGCTTGCCCAGAAAATTATACACATCGTTTCCATAAGTACTGGTCAGCAAAATACTCAGGTCGAATCCTTTATAGGAAAATGTGTTGGTAAAACCCGCAAACATCTTCGGCCAGGGGTTGCCGATCACCGTCTGGTCTTTTTCGTTGATAATCCCGTCGCCATTGACATCCTTGAATTTCACGTCGCCCACCCAGATGTTATTCTCATTGATCGGCAGTTTTACGCCATTATTGTCCACAGGCAACGGGCTCTTTTCGATTTCTTCCACCGATTGGAACAACCCTTCCTCAATATATCCGCGGAACAGCCAAGGCGCCTTTCCTACCTCCGAACGCTGTGTCCAGTCGGCGAGCCACCACGATGTACGGTCCACAAACGCCGCATCGGAATAGAACGACTTGATCTTCGTTTTAAAGCTCGAAATATTCAGGTTGGACTCCCATTTAAACCCGCCGCGGTTGACATTGACCGTATTAAGCGTAAATCCCCACCCCTTATTCTGTAATGCGCCGATATTGACCGTCGGAGAGCCCACCGCGCCCGTTCCGTTGGTGCCCATATACCAGGGCAACGGCTTTTCCATCAACAGGTTGTCGGTATTCTTGATATAAAAATCAAATTCAAACTGAATGCGGTTTTGGAACACCGCGAGGTTGATCCCGAAGTTGTTCGTTTTTGTTTCCTCCCATTTCAGCCCGTCGTTTGCGTATTTGGTAGGCAAAAAGCCCGTGGTGGTAGGTGTCGCGCCGGTGCCCATCGGCGAATAAATACCACCGCTGCCCTGATTCCCGGTAACACCGGTTTCGAAACGCAATTTCAACTCGCTGATAGCCGGCACGTGGAAGAATGGCTCCTGCGAGACGCGCCACGCAGCCGACACGGATGGAAAGAAACCCCATTTGTTATCGGCACCGAAATTGGCCGAACCATCGCGCCGGATGGTAGCCATGACAATATAACGATCCGCAAAGTTATAGTTCAATCTTCCCAGGTACGATTCCATGGCCCATTCCCCCGACCCGCCCGAGTTACTGGCCGTGAGCGCATCCCCAGCTGCCAGATCGAGAATGTCGTTCGTCAGGAAACCGGTCCGGCCTCCGGACAGGTTTTTCCAGGTCGATTCCTGCGACTCGTGGCTGAGCATGGCATTGATACTATGTTTGCCCAGCTGCGTGTTGTATTCCAACAGCTGGTTCCAGTTCCAGTAGGTATTCACGCCGGAGCCGTTCGTATAGGACGCTGTCACATTCTGCGCCCAGCCGATTTTGTAGGTCGGGATATAATAGGAAGAATTTGAAAAGCCCAGGTTTGTATTGAAAGATGTCCTGAATTGCAGCCCTTTGGCAATCCGCACGCCGACATTGAACCCACCGAGTAATTGCCTCCTCACCAGCTTGTTGGTCGTCAGGTTCGCGATCGCGATCGGATTTACGGGTGCGAAGATATTCGCGCCGTTATTTTCGTCGCCTCCGCCCCAGCTGCCGTCTATATTGCGGACAGGCACCTGTGGCGTTAGTTGCAAAGCATTCGAGATAATGTTCTCCTGGCTGGTTGTGAGGTTATCGTTCGTTTGGTTAAAACTGAGATTTGCCCCGATGCTCGCCCACTCGCGCGGTTTGTTGTCCATATTGAGCCGGAATGCATACCGGTTGAACCCCGACCCCAGCGCGACGCCGTCCTGTTTCAGGTATTCGCCCGACAAATAATAAGTCGTTCTGTCGTTTCCGCCGCTGAGACTAAGCTGGTGCTTATGCATCGGCGCATTTTTAAAAAGCTCCTTCTGCCAATCGGTGCCTTTCCCAAGCAATGAAGGATCGAGAAACTCCTCGGGTGTTTCGCCTCCTGCCAGCTGGTGATATTCTCCCACCATTTGTGCATACTGACGCAAATCCATCACCTTCAGCGGCCTGGGAGGTGCTTGCAGACTGAACTGATAACCATAAGCAATCTTGGTATCGCCTGACTTTCCCCGCTTGGTCGTGATCAGGAGAACGCCGTTAGTTGCGCGGGAGCCGTAAATAGCTGTCGCCGACGGACCTTGCAGCACCTCTACGGATTCGATATCGGCCGGGTTGAGACCCGCCAGGGGATTCGAGGAACTTTGCGCGCCGAAAGACACCGATTGCCCCTGGATCTGCACACCGTCCACGACATACAAAGGCTCGTTGCTGCCGCTGATCGAATTGATCCCGCGGATATTCACCGAAATACCGCCGCCCGGCTGGCCGGAGTTCTGCGTAATGTACACGCCAGCGGCACGCCCCTGGATCGCCTGTTCCAGGGTGGTATTGGTCGTACGCGCAATGTCTTTGGCCGAAACCGAAGTCTGGGCCGTCGTAAGGTCCGCCCTTTTCATTTCCCCGTAACCTACCACTACCACTTCGTCCAATGCCTTCGTATCTATCTTCATAGCTACATTCAACTCCGAACGCGTGCCGATGCGGATTTCCTGCGAGAGATAACCCACGAAAGAAAATATCAGGGTAGTTTCTCCCTCGCCTGATTCGAGCTCATATTGTCCTGCCGAATTCGTGGTCGTACCGCGAGAAGTACCCTTTACTACGACGCTTACTCCCGGCAGGCCGTCCCCTTTTTCATCGGTTACCCTTCCTTTAATGGAGGCCAGCATGTCGCGAATTTCATCCAGCTCACCTGACTCGGGCATTGTTTCGTCCGATACCGAAGAGCTTTTGTCGGTCCTGAAAAGCATAACCTGCCTACCAACCAATTCATACCGGATTGAAAGCGGTTTCAACAACCTCACCAGCACGTCTGCCAATGGTTCATTCGATGCCTGAAAGCTGATCCGCGTTGAAGATTTCACCTCAGTCGGATTGTAAATAAACTTGATCTCCGAGCTTCGTTCAATGGAAAAAAGCACGCTTTTTAGGCTTTTTTCCTCTACTTTGAGTGTGATCTTTCTTTCCAGTAAATCTTGGGCCGATAAACGGTAATGACTAAACGTTACACCCGAAGATGCGACGATTATGCATAACTGTAAGAAGGATAATTTCATGATATCCCACACGTTGGTCTTAAAAGGTAGATTTCCGGGCATATTCAGTTTCACTTTGGTTCGATTCTCAAAAAACAAAGACAATATTCTCCATTCCCATCCGCGTCTGCGGTGGGCGTTCAAACGATAGGAATGCCACTTCAATCGGCCTTGCAGCCCTGGCCATGTATAATCACCCGCCCATCGGCTACCTCATATGTTGCATGGATGATCCGGCAAATCAGGTCAAGCTGCTGGTACATCGGCAGTCCCGAAAGGTTCGCCGTTAACTGGCAGTCGGACAGCACTTCTTCATCGAAAGACAGTTCGATCCCGTACGTTCTTTCAAGTGTTTTAAATACATTACCAACCGGTGCTTCATCAAAAACCAATGATACCGGAGGTATTTCGCTTATTTTCATGGGCGTGTCCACAATCACTTTTACCAACCTGGATTCCTCTTTATCAAACAATACCCGCTGATTGGGTTTCAGCACCACGCCCACTACTTTCTCGGGCGCGACGGCACCTTGCTCTTCCTTCATGGAATACACCGATACCCGGCCTGTTTTGACCGATACGGAGGCCTGCGAATCCTTTTCAAACGACCTGACTGTAAAACTGGTCCCGAGCACCCGAGTGACCAATTCCCTCGTTTTCACGAGAAACGGACGGTCAGGGTTGTGGCTGATCTGAAAAAAGGCCTCTCCCTTCAAATGTACTTCCCGCTTTTCCGGCGCGAACTTTTCCGGAAATGTGAGCTCGCTCTCCGGCGCCAGGGTTACTATGCTACTGTCTTCAAGTAAAATAGCAACTGGCTTCGCAGTCCCATTGAAACGTACAATATTGCCTTTCGCGTTGTAATTGATCCCGGCGATTCCGCCATTGTGGTCCGCCTTTCCTTCCATTGAACGATAACCCAGCCAGCCCAACCCGGCCACAAGGCATACCGACGCGGCAACACTGAAATACCGGTAAAATACAGGTCTCGTACGCGCTTCCCTACGCATTACCTGCCCGCCCGCCTGTGCCAGCATATCCTGCACACGCGCATCCAGCTCTTCCGCTCCAACATGCAACGCTCTGCCGGCCAACACATACAACCATGCCCGCGCCTCGTCCAGCTCTTCCCGGTGGCCGGCATTTTCAAGCATCCATTTTTCCCAAAAAGCCGCCGCTTCGGGATCCTCATCCAATACCCAGGATCTGAAAAAGGGATCGGTAACGAAATCGGTAGCCGTGTAATGTCGATAATCCATGATCGGGGAACGCTTATAACAGGGAGATACAAGTGGCGGCCCCGGGATACCATAATTTTCAGATTTTTTTAAAATATTTTTAGTTAAATATTATTAACCTATTAAAAATCAAACAAATAATATCGAAAGAAGTGTACTGATAGCCGTAGGGCTGAACCGCTTACGAAGCTGGCCGTAAGCCATTTGAAGAAGGTTGGAAACTGTCTGAGGAGTTATATTGAGCATGGCGGAAATCTCTTCGCGACTTAGTTCCTGGTAATATTTGAGATAGATTACCTCCCGCTGGCGTGCAGGCAGCGCGTCGAGCATCTCCGAAATCTTCTGCGCTTTATGGGCCAGCGTTTCTTCCCGGATCATCCGCCACTCGGGAGAAAATTCGATGGAAAAGTCATAATCGTCGCTGATCGCATGGGCCTGATCGTCCCAGGGATGTACCGTGCGTCGGTTACGGATTATCTTACGGCGAAGCGACACCAACAGATAGGCTTTGACGTGCGTCGGCTCGGCGACCCTTTCGCGGCTGTTCCAGAGATCGATAAATACCTCCTGGATACAATCTTTCACAAGCGCATCGTCTTTGACAAATTTGAACCCGTAATTCAGCAGCGCTTTGAAATAGCAATGCCTAAGCTGCCCCAAAGCCTGATCACTACCTTGCACCAGCTCCTTCCAGAGCCGGATATCCCTGTTTTGAAAGGACTTTCCACCACTAGTCATGCACAGTCGGAAGTTTTTCTTAGTTGGACCGCACAGGTTGGGCGCACAGGCCGGAGCCACAACTGCCGGGCCTCAAAGATATGCCTATATCACTATAAACCTAATAAATATTATTTTACAGCGATTCCCAGAAAAGGAAAGATATAATCGTAGAAATCCTGAGGGATGAAAGGCTTGATAAAATAGCCGGAGAAACCGTTGGCCATGGCCCGCTCTTTCTCGTTTTCGAACGCGGAGGCTGTAAGCGCGATAATGGGTACATGGGGATTCAGCTCACGGATGAGCGCGGTGCTTTCGAAACCATCCATGACCGGCATCCGGAGATCCATCAGCACAAGGTCGTACCGGTTCCGGCTGAACATTTCGTAGGCTTCCCGGCCATTGGAAGCCGTGTCGTGGAGGATGTTCCGGCGTTTCAGAAGCTGCGTAGCCAGGACCAGGTTCGTTTTATTATCGTCGGCCACGAGCACCCTTACCTCCGGTATTTCCTCGGCAACCACGGGCGTCACCGGCCGGCGCGGTGCCAGTGGTTGCTCCGAATAAGGTAGCGATAGCCGGAACGAGAAACGCGATCCCTTATTTTCCTCGCTTTCCAAATGGATTTCGGTGCCGAACAGGCGCATCAGTTCCCTGGATATGGCAAGACCAAGCCCGGTCCCACTCACGCTGTCGGAATGGGTCCTTGTTCTTACCTGTGTAAAAATCTCGAAAATACCTGCCTGCTCCGACTTCGGAATACCTATACCGGTGTCGGCAACGACAAAATCAAGCGCCGTCGCCTCGGGGGTACGGGCAACTTCTCTCACATCCAGCGTGACGGAGCCATTCGCCGTAAATTTGATCGCATTATGGATCAGATTGGTGAGCACCTGACTCAGCCGGAGGCGGTCGGCGACCAGTTGAGCCGGCAAGCCGGTATCAATCGAAAATGCAAGCGCAATGCCCTTCTCGTTGGCTTTCGGGTCGAACGTTTTTTTGAGTATATCAAAGAATTCGAACGGATTGAACGGCTGAGGGTCGAGCACTACATGGTTGGAGTTGATCTTATTGAAATCCAGCACGTCGTTGACGACCGCCATCAGATGATCGGCCGAAAACTTCAAAGTTTTGAGCAGGTCGTTGGGCTTTTCGCTGTGTTCTTCTTCCTGCATCATTAAATGCACCATTCCCACAATGCCGTTCAGCGGTGTGCGGATCTCATGGCTCATCATCGAAAGGAAGTCGGTTTTAGCCTTTGTTGCCTGCTCGGCAATGGTTTTTTGTCTTTCTAATGCGTCGTTCTGCTGTTGCAGCGTGTACCGGAAATAGAATTCTCGTTTGTCCTTGTTGTAATTCATTTTCACGATAAAGGGGAACAGGACATGCGCCGCCATCACAAAAACCCCGCCTTGTTCGAAAAATTCTGATAAAGAAGTGTCGCTCAAAAAATGGATCGATGCCGGGTAGAGCAACAGGCCCATAGCCGAAACGATCACCCCATACCGCAACGGCCAACGCAATACGAGACCCGCGAAAATGACCGCGAGCGTGAGGTTCAGGCAGGATTGTACATACGAAAGGTGTGGCTTCGACAACAAAAATGTGTAAAATAAGATCAGCGTCGAAAAGGTATAGAAACTCATCTGCTGACCTGATATTACTTTCCTGTAATTCAGGAACATATATCCCAGAATAATGGCGCCCGATAAAAGATGCGTGGACAGCAGTGTGTAGAAAAACGGATCGCCCGAGAGGAAAAAGGCGATCGATGACAACGGGTTACAAACCAGGAACGTAATACAGAACAGCCGGTTTTGTACCCGGGTCTTTATTTCTGCCTCCTCTTGCCAAAGCTGCTCAAAAGATCCGGAATTGTAAATGTCTTTCAAATAGGAGCTTTTTAGAACGTTGAAATCTGAAATTACCCTTAAAAATAGTAAAGACAGTGCATTTTGGACACAAATACCCGGTTTTATTACTGTTGAAAATGGGGATACTTTATTCCGGAATCACGTGATCAAAGAATCCCCGCAATTTGTCAGAACCGATGATCCGCCGACAGGTTTCAATGGTGAGTGGTTTTTGCTGATAATCAATCACCTGGCCAAAATTGAGTGCGCGGGCTTTTTCCGTTTCCTCGGTAGCCGAGCTCACCATCACGATAAGCACTTTCGGCAAATACGGCCGGTCGCGGATCGCCCGTAAAAATTCCCAACCATTCATGATGGGCATGTTGATATCCAGCAACACGAGAAAAGTAGTTTCCATTGCCTGATTCGTATCCAGGTATTCCAATGCTTCCTGCCCGTTGTAGCAAAGCACGGTATCGCACAACACCCCGCTTCTTTTGAGAAAGGTGTCATGAAGAAACAACATGATCTTGTCGTCGTCTACCAAAAGGATTTTAAGCCCGTCATTCGTCATCGTTCTGAACTTTATCTGCTTTGCGTACAACTTCCCGGATCACCTCGTCCAGTTCAACGGCCGACATCCTTATCAGGTCCAGCACGGTTTCGACCGGCATATTCCCGGCGTCACCCGTTTGAAGCAGATCGACCAGGCCCATCAGGCGTGTGAGCGGGGCCCGCACCACATGCGACTGCGTCCAGGCTATTTCCCGCAGCCGTTCGTTCTGCTGGCGGTACCGCTCGTTGCTGATCTCGAGGTCTTTGGCCTTAACCACCGCTTCGGTAATGTCCCGGGAGTTTGTCACGACACCCCCGACTGCCGGATCGTCGCTCATGTTGGTGGCTGTCGTCACAATCCACCGGTATGCTCCGAGGCTATCCATAAAGCGGAAAGGCTCCGTTTTGATCTGCCTGTACTCCCCGATTTTTAAAAACAGTGCCAGAACAGCCTCCCGGTCGTCGGGATGAATCCAGTCGAATGCATTTTTGCCGATAAAATCCTGGGGATGGATACCGAGAATAGGATAACTGCTTTCGCTTACAAATTTGTAATTACCCTGTTCATCCAGGATCGCAATAAGGTCTGCACCCTCCTGGACCAATGCTTTGAACCGCCGCTCGCTTTCCATAAGCTCCTGCTTTTTTTCCAGCCGCTCGGTCACATCCGTGATCACGCACATGTGCAGGCCCGGCAGAATATGAGCTTTTGAATTGAAACTACCGGTTATCAGGGTGCCATCCTTCCTCCGGATTTTCATCAAACCGTTGAGAATTTCACCATTGAGGAAGTTCTTCCATACCACATTAAAAGGTATTTTTTCCGGGAGTACAATAATGTCGGCAATGCAAACCCCTCTGAGATCGCCAAGTTCACATCCGAGCATCCGGTAAGTCGCATCGTTAATGTCCGTGCAGCAGCCGTCATCGTCGCATAGCACAATGGCATCCGTGGTATTGTCAAAAATCGCGCGGTACATTACCTCAGGTGCCGGCGGCCTCCCGTCTTCGAATCCTTCCTGCTTCTCTGTGCTCATTCAATTCCGCCTCTCGCGGGAATAGGTGCTGTGTAGATCTAATATTACAAATTTATATTTTTCGCTGGCATAATAATTATCCGTTGTCCCGAAACAATCCAGATGTTTATGCGCAGTTACATACTCCTATTACTGATTCCCCTTTGCTTCGCCGTAGCGGCTTGCGAAAACGACGACAAAACCGATCCGTCTTTAATCGGCGAGCTCGACAAGCAGTTTATTCAGGAGGCGGCCGACGACGCCCTGTTCCAGGTAAATGCAGGCCAGCTTGCCGCTTCGGGCGCTACCCAGAAGAGTATCCGGGATTACGGCGAACAAATGACGACGGACAACACGAAGGTCGGGCAGGAATTGCAAAAGTTCGCTGCGGCCAGGCAAGTACAGATCCCTACCACCCTTTCCGACGAACGGCAGCAGCAACTAGACAGCCTGGCCATGCAAACGGGTGTTGGTCTCGACACACTGTATCTCAACCAGATGGTAGAGATACAGGAGCGCGTGGTGCATATGATGGAGATTGAAGGCACCTCCGGAAATGACTTTGAACTGAAACAATGGGCATCCGATCGGCTGCCGACCGTACGCCAGTTCGAAGAACGCGCCAAAGCCATGCGCGATTCGTTGAATTAGAACCAAAACCCGAGCTGCAAGGCGATCCGGGGCTTCTCTTCGTTTTTCTCCTTCGGTATAAATGCGCCGACGGCTATCGTCAGTGCATCGACAGGGGAAAGCCAGACGCCTCCGCCATAATTGTAGTGCCATTTGTCCGAGGATTCACCGTCGAGCCATACGCGGCCATAGTCGAAGCCTCCGAAAATACCGTAGGTAAGCGGCAACGTCGGGTTATAGCTACTGCCGAGGCGCAGGCGCAGGTCCGTATCGTGCCAGAACGAGCTTTTTCCATAGAAGCGCTCCGTACGATATCCTCTGAGCCCGAGTTTACCGCCGATGTTCGGCATTTGGAAAAACTGGAACCCGCTTCCGAAATTAACACCCGTACCCACCTGTGTCGCCAGGATCAGGTTTTCCTTCTGGTCGAGTGCGGTATACCAAGCAAATTGCGCGCGGAGGCCGGTGAAGCTCCGGTCGCTTTTCAGATCGGCCGTCCAGTTCAGCGCCGCATTGAAACGGATGCCTGTATGGGGTGAAAACAGGTTGTCGATACTGCTGAAATTAAAGGTAAACTTAGCTCCGCTATAATATTTTGTCTTGAAAATATCATCCGGCAGACCATTCTCGCTGCTGGTAATGTACCTGTTCGCAGTGGCCTGAATGTCGTTTACCTCAAATACAGGCCCTAATGTAACGAAGCCATTATGTCCTGCGAAACGTTTTTTAAGCGCGGGATTGACATAGAATGCACTCTGGCGTACCCGATAAAAATTGGCGTCGTCCACAGGTCGCTCCGTTTCGTTGCCCAAGCCCGCGTAATTGAACGCATATCTGGGTCCGCGGTAGTAACTATCGAGGTAGAAATCAAATTTTTTGAACGCATTGATAAAATCGCCGGTGTAATTCACCTTAAAACCTTGTGTCCTGACTGCAAAACTTCCTCCGATGCTCTGCACCGATGCATAGGGTTCTTTCTTGAATCCGTATTTGGTGATATTCACGGCCCCACCGAGGAAAAAACCATCGTCGGGGTTGGCGCCGAGCAGCGGGAGCGGTAATGTAATGTCGTAGTTACTATCTGCACTACGGCGGTCGTACACGTTGAAGCGGTAAAGGCTCGTGCGTTTGTCCTTCGTATCCGGGCCGGGAATAATGGTATTGTTTTTCAAATCGTCATAAACGAGCGTCTTCTTCCCGCCACCGCTCACCCGCGCACTGTCCGCGAAAACGTCCTTACCCAGCCCGCCGATCAGCCGCAGCTTTATGCCTTTGTGTACATCACCTTTAACGATAAATTCGTCGTCGTCGCCATTTCCATAGATATTAATGGCATGCGTTACGGCATTTTCGAAAACACGCTGGTAGTTCTGGTGCTTGATACGGCCTTCTTTACCGGTCTCATACACGGTTACACGCGTATGCGCATCATCCACCCGCTCGATCACAAACCGTTCTTCCTCTTCCGTACCGATTACATTTACTTCTTTGCTGACAAACTCATAATGCGTGCGTGCGATCTCCATCAGATGTGCGCGACGTGCTTTCAGCCCTTCGATCATTTTGCCGGAAGCCATTTCGCGCGCTTTTGCCGGCCAGTCTTTGAAAGACGCTTCAATAGCCTCGTCGGTAAGGTTTTTCTGAATGTATTTTACCTGCTCCTCCCATTGCTCCCAGCTCAACTCATTCAAAAAGGTCCGGTCGAAAAGGCGGGCACTCCAGGTCGTCCATTTCATGCTCTGGATCTTCGGGCCATAGGTCTGCAATTGCCGCAGAAATGGCAGCGTCTGCCGCGCGATATTGGTCAGGAAGCCGTCGTAACGCGAAAATGCCTGGTCACGGTCGCGGGGAATAGGGCGATATAATGTCGTCCCGTCCTTCTGTTTTGTGGAGGCCCATGCCCATTGGTCGTCGTGGCGGTCCCAGTCGCCGATGATGAAGTCCAGCAAACGGGTGCGAATAGCCCATTGCTCATCGACTCTGGCTTTACTGCTTTCCAGCAACTCCTCCACGAGTTCAGGCGTGCTCACGATCTTGTCGGGATTACCGAAGAAATCGGCATCCTTCCATTTTTTTCCGTCGGCGCGTTCCTCGACAAGGTTCATCGTGCCGCCAAAAAGGCTGTTGAACGTACCCAAACCGGGTTGGGCCGGCACATAATACATTTTCGGGTTCGTATGATACACATTTATCGCGCCGGCCAGCGCAGGAAGGTTCAACGGTGCAAACGGGTTGGTCGACAAAAAGTTATCTTCAACAAGGTACTGGGCGGCAATCATCTGGTTGAACGGGAACGGCAGAAAGCGGCTTACGTCCTTGGTAAGCCCCCGCATTGCATATTCCTTGCCTTCGCCGTCGCGGAGGCGCAGCGAGTTGGTTTGGTTACCCCCGCCCTGCTTGATGGGCGTCACGCCGCCTTTGTAAGTAGCAAGGTCCAGTACGGGAAAGCGGTATTGTTGCAGGTACAATGGCCGGTAATGCTCGCCGAGCATGGCCTTATGCACTTTGCCGATCGGCTTGACCTCGTTGCTAACGATGAATTTCGTTGTCGAATCGGCATGCTGGTTATATTCTGTAAATGCGATGGTCGAATCCGGCATTTCGATCTGCTGCTTATCCTTCACTTTGTGCTGAAAGACCAATTTGGCCTCCTTACCGTCCGGGGTAACTTCCCAGAATTTGGTCCAGGTTTCGCCGCCGGCGTAGAAGCTCAATGTCGAGAAACCAAGTTTGGAGGAAGAAAACATGGACCCTTTTCCGAGACCAACCGGACTGTTTTTAGAGCCGCTACCGCTCACGATAAACTCCTGGCCGTCATTTTCGATAAACTGCAATGTGTGTTCGTGGCCGCTGGCGAATATGAATTTACCGTTCTTTTTCGCGCCCGCGAGCACCGCCGTGCGGAGCTCCTTATAATGCTTGTTGGCCACATCCTGTCGCGAACCGATCGTTGCACGGAACAATGCGCTGAGGCTGCCGAGCACAGGTAACGGAATGTAAAGCTTCGGATTCAGTTCCGTAAGCGGGAAAATGTGCTGCTTAATCGTAAACCTTCCCCCGTGCGGGCCGTAGGTATAAGGCGGGTGGTGCATGGCAATCACGACGTGCTTGCTGCGGTATTTGCGCACCACGTTCTCCCATACAAACCGGAACTGCTCACGGTTCCTGATTTCACAGCCGTCGTTGATCTTCTGGTCGCGGTCCCAGTCCGTAAGCCACCATTGCGAATCGGCGATGATGATCACCACATTGTCGTTCAGTTCCACCACTTCCGGGCCTGAGCAGCCGTTCAATGGCAGAAAATAGTCTTCATACTCGTCCTTATCCTTTTTCCCGCGGCGCTCATTGATGTATTTCTGGATGTATTTTTCCTGGCGCTTCAATCCTTTCACGCCCCAGCCACGCCAATCGTGGTTACCGGGCAGGAAAATCGGATGGCCCTTGAAATTTTCCAGTGTTTCGAGCTGAGAGTTAATGCGAAACTCGGCCACTTTACGCGCCGCAGAGTCCTCCGACGGCGGCATGCCCGATTCATAGATATTATCTCCCAAAAACAATACGGAGCTATTTTTCGATTCTGTACCCAACTTTGTTTTGAGGTATTCCAAAACCGGCGCGCGGTTTTCGGGCGAATCGTTACCTGCATCGCCGATCAGGTACATCGTATGTTTCAGTTCCAGCGCCGGATCCGGCGAGGCCGACTGCCACTGAGCGCCTTCCCGGGAGAAACGTGTTTTATAACTGGCGCAGGACGATATGCCTGCCAAAATCGTCCCGAAAGCGAGTAAACGGAGTAAATGTCTGTTCATAGGATGTCAGTATGGCCCTATTGGCCCGATTTTCTGAATTTGAGCACATTTCCGCTGAAAAGGTCGTCGCCTTCATTGGAAATGTAAAGGTTACCCGCATTGTCGAATGCGATGCCTTCCGGCTGGATAAACATGTTGCTGTTCAGGTGGTGGGCGTCCTTCACTTTCCATTGCCGGTCAGCTACCACGACCATCTGGTTCACGGCCGAAATAATGTACCACTCCTTCGTAACCGGGTTCCGTGCGATGCCCGACGGCCTGAAACCGCGTGCTACTTTGCCGGTAATTGCTTTGATCTCGTCCACATTGATTGCAAACTTGCCCGATTCCGCGATGACCGAATCTGGTCCGGTTCTCAGGATGTAGCCCGAAACGCTGTTCTTGGAATCATCGCCTGCGCAGTTCTTGCAAATGACGAAGAGCTCGCCGGTACCTTCATCCCCGTACATTCCTTCATATTCGCCTTTGGGTAGCGTACCTTTCACTTCTGAAACCCCTTCCGGCTCCTGGTAAACCGCTTCGGCCATTGGGAATGTATATATTGTACCGTTGCTTTTTAAAATGTAGGCGCGGTCGTTGATGATCGAAACATCTTCATAATCTCCTTTTTTGCCAAATTTTGAATGCTTCTGCTTCGGCACATCCCAAGCAAGCCGGAACAACTTGCCGTCTTCGTCCTGGATAGCATAAACCGTATCGCTTTGCCCTTTGTCGAAAGCAATGCCCGATACCTCGAAAAGGCTTTCGGGCATGTTGAACTTCTCAGGTTTGTTGAAGTCATATCCGCGGAAAATCTCCGTCTCTTTCTGCGTCGAGTTGCAACCGGCTATCAGCAAGCCCAGCAGTGCAACAGCCGCCAGCATTGTGCTATATTGGTTTTTCATCAGATGTCTTTTTATAATTTTCGACGGTTCCCGTCAGATATTGGTAAATCGCTTCCTGCGAGCGCACTCCCCCAGGGAGCGTGGTAACGGGCGCATTACGGAGTTTGTCGTCGATCCATACAGCCTGCACGGTGTCCTCCCATTGCAGTCCGAGGATGTCGATGAGCTGTTTTTTCAAATCTTCGTGATAAATCGGGAAACAGACCTCGATCCGGCGGTAAATGTTGCGGTTCATCCAGTCGGCGGAACCCATGAACACCTCGGGCCAGCCGCTATTATGGAAAATAAATACACGCCCATGTTCCAGGTAGCGGTCTACAATGCGCTTGATGCGAATGTTTTCACTCTGTCCCGCAACGCCGGGCACCAGCCTGCATATGCTGCGCACGATCAGGTTCACCGTAATGCCGGCATTCGAAGCCTCATACAGTTTGTTGATCAGGACTTCCTCTTCCAGGTTATTGAGTTTAATGGTAATACCCGCCGGTAAACCGTTTTTAGCATTATCAATTTCCCTGTCTATCAGCTCAATAAAGCGGTTTTGAAGATTAAACTGCGCTACCAGCAGATGCTCGAAACGCATCACGTCGATCTTCTCCGGCTTTTTCTTTTTACTCAAAAAACCGAACAGCTGCTCAGCTTCCCTCAGCATTGCCGGATGAGCGGTGAGCAGAATGTGGTCTGTGTAAAAGCGGGCGGTACCTTCGTTGAGGTTACCCGTCGCGAGCAGGCCGAGATGGGTATGCGTTTCGTGTTTCCGCTTCACCAAAGCGAGCTTCGCATGGACTTTCAATGCATTGACGCTGTGGATGATCTTCACCCCGGCCGCTTTCATCTTCTTCGCCCAGCGGATATTGTTCGCTTCATCGAACCGCGCTTTCAACTCGACCAGTACTGTCACTTTCTTCCCGTTTTTCGCGGCCGTGATGAGGGCGTGCGCGATCTTGGAGTCGTGGGCGACACGGTACATCGTCGTGTAAATTTCCTGCACAGAACGGTCAATGGCCGCTTCGTTGAAAAAGCGGAGAATCGTATCGTAGGTCTGGTAGGGCGCATGGACCATCAGATCACGGCGGGTCAATGCTTCAAACAAGGTTTCGGTCTTCTCGAAACCGTCCAGATGCTGTGCAGCGGGCCACGCCGGGTAGGAAATTGCCGGCGAAGCGACGGGCAGCGACGACAGGTCTTTGAGATTATGGTACCGCCCACCTTCGACGAGCGAGGCCATTTTGAGATCAAAGACATTGACGATGTACTGCAAATGCCTCAATGACAAGCCCGGCTCGTACAGCAGCCGGCTGGCGAAACCCAGGTCGCGTTTACCCAGCTGCTTTTCCACCTGCTCGGCCATGTCGTCGCCGTTTTCATCGAGCAAATCCAGTTCGGCGTCGCGGGTTACCTTGATGTTGAATGCCCGGATTTCGACGGCATCCGGAAAAAGCACCGCGAGATTGCAGCGGATCAGATCTTCGAGAAAAATGATGTATTCGGCATCTGGCTGCCTGATTTTCACAAACCGGTCGAGTTGCGGCACAGGGATATTCACGAGTGCGATCTTCTCCTTGTCGCCCGGCAGTTCCAGCACTACGACAATGTAAATCTGGTTGTTTTCCGGAAAAAAGGAGGTCTTGTCGGTCAGGTATACCGGCTGCAAAAAACCGGCGATTTGTGTATAAAAATAGTTTTTGGCGAAAGCCGCTATTTCCGCTGAAATATCTTCTTTGTAGGAAAAATGAATGTTCAGCCGCGCCAATGCCGGAATAACCGACTTTGTGAGAATGCGACCGAATTCGTCCTGCTGCCTGTTCACAATGGCCTCCGCTTCCAGAAATGCACTGTTCTCGGCATCCTTCGCAGCATTTTTTTGAAGGTAAGGCATCCGTACCCGGTAAAATTCGTCGAGGTTGGATGAATAGATCGACAAAAACCGGATCCGTTCCATGAGCGGGACGGCTTCGTTCGCGGCTTCCATCAATACCCTTTCGTTGAAAGAAAGCCAACTGATATCCCGATTAAAATAGCGGAACGCTCCCATAAAGACGGCGGATCAGTGTTCGAAGAAAATAGAGGCGATCACAAACGCGACCACCGAAATGACGATTCCAAACATGAATACATTATAAGCCACGCGAAGCAAGCGGTACTTCCTACCCAGCACAACTCCCTGGGAATAAACGTCCTTCGTAAGACTTCCGTACAGAAAGTCGCGGTCGTTCATCATCGTCTGCATGCCTTGGGAGTATTCGTTGAACGACATCCGGTAGAAATTTCCAAAAAAGAGCAGGTTCACACTTTTAGCATCGATATCGTGCTGTGTAAATGTGCCGGCGGGGATAGTCGGACGGGTGGAAAGGATCGAAAATACCATTGTAACCATGCATACCGTGAGCAACATCATGGTTGGCAAAATAAGGTATGCATTGTCTTCGAGCTTGCGCACGAGCACGCTCAGGAGCACCGATATGATGATCGAGGTGGTTGTGATCATGATATGGGCCTTGTTGTCGGCCATATCGCTCAGGCGCTGGTGGTTGTTGGAGCTGATCCGGAACATCGTTTCGATGCCTTTGTCCGGCCGGTCGTCCTTTTTCTTTTTGCCTTCGGCTATTTCGGGAATGAATGCTTCTTTATGATGCTTCACCACCGGAACCTCCGCCGTTTCCAGCGAAACCGTTTCCGCAGGAATTGCCGCGACCGACGAATCCGGCTCGCCGGACGCTTCGAGTGATTCTTCGAGCAACTTTTGCTTCAACTTTTCGAGGTTCTTTTTCTTCTGTTTATCCAGCAGGTCACGGCAGTAGTCGGTCTGGTACTTGTGATTTTCAAGCAGTTTAATCGTGCTTTTCCGCCATTCGGTCTTGTCTATTTTTCTGCCAAGACGCTGTTCGGCTTCTTTTCTGACCAGCTTGTTCCAATCACTGAATTCCGGCGTGCCCAAATGAAACAAATCCGCGTCGCAAACGATCTGTTGGAGGAAATTGGTCGGGTTTTGTGGCCATACCGTCGCCAGAATGCACCCTTCTACTTCCGCAATCACATCCTGATCCACTTCTTCCGAACGCAGGAATTCCGCGGCCATTTCCGCGCCCCGCTTTTCGTGCCCTTCGGCCGCGCCGGTGCTGTAACCCGTATCGTGAAACCACGCGGCCGTAACAACGATGAAAGTTTCCTTGTCCTCCAACCGGTAATGGTTGGCGATCTTGACGGCATTGGCCACTACCGACTCGGTGTGGATGAGGTTATGGTAACTGAGCTGCGCCAGTGCCTTCGTGCCGAAAAAATGGTGGACATGATGCTTAATCTTGTCGAGCCGGTGGTTATAGTTCATAAAACGTTCTGTTAAAAATAAAGCGCTTCGTTAATTCCATTCCGATTCCAGGTTGACGCCCACGCGGAGCGCTTTCAGGCCCGTAACGCCCTGTAAATCTTCCAGATCGAAGAATTCAAGATCATCCAGTAAAGTATTTTTTTCCTGTAAATACCGGACATAGCCAATATATTCTTCGGCGGATTTGCTGTTGAAATACACCAGTGCAATCTTACCCGGCTGAGTAAGGCGCTCGCCGGTGCCTTTCACATGCACCTTGTCGATCCGCTTCTTAATCACCTGGTACCGGATGTTATATGCCCCCTCCACATCGAAACGCCGCTCGTCGTCCCGGAAACTGATATCGATGCTGCCGGAATTAATGAAGATCAGCTGCGTCGTTTCCAGCGGCTTTTCCAGCTGCGGGATCAGTGAATGCGTAATCCTGGCAATGGCCGCCATGGTCGTCAGTTGCCACAGACGGATATTTTTCAGGTAAAGTTCGCTGAAACGTTTCTCCGGTTCAATGGACTGACCGATGTAAATATCGTATTCAATGCCGTCCGTACGGAATTTTTCGAAATAGCATGGGTACGACTCCTGGATTTCGTTCCTGAAAAGATCAAGGTAAAGATTAACCGAGGAGTTGATCGCCTGCATTGATGCTTCCAGCTCACGGCGGTTGGCAAATGCCGAGCCGTGGTCCTCGTCAATCATTTCAAAATATTGATCGATGCGGTTACGCAGTACCAGTTCGCCGGGATCCATTACGCCCGAACCAAACATTTTCAGGCTTTCTTCCTTGAAATGCTGCAAGAACGGGTGCGCCTCGTTTTCGAGGAAATCGCGGATTTTCATTTCGTCGTTATCAGTACTTTCGTCGGTGATGTCAGCAATCCATTTCTTGCATTTGAAGATCATCTCGTCGGCCAGTCCGAACCCGAGTTTTTGTTTAAGAACAGTAAAGGTTTCTATCAATACATTGAATTGGAGACGGAGGTCTTCCCTGAGGGCTGCATTTCTTTCAAGTGTGGAGTTCCGGATGTCGATCGCGCCGTAAAGCGGAAATACATTCCTGAACTGGATTTCTTCTATTTCCGCATTTTGTGGGTTAATTGCCTTATCACGAAGGTAATGCCAGGCAGTTTCACGAAAACGCCATTGAACGGCAGGCTGCAAGGACGTGAACTTGTCGCGGATTACGTTGTCGATCTGCAGATTGAACTCATCGATGTAGTTGGTCATCATCTGCGCGATCCACGGCAAGGCAATGTCCAGCTTGGCGAGCAGGCGTTCATCGATCGATTTCTGCTCTTTGGAATACACTTCCAGAACGCCTACCACCCTGTTGTCATGGTAAACGGGCAGCAGCGCATAGGCTTCGACGCCGTCGTTCCGGAGAATGCGGATGAAGTCCTGCTTTTGCTGGTCCTCCGAGCCCAGGTTACGCAGCAGCAGCGTTTTTGGGGCCTCGAAATACTGTGTGGCCATATCGAGGTAGGTCTGCTCGGCCATATCGTTCTCGGTAGCAGCGCTCATGAGCTTGCTGAAAAGGACAGAACTCCGGTCAAAAACCAGTTTGTTGTTGACCCGCAGAACGGCCATCAGTCCGAAGTCGATAGCAGGGTTTTCGACCAGCATCTTCAATGCGCCCGCTACATAGTTGAAATACGTTTTGGGATCATAGGAGGCGCGATCGAGAATGGTGTTCTTGATATTTTCGACAGCATGCTCGGCCGTAACGTCGTTCAGCGTGATTACCGAAAAGCCTTCAAAATGAAAGAGGCTGTGCGGCAGCAGGCTGGCAAACACATTGATATCGAAATTATCCTGTAAATCGGAGCGCAGTGTATCGAGGTCAAGCTCGGGAAGACTGCCTTTGGCATATACCTCACAAAAACGGTTGTCGATATGCACCCGGTAATACTTCTGCAGGCCCGAACGATCGTCCTTCAGCGTAATGATCATATCCGGGTGGTGCATCGGGGGGAAATGGTAGAGCTTTTCCAGAATGAAGGCATAAAGCATCTGCAACTTTTGCTTGTAATTAACGCCCCTGTCTTCGATGAGATCGCACCTGATATTGCCATCCTGCTGGAAAAGCAGACTGTAAAAGCCCGACGTGCCGTAGAAAACCACGGGACTGACGGGGACACTCAACGCCCAGAAAACTTCCTTTTCGTTGGCGATAGGTGGCATGAGCATGCCATAGATCAAACTCAGTTCTTCCTTGTAATTGTTGATTTCCGACAGCGGAATATCCTGGCTGAAAGCCGGGTCGGCTTTCAACTTGTCGAGAACCATCGAGAAAAATGTCTTTTTGACCGTTTCTTCCTGATCGATTTTGCTTTCCAGAAAGCTGATAAAGCTCCGGAAAGAAATAGATGAGTCAAGTTTTTGGAGACCGTATGGTGTGTTTTGAGTTACATCAATAGTGATCGGTTCCATTATTTGGTTTTTTGCACACTGAATGAATGCTCTGATGGCTTTCGGTTACTAAAATTCAGTGTTTTTTGTCAAACTGCCAACGATAAACGTTGAATTACGGTTCCATTAAACCGATTCGACCTTTTCCTGCGTTACCGAAGGCTTAATGATCATTCGCAGGGACTGATCTTTGGTGAAATAAGCAACCATCCAGTTGTAAAGCGTTTTCATACGGTTACGATGGTTGATAAGCGAAATAAGGTGTATGAAAAGCCACGCCAGCCACGCGATGACGCCCTTGAAATGCACTTTCGGCGACGGCAGGTCTACTACGGCTTTGGCGCGGCCAATGATGGCCATTGAGCCTTTGTCGTTATATTTAAATGCATGCAGCGGCTGATGCTCGGCGATCAGTCCGAAGTTTCGCGCAAGGTTTTTACCCTGCTGGATCGCCACCTGTGCTACCTGAGGGTGGCCGTTCGGGAAGCCTTCATCCGTGGTTTGCAGGCAGCAGTCGCCGATCGCATATATATTGTAGGTGCTATTGACTTTATTGTACGCGTCCACCAGCAACCTGCGGCCGCGTCCGTAAGCTTCCGCCGGAATACCTTCGAATACCCTGCCTGTAACCCCCGCCGCCCAGATGAGTGTTTTAGCATCGATACTATCGCCCTCGGAGAAGTAAACCTTGTCGTCGACAAAGTCGGATACGTGGGTATTGAGGCGGATTTTCACGCCGAGCTTGCTCAGGTCTTTATAGGTATCTTCCTGCGACGCCTTGCTCATGGGCGAAAGCAACGCCTCGCTCCCATCGACCAGGTATATTTCGCTGCCTTTTCCGGCGAGTTCAGGATATTCCTTTCGGAGAATGCCGTTGCGCATTTCGGCAAACATCCCGGAGATTTCTACGCCCGTAGGCCCGCCGCCCGCGATCACGACCGTAAGCAGCTTTTTGACTTCCGCCGGGTCCTCGCTGAGCGTAGCCTGCTCCATCTGCATCAGCAGCTTGTTCCGCATACTGATCGCATCTTCGAGCGTTTTCATCGGCGTCGCATTGCGCTTCACATTCTCCATACCGAAGAAATTGGTTTCGGCGCCCGTAGCGAACACGAGGAAATCGTATGACAGCTCGCCGTTATGCAGGATGATCTTGTTCTCTCCCGGCACCACCCTTTGCAGTTCCCCTAACCTGAAATGGAGATTTTCCTTCCCCGAAAAAAGCTTTCTGAACGGGTAACTGATGCTGGACGGTTCCAGGAAGGCCGTAGCAACCTGGTATATCAGCGGTGGAAAGAAGTTGTAATTGTTCTTATCAACCAGCGTTACGTCAAATTTACCGCTCTTTGCAAGGTCCAGCGCCAGGTTCACTCCGGCAAATCCTCCTCCTACGATTACAATATTCATGGTGCTTATTTATTAGGGGATTGTCAATAAGTGTAATTCGGGCTTAGGAGGGCTCAACCAATAGTGTGCCAGAAGGCGTATTTCAGGGTGGCGTTTTTCAAGCGCCACCCGTTATGGTTTATGCGATACTGTCGGTCATCTTTCCTGACTTCTTCAGATGCCTCACGTAGGCATACAATGCGCCGAGTACCAACACGATCACGCCAAAAATTAAAATCCGGTTATCCGCTTCCGGCACGATCTCCGGGTATTTGAAAATCAGTATGGCCACGATGCCTATCAGCCATACCAGCAATGTATTGTATTCCTTCAAAAGCCAGCGTTTATAATTGAACCGCATGTCTTTAAATGTATTCGCGATACCACTGAAATTGATCAGCCAGCGATTAACCCGACTGCAATAGGCATCGAACTGCGCCCCGAATTTATTCCTCAGAAAGTTCTCTTCGGCCAGCACTATCGCCTGATATATGAACAAAAACAGCGGCATTACGATTCCGACGTAGATCAAGGAATTCGCCAGAATACCCACGCCGAGCAACATCAGTATATTACCCACATACAACGGGTTACGGCAATGCCGGAAAATACCTTCGGTCACCAGCGTTTCCGCATACACCTTTTTGTCGCGCCCCCCGCGGATAATGTACGCGAGGCCGATGGTAATGCCCCGGATGATTTCCCCTGAAAACGTCACCAGCAATCCAAGGATCACGGGGTAGAGATAATAGTCCGGGCCGAATTGCTCACGCGAAAAGATCGGTGGCGACGGCACAAACAGCAGCAAATACAGGATGATAAACAGGTTATTTCTGTACTTGAAAAAGAAGCTACCGATCGCGATCATGATTTTTTGTGAGCTATCATTCCTGAAAAATTGTACCACTTGAAGAAAATTTCGCAGTCGGCGAAACCGGCCTCTTTCAGCAGAAGCATGTTTTCAGACAACTTGTACGGGATCAGCACATTTTCGAGCGCTTCGCGTTTCTGCGAAATTTCAAGCTCGCTGTAATGGTTCCGTCGCTTATAGTTGTAATAGTATTTGATAAAATCACGATTGAAAATGCTGCTTTCCGCCAGCACTTTTTCCACCAGCAGCAGCACGCCGCCGGGGTTCAATCCGTCGTAAATGTTTTTCAGAAGCCTTTCGCGGTACAACGGCCTTACGAATTGCAGCGTAAGGCAAAGGATCACGACAGAGCCATTGGCAATGGGAAGGTGCTGGTGCAAATCGCCCGAAACGAGGTCGTAAGGCCTTACAAAACCCGCTTCTTTCAGCTTCACATCGCATTTGTCCAGCATTTCCTGCGACTCGTCGATCCCGATGAACCGGATGTCCGAGGGAATGAGTTGGTCCAGTCCTATCAGCGTGGTGCCGGTAGAACAGCCCAGATCGTACACAAATGTCCCTTCCTTCACATGGTCGGCAGCGATCTCGGCGAGCATCCGCTGCATCTCGTTGTAATAAGGTACTGACCTGCTCACCATGTCGTCAAAGACATTGACCACCGTCGTTCCGAACTTGAAGTCCGATACTTTCGTGATTTCATCTTTGAAGACCTGGTCTAAATTCTCATTTCCAAGGTTCTTCATAAGTTAAAGTTACAGTTAGATTGAGTTAGATTTCGGGGAGCGCTTTTCGTTCGAATCGAAAACCTTGTCCCAAATATCTGAACTTACACCGTAACCTTTACTTGCATCTGAATAATGATGTTGCATATGATGCTTTTTTAATCTCTTCCAGAACGCGGATTTGAAATTGGCATGATGCAACGCATAATGGCTCATATCATAAAAAAGATACCCTGCCATGAACCCCGAATAGAAGGCTGCCACATAATATTCACTCAAAAAAACGGTGAACAGAAAGTAGAAACCTGTTGCCAGCGGAATGCTCACCGACGGCGGCATTACCAGTCTTTTGGCATCGTTGGGGTAGTCATGATGCACACCGTGGAAGATAAAATGGATACGCTCCATAAACTTGCCGCGGGGTGTAAAATGAAACACAAACCGGTGCATAAAGTATTCGGTGAAAGTCCAGAAGAACAGTCCCCCGAATATTACGCCTACAAAAGTGTACCAGGCCATTTCCCCCGGGCCCAATGCCTTCCAGGAGAAGTAGGTGATCACCGGTACGAAAATGAAAAGGGGCACTGAGTAATGTACCTTGGAGAATGCCTCAAGAAAGTTGCTTTTAAACATCCTTGAAGATTCCGTTGCATTGGAGACATAGTTCTTAGGCATGTCAGGATGGTTTTATTCGCTGAACAATAGTTTTACCTGTGGCGATCTCGGTTCCTTTCAGCTCGATGTAGAGCACGTTAGGCGACCAGAAGGTACCGCCGTCGATCCGGATGAATACCCTGCTGAGAATGCATTCCTTCTTATCGATGCTGGTATAAACATGGTATTCGTTCCGGGTATCCCTCCGAAGGTAGAGCGGTAATTTGGAATAAGCTACCGAACGAAGTTCATAGGTAGCATTACCGATCGCTTTCGAATTGATACCGTATGCAAATTTACGTTGCAAATAATTGAGCTCCTTTCGTATCCCGCCTTCCGGATAACGGATCCAGAATGTGTTAACTGGGTTCTTTTCGCTGATTTTCCCCTGTTTGTCGACGTTAAGCTGGTAACAGATTGTATTCGTATTCGGATCGCGCTGAATGTAAAAAAGTAATCCGGGAACGTTGTTCGGAACCGGAAATTCGTCCGGGTCCGCGGCCGTCGTGCCGGCTTTTTTCTCTGGTACTCCTCCCGCATACGAAACAAGCGTCAGGCTCAGCGCCATCAGAATGTTGAGTACGTATTTCATGACTTTATTCAAAAACTACTTTCAAAAAATGGCTTGCGCGATCATCTCACGGTCGCATTCGCCGTATTGCAATACTTCCTGTACCATTTCCGCATCGCCCGAAAACGGTCCCGACGACTGGATTTTCAGCGTCGCCATCGCCGCCCCGAACTCACCCGCTTCCTGCACGCCTGCGCCCTTCACGCGCTGGCTCAGGTAGCCTGCCATGTAGGTGTCGCCACAGCCCGTCGCATCTACGACGTCAGTCGGCTTGTAGGCAGGGATCTGAAAAAAATGATTGTCTTTGTAAATCAGCGATCCTTTACTGCCCAACGTAATGATCACTTCTTTTACCCCCAGATTGGCGAGATATTTCGCACCTTCGATCACATCGCTGGTGCCTGCTACCACCTCCATTTCGAACTCGTTGGCTTTGAGCACGTGGATGTAAGGCAATGCTTCTTTTTTATCTTCCCAATCTTTGTACAAAACCTTCTGGTCTTTCACATAACGCAGGTAGCCCTGAATGTCGAGCGAAACCTTGCCTTTGGCGGCCAGCATTTTAATGAGGTCCACAGTAATGTCGTCGGAAAGCAAGGGTCCCAAATGGAAGTACTTGGCTTCGATGGCCGGCATTTGCGACACGGTGAACGGCGCTGCCTTGTGCAGCACATTCTGCTCGCGGTGGTCCTGGTTGGCGCTGTAAATGTTTTCGAAATAAACGGTGTAAGGACTGTTCTGGGAAAAAACTTCGATATTCTCCTCCCGCAGGCCGGCAACGATATGGCTTTCTTTCTCAGCCAGGGCGGTTACCAGCATATAACGGACGTCGAACTGCCGGAGCGCCTTCGAAAAATAGAACGAAGTGCCCCCGGGCATATACTTGACAGACTGGGCAGTAACTACTTTATCCAAAGTGATATGCCCGATGGTACATATATCGTACATGGTACTCTTGTTTGGTCCGGCACCGGTACCCCAAGCGTGAAGGCCTGGGTTATGGGTGTGGTTGTGATAACTAGCCCAGGCTTTTAATGGTGTCAGCCACCTGGGCAAAATCTGTTATTTCGGCATCGGCAACCGATACCTGCGTTTCAGCAGCTTCTTCGAATCCCGCTACATTCAACCAGATCGCCTTCGCGCCCGTTGCCTTCGCAGGCAGAATGTCTTTGGAATACGAATCGCCTACTGCCACGCATTCATGCGGAAGAAAGCCCTGCGCCTCCACGCCCAACTGCCATATGGTGGGGTCGGGCTTCCGGACGCCGACCACTGCCGATTCGACGACAGACTGGAAATAATGCGCAATGCCAAATTCCTTTAAAACGCTATTCAGGTTTCCGTAAAAGTTGGAAACCATCACGAGGGGGTATTCACCGGCCAGCTGTTCGAGGACCGGCGCGGCTTTTTCAACACTAGTGCGTGCGACGCGGTCGCATTCGCGGGCGATGGCCTCGATGGCCTGGCTTTCCAATTCGTATCCGTTTTCTTTCAGATAGCCAAACTGCTGCTCTACTTTGAGAAACAGCACATCATAAAACACATGATGCGGCTGGATGATCGGATGGATTGCCAATGCCCTCTCGCCAAACTTGTATGCATTCGCAAATGCGTCTTTGTCAACCTTTACGTGATTATGTTGATACGCATCCCATAACACATTGGCCCAATGCAAGCCATTCGTGTCAATTGTACCGCCATAATCAAATAAAATTCCTTTAATCATAATAATTAAGCGTGCCGAATCAATTTGTCACATTGAGCGCAGTCGAAATGTCGTTGCGGCATGCAAATCGCCTTCGACTCCGCTCAGGCTGACAGTAACGCAGCCTCATTTATTTTTCAATCAATTATTTCGATAAGAACTCTTCACATGGACGGGTACCGGTTTTAAGCCGTTGCCATGTTCTTCGCTATCGTTCATTTCGTTATTTTTTGTTTTCTTGCCTATCAAAGCTAAGCCAATGATAATCCAGACTATCTCTCTGATTCTCAAAACAACTCCAATAAAAATCCCTTGCGCCGCCGGCAATCCTACACTTCTCAATGCCAGCGCCAGGCCGCCTTCGCGGGTACCGAGCTGCATCGGGAAGAAGAAGATCAGATTCGCGAAAAGCGATGATCCTGAGCTCACTATCAGAGATTGGGCTAATGTCATTTCCATTCCGATCGCGTGGGCTGTGAAATAGATTTCCAGACAGCCTATTACCCTTCCTGCGAACTCATAAAACAATGAAGTGTAAAATGCGTTCCGTCGGTCGGAATAAAGTACCCGGATCTGCTCATCGACTTCGTACAGGTTTTCTGCATTCTTCAATGCAAATTCACGTGCTTTATGTTTGATAAAAGGCACTTTTTCAAGCAGGCGGAAGGTGCTTACCGTGAAACCTTTTTTGTATACATTAATAAACCAATACCCTAAAACCAGGCCTACCACCAGCAGAATGCCACAACCGGCCAGCATTACATCGCTCAACGGGACCACTGCCACGATAAGTACAATGGAAGCCAGCCAAAACAGCACGTGCGAAAACATGTGCATCAGGCTGTACAGCAGCACCGAGGAAGTGGCTTTCTGAATGCCCAGCGTCGGTTTCAGTTCCAGAATCCGGTAAGGCTCCCCGCCCAATGCGACGAACGGCGTAATGTAGTTGATCGCATACCCGGAGATCGTCAGCCGCAGCACCGACCAGAACGACATATTCGTTTCGGGCAGTTGCGGCTCGCGGATGATGGCGCGGAATGCGAGGGCGTTCAGGATGTAGATCACCAGCCAGCTACCGATTACCGGCAGAAACCAGATGCCCGTCCTGTTGATATTTTCCCAAATCACGAGCAACCCTGTTCCATAGATCATATAGCCCAGTGAGAAAATGCCGATTGCCATGAAAAGGGCTTTGTACGCCTTGCTACCCATTGTATTCGCCAGCGGTTATCTTCTTGTAAAAATGATTGCTCACCTGCTCCTGCTTTACGATCATGTAGATCAGAATGGGGTTCAGAATGAATATGTCAAAAAAGAAATAGATCCACGATTGGTCGAGAAACAGCCAGATGAACAGGAATATCACCCGGGTGTTGAACTGGACGATATTGGTATACTTCATCAGCGGCTTGTTCTGCGCGCGGAAATCGGTAATGAGCTTCGCAGGCAGGCCATTCTGATACTTTTGCTTCACTACCGCCAGCAGCTTTTGCAGCTTAGGCGAGAAAAACTCCTGCTCTTTGGTGTAGTTCAAATACAACCTGGCCACTATTTTCATTCCGAATTGCCGCGTCCAGCTCATTTCGTCATACTCTTTTTGCAGGTCGCGGCTGTTATCGAGCTCGCTGCCGTTGGTGCCTTTGATGAAGAACAAATGCACATTGCGGTAGTAATCCGCCATCGCCGACTGGATCATATGCGACGCGCCAGCCACTACACCGGGTACCCAGATCCAGGCGCTCCATCCCTCTTCCATGCTCCTCAGGCAGATCGCGATGTGAATGGCGATGAACCAGAAATCACCCGCTACCCCATCGAGAATGCGGCCGAACCGGCTTTTGTCGTTCGTCATCCGCGCGAGCTGACCGTCGGCGCTGTCGAGCGAGTTGGCGAACATAAGCGAAAGCATGCCGATCACATTGATCCACAACTGCTGCGGATAGAACAATATCCCTGCCGCCACGCCGAAGAAAATGCTGATGATCGTCACCGGGTTCGGGCGCAGGCCTACTTTCGCACAAAACAATGCGATTTGGTAACCTATCGGCCGGTAAAACCAGATGTCGATCTGCTCCTCGGTATCGTTCGATTTGAGCGAATTTTCAAATGCCGAGGTCTTTTCAGGTTCTTCTGCCAGCGGGCGGGGTGTGGTAGTTGTCTCCATTAATTGTTATTCAAAAATCTTTGGTAAAGCCGGCCGGCAATATGCCCGGCGGCCTGATCGCGGCATGGTGCAAAACTGGGCCAGTCGTTCAGGTCGATGATCCGGTAATCGCCGTCCTTCCCGATAATGGCATCGCCCCCGTAAATATCGATCCCCACTACCTCTGCCGCTTCATTCGCTGTGTTCTGCAACCCTTCGGCGCTGAACGGATAATACACCGAATTGCCATTGATCTGCTGGTATTCAGCATACTTATGATGGTTATTGTCGTACGGATAGAACCAGAAGAAAAAGTCTGTTCCCCTCACCCCGTAAAACTTCACCAGGTCACCAATCAAATGCTGGGAGATTACCGCGTCAGGAATTTCACGCAATGCGTATTCCCGCAATATCTCCTTGGCTTCCTCACGCGATGCGGCAAACGACACATCTTCCTTGTGGATAGCGTGGAAATCGCCCCTTTTGATCCAGTAACCTTTCCCTTTGATCTGATCAAAAACTTCGTCACCCTGATAGCTGGTCGGTACGATGTAGCTATCCGCAACCGGGATGTTGGCATTATTCAATGCATTGGTCAGGTTGGTGCGGAAGCAGTTTTCAATGCCGAATGCCGAGTTGAGAATCTGCGTCCCGTTTTTTTCCAGCTCCTGTAACTTCGCCACAACCTGCTTTTGGCGCGCCATGGTGAAAATCTTACTGTAATTCACTGTTTCCATGGCCAGGAACTCATCTTCGCAACAGATGGTAATGCGGCATCCCAGTTTTTCAAGCTCCTTGGCCGTCTGGCTGAAAATCGCATCGTCGTTCCCGATATGGTTGGGCGAGAACTTTTTGTTTCGGTGCACGCCCAGAATTTCTAATTCGTTCATCTATGGTGTTGACCGGCAAAACGCCCCGGTCTGTTAGTAATAAATTCAATCTAAAAAGCCATCTCTCCGCTCAGGAACAACTCAGCAGTCTGAATGTCGCTCACATGGTCTACGTCGACGATTTTGGTAAATGGATAGGCCTTCAAATGCAGCCCATCAGCCACGAGCTGCCGCTGAAAGTTCCGCATCCGGCTCACACCGTTTTCCACGGCCACATTCACCGTCCCGATCGCTTTCCTCCTGAGACAATAAATCCCGCCTGAAACAAACGGGGTATCGGTACTATTGTCATCGGTGAACGCAGTAATGCGATCGTCGTCGTCAACTGCCACATAGAGAGGACTTTCGTCATCGATGAATGCAGTCACCGCCATTTGGCCTTCCAACACCTTCTGTTCGGCAAACTCTGAAATGAATGCACTGAATTCTTCTTCTCTGAAAACAGTATCGGTCGTTGTCAGGCAAACTTCGCTCAGTTCCGGGTCGCTTTTGAACAACTCGTAAACACTATGCAGCGAGCTTGGCGTCGATTTCTTTACCAGCTGAATAGGCAGGTTTTCGGCCAGGCCCATCAGATGCATTTCCAGCAGCGGCGATTCTTCGTTGATGATCACCATAATCTTCTCCGCATTATTCCGCATGAAAATTCCGATTAGCCGGTCGATCAGCATTTCGCCATGGAGGCTCACCATCGGTTTAGGAAGTGTAAACCCTTCCTGCGCCAGGCGTGACCCTTCTCCTGCTGCTATGATTGCGTAATTCATGTTAATATCCCTTTTTTAATCAATGCCTTAAAAATCAAGCCTGAACCTCGCCCGGATACCCCACTCCGATACATTCGGGTTGTCGAGGTAGGTAAAACGTTTTACCAGGTCTACGCGCAAGAGCTTGAAAATGTTGGCAATACCTACGCTACCCTCGATGTAAGGCTCGCGCGACAATGTGTAAGTAACGGGTTTACCGTCCTGGTCAGTAGCGAAGCGGTAAAGCGACGGGTTGAATGCCGGGTTGTTCTCGTCCCGCAGGCCGCCCATCAATCCTTTGAAACTCACTACTTCACGCAGTTTCAACCTTTTCAGCAATGGTATCTTGTTGAACAAAAAGCCATTCAGGTAGTATTGCACGTCCAGGCTCGCGTAATGGTCGCTCGCGAATTCCAGGAAGTTCATCAGGTTATATGAATTCAACTGGTAAGCGTAAGTCTGGTTGGCGCGGTGGATCGTCAGCAAGGGGAATTGAATTTGTTTGCCAAAAATATAACCGCCTTCCGCCGTGATATCCGCAAAACCGAACTGCGAGAGGTAAAACCGCTTCTGGATATTCAAAGCCACGTTATGGTAGTTATTTTCTCCTTCAAATACGCCTTTCAAACCCGCATTATAGCGCAGTGTGAAAATCGGGTATTTGTTGATGATCGGAGTGCGGTACAATTTGCCCTGGTAGTACTGCTCGTGCGGCGCATAGCGGAATTCGATATTTGCCTCGGTGTTGTTCAGCGTTTCCGCATTTTTCAACTGGCCTTCTTCATCCAGCCGTTCATAGCGTAAAATACCTGCTGGCGTCTGTCTCCATTGGGTGAATCCAATCTTGTAAGAAAAGCGGCTTTCGAACTCACGTACGTATTCCAGTTTATAAATATCATTGTACAACCAGCGGTTATTATCACCCCGTTTGAACGACAAGAGGAAGTTATCCTCCTGCACAAACTGCAATTCCTGGCCCGGGATCTTGGTATCGCGCTGGTAGCTCGCCCGCAGGTAATGCAGCGGGAAGTGATAAACAGATTTGTTGTTGAAAGAATAAGTACCACTCAAAAAGTACTTCCATTTCTGGTCCTTGAAACCATACGCCGCGTAAGTTTCGAAATAGACCCGCTTGCTCATGTCGGTGGTAGTGCGGCCACCGAAACGGAGGCGGAAACCTTCCACGGGGTTAAAGCTGTAAAATGTGTTCACAGGCCCTATTTCCACGGCACCGAAAGATTTGTAGCCCGAAAGGAACAGCGTCGCGATGTCCATCGTCCGCTTGAAGGACGGGATCGTTTGCAGGGTATCTATATTCTTATAAATATCCAACTCGGTCCGTTCCAGCGGAATATGCCGCTTGCTGGCCCAGAACGATTCGTTCGTTTTCGCTTCGGGATCATACACGATTTCCTCACCCGGCCCGCGGTAAATGCTGTCGGGCTGTGGCTTATTGATGGTGTAATCCTTGAAGTTCACCGTCCGCTGACCGTACAAACCACCGTTTTTCTCGCCCAATGCAAATTCCATCGCGAGCGTCGATTTGTTCATAAAGTAACGGCCGTCGTCTCCTTTCTCAAATTCCAGGCGCGCTTCGAGGTCGCGCATGAAGTTGAGGTTAATGTCCTTGTTGACGGTCAGGTACGCATTCTGCACTCCGTATTTGCCATCGAGGGTAATGAATAATTTACCTTCAAAAAGCATATCCGTCTTGTTCCGCGGAACAAAGCCCAGCTCGATCAGCTGCGGATCGGCGGTTTTGATGGTGTCCCGGATAAAGAATTTATAGAATGTCGGTGCGGAGTTGGCGATCGGGCTCAGCAGCAGATTGGTGGCAATCGAAACATCGTTGTCGTAAATGTTGATATCTTCATACAACCGGTTGAAATAGGCGCTCAAACCGTCGTTATCCACAAACTTCGCATCAAATTCGGCCCGGCGGTTCGCCAGCACGTATTGTTTCCTGTTGTAGGGACTTTTGCGGAAATAGATTTTGGAAAGCTTTTCCTGAATGTAGGCCGGCAGCATGTTCTTGCCGCCCATAGCCGTGGAATCCTGGCTTTTGAACAAAAACTGGTAATTCCTAAATATACGTTTGTCCTTGAATTCGTCGGAAAGGTTGCTCAACGCCAGCGAAATCTTTTCGTACTGTTCGTATTCCAGGAAATTGTTGCTAGTCGGTTTATTCTCATCCTTGTGTGCGATCACCTCGCGGATGAGCTGTACGGCCGGATTGTCTTTGTTCCGGTAACGCGCCTTGGTTTTAACGGTCACTTCTTTCAGCATGGAGGCATCCACAGTCATTTTCACGTCGATCGTCTGGCTCACACCAGGCTTGATCGGCTTTTCAACGGCCACATAACCCACATAGGTGAATTTGATCGTCGGATGGTCTTCACGCAATGTGAGCGCGTAACGACCGTCGGCATCGGATGCGGTTCCCATGGTTGTCCCCGGGATCAGGATCGACACGAACGGCAGGGTCTCACCTGTCTTCGCATCTGTAACGGTACCTTTTATAGTTGTTGTCGATTGTGCGTCGGCCACTCCCGCGCCGATCTGCAAAATGCTGATCACCACGAGTATATATAGCCATATCGACTTACTGATTGCTTTCATGTTGGAACGTTCGTCACGTGTTTTGGCTGCCCTCTGCTTGTTTGAAAATCATGTACGCTAGGCTTCCTGCCCGGCACACCTGCCGGTAGATTTACCGGCCGCAGCTCATGATCAAGCGGGTACGATAGGTTAAAGCCACTTATTCTCCTTATACCAGGTCAATGTCTCTGCCAGGCCTCTGTGCAGATTGTATTGCGGTTGGTAATGCAGATGATTTCGGGCCGCATCTATACTACAGATCCAGTTAGGGGCTGTGAGTTCTTTTAGTTTTTCTTGGTTTAAAACCGGTGTTGTTGATGAATTTGCATAAACAAGATCCAGGAACCGGGCGATCGTTTCGACGAGCATCAGCGGCAGGTGCGTGCGAAAAATCTGCTTTCCGCTGATAGCCCTGAACTGGTCTGCCAATGCGTAACGGTCATATGCCTGTCCGTCCGAGATATTGTAAACCGTAATTTCCTTTTCCGTTTCCCTCAATGCGGCCATGGTAGCCGTCACGAGGTCTGTTACATACACGAAACTCAACCTTTGTGGTCCTTTGCCGATGTAGGCATCCAGACCCTTGCTGAGTGTTTTAAAAAGGACAAACAGGTCCTTTTCGCCGGGGCCATACACTGCTGTCGGGCGGATAATGCTCAGCGGCAGGCCATTTACTGTTCTCAGGTATTGCTCAGCCAAAAGCTTGCTTTTTCCGTAATCCGTCACCGGAGCAGGCAAGGTTTCTTCTGTGATCGGCTGGGCTGCGTTGTACGCCGCGGGGCCTAATGCCGCGAGGCTGCTCAAAAACACAAACCGCTTCAATGGAATATCCGCAGACACGGCAGCCTGCGCCAGGTTCAGCGAATACTCCGCATTGACCTTATTATAGGCAGCAGCGGTTTTGGCTTTTGTGACTCCCGCCGCGTGGATGATATAGGTATAACCCCCATCATCCAGCAGCTTTGTCAATTTATCTTTGGAACTGAAATCAGCATTCACATACACGAGGTCCGCCGGATCTGCATTCAGCTTTTTGAGGAAACTCAGGTCGCTGCTCGGCCTCACTGCTGCATGTACTTCCATGCCTGCTTCGAGTGCCGCCGCTACCAGATGGTAACCTATAAATCCGCTGGCCCCTGTTATGAATAGCTTTTCTTTCATATCGGTTTCTCAAACAATCTGTACCGTTTGTACAGCTTTCCGTTGATCTGCTCAATGGCGTGGTTCATCAGATAATTATCTTCCAGCATCCATGAGCATTCCCCGCCCGTCACTTTGGTGCCGTAGGTGTTTTTGATAATGCGGCCGTACAAACAGGCTTCAATACCCATTTTCCGGTAGCCGTCGATCACCCCCAGCGTGAGTACGCGGATACGTGTGATGTTTTTCTTGCCAAACAGTAATTTGAAAATTCCGGTAGGCAACAAACGTCCACGCTTGATTTTGATCAGAATCTGGTTGATATCCGGAATACCGAGTATAAATCCAACCAGTTCGTTGTCTTTTTCAGCCACCAGGCAGTACCTCGGATCAAGGATCATTTTCAGGTCCTTGGCCAGGTAGTCGAATTCCGCCTCGGTCGTCGGCACGAAACCCAGGTTCTTGTCCCAGGCCTTATTGTACACTTCCCGGATCTTCACGACCTCGTTTTTGAAGTCTTTCAGATTCACTTGCCGGATCGTGATACCGCTTCGTTTGAGCCTTTCCTCCAACGCGTCGATCATCCTCACCGACCTGTCATTGGAATCCGCCACATTGATTTCGTAGGCCAGCAAATCGGTTTTCTTCGTCAAACCTGCATTTTCCAGCAATGGCAAATAATATGGCGCATTGTAAGGCATCATCGCCATCGGCGGCCGGTCATACCCTTCGATCAGCAGACCGCAGGTTTCGTTGGTTGACAAATTGACCGGTCCTACGAGCGTATCAGCCCCTTTTTGCTTAACCCAGGCGGTGGCTTCCTTCAAAAGCGCATCCACCACCTTCTGGTCGTTCACCGTATCGAAAAAGCCGAAAAAGCCGTCCTTCCGATTCGTAAACTCATTGTGGTTCGTATTATAAATCGCCGCTATCCTTCCGTTCACTTTGTCTCCGTCGTAGGAGAGGAATAGTTTCACCTCCGAATGCTCATGGAACGGGTGCTTACCCGGTGTGAGCATGTCTTTTTGAGCAATGAACAGTTCCGGTACATAATTCGGATCATGCTGATACAGATCATGGGGAAAATCAATGAACTTGCCTAATTCCTTCGGAGTGCTTACGGGGGCTATGCGGGTCATAGTCTTTGTCTTTCGATAATTGCGTCAGGACAAACCTCACGGTAAATGCGGGACATTTTGTCAACTGCCTCTTCGATCTGGCTGAATGTATGTGTAGCCATCAGCGAGAAACGGATCAGCGACTGTTCCGGGCGTACCCCTGGTGAAACCACCGGGTTCACGAAAACCCCCTCGTCCTGCAATCTGCGTGTCATGATGAAAGTCTTCTCGTTGTCGCGGATATACAGCGGCAGGATCGGGCTTTCGGTTGCGCCCAGGTCGAAACCATTCACGAGCAGCAACTCTTTCGCGTATCTTGTATTGGCCCAAAGGCGCTCCATGTGGTGCGGCTCTGTTTCGATAATGTCCAACGCAGCCAATGTGCTTCCCACAGATGCGGGCGTCATGCTCGCGCTGAACATCAGTGAGCGTGCGCGGTGTTTCAGGTAATCGATTGTAGCGGCATCACCAGCTATGAATCCACCGAGAGAAGCCAGCGACTTGCTGAACGTTCCCATAATGAGGTCGGTCGTTTCGGTAAGGCCGAAATAAGAAGCCGTTCCTGCACCTTTGTCCCCAATCACCCCAAGGCTGTGTGCATCGTCGACAAGCACCGTCGCATCGAATTCCTGGGCGATCGCATTCAGTTCGGGCAGTTTTACGATATCGCCTTCCATACTGAAAATACCGTCCGTCGCGATCAGCTTTACTGCTTCCTCTGGCAACAGGCTCAGCTTTTTGCGCAGGTCGTTCATATCGTTGTGCGCATACTTGATCACTTTCGAAAACGAGAGGCGGCTTCCATCGATAATGGATGCGTGGTCGCTTTCGTCGAGGATCAGGTAGTCGTTACGGCCGGTGAGGCACGACAATGCGCCCAAATTGGCCTGGTAACCTGTACTGAAAAGCACTGCACCTTCTTTTCCTACATATTTGGCCAGGCGGCGCTCCAGTTCCTCGTGGATATCGAGGGTTCCATTAAGGAAGCGCGAACCTGCGCAACCTGTTCCGTACTTCTGGGCCGCTTTCTGCGAGGCTTCGATAATGTAGGGGTGGGATGTTAATCCCAGGTAGGAGTTGGACCCGAACATCAGGACCGGCTTCCCGTTAATAATAACCTCTGTGTCCTGTCCGGACTCGATCGGTCTGAAAAAAGGATATACACCTTTTGCTCTTGCAATAGCCGGATCTTTGAATTCGGCAATGCGATTATTTAAGATTTTACCCATAGTAAATTTGTGTCAGAATCAACAGCTTGTTTTAGTGGGGTGCCTACCGGCATCAGGCTGCGGCCTGATAAAGACATCAGGCAAGTCAGTTGGTATTGTAGCAATTATTTCCCATGTTAAGTACAATTAGATCGTGAGTCTGGTTATTGATTTTTTCGCTTGTTGACCCGTCATCGATTGCCTTTCAAAACATAATTTTCGCCGTTGGCTAACTCATATTTTCATTCGGCAACTTTTCGGGTTAAGTGATAAACCCAATACCGGGCGGACTAGTTCATTAAAATACCCGTTCATTTTGTATTTTCCCGGTAAAAAGAAAAAAAATGTTTTGCCCCGTTTCCGTGCCCGGACCTGTAACCGCCAAGCTCTGACCGACTTTGCGTTTGCAGGAGGATTTAAAGGAGGCCGGACAAAACATTAATTTTTTCATGTTACCAGACTCAGTTTCTCTAAATTTCTTCCACTACAACGCTTTCCTGTACCCTACCCGACCTCGTACGCCAAGCATTCCACTTTTCTCCGAGCCGGTCCACTAAGTAATATGCCATCGGCACCAGGTAGATCGTGAGCAACATCGAACTCGTCAAACCGCCGATGAGCACCCAAGCCAACGAGTTTTTCCACTCTGCCCCGGCACCTGTGGCCGTGGCTATCGGCACCATTCCAATCACCATCGCGATCGTCGTCATCAGGATCGGACGGAGACGTTCTTCGCCGGCAATGAGGATCGCTTTCCGGAAGGGCATGCCCAATGCCTTTTGCTGGTTGGCGAAATCGACGATCAGGATCGCGTTTTTCACGACAAGACCGATCAGCATCAGCATACCGAGCATGGCGAATATGCCAATGTTGGATGACGACAACGCCAGCGCCAGCAGCGCTCCGATCACCGCTACCGGGATCGAAAACAACACGACGAACGGGTACACAAAACTGTCGTAGAGCAGCACCATGATGAAATACACCAGCAACAGCCCCGCCAGCATGGCCAGCCCAAGTGAACCGAAACCTTCGCTCTGGTTCTTCGCGTCACCGCCCCAGGTAAGTATAATGTCGTCCGGGAGCGGATTTTCCTTTAAACCGGCCTGAATATTACTCACCAGCGTTCCCGATCCAATCCCTAATGTATTGGCGGTTACTGTAACGGATGAGCGACGATTTTTTCGCTCAACAATACTTGGGCCAGTACTCAGCGTCACATCTGCAAACTGTGCAAGTTGCACGGATTGCTTAGCAACCGGACTATAAAATGTGATCGCCTTCACATCTTCCGGGTTTTTGCGGTCGAATGCGTCGAGCATAATGCGGATATCGTAATCCTCACCTCCGTCACGGAATTTGGAATCGTCATTACCGGCGAATGCATTCTGCATCGTAGCGCCCACGGTCTGGATGTCCAGCCCCAGTTTCGCCATCTTTTCGCGGTCGATATCCACGCGTACCTCCGGGTTACCCGCTTCTACCGACACGTTCACATCGTTAGCACCAGGCGTTTTCCGCAAGCGGTTGGCCAGGTCGTTGGCGGCTGTCAGGATTTTGTCCAGGTCTTCGCCGCTTAGGAAAACTTCAATAGGTGCCGTCCCTGAATTCACCATCCCAATGGCGGCCGAGTTGAATTCGACTCCTGCGAATTTCCGTTCCAGTTCTTTCCGAACGGACAGCATATAATCCTCTGTCGGCTGGGCATTCTTGCGTTCCTTCACAGGTATAAGCTCCACTGTGAGCTCTGTGCGGTTGGTTTCGCCCCTGCCCGAGCTGTTCAGGCCGGTGCTAGCGCCACCTACATTCGCGAAAATCGTTTTTACTTCCGGCTTTTTGCGCAGATAGTCTTCAATGCTGCGCGCCGTCAGGTTGTTCTGTTGCAATGAGGCACTTTTATCGAGCTTCATCGTGAGCAGGAATTTACCCTGATCACCTTCCGCCACGAATTCCGAACCGATAATGCCCAGGCCCATTACCCAGCCCGTCATGACCACGATCGCCACCAATATGCCCGAGAAAGCCAGTTTGTGCCCCAGTACCCATTCCAGACTACCGTGGTACCATTTTGTTATCGCCGTCAAACCTTTTTCAAACCAGATCAGAAATGCCTGCGCCGGATTTTTTGGGTTAAGACGTTCGACCTTCGCCATTTTGGACGTCATCCACGGAGTTAATGTGAAACTTACCAGCAAACTAACCATTGTCGCGAATGCAACTGTCAGTGAAAACTGTCTCAAAAGGTCTGCAATCACCGAATTAACGAAAGTAATCGGCACAAAAACGACCACAATCACGAGCGTAATAGCCAATGCGGCAAAGCCGATTTCAGTCACACCTTCCACTGTCGCGTCCCAGCGGTTTTTACCCATTTCCAGGTGGCGCTGGATGTTTTCCAGGATCACAATGGAGTCGTCGACCAGGATACCGATTACCAGCGAGAGCGCCAGGAGCGTCATCAGGTTGAGCGAATAGCCCATGACGTACATAAAAAGGAATGCGGAAATAAGTGACGCCGGCACGGAAACCATGACAATGAATGCATTCCGGAAACTGTGCAGGAACAGCAGCATTACCACTGCCACCAGGATCACGGCGATAACCAAATCGTGCGTCACGGCCTCGACAGACTCCAGCGTAAATATCGAACTGTCGTAAGCGATCGCAAATTTGATATTATCCTTCGCATTAGCTTTTTCAATGGATGCCAGTTTCGCCTGCACCGACTTGCTGATCTCGACCGCATTCGCATCGGACTGCTTCTTGATAAACAAACCAATACCATTCACGCCGTTGTAGCGGCTGATGCTTTCTGCGTCGGTAAGGCCGTCGGTGATCTCGGCCACATCACCAACGCGGATCGGGCTGCCGCTCACAGGCGAAGTGATTACGAGGCTGCGAATATCATCGAGCGAGGCAAATTTACCCGCCAGGCGCAATGTCATATTCTCCGACGTGCTCTTCACCTTTCCGGTCGGGAAGTCCAGGTTCGCCTGGTTAATGGCCTGCGTTACCTGTAAAAGAGACAATCCGTAAAAACGCAGTTTATCGTTATTCACATTAATGCGGATCTCGCGCTGGTCTCCCCCGGTCATAGTAATTTCGGCCACCCCTTCGATCTGCTGCAACATCGGCAGGTATTTGTCTTCTACCTGTTGATAAAAGACTTCGTTGGGCAAGCTCGATGTCGCCAGCAGCTGCATGATAGGCTGGTCGCTCGGCGAGATTTTGGATAATGACGGTGTCTCTGCGTCATCGGGCAAGTCGCTGAGCATGTTATTCACATCGCGTTGGGCGTCTTCCAATGCCTTATCGATGTCTGTACCAGCCTTAAACTGCACGATCACAAGCGATGCACTCTCCATCGATTTGGAAGTAACATCTTCAATATTATCCAGGCCGGACACCGCATCCTCTATCTTCTTGCTGACCTCGGCCTCTACCTCCGTCGGCGCCGCGCCTGGATATAATGTGGTTATGGTGATGGTCGGAACGGAAAATTCCGGCAGCAGCACATAGCTAAGCTGATTGTAGGAAGCCAGACCGCCAATGAACAGGATCGCGAAAAGCACGATGATCATCGACGGGCGCTTCAATATGGTTTCAATGAATTTCATGAGCTTATTGATGAAGTGTTACTATTGAGCGACAACCGATGTTCCGTTTTGCAGGTTAATCTGCCCGCTGGTCACAACACGGTCGCCAGCTTTCAGACCTTTGGTAATTTCATAGTACTCGTTCGTCGTCGCGCCTACGGACACATCGCGCAATGCAGCCTTGCCATTTTCGATCACATACAGTTGCGGCTGCTTTGCGGAGCCCATAATGGCCTGCCGCGGTACGGCCAACGCCTCGCCCTTCACGCGTGACGCGCTTGCTATCGAGCCATACATGCCCGCTTTCAAAGGATTTACCGATGAATTCGCTACGGTGATCTCTACCGGATAGTTATGCGCTTCGTCACCTTGCGCGGCAACCATCGTCACCCGGCCATTGAAGTTCGCGTGCGGGTACACATCCGTATGCACGGGGATGCTTTTTCCGGTCCTGAATTCATTCACCGATTTTTCCGGAATATTTACCACCAGTTTAAGCGAGGAAATATCCGTAATCTCGGCAATAGGTGTTCCCTGACTTACTACCGAACCTTTTTCCACCATTTTGGCAGTGATAATACCGCTGAAAGGTGCGATAATGCTGGTATTCTTAATCTGCTTTTTCAGCTGTTTGATCTGCGCTTCGGTGCTTCTGATGCTCAGCTGCGTCCTTTCCACATTCACTGCCGGAGTCGCATCTCCTTTTACGAGTGCCTCATAACGCTTCAAGTCATTTTGGTAGCCTTCCAATGTCACCTGCAAAGCCTCGACCTGGTAATGCAGCTGCTCGTCGTCGATTTTCGCGATCAATTGCCCGGCTGCCACGTGCTGACCAACCTCGATATTCAGTTTCACAATTTCGCCGCCAGCCTGCGGACGGATCTCAGTTTTTCGATTTGGGTTAAACGACCCCAGAAAACCAGATTCCTGCGAAAGATCGCGTAACTCCGCAACCGCTACTTTCACCCCCACCTTTGGATCAGGATCGGGGACATATACTTTCTGCTCTGTTTTTTCCTTGTTGCTCAGCAACTTAGCTGCCGTAAGCCCCAGCACGGCAATAATTCCCAGGAAGATGAATAGACGTTTCATTGTAGAATGTTGAATGATTGAATGTTCAATTTTGAATGATTGAATGACTGAATGATTGAATGATCAATTTTGAATGAGCGATGATTGAATAGAATTCGATCAGGCAAGTCAAGTAAGAAGAATAGCAAATTCATTCAATCATTCAATCATTAATCTTTAGTTGTTAATGAATACCGTGTCGTTGATGAAGTATAATGTTATTTCTGAACCAGCTGGCCGGTGGCTTTTTTCCATTCCAGCTCGGCTTTCAGGATTTGCACGAGCGAGGTCAGGTAGTTGCTCTGGGCATCGAGCAGGCTGTTTTCGGCCTGAATCACGTCGGTGAGCGACACGGTTCCTTCCTTGAACTGAAGTTGGATCTGTTTGTAAACCTTCTCCGCAAGTGCCACCTGCCCTTTCTTCGCATCGATATTCTTTTGCTCCACACCGAACTTGTTCCGTGCGTTGTTTTCCTCCATTTGAATAGCCTCGCGTACTTGCCTCAGCTGAACATCGAGCTTTTCCCTGTCTATCTGGTTCTGGCTGCGTTTCGCCCGTCTTGCCAGACCGTCGAATACATTCCAGTTGAGCTGTAAACCGGCCCAGTAACCAGGCACGTCCTGGAAAGTCGAGTTTTCGCCTCCCTGAGCATAGAACGCCATGTTCGCTACACCATAGGCATTCACCGTCGGAATCAGCCCGGAGCGTATATTCTTGTCCTGCAACTCGTTAAGGTCCTTTTGCTTTTGAAGAAGGGCCACGTCGGTGCGCCTCGTTTTGTCCCAATCTGCGTAAACCGGCAAGGCTACATCCCGAACGTTAACTATTATACGTATAGAATCGCTTTGTGGAATTCCCGTGTAGTATTTCAAAAGGTTAACCAGCTGATTGTAATTGTCTTTCAGTGTCGCCTGCTGGGTTTCCGTGGCCGTTTTGTTGATTAATATCCTGTCCACATCCACACGCTGGCCGAGTTTGTTTTGATAGAGCAAATCAGAAACCCTGTAAAGTCTGTCCAGCGATATAAGGTTGCTGTCCAGAAAGGCCATTTGCTGGGCCACGGTGACCAGGTTGTAATAAGCGTCCGTCACGTTGTAGGCCACATCTTCTTTCGTCTTCGTGGTACTAAGAGACGTCAGTTCACGGTTCAGGTTGGCAGCTTTCAATGCATATTTCACCGACGGATTATACAGTGCCTGAGTCACTTGTGCGGTAGTCGAAAGGTTATAAGGTAGCCCGAATGCGAGCGTACTAAACTCCCCTTCCGGCCCACCGAAGGCGCTTGCAGGCACGACTTGCCCCGGAATCTTGAAATACCTCTTATAATCTCCGGACACGTTCAGGCTGGGTAACAGCGCCGATCGTACCTCGTCGATCTTCGCACTCGTTTTGGCTTCATCGAGCCGCGCGGCCTGAACGCTGAAATCGTTTTTCATGGCCAGGTCCAATAATTGGTTGAGGTCGTACTGCTGCGCCTGCGTCCGCTGAAAAAGCATCAGGCACAGCATCCCCGTGACATGGAACAGGTGTTTCATGGCTAGAACAAATGTTTATTTTAAATGTTTGTTTAATGAAGCGGCAAAAAAAATGGCTATCCGATCACGAGATAGTTGCACACCATTGCCTTAATGTGCTCCTTTTGTTCTTCCGCGTATTTAGCGAAATCCTCATCGTTCATCATAAAAAGCTCCTTATGGATTTCCTTTCCCATGAAAATGAATTCGACGCCGCATTTGATCAGCGGAAGGATATTCTCGAGCTGCATGGGCCGCAATGTCCCGTTCGCCGCACCTTCCTCCAACTGCTTTTTTAGGTATGTCTCCCGCACTTGCCTGAAAATCGACATGTCCGGAAAAAGCCTCTGCGGCGCTTTATGGATTTCGTTCATGATGAAAATGATCAGATCAGGTTCCTTTTTCATCATTTCGAAGTCATTGTCGATGATCTCCGAGATTTTGGCTTTTATATCAATGTCCTTGTTCAGGATCGTGAGCATGTTCTGAAAGTAGTCTTCCAGCACGTCTTTAAAAATTTCAAGAAACAGTTTTTCCTTGCTTCTGAAATAATAGTTCGTCAACGCAATATTCATGTCAGCCTCCTTCGCAATGTCACGCGAGGTAGTGCCGTCAAAACCTTTTTTCAGAAAAACCCGTTTTGCCGCCTCCCTTATCTTGTCTTCACTTTTTTCTGTAACGCACTTCACGATACTTGTCGATTAGGTTTTGTTAATGATCGCAGCTGCTTATTGAATCAACGGTTCAAAGTTGTGCAATAGAAATCAAAACGCCAAATGTTTTAAATGATAAATTTAAACAATCATTTAAAATATATATTTGAAACTAGTATTTGTCAATTTTGTCCTATTCTTTTCCCTTCCGTACGAAACTGATCTGCCCGTTATTCTCCATGTATGCACGCTCAATGCTATCGAAGGTTTCAACATTCATCGTATTACGCAAGCTGGCATAAAGATCTGATTCACTGATTAGTGCACGGCGCATATTCTCATAATCTAGCTTTCCCTGATCAAAAAGCACGATCTTCTGTCCTTTGATCAAAACTCCGAAGCGAAAGTTTAAAGTCCCAACCCAGGCCCCAAGACGGTGCAATACGGCGATCACCGTAGCGGATGCGACGGTAGGCAAAAATTCAGAAGCGCCCACCAATGCCCGGCTGAGTATCGCGCCAAGCAGGATTACAATGATGTTGTCGAAAGGGGATTTCATGCCGAAAGAGCGCCTTCCGGCGATGCGAAGAAGGATGAGCGTGATGATAAAAATCACCACCGCCCGGAGGGACATCTGGAGAACGGTCTGGTTTTCACCTTCTCCGAACAGTTGGGTAATGGTTTCCATAGGGTGTCAGTTCGTTTTCTGCATGATCTGCAAAAAACAAACCAGCTATCCCGTGCGGGTAGCCCTAGTTGAGCATATTCCATTCGGCAATACGGTCGCCCTGCTTTTCGACGAGCCATACCCTACTGCCCCTGAAATGTTTGAGGTATTTTTTGCTCTTTTTGATTCCGGCCACACTGAATGCCGTTGCCAGTGCGTCGGCCACGGTGCCATCTGGGGAAATGACCGTCGTGCGGACATGGAATAACAGGCCGATACCCGTTTTAGGATCGACAATATGCGAGTAGCGGACTCCCTTGTATTCCATAAAGCGGTACGTAGGGCCGGAGGTGGCGAGCGCCACATTGGACAGTTGCATGGCTTTCAGCGAATCGCTGCCGTTGGAAACATTGATATTCCAACCTTTGGTACCGGGAGGGGGATTGGTCAGGACAATTTTCCCGCCCGCGTCCATCATGGCCGAAGTTATGCCCAGCTTTTTGAGCTCCTTGATGGCTTCCTCGGCAGCGTAGCCCTTTCCAAGGCCGCCGATATCGAGTCTCATGCCCTTTTGCGTCAGCATAATGCTCCGCGAGTTCGCGTCCATTTTCAGTTTTAAGTACCCCGTACGTCCCAGCGCATCACGTATTTCCTCCTCAGACGGGAATATACCCTTGCGCGTCGCGTGACGCCACATTTGCACCACGGGCCCGAGCGTCGCGTCGAAAACGCCGCCTGTTTTGGCGCTGATACCCTGCGAAACCGCCAGTATATCGAAGAGGTCTTTGCTTACCGGCACCCATTTTCCGCTTCCCGACGACGCCGACAGCCTGTTAATCTCACTGCCATCGCGGTAATCGCTCATGATCTCGTTCAGTTCTTCCACTCTTTTAAATGCATTACCGGCCGCGACGTTCGCGATCGAATCATTGGGTGCATAAAAAACAAGCTTGAAAGGCGATCCCATCAAGCCCTTTTCAAAAGTGTAACGCATTTGCTGTGCGTGGAGCGGGAATGCAAAAGTGGCCAGGCACGCCAGAAAGAAAGAATTATAAAATTTTGAAAATGAATGCATTGTAGATAGTCACAGGTAATCGCTCGGCAAATTACTTCATTTCGTGCAATTAGACGACCGCATCCCGGTGATAATTCCGGTTGGCCTGTAACGACGAAAGGGGGTATGAACCTCCCGTCCATACCCCCTTTCGCTTCCGGTACTTATATATCAGTATTCGCTATACTCGTCAATCCAATTGCTTTCCTCAGGTTGATGATGTGCATTTATTGCATCTTTAATCAGTCCCGCTCCGATGAATGGCAGGGAAACAACAGTCGAAATAATCATCGCGAAAAACATAATAGTTGCAAAAAATAACTTCCCGGAATACCCAATTACGTTTGATAAGAAGTTCATGCTATTGCAATTATTTGTGCTAAAAATTATAGTCAAAGTTAAAAAAATAACCGTGCCAATTCAATAAAATATAGCTATTTTAGGATATAATTTAATGATTTATAGAGCTTTTATGACAGTCCGGAGAGGATTAGTAGCACGGGTTCTACAAAGCCAGGAATCATTTTCCACTATATGTAACCAACCGTGAAATTAATTTTACAAAGACTTGCCCTTCCCGATTCATGAGTAATTTTTTTGAGGCTTTTTTTAGAATTTTTTTTGCTGCTATCCTCGGCACTGCCGCGCTGCTTACCGGCATCATTTTATCGCCCTTCCTTCTGGTCATCTGGATCTGGAAAATACTCATGGGGACACCGCCACGTCGTTAAAACAGGAGTTCCTATATTGCAGGTGAACACAACCTGTCCATTTACGCTCATGAAAAGAAGAAGTTTTATCCGGCTCGGCCCGGCAGCGGGGCTATTTGCCTTGATGCCCGCTTTTGCCTGGCAGCCAGGCCGCGCTACTGCTCCTGGAGAATATGCGGAAATGACCGTAGCCGAAATGCAAAAACGCATGCAGTCCGGCCGATTGACCTCTTTGGCATTGACACGATACTACCTCGGTGAAATTGCCCGTACCGATCAGGCCGGACCAAAGCTGGCATCGGTGATCGAAATCAATCCGGATGCACTCCGCATTGCGGCTTTGCTTGACAAGGAACGTAAATCGGGCAGAATCCGGGGCCCACTGCACGGTATACCGGTCCTCATCAAGGACAACATCGATACGGCCGACCACATGAAAACAACCGCCGGCTCGTTGGCACTGCTTGACAATGTGGCTTCGAAAGACGCATTTCTCGTAGCCCGACTGAGGGAGGCCGGAGCGGTGATTCTTGGCAAAACCAATCTCAGCGAATGGGCCAATTTCAGATCGACACGGTCGTCGAGCGGATGGAGCAGCCGGGGCGGGCAGACCAGAAATCCTTACGTGCTCGACCGGTCCCCGTGCGGATCGAGTTCCGGCTCGGCGGTTGCGGTCGCAGCCAATCTTTGTGCCGTCGCGGTCGGCACGGAGACAAACGGCTCGATCGCCTGCCCTGCATCGATGAACGGAGTCGTCGGCATTAAACCGACCGTCGGGTTGGTGAGCCGGAGCGGCGTGATACCCATTTCGAAAACCCAGGACACAGCGGGCCCATTCGGACGGACCGTGGCCGATGCGGCCGCATTGCTGAGCGCTATGGCCGGCCAGGATCCCGCTGATCCAACCCAGCATAAGGCCCCGCAGCCACTCCCCGCCGATTATACCACGTTCCTGGATGCCGGGGGACTAAAAGGAAAGCGCATTGGCGTAGAAAAAACGATGCTTAAAAAGCACGAGGGAATAGATTCGTTACTCGCAAGGGCCCTCGAACAAATGAAAGCGGCCGGTGCCGAAATTGTGGAAGTGGAGTATATGAAGGTACAGCAGCTACCGGGAGCGGAGTCGATGGTGCTGCAATATGAGTTCAAAGATGGTATTAACCGCTATTTATCCGCCTCTAATGCGAAGATCAAATCGCTGGAAAGCCTTATCGCTTTCAACAATGCAAACAAGGCGAAGGTAATGCCGCATTTTGGGCAGGAGCTTTTTGAACTGTCGCAGGCGAAAGGCGATTTGAACACCAAAGAATACAAAGAGGCCCTGGAAAAAATTAATGGCGTGGCAGATGCTTTGAACAGCCTCTTCGACAAACACCGGCTCGATGCATTATGTGGTCCATCCACAGGTGCGGCATGGTGTATCGACGTTGTCAATGGTGATTTCTGGACCGGCTACGGCTCCTACGGCCCGGCGGCTTTGTCAGGCTTCCCGTCCATTACGTTACCAATGGGTATGCTCAACGGACTGCCGGTCGGCATTTCATTCCTAGCGAGGGCATACCAGGAACCCGAGCTCATTCGCATCGCCTATGCGTACGAGCAGGTGGGACGGCATCGCGTGGCGCCAGGTTTTTTGAAGAGCGTGCGGTCCTGACGCCTCCTAACGTGCCAGATACATCTCGTAAAAAGAACCTTTCTGGCCAAGAAACTGATTGGCTTCCTGTTCCGAATAAACCGCTTTACCCAGCTGGTAGAAATCTTCGTATTGGTTATACGGATAGGGTTTGAATTTTACCTTATCAGGAAACAGCGAGTGCATCACAACATTTTCCGTAAGCGCACGCTTGATATGGGATAATGGGACCACCAAGCCTAGAACAAGGAAAATGAAAATCGGGTAAGCGACGCGCATTTTGTACCAGCCGGGGTGCTCCTGTACCCATTCCGCAAAACGGTGCAATATGAATAGCGACAGCAGCGTGAGTACGGGCGTGCTTCCGCGCAGGAACCAGTCGTTCCATTTACCCATCCGGAAGAGCGATATCGCGATCAGTAGCAGGAAAAGGCTGTGAATGACATGGGCATATTCACTTTTATGCAGCTTCAATATCAGCACAATGCCATAAAGTACCGCGAGATCGATCACGACGCCGAAGAAGTAATGGAATGCGATCTCATTCAGCGGATTAAACTGCCAGATAAAGCCGGAGACTACGGAGTTTTTTCCCTGTAAAAAGAAAAAGAAGGTAGGTATAAAGAGCAAACCAGGCAGGAAGAGATCAAGCATAGTCCGGGGCTGGAGAAAATACCGGGGCTCTTTGTAGTAGCGAAGGATGATCAGCATCCCGAAAATGATCACGAATACAATCGAAGGGAAGATCCCCCAGATAAATATCGAAATAACGGCTAAAAAGCTCTTTTCAGGCTTTTTGACATATACATAATCATTGAAGAGAATGCACGAGACAATGATGATCGGAATGAGCTGATTGGGCGCCCACTGAGTCTGGTAAAGAACCGGCCATATCTCGGTAAAAAATGGCGGAACGTGGTAATTGAGACCGATTGCGCGCAGGAAAAGTACTTTTGTAACATGCCCGATTCCGCCCAGAGATAGAAAAAACACCAGCGAAAGGTAACTTTTTCTCGTAAAAATAAAGATCCAGCAAATACCAATAAAAAGCCCGACCGACGCCCACAGGTATAAGGCAATGCCCGAAAGCTCTCCCAAACCTTTCGAAATCAAAGCGGGAACGAGGAAAAAGCCGAAGTAATGGCAGGCATAGCGGCCATTCTCCTTGAAAGTGACGGGCCACGACTGATTATAAAGGGTATAGTATTTCGAATTATGGGCCCAGAAATCAAACGCCTGGAAGCAGAAGCCCCCTATCCCCGAAAAAGCGATGATCGCGAGCGAAACGAATCCGATCTCGACCATATGACGGGTTGCCAGGTCGGTTTTCAATGTCTTTTGGCGCTGATAGCTGATCACGTACATGAATACGAGCCCCACCACCAGACAAATCGAAATAGGCATCCTGAACCAGCTGATTGAAAAAATCAGGTTCGGAAGCAGCAAATAACCCAGACTTAAATTGCGAAGTACAGTTGTTTTCATTCAGCACCCTATATCCAACAGGTAGTTCCAAAAAGCGTTTTTCAAAGAAATCGGACAAAGCTAATAGAATATCTTGTCATCAAATAGTGACAACCCTTCGATTGTAACCGTTGCAACGCCCATTTCATTTTTATATTAAATATACCAAAAATCGGCAGCCGGAAAGCAATCTACTTTGCAAACGGACCATCATTTATCCTTCCACATGAACATGAATCGCAAGTAACCTGTCGTGTTTTAAGCCTTTTCTGCGGAAATCCCTAACCCGACTTTCATGGACAGAAGACAATTCGTAACAAACAGTGCGCTGGCATTTTGCGCATTGCCCGTAATACCCGCGGCGGGAGGCATCGTGCCACGTCGCGCAGAAGCCCGCATTCAAGCGGATACTATGCCCGAGTGGCTCCGGGCGCTGGTGAAACAGGCCGACAAAAGCATCGAATCCCTGCTTACTTACCAGGTGAAAGATCCCCAAAGCCCGGACCTCGGGGGCCTGCGCGATGGTTTCGACCTGCTTAACCCGCACAGTACCTCCGCGTTGATCCAATATGGCGCCAACGGTTTATTCTCCCCTGCTTCCAAATTCTACCGGTCGAAAGAATTGCTCGCGGATATGAACCTGGCTGCTTTGTATCTGATCAAGATCCAGCATAGCGATGGTACGATCGATCTTCTTTCCACCAATTTCCATTCGACGCCCGACACCGGTTTTCTCGTGAAGCGACTGGCGATGGCTTATAAACTCATCGAACAATCGGGCACCGACGGCGCCGATCGAATGCTGCCTAATCTCAAAACCTTCCTCCTGCGCGGGGGCGACGCGCTGAGCGTGGGAGGTATCCACACGCCTAACCACCGATGGGTGGTATCGGCTGCATTAACCAAACTCAACGAGCTCTGGCCCAATCCCAAATATGTTGCGAGAGCGGAACAATGGCTGGCCGAGCACATCGATATCGACCGCGACGGACAGTATAATGAGAAGAGTACATTTATTTACTCCTCCCTCACCGACCGCCTGCTCATCACTGTCGGCAAAGGCCTTAAAAAACCGGAGCTTTTTGATGCCGTCCGCAAAAACCTCGACATGACAATGTATTACGTACATCCTAATGCCGAGATCGTCACCGATGCCTCGGGAAGGCAGGACAAAGCCATCGTGGGTACGCTTGAAAACTACTACTATCCCTATCGCTACTTCGCGATCAAGGACGGGAACGGACAGTACGCGGCGATGTGCCGGCTAATTAAGAAGACCGCCAGTGCGAAAACGGTCGGTTTCCTGGATTACTTTCTGACCGATCCTTCGCTTTGGGTGGAATTACCGGCCGAGAAACCGGTGCCGGTCAATTATGTAAAAACCTTCCCGAATTCCGGCCTTGTGCGCATACGTCGCGACCGTTGGGACAGCACGCTGATCGCCAATAATCCGGTCTGGTTTACATTCATGAAAGGAAATGCAGTGCTGCAAGGTGTGCGATTCGCTTCTTCTTTTTTCGGCAAGGGCCAGTTTCAATCGGAGAAAATCCTTGAAAACGGCAAGGAATGGGTGCTTATGCAGAAGCTCGACGGGCCTTACTTTCAACCTTACCCGAAGGAATCCATTGCACCGGACGGCGATTGGGAGAAAATGCCCCGGAATTTCCGTCCGCAAAGCGAGGTGCAAATCCTGGAAACGAAGATCACTGTCCGGGAAACCTCTGGTGGGATGGAAATCGAGGTGATAACGAATGGTACCGAGCGGGTACCGGCTGCATTGGAACTGATTTTCAGACCGGGCGGAACGCTCAATGGTGTTTCCAAAATTGAAAACACCAAAGATGCGTGGCTGCTGAAAGAGGCAACCGGCTCCTATGAACTCGACGGTGATACCATTTCATTTGGTCCGGGGCTTGCGCTGCATAAGAACATTGCATTACGGGGAGCCTTGCCGGCAATGGAAGCACCTACGGTTTTTCTAACGGGTTTCACGCCTTTCAGGCATGTGATCCGCTTTTCTTAATGTTTGCTGATCCAATCGAGGATGTAATCGGCATCCTCTTTCCAGGTAGGCTGGCCAAGTACGTAGTGGTTACGACCAGGAAATTCTTTGTAATCCACTACCGAGCCATTGTTTTTGTAGGCTTTGAAATTGCGAAGATTCAGCGAAGCAGGGATGATATTGTCGAACTCCCCGGAAGTGATCAGCAACGGAGCATGTGCTTTTTTGAAATCCACCCTTGCAGCGGAAGTAATACCGCCACGCGCTACGGTTTTAGATTCGGGAATTACGTTTTCTTCCCAGGTTTTCATCTGTTCTTCGAGCGTCATGCCATTGGTGAAGGCGTATTGCCAGTCGGCGAGCGACATCAGGTAAGTTTTTTTCAGGGAAGTAAATAATCCGAATACTTTGTAACCTGCTTTCAGGAAGGAAAATTCATAAGGGATAACGCCTTGTGGTGGTACGGGGTGAATGGCGATACCGGCCACACCCAGGTCGCGGTTAATCAGAATTTGTGTAATCAACCCACCGAGTGAGTGACCGATGATGATCGGTTTTTCGGGTAATGATTTTACAAAATTGGCATAATGGTCGACCAGCTCTTTAAATGTCAAACCGGCCAGGTCGGTGTCGTTGGGTTGTCTGTCCCTGAGTTCAGCGGCGGGAGCATCTTTGTAAGGCCAGGCTGGTGCGTAAGTGGTGTAGCCCTGATTTTCAAAATAAGTTTTCCATTGGTCCCAGCCATTGTGGCTTACAAATGCACCTGTTACAAATACGACGGTTTTGGTGTTATTGGCTTTCATGATTTCTATCGGTTAAAAGTTGATTTTGTTTTCGTGTTCCTCTTTGAACATGACAAAATTCAGCACGTTGGCCGACTATATTCTTAACCCAGGTTAAGATCGTCATTTACCCACCATTCTTTTTCTTATTCTGCTCAGCGAAGGCGCCTGAATGCCCAGATATGAGGCAATATGGTACAAGGGGACATTGTTAAAAATGTCGGGATGGTTCTGGATCAGTTCGAGATAGCGCTGCTCGGGGGTACGGAACATGAACTCCTCGGCGCGGTTCATGGCCAGGTTAAATGCAGTTTCCGCTACCAGCCGCCCAAAACGCTCCCAGTGGTGCGATTTACCATACAATTCGGTTAGGTGGTTGATATGGATATATAAAATCGTCGATTCCGTCATCGATTCGGTGTAGTAGCTACATGGCGTCTGGGTTACAAAACTTTTGTACGCTACCACCACCTGGTTTTTTGAGAAAAAAAAGACATTCTTTTCATCCGCGGATTCATCATCAATATAGTAAGTCCGGAACACGCCATCGAGGATGAAACCCAGGTATTTGCAGACATTCTTGTATTCATTATAAAACTCTCCTTTGCCGTAGGTCTTTCTTTGCCAGTAAGGGGCCGACAGTTCAAACGCTTCGGCATCGATTCCCGCAAATTGATTAAGTGCGTAGTTGAGGATTTGTGTTTCGGTCATGATTTTGCTGGTGAGTAGAGGTATATTCCAAAAATAGGCAGCGGCTCCACAAAAACCTCATTACCAGCTACCTAAAATACCGATTATTCGTTAAATTTGATTTACCTCCCCTGACGATGCAGCTTCGGACTTCAAACGTTTCTTACTATGCCTAGAAAGATTCTACCGCTCATGCTGGTTTTCCTGTCGCAAGTCTGCCTCGCAAACCAGATACTGATCCCGATGGACAATACGCAAACCAATCATTTGAAGGCGTACGGACTGGCCTACATTCTGCTGAAAGGGGATATTGAAGTGGACTGGCTGCTCAATTACCGCGGTGGCAGTTTTAAGGTTCAATACAGTAAATCCATTGAAAATGAATGCAAACTGAGGGCGGTTTCCTACGAAGTACTGTCGGAAGCGGCGAGTGCCCAGATCGTGAACGATATCAGCAATCCGAATGTGAATATGGATGTTGTGAAACTGTTCAAAGCGGCGAAGATCGCGGTTTATTCACCTATTAAAATCAGCCCGGCCGAATTTGAAAACACCGACGCGGTATTGCTCGTTCTGAAATACGCCGAAATCCCTTTTGAAGTCATTTACGACGAAGAAATCCTCCGCGGAGACCTTCCGAAATACGACTGGCTGCATTTACATCATGAAGATTTCACCGGGCAGTTTGGCAAAAACCTGCGCCGTACCAGCGAGGCCGATATCAAAGCACAGGAAGCAATTGCCAATCGATATGGTTTTTCGAAAGTACCTAAAATGAAACTGGCTGTCGCCAAAGCCATTAAAGAGTTCTGCGCGGGTGGTGGTTTCCTGTTTGCCATGTGCTCCGGAGCAGAAACGTTCGATATTGCCCTGGCGGCGGAAGGCGTCGACATTGTTGATAACCTCGACGGCGACGGCATCGATCCCGATGCCCAATCCAAGCTGGATTTCGACAAAACATTTGCCTTTTACAATTTCAAGCTGCAACTCGACGAATACGACGGGATGAATTTCTCGGATATCAACTCCGCCGCAGGCCGTTACCGCGGTTGGGGTGAAAACGACGCTTATTTCTCCCTTTTCGATTTTTCGGCCAAATGGGACGTGATACCTGCCATGCTCGTACAGAACCATGAGCATTTGATCCGCGAGTTTTTTGGGCAAACTACTGCATTCTCCAAATACACCGTTAAACCCAGTTCGCTCGTCATGGGCACCAGCAGCACATCCGATCGTTACATTTACGGCGAGCTCGGACGCGGCCAATGGACCTTCTACGGTGGTCACGACCCCGAAGGCCGCGGCGGCGGCGGTCGCCGTATGCCTACCGACCTCAATCTATACCCCAATTCCCCCGGTTACCGGCTGATACTGAATAATGTACTATTTCCTTCCGCACGGAAGAAGAAACGGAAGACTTGATAACCCATAATTGGCCCCGGGTAATTTGTCATTGACTTCCGCAAAGATTTTGGGTATTTTTACTCAAAACAACATACTATGACCGGAATCGTAACCGACATCACCCAACTCGACCTGAACGGCACTTATACTTATGCCGATTACTTGCTTTGGCAATTCCAGGAGCGTGTGGAGTTGATTAAAGGGAAAATTTTTGAAATGTCGCCTGCGCCGAGTACGCGGCATCAAAAAATTTCGGGAAACTTGTACGTTGAAATACGGGCGCTTTTCAAAAATCACTATTGTCAGGTCTTCTTTGCTCCATTTGACGTTCGTTTACCTAAAAAGGGCCAAAGTGTAACCGATCAGAAGATATACACGGTCGTTCAGCCAGACTTATGTATCATTTGTGACGAATCCAAGCTCGACGATCGCGGCTGCCTGGGAGCGCCGGATTTGATTGTGGAAATCCTCTCACCAGGGAATTCTAAGGTTGAAATGTCTAATAAATTCGAGCTGTACCAGGAATCGGGCGTCCGCGAATATTGGCTCGTAGAACCGTCGCAGAATGCAGTTTTAGTTTACGTGCTGGCCGACCATGGCAAATACATTGGCCTCCCACCTGCGGTCAACGTGTTGAAATCGACCATTTTCCCTGAACTGGAAATTGATCTGAAACAGATATTCAGTTGATTCAAACCAGTTCCAACTCCATCTTAATATCGGCCCGTTTGAAATTGTGGCCTGTAAGCGGCACTTCGACGAATCCCAGCTTTTTATAAAGGTTAATGCCTGCCGCCGAACCTTTTCGGTTGGAATAGAGGATCACTTTCTTCGCACCCAACTCCCTCGCCTTTCCCAAGACCGCATTACCGAGCAATTCTCCAAGCTTTTTGCCCCGCATGCTTTTTGAAACGGTCATTTTGCTCATTTCAACCGTGTCACCGTTCCGCTTCAATGCACAGGTACCGACCGGTTCATCGCCATATAAAGCGATGAGGATCGCGCCGCCATCTTTGAGGTAGTAAGTTTCGGGATCGGAAAGTGTCTTCTCATCCTCCGGCTCTACCTCGTAAGTATCAGATATCCAGGCGTAGTTCAGATCGTAAAAAGCCTGCGCATACTCCGGTCGATAATCTACAATGCGCACTGCCGCAGTGGTTTCCTGTTGTTCCATTCGTTTATAACGTTCAAAAAATCCTTCTTTTTTCAATTGATATTCGGCTTCGTTCATGGCGTGCAGAAGGTTATTGGCATTATCGATGATGTCTTCCGCGGTTTTCCGGATCTTCTCCCAAACGGGCTGCATTTGCTCTACGAGTACTTTCGCCTTTTCAGAAAGTCGCACCGTCCGCTTCCGTGTATCACGTTCATCTTTAGATGACTCTATCAATCCCTCGTTTTCGAGTTCTTTCAACAGACTAATCGTCGAAGGATGCGCATAACCGATTTCCTCTGAAAGCTCCATGATCCCAAGCGCTCCCTTTACGTGCAGCGCATAAATAATCGGAAACCACTTCGGCTCGAAGGTTATGCCATTATGCTGATAAATGAGCACGCCATCCTTTCTAAACTGATCGCTCAGGCGCTGTAAACGGGTTGAAATGGCAAGGGCCCCTACCTCATCGAAGATGTTCATTTGGGTCGTGTTCTAATTTAGGTTTAAATATACGTAGATGACTACGTAATTAGCAAACGGTAGAGCCGTTTTGTCCCATTTTTTGTTTTTGGTAAATTTGACAAAAACAAAAGGCTATGGACACACAGGCAATTATCTCCAACATCGAGCAGCTTCCAGAAAAATGGCAACAAGAAGCTGCCCGTTACATTTCCTCGCTAAAACAACTTTATGCTGAGCAGCCGAAGCCTGCGGAAAACCTACCGCCACGCCAATTCGGGCTTCACAAGGGAAAGTACATCATGGCCCCCGACTTCGACGAACCGTTAGAAGACTTCAAGGATTATATGTAGATGAATTATTTAATAGACACGCACACTTTTATCTGGTTCACCGAAGGTAATTCTTTGGTGGGTAGTAAAATTCGGTCCCTCATTGAAAATAGTGACAATCACGTTTATATCAGTGTGGCAAGTCTTTGGGAGATCGCAATCAAGACGTCGCTGCGAAAGCTTTCGATGTCAATGCCTTATGAGTCTGTATGCGACGATCTAGTGAGACTTCGCATAGAATTGCTGCCCATTAAATTCGAGCACACCGCATTGGTGAACAGGCTTCCGTTCTACCATAGAGACCCATTCGATCGGATGATCGTAGCGCAAGCAGTTTGCGAAAATCTTGATTTGCTTAGTTGCGACGATAAACTAGATAAATATTTTTCCCACAGCCATCAAAAACGGCTTTGGTAGCTTAATTTAAATACTTCACAATCAAGGCCCCCGTCCGTTCAGAAGCCCCTGCTCCGCCAACTAACTCCCCTAAACGCTCGTAATCCCTCATTTGCTGCGCGTGCTTGCCGCCGCCGGACATGATCCGTTTCAGTTCAGAGACGAGATTTTCTTCATTCAATTCGTCCTGGATCAACTCCCTGACTGCCTCTTTTTCCAGGATCAGATTTACCAGTGAAATAAACGGAATTCGGATCAGGCGCTTGGCTAATGCGTAGGAAATAGCACTGGTGCGGTAACATACCACTTCCGGCACTTTGAAGAGTGCCGTTTCCAATGTAGCGGTGCCCGAAGTCACGAGCGCAGCGTCGGCAATTGAAAGTAAATCATAGGTGCTTTCATAGACGATGATAGCTTTGCCGCTGGATAAATACTGATCATACAACGTAGAAGGCAAATTCTTTACGCCTGCGATCACGTATTGGTAGCCGGGGAAATGCTTTTGCGTGGTGAGCATCGTATCAAGCATGCCGATGACTTCCTGTTTCCGGCTGCCGGGAAGTAATGCGATGATCGGACGATCGTCGAGGTGATGCCTTCGGCGAAAATCCGGATCGGGCCGGAATGCCGCGATGGCATCCATGAGCGGGTTGCCAACGTAGTCGACATTGTAATCGTATTTTTTGTAAAAATCTACTTCGAAAGGGAAGATCACAAACATGTGGTCTACATTGGCCTTGATCTTCCAGGCTCTCTTCTGGTTCCACGCCCACACCTTAGGTGAAATGTAGTAGAATACTTTCAGCCCTTTCGACTTCGCAAACGAAGCAATGCGAAGGTTAAAACCGGGGTAATCGATCAGTATCAGCGCATCGGGCTGGTATTCGAGAACGTCGGCCTTGCACTTTTTGAGAAAACCGGTGATCGTCCGCAGGTTCATCACTACTTCCAGGAAACCCATAAACGCGGTATCCTTGTAATGCGTAACGAGCTGCATACCCTCCGCCTCCATCATGTCGCCGCCCCAACCCCTGAACGCCGCATCTGGATCATTCGCCCGAATGCCTTTGATCAGATTAGAGCCATGGAGGTCTCCCGAACGTTCGCCCGCGATGAGATAATACTTCATAGGCAATCAGCGTACGGGGGCCGACGGTCGGCGATTGGTTTACTCACCATAATACTCTACAAAGTTCTTAGGCGTCTCAATCAGCTTGATATAGTGCAGTTTCGCACCGGGCGCCGCCTGCGCGATAGCCGGTTCGAGGATATTCCAGATTTCCATGACGAATATTTCGCAGGACGCCATTTTCCCCTGCATAAAGTCGACGTCGAGGTTCAGGTTTTTATGATCCACCTTGTCGACGACCTGCTCTTTCATAACGTCACCCAGCACTTTCAGGTCGATCACGAACCCCGTATCCGGATCGGGCTTGCCTTTTACTGTAACAATCAGCTCAAAATTATGTCCATGCCAGTTGTTGTTGGCACAGGGGCCAAACACTTCCTGGTTTTTCTCGTCAGTCCACGCCGGATTGTAGAGTCGGTGTGCCGCATTGAAATGCTCTTTTCTTGTTACGTAAATCATAAAACTTCCTGCCACTTGATAATTCTGGTGCAAAATTACACCTTGTATCCGTAGTTTTGTTTGTTAACAAGAGGATAACTAAAAAAAATCCTATTTCACACTTAAAATTTAAGAGTAGATCGGCGCGCTCCGCTGCTCTTATCTGGCATTCTTTTTACCGTTAAACAAATAATCTCGATGATTATCGTAACAGGAGCAGCCGGCTTTATTGGCAGCGGGCTTATCAGCCGCCTCAATCAAGACGGCTTCAAAAACATTATTGCAGTGGATGATTTTTCCAAAATCGAGAAGGCTGAAAACCTCGAAGGAAAGATTATCAAGGAAAAAGTAGAAAGGAATGCACTTTTCGAATGGCTGGATGCCAACCACCGCGACGTCGAATTTATTTTCCACATCGGCGCACGAACCGACACCACAGAATTCGACAAGGAAATTTTTGATGAACTGAATGTAAATTATTCCAAAGGCATTTGGGAGAAATGCGTAGCATATCAGATCCCGCTCGTATACGCGTCGTCTGCGGCCACATACGGATTGGGTGAGCACGGGTACGACGATAATGAGTCGACGATCGGACAACTGAAACCGCTAAATCCATACGGCGACTCCAAAAACGAGTTCGATAAATGGGCATTGGTACAGGAGAAAAAACCGTTTTTCTGGGCTGGTCTCAAATTCTTCAATGTTTACGGACCCAACGAATACCATAAAGGCCGAATGGCATCGGTGATTTTCCATGCTTATAATCAGATCAAGGCAACGGATAAAATGAAGCTTTTCCGCTCTCATAACCCGGATTTCAAGGATGGTGAACAAATGCGCGACTTCATTTATGTAAAAGACCTGATCGATGTCTGCATATTCTTCATGCACCACCGAAAAAATTCGGGAATCTATAACCTGGGTAGCGGTCGCGCAAGGACATTCAAGGACCTGGTAACGAATACTTTCCTGGCGATGGGCAAAACACCGGACATCTCGTTTATAGATACCCCGGCAGACATTCGCGACAAATACCAATATTTCACGCAGGCCAATATGAGCAAGTTGCGCTCCATCGGATATACCCGTCCGTTCAGCAGCCTGGAAGAGGGCATTGACGACTATGTAAAGAATTACCTGTCGTCCCAAGCCTATTTATAAGGCTTTTCGCCATTCAGATTACCAGAGAGACCTGCCAGGCCACATTCCCGGTGGGTCTCTTTTGTTTTGATCGGTAGAAAACCTATTTCCACCGCCAGCTACCTAATCTCCACAATTTTCCGTATTTTTGACCCTCTGATTAAACTCAATCCCACTTCTCTGTGTTAGCATAATACCAACCAGAGTGTGACATTATTACGACTATGAGCAAAGAAGAAGAATTGTTGGAGGAAATCACCAGTTCGGAATACAAATACGGCTTTGTGACTGATATTGAAGCAGATGAAGCTCCCGCGGGCCTTAATGATGATATCGTCAGGTTTATCTCTGCCAAAAAGAATGAACCGGAATGGATGCTGCAATGGCGCCTGAAAGCGTACCACTTGTGGTTGACCATGGAAGAGCCTAAATGGCCGAACGTGCATTATCCGCCCATCGAATTCCAGTCTATCAAATATTACTCCGCCCCAAAGAAGAAGAAGGCGATAGAAAGCATAGATGATATCGATCCCGAATTGCGTAATACTTTCGAAAGGCTGGGGATTTCTTTGAATGAGCAGAAAAGGATTTCCGGCATCGCGGTCGACGCGGTAATGGACTCTGAATCGGTTTTCACTACTTTCAAGGATACACTTCGGGAAAAGGGCATCATTTTCTGCTCGATCAGCGAGGCGATTCGTGAGCATCCCGAGCTCGTTAAAAAATACCTGGGATCGGTAGTTCCGCCGAAGGATAACTACTATGCTGCATTGAACTCAGCGGTTTTCTCAGACGGATCTTTTGTATACATCCCGAAAGGCGTTCGTTGCCCGATGGAGCTTTCGACATATTTCCGTATCAATGCGGCGGGGACAGGCCAGTTCGAAAGAACGCTGATCATCGGTGACGTAGACAGCCATGTTAGCTACCTCGAAGGCTGTACAGCCCCGATGCGTGATGAAAACCAGCTGCACGCAGCGGTAGTTGAAATCTTCGCCCACGACAATGCGAATGTAAAATACTCCACCGTACAGAATTGGTACCCAGGCGATAAGGACGGAAAAGGAGGTATTTATAACTTTGTAACAAAACGCGGTCTTTGCGACGGACCCAATTCCAAAATCTCCTGGACACAGGTTGAAACCGGTTCGGCGATTACCTGGAAATACCCTTCAGTAATCCTGAAAGGCGACAACTCGATCGGTGAGTTCTATTCCGTGGCTGTTACCAATAACATGCAGCAGGCGGATACCGGAACGAAAATGATCCATATCGGCAAAAACACTAAAAGCCGGATCGTGTCGAAAGGCATCTCGGCCGGAAAAAGTCAGAATTCCTACCGCGGATTGGTTCAGGTATTCAAAAAGGCGGAAAAAGCCCGTAACTTCTCGCAATGCGACTCTCTGTTGCTGGGCGACAAATGCGGCGCGCATACTTTCCCTTACATCGAAGTGAACAACCCGTCAGCGACCGTAGAGCACGAAGCGACTACTTCAAAAATCGGTGAGGACATTCTTTTCTATTGCAACCAGCGCGGTATTCCTACCGAACAAGCAGTAGCGTTGATCGTGAATGGTTATGCTAAAGAAGTATTAAACCAACTTCCGATGGAATTTGCCGTTGAAGCGCAAAAGCTACTGGAAATCAGTCTGGAAGGAAGCGTGGGTTAGAATTTCCGATAAGATAAAACGCAGAAAGCCTTTGATTCGTCGAAGGCTTTTTGTATTTTATTGATCCAGGTAAATTTTGTTCCATCAACGCCACCCTTCATGACTCACGTTCCACAGCTAATCATCGACCTTTCTTTAATACTCACAATGGCGGGTATCATTACCCTCATCTTCAAGAAATTGAAGCAGCCCATTGTGTTGGGTTACATTTTGGCCGGATTGCTTGTAGGTCCTAATTTCCATTTGTTTCCCACCATTACCGACATCAAAACCATTGAAATCTGGGCGGAAATCGGCGTGATATTCCTGCTGTTCAATCTGGGTTTGGAATTTAGTTTCAAAAAACTGGTCAAGGTCGGTAACACGGCTGCTATTACCGGGCTGTTTGAGGTCTTTATGATGTTAGGAACCGGTTTCCTGACGGGCCAGCTACTCGGTTGGAGCAAGACAGACAGCCTCTTCTTAGGCGGTATTATCGCTATTTCATCCACAACCATTATTTTCCGTGCATTTGATGAGCTTGGCCTGAAAACACAAAAATTCACCCGTGTCGTAATGGGGATTCTGGTCATCGAGGACCTTACCGCCGTTTTGCTGATGGTCTTGCTTTCGACGCTCTCGCTCAGCCAGCAGTTTGCGGGATTTGAATTGATACAATCGAGCTTAAAGCTTTTCTTCTTCCTCACAATCTGGTTCCTCGGCGGCATTTTCGTGTTCCCTACCCTGCTGCGGCGTTACCGGCACCTGATGAACGACGAAAGTGTATTGATCACCTCCGTTGCATTATGCTTTGGAATGGTATTTCTGGTAACACAAGCAGGTTTTTCCGCCGCATTGGGCGCATTTATCATGGGCTCCATTCTTGCCGAAACCACGCACGCAGAGAAAATCGAGCATTTACTCAAACCGGTCAAGGACCTTTTCGGGGCGGTCTTCTTCATCTCGGTAGGTATGTTGATTAACCCCGGGCTCCTGCTCGACTATGCAGCTCCGACGGCAATACTGGTGCTGGTCGTTATAGTGGGCAAAACCACATTTGTCACGCTGGGTGCGGTTATTTCCGGCCAACCGCTGAAAAAGTCACTGCAATCGGGCATGAGTTTGTCGCAAATCGGCGAATTCTCCTTCATTATTGCCAACCTGGGCCTTTCCCTGAAAGTTACCAGCGGGTTCCTATACCCGGTCGCAGTCGGAGTTTCAGTTATCACGACATTTGCCACACCTTACATGATGAAGGCTTCCGAGCCCCTTTACGAATGGCTTGATAAGCGTCTTCCTGAAAAATGGCGGCTATACCTGAACCGGTACAGCACCAGTACTGAAACCATCGTGCACACCACGCAATGGAACCAAATCCTCAAATCCTACGCTCAAACGGTGATTTTGAACTCGGTGGTAGTAGTCGGGATTATACTTGCCTCGTCCCGCCAGCTGGCTGAGCAACTTCACACACGCGTACCCGAAACATTTATCACCAATTCGGCACTTTTTGCGATTACCTTCCTGTTGATATCCCCGTTCCTGTGGGCGCTGGTATTTAAACGGGGCAACCGGAAGGCCTATTCGGCCCTTTGGCTGAGTCGCAAATACAGCCGCGGGCCATTGCTGCTGCTTGAACTTTCGCGGGTCGTCATCGCGATCCTGCTGATGGCCTTCCTGCTCAATTCTTTCTTCTCGACCCAAACCGCATTCATCGTAGCGGGCGGCATTATGGTACTGGGCTTCGCGGTTTTTTACCAAAGGCTTCAACAGTTTTATCACAAAATCGAAGACCGGTTCCTGCAAAACCTCAATGCACGCCAACTGGAAGGAAGTGGTAAATCCAAAAAGATTTTACTACCCTGGGATGCGCATTTTGCATTCCTCGAAGTGAGCGCCGATTCCAATATGATCGGAAAGAGCTTGCAGGAGCTCAAAATTCGGGAAGCTTTTGGTATCAATGTCGTACTCATCGAGCGCGGTAGTAAGACGATCCATTTGCCACGTCCCACAGAAGTGCTGTATCCCTGCGACCGCATCGAGGTAATCGGCACGGACGATCAGCTGGATGTGTTCAGAAGCCATATCGAAGTGAGTACGAATGGCGACGTGTATATGGCCCATGAGGACAGCATCGTACTCGAACGCGTAGAGGTGAGGACGCAGCACAATATCCGTGGCAAAACGATCCGGGACAGTCAGATCCGGGAAATGACGCACGGCATGATCGTCGGCCTGGAAAGGAACGGCGAGCGCATTCTGAACCCGGACTCTTCGATGGTGATTGAAAACCAGGACGTGCTCTGGATCGCCGGCGACAGGGAGCTTATCAAGGAGTTTATGGCGAACAAACCCGCTAACAGCGAGGAAGAAATCGAGGTCACTACATCTTGATCAAGCCCTGTAACCCACCGGTGTGCACGGCGACTATCGTTGTTCCTGCTTTGAAATAGCCTTTTTTAATGAGGTCAAAAAGGCCGTAAAACATCTTGGCGGTGTACACCTGCTCCAACGGGATATCAAATTCGGCCTGAAAATTCTGTATGAATGCCAGCAACTCATTGTTCCATTTGGCATAACCGCCGAAATGGTAGTCTGTTAGCAAGGTCAGGCTTCCAGGCTGTTGGCACTCATTCAGAAGCTGACGAATGTCGCCAGCAAGGAAATCGCCGCCTTTTAATGCGGAAAAGGCCAACACATCCGCTCCGGTGGAAAGAATCCCTGCCGCGGTACCGCCAGTCCCAGCGGCGGTGGCGAAGAAGTCCGGTGTCATGTCCAACTGATTCCGAACTTCATCCACCATTTCGGCCACGCCTTTCAGTGCAAGCCTGGTGGTACCTCCCTCGGGAATCAAATACGGATTTCCAAATTGCTCAGAAACCCGTTTGAGATAATCTTCCGAATAACGCAGCCGGTACTCTTCCCTGGTTACGAAATGAAGCGTCATTTCCTGCTCACGACAGAATTGCAGGGTCGCATTTTTCCTGGTTTCCAGTTCCAGGCCTCTGACAATGCCTATCGTTTTCAGGCCCAGGGCTTTTCCGGCTGCGGCTGTTGCATACAAATGGTTGGAATAGGCCCCGCCAAAGGTTAGTACCGCCTTTTCACCGTTGGTCTTTGCTTCGAGTAAATCGTATTTCAGTTTCCGCCATTTGTTACCAGAAACGGTCGGGTGGATTAAGTCATCGCGTTTGATATACAACTGAACACCTGCGCGCTCAATGACCGCATTTGAAAGCTGTTGCAGGGGCGTAGGTATCGACGGCCTTAGTAAATCCACTTATTTTGATAATTTTGTTGATAGTAACTCTAAAAATAATGTCCGAAGATACCGTTGAAATTGCCTCGGAAGAGGATGATTTATTTGAACATTACCGCATTGTCGCCGACAAAGGCCAAAGCCTGATGCGGCTCGATAAATTCCTGAATCTTCACGTAGCCAACGCTTCCAGGACAAAAATACAAAACGGCATTGAAGCTGAGGCGGTAAAGGTAAACGGCCAGCCGACGAAGGCCAGTTACAAGGTCAAGCCATTTGACGTTATCACGCTTTCGCTCCCGGAGCCACCGCGCGACACCGAGATTGTGCCTGAAAATATTCCGCTGAATATCGTGTACGAGGACGATGTGCTGATGATCATCAATAAACCGGCGGGGATGGTAGTACATCCGGCCTACGGCAACTGGACCGGAACATTGATCAATGGCTTGGTGTACCATTTCCAGCAGCTTCCCACCGGCCGGAACGGTGAAGGCCGCCCGGGACTCGTTCACCGGATCGATAAGGACACCTCGGGCCTGCTTGTCATCGCGAAAACTGAATTTGCAATGACTTTCCTGGCAAGCCAATTCGCCGATCACTCTATCGAACGAACTTATCATGCATTGATTTGGGGGGAACCCAAAGTCGAAAAAGGCACCATTACAGGCCACGTCGGACGTAGCGTGCGCGACAGGCGTGTGATGGACGTATTCGTGGACGGGAGCCAGGGCAAGCGCGCCGTGACGCATTACGAAGTGATCAAACGGTTTCGATATGTTTCGCTCATCAAATGCAACCTTGAAACCGGTCGCACGCACCAGATACGGGCGCACATGAAGCATATCGGCCACCCGATTTTCAATGACACGATGTACGGAGGCGACAAAATCCTCCGCGGCAGTTCGAGCGGCAGTTACAAGGCAATGGTCGAAAACGGGTTCGGTCTCATTCCCGGCCAGGCGTTGCATGCTAAATCCCTTGGTTTTATCCACCCCACAACCCGCCAATGGATCCAATTCGACACCGATCTGCCCGAAAACTTCCAGGCTATCCTCGAAAAGTGGGAAAACTATGTGAACTCTCAGTAGGAAATAGTATATTCTCGATTCTTAACCTTTGTAATCAATAAAACGCTTATCATGAATATCTCGACCAGGCAGGGGACAGCGGAGGATATACCCGCAATTTTTGAATTGGTGAAAGAGCTTGCGATCTACGAAAGAGCATTGAACCAGGTGACCAATAATGTCGATAAAATGACCCGTGATTACCACGACAAGCTTTATGACTTTTTCGTCGCCGAAGTGGATTCGAAGATCATCGGGCTTTGTTTATACTACTACCGCTATTCTACCTGGAAGGGAAAGCGGCTTTATATGGAGGATATTATCGTGACGGAATCGATGCGCGGTAACGGGATCGGCAAGATCCTTTTTGACGCAACGGTCGTCGCTGCGAAAAATGTGGGTTGTACGGGAATGATGTGGCAGGTGCTCGACTGGAATACGTCAGCCGTGAATTTTTACCGCAAATATGGTACCAATTTCGATAACGAATGGATCAACTGTAACCTGGATTTTTAAGCATTTCAGGTATGATATAAAGGCCGGCCCGTTGTCATTGCAACAGGTCCGGCCTTCTTTCTTTGGTTCTTTTGAGCGACTGCTCGTAGCGCCATTCGTCGATATTCGCTTCGTGCCCCGACATTAGGATTTCCGGTACTTTATGGCCTTCAAAATCGGCCGGGCGGGAATATACCGGCGGTGCCAGGAGATTGTCCTGAAATGAGTCCGTTAATGCAGAAGTTTCATCGTTCAGCACACCTGGGATAAGGCGGATAATAGCGTCCGAAAGCACGGCAGCCGCCAACTCTCCACCCGAGAGCACATAGTCGCCAATGCTGATTTCTTTTGTTACAAACAAATCGCGGACGCGCTGATCCACACCCTTGTAATGCCCGCAGAGCATCATGAGATTGCCCTTTAGCGAAAGCTGATTCACCATTCGCTGCTGCATTTGCTCGCCATCCGGCGTGAGGTAAATGATTTCGTCGTATTCCCGCTCGCTTTGCAACGCACGGATACAGCGCGCGATCGGCTCGATCTGCAACACCATCCCTGCCCCGCCACCGAATGCGTAATCGTCGATCGTTCGGTGCTTATTGGTCGAATAATCGCGAATGTCATGGATAATGACCTCTACGTGGTTTGCCTGCTGCGCCCGTTTCAGTATCGAATGCGCAAAAAAGCTATCGAGCAGGTTAGGGACACAGGTCAAAATATCAATCCGCATCATCGGGAATGCTTTCTGATGAATTATCGAGATAAACTTCCAATAGGCCTTCCGGCAGGTTTACCAGCAGCGTTTTAGCTGTCTTATCTGCTTTGATCACAATGTCGTTGGCAGTCGGGATCAACACTTCGGAGCCTTCGTAATCCATCGCAATCAGGTCCTGGCCATTCAAGGAATACACTTCGCGCACAATACCGAGCTCCCCTTTCGTTTCGTCCACTACCCTGAAACCTTTGATCTCGTGGTAATAAAACTCGTCATCGCCAAGTTCGTTCAGTTCCTCCAGAGGCAAATAAAGCGAGCTTCCTACCAACGCCTGCGCTTTTACAATCGTGTCGACATCCTCGAAAGTGACGATCGCGTTGCTTTGCTTCTGCAAATTAATATCGTCGATGAAATAAGGTACGAGCTCGCCTTTGATCTCGACATAAACCGTTTCCAGGTCTTCATAATCGTCCGGGTAATCCACATCCAGGTAAATCACCACATTGCCGGCGGTGCCGTGGGTCCGCACGATATAGCCCAATAAATAACAGTTGTCCTGTGTCATTTGCGGGAATTAATATTTTGGTTCTGTATAAAACAATATGAGTCTGTGCGGAATACCGACAGACCCATAATGCATGTATGTAACATTGAAATTATTCTGCCGACTCTTCCGCAGGAGCTGCGGCTCCCGGAGCTGCGGCTTCCGGAGCTTCTGCTGCTGCATCCGTAGCGTCCGCAACAGTTTCGTCGGTAGCAGTTTCTTCAACCACTTCTTCGGCAGCTGGTGCTTCTTCCACAGGAGGAGCATTTTTCTTCGCGATCGCCTCAGCACGAGCGTCGTTAACTTTACGTTCAGCGTCCAGTTTCGCTTTTTTGTCAGCGTCTTTCTGCTGTGCCAAAGTATCGGCAGCAGTAGCTTTGCGGTCAGTTTTAGAACCTTTCCACTCTTCGAAACGTGAATCAGCAACTTCTTGCGTGATAGCGCCTTTCAAAACACCTACTTGCAAGTGCTTGCGAAGCAATACACCTTCATGTTGCAGGATTGAACGGGCTGTGTCAGTTGGCTGAGCACCTTTCAAAAGCCAGTCAACTGCTTTGTCTGATTCCAAAACGATGGAAGCAGGGTTGGTACCTGGATTGTAGATACCCAATTTTTCGATGAAGCGACCATCACGTGGTGCTCTGGCATCTGCGACTACGATATCATAGATCGCTTTCTTTTTGCGTCCCCGACGCGCTAATCTGATTTTAACTGCCATTTGTGAATTTGTTATGGTTGGGAACTCGTCCCGTAATTAAACAGGGTGCAAAGGTACGCAAAACTTTCCTGTTTTCAGATATGGGCAACAAAAAAGGGAGACAATTTCTCGTCTCCCTTTTTACTGTATCTCAATACTACTAGCGGCGGAAACCAGCCGGGTAAGTAGAGCGGATTGTATTGTTAGGCAGGATCTTGATCTCAACGCGACGGTTGGATTGAAGTCCTTCCACAGTTGTGTTTTCTGCGATCGGGCGATATTCACCGTAATATTCTGTGATGATACGGCTAGGATCTGTAAGACCGGCGCGAACCAGGAAGCGTTTCGCTGCATCCACACGGCGACGTGATAGTGACACGTTGTAGCTGTCGGAAGCACGGGCATCCGTGTGACCTACGAGTACGATGCGGCAGTTGGTGCGCATGTTCAGGAGCTCAACCACTTTGCTGAGTGTTTCTTTCGATGGATTGCGGATAATAGCCTTGTCGGTATCGAACTCGATGTTGCTGAACAAGGCTTCGCATTCGTCTTTCGGCAGGTTGTTTTTGATAGCGTCGCGGATGATCTTGTCGATATCCAACGCTACACCACCACCTGAAACAATGCTACCCGCAGGAGTGTTCGCTTCTTTATCGAAAAGGTCGGCTACGCCGTCACCATCGGAGTCAGTGTAAAGACGTGGGTCAACCGGCTTAGGCATATTAGCTTTCGCGATTGAATCCGCATCGTTCATGGTCGGGTTGTAAGGCACCGGGATCAACTGTTGTGGGTTAGCCCAACGCAGGTGGTAACGACCGGCAGCGGCATCGTATTTACCGTCTTTTGCTCTTACTGCATTCTTTCCAAGTTTGTAAGTAAGCGCCAATGAGAGCATACCGTAAGCATCGTTCCTAGAATCGCCTTTTGCAAACGTCCAGATTCCCTGCTGGGTTACATAGTCGCTCATATCTCCAACCGTTGCATCCAGCTTTTCTGTATTCACAAAGTTGTGCGTATAGTCGAAGCCAAGGTCGAAACGTGAGCTCAGCTCGTAATGAACTGAAAGTCCTACCGGAACTACCCATTCGCGTGTGTAAGTGGACCCGTTGCGTTCCCATTTACCAGCCGTTTTCGAGCTGGCGTCGGTGTTTGTGGAGAATTTGTCGGTAATACCTTTGGTGATGTTAGTATAGTCAACATCGGTATGATAGTAGATAATACCCCCTCCCAAATGTGCATCTACTTTCCAGCGGCGCAATTTGTTGTAACCGAGCAGCAAACGGTTCACGTTAAGTGTTCCGTCCAATGTCAGCTGAACAAACGATGGGCTGTTGAAAGTGGCGCTGTAAGTATCACCTGTCAGCGAGCTGTAGTGATTGTCTTTCGCTCCCTGAAGACGGCCATTGTAGCCTGTCAGCTGGATACCGAATAGCGGCGTCAGCTGCTTGTTCAATGAAAGCCCCCATGCACCTGTTAATTCTTCCCGGTCTCCACGCTTGAAGCCATTGTACTGGGTCAAATCTCCGAAGAATTTTGTAATACCTCCGTAACCGGTGATGGACCACGTATTCATTTTGTTTGGTCCTTCATACGTACGATTTTGAGCGTGCGTATTGTAACTCAGGAGGGTAGAACAAAGTAAAGCAACGTAAAGATTCTTTTTCTTCATGGGAAACACGCGTTATGTGATTCAATTCAAATATAGCATTGTAAATAAATTCAAAAATCAGAAAAAAAGCCAAGCCTGTAAGCCGGGTTCTGTGACTTCAACCGGTTGCCCGATCTCCGCTCCTGCCATTTATCCAGGATTCCGGTCACCCGGAACCTCTAACGATCTACCCGTGCCGACGTCCCGAAGGAACAGGGACGAGTAGCCCCATTAACCGACACCTATTTGATCTTTCAGCCCGTAAGGTTTACCATGCATTCCCTGTCACCAGGCAACCGGTGGGCTCTTACTCCACCTTTTCACCCTTACCGAGGCATACAAAAAATATGCCAGGGCGGTATTTTCTCTGTGGCACTTGCTGTCAACGGACCGTCACCAGTACGTTGCCTTCCCGTTAGGAAGTACGGCACTCTGTGCTGCCCGGACTTTCCTCTCCGGCTAAAAACCGCAGCGGCAGGACAGCTTAGACCTTTCCTCTGACCACAAAGCTAAGAAATACTTTCTTTCGATCAGCAGTCAATATACCATAAAAAGTAAAAAATTATGGCACTTACGCTGATAATTGTACAAATTTCTAATCAGATTCCTTTCAATCCGTCGACTTTCAAATTCACTCTTCCAGTCGCAAATACAACAGAATAAAGATGTTTCGGAGTGAGGTAAACCTTATCGGGTACAATATCGGAAAGTATTCCCTTTACAACTACACCTTCGGTGACTTTATAGTTAGCAAGCGCTTTCTGAATGGTATTTTTTGCGTCGGCAATCTGGTCCCCAACGGGAAACACCATCCGCTTTTCCATCATCCTGCTAAACTGACCCTGCAAGAGCCAGCCGGCCGTACGGACGATCGTATTTTTGGTATCGAGGTCGTAATCAAGGCCTTTAAGCGACAGTTGCTGTGTAACGGGATCATAGTAAGGGATTCCCTTTAAATAAATATCACCACTAATGCTGCCTTTCAACCCGGCCTTGATCACCAGCCGATCGTTCTGTCCATACATTTCAACCGAAGTAACCTCTACATTATATTTCCCGCTCAAAAACGAGAATTTTTCTCCCGCAAACTGTTTGGTAGCAAGTTTCGCCGCGTCCTCGTACGACACCAGGCTGATCAGGCCGATCTTGAAGTCGTCTTGCACTTTGTCAACGATCCGCAAGTCGGGCAGCTTCTGCAACGGAGCCACGGCTGGTTTCACTGCCGACGTAACAGTTTGCGTGTAGCCTTTGATACCAATGACCGAACGGAGGATATTATTTTTCGCAAGTAACGGCGTCATTTCCACGCCCGTAGGCACGATCACCAGCCAGGTATCGTATTCCTTCGCAAGCATAACAGGCTGCCGCGCAATGTTCCAGGCCAGCTCTGCATTCTTTTTAAGTTCGAGGTTTGAAGCCACCTGCTCGTCGATTGCCCCGGTGATCTTATCGAAATTCTTGTTCAGCATACGGCTCACCATTCCCTTGATCGGAATATTGATGCCCGCCACGCGGATGTTAGGCTCGCTGAGCCAGTCATAGCTGTCCACGTAGGTTTCCGATTTAATCTGCCATGACGGCGTAATGCCTATTTTGGAGATCAGCCGGATCCGGATCGAAAACTCGGTGTCTTTGTAACCCGACATAGTCATCCCCAACGGACTGACCTTGTACCCCGCACTAACCCAGATTTTCAGCGGCACCTCAAAAAGGAACGAAGAATCGATCGCGACCACCTTAATCGGGCTGATCTTCCAGACCTTCGCTTTCAGGTTGTCGTTATTATCGTCCTCATAACTGTTGTCGTCGTAGATCAGCCCTTTGATCTGGTTGTTGATCTGCTTTTCGATTTCCGCAACCGGAATCTCGACCGGCACATTCAGCACCGACAAATGTTTCTCGTTCTGGATCTCCTTATCCGAATATTTGTATTCTTCCATAGGGGCCTTAGGGGAGGTTTTTTTAGAACCGCAACTCCAAAGAACAACGGCTACCAAAGCGATTATCAGAAAATAACCGCGCCTGACGTATACATTACTTGATTTTGACGAGGGTTGCACCGTATCCGAATTTCTCTTTTAATGCATCTTTAAAAAATTGTACATGCTGGTTCTTTCCCAGCCTGCGGTGCAGCTCATTTTTCAAAACACCGCTGCCAGCGCCATGTATAAACGTAATTTCGTCCATTCCATTGGCAATAGCCGATTCCAGGTTGCTCTCGAAAACATCCAGCTGCGTTTTCAGGATCGCGTCATTCGATAGGCTCTTATGGTTGTCGACCAGCTTTTCAATGTGCAGATCGACTACCTGCTCCGGCCTGGGAAGACTATTTTCCTGAGCTGCCGCCTGTCCGAGCATACTGGCTTTGATTTCGCCCGCCATGTCATCCGAAATGCCGGGGGCCCCACGTTTCAGACTTTCCTCATCCAGCTGATACACAAAGCCATCCTTCGCCAGCACGGGCACTTTGCCTTTGTTTTTGTAAAACGACTGGGCCCGACAGCGAATTCGCTTGTTCAATGCGGTCGGCAACTGGTGATTACCCTCGCGGAAATACAGCACATGAATATCGAACACGGGCCATGACTCGAAATCCTTCATCTGCACTTCGGTCAGCTTTTGCGTCGTGCGCGGTTGCAGCACGCCGGCAACCAGCCCGGTACTGACCGATTCCAAAGCTGCTGCGGTTGTGAAAGGCAATATCCAATCGGTATTATTAATCATATGAACAGTCAACGCACGGTCGTTCACGGGAATAAATGCCAGGTAAATGCCCTTTTCCGCAAATGGCGCATTGCGCGGAACGATCACATCCGCGCGGGCAGCCACCGTCTTCGCCTCTTCGGGTTTGACCATCCTTTGTGATTCCACAGGCGAAATCGTCACAATTTCTTTTCTCAGGACAGGAATGCGAAACCCGTCCTCGATCTCGACTTCGACCACGTTACCAGGCAAAAATGCGTAAATAACGCCCTCTTCCTTCCCATGTACCAGCCGTACTTTATCTCCAATATTCATAGTAAACTTTGCTTTCTGCTCATTTGAACCAACATCAGTTCAAACAATATTTTTAAAAATAAAACGGCTTGAAATCAATTCCCTTTTTGCTGATCTGCAATGCAGGGGCAGGGATTTTCAGGGAATTGGCCAGAAAACCCAGGGTCTTAACAAACTTGCTCCGGGTTTTGATCTTCGTGAGGTCTATATCCAGCGACAAATAATATTGCCGGTACGGCTTATAACCCTTTTCGATGCTCGTGCTGCTCTCAGCAGACACCATATTTTGAATACCGTAACCTACCGAGAAGCAGAGCCAGGCCGGCCAGGCCGAACCTTTGAAAAATGACTTCGGACTGGCTGATAACCAGTACGTCTGCCCGTTGTAATCTTTCAGCCACCGCTCCGACCAGCTGCTCCCGAGCAGTTCCGGACGTACGCGCGCCAGTGAAGTATAATGGAATGAAAACTTGGGCTGTATACGAACCTCATCCCACAGTGCCACCTGTCCAAGATACAGTACCGAGCCCGTAATGTTCGCGATCATATCGCCGGGAGAAAAACCGTAGTCGGGCGAGAAGCCGTCGAGTATTTCGATCGGCGTTTGAAATATGACGCCCGAAATGGCTCCATAAACCAACATCTGCCGCTTCGAAATGCCCGTTTTTTTATACAATGCGGCCGTATGGCGGGCGATCTGGTAGGATGTGTAAAGGTGCCCCATTTTGTCCATTTGTAACCACTCGCGGCTGTCGTCTTCTATGGTGAACCTCGTCAATGGATTTTTGTACCACGATTTACTCAATCCATAAATGGTACCCAGGTAAATGGCCGACTGAGCGGCAAAAATACCGCGAAGCAATTTGTAGTTGGGCCTAACCTCGAACACCGAATCGCGGACGGACGCGTCCCGGACAGGTGTGTCCCGGACGACTGTATCAGGTGACACCTGCGCACGCACGGGAGACATCGTTCCCGCCAGGAGGCAAATCAGTAAGCAATGAAGAGTAAAACGCATTCGATCATACCGGGACCGGAGCTTAATAACCGCCATGGTATTTTCTCAGTCCCCATTCCGCTCCCAGCAATACTACGATCAGGAAGAACAGCCATTTCAGATAGATCAGCTCGACCATATCCTCGGTACTGTCCAGCCTGTCGGCCGGGCGGTCATTTTTAAGTTTTTGAATAAATTGTTGAAGCGACGCAGGCGTCATAAACGATCCACCTGACCGCCTGGCCAGATCGCGGAGCATTCCGAAATCCGCCGTGGTGTTGCTCAGTTCAAGATCGGCATTTCGGATCACAAACTGTCCCGAAACCCGTTCCTCCTTGCCTTTCATGATCGTGGACGCTGTGTAGCGATAAACCCCGTCGGCTAGCCCGCTCACGTTAAAACGAGGCGTTTCTTTCGTGTGTGTGTAGGTAAATTGCTTGCTTTTACCCTTTTCATCCACCAGCTCCAATCTGACTTCCTGACCAAAAATCGGCTCATAAATATCGTTATAAACCTCGGTCTGAAATGCAACCTGCTCACCGGCCTCAAATTCGTTGCTGATCGGGTAAACCCGGAACTTCCGGCGGTCTTCCTTCACCGAAAGCACCTGGATCAGCTTCTGGAACAGGTTATCCACGACTTCCTGCTTGCTGGTTTGGGCAAATTCTTCCTGTCTCCATTGCCAGATCCCCTCTCCTGCCAGCACCGCCGTTTTCTGATCGCCATTGGTATTCAAAACCAGCAATGGCTTGTTCGTATTAAGCGTCCCCACCTTCTGAAAAAGGATTGTTTCCGTTCCCGAAGAAATGTTGTATTCTCCGAAAGGCACGGAAAGTGGGGGGAGCCGTTCAAGCAATTTCAGGCTCTCGGCATCGAGGTTCAACTGCGAAAATGCAGGGTTGAAGCGAGCCGTCACCTTATCCACCTGATTGTTCGCCGCCGCATTGATAAACAGCGACCGGTTCAACGAGCTCGCCAGCGGAACTGCCGATTGATTTCCCAGGATAAAAAACAGCGGCATTTTGGCGTCCAGAAACTTGCGTACCTGTGCATTCCCCAGCCCAAGCACGTTCGGAATCTGGTGCAGTATCACGAGGTCGTAAGGCTTTGTACTCGCGGGCGGGTTATTGGCAATAGATAAAATATTAATATCGAGCTCATAATTATCGTTTGCCTCGATCACACTCCGGATACTTTTTATATCGGGATGTGGCGCCAGGGCCATGAGCAGAATCTTCTGACGACCGTCGATAACGTCGATATAAACATCCTGCCGGTTGTTCCGGCCCGAAGTTTCACCGGAAACGGCACCCAGCTCTATCGTGAAATGCTGTACACCTTTCTGCGCAGAAGATGTTTTGAAATCAAATGCTTTGAAATATTCCCCGCGATCGATCACGACGGGCTGGCTCTGGATCACACGGCCGTTCTGTTTCAAGCTGACCGTCGTGCTTTTGCCCTGCAATCCGTTCGCTGCAACCTCCGCTCGGATCGGAAACTCGTTGCCCAGGTATGCGATGCGGTTGCTCACCACATCTTTCACCCGGATATCCAGCTTTGGCACCGAATCACCGACCGCCAGTGCATTGACCCTGAACGGGTAACGGTTATAGGCTGGCGACACGCCCTGGTTCACAATCCCGTCCGAAAGCAACACGACATCTGTCAGGTTTCTGCCTTCGAAGTTGGTACGGACCGTTTGCAGCAGTCCTGCCAGATTGGTGCTATTCTGATTGAATGTTATGGAATCCGCGTTGTTCTCCGTGCCACGCAGCGATTCAACGTTTACTTCAAAGCCTGATTCGCTCAACTCACGCGCGGCCGCCCTGACCTGCTCCATCGCAGCCTCACCATATTTACCAACCGATTCGGAGTTATCGACTGCGAAAACGATCTTGGCTTTATCTACCGACGTTTGTGTACGCCGTACCAGCGGGCTTAGCAAAAGGAAACAAATCAGCGCCACTACCAATCCACGCACGGCCGCCAGCGCATAGTTCAGTCTCTTACCCCAGGCCGGCTGCGGCTGATACAGCAGCCAGGCATATGCCAGGCCAGCAAGCACGCAGAAAATGATGAACCAGTAAGGGGTTTGGAATATGAGCTCTGACCGCATGGATTGGGATTCAATAGCTGGCGATGTTACAATATACGAGGAAACCGCCAGCTATTTACTAACGAAGAAAGAGTCTATGTTAACATACCACCATCGACCTGGATTACCTGGCCGGTGATGTAGCGCGACATGTCCGAAGCAAGGAACACGCAGGCATCCGCCACTTCTTCGGGCTGGCCTCCGCGCTTCATCGGGATCGACTGCTTCCAGTCTTCCACTGCCTTGGCGTCTACCGCGTCGGTCATTTCAGTTTCGATAAAGCCGGGGGCAACGGCATTCGAGCGGATATTTCTTGAACCCAATTCCAATGCGATCGATTTGGTAAAACCAATGATACCGGCCTTCGAAGCAGCGTAGTTCGACTGCCCCGCATTGCCACGTATACCGACTACCGACGTGATATTGATGATCGACCCGCTTTTCGCACGGATCATGGATTTCGTAGCAGCTTTGGTTAGGTTAAAAACCGATTTCAGGTTGATGTTCACCACCGTGTCCCACTGCTCTTCGCTCATGCGCATGAGTAGCCCGTCACGGGTGACGCCGGCGTTGTTGATGAGCACATCGAGCTTGCCGAAATCAGCAATGACGTCGGTAACTAGCTGATCTGCCGCCTGGAAATCGGACGCATCGGAGCGGTAGCCTTTTGCTTTCACACCGTAAGATTCCAATTCCTTGGCCAAAGCCTCGCCTTTTTCGACGCTGGACAGATATGTAAATGCGACATCAGCACCTTCCTGAGCCAGGCGCAACGCGATCGAACGTCCGATACCCCGCGAAGCACCTGTTACCAATGCAACTTTATTTGCTACTAACTTCATAAATAGGATTAGAATCTGTCAAATTATATACTGCCGGCAAAAATAGAACATTGCCCAGAGACCGGCAAATAAACGGCCTATGGTACTTTATCACAAAATGATGTAATATTCAGGCAAAATACCTTCTCCAACATTTAACTTACACTAACATGAACACTACAAATGCCCAGAAAACCTCCGGAGCCTTCATTGCCGCGTCATGGATCGCATTGGGCGTAGGAATGGCCGGGTTCATCATTGGTCTCTGGCGGTCGGAAATGCTGCTGAGTGAAAAAGGATATTATTTTACGGTATTGATGTACGGGCTTTTCGCGGCGGTATCAGTCCAGAAGAGCGTCCGCGACCGGCTGGAAGGCATTCCCGTGACGGCCATTTACTACGGCATCAGCTGGTTTTCGACGATCCTCGCTATTGTGCTCCTCGTTGTAGGCCTGTGGAATGCGACACTGCTGCCTAGTGAGAAAGGTTTTTACGCATTTGCCTACCTGCTTGGCATTTTCGGTGCAATTGCCGTTCAGAAAAACACCCGCGACATGGCAATTTTCGAAACCGGCAGCTCATTTTCCAAACCTTCTGATCATTGATACTGTTAAGCCGTTACGTGTAAATTTTTGAAATAAAAACTCAGGTAATGGCAGAAACAATCAAAACAGCCTTAATCACAGGCGGTTCCAAAGGAATAGGATATGGTATTGCCGAAGCGCTTATCCGCGACGGGATCCGCGTGGCGATCACCAGCCGGTCGCAGCAAAATGCTGACCAGGCCGCAAATGCTTTGAACAAAATCCGTGAAGGTTACGCGTTGGCCATCGAGTCGGATGTGAGAAATCTGGCTTCACAGGAAAATGCAGTGCAAACCGTGCTCGCTCAATGGGGCCGGCTCGATTACTTTGTCGCTAATGCCGGCGTCGGCCACTTCGCGCCCATTCAGGAGCTTAGCGCGGAATTGTGGCAGGAAACCATCGACATCAACCTCACCGGCGTGTTTTTCAGCGCGAAGGCTTCCATTGCGGCGCTAACCGAGTCGAAAGGCTATTTTATCAACATTGCCAGCCTCGCCGGCACCAATTTCTTTGCCAACGGAACGGCTTACAATGCAAGCAAGTTCGGTCTCGTCGGTTTCTCGCAGGCGATGATGCTCGATGTGCGCAATGCGGGCGTGAAAGTGACGACCATTATGCCAGGCTCGGTGGCGACGGAGTTCAACAACCACGAACCGTCGGACAAAGATGCGTGGAAAATCCAGCCGGAAGATATCGGCCAGATCGTCTCGGACCTGATCAAAATACCGGCCCGGACGCTACCAAGTAAAATCGAGGTTCGCCCGACGACACCGAAATAAATGACCATAAAGCCGGACCCAGTTCCGGCTTTTATATTTTACACCATTTGGGGAATGCATACAGTGAAAACAGCATTCCCAAGGCCGCTATCAGCAGCAGCGGAATTTTGTATAAAATGAGTAAAGTAAGGCCTATAAACCCAAACAGAAACACCTGTATGGCATTTTCCGGCAGTCCCGATCTTTTATAGAGGTAAAGATGCGAGATGATCAGGATGGTTATACCAAGAAAGAACAGCTGTGCCACCTCTGTAAAATGCAAGGCGCCACTGCGCAGGATAACAAGTGTCTCGGGCAGGATCAGCAGGAAATGTACCATCACAATTCTTCCCCAACGGACCCAAACCGGCACCGGTAACGACCTTCCCCAAAGCCATATTTCTCCTTCCCATCGATACAATTCGAACGAAAGTCCCAGATTGAGCAGATAGGCCAGCGACATACCGACAGCTGGCATTCTGATATCGTATTCGCCTGTGCTGTAATAAAGCATGGTGCCTGCCGCTACCAGCATTGCTCCCAGTTTTCCGACCAGCAAAGTAATCCCACGCTCCCGCACAAGCCATTCCAGCGACCAGTAAAGCCACGACGCCGGCCTGCGTACCGGCCATTTGATAATGCTCTTACCCTTGACAGGCACATATAAAACCGGGTTCCTGATACGACATTCGGCCGTTATGGTGAGCAGTAAGATGAGTATCATGTAAAATGGAATGATCGGCCACAGCCTGTCGAGCAGCTTGTCCTGAATGCCGATGATGAGCAGGTAAACGCCGTAGTAGAGGATCGGCTGAAGAAAGCCCAGCGCCTGCACGGAAAACCGTCGCGCACGTATGAACGCGGGCCATGTGCGGGCGTGAAAGACGAAGGTGTATTCGGGCAACTTCCACGTTGTTGCCAGAAACTGGGCACAGAATAAGGTATAAACCAGCCAGATACCGAAGAGTGCGATCATACCATAACCACCGGTCAGGAAAAATACAGCGAAAGCATGGTGCTCATTGGCGCTCAAAAATCCGAAAAGAATGCCGAGCAATACGAGAAAGGTACCTGTCCGCTGCTTGAAAAAAGCTGAAACGGTAGAGATCAGCAGCATTTTCATAGCGCATCGGTTGCGATAAGCGTTTTGTTTTTCAACCGGAAACTTTGCGAAACATGCAACCCCTCCTGCTCGAAAAGCTGGTGCGACGACAGCAGAAATGTGACACCGTTATGATGGTATTCTTTGATCAATCCGAAAAGAACTTCGCGCGCCTCGCGGTCGATAGTAATGAGTGGCTCGTCGAGAATAATGATCGAAGGGTTACCCAGAAATGCGAGCAGCAGCGACACTTTCTTCACCATTCCGCTCGAACAGGTACCGAACGGGTTGGAAAGGTAGTTAACCCCGAATGCGTCGATAAGCTTTTCGCTCTGCTCGCGGGGCGCTCTTTGTGCTTCTGCTACGAAAGCAATCAGGTCGGCAGGGGTTAGAAAAGATGGATAGAGCGGCTCGGCTTCGCCGAGATTCAGGCGCAAACGATATTCGACGGGATCTTTTTTGAGGTCATAACGTCCATCGAGCTTCACAACTCCTTCAAACGGCAGCATTCCGGCAAGTGTCCTGAAAAGCGTCGACTTACCCGCGCCGTTTTCTCCCTGTACCCAGTAAATACCTTTTTCAATTCCAAAAGACGGAATCGATAGAATTTCCCGCTCACCGTACCGCTGCCTCAGTTGATTGATTTCCAGTACCATGTCCAGGTATAGCGGCTGTTTATGGATGAATATTAAACTCGTCCTTCAGTGCCTGCAACGCCACGGACTCTTCGTAACGGTAGAGGTCCTTGTTGAAAAGGGCATTGTGGCCGGCATTCTGCAAGCTGATCCAGCTATGCGTTGCGTAAGGATCGTAATCGAAATGTTTGAAGCTGTGCCCCATATTATTCATATCGGCAAACCATTTGACGCCCACATCGAGGCGGTCGTAAGCACCAAATGCAGCACCTTTGCCAATAGGCATGGTATCGTTCCGGGTCTTTTCCAGGTCGATCATGGCCACATATTCATTTAACCGGCATTCGGGCAACGGCCACGGCGCCGCGCGGTCGACCACCAGCTTGTACTCATGCGTGCGTGCTTGCGGGTAGGTGGCAGCCAGCTGCATCAGCTCCCCATAACCTGGCTTGTATTCCATATATTTTTCAGAATCGCAGAGTCCCGCTTCCCTCGCCGGGCATACCCAGCACTGCCCGATACTACCGATACCGGACGCGGAACCGATGCCATTGACATACTCCCCTACCAGGTCACCTTTGAAATACACATCATTATGGATAACCAGTAGATATTTCTGGTCCGAATGCTCCCAGGCATACTGGTAACGGATCGCATGACGGTACCGCTTGAAGTTCAGCAGAAAATCAAATTTCACATTTTTCGTCCAAAGCCAGACGTTAGGCTTATAATAGACTATTTTGTCCCCGAAATGATCGAAGATAAATTTAAAATTCGGCGGCTCAGGCTGTTTGGCTTCTTCTACGAAATAGATTTTATTGATCCATTGGTGCGAATGCTTCATGAGGGTCAGCAGGGTGATCGCCGTCTGGTACGGCTTGCCGTACGCATTGATTGCCACATCTACGCATGCCTTCGGAGTGTTCGTCATCGTGTGTTCCGTTCGTTTTTCTGAAACAAGTAGCCAAAGGTTGCCATTAAATCAGAAACCATCTGTTGTTCGGTTGAAAAAATTAGTAAGTGTTCAAAAGCCTCAATAAATGTTGCTTTGGACCCGTTCCCTTACAAATATTTCAAAATAAGATACTTCGGCCAACAGATCATATGAAATTTCATATTTTAATTGATCACAAATTTCGTGAGGCGTATATTTGAAAAAATTTTAATTATGCCTGGCATATATTTGTAAAATTTTACAAAACTCACCTTAAACCCTATAATCCGGACACCATGAACACCAACCGTCGATCCTTCCTCCGCCTGTCGGCCTTTGCACTGCCTTTTACAAGGGTAAATCAGTTGTTTGCCAAAACGCCGCTGGCCGGCGCTCCGGCGCCCGGCGTACCGGCGCCCGGCGCTCCGGTAGTAATCTCAACCTGGGACAGCGGGCAGATATCCAACGCCGCCGCATGGCCGGTGCTGGAAAAGGGAGGCCGCGCGCTCGACGCCGTGGAACAAGCCGCTATCGCGATCGAAAACGATATCAACTGCTGTGTAGGCCTGGGAGGCAATCCCGATCGCGACGGTCACGTAACACTCGACGCGTGTATTATGGATGAAAAATCGAACTGCGGGGCGGTAGCATTTCTGGAAAGGATCAAACACCCTGTTTCGGTAGCCCGCAAGCTGATGGAAACAACCCCGCACGTATTTCTCGTAGGCGCAGGCGCACAACAGTTCGCATTGGCCAACGGCTTCAAACTGGAATCGGGCAAACTGTCCCCGGATGCGGCCGAAGAATATAAAAAATGGCTCAAAAAAGCTGAATACAAGCCGGTTATCAATATAGAACATAAACAATCGAAAGGCCACGGTCCATTCGCACCCGCCCGGCTCGACAATGGCGATTTCAACCATGACACGATGGGTACACTCGCGTTGGATGCGCAGGGCAACCTTTCGGGCATGTGTACTACGAGCGGCATGGGCTTTAAGATGCGCGGCCGTGTGGGCGACTCCCCTATCATCGGCGCTGGCCTTTTCGTCGACAATGAGATCGGTGCAGCTACCTCGTCAGGACAGGGCGAAGAAGTGATCCGTGTGGCCGGGACGCATTTAGTTGTCGAATTCATGCGCAACGGTTCTTCACCCGAGGAGGCCTGCAAAAAAGCGGTCGAAAGGATCGTAAACCGTGATCCTGAGCGTGCTAAAACCTTCCAGGTAGGCTTTCTGGCTGTCAACAAACGGGGAGAAGTGGGAGCCTGGTCCGTACAGCCCGGATTTGCCTATACCATTACTACCGGCGATGGCAAAGGCAAGGTCGTTTCTTCCAAAAGTCATTTTGCGTAACAGCCATTCAGCAGTATTTACCAAACACCTAACCATTCCAATGAACCTTAAATCGACCGCGGTTCTCCTCGCAGGGCTGCTATTTGCTTCCGGATCGTACGCACAGCAGCATTCGGAGCAAAATCACTCCAAATATGTTGCGCCTACCGACCCGCTTGTGCAGCAGAAACTCTCCAAATGGCAGGACGTGAAATTCGGCTTGCTGATGCACTGGGGAACGTATAGCCAATGGGGCATCGTTGAATCGTGGTCGCTATGCCCGGAGGACGAAGGCTGGTGCGAGCGCCGCGGGCCGCATTCGCACGACTGGTTTGAATACAAAAAGGCCTATGAAGACATTGCCAAAACCTTTAATCCTGTCAAATTCAACCCCGATCGCTGGGCGAAAGCTGCCAAAGGCGCGGGAATGAAATATGTGGTTTTCACAACGAAACACCACGACGGTTTCTCGATGTTCGATTCGAAATACACCGACTACAAGATCACCAACACGCCATTCAAGAGCAACCCGAAGGCCAACGTAACCAAGGAAGTACTCGCCGCGTTCCGGAACGAGGGCTTCATGACGGGTACCTATTTTTCCAAACCCGACTGGCATACCGACTCCTACTGGTGGCCTTATTTCCCGCCGAAGGACCGCAATGTTTCCTACGATCCCAAAAAGCGTCCTGAGATCTGGAACAAATTCAAAGATTTTACTTACAACCAGATTGAAGAGCTAATGTCGGATTACGGCTCTGTTGATATTCTCTGGCTCGATGGCGGATGGGTACGTCCATTCAGCAGCATCGACACGACCATCAGCTGGCAGAAAACCATTCCGTACGACCAGGATATCGACATGGCACGCATCGCCAAAATGGCCCGTTCACACCAGCCCGGCCTGCTCGTGGTGGACCGTACTGTAACCGGAGAGTTCGAAAACTACGTGACTCCCGAGCAATCGATCCCCGACCATTATATGTCTATACCCTGGGAATCTTGCATGACGATGGGCGACTCATGGTCTTACATTCCAAAAGAGAATTTCAAATCGACACAAAAACTGGTTCATACATTGGTTGATATCGTCGCCAAAGGCGGTAACCTGCTTCTGAACGTGGCCCCCGGCCCTGACGGAGAATGGCACGAAGAGGCATATACCCGGCTGGAAGAAATAGGTAAATGGATGAATGTAAACGGCATAGGTATCTACGAAACCAAACCGCTTGCCCCTTACCGCGCCGGCAAATGGGCCTATACTAAAAAAGGCGCCACCACCTACGCATTCTACCTTGCAGAAACGGGCGAAAAGCTCCCGGCGACCCTGAAACCAGAAGGATTAGATATTCCTGCGAAAACAAAAATCACATTTGCGGGTAACAAAAAGGCATTGAAAGTGAAGAACGGCGCAATTGAATTGCCAGCGAAAACCGTCGCGGAAGTAGGTGCGCAGCCTGCCTATCTGTTCGTGATTAATTAAGATCCGATAGGAAAACGGTGATAGAATTGGTGAACTCTTTTAAAAAAACGATCTTCACTCCTGATTTGCATCACCCCTATCTGTATCATCAGAAACACTTTTCAAAATGATCAAACAAATAACCGGTCTCCTCTGCCTGACGGCGTCGATCGCTTTTGCACAAACACCTCCAAAGCCCTACGGCGCATTACCGGCACCCCGCCAGGTCGCCTGGCATGAAACCGAAGTTTACGGCATCATGCACTTTACTCCTACCACATTCGAGAACAAAGAATGGGGCTATGGTGATGCAGATCCCAAGACTTTCAATCCATCGGATTTTAATGCCGACCAGATCGTACAGGCCGCCAAAGCAGGCGGGTTACGCGGCATAGTACTCGTAGCGAAGCACCACGACGGATTTTGCCTCTGGCCGACCAAAACAACCGATTATAACATCAGCAAAAGTCCGTTCCGTGAAGGAAAAGGCGATCTCGTGCGCGAGGTAGCGGACGCTGCACGCAAGCACGGCCTGAAATTCGGCGTGTATTGCTCGCCTTGGGACCGTAACAACGCGAAATACGGAACACCGGAATACATTAACATTTACCGCGAGCAGCTTCGCGAGCTGTATACCAACTATGGCGACCTGTTTATGTCGTGGCACGATGGCGCTAATGGCGGCGACGGTTACTACGGCGGCGCCCGCGAAAAACGCTCTATTGATAACACAACTTACTACCAGTGGGATTCGACCTGGACCAATTACACCCGTAAATTGCAACCCGGTGCCAACATTTTCAGCGACATCGGCTGGGACGTCCGCTGGGCTGGCAATGAAGACGGCAGCGTAAACCCGACCTCCTGGGCGACATTGACGCCGAAGCCTTCGGAAGGCCAGAATGTAGCAGTTCCAGGCCAGGCCAATGCGACCGAAAACCCCGGCGGAACCCGTGGCGGGAAATTCTGGATTCCTGCTGAATGCGATGTTCCATTGCGTAAAGGCTGGTTCTACCATGCCAACGAAAAGCCCAAAACACCCGAAAAACTTTTTGATCTCTATTTGAAAAGCGTAGGACGAGGCGCTGCGCTCGATTTGGGGCTGGCACCCGACACGCGCGGCCAATTGCATAACGACGACGTCGTGGCGCTTAAAACATTCGGTGACCACGTTAAAAACACGTTCGCAACCAACCTCATCGGGCGCGGGTCTTCCAAAGCCGTGAATGTTCGCGGCTATAACTCCGTTTACAGCGCCAAAAACCTGCTCGACGGCAAAACGGACACCTACTGGGCTACTGACGACGATTTCAAGACGCCGGAAGTGGTGATCGAATTGGCGCAGCCGGTCGTGTTCGACGTCATCTCTTTGCAGGAATACATCAAACTCGGCCAGCGCATTGAGGAATTCGCCGTGGATGCATGGATCGGAAACGAATGGAAGGAAGTTTACAAAGGGACAAGCGTGGGCGCGAAACGTCTCGCAAAACTCGACGTACCGATCACTTCCAATAAAGTACGCCTGCGCATCACCAAATCGCCGGTAAGTATCGCGATCAGTGAATTCGGGGTTTATAAAGATTCGGAATAGACGGGTATTAACGGATAAAATTGAAAGCGCCGGTTTGAAAATTCAACCGGCGCTTTCAATTTTACAGTAATATGATTTTCAGATCGGTATAGGATCTTATTTTGGCGAAATCAGACTTATTAAACGTGAAAAGCTCGGTGCAATTCTTTTTCGCAATCGCAGTGTGAAGACAGTCATTGAAATGCTGAAAACCAATCCGCTCCGCAAGATTGACAGCGCGACGGTATTCGTCTAATTGATATGCATAAGGACGCAGCAATGCCAATGCATTCACTTTTGCTTTGATCTTAACCACAGGCAAGTTTAACTTCCCCAGGACAAATGAAATCTCCTGTAACACAAGGAACGACATAAAAAGGGACTGTTCTTGTGCTGTTTTCTGATATATACTATCCGCAAGATCATGCTTGTCCGGGTTTTGTACAACGAGAAAGTTGACAAGCACGTCTGTGTCGAGATAGATCATATCTTAGATGGCTGCGTTGTTAGAATCGTCGGCCAATCTTGATAAATCTATGCTGTCGTCAATTTTGACGGGCGGATATTTTTCTTCCAGGCCTTTCATCCGGAGATACACCTCATATTGATTTTCCGGGACAAACCCTCTATCTCTTCCACGGTAACCCGCACCTTCTTTTGACCAAACAAGGGCATAATCCTCTTCCAGAATCCTTCCGTCCACTCCTCTGGCCGTATTTCAAATGTAGTCTGCATAACCTGTCAGGATTTTTACTCTACAAAAATAACATTATATCTTATTCCGCAGTAAGCCGCTCCAACCGTGCGTACATTTCCAGCATAGCGCCCTGGTCGATGAGCGTTTTGATGGGTTTGCGGCCTAAAAGGCCTTTGGCGTCGCGTTCGTCTTTCCAGATCCGCTCGGCGTCGGCGATGAAGATCTGGTAGTCGCCAGCCTGCGGGTCGACTTTGTGGAGTTCTTCAAAACCGCGGAGCAGCACCACGTTGAACCAATAGTTATCGGGCAGCCGGTTGTTCCTGTAAAAATACTTTTTCGAGCCTTCTGCCAATACCCTTGCTTCGTCGAGATATTCCTTTTTTCCAGTGATATTATGCAGCAGCACAGCCGATTGCAGCATGGTACCGGTGTTATACGAGTATTTGGTCGAGTCGATTTTCAGGGATGGCACCTTAATCGCGTCGTAATAAGTGCCATCATCGGCACGCAGGTTTTTTTTAGTCCAGTCGTAAAGGCTGATCGCCGTTTTCAGGTATTCCGGCTCCTTTTTGATCTGGTAAAGTTGTAGCGCTACCAATATTCCGGGGCCGTTCGAGCAGGTGTTTTTCGTATTCTTTTCGTCCTCTTTCCAATACAGTCCGCCACCAGCCTGGTCGTCGTAGCCCGTCATCATAAACCGGTAGATTTCCTCCGCGACAACGAGGTAATCCTTCTCGCCCGTGCGATTGTATGCATCCAGGCACGCGATCGCGATCCACTGGTTGTCGTCGTAAAACCGCGAATCCTTTTGTTCACTCGTTACGTACGCCTGATAACCCGGAGCGGGCGCGCTCGTACTGTAATACTGCCTGATCGCGCCGAGTACCGGCTTCATGTATTGCTTCCCCGGGCTCACCGCCTCCGATTCGGTAGCGGCCTGAAGCAATGCGCAGAGCGGCCACAGGTACGAATGCGGCTTTTCGTTTTTGCCGTTTGTTTCTATGAAAAGGCCCGTAGACGACTCATAGAATACGCCTTCGATGTTGTGCAGGATCTGGCCCCGGCGTGATTTGTAGTCGGGTGCGTTCTGCGATACGGCGAGATCGAAGCGGGCCATTCCGAGCAAAACCAGCGCCGTTGTGTACATACTTTTCATAAAATTGTTTCGGTTTTTTTGAATAGAAGGAACCCCTGCGAGGTTCTCTACTTGAAAGATCCTCTTCAAAATTGCCGTTCCCTGATTTTCCACAAACGGCTTTCTGGTAAAATAGAACAATAAAATTTGGTTATTCTAATAATCTACAAAACACTATTTCATATCCAGATCTCATCACCTATTTTTGATTAAATCCCCCATTAACCCGACCAACCTTTTTGACTGCATTTGGCAAACATACCGACGATGCCGTGCTTTGGAATTCGTTCCGTGGTGGGGACGAGCACGCATATACGGAACTCGCCCGACGCTATTACCGGACGCTTTTCCAATACGGCCAGCGGTTCACGCATAATATGCAGCTGATAGAAGATGTGATCCAGGACCTGCTGGTGCATCTCTGGCTCCATCGCGCGACTATCAATGAGACTCCTTCGGTGAAGTTTTACCTTATCAAGGCATTCCGGCACCGGATGCTGAAAACGATCAGGCCACTCTCCGAAGAGATCGGGCTGCCCGACGAATGCGAGAATCTGATGTCCGATTTTTCGTCTGAAGAAAACTGGATCGGGCGGGAAAATGACCTGGCCTTGAAAAAACAGGTCCGGACGGCGATCGACCAACTTCCGGTCCGGCAGCAGGAAGTGATTTACCTCCGTTTTTTTCAAAATCTGATGCCCGAGGAAATCGCGGGATTGCTTGCGATCAATTCACAATCGGTAAGCAATATCATCCAGCGGGCGTTGTCCAATCTGCGTGGGTTCTGGCATACACCTCCTTCCATCTCGGTTATCCTTTGCTCCTTTTGCCAAATTTTCACCCAGTTTTAACTCAAACTGAAAAATTTTTACACCCAACCGAGTATTCCGGCAGAATAAACGGATAATGTATAAAAAGCGCATTATTCTATGTCATTCGATCCATCCGGCCATTTATTGCAATCGTTGCTCGGAAACCCGGCATTCAGAAGCTGGGCGGAAGGAAAATGTCCCGAAGATGACGGAATTTGGAACAAATGGGCAGCGGAACACGAGAACGGGCAGGAAATACTCCGGCAGGCGGTAGAGATCGCACGTACCGTACCGGTGCGCGATGCGCATTTAACAGACGAATACATCCATCATAAAGTCAATGAAGCGCTGCAAGCTGCCAAAAGACAGGAACAGCAGGAGGCCGGTGGAAAAAAAGAGCCGTTCTTCCCGGTGTTTATTTCCGGGTGGAACGTCGCGGCGAGCCTGCTGATCGTCGCAGGACTTTGCTTCGCGTTATTCCGTATTTACCACAATGCCCGGCCGGTTGCAAAGGCCACTGAGGGCTCGCTGCCAACCTCCGCTTTGAGGGAAGTTGCCAATATGGAACGCCCGTTCAAATATGTGCAGCTTCCGGACGGCAGCTCGGTGGTATTGCATCGCAACAGTACATTGAAATACCCTGAGACATTCGAAAGTGCTAAACGGGAGGTTTATCTTACTGGTGAGGCATTTTTTGAAGTCACCAAAAATCCGGCGCAGCCGTTCTTCGTCTACGCCGGTGAGCTGGTCGCCAAAGTGCATGGTACCAGTTTCAGTATCAAGGCCATTGCCGACGAAAAGGAGATTACCGTTGCCGTCAAAACCGGGAAAGTGTCCGTTTTCACCGAGCGCGATTCTCCCTCCCTCGTCCTTACCCGTAACCAACAAGCCACTTTCGAGCGTACCCACGCGAGGCTAGTCCGCTCGTCACTCAAAAGCCCTGTTTTGCTCAATATTCCCATTGAAAACCAGGAATTTACCTATTCAGAAACACCAGCCGCGCAAGTTTTCGACGCGCTTGGCAAGGCTTACGGCGTCAGCATCGCATTTGACCGGAACAGCCTGGCCCGTTGCAGCATAACGGCAACGCTGGGCGACGAGCCATTGGAAAACAAGCTGAAATGGCTTTGCACCATACTTGAAGCTCATTACACCATTACCGGAGACAGCATAACCATTGCCGGAAATCCATGCAACTGATTATTCACTTTAAAACCCGATTATTTGAATAAAAACAAAAGGTGAACGATGCTACCAACATCATTCACCCGTATGAAATCCCCCTCTTTCTGTGCTGGCGCTAAGAAGATCCCCGGACTGGAAGTCCTGGACGGGAAGTCCGAATGGGACAAGGGAATTATTTTGCCGATTTTTTTTGAACCTACAAAACAGACAAAAGTATGAAAAAAACCTTTTACCGGCAGCGTTACCTGCTCAAAATTATGAGAATCAGCCTCATACAATTGCTTATCATCATTCAGTTCTCTGGCCTCGCCGTGGCATTCGACGGTTTCGGACAGGAGGTGCTCAACCGCCGCCTGACGATCAATATTCGCGAGCAGAAGATCGGTGCGGCACTGGAACAGATCGGCAAGATCTCCGGCGTGCATTTTATGTATAGCCCCGAGCTCATCCGCTCGCAGCGCAAGGTCACTTTCAGCGCGAGAGAGGAAAGGCTGGAAGCGATCCTGGACAACTTCCTGACGCCCTTGCAGGTTTCCTATGAAGTTTCTGGCAAACAGATTTTGCTGAAAAGAGCTACTTCCAGGCCCGCTACCGGCCTTCCGGAAGGGACCGGCACATCCATTAAAACGATCCAGTCCATTGATTTTCAGATCAAAGGAAAGGTGAAAGATGCAACAGGCGGCACCATTCCCGGCGCGACGATCGTCCTCAAAGGCAGCTCGTCCATAGGGACTACCACTGATGCCGACGGCGGATTTGCATTGAATGTGCCCGACGGCAGCACCACGCTCGTCGTTTCTTCCATCGGTTTCCTCACGCAGGAGATCGACATTGCCAACAAAACCATGGTGGAGGTTACGCTTCAATCCGATATCAAGTCGCTGAGCGAAGTGGTAGTAACGGGTTATTCGTCCCAATCCAAGCGCGACATTACCGGCGCGGTTTCGACCGTTGACGCTACCGAGCTCACCAAAGTGGCCGCTCCCAACGTGGCCCAGCAGTTGCAGGGACGCGTGGCGGGTGTAACCGTTACTTCCAACAACACGCCCGGCGGTGAAGCGACAGTGCGCATCCGCGGTTTTGGTACGATCAACAACAACGATCCATTGTATGTGATCGACGGTGTGCCCACAAAAGGCGGGCTGAACAGCATTAACCCGAATAATATCGAGTCGATGCAGGTATTGAAAGATGCTTCCTCAGCCTCCATTTACGGCTCTCGCGCCGCGAACGGGGTGATTATCATTACCACCAAAAAAGGAAAAGTAGGCGCTCCACGATTCACATTCAACTCCCGCGCAGGCTTCCAGACCGGCAAAGTCGACCTCGACCTGATCAAAGACCCGCAGCAATTCGGCGATCTTTTGTGGACGCAGCGCAAGAATGCGGGCGTGCTCACAAATGGTAACCCGTCGCACCAGCAATATGGCAATGGCCCTACCGCTGTGGTACCAGACTACATTCTGGCGGGATCAAGCTACGGGCTTTTTGAAGGTGACCCAAAGACCAATCCGTCGTTGTACAACTATAACAAAGCAGGCTTTTACCAGATCGTAAAAGCCAACAAGGAGGGTACCGACTGGCATAAGGAAATCCTTCGTCCGGCGGCGATCCAGGAATACAACATTGGTGCCAATGGCGGAACCGAAAACGGCCGCTACGCGATCGCGCTCAACTATTACAAGCAGGATGGCGTGCTGATCCACACCTCGTTCGACCGCTACTCGATCCGCTCGAATACCGAATTTTCATTCAAAAAACGCATTCGTCTGGGTGAAAACCTGGAATTGAGCTACACCGAAAACAAAGGCTATTACAATTCGAACGGTACCGCCAGCACTACTAACAACCAGGATGGCAACCCGATCGGTAATGGCTACCGCATTCCGTCGATCATCCCCGTGTACGATATCATGGGCAACTTCGCGGCTACCCGCGCGGCAGGCCTGGGCCCCGCTACCAACCCGGTGGCGCAGCTGTGGAGAACGCGTAACAACCAGACCAACACATTGCGCGCATTCGGTAATGCCTACCTCGAAGTGGATATCCTCAAAGACCTGACGGCCAAATCGAGCATCGGTATCGACTTTATCAACGCCAACCGCGTAGGCTATACCCTGCTTGACCTCGAAGAAGCGGAGATCGAAGCAGCTAATGCGATGACCAATGGAAATGCCTACGACATTAACTGGACTTGGTCGAATACATTGAATTACACCAAAACCCTCGGCACTTCCCATAAGCTGAGCGTGCTGGCTGGTACCGAGGCGATCAAAGGCACGGGCCGCGACTTCTCCGCGACGCGCACGACCTTCTTCTCGGAAGACCCATTATATATGTACCTCAACTCCGGTACATCGGGTATCGCCAATACCGGTGTCGGCTATGAATGGGCATTGTTCTCGATTTTCGGCAAAATCAATTACGCATTCAAAGACCGCTACCTGCTGGAAGCGACGGTGCGCCGCGACGGTTCTTCGCGCTTCGGACAGAACAACCGCTACGGTACGTTCCCTGCATTCAGCGCGGGATGGCGGTTGTCGGAGGAAAGTTTCATGAAAAGCATTCCCTGGCTGGACGATCTGAAACTGCGCGCGGGCTGGGGACAGACGGGTAACCAGGAAATCGGTAACTACAACGGTTTCAGCACCTACCGTTCGAGCCTGAGCCAATCGTCCTACCCGATCGACGGCTCCAACAATGCCGTACAGCCGGGCTTCGACACAGAGGCATTCGGGAACCAGAATGCGAAATGGGAAACTACGACGCAGACGAACGTGGGTATCGATGCAACTTTCCTCAAAGGGATGTTCGGGTTGAACCTCGATTTGTATAACCGTACCACTTCCGACATGCTGTACCAGGTTGCATTGCCTGCTACCCAAGGCGTGGCCACCATTCCGTTCGTGAATGTTGGTGAAATGAACAACAAGGGTATCGACCTTGCTATCGACTTCAATAACAAGGCATTGAACGGCGATCTTACTTATTCCGTAGGCGTCAATTTCTCTACCTACAAAAACGAAGTTAAGAAGCTGAACAGCAGCCCAACCGCCGTACTCCTCGGCCCGGCTATCCGCAGTTATACCTGGACGCGCTCGGTAGCAGGCATGCCGCTTTACTCGTTCTACGGATTGCAGATCGACGGTATTTACCAGGATCAGGGCGACGTGGATGCAGGGCCGAAATACCCGGGTTACGCAGCTATTGGTAAATACAAATACCACGATACTGACGGCAACGGCACCATTTCCGACAACGACCGCAAGTTCCTGGGCAACCCGCACCCGGACTTTACCTACGGCATCAACCTGAATGTTGGTTACAAGAATTTCGACCTCTCGGCATTCTTTCAGGGTGTGAAAGGCAACCAGATCATCAACATGGTAAAACGCTGGGTGGACTTCAACAACCAGGCCGGTAACCGCAGCCTTCGTATGCTCAACGATTCCTGGACACCTCAAAACCCCGACGCGGTCCTTCCGATCCTGGATGCCAACGACAGCCGCAGCCAGCAGCCATCGAGCTATTTCATCGAAGACGGGTCGTATTTCCGGATGAAAAACCTCACGCTCGGCTACACATTGCCTGCGGGTGTATTGACGAAAATCGGTTTTGAGAGCGCACGCGTGTATTTGCAGGCGCAAAACCTTTTCACGATCACCAAATACAGCGGTATCGATCCGGAGGTAACGTCTGTCGGCTCTACGCCGGGAAGCACAGTGCTGGGTGTGGATCAGGGTAATTATCCCAATTCGAAAATGTACCAGATCGGTATCAATTTCGGATTCTGATCGGTGTTTAAGTCAGTTTTTTCAAATAGCTATTATCAGTCGATATGAAAAAGAAAATATTAGCATTAACAGCAATGGTCTGCGTGGGTGTACTCACTTCCTGCGGGGACAGTTTTCTGGAAACCACGCCGCTGGGTGTTGGTAATGAAGGTATGCTTGCCAATAAAACCGGGATCAATGCGGTGTTGATCGGCGCATACAGCTTGCTCGACGGCGTCGGCGCAGGCCCGGTGAACACATCGTCGGTCAGTAACTGGATTTACGGTTCCATCGCTTCCGACGACGCCTACAAAGGCAGCGACGTGGGCGATCAGGCCCAGATCACGACGATCGAACGCTACATTCCGCAAGCCGATATTGGTGCCTACAATGATAAATGGGTGGCGGTTTACGACGGCGTTTCGCGCTCCAACGACGTGATCAAACTCATCGGAAAGGCTACCGACATGACCGACGCCGAAAAAGCACAGGCGCTCGGCGAAGCCCGTTTCCTGCGCGCCTGGTACCATTTCGAAGCCAAAAAGCTCTGGAATATGGTCCCTTATGTAGACGAAACGGTGACCGACTACATCAATCTGCCCAACGACAAGGATATCTGGCCGAACATCGAAGCCGACATTCAGTTCGCGATCGACAACATTTCGGCGACAAAAGCGCAGGTTGGCCGCGCGAGCAAATGGACAGCCAAGGCATTTCTCGCCAAAGTGCATATGTACCAGCAGGATTACCTGGCCGCCAAGCCACTGCTCGACGATGTGATCAGTAACGGGCCCTTTTCGCTCGTGAACAGCTTCCACGACAATTTCCGCATTACGACTGAAAACAATTCGGAGTCGATTTTTGAAGTACAAATGTCGGTGGCCGACGGCGGTGCCGGCCAGAATGGTAGCTGGGGCGATAATTACAACTTCCCTTACGGCTCTGCACCGGGCGGTTGCTGCGGTTTCTTCCAGCCTTCCCAAAACCTGGTGAATGCATTCAAAACCGATGCAAGCGGGCTTCCGTTGCTCGATACTTTCAATGATGCGGATGTTAAAAATGATGAAGGGCTTTCTTCCACCGACGCATTTACCCCTTACGAAGGCACATTGGACCCGCGCCTCGACTGGACAGTCGGTCGCCGTGGCCTGCCGTTCCTGAACTGGGGCGTTCACCCGGGCAAAAACTGGATCCGCGACCAGAGCTTCGGCGGGCCTTATACTTTCAAGAAATTCTTTGCTTACAGCGGTGAAAATGCCGGCGCCGAATCCCCGCGCGCCAATGCGAACAACTATCGCGCGATCCGGCTGGCCGACGTCCTGCTCATGCGCGCGGAAGTAGCCGTGGAAGGTAACGACCTTGCTACCGCATTGAAACTGGTGAACCAGGTGCGCACCCGGGCAGCCAATGTAGTGGTACTCGACGCCGCGAACAAGCCGGCAGCCAACTACCTGGTGAAACCCTATCCTGCATTCGCGAACCAGGAATATGCCCGCAAGGCAGTCCGCTTCGAACGCCGACTGGAACTGGCGATGGAAGGCCACCGTCACTTCGACCTTGTGCGCTGGGGCAATGCGGACGTAGTGCTCAATGCTTACCTTGCCAAGGAGAGCAAGAAACGTACTTACCTCTCCGGTGCTTCTTTTGTGAAGGGTAAAAGCGAGTATTTCCCCATCCCTCAGGCGCAGATAGATATCATGGGCGCAAACGTTTTGAAGCAAAATCCATAAATGTGACAAATTTTTAATATTATTATCCAAAATTCTCACAAATGGAACACCACGACCAGGACACCACCTCCCGTCGCGACTGGCTTAAAACCATTGCATTAGGCGGCGCGGCAGCTATGACCGGCCATGTTGCACAGGCAGAAACGACTTCCGAAGCCTCACAGGCGCGCAGGATACCCATTGCCGTTTCAACCTATTCCTACTGGCACTTCCAGGAACAGAAATACCCGATCGATAAAGTGATCGAAGACGCCGCGCGGCTGGGCTTCGACGGCGTGGAGATCCTGCACCGGCAGATGGACAACGAAACCATCCCTTATATGAACAAGCTTAAAAGGCTTGCATTCGACAATGGGCTGGCACTTCCGTTACTTTCTATCCATCAGAGCTTTGTGCAGCCCAAGCCGGAAGATCGCAAAAAGGACATTGAACATACCCTGAAATGTATTAACCTTGCGACCCAAATGGGCATTCCGGCGATCCGGATGAACACCGGAAGCTGGCGGACCGTGAAGCGCGACGCTAACTATTATAAGGATGGAAAAGAGCCGCCGATCCAGGGTTTCACGGATCAGGATGCCATTAAATGGTGTATCGAATCCATGCAGGAATGCCTGGTAGCTGCTGAAAAAGCGGGGGTTGTTCTGGCGATCGAAAACCACTGGGGACTGTCGTCGAACATCGATTACCTGCTTGAAATTTACAAGCCGCTGGCTTCCTCTCCGGCGATGGGCATGAATGTCGACACGGGCAACTTCGTAGGCGATCCCTACCCGCAGTTCGAACGTCTGGCGCCCTACGCGACGATCGTTCAGGCCAAAACTTACTACGGCGGCGGGCATTATTACGACCTCGACCTGGACTACAAACGGATCGCGGGTATTTTGAGAAAAGCGAATTTCAAAGGTTACGTATCGCTGGAAATGGAAGGGAAAGAAGATCCGGCCACCGCGGTACCCAAAAGCCTGAAAGTATTAAGGGAAGCGCTCAGCTAGCGCCCCGAAGATTTTCATAATTATATTCTGTAGTTAATAAAGTGCGTCCTCTCTGGGGCCGCACTTTTTGTTTTTTAGTAGTGATACTTGCATTGAGCGATTACTATGCAACCGTCCGCAACTTTATAAACCAGCCGGTGTTCATCAGTAATCCTCCGGGACCAATAACCGGAATAATTCGAGCGTAGCATTTCCGGTTTACCCTTTCCTTCGAACGGGGTTCGTAAACATTCTTTGAGCAATTCGTTGATTCGTTTTGCGATGTTCCGGTCGACCCGTTGCCATTCGACGTAATCCTCCCACGCGTTAAGATGCCAGGAAAGCATCACAGCTCAGTAAGATCGCGGGGGAAAATACGGTTACCTGATTCGATGTCTTTGATAGCTTCCAGCAAACGGGCCTTGTTTGCTGGACTTTTCATGAGATAGGCAGTAGTGTCCATGTCATGATCCGCTTTCGAAGCGTGGTGGTGACGGTTCAAGAACCTGAAAATGCTGAGAATGGACTGCCGCTTTTTCAATGGGAGAGCGAGTTTCATGTGTATCCGGATTTAAGTGTGTTATGAAAATTATCTTTAAAATTATACTTAAAAAAGTGCTTGTGCAAACTGTTTTCTTGTCACTAACTACACCGCCTGGAAGATCCCCTTACAATGAGTTCGGTGCTTAGCACGCGCTTCTCATTTACGATGATTTCGTCGGCGTCTACGAGTTGGAGCACCCATTCCGCGGTGGTGTGCCCGATTTGCAGGGTCGGCTGGCGGACGGTGGTGAGGCCGGGGCCGATGTAGGCCGATTCGGCATTGTCGCTGAAACCGACGACGCCGAGTTCGTTGGGTATAGAAATACCTTTTTCCTGCGCCATAAGCATGATCTCGATCGCCGACGAGTCGTTTACGGCGAAAATGGCATCGGGCCGCTCGGCAAGGTCGAGGAGGTACTGGCCGTAAATGCGGGCTTTTTGCTGGGTGAGCATTCCCTGGATGATCATATGGTCCTGGATCGGCTTGCCGTATTTTTCCATTGCCGCCCGGTAGCCCCGAAGCCGCTCCTGGCTTACCTGCAGTGTGAGCGGCCCACCGAGGTGCGCAATGCGTTCGTAACCATTCAAAATGAGGTGCTCCACAGCCTTAAATGACGCTTCAAAGTCGTTCACAACTACTTTCGGCACGTCGATCTGATCGCATACCCGGTTGAACTGGATCAGCGGAATGCCGCGCTTCGCGAATACACTCAGGTGGTCGAAGTTGTTGGTTTCCTGCGTGAGGGATATGAGCAGCCCGTCGATCCGGTTGGCGAGCATCGCCTTCGTATTCGAGATTTCGACCTGGTAGGACTCGTTACTCTGCATGATCGTGAGGTTGTAGCCGGCCTGCGTGAGTACCTCATGCGCACCGATGATCACATTGGGAAAGAACTGGTTCTGGAATTCCGGAACGATCATTCCAATTGTATTCGTTTTGCTTTTTACCAAACTGTAAGCCAGCTGGTTAGGCTGGTAATCGAGCTGGGCGGCTTTGTCCAGCACGGCCTGGCGCGTTTCCGGGCTGATGTCGGCATGCCCGTGCAATGCCCGCGAGACGGTGGAATTCGACACGCCGAGTGATTTCGCAATGTCGATAATGGTGGTCTGGTGTCGTTTGCGCTTCACGAGCGATTCAATCGAATCGTCCTTCTCAGTATGTGTGAAATAGTAATTACACCATTTGCATAGGTACCGCTGCTTACCCCGAACGTAGCCCGCTTTCATGATGCCATCCACCTGCGTGCATTTCACACAATGAATCATAATGTTGTACTTTTTAAATAAACAGGTAGTTAACCCTGCAAACCGGCCCACATTTACCTTTGTCATACAAAAATATAAAAATCTCCAATTAAACATCAGCAAAACCATATATCGGCAACGTCTCCGCAAACGTTACCGATACTTTTTGTTCAATTCCCGGAAATTTCTGCCTAAAAACGGTATTGCCAGCACTTCCCTACGCCCTTATATTTAAGTAAAAACCGTCATTTAGCCCGATTCCTCAACTGTTCCGGCAGCAACGGGTAGCTCCCATTCAATGCCATAAAATTGTACTATTTCAATTTAAATCTTTTTAGATCAAACCCTAATTTTTACCTACATGAAGAAAAAAATACGTGACTTGTTCCTGCTCAGCCTCCTTTGCCTTGGCATTACGCAGTCGCTGCTCGCTCAAAGCGGAACAGTGAAAGGCAAGGTGACCGACGATAAAGGCGAGATGATACCGGGCGTAAGCGTGACAGTGCAGGGCACGCAACAAGGAACGCTCACCGATGCCGAAGGAGCGTATTCCATTGAAGTTCCCGGCAGCGCAACGCTGGTGTTCTCATTCCTCGGATATCTGAAAGAAGAAGTGGCCGTTTCGAACCGTTCGACGGTCAACGTGTCACTGAAAACCGATACAAAAGCACTGGAAGAAGTAGTGGTAGTAGGTTATGGAACGCAGCGCAAGATTGAAACGACCGGCTCCATTGCTTCCGTAAAAGCAGCTGACCTTGTGCAGACACCCGTTGCAAACGTTGCACAAGGGCTTCAATCGCGGATTGCGGGGGTGCAGATCAACCAGAATACCGGCTCGCCGGGTGGTAATGTGAGCGTGCGGATACGCGGTACGAACTCCATCAACGGCTCCTCGGAGCCGCTTTACGTCGTCGACGGCATCCAGATTTCCAATGGCGGCGGCATTAACGATGTGAGCCCGCTTTCGACTATCAACCCGAATGACATAGAATCCGTAGAAGTGCTGAAAGACGCCTCGGCATCAGCCATTTATGGTGCCCGTGCAGCCAACGGCGTGATCCTCATCACCACCAAACGCGGGAAAAGCGGTGCGACGCGTGTGACTTACGACGGCTATTATGGAACTCAGAAAGTCAATAAAACGCTCGATGTGCTCAATGCCGCCGAATTTGCGCAACTTGAAAATGAAGTTTTTAAAAATAACTATTACCCTAATCCCGCTTCGCTTGGAGAGGGTGTGAACTGGCAAAAGGTGATCTTCCGCAAGGCGCCTATTCAAAACCATCAGTTGTCAATCAATGGTGGTAATGAAAAAACGCAGCTGGCGCTGTCGCTCAACTATTTCGACCAGGATGGTACCTTGCGCGGTTCGGCATTCACGCGGTATTCGTTCCGGCTGAATCTCGACCACCAGATCAGCAAAAAAATCAAAATTGGAACAAGCATTCTGAGCAGTTATTCGGCTGCTGACGGCATTCAGACGGGCAGCACCGACATCGGTAATGCGGGTGTGGTGACGGCCACGGTCCTCGGCGCGGCCATTGGTGCCCCTCCTACCCTGCAACCCTATCGCGCCGACGGCTCGTTGTTCCCCTTCGGTGAGCAGGCAGGCGGCCAGTACCGAGAGGTGGTGAACCCGCTCAACTTCATCGAAATACTCAATAAAAGAGCGATTAAACGCACGCTGGCTAACATTTACGGCGATTTCGGCTTGTTCAAAGGACTCACTTATCGGGCGTCTTTCAATATAGATATGAACGGCGAGTTATATGATTTCTATTCGCCCCGCTCGATTGTCAACAAAAGCGATTTGACGGATAACTCCGGAAACGGCTCGAAGCAAAATATCAACGGTCTTGCATTGCTCCACGAAAGCATCCTCACATACGGCACCAACTTTGGCAAAAACCATACTTTTAAAGCGACGGCGGTATTCGGGACGCAGTTGAACCAATACAACGAAAACGTCCTGAGCGCCGCCGGCTTCCCGAACGACGCCACCCGCAACGAGGCCATGCAACTTGCCCTCACCCGCAACGTGAGCAGTTTCCGGAGCAGCCAGCGCCTCGATTCTTACCTGGCCCGCGTTAACTACGGCTTCAAAGATAAATTCTTCCTCGACCTAACAGCCCGCGTCGACGGGTCGAGCAAGTTCGGCGCCAATCACAAATACGGGATGTTCCCGGCAGTGTCGGCGGCCTACCGCCTCATCGAGGAGCCTTTTATGAAAGATATTACCTGGATTTCGGACCTCAAAATCCGTGGTAGTTTCGGTATCACGGGTAATGCGGGCGGTATTGACCCTTACCAGTCGCTGGCGACGGTGGCTGCGAATGGGAGCAATTATATGATCAACCACGGCTATGTGACCGGCATCGACCCGACGCGCATTTCCAACCCCGATCTGCGGTGGGAACGTTCGCAGCAGACCAACTTCGGGATTGACCTGAGCCTGCTCAATAACCGCGTCAGCATAATTGCCGATGTTTACCACAAAAAAACCGACGACCTGCTGTACGTGAAAACGTTGCCCCTGAGCTCGGGTTACGGCACCATTACCGGTAATTACGCCGGGCTTCAGAACAAGGGACTGGAACTCGCCGTGAATGCCCGCATTCTCAATGGCGCATTGAAATGGGATGTGTCGGCCAACACGACGATCAACCGCAATAAAGTGCTCGGCCTCGACGGTGGTGTGACCAACGAACGTTTTATCACTACCTATACACTCCTGAAAGTGGGCGAGCCATTGGGTGTGTTCAAAACCTATGTCTTCGACGGCATCAATCAGACCGGCGAGACCATTCTGCCGGGATATGACGGGCGCCTGGGCGGCCATAAGGTGAAGGACGTCAACGGCGACGGGCAAATCACCTCAGCCGACCAGGTGATCACCGGCAACCCGAATCCGAAATTCATTTACGGTTTCTCTACCAACCTATCGTACAAAGGTTTCGACCTGGCCGCATTCCTCTCGGGATCGCAAGGAAACGACATCTACAATGCCAGCCGTTTGTCCTTCGAAAATCCGCTCGGGCAACGTAACCTGCTGGCAGGCGTTGTGGACCGGTGGTCGCCTACCAACCCTAACAACCAGTATGTGAGCGCATTCCAGGGAGGGCGGCTACCTATTACGAACTACGTGGTGGAAGATGGCTCCTACCTGCGCTGCAAGAATGTGACGCTCGGCTATACGCTCCCGCGCTTCAAGGGCGTGCAGGGTATCCGCCTGTATGTGAGCGCAAACAATCTGTTTACGATCACCAATTACAGCGGATTTGATCCCGAGGTGAACACCTATGCAGGCTCCAACACGGCGATCGGTATCGACAATTTCGTGTATCCGCAATCGAAATCGTTCCTGGGCGGAATCCAGGTTACATTCTAACTATTCCTGAATCCTCTTGCCTGAACAGGGCTCAAAATGATATGAAAAAGCTACTGAAACTGACCACATACCTCGGCATGGCCGCAACGGCGCTCATTGCCCCCTCCTGCCAGCTCGACGAGACTATTTACTCATCCATTTACACCGAAGCATTCTACAAAACCGCTGCGGATGCCGAAAAAGGGCTCATTTCGGTTTATGGTGCTTTGGGTAGCCTGGCCGGCGGACCTGCCATGACACTCATCGCAGATTTCAGCGACGACCAGACTTATCCGCGGGGAGTGGTAGGCCGGAACACGCTCACACAATTTACCTACGACGTCAACTACACCACGCAGAAGAGCAACTCGCGGATTAACGAATCGCCGCAGCAGATCTGGTCGTCGTGCTACAACGGCATTGAGAAGGCCAACTGGGTGATTGTCAAAGTGCCGGAAGCGACGATGGATGAAACGCGTAAAAAGCAGATCATCGGCGAGGCTTACTTCCTGCGGGCGTTTTACCATTGGTTTTTGAGTAAAAATTTCGGAGATATTCCTGTAAAAATCTCGCCCAGCTATTCGGAAGCGGATGCGATGACGGCGAAAAGCCCGAAAGCGGATGTTTACAAACAGATTTACGCCGACCTCGACCAGGCGTTGAATGCAGGATTGGCTTCCTACCCGGCGGTCGACAAGGGCCGTGTGGCGAAAGAAGTGGTGAATGCATTGTATGCCAAAGCCGCATTGTACAACGAAGACTGGGCGAAGGCTTTGGAACAGGCCAAAATCGTGATCAATTCGGGTAAATACGCCCTGATGGCCGATGTGCAGGATGTGTATAAATATGACAAGGAAGATGCGGCCCGCGTCGAAAACATGTGGGCGTTTGAGGTAGATCCGGTCTCGCCCGGCCTGGGTCACCAGTTGACCGGCCTCTGCGGCCCTCCGGGAAGCGCCGGCCCGGAATACGCCCGTACTTCCTACGGATCAATGTTTGCGTACCAGGCATTCTTCGATTCTTTCAGCCCCGCCGACAAGCGCCGCACATTGCTGGACACGAATTATATCGATAAAAATGGCAAGGTGGTACCGCAAAAAAGCATTACGCCCATTACTACCAAAGGCGTGCTGATCAAAAAATACCAGGATCCGGTATCGACCGTGGGCATGATCCCGAACATCCCGATTTTCCGCCTGCCCGACGTATACCTGATCGCCGCCGAAGCCGAGGCACGTTTGAATGGCGCTACGGCTGCTGCTTACGATTTCATTAATCCCATCAGGAAACGTGCCGGTCTGCCCGATTTGAAGACAGGCCTGACGAAAGACGCATTCATCGAAGCCGTTTTGCAGGAACGTGCCTGGGAGTTTTTCGCAGAAGGCGACCGCTGGTACGACCTTACCCGCACCGGCAAGTTCCTGACTGTGATCCCAAAAGCTGTCAACGAAGTATATCCAGTCCGCAACGTAACAGCCAAAAACAAATATTTCCCGATCCCGCTGGACGAGATCAACGCGAATACCAAGCTGGAACAGAATCCGGACTGGAAATAACGGACCGGGGGATATTAGGAGGCTCCTACCGGAGCCCGATCGTCATTGGCCCCAATACATTTACAAACAGGGAGCCTCTCCGAGGCTTTGCAATGCTTCCGAAAGGACATTCGGCTTGTTGAAGCCATGTTTGGGTAAACGGATCATTGGGACCTGGGCAACCATTGCAGGCTTCGGAGAAGCTCCCTGTTTGTAGAAACGGATCCAGGGAGCCATTGCAGGCTTCGGAGAAGCCCCCTGTTTGTAGAAACCGGATCGACGGACCCATTGTGAGCCCCGGAGGGGCTTCCTGAAATGCCAAAACAACAATGTAACACGATGATTCAATTACTGCTTTTGTACTCGCTATGCTGCACTTGCCCTAACCGGGAGGTGCGCGTGCGCGAGTACAGGATCACAGAGAACGACACATTGACCTACACCCTGAAACTCGCGCTCGACGAAAAGGGTGAGCCGCAATACTTTTTCAGGAACATTTTTACACCGGTTTGCTATACCAATGAATGCAAACCGGTGTATATCAATTTCTATTGGGATCTGCTGGGCCATTACGAGCGCTACGATTTGCCCGAAGGCAAGGTGCTTACCAAGGTCGACCACGACGAGTTCAAGGAAGCCGATTACCAGAAGTTGCAGGACATCCTGACGCAAACCAATTCCATTTTCGCGGATCTTAAAATGGAAGATCTGATTAGCAAAGGCACGGATAACCTGACAGACTCCGTCGATGCAAAAGCAGGCGCTACGTTAAAAACCATTAAAAACCAGGTGATTGACGGGGCGGTCTATACATGCTACACGCTTTGGCATATTGCCTACGGAAAAGCAGTGCCCGAAATGCAGAAGATCACCGAAAAATACTCCAACGACGCATTGCTGCACCGGTTTCTGGAAAGCAAAAACCACCATTACCAGTACTGGGCAATGGCCAAAGTGATGCATGCGAACGGCGAAGTAAAACGACCGTTCCAGAAAGACATCGAAGCGATCATCGCCGGAAAAAACGGTTTCATTGCCAAATACGCCTTGCAGCATGTGGGAAATGATTTTTTCCAAACCACAGAACGGCAGAACTGGCTTTGGGATACTTACCTGAAAACTGGTTACGCCATGCAAATCGCTATCCTGAAAAAAATGGATGGCCTGAAATTACAGGAGCCGGTAGCCGCCCGGCTGAAAGAAAGCCTCTCCACCGCAAACGACGAACAGACAAAATTGATTAACAGCATTTTAAAGAAAAAATAACAATGAAGAAATCACTCCTGGCATTGTTGCTGACCTTGGCACTGCTGCCCGCAATGGCCCAAAATCATGTCTTTGTGGAAACAGAATCCTTTGAGGACAAAGGTGGCTGGGTGATCGACCAGCAATCGTTTGTGGTCATGAACTCTTCCTACATCATGGCGCACGGCATGGGCCGGCCGGTGAAGGATGCGTCTACGAACGTGAAATTTCCTAAAACCGGCAAATACCATTTGTGGGTGCGTACCAAAGACTGGGCGCCGTTCCCGAAAGGACCAGGCAAATTCCAGGTGCTGCTGGATGGCAAATCAACCGGACAAACTTTCGGTGAAAGCGGCTCGGACGCCTGGAAATGGTACGACGGCGGCGTCATCGATATTAAGAACGCGGATATCAAACTCGCCTTAAAAGACCTCACCGGTTTAAACGGCCGCTGCGATGCATTGCTTTTCACGGACGACCTGAAATTCACCCCGCCGAACGACCTGGAAGCGCTCACTGCATTCCGCAGAAAGCTCTTGAACCTGACCGACAAGCCGCAGGAGGCAGGCCGCTACGATTTGGTAGTTGTAGGCGGAGGCATTGCCGGAACTTGCGCAGCCATTTCGGCGGCGCGGATGGGCCTTACCGTAGCATTGATCCAGGACCGGCCGGTACTCGGAGGCAACAACAGCTCGGAAGTGCGCGTGCATTTGATGGGCGACGTGGATAAAAATCACTATCCCAAACTCGGTCGCATTGTACGTGAAATGGATAACGGCGACCCCGGCAATGGGAATCCCGACGCCAAAGAATATGGTGACGCACGCAAAATTTCTATTGTAAAGGCAGAGAAAAACCTTTCGCTCTTTCTCAACACCCATGTTTTTAAGGTTGAAAAAGAGAATGACATTATTACCGCGGTGGTCGGCCGGGACATTGCTACCAACCAGGAGCGCCGCTTTACCGGTTCGTTCTTCTCGGATTGTACGGGCGACGGCACCGTAGGCTTTCTGGCCGGGGCGGAGTTCAGAATGGGGCGTGAAAGCAAGGCGGAAACCGGCGAATCGTTGGCTGCCGAAAAAGCGGATGATTTTACATTGGGTACATCCAATCTCTGGGCTTCCGTGGACCGGGATACCGTGTCGTCCTTTCCGGAAACGCCCTGGGCCATGCAGTTTTCAGACGAGTACCACATCGACGAACCGAAGTCGGACTGGCAGTGGGAAACCGGTTTTGGAAATTTCAACACCATTACCCAGGCCGAGCAGATCCGTGACCATAACCTACGCGCCATTTACGGGAACTGGTCGTATTTAAAAAAGAATAAACCTGCCAAATATGGTAAAAAAGAACTTGCCTGGGTGGCCTACATCGGCGGCAAACGCGAGTCGCGGAGGATTATCGGCGACCACATCCTGAACCAGATGGACATTCAGGAAGGCAAGTTCTATCCCGACGGCTCGGTAACCGCCACCTGGACGATCGACCTGCATTTCCCGGATGCCAAAAACAGCCAGTATTTCGAAGGTCAGGAGTTTTTTGCAGGCACGAAGCATATTAAAGTGGCGCCCTACACGATTCCTTACCGCTGTCTTTATTCCAAAAACATCCAGAACCTCTTCATGGCCGGTCGCAACATCAGCACCACGCATGTGGCGTTCGGGAGCACGCGCGTCATGCGTACCTGCGGGATGATGGGCGAGGTCGTGGGATTCGCTTCCTACATTGCCAACAAGTACAAAACCACCCCACGCGGTGTGTACAAAGACTATTTGCCCGAACTCACGGGGATTTTGAAAGGCGAAACACTAGCGCCGCAACCCTGACCTGCATTGAACAACATTGCGATACATATTGCCGGAGTAATGTCCACCCTCCTTACGATGATGCTGCCGTTGGCGACAATGGCAGCTCGCGTGGGGGATCCGGATATGATTTCGATCGAAGGCGAGGCGCAGGGTACCACCTACCATATCCGCTATTTCGACTCGCAAAACCGCAATTTCAAGCATGCTATCGACTCCATCCTGACCGATTTCGACCAATGCCTGTCACTCTACCGGCCCGATTCGGAGCTTTCAGCTTTCAATGCAAATGAACGGCATTCTTTCCGCTCGCCGTGGTTTTATGAGGTTTTGGTTAAATCAAAAGAAATCCATGAAGCGACGGGCGGTGCATTCGACCCTACGATCATGCCGCTTTCTGAGGCTTATGGTTTTGGTAATAAAAAGAATGTCGATCCGGAAAGTGTGAATGTGGATTCACTGCTGCAATGGGTTGGGTTTAAACAAATTGAATTTAACGACAAGGAAGTTAAAACACGTCCCGGCGTGAAGCTGGATTTCAACGGCATCGCGCAGGGTTACTCGGTGGATATTGTGGGAGGATTTTTGAAAAGCCGGAATGTAGATCGCTTTATGGTCGAAATCGGTGGAGAAGTGCTTTGCTCCGGCAGGAAAACGGGCAATGCTCCATGGATAACCGGCATTGAAAACCCGCTTAAACCCGCGGCATTGGCTGCCACAGTAGCGCTTACCGACCGCGCCATGACCACCGCGGGCAATTACCACAACCACATTACCCGCAACGGCATTACCTACAACCACATCATCGACCCCCGCACAGGCGGGATGGAACAAACGCCGCTGCTGAGCGTAACGGTGTTTGCCAAAGACGCGATCACCGCCGACGGCTACGATACCGCATTCTTCGTGATGGGGCTGGAAGCGGCCAAAACCTTTTTAAAAAACCGGAAAGATATCGACGCGTACCTGCTTTTCACCAATGAAGAAGGCCGGTTAATGTCCTTCGCAACCGACGGTATCAAAGACCTTATCCAGGAAAAATGAAACGAATAACCCTGTTACTGCCAATTTTACTCAGCATTCTGATCTTCTCACGGGCCGTAGCTCAGCGAACGTCTGTGAAAGCATTGACCAACAACTCCATTCGCGTCCAGTGGCGGGAAACCGATGGTGCATTGAAAATCGAGGAAGTTTCCGTGAACCAAAAAGGCCGGTGGGCCAAGGTAGTGGCGCCATCCGGTGAGTATACTTTGTTGTATTCCGAAACCAAGCCGTCCACCGAGTCCGCGGAGACTTTCGAAAAGATTACCGGGGGCAAATTTCCGGAAGATTCCTACCATTACCAGCAAACCCAATGGAAAGAAAGCACCACCGGCGTAGCCTTGAACACCGCCGGCCGGGCCATTCATTTTTTCCCGAAAACGGGTGTTGCGAAAGATAATGGGCTGGAATTCCAATCCGAAACAGATGTCGCTACCGTCACGGCGCATTGGCAGATCGACCCGCGTTTCCCGAATGATATTCAGGTAAAAATGACGCTAAATGCCAAGAAAAAGGGCTTTTTCTCCGTCGCTTCCCCTACCCTTGCCGCTTTGCCGCTGGAGCAGATGAGCTGGGTGTCGGTACCGGGGTATTTTCAGGGGAATTTTATGCAAAAAAACTTTGCGCTGGCCTATGCCTACGGCCACGGCATTCCCGACCGCCCGGTGGTGTACCGCGAGCGTTGTGCCTCCACGCTGAGCCCGCTCGTGAGCAGTAAGGACGGCATTACGCTGTCGGTGGTTCCCGAGCCCGGTCTCGCCCGCGACCCGTGGGCGAAGGACCAGATCACGCAGATCGACTGGCATCTGGGCCTCTCGCATATGAACCGGAAGGCGCAGCTTTCGCCTACCTTATATTATCCTGTTTTGGGAGAAGAAAAGTCGGAAATGGAAGCCGGGCAATCGGTTTCGTACACTTTCCGTTACAGCCTCATCGCCGGTGACTGGTTCGAGGCTACCAAACATGCGGCCGTGGATATTTACAAATTCCGTGAGACCCTGGCGCTCCGGCAAAGCAAGCAGGCGCTGACCGACCGCATTGAAAAAATGCACCATTACCTGACCGACCCCAAGACATCGCTCTGGAATATCGAGGAGTTCAAAGGCAAGCAGATCGGCGCGCAATCGTACCTGGGCGGCGTGGTGGGCTCGGATAAGGATGCGATGAAAAACTCGGATTATGGTGCGATGTGGATGCTCGCCAACGCGACAAAAGACCCAGAACTGACCCAAAAAGTGCTTCCGCCTGCCGAAAACTTCAAACTCGTGCAGCAGCAAACCGACGAAGGTTTCTTCAAAGGCGCCGTCGAGGGCCAGTATTATTTAGCCAAAAAGAAAAAGTTCGTCGAAGAATGGGGCGAGGTAGTGGAGCCTATTGCATTGACCTACTATGTAATGCTCGACGTGGGCAATATGCTGCTTTTCGAACCTGGCAATACAGAATTGAAGGAACGGCTGCGCATTGGTGCGGAAAAGCTGCTGAGCTGGCAGCGCGAAGACGGCAGCTTTGCCGTAGCCTACGACCGCAAGACCGAGGAGGAGATTTTTAAGGATATTAAAGATCTACGACCGACTTTTTACGGCCTGATCGTCGCGCACCGCATGCTCAAAGACGAAAAGTACCTGAAAGCGGCCGAAAAAGGAGCCGATTGGTTCCTCAAAAACGCCGTCGAAACAGGCGCCTTCCTGGGTGTGTGCGGGGACGCGCGTTACGCCCCCGACTTTGCAACCGGCCAGTCGGCGCAGGCATTGCTGGATTTGTTTGATTTAACCCAAAACAAAAAGTACCAGGAAGCTGCCATTACCTGCGCGAAAATTTATACTTCTTCCATTTACACGCACCCCATCGCGGATCACAAACCCAAGATGGTGAATGGCATGGCCCGTGAAGACTGGGAGATCAGCCAAACCGGCCTCAGCTTTGAGCATGGCGGCATTTTCGGATCTGCAACGCGCCACGGACCTATTCAACTGGCGAGCCACGCAGGCTTGTTCATCCGCATTTACCAGCTTACGGGCGAGCAGCTTTTCGCGGATATGGCCCGTGCGTCGGCCATTGGCCGGGATGCATTTGTGGATAGTAAAACCAGCGTAGCCTCCTATTACTGGAACGCTATGAACCGCGGCGCAGGCCCCTACCCGCACCACGCGTGGTGGCAGGTGGGCTGGATCACCGATTACCTGCTCTCGGAAGCCGCATTGCGCTCGAATGGCAAAGTATTGTTCCCCCGTGGTTTCATAACGCCCAAGGTCGGCCCGCACCAGACGTACGGCTTCGCACCCGGCACCGTTTTCGGCGATAAGGCCAATCTGATCATCCGGGAAGGCTTCGTCACCGCCGACAGCCCGTCCATTGATCCCATTGTTTCAAAATCCGAAACTAAAAACACCTATTACATCACCCTGCTCAACAACAGCCCGCAACCGACTAGCTTCAATCTGAAAATCGACAACAGCAAAGTGTCGGAAAGCAATGCGCCAGTAACCCTAAAATGGTCCGAAACGAACCAAAAAGCCGCAATCACAAACATCAAGCTCCCGGCATTCGGAAGCAGAACGTTGGCTTTAAGCTATAAGCCATAGGTCTACGCATTAGAGAACCATAAACAACAACCATCAAGCTTATAGCCTATTGCTTACAGCTTATAGCATATAGCTTACAGCCTAAAGCCATTTTTATGAACAACTCCACCGATACCATTGTCATTCTCGTATTCTCCGCATTCGTGATGGGCATTGGGATGCTTTTTGCCCGGACGGGGCGCAATTTAAAGTCGTTTTTCGCCGGCGGCGAGGCGGTGCCGTGGTTTATCGGCGGACTGTCGCTGTTTATGAGCTTTTTCTCAGCCGGTACCTTTGTGGCCTGGGGTTCCATTGCCTACAAACACGGCTGGGTGGCCATTACCATTCAATGGACGATGTGCATCGGCGCACTGATCACTGCCATTTACCTCGCCCCGCGCTGGAAACGCACCGGCGCGCTCACCGCCGCCGAATTCATTCGGGAACGGCTGGGATTGCCCGTTCAAAAAACTTACATCTTCATTTTCACGCTGGTTTCGGTGTTTATCAAAGGCTCGGTGCTGTACCCGGTGGCGAAGCTCGTGAGTGCTTCGCTGGACCTGCCGCTAGTGCCGTGTACGATCGGTTTGGGACTTTTTATGATTGCCTACACAGCCGTGGGTGGCCTTTGGGCGGTGATGGTGACGGATATTCTGCAATTTGTGGTGCTGTCCGCGGCGGTGTTCATTTTGCTGCCGCTTTCGTTCGACAAGGTTGGCGGCTGGGAAGGGTTCACGAACCATATACCCGATGACTTTTTCAACCTGCTCAATGGCGAGTACACGCTGGGCTTTGTGGCCGCATTCGTGATTTACCACATTTGCTACATCGGCGGCAACTGGACTATGGTGCAACGCTACACGAGCGTCGACAGCGAAAAATCCGCGAAGAAAGTAGCATTCCTGTTCGCGGGACTGTACCTGATCAGCCCCGTGATCTGGATGTTCCCGCCGATGATTTACAAGGCCATTAATCCTTCACTGACGGGCCTGGACACCGAAAATGCCTATCTGATGATCTGCAAACTCGTGCTGCCCCCCGGTTTGCTCGGCCTGATGCTCACCGGCATGTACTTCTCCACCTCTGCCAGTGCCAATACGGCTTTGAACGTGGTTTCGGCGGTTTTCACCAATGATATTTACAAAGGGATGATCAACCCCGCCGCTTCCGACCGGCAGCTGATCCGCGTTGCACGCGGCTCTTCCTGGTTTTTCGGGCTGGGTATGATCGGCATTGCATTGCTGGTACCATCTGCGGGCGGCATTGTGGAAGTGGTACTCAGCATTTCCGCGATTTCCGGCGGGCCGTTGCTTGCTCCTCCGCTCTGGGCATTGTTTTCCAGGAGGCTCAATGGCCGCGCCACGCTCTGGGTCACGGGCATTGGATTATGTGTGAATTTGTTTTTCAAAACACTCGCCCCGATTCTACTGGATTTCAAACTCTCGCGCGGAATGGAAACGATCGTGGGCGTCGGCCTGCCGCTGCTGCTATTGGCGGCCTACGAGCTATGGGCACGCTCGAAAGACATGATCGCCGAGGAATACACCATTTACACGCTATCCCGTGACCAGCGTAAGCGGGACGCCGTGGAAATGGACGCGGAAGAGGCATTGGAAATCAAAAAACAAAACCGTTTCGGCTTGCAGGTCATCGCCGCGGCGCTGCTGTTCACGGCGGTAATGCTGTTCATTCTGAGCTTTTTGACTACCGAAGGAACGTTGGTGACGGCGGGTGTGGCGGTGGTGGTGCTGATTTCGGCGTTGATACCGTTTTCGGCGGCCCGGAAGGTGGTGTTAACGGGAAGGGAAAGGACGCGTATTCCAGCGCAGTAATGGTTGTTACATGCCTGACGGCATTTACGAAAGAGATATCACCTATTTGATTCTACCAATATTACATCCCTGACGGGATTTGGCGATAAAAACATGAAGCTCAAAAGCACTATTAAAGCAGTGGTAAGTCCCGCTAGGGACACAACCTTGGTAGCCATGGCGCCGGATTGCGAAGTGGAAATGCCGTCAGGCATGAAACAACCGAGCAAACGAAAAACTAAAAGTATCGCTCCAAAGCCGCTCGGCGGCGATGTCGCATATGTTCCGATTTCCAGGACTCAACGGTTTGTTCGCTCCAATCATTCGCTTCCCACAGGCGATCCATTTCTGAATCAATTTTCCGGGCAAAATAATCAGCCAACATTTTCTGAATATCCCTTAACTGTTCATCGGAGACATTGTAGGAATATAGTTTCAGCAATTCACTTTGCAAGTTGCTCAAACGGGTGGGGATGGTGTGTGAAGTGGCCATATCTAAAATCGCTTTTTACAAATTAAACAAAATTCAACCGCTAATAAAACAAAACCATAACCGAACGACATCCACATAATGAAACGCTTAGCCCTTTTTATTTTTTCAATATTACTAACACTCCATTACACGCAGGTCACCGCCCAGCGGAGTGCGGCCCAGCGGGATGCCGCCCAGCGGAGTGCCGCCCAGCCGACTGCGGCCCGATACCATATCCGGCAGCCCGATGCGATTCCGCTGCATGGTGAGTGGTGGTTCCTGCTCGACCCGGCTGGGCTGGGTATTGCGAACCAATGGTACCGCGACGGCATTGCGCAGGAAAGCCGCCAGGATAAAGTGACGGTGCCGCATTGCTTTTCGACCGACCCGCGCTATGAGTTTTATACGGGAACGGCCTGGTACCGCAAGACTTTTGCCTGGAAACAAACGGCCGGAAAGCGCGTGATCCTGCATTTCGACGGCGCCTACTATAAAACCAATGTGTGGCTGAACGGTCAGAAAATCGGCGAGCATGAGGGCGGCTACACGCCGTTCAGCTTCGATGTGACGGAGCAGCTGAAAGATGGCGACAACCTGCTGGTAGTGGCGGTGAATAATGACACCTGGAAAACAAATACGATTCCGGGCATTAAGGATAATGGCGATATCAACGACGGATTTGTGGGCTGGGTGAACTATGGCGGCATTATCCGGCCCGTTTACCTGACGATCGAGCCCGAAGTTTATACCGAGAATGTGAAGATCGAAACAATGCCCGATCTGATAAAAGGTACAGCTGTCGTGAAAGCCAAAGTGAGGGTGCGAAATGCTTCTTCCAGTGCTTCCTCGCCCAAGATCGATTTGACCGTTTGGCAGGATAACAAACTATTGACCTTAAAATGGAAAACCAAAACCACAAGCATCCCGGCCGGACAAACGGCATTACTGGAAGCAGAAGCAACGTTGGCGACTGCGCAGGTGAAGCTCTGGGACCTCGACCAGCCTAATCTGTACGAACTGAAAACCGTGATCGGCACCGACACGCTCGCTTCGAATTTCGGGATCAGGAAAATCGAGGTGAGTAATGCGCAGATTCTTCTGAATGGAAAGCCGGTCAAAGTCGGTGGCGGCAACCGCGTGATCGATTACCCGGGCCTGGGCTCGCTGGAACCGGATTGGCTGGTCGAAAAGGATTTCCGTCTGATGAAAGAGGCCGGTATGGAGTTTCAGCGGCTGACGCACTACACACCTTCGGAATATTTCTACTACATGGCCGACCGCTACGGAATGCTGATCATCACCGAAGCCGGTAACTGGCAGCTTACCCCGAAACAAATGGACAATGATTCGATGCGAACGAAATTCCGGTCGCAATTCCGCGAAATGGCCGAACGCGACTGGAACCACCCGAGCGTGATCGCATATAGCGTCGGTAATGAATATGGGTCTACCACAGCCGCCGGCCAGCGCTGGACCAAGGATATGATCGCCTACGCACGCGAGCTCGATCCCACGCGCCTGTACACGTTCGCGAGCATGCTCCTGAACACGCTGCCTGCGAAGCCGGAAGACGAGGCCAGCCAGTACGTCGATTTTGTTTCCACTAATACTTACGGCGGCCACGCCAAGGCGCTGGACCATATTCACAAACTGTACCCCGGTAAACCCGTCTTCATCAGCGAATGGGGTACGCGCGCTGACGGTAAAGGCGGTGAAGCCGGCCAGCCGCAGCATTTGAGTGATGTAATGGCAGAAATCCGCAAGCGCCCATTTATAGCCGGCGCTTCGTGGTGGACTTACAACGACTACCGCAGCAAGCTTTTCGGCACGAATGTAAATGGTTTCCGCCCGTGGGGCATTGTTGGTCCCGACCGCTCACTGAGGCTGGCATATCCGGCTCACCAGAAAGAATTCTCTCCCGTTCTGATCGACAAGGTGAGTTTTAAAACCGGCGATCAGGGGGTTCATCAATTGATTGTAAAAATCACTTCGCGGGGCGATTTCCCTTCCAAAACGCTCCGCGGCTATATCTTAAAGGCAGGTGAAGCGAGCATTGCGTTACCAGACCTGAACCCCGGCGAGAGCAGGGAGATCGCGATACCGATCCGCGGTTTTGAAAAGCAAATCCACATTACGGTGATCAAACCGACCGGTTTCATAACCACCCAAACTGACATCGACCTTAAATAAATGCCGCCTCAAACGGCTGGCAGACTATGACATAAAAGACCTGACAAGATGATAATTTCAGAACCGACACACAAAAGAGAACCAAAAACTGTCGCGCTTACCGCGGATCTGGTGGTAGTAGGAGGCGGATTGACGGGCACCTGCGGGGCGATTACCGCGGCAAGGGCCGGATTGAGAGTAGTGCTTGTGCAAGACCGGCCCGTGCTCGGCGGCAACTGTTCGAGTGAAGTAAGATTATGGATCCTAGGGGCCACTTCGCATATGGGCAATAACAACCGCTGGGCGCGTGAGGGTGGCGTGATTGACGAGATCATGCTGGAAAATGCCTATCGCAATCCCGACGGCAACCCATTGATATTCGATACGGTTTTGCTCGAAAAAGTAACCCAGGAAGCCAATATCATACTGCTGCTAAACACGGCCGTTTATGATCTCGATAAAACACAAAATGAAGACAAAATAGCCGCCGTACACGCATTTTGCAGCCAGAATAGTACCAAATATTTACTGACGGCACCACTCTTCTGCGATTCTTCGGGCGATGGCATCGTCGGATTTCTGGCGGGGGCCGCATTCAGGATGGGCGCAGAATCGATGGAGGAATTTGGTGAAAAATTCGCACCGGACAAGGCATATGGCGAGCTTTTAGGGCATTCTATGTATTTCTATTCCAAAGATATAGGGCGCCCGGTGAAGTTTGTGCCACCTTCTTTCGCATTGCAGGACATTACCGAAATTCCACGCTATAAAACCTTCAATCCCAAGGATTTTGGCTGCCGGTTGTGGTGGCTGGAATATGGCGGTCGGCTGGATACTGTGCATGATACCGAAAAGATCAAGTGGGAGCTTTGGAAAGTCGTGTATGGTGCCTGGAATTACATTAAAAACTCGGGCGAGTTTCCGGAAGCTGAGAATATGACGCTCGAATGGGTAGGTGCCATTCCAGGCAAGCGCGAAAGCCGTCGTTTCGAGGGCGATTACCTGCTGAAACAGCAGGATATAGTGGAACAAAAAGTCTTTCACGACACCGTGGCGTTCGGCGGTTGGAGCCTCGATCTCCACCCTGCCGACGGCGTCTATTCCGATCAGGCGGGTTGCAACCAGTGGCATAGCAAAGGCGTTTACAGCATTCCCTACCGTTGTTTTTATAGCAAAAACATTGAAAACCTCTTCATCGCGGGCCGCATCATCAGTGCCACACACGTCGCGTTCGCGTCCACACGGGTGATGGCGACGAGCGCGACGGGCGGACAGGCGGTAGCCATCGCTGCGGCGGTCGCTAAAAAATACGGTTGCTCTCCCCGGGAAGTCGGTGAAAGGCATTTGAAAGAACTGCAACTGGAACTCTGGCGCTCCGGCCAGTATTTGCCGCAAACATCGATTTCAGATCCTGATAACCTGTTGAATAGCGCGCGTATCACAGCTTCTTCCACATTGGAATTGAAGGAGTTGACCGGTTCGTCTACCTGGAAACCGATCGAGCATTCTGTTGCACAAATGCTGCCTGTAAAAGGCGATATGCCCGCGGTAACCGTATGGATAGAAGCTTCGCAGGATACCGAACTGTCTGTCGACCTTCGCAAGAGCAGCAAAGCGTTCAACCACACGCCTGATGTCACCTTGGAGACGAAAAGCTACGCTTTGATCGCCGGTAAGCATGAACTGGTTCTCGATTGGACCAGCAATTTTCCCGAAGAATGCTACGCGTTCGTATGTTTCCTGAAAAATGAGCATATCAAAATCCAGTACAGCGAGCAGCGTGTAACCGGGCTGGTAACGGTTTTCAATGCAACGAACCCTGCGGTATCCAACTACGGCAAACAGGAGCCGACCGAAGACCTCGGTGTGGATACGTTCGAGTTCTGGTGCCCGCAGCGTCGCCCGGCCGGTCTGAACATCGCATTTAAATTGAGTAAACCCATTTCGCTCTTCGGCACCGAAAACCTGCGGAACGGTTGGCACCGCCCTATCGCCGGACCGAATGCATGGGTAGCCGCGCAGAACGACCGTCAGCCCGAGCTTGCCGTTCAGTGGAATGACCTTCAACATATTTCGAAAATCGACTTCGTATTCGACACCGATTTCGACCATCCCATGGAGAATGTGATTTACGTGCATCCGGAAACCGTAATGCCCTTCTGCGCGCAGGATATTGAAGTACTGGATGATACAGGTAACGTCATTGGAACAATACACGGCAACCACCTCACCAAAAGAACACTGACGTTCACCAACCCCATAACGACGCGTTCGCTGAAAATCAGGCTGCAAAACAGCCACACAAACCTGCCGGTATCGCTCATGGAAGTCCGTGTTTATTAGCGCGGCTTCCGTTTTTATTCTTTGAAAACTAATAAATTGATCTTAAATTTGCCGTCCTGAAATAGCAAACGTTTGTTTGCTATTTTCTTGAAAGTTTACTCTACAATTATAGTATACTACATAGACTTTGAAGGAAGCGGCGGATTTTACACCCTCAACTGAAAACAACGAAGAGAACTGGGATTCGTTACACGTTGCCTATATCGCAAGTGGTGATCCTGAGGAAGATCGGCGTTTGGCTGCGCTTGCGCGCGAGCAGGGAAAGGTCGTTTTTCTACGCGATTTACCCGAAGAATCGGACGAAATCTTCCAAATAGCCAGCGGTGTCGCTGTAAATGCTGCTCAGGCTTTTCCTGCTTCTAAAAATAATACAAAAATCCCCCTTACCTGGGAAACCATCCAGCAAAAGCTTTGGGCAGCGACTGTCCGCAAAAGGAGCCGGACCGAAATCGCAGTTAACATCTTCTCCGCGATCGCATTGATGATTGTCGGACATTTGCTTTTCACCTTTTTCTCTTACGACCGGCTCACGCTCCTGTGGAACGAGCTCGAAGTGAGCGAAAGCTTTTTTTACTATATCCTCGGCGGTTTTGTTGCCCAGATGATCGACGGCGCACTGGGCATGGCCTATGGCGTGACGGCATCCACATTTCTGCTGACACTGGGCGTTCCTCCGTCGGCCGTGAGCGCCAGCGTGCACACCTCGGAGATCTTTACGAGCGGCGTGTCAGGTTATATGCACCTGAAATTCGGGAATGTGAACAGCAAGTTGTTCAAAAAGATACTCTTCCCTGGCGTTCTCGGCGCGATTGTAGGGGCATACGCCCTGTCGTCCCTCGAACAATACATTTACATTATTAAGCCTTTGGTGGCAATTTATACGCTGATCCTGGGAATCCTTATTATACAGAAAGCGTTAAAGAAACGAGTTGAAAAACGGCCGATCAAAAAGATAGGCTGGCTGGCGATGGCAGGCGGAACGCTCGATTCCATCGGCGGTGGCGGCTGGGGGCCTATTGTAACTTCTACGCTCATTGCGCGTGGAAGGCACCCCAAGTACACCATCGGATCGGTGAACCTGGCAGAGTTCTTCGTGTCGCTGGCAAGCTCGGTCACCTTCATCAGCATCATCGGATTTTCACACTGGCAAGTGGTACTGGGGCTTATCCTTGGTGGTATGGTTTCCGCACCGATCGCCGCCACACTATCCCGCCGCCTGCCGATCAAGACCATGATGATCATGGTAGGAACAATCGTCATCATCGTCAGCGTGAGGATTATTTATATGGTTTTGAGTAAGCTGTAAGCAATGGGCTGTAAGCTATAGGCAGTAGGCTATAAGCAGTAGGCTGTAAGCTATAAGGAATGGGCTGTAGGCTATAAGCAGTAGGCTGTAAGCTTTGAGATTGTGGCGAACTTAATGAAAATTCGATTTTATACCTTTGAAATTCAATACATTACAAATAAGGCTTAAAGCCTAAAGCATATAGCCTAGAGCTCTTTTATGAAAAAACAAACCAAAGCGATACGCACTCAGACCAGTAAAACCAAGTATCGCGAGCATTCGACTCCCCTTTTCCTGACCAGCAGCTTCACATTCGAGAGCGCGGAGCAGGGGAAAGCACTTTTTGAGGAAACCGAAGAGGGCAACATTTACAGCCGCTTCTCGAACCCGAGTGTTCAGGAGTTTGTGGATAAAGTTTGTATGCTGGAAGGTCTTGAGGACGGTGTGGCAACGGCAACCGGTATGGCGGCCGTGTTCGCGAGTATGGCTGCATTACTGAAAAGCGGCGACCACATCGTGGCTTGCCGGGCATTGTTCGGCTCTGCACATCAGATCATTACGCAGATACTGCCCAAATGGGGCATTACCCATACGTATCTGGACGCGGACGCGAGCGAAGCGGAATGGGAAGCTGCGGTACAGCCCAACACCCGCATGATTTACCTCGAAACCCCCTCCAACCCGGGGCTCGACCTGGTAGATCTCGCGATGATCGGTCGCATTACCAAGAAACACAATATCATTTTCAACGTAGACAACTGCTTTGCCTCGCCTGCATTGCAAACCCCGGCCGATTTCGGTGCCGACCTCGTGCTGCATTCCGCTACGAAGTTCATGGACGGACAAGGCCGCGTTTTGGGTGGTGTAGTTGTAGGTAAAAAAGAATATATCAAGGAGTTGCGCTTTTTCTGTCGCCAGACGGGGCCGTCGATGTCGCCATTCAACGCCTGGGTGCTGAGTAAAAGCCTTGAAACGCTGCACCTGAGGATGGAGAAGCATGCTTCCAATGCGCTGGCACTGGCCACGGCTCTGGAAAAGCACCCCGATGTAAAATCGGTGAAATACCCATTCCTGGAATCGCACCCGCAATACGCGCTCGCGAAGCAGCAAATGAGCGCCGGCGGATCGATCGTCACGATCGACCTCGAAGGTGGTTTCGAACGTGTAGCCGCATTTATGGATGCATTGGAGATCGCATCGCTGTCATCCAACCTGGGCGACACGCGCACGATCGTTACCAACCCGAATACGACCACCCACGCGAAATTGAAGCCTGAAGAGAAAGCAGCGCTGGGTATTACCGAAGGTTTGATCCGCATTTCGGTTGGTTTGGAGGACATTGAAGACCTTATCGGGGACTTCACCAACGCCGTGGAAGTGTCGGTGAAAAGTGATATATTGGAGTAGTATATTCAGTTCAAATCGATACCAATATGAAGGCATTGACCATTAACCTACCGGAGTCACTGGATTCGGAAGAATTTGAAATAAAAATGCTTCTGGCTGGTCAGCTTTATGAGCGTGGTAAGGTGAGTATTGGCCAGGCCGCGGGAATTGTTGGTATCAGTAAGAGGGCTTTTATCGAGATCATGGGGAGATTCGGCTTTTCTCTTTTCGGCGATTCGGTAGAAGATTTAAAAAATGACATTGCCAATGCGTGATGCGCTTGTTATCGCGGATTCGAGTTGTCTGATTTTGTTGTCCAAAATCGAAGAATTAGAAATCCTCAAAAACATTTACAAGCGAATTTTTATTACGAAAGAAATTGCAGGCGAGTATGGTACCGACCTACCGGACTGGATTGAAATCAAAGACGTCCAGAACAAAACCTGCAAGCGCTGTTTGAAGACACATTGGATCTCGGTGAAGCTTCGGCATTGACACTTGCGTTTGAAACGCAGGACTGTACAGTGATCCTCGACGATCTGAAAGCGCGGAAGACGGCGGCAAAAATGAATATTAAAGTAACTGGCACGATCGGAGTCATTGTGAAGGCCAGAAAAGAAAATAAAATACCATCGGCGAAGTCGGTATTTGAAAAGATACTGGCGACTGATTTCAGGATCAGCGACCGGATTTTAACAGAGGCTATTAAAGAAGCCGGAGAACAACCATGAACGAAACATTAGCATCTTTAAACGCTGCCATTGAAGGCAAAAGTGAAATTGAATCGCTGGCGATACTGGCGGATCTTTTTCCCGGTGAAGTCGTTTTTTCAACCAGTCTGGGTTATGAAGACCAGGTAATTTCCGACCTCATTTTAAAGAATAACATCAATATCGGCATCTTCACGCTCGATACGGGAAGGCTTTTCGCGGAGACTTACATGACTTTGCAAAAGACCAATAACCGCTACGACACCAAAATAAAGGTGTATTACCCGCAAACGGAGGCAGTAGAGAACATGGTCAGCACGAAAGGACCGCTAAGTTTCTACGAATCCATTGAAAACCGCAAGGAATGCTGCTTTATCCGTAAGGTAGAGCCGCTGAACCGTGCGTTGAAAGGTGCGAAAATCTGGGTGACCGGTATCCGGGCAGAACAGTCGGGGAACCGTCATGATATGCCGAGACTGGAATGGGACGAAGCGCACCAGCTTTTCAAGTTCCACCCGATCCTGAACTGGACTTTCGATCAGGTGAAGCAATATGTGAAATCAAACGGCATTCCCTACAACCCGTTGCACGACAAAGGTTTTGTAAGCATAGGTTGCGCACCCTGTACCCGCGCGATCCAGGAAGGCGAAGATTTCCGCGCCGGCCGCTGGTGGTGGGAGGACGAGTCGAAGAAGGAATGCGGGTTGCATGCGAAATAGCCGTAAGCTATATGCTTTAGGCGATAGGCTTTACGCTTACGGCGCATAGCTTAAAGCTTATAGCCTATCGCATAAAGCCCTTTAACATTTAAATCAATAACCAAAAATATGTCAATTTCAGTGAACGAGGCCTCCGACATCCAACGGGAGATTAGTGAACGCAGCGCTCCGGATTACCTGGATCAGCTGGAAGCAGAGGCCATTTACATTATGCGTGAAGTAGCCGGCCAGTTTGAGCGCCCTGCCCTGTTGTTTTCAGGAGGTAAGGATTCGATCACATTGGTTCATCTGGCGAGAAAAGCATTCGCCCCCGGCAAAATCCCTTTTCCGCTCGTGCACGTCGATACCGGCCACAACTTTATCGAGGCGATCGAGTACCGCGACCAGCTGGCCGAGCAGATCAATGCGAAACTGATCGTTCGCTATGTGGAGGATACCATCAAAGCGAAAGGCCTGAAAGAGCAGACCGGCAAGAATGCAAGCCGTAACTGGTTGCAGACTTTCACGCTATTGGATACCATCGAAGAATTTGAATTTGACGCATGCATAGGCGGCGCACGCCGCGACGAAGAGAAAGCCCGCGCGAAAGAGCGTATTTTTTCGTTCCGCGACGAGTTTGGTCAGTGGGACCCGAAACGCCAGCGCCCCGAGCTTTGGAACTTGTTCAACGGCCGCATTCAGAAAGGTGAAAACGTACGCGTATTCCCCATCTCGAACTGGACAGAACTGGATGTCTGGGCTTACCTGAAAAGAGAAAATATCGCATTGCCTTCGATCTATTTCGCACACGAACGCGAGTTGATTCTCCGCGACGGCAAACTGCTGAACAATACACCGGTCATCGAACCGGATCCGGAAGACCAGATCGTAACCCGCCAGGTACGTTTCCGTACCGTGGGCGACATGACCTGTACCGCAGCAGTAGAATCTGCCGCAGCTACCCTGGACGAAGTAATTGCCGAAATCGCGATTTCACGCATCAGCGAACGCGGCGAAACCCGCATCGACGACCAGCAGACGGAAGCAGCGATGGAAGATCGGAAGAAGGGCGGCTATTTTTAAGGAGTTCAAAGTTCAGGAGTTTATGAGTCCAAAGTATAAGTCTCATGAACTCTCAACTCATAAACTCTTAACTCATAGACTTTAAACTATTACCAGTGGATTTACTAAGATTTATAACAGCAGGCTCGGTTGACGATGGCAAAAGCACATTGATCGGACGCTTGCTTTACGATACAAAAAATATCCTGGCCGATCAGATGGAAGCCATCGAACGCGCCAGCAAAACCCGTAATGCCGGGGAAATTGACCTTGCATTGCTGACCGACGGCCTTCGTTCGGAGCGTGAGCAGGGCATCACCATCGACGTGGCTTACAAATATTTCCAGACGCCTAACCGCAAGTTTATCAGCATCGATGCGCCCGGACATATTCAGTACACGCGTAACATGGTGACCGGCGCTTCCAATGCGGATCTCGCCATTATTTTGGTGGATGCGCGTCATGGTGTTGTCGAACAAACCCGCCGCCATTCGCTGATCGCTTCCATGCTGGGTATTCCGCACGTGATCGTGGCGGTGAACAAAATGGATTTGGTAGGTAACTCGGAAGACGCTTTTCTTGAAATAGCGAAATCCTACACTGAACTCGCGGAAAAACTCTCCATTAAAGACCTGACGATCATTCCGGTGAGCGCATTGAACGGAGATAACATCGTAGATCGTTCGGAAAGCATGTCGTGGTATACCGGCGAAACACTGCTTTCGGTGCTCGAAAATGTGAATGTACTGAAAGATCAGAACCAGGAAGACGGCCGTTTCGCGGTACAATATGTGATCCGCCCTCAGACGGACGAGCTGCACGACTATCGCGGCTACGCAGGGCGCGTCCAGAGTGGTACCTTCAAAAAAGGGGACGCGATCAAGGTACTACCTTCTGAAAGAGAGTCTAAAATCGCTAAAATCGAATTTGGCGGAAACGAAATACCCGAGGCGTCTGTTCTTGAGTCTGTAACGATATTACTGGAAGACGATATCGATATCAGTCGCGGTGATACCATAGTCTCAGTTAACAATTCACCGATCGTGAGCCAGGATATCGAAGCGCTGGTGTGCTGGATGGATGACAAGAAGACATTGAAACCAGGTAACAAATATGTTCTGCAACACGGTACCGCACGTTCACGCTGCTCGATCCGTGGCATTGAATATCAGATAGACATCAACTCTTACGAAAAACTGGATGAGGTAGAGGCCCTGAAACTGAACGACGTAGCAAGAATCGTGCTCAGGACAGCCCAGCCCATCGCATACGACCCCTATCAGAAAAACCGCGCAAACGGCGCAGCGATCCTGATCGACGAAACGTCCAATGTGACGGTTGGGGCTTGTATGATCGAGTAGTGTCCTCGCATAGGGCTTCGACTCCGCTCAGCCTGACACAACGACCGTCACCCTGAGCGAAGTCGAAGGGCTAACACTACCGCACTATTGAATAAAAATATACTATCCCGATAGACGATTAGAATATCATCATGAGCGATTTAATCATTTCTGACAAAGTATCCGCCGTCGCGAAGCGCGATATCATTGACCTGCAACAAAAAATCGGTGCATTCAACTCCGGTGAAACCCCGGAAGAGGCGTTCCGTAAATTCCGTCTGACACGCGGTGTGTATGGTCAGCGCCAGCCCGGCGTGCAGATGATTCGTATCAAGCTGCCTTACGGCCGCATTACAGCCGATCAGCTGGTCCGTATAGCAGACACTTCCGACAAATATGCAACCGGTAACCTGCATGCGACGACACGTCAGGATATCCAGTTGCACTTTGTAAAACTTTCAGATTCGCCGCAATTGTGGGCCGACCTGGAAGATGCGGGCATTACGCTGAAAGAAGCTTGTGGTAACACGATCCGTAACGTAACGGCATCGTCTGTCGCGGGTATCGATCCGGATGAGCCGTTTGACGTGACGCCGATCACCCATTCGATTTTCTCTTATTTCCTCCGCAACCCGATCAATCAGGATATGGGCCGGAAGTTTAAAATTGCCGTTTCCTCTTCTGAAAAAGACAGCGCGCTGGCGTTTATCCACGACGTGGGCCTGATCGCAAAAATGGGCCAAAATGAAGCGGGTGAAACCGTTCGTGGCTTCAAAGTGCTGATCGGCGGTGGTCTTGGCGCTCAGCCATTCTCGGCGCAGACCGCATTCGAATTCCTGGAAGAGGATAAAGTGATTCCATTCATCGAAGCAATGCTTCGCGTGTTCGACCGCTATGGCGAGCGCGTACGTCGGCACAAGGCGCGTATGAAGTTCCTTTTGAACGACCTCGGCCTCGAAGCCATGATGGAGAAAGTGGAAGAAGAACGCAAAGCAGTTAAAAACAAGATTTTCCAGATTCCGGAAGACCTTTTCGGTACCAACGAATACGAGGCGATCAACCACGCACCACGCCCCTCTTTGTCCGAAGCGGATATACTGAAAATCGCAGCGGAAAGCATCGACGCCGACAAGCTCGATATTTTCACCAAATGGCTGCGTACCAATACATTTGAACAAAAACAAAAAGGTTGGTACGCTGTGCAACTGCGTGTGTTGCTAGGTGATATGAGCTCTGATACCGCACGTAGCCTCGCTGACGTGGTGCGCCAATATGCTGCCGACGACATCCGCGTAACGGTAAATCAGGGTTATATTCTTCGTTTTGTAAAAGGCGAAGACCTCGTAGTCATTTACCACGAACTCGCGAAACTTGGACTAGCCGCCCCAGGTTTTGATAGCACCATGGACATTACTACCTGCCCGGGAACCGATACGTGTAACCTGGCCATTTCCAGCAGCTACGGCATTACCCGCGTGCTGGAAGATGTAATGCGCGACGAGTTCCCTGAAATGATTTATAATCAGGACATTAAAATAAAGATCAGCGGCTGTATGAACGGTTGCGGCCAGCACAATGCGGCCAATATCGGTTTCCACGGCAGCTCGATCAAGAATGGGAAACTCGTATTGCCTGCATTGCAGGTATTGCTCGGCGGCGGTTTCTCCAGAGATGGTATCGGGCTAATAGGTGACAAAGTCATTAAAGTCCCTACCAAACGCGGGCCGGAAGTATTGCGCCTGCTGTTTAACGACTACGAAACAAATGCCCTGGAAGGCGAGTATTTTAACCAGTATTACCTGCGCCAGACCAAAAATTACTTCTTCCAGCTCCTGAAACCGCTGGCCGACCTTACAACTGTACAAGACGACGATTACCGCGACTGGGATCACGATGAATTGTTCAAAACTGAAATCGGAGTTGGCGAATGTGCCTCCGTACTGGTTGACCTCGTCGCTACGACCATCATTGAGGGCCAGGAAAAGTTGAACCTTGCGAAAGAATCTTTCGGATCGGGTGTCTGGGCGGATGCGATTTACCATGCTTACAATGTATTCATCACGGGAGCGAAAGGCTTGTTAATGTCAAAAGATGTGACTACCAACACGCAATACGGCATTGTGAACGATTTCGAAACGCATTTCGGGCAAGATTTCAAATACGACGTCCCAGCCGGGTTCGCAGTGGAAAACCAAGCTGAGACACCATTCAAAGCATTGGTTTTCAGCATTAATAAATTCGAACCAAGCGAAGCTTTCGCAAGCTATTTCATCAATACTGCCGAAAGCTTCCTGAATTTCGTACGCGAAACCCGCGAATCCCAATTGATAGAAACCGGAGAGCCTGCATTGCAAGAGCTTTCTTTCGGGAAGGATAGTTAAATGGCTGTCGGCTTTCGGCCATCGGCAGTCGGCTTTTTGCTTTGGCTAATGTTTTCAGTACCAATAGCATTCAAGCCGATTGCCGACGGCCGAAGTCCGAAGTCACTCACACCATGAAACTGACACTTATCGGTGCGGGTCCGGGCGACCCCGACCTGATCACCCTCAAAGGGATCAAGGCGTTGCAAAAGGCGCGGGTTGTCCTGTACGATTCGCTTGCACATCCCTCTTTACTGGATTACTGTCCCGAAGATTGCGTCAAAATCCTTGTCGGCAAACGCTTCGGCAAAACCAGCTGCGGCCAGGACGAGATTAATGACCTGATCGTTGAAAAGGCGCGTCAGTATGGCGAAGTAGTACGGCTGAAAGGCGGCGACTCGTTCATCTTCGGTCGCGGCTACGAGGAAATCCTTTTCGCAGCCGGGCATGGCATTGAATCGGAGGTCATTCCCGGTATTTCAAGCAGTTATGCAGCGCCTGCATTGGCAGGTATCCCACTGACTTCCCGCGGTTTGAGTGAGAGTTTCTGGGTGATCACCGGTACCACCAGGCAGCACGAGCTTTCCAAAGATGTGCGGCTGGCCGCACAGTCGACTGCGACAGTCGTCATTTTAATGGGTCTTCACAAATTGCAGGAAATCGTTTCCATTTATTCCGAACTGGGTAAATTCGACGAATCCATCTCTATTATCCAGAATGGCACGCTTGAAAACCAGAAGGTAGTTACGGGCAAGATCGGGAACATCATACCGCTGTCGCGTGTGAGCGAAATGGCTTCTCCGGCGATTATCGTCATCGGAAAAGTGGCGGCATTACCGGATCTTAGTTACGGAAAAGTGCGGGAAATGATGCAGCGTTCCCAATCGGTGACCGGCCTGGCGGATTAAAGCAGGCCTAGCAGCCAGTCGAGATTGATGCTGTTTTCGTGACCTCTGAATTCGACGAAATAGATAATTCCCGCCAAAATTACGTAACTGATAAACAGCCATTTCTTCTTCACCTCGTATTGGTCGCGATGGTGGAAATAGTCATACACCATCGAAGCGGTGAAACCGAAGATCATCAGTACAAAACAGAGCATACCGCAATCCTGCCGGTAATGCTTGTACAAATGCAGTGCAGGCGCGCCCAGGACAAGGTACATCAGCCACATGCCGAAACCGGCACGGTACAGATAAACGCTTAGTCTGCGATCATTCTTAATGTCAAATAATCCTTCCAGCATAGCATTAATTCTACTGTTTGAACCAGTGAATATAAGAAAAAAAATTGATCGGATGTGCTACCTTTGCCAACCGGTTATTGGTTTGCAAAAGAAGTAATCTCAAATGAAAGCGTTTTTTACCCACTTGTTCCTGAAAATCCTCAATGCGATTTCAAGGCTATCCTGGGTAAACCTTTACAGGCTCTCCGACATCTTCCGGTTCCTCATTTTCGATATCGGTCAATACAGGAAAAAAGTCGTACTGAGTAACCTCCGGAATAGCTTCCCTACCTACGACGAGCAGGCTATCCAGGCGATTGCAACCAAATTCTACCGCAATTTCACTGACATCATTTTCGAAACGATCAAACTCAAATCCATTTCCAGGGAGGATCTGTTAGACCGGATTGATCTCGATGTGTCTATCCTGGACCATTATTATGAGCAGAACCAAAATCTGGTCGTGGTTGCGGGACACCTGGGAAACTGGGAAATGCTGAATCTTTTTGGTTCGGCACGGCTGTCACACCAGATGGTTGTGGTGTATCATGAACTTCAAAATGATACATTCGAAGATTGGTTCAAAAATGTGCGGACGCGGTTTGGGACTGAAATGGTGACCATGAAGGAAGCTATTTCCAAAGCCATGCAACCGCGGGACAGGCCGTTCATATTCATCCTGATCAACGACCAGTCGCCCGTGCCGGAGAAGGCGTTCTGGACGAGATTCCTGAACCAGGACACCGGAGTGTTCCGTGGTGTAGAACTGATTGCACGACGACTCAATTCTCCCGTCCTGTATATGGCTATTTTAAAGAATGAGGCCAAAAGGGGATTTTATAAAGGCTATTTCAAACTGATCACGGAATCACCGAAGCAGGCACCCAACAACAGCATTTTGCAGGCGCAAATCGGCTTTCTCGAACAAGACATCATTCAACAACCCGAAAACTGGCTCTGGTCGCACAAGCGCTGGAAACATAAAAAGCCGGAAAACCTTCCGCAATCACAGTTACTTCAGGAGATTCAAAGTGAATAAACCGGTCAAATTCCTCGTCCTGCGCTTTTCCTCCATTGGCGACATCGTGCTCACGACGCCCGTCGTGCGCTGCCTGAAAAAGCAGATGCCGGAGGCCGAAATCCATTATTTTACCAAAGCCAAATTCGAATTCCTGCTCCGCGATAATCCTTACATTGATAAGGTATGGCTGCTCGATAAGGACACCGGCGGGATTTTATCTCAACTTAAAAAGGAGAAATTCGACTACATCATCGACCTCCACCGGAACATCCGCACACTCCGCATTAAGTGGACGCTCGGCGTACCGGCGTTCAGTTTCGAGAAGCTGAATGCCCAGAAATGGCTCATGACGCAATTCAAGATCAACTACCTGCCCGCTACGCATATTGTGGACAGGTGTCTGGATACCTTGAAGACATTTAACATCGGCAACGACGGCGAAGGACTCGACTATTTCATTCCATACAAAGACCAGGTAGAGCTCGAATGGCTGCCGGAAACACACCGGGGCAGCTACGTAGCCTACGCAATCGGCGGGCAGCATTTTACAAAGAAGATGCCTGTCCCGAGAATGATCGAGCTGTGCCGCAAGATCAATCACCCGGTGATTTTGCTCGGTGGACCGGAGGATTTCGAGGCTGGCGAGGCGATCCGCATGGCGCTGGGCGACGCATTGATTTTGAATGCCTGTGGCAAATATAACTTCAATCAGTCCGCTTCATTGGTACAGAAGGCATTGATCGTCTTTTCGCACGACACCGGACTGATGCACGTCGCGGCAGCATTCCGCAAGAAAGTGTACTCGATCTGGGGAAATACCATTCCGGAGTTCGGGATGTATCCCTACCGCACGGCATTTGAAAAACTGGAAGTCAAAGGCCTCGATTGCCGCCCATGCTCCAAGATCGGCTACAAGGGATGCCCCAAAAAGCATTTCAAATGCATGAACGATATTTCGTTCGATTTCCCGATCCCAGAACTACCGAAGGCAAATTAGTGTTGCATTTTCGATCACCGTTCATCCACACAAACATCCAAAATGGCAAAAAAAGTAAACATTGGTCTGGTGCAAATGAGCTGCACTTCGGACGTTGATGCTAACTTTCAGAAGGCTACCGAAAAAATCCGCGAAGCTGCGCAAAAGGGCGCGAATATCATCTGCCTGCAAGAACTGTTCAAATCGCTCTATTTCTGCGATGTTGAAGATCATAGTAATTTCAGCCTCGCCGAGGCAATCCCCGGCCCGTCTACCGAGTCGCTGGGGGCGTTGGCGAAGGAACTTGGCGTGGTAATCATCGCCTCGCTGTTTGAAAAACGTGCGCACGGACTGTACCATAACACAACCGCTGTGCTCGATGCAGACGGTGCTTACCTGGGCAAATACCGCAAAATGCACATCCCGGACGACCCTGGTTACTACGAAAAGTTCTATTTCACTCCGGGCGACGCTTCGTCCGGCGACGCGCCGGTTACCGGACACGACACCGACGGCTACCGGATTTTCAATACAAAATTTGCCAAAATAGGCGTTCTGATCTGCTGGGACCAGTGGTACCCGGAAGCGGCCCGCATTACGAGCCTCATGGGCGCGGAAATTCTCTTCTACCCTACGGCCATCGGCTGGGATGTAAACGAGAAGGATCCGATTATCAACGAAGAGCAATATGGCGCTTGGCAAACCGTACAGCGCGGACATGCCGTTGCGAATGGCGTGTATGTGGTATCTGTCAACCGGGTGGGCCGCGAAGCCGACCAGCAGTTCTGGGGAGGTTCGTTCGTTGCCAATCCGCAGGGAAGGCTGCTTTACCTCGCGCCCCACGAAGGCGAAGTGACACACGTTGAAACGTTGGATCTCGAAAAACTGGACTTTTACCGCACTACCTGGCCGTTCCTCCGCGACCGCCGTGTAGATTCTTACCGCCCGATTTTGAAGCGGTTCATCGATCAGTAGTACGATAGAAATATAATTATTTCAATACTCCTCAAAAGAGCGCTCCGGCAACCGGGCGCTCTTTTTTATTGATTCATACGTTTGCGTATCCATGCATGGGAGAAGTGGGCTGGTCACCGAATGTTACAATTTTATAAGAATCACAATTCGATAAACACCTATATTTAAGACAATTAGAGAGGCAAAATGAAGGCATTAATCTACAAATTCAGTAGGAAACGATAAAAATCGGATTAGTAAAACTATTTATCGAATTATTACAATAATAGTCTGTATTGATTTTAAATGACCAATTTTTATTGCAAAAAACTTCAATTTTTAAATCTAATCTCTTGCATTATTTGACATTGTCAGTATATTTGAAAAGTCATTAAACGAATGACAGAACTTCTAAACCGAGGATATATTCCAGCCGCACATGAATATATCTTACCGTGTTGAGAGGGGCTTACTGAAAACGAGGCAGGCCAAATCGTGGCCACCTGGTAGCTTACGCTCCAACACAATATAATTTTTTTAATACATGTTTCTTAACACCGTGGACAAACACCGCTTGTCGACGTCTGGCTTTTCTATGGGCCTTACCGAAACTGTTCGAACTGTTTGTCCTCGATTAAAGAGGGTATTGCTTTCCGGAAAAGCAGTGTTGCAAGCTTATGGCTGTGTTGTTCTGTCCACGCGAAAGTGTGTGCGGCGCACGGAAGTGTGGACGCCACACAGCCATAACTTTTTCTCCTCCTACTACCACCTAACAATTTAACTCTGATTCCCCATGCGTAAAGTTCTACTCTTATTTATATGGGCTTGTCTGTGTTCTCCGGTCGTTTTCGCACAAGTGCGGCAACTGTCCGGTAAGGTAACAGCAGCCGAAGATGGTCTCGGACTTGCAGGCGCGTCAATCATTTATAAAGGCACCAATGTAGGTACAAATGCTGATGCTGACGGCAATTTCAGCTTTTCGGTTCCGGGTGACGGCGTGCTCGTCATCTCATACGTGGGCTTCCTGATCAAAGAAATGCCGATCGGGAACCAAACTAAATTCGACATCAAACTGGACGCCGACACGCGACAGCTTGCCGAGGTGGTTGTAACCGCATTCGGTATCGAGCGCGAAAAGAAGGCATTAGGATATACAGTACAGGAAGTAAAAGGAAGCGCATTGACCGAATCGCGTTCAACGAACGTCGCCAATGCACTTTCGGGTAAAATAGCCGGGGTACGCGTTCAATCCAATGGCGGCCCGGGCAGTGGTTCTACCATTCAGATCCGCGGGGCGTCGTCCGTATCGGGCAACAACCAGCCGCTGATCGTTATCGACGGTGTACCTATGGAACAGACAGCGAGCAAAACGTGGGGCGGCGGTATTTCGGAGATCAACCCCGACAATATCAAGGAAATGTCCGTCCTCAAAGGACCGAACGCGGCTGCATTGTACGGCTCGCGCGCTGCCAACGGCGTTATTTTGATTACTACTAAAAACGGCCAGGGCACGAAAGGACTCGGTGTGGACATCAACTCCAACATCACTTTCGAACGTCCGTGGATTAAACCGAACTTTCAGAACACTTATGGTGGCGGTAATGGCTATCGCACCTGGTATACCGACGGATGGAGCGGCAACATCACCGATCCGGCAGAAATTGCGCAATACCGCGCCGTTTACGACGCAAGATATCCTCTCGCAGGATCAGAGGGGACCGATGAAAGCTGGGGAGCTCCGATGGACGGGCGTCTGGTGAGACAGTGGTGGACTGGTGACGATGTTGCACCACTGACTCCCCAGCCCAACAACTGGGAAGAGTACTGGAATACCGGTCGCACGACCACCAACAGCATCGCATTGAATGGCGGTAACGACAAAGGCTATTTCCGCCTCGGGCTGAGCCGTGTGGACCAGACGGGCATTATGTACTACAATGATTTCCACCGGAACAACTTCCGTATCAACTCGGGCTATAACTTGACTAAAAACCTGAGCGTTACATTGTCGGGCGAGTACATTAAATCGGGTTCGGACAATAAGAGCTACGGCAGCGGACAGGAGTTCATCTGGTCGCACCGCCATGTTTCCTGGGAGCAGTTGCGTGATTATGAGAGCTATATGGATGTGCACAACCAGCGCGGCAACGACACCGACCCGCCTAACTGGCAACATACGTTCTTTACTAACCCCTATTTCTCACAAAAGAGGCTCCCACAAAGTAACGAGAAGGACAGGTTGCTGGGTAACATCGCATTGAACTACAAGATATTGCCTTCGCTAAGCCTGATGATCCGCAGCGGGACCGATTACTGGTCGGATACGCGGATTAACGTATCCAACTTCCTGCGTGTCCGCAACGGCGTGCGCACGCCCGGACGCTACTCGGAAGAAGTCCTCCGCAGCCAGGAAACGAACTCGGATTTCATGCTGACCTACAATAAGAATATCAATGCGGATTTCGGATTGAATGTGCAGGTCGGCGGCATCAAGCGCACCAACTACTACAAAAGAAACTATTTCTATGTAGGTGAAATGGTAGTGGATGGCCTCTATAATGCCGGAAACTCAGTACCAAGCCAGAATACGATCGAGTCGGAGATCAGAAAATCGGAAACGCAAAGCTTGTTCGGAACGGCTAACCTTTCGTGGAAAGACGCATTGTTCCTCGACCTGACAGCCCGTAACGACTGGTCGAGCACGCTGCCTGCGAATGCGCGCTCCTACTTCTACCCTTCGGCATCTTTGAGCGCAGTCCTGACAGAGTTGTTTGATGTCAAAAGCAATGTGTTCACATTCGGTAAAGTTCGCGCGAGCTATGCGCAAGTAGGTAACGACGCTACACCTTACCAATTGGCACAAACATTTCTCGCAAAAGGCTCGTGGAACGGCTCTGTGCCGAAGTTCTCTGAAAACATCGAGATCGCTAACAGCGGCCTGAAACCTGAAATCACAACCGGCCTTGAGCTCGGTGCCGACCTGCGTTTCTTGAAAGGCAAAATCGGTTTGGATGTAACCTATTACAGCCAGACTACCAAAGACCAGATCCTCGGCGTGGAAATTTCCAAAGCGAGCGGCTATAATACCCGCATCCTGAATGCCGGTAAGATCACCAACAAAGGGGTCGAAATAGCGATCAGCGGAACTCCTGTGAAACTGCCGGGCGGTTTCAGCTGGGATGTGTCGCTCAACTGGGCCCGTAACCGCAACAAAGTAGTTGAACTCGCGGAAGGTCTCACAACCTACACGCTTGCGACCCAACGCGGTATGTCATCGGAAGCACGCGTGGGGCAGCCATACGGCACATTCTACGGCGTCGGTTTTCAAAAACATAACGGACAGGTAATTTATGGGGCCAATGGTCTGCCATTGACAGCCGCCGGACAAAAACTGGGTAACATCCAACCCGACTGGATCGGAGGTATGCTCAATACCCTGAACTATAAAGGCTGGTCGCTGAGCGCATTGGTGGACGTTCGTATGGGCGGCGACATTTACGACGAAGGTACCGGAACCGCCCGCTGGACAGGCCAATATGCTGAAACTGCATTGGGTCGCGAAGAAGGTGTAATTGGCCAGGGTGTACGTGAAGTTACGGCTGCGGATGGTTCGAAATCCTTTGTTCCAAACGACATTATCGTGACTGCCAACCAGCTCTATGGCTATTCCAACCCGCGTAACTACCACGAGTCGGCGATTTTCGATGCCAGCTATGTGAAACTGCGCGAACTGTCGCTCGGCTATACTTTCAGCCCTTCATTATTGAAAAGGGTAAAAATCCAGTCGGCCAAGATTTCGCTCGTGGGCCGGAACGTCTGGATGATCTTCAAAAACACCCCGCATATTGATCCGGAGATCGATGCGAAAGGTGGAAACCAGCAAGGATTCGGTTATGGCGAGCTTCCTAGCTCCCGCAGCATCGGCGCTAACCTGTCGCTGTCATTCTGATCCTGTCAAAATTATTTGAAGACCTAAAAGCATTTTGAGATGAAAAGCATATTGACCCATAAAAACATCTGGATGACAGCCCTGGCAGGTGCATTGAGCATCACCAGCTGCACTAAGGATTTCGACAGCATGAACGTGAACCCGAACAGCCCAACGGCAATCGGCCCACAATACCTGCTGCCGACCGGCATCGAATCTTCCATTGACCGCTACTGGGGCCACCGCGACCGCTTCGAGCGCATTAATATCGACGCCGCCGAACTCTACGTGCAACATCTTACCCGCAACATTTACAGCAACGAAGGCGACGATTACACCGTCTCCCCCGCGCTTCTGTCCAATAACTGGAAAGGTTTTTTCAACGATGGCCTGCTCAACTTTCAGCGGATCATTAACCAAACCAACGCAGAATCTGCTTCACCTAACGCTAATTATGAGGGAGTTGCGCTCGTGATGCGCACCTGGGTATTCTCCCTGCTCACAGACATGTATGGATCTATTCCGTACACCGACGCCATCCAGGGCACAGCCAGCGAGCCGCTTTACACGCCGAAGTACGATTCGATGGAAACCATTTATGCCGGCTTGCTGAAAGATTTGAAAACCGCGAACGAAAAGCTATCGGTAAGCGGCCCCGCTATTTCGGGTGACATTTTGTATGCGGGCGACATTTTGAAATGGAAAAAATTCGCCAACTCGCTTCGCCTGCGCCTCGCTAACCGCCAGGCTGCTAAGAAACCGGCTGAATCGAAAGCGATATTTACCGAAATTCTTGGTGACGCAGCGAAATTCCCGATTTTCACCAGCAATGCCGATAATGCTTCGCTGAAATGCACCACCGTGCTGCCCAGCAACAACGAATGGAACCAGATCCTGATCCAGGGCGGCCGTACCGACTGGAATATAAGCAAAACGCTGGCCGACAAAATGAATGCATTGGGCGACACCCGCATTACCATTTATGCCAACCCGAACAAGGACGGGTTGTACCAGGGCCACGCCAATGGCCTCCCCGACGCGATCGCAACAGGTTACCTTTCTACCAGCTCCACCATCGGCAAAGCATTCACCGATGCGGCTGCCCCGGAAGTGATCATGACCTACGCGGACCTGAATTTCATCCTCGCGGAAGCAGCCATCGACGGCGACATCACCGGCGATGCCAAAAAGTATTTTGAAGAAGGAATCACGGCTTCATTTGCACAATATGGCCTCACACCACCAGCTGGCTACATGGCGAAAGCAGGTCCGGTGAGCAAGGAAAAGGTACTTGAACAGAAATGGATCTCGCTCTTTGGACAAGGCGTGGAAGCATGGATCGAATGGAGGAGAACGGGTTTCCCGGTATTCCCAGCGCCCGACCCCCGCGCGGTGCTGAACAATGGCGGCGTCCTCCCTACCCGGTTCAACTATCCTGCTTCCGAGTATTCGCTGAACGCTACCTCGGTGGGCGACGGTGTCAAACTCAACGGAGGTGCCGACGACATGAAGACCAAACTGTGGTGGGCCGAGAAATAATGGTTTATTCCTAATTCAAAGACTTTGAAGATTATGAAAAATATCAAATCGCTTTTCCCTTCCGCCTGTCTGCTGCTCGCATTGTCACTCGGGTTTGTTTCCTGCAAGGAGGAAGATCCGTTCCTTGACCGCGACGTGGCTCCGGTGCTGGTAGATATCGTCGGCGCACCATTCGGGGCACCCCTTGCCAGCGAGCCAACCGTTGCCTACGCCGCTACCGCCGAAAAACTGACGCTTTCGGCAAGGTTACTGGAACTGGACAAGACCAATATTTTAGATCATACCAAGGGCATCGACTCCATCCCTGTCCCCAATTTGGCCATCAAAGTTACCCTGCGCACAGGCGCCGTTCTCGGCGAGGTTACTTCCGATGCACAGGGAGTAGTCAAACTCGACAAAACCTGGGCGGACCTGGGCGTTACAGCACCAAAAGCTGGCAGCATTATTAAAATATCCTGGTCGGGCAGCCACAAGGGGATTGCATTTACCCGATTCTCGCAAATACAGGCTAACTAACTGAAAAACAAGAAACATAAACGCCCAAATTGACTTGTTTATTTGTAAATTGAATTAAGATTTTTACTCCTGAATATTAATCGTCACGTACTTAAACATTTGACCAATGAATCAAAAAATCGACCGTCGGAACCTGTTAAAATCCGGTTTAATGGCACTAGGCGGCATCGCCGTCGCCCCACACCTTACTGCTGGCGCATTCGAAAACACCCCGTTATCACTGGATCCCGAAAGCCGTATTTACCGCAGCCCAATGGTAAGAGAGCATTTCTTGCCGGCTGATTTCAAAGCGCCAAAAATCGTTGCCAAACTAAGTGCCAACGAAAACCCATACGGACCACCGATGTCCGCACAGAAAGCGGTTGCAGAATCCGTGAAAAACGGTAATCGTTATGCATGGAAAGAAATGTATGACCTGATCGACAAGATCGCCAAAAAAGAAGGCGTAACTGCCGACCATATCATGATGGGCCCAGGCTCTTCCGACCTGCTTGAGAAAGTGGCATTGGTAACCTTCATGAAAGGCGGAAACATTGTGTCAGCCGACCCTTGCTATATGTCGCTCGTGAGCGTGGCAAAATCGGTGGGCGCAACCTGGAAACCAGTTCCATGTACGGCAGACTGGTCGCACGACCTGAAAGCGATGGAAGCGGCCATTGACAAGGATACCAAACTCGTTTATATCTGTAACCCCAACAACCCGACCGGTGCTATCACCAAGGGCCAGGACCTGCTCGACTTCTGCTCGCGCGTTTCCGAAAAAGTACCGGTATTTGTGGACGAGGCTTACATCGAGCTTGCAGTAGGCGCCGATACCCAAAGCATGGTTTCGCTTCTGGCACAGAAGAAAAACGTGATCATCGCACGTACTTTCTCCAAAATCATGGGAATGGCCGGTATCCGCGTAGGTTACATCGCCGCTCAGCCTGAGTTCCTCGAAGGGATCAACAAGATCACCCGGGGCGGAATGGGCATTTCCTATACGTCCATCTTCGCGGCATCCGCCAGCCTCGACGACAAGGATTTCCAGGGCAATACCCGCAAGCTGAACCACGAGGCAAAAACTTACCTCTACGAAAATCTCGACAAGATGGGTTACAAATACATCCCGTCATACACCAACTTCGTGCTCTTCCCGATCAGCATTCCCGGCAAGGAGCTGCTCGGTAAAATGACCGCCAAAGGCATCGCCGTCCGCTCGTTCGATGTCCTGAACAAACCGTGGTGCCGCGTTAGTATCGGTACCATGGACGAGATGAAGGCGTTTGTGGGCGCGTTGAGCGCTTTGAGCTAAGCCTTTGAATGCATAACGTTCATGTCATCCTGAGCGAAGTCGAAGGATAGTGGCGTCATCGCCTCGCACTTCGACTTCGCTCAGTGTGACAAACATCATACTCGATTTTCACTCCCGTTACCATTACCTCGTTACAACACCACCGCGAAAGCAACACTCCTCTTTAATCCTTGAAACTCCTATTACCCATTAAATATTCCGGACTATGAGTGACGCCTTACAAAAAACCATCACGCTATTATTATTAATTGCCTTGGGACTGTTGCTCAAAAGCAAGTTCAAAAACAAGGACCAGACTAACGGCATCAAGGAGATCATCCTCTCCGTGGCGCTGCCCTCAACGATATTTATCTCATTAATGAAAATCGACATCGACTCGTCGATGTTCGTGATCCCGCTCGTCACGCTTGTTTTCAACTTTTTGATGTTCTTTTCGGCGCCGCTCGCATTCGCATTGTTTGGTATTGAAAAAAACAGTCCTACCGGCCGCACCCTGATGATGCTTATCCCTTCATTGGCCCCGGGCTTGTCCTGTTTCCCGTTCATCGCCGAGTTTTTGGGAGAGAAAAGTCTGGCTATCGCGGCATTAGCCGATGTGGGCAACAAGTTTTTCGTACTCATTTCGCTGTACATTCTGGCAATGAATATGTTTCTCAAAAACAGCGACGATAAGGAGACCAAAATGGGCGGCAAGCTGAAAAGCCTCTTTGCAAGCATGTTCCAGGAACCTATTAACCTGCTCATTTTCATCGCTATCATCTTGCTTAGCCTGGGAATCAATTATAGCACGCTGCCGCCGGTCATTGTGGATATTTTTGACAAAACCAGCGCGATGATGACGCCGCTTGTCCTGCTCTTTATCGGTTTGGCCGTGCAACTAAAAGAGGGCAAGAAGCGTATCGTTGCAAGTATACTGTTCTTTCGCGCCGGCATCACGATGCTCATCAGCGCGGGGATGATCTATGTCCTGAACATCAGCGATCAGAATATGGTACTGCTGTCGATTGTGATCCCCCTAAGTGCTGCTAGTTTCTGGCCCCTCGCGCATATTTCTGCATTCAACCTGCGGGAAGAAGCCAAGGCGATGCCCAAGGAGAAAAGAACATTTGATCTGGAACTGGCCGTGTTGTTACTTGCATTCTCATTACCATTCTCAACGATATTAATTTTAGCAATTTTGTCTTCGGGTTCGTTCTTCGCGCATACCTCAACGCTCATTACCGCCGGCCTGGTGCTGATTTCCCTCGGCGCGGTACCCAATGTGCTCAGCAAGGTATTCGTGAAAATGTCCAAGGCATCGTCATAATCCAACACCACATGAAGGTTCTGACCACCAGTATTTTTTCACTCCTGTCGCTTACCGTTTTTGCCCAAACCGAAGTTACGGCCATCAGCAGTATCCAGTCGCAGGCGACGATCCGGATGGCGAAAAGCACCAAACGGTGCAAGTATTTCTCGGCCAATGCGCCGGTGACAATGGCCGACGGCAGCCTCAAATCCATCGCGGACGTACGCGTAGGCGAGCATGTGAAGACTTGCAAAGACGGCAAAACGACGACCACTCAGGTAAAGCAGATCGATGTCTTCAATCAGCCTACCTCGCCCTTAACTGCGGTCTATTTGCGGCCCGCGGAAGATAATGCTACTTCCGGATCACCGATCGTCCCTGCATTGCTGCTCGAAGCCACGCCAAACCACTTTGTGCAGACAAATCATGGAAGAAAACGGATGAAAAAGCTCTCGAAGAAGGATATTCTTTATCATTATGAACCTTCTACCGGCATTGTATCATCGTGGAAAGTGGGCGCGGTGCAGGAAAATGCGAGACGCGTGAGCAAGGCTTACAATCTTGAAACAGTGGACGGTACTTATTTGGTCGACAATGTGATGGTCGCCAACAACTGACTTTCTTATTTACTCAGCAATCCGGTAAAGCCTCGTTCGCGGGGCTTTATTTTTTTGGTCAGCTTCAAAACCTTTTACGACCTTTGCACTTCATTTTTGAGCAAAACGAATAGTTTAAATATCCAGTGGCAGCAAATACCGCTTCATCGACACCCCGCGAATTGGGTTTTACCTTCCCCGCCGAATGGGCTCCCCACCGCGCTACCTGGCTCACTTTCCCGCATAACGACGCCTCATGGCAAGGCGAAAAGCTCGCCGGAATGCGGCCGCAATACCTGGCGTTCATCAAGGCGATCAGTCAGGGAGAAAATGTCGGGATCATAGCCAATGACGAAGCATTGAAGCAATTTATCATCAGCGAACTCGTGAAAACGGGTGTTGATCTTGCTAAAATCGAATTTATAGTAAAACCTACCAACGACGCCTGGTGCCGCGATCACGGTCCTTCATTTGTCATAAATCCGAAAACCGGTGAAAAAATGATCGTCGACTGGGGCCACAATGCCTGGGGCGGCAAATACCCGCCTTACGACGACGATAACCGGACGCCCGGCGCGGTAGCCGAATATCTGAAGCTCCCGGTTGTCCATCCGGGAATCATTATGGAAGGTGGCTCGGTGGAGTTTAATGGAGCGGGCAGTCTTCTGACGAGTAAATCATGCTTGCTAAACCCGAACCGTAACCCCCATTTAAACCAGGGCCAGATCGAGCAGATATTGTGTGACTATTACGGCATCGAGCAGGTTTTGTGGGTGGAAGACGGCATTGTTGGCGATGATACGGACGGTCATATCGACGATACAACGCGTTTTGTGAATGAGGATACGATCGTTGCCTGCGTCGAGACTGACCGTAACGATGCGAACTTCGACATTTTGAATACCAACCTGCAAATGTTGAAAGAAATGCGGCTGCTGAATGGCAAGCAGCCGAATATCATCGAGCTACCCATGCCGAAAGCGGTCATTATCGACGGTTTCCGTACGCCGGGCTCCTACGCCAACTTTCTGATCTGTAATGCGGGCGTCATCGTACCGGTATTCAACAACCCGCATGACCAGGTTGCCATCGATATTTTGGAAAAGGCATTTAGCGGAAGAAAAATCATTCCGCTGGAAGCCACGGAGATCATCTGGGGACAGGGCAGCTTCCATTGCCTGAGCCAGCAGGAGCCTGCCATTGGCTAAAATAATGCGATTGGCTAAAAAATGGAGCCATTCGATTGATGGCTCCCACTGCACGATTTACATATCAGGGCTTTTTCCGGCTGATGAATACCTCTTCGATGACGTATTTCCTGCTTTCCGAAGCACCATTTTCCCAACGGAAATAGATCGACGGGCGCGCAGGATTGGCGTAGGCCAGGATGTCACCTATCAACACCGGACGGTCCGTCAATGTAATATTCCCGCCCGTTTTAAGGACTGTAAGGTTAAACTTTTTGGTGCTCAAATTGAGGCTCACTATAATCGTGTGCGAAACGCCGGGAGGAATGTTACCTACCACCTCTTCTGTGCCCGGCAGCGCATTCACCAGACTGAGCTGGCCGCTCTGATCGATATACATCCGGGTAATGATTCCTGCCGAACCATCGGCAATCTCAATCAGAAGCCGCTCTCCGCTTCCCGAGTGGGTCGCATTGAAGAAGAACCACAACGGCTGCGTAAAATCCGTCGAAATCCCTTTGAAGCCCAGGAACTGATTATGGGCCGTTAACCCCGGCGTGTTGATTTCCGAGAAAGCAACCGCTTTCTGGCCGGCATTCGCGGACGCCGTCACCTTAATCCTCGGTTGTAGTTCGGTACTGTACGTGATTTCATCGCCCGCCGGGTCTCCGGGAATGTTTTTGGCAGGCAGCGAGCCTACGGTTTCGCTTTCAAATTTGGACGTAAGGATTGCAGTTGTCTTGCAGGAAGTGAACAACGTCACAGACAATAAGGAATACAGAAAGAATCGAAAAGTTTTCATAAGTGCATCGAGTTTGGTGTTTCACCAAAAGTAGCACCCTGGTTACCTTCGTTTCAGCGTAATTATACCTGCCTGATTATCCGGTTTTTGTTACGCAGTCAGGAATGGGAAAACCCCTTCTCCCGCTTCATTGCTTCTCAAACTCATACCATGGCACATTCGTAAGATCTTCGCCCTGCAATGCCATGCCATTCACGATAAGCTTTTTGGGTGCCGCCAACACCGTGACCTGCACCAGCTGACCATGGGCAGTAGTGTAAGAGAATTTGAGCCGTTTTTCGTCCGTAATTTCCACTTCCATCGCCTGATCGCGACTGACTATCTCTGGTCCGTCCCCCCGGACGATCACTTTCGTCATATCGAAATTCAGCATATTCGGTGAATGCGGGGTTACAACCCAAGTGTATTTGGAAACAAAGCCGCCAGGTGAAGCGATGGCATATTTAAAGGTTCCAGTAAAGTTGGCGGTGGAATCTCCGCGGACCGGATCGCGTTGGGCACACCCGGTGAAGAACAACACAGTCAGGACGAGGATAACGATTTTCATAGCACCAGCCATTTAGATGTAACTGATACTAATACGTAAGTAACTCAAACTAAATTATTCAGCGTTGGCCAAATTTTCCCAATCGGTGCGCTCGTGGAGGTATACATTATAATCCACAAAACCGCGGATGCCATCTACCCAGCCTTTTTCGCTGTGCTGCCAGAATAATACGTGCGCGTCGGACGCGAGGTCGTTCAGGTGCGTGCGCGAGTAGCCCGCGAGCCAGAGCGGGTATTCGTCGAAATTCCCGGAAATGTATTTGTTATAGTAATGCTCGTTCACATAAATAATAGGCTTGACACCATAATGCGCTTCGATAAGGGTTAGCCAGTTGCGAACACCCTTGATAATAATGTCGTCGGGCTTGCCGCCATTCACTTCCAGATCAAGCACAGGCGGCAGATCGCCGGCCTCCATTCTTACCTGGCCTATAAAGTTATCCACCTGGCGGTCGGACATTACGCGTGGGTTATAGAAATGGTAAGCGCCGCGTTTCATCCCTACCCTTTTCGCTTCGGCCCAGTTTCGCTTAAACTGCCTGTCGAGATGCGTTGCGCCTTCGGTAGCTTTAATGTAGACAAAATCGATGCCCACGTTTTCGGACCGGGCGTTTTTAAGTTTATCCCAATTGATCTTCGCATTATGGTGCGAAACGTCGATCCCATGCACGGCATAGCGTAATGGCAGCTTGATACCGAACTTACTGATGAACTCCCACTGGTTTTCGTCTGTCTTGTCGTTCCACCAGATAAGCCCGCCGATCACGACCACAATGGCCCCGATGATAGCCCAGCCTTTCGCTGGGAGTGGTTTCAAATAATTTACTTTACTTCCCGAGGAGCGGGTTTTCTTTTTTGTCATACCCTGCAAAATTACGAAAGATCGTTATTCCCGGCATACCGCCATTCATTTTCCATAGCTACCACTCATGTACTTTGTATTACATAGTACCTAGTATTGCCCATATATTTGAATCAACAAAACGGAATTATTAGCCATCTTTAAATGAACATAGCCATGAAATCTTCAATCAAAACAATCGCAATGACAATGGTAATCGCTGCTACCTTCGCTTTCAACTCTTTCGCAGACGACAAGGAAAGCAAAAAAGCAGCCGCATTCGGAACCGGCATTTTCGCCTCGAACAGTGGTAAGATCCAGGTCGCCATCGATAAATACACCAGCGACAAGGCTGTTGTACTGATCACCAACCGCAGTGGCGCAACCTTCTACCGCGAAGTTATCGACCGCAATACCGACAAATTCAGAAAAACTTTCAATGTGAAAGAGTTGCCTGCCGGCACTTACACCATCGAAGTTTCTGCGAATGGTCAGAAAACTGAAAAGAACTTCGAGGTAGCCGAAGTCCGCACCGAACGTCAGATTTCCATTAAGTAGCCAGCCTTAACCTGCAAGCAAAATGGCCAGCTCCGAAACCGGGCTGGCCATTTTGTTTGGTATTTCAATCTCGGGATCAGATCACCACGTTCACGATCCGTTTCGGAACTACCACTACCTTCTTGGCCGGCTTACCTTCCATCCATTTCTGAACAGTGGCGTCCGCCAAAACTTCTTTTTCGATTTCTGCTGGCGGGGTATCCAACGGGAACGTCAGCGAAGCGCGAACCTTTCCATTGATCTGCACCGGATATTCGAATACCGATTCCTGCACATATTTTGCCTCAAATACAGGAAATGCAGCTTTGGACACCATTCCAGCCTCGTTACCCAATGCGGCCCACAATTCTTCTGAAATATGCGGTGCGTATGGCGACAGCAAGATCACCAGTTGTTGCAAAACCTCTTTACTCTGGCATTTCTGGCTTCCCAATTCATTTACACACACCATAAATGCACTTACGGCGGTATTGAACGAGAAGTTTTCAATATCCTCGCCGATCTTTTTGATCGTTTTGTGCAAAGTTTTCAATTCCTCCGGTTTCGCGGGAACATCTTTTACCTGCCACTGGCCGGTTTCGGTATAAAACAGGCGCCACAGCTTACGAATGAAACGGTAAGTGCCGTCGATCCCATTGGTATTCCAGGGTTTCGCCTGATCCAACGGGCCCAGGAACATTTCGTACAAACGCAGGGTGTCAGCTCCATATCGCTCCACGATGTCGTCCGGATTCACGACGTTGAACTTTGATTTAGACATTTTTTCCACTTCCACACCGCAGATATATTTGCCGTCTTCCAAAATGAATTCCGCATTCTCACCTGCAATATCCGGACGCGTAGCTTTGAATTTCTCGACGTCCAGCACATCATTTTCGACGATATTCACATCCACATGCAATGCCGAAACTTCATATTGCGATTTCAAACCTGCACTCACAAATACAGGCTTGCTGTAATCCTCTCCCTTCACCCGGTACACAAAATTGCTGCGTCCCTGGATCATTCCCTGGTTGATCAGCTTTTTGAAAGGTTCTTCCTCCTGCACAAAGCCCCGGTCCTTCATGAATTTATTCCAGAAACGGCTGTACAACAGGTGACCTGTAGCATGCTCGGTTCCGCCGATGTACAAATCCACGTCCTTCCAGTACGCAATCGCCTCTTTCGACGCGAATTCCTCGTTATTTTTCGGGTCCATGTAACGGTACCAGTACCAGCTGCTGCCCGCCCAGCCCGGCATGGTGCTCAGTTCGTAGCCATTGCCCGACCCATGTTCCCAACCTTGCGCACGGCCCAGCGGCGGCTCGCCGTTTTCGGTCGGCAGGTATTTGTCTACTTCCGGCAGGTTCAACGGCAGTTCATTCAAATCCAGCAAGTAGGGTACCGGCTGGCCTTCGCTGTCGTTTTTGTAATAAACAGGTACGGGCTCGCCCCAGTAGCGCTGGCGGCTGAACACCGCGTCGCGCAGGCGATAGTTGATCTTGCCTTTACCTATTCCTTTTTCTTCCAGCCAGTTGATCAACTTTTGCGTTGCCTCATTGTAAGTCAAACCGTTGATGATGCCTGAATTGATATATTTTCCCTCCTTGGTCGCGTCGGCCTGGGTTTCAATTTCCTTTTGCGCGTCCAGGATCGGGATAATGGGCAGGTCGAAATGCTTCGCAAAGTTCCAGTCGCGCTGGTCGCCGGATGGTACGGCCATTACCGCACCGGTTCCGTAACCGGCCAAAACATAATCAGCAATGTAAACCGGCACCTTCTCGCCACTGAACGGATTGAGCACGTATGCACCCGTGAATGCACCCGAAACGGTTTTCACGTCCGACATCCGGTCGCGCTCCGATTTCTTCTGCGTCATGGCAATGTACGCATCGATCTCCTCCCGCTGCTCCGCCGTCGTGATCACGTCCACCAGCTCATGCTCCGGTGCGATCACCATGAACGTCACACCGTAAATCGTGTCAACACGGGTTGTGAATACCTCAATGTAGGAGGAAGGGGAGGAAAGGGAAGAAGGGGAGGAAAGGGATGAAGGGGAGGAAGGAATATTCCCTTCTCCCTTTCCTCCATCCTCCCTTTCTTCCCACACCGGAAATTTGACCAGTGCCCCAACAGACCTTCCGATCCAATTCCGTTGCTGTTCTTTCAATGATTCCGTCCAGTCTACCGTATCCAGGCCGTCGATCAGGCGCTGCGCGTAGGCGGTAATGCGCATCATCCATTGGCGCATCAGTTTCTGGATTACGGGGAAACCGCCGCGTTCGGAAACACCGTCTTTTACCTCGTCGTTGGACAATACCGAACCCAATCCCGGGCACCAGTTTACGGTTGCATCCGCGACGTAGGTAAGCCGGTATTTCAATGTCATTTTATATTGCGCCTCCTCCGACCACGAATTCCACTCTTCTGCCGTAAATGCAGGAGTATCCTCGTCGGTGGGTGCATTGATTTTGGCATTACCCTCCTGGCTGAACCTGGCTGTCAGCGTTTCGATCGGCTCTGCCTTGTCGGTGTCGTTATTATACCAGCTGTTGAACAGTTCGGAGAATATCCATTGCGTCCATTTATAATAGCTCGGGTCGGAAGTCCGCACTTCGCGGTTCCAGTCGTAGCTCAATCCCAGGTTTTTCAACTGCTCGATGTACCGGGTAATATTCTGCTCCGTGGTGATGGCCGGGTGCTGGCCCGTTTGGATCGCATATTGCTCGGCAGGCAAGCCGAAGCTGTCGAAGCCCATCGGATGCAGCACGTTGAAGCCTTTCAGCCTTTTGTAGCGGGAATAGATGTCCGAGGCAATATACCCCAGCGGATGGCCCACATGCAAGCCCGCGCCCGAGGGGTAGGGAAACATGTCCAACACATAATACTTAGGCAATTCCGACTCGTTTGACACGCTGAATGTGCCGTTCTGCTGCCAGTAATCCTGCCATTTTTTTTCTATTTCCCGATGACTGTACTCACTCATATCCTGTTGGTTGTTATGCTTCTACCGGGCAACCGTGTGTAAATCCGCCCAGTATCCTGATTATCAGAAGGTAAAGCTTTGTTTATTTTCTATTTTCCAAAATAAACCGCAAAAATAGCGTTTTTTGGTCGGATTTGGATTGTCTGTCCCATTAATAGATCACATCAGGTCCGATGACGGTATGGGAAGATAGGAGGCCCCTCCCGAGCCCTAATTTTCCCTGCCTGCATTTGCTACAAACAGGTTGCCCCTCCGGGGCATTTTATATCGGCTTCCGCGTACAACTTCAATGCCGCTCCGGAGGACCGGTAAACTGGTTGCTCCTCCGGAGCTTTTTAGACCGGCTTCCGCGTACAACTTCAATGCTGCTCCGGAGGACCGGTAAACTGGTTGCCCCTCCGGAGCTTTTTAGACCGGACTTCCGCGTACAACATAAACGTCGCTCCGGAGGAGCTTCCTGTTTGTAGCAATCGGATATCGCATGTTTCGCCGCGGCTCCGTAGGTGCCTCCTTATCGCATTGTGGAATCTTTGTGAACGGCCTCCCTTTTTTTGTTCGGCATGAATGGCGAATGCTGGGCTATTTCTACTTTTGTGTTTCATTCGTTAAATTGCCTGTAAGCAAAATCGCACAAAATCAGGCTCATATATCAGCACAGTGGCTATCAATCAAGATAATGTAAGACTGGTTTTCGGACTCAAACTCAAACAGCTCCGGCTCGACAAAGGGATGTCGCTAAGCGACCTTTCCCAGAAATCGGGGTTGTCGATTTCCTATATCAATGAAATTGAAAAAGGGAAGAAGTATCCAAAATCCGACAAGATCCTTGCATTAGCGAGCGCCATTGACGTAGACTATGACACGCTTGTTTCTTTAAAACTGAGCAAACGGCTGGAACCGATTTCCGATCTGCTCAGCTCGAATGTCCTCACAGAACTACCACTGGAACTTTTCGGTATAGATCCTGCCAATTTGCTCGAAATCCTTTCCGACGCGCCCACCAAGATCAGCGCATTCGTCGGCACACTGATCGAGATCGCCCGGAACTACAATATGTCGATCGAGAAGTTTTATTTCTCGGCCTTGCGGACCTATCAGGAAATGCACGACAACTATTTCGAAGACATCGAACTGGAAGCAGAGCGTTTTCTCACGGAGCACAATGTAGAAGCGGCACGGATGCTCGACGAGCAACAGCTTGAAAGCATCCTGAAGGACCAGTACCATTACACGATCGAGCCGATCAACGAGCGAGCGAACCCCGAATTCGCCACCGTGCGATCACTTACGATTACCAATGCAAACGGCACCCGCCTTTTGATCAATGCGCATCTATCCTCCGTTCAGCGGGCGTTTATCTACGGACGGGAAATCGGGTACCTGTATCTCAACCTGAAAAACCGGCTGCATACGACGGCGCTCGTGGAAGCGGAGTCGTTTGAGCAGCTTTTGAATAATTTCAAGGCTTCCTATTTCGGTAGTGCCATCATTATCAAAAGAAGCCTGCTGGTACCGGCCATCGCCGATTTTTTTGCACAAAAAACCTGGCAGCCCGAACAACTGATCCAGCTCATCCACGATTTCAATACCACGCCGGAGTCGTTCTGCTACCGGCTCAGTAATATCCTGCCGCGCTATTTTGGCATTAACCAGATCTTCTTTTCGCGTTTCAACAACTTCGTAGGGCAGAATATCTTCCATATGACGAAGGAAATGCACATCTCCAGAAAGCATTATCCCCACACCGTTCGCGATGAGCATTACTGCCGCCGCTGGGTCGCGCTCACAATCCTGAACGACCTGGGAGATATCATTTTGGCCAAACAGCCGCCCCGTATCTTGTGCAAAGCGCAAAAATCGACTTACATCGACACGCAGGACCAGTACCTCGTAGTGAGTTTCGCCCAACCGATGTCGCCCGCCCCCAACCTGAACGTGAGCGTGTCGATGGGTATTTATCTCGATGAGCAGACGCGGGAGAAGCTGGCATTTCTCGACGATCCGGCCCTGACATCCAGGGAGGTAAACCAGACTTGCGAACGCTGTTCACTATTCGATTGCCGGGAACGCATTGCCGCGCCGGTGATCCTTCAAAAACGACATAAGAACGAAGAACTCAGAAAAGCGCTGAAACGAATGATTAATTAGTCATTTTCAACAATTTATCATATTTAAAAACGTAAACCCGGGAAAATTTGAACCTTCGATGGGGGTTTCCTGTCAAATGAATGTCTGTTTAAGTAATCCGCCGGTTTCTATTAAAAAAATCTTAGAAATCGACGGGGTCAATTTTACGGTTCCCTTCTCAACTATCTTTGTTTACTATTTGAAGAAATTGCTATGCCCGGCACTTATGATTTTGAGGATCTCTTATTAAAACTGTCGACACCGTTTTATATATGTCTGATCGGCCTTGAGATCTTTTTAACACACAAAGCACCACACGACGAACTGGCCGAACGCCCCGCCTATTCGTTCAGGGATACACTTATGAATGCAGCGCTCATGCTGCTGAACGGCGGGATCGATTTGCTTTTCCGAGCCGCCTATGTAGGTGTACTGATCTGGTTTTACAATTTTTCTTTCGTAGAACCGATCGCAAATCCTGCTATGTACTGGCTGGCATTGTTTCTGGCAGAGGACCTTGCTTTTTACACCCTGCATTATGTGGACCACCATTGCCGTTTGTTTTGGGCCGTGCATGTAACGCACCATTCGTCGGAGCATTTCAACCTTACTACGGGCTTCCGGTCGTCGGTATTTCAGCCACTTTACCGTTTCATTTACTTCATTCCGCTGGCATTGGTCGGTTTCAACCCCGCTGATATTATTGTAATGTATTCCATCACGCAGATTTACGGCATTATCGTTCACACCGAATACGTGGGCAAACTCGGCTGGCTGGAATACATTTTGGTAACGCCCTCACACCACCGCGTACACCACGCGAGTAACATTCAGTACCTCGACAAAAACATGGGCATGTGCCTGATCATTTGGGACCGTATTTTTGGTACTTTTCAGGAAGAACTCCCCAACGAACCGCCACGGTACGGCCTTACCAAAGCCATGGAGCAACGCGGCCTGGCCCAGACCGTTTTCCACGAATGGAAGGCCATCGGGGAAGATTTCATGCAGCCCGTGGATTTTAAGACGAAACTGAAATATCTTTTAAAAGCGCCAGGATGGTCGCCCGACGGATCGAGGGAAACTAGTAAGGATTTGCAGCGAAAACTAGCGGATATGAATTCGACTTCGGCTGTCAACAATCAGCCCTCGAACGACATGAAACTCAACAGCCGACAGCCGACGGCCGAAAGCCAAAGTACTATTTAAACGCCCCGATCCCCGTAATCTCCGCGCCCAAAATCAGCAAATGGATATCGTGTGTTCCCTCGTAGGTAATCACCGATTCGAGGTTCATCATGTGGCGCATAATAGGATATTCGCCGGTTATGCCCATGGCGCCAAGGATCTGGCGGGCTTCCCGTGCGAGGTCCAGTGCCATGGCTACGTTATTTCTTTTGGCCAATGAAATTTGTTCGGTAGTGGCATTACCTGCGTCCATGAGCTGGCCCAATCGCCATGCAAGCAGTTGTGCTTTGGTAATTTCGGTCAGCATTTCGGCCAGTTTTTTCTGTGTCAGCTGGAATGCAGCAATGGGTTTATCAAACTGAATGCGTTCCGCTGCATACTTCACAGCCGTTTCATAACAATCGATCGCCGCGCCGATAGCGCCCCAGGCGATACCGTACCGCGCTTTGTCGAGACATTGCAATGCGGCTTTCAAACCGACGGCACGGGGCAATAAGTTTGCTTCGGGAATAAATACGTGGTCAAAAACCAGTTCGCCCGTCGCACTTGCGCGTAACGACCATTTGTTATGGATTTCCGGAGTTGAAAAACCTTCCATCCCGCGTTCAACGATCACACCCTGCACCCTGCCCTCTTCATTTCGTGCCCATACCACGCCTATATGTGCAAAAGGGGCATTGGAAATCCACATTTTGGAGCCATTGAGCACATAGCCGCCTTCGGTTTTGGTTAAATGTGTCTGCATACCGCCCGGATTGGAGCCATGATCAGGCTCGGTCAACCCAAAACACCCTAGCCACTCGCCGGTCGCCAGTTTCGGCAAATATTTCCTTTTTTGCTCCACCGAGCCGAAAGCGTAGATGGGCCACATCACCAGCGAACTCTGTACGGAAACGGTCGATCGCATCCCCGAATCGCCCTTTTCAATCTCCTGGCACATCAAACCATAACTCGTATAATCCAAGCCGCCCCCGCCATATTCGGCCGGAATTGTGGGGCCAAATACGCCCAGCTCGCCAAATTTTGGTATTAAATGCAGTGGAAATTCCGCGCGTTGGGCAAGATCCTCGATAACAGGTTTGATTTCTCGGTCTGAAAAATCGCGGACTGCCTGCCGGATGAGGCGTTGCTCTTCGGTAAGCAGGTCGGAGATATTGAAAAAGTCGGTTTGGGCCATTTAGAAAGAATCAGGCATGAATAAGCTTGCCCTTCGCTTCTGGAATCTCGCGACCGAGTTCTTTCGCCGTTTCGATCCATTCTTTGACCACGCGCTGCACATTGGCCAATGCCTCGCTTTGTGTCGCACCATCAGCCATACATCCTGGAAGCTCGGGGACTTCAACAATAAAGCATTGATCCTCTTTGCTCCAATACATGATCAATTCATATTTATTGTTCATAGCTGAAAAGGTTGTATTTTAAAACTATTGTTCTGACTTGCTTAACCTGATACGGTTTTGCTTTATTGCCCCGAGGCTGAATGTTTACAATTTCCGAAATATTCCTCTTATAAAAAATTCTGTGGCTGCCAGAGCCCATTTTTTCCTGTGAAGCCAAGATTGAGCAGGAGTAGCCTCAATTCTTCAAAACTAAAATTGTTATCAGACTCCTCCGACAGCAATTTCAAAATCAGCTTTTCAAATTTACTCATACAAATAGTGTGTTGACTTAGAGAATAAATATAACTTCAATTTCCAAAAACCTTCTTCACATAAACCAAATCCTCCTTGTGCGCCTGCACGCCGTCCATCGTTTTCGGCGAAGTTTTTTCGAGACATTGCTCCAAAACCAGATGCGGCTTCACGCCCAGTCCGTCGAGCATTTGTACCAGTTTTGGATAATCAATATCCCCTTCCGTGAACGTCTCCTGCCAGATACCCCCTTTCGATTGCCGCAAATGCAGCTCGGCTATCCGCTTGCCATACAATTTAACGATGTCGAACAACGCCACCTGCGAATTGCCCGACCCACGGTAAACCCAATGCACGTCGAGGCACAGTGATACGTTTTTAGGATCGGTAGCAAGCAGCATATGGTGAAACTCCCGTGCTGCTGCGCGCAGCTCCACGTCGTGCGTATGATATGCGAGGGTCATACCACGTTTTTTCAACTCCGCGCCCAGCTTGTCAAGGTTCCGGGCCTGTTCGGTCAGTTGCCCGTCCGATTTGTTTTTATCGCTTCCCCATTGGATCGGATTGGGATTGGTAACAATGATCTTCGTATCCGCCGGTTTGAGTGCATCCGCAATCGCCAGTACCGATCCGATGGATTTCGACGCTTCTTCCGCCTCGTGTAAGGACGTATTCACATACACCGAGGGCATCGATAGCTGGTATTTTCTGAGTAAAGGCAATAGCTTGGGCACCTCGTCGGCATTGTTGAACGCCGGCTCATAGGCTTTCAGGCCTGTCGAGGCAAATTCAGCCAGCGACGCATCCGGATCTTTCCCCCAATCCTTTCCATCACGGGCATAAAAGGTGATCCATGAATATTGATTGCAGGAAAGCGGCAATGTACCAGCATTGTGCCCGGCGCGGGCCGTCTTGGAAAGCACTGCGGCCCCGGCGGAAACAGCCAGCGTGTTCAGGAATTGGCGGCGGTTTTGCGACATTTTTAGTGTTTTAAAGTTTGCTTGATCGTCGGTAATGGGAAAAGGAAATTGGGGCGGTTTGTTACCCGCGGGTGGTCATTGGGATGGTCAGGCATTGTCAAGAGGTGGTCAGGGATTGTCAAGAGGTAGTCAGGCATTGTCGTGAGGTGGTCAGGCATTGTCAGGGATGGTCAGGTATCGTCAAGAGTGGTCAGGATTGGTCAGGTACGGTGGTGTCGGCTGGATGGGGATTTGTTGGCTGGGAAAGTCTGGTTACCTTTGTGTTGTTAAAGGATAAATCCCTTTCTGATAATGCAACATACGCTTCAACTGACCCTGGCGCCGGAAATCGCGCTGGATGACGACAATTTCCGTCGATTTGTAATTCAAAAACTCCGTCTGCGAGAAAGCGACAATCCCTTCATTCGCAAAACGCGCCAGTCGATAGACGCACGCAGCAGACAGGTAAAAATTAATATACAAGCCGAAGTCTACGTCGGGGAGACCCCACCTGTATTGGCAGGCACACGCATGGTATACCCGGATGTGAGCAAGCGCCCGCAGGCGTTGATCGTCGGTTGCGGGCCGGCCGGAATGTTTGCCGCATTACGATTGATCGAATTGGGTATCAAGCCGGTTTTATTTGAAAGAGGAAAGGACGTGCGCACCCGACGACGCGATCTGGCGGCTATCAATAAGGAACATTATGTCAATCCCGAGTCCAATTACTGCTTCGGGGAAGGCGGCGCGGGGACTTACTCGGACGGTAAGCTCTATACCCGGTCCAACAAACGCGGCGACATTCGCAGGGTACTGGAAATATTCGTCGCGCACAGCGCCAGCGAGCAGATATTGATCGACACGCATCCGCATATCGGTACCAACAAATTGCCCGTCGTCGTTGCCGAAATGCGCGAAAGCATTTTGAAAGCAGGCGGGGAAATTCATTTCGATACCAAAGTGACAGATTTGATCGTCCGCAACAACCGCATTACGGGCGTAGTGACGAACGACAAAGATGAGCACACGGGAATTGGCGTTATACTGGCCACAGGCCATTCAGCCAGAGACATTTACGAGCTGCTTCACACCAAGAATATCCTGATCGAAAGCAAATCCTTCGCAATGGGCGTGCGGATCGAACATCCTCAGAACACGATCGATAAAATACAATATCATTGCGACGTCGATCGCGGGCCGTATTTGCCTGCGGCATCTTACAGTCTGGTGACGCAAACCCGCTACAAAGGCGTCCAGCGGGGTGTTTTCTCTTTTTGTATGTGCCCGGGCGGCTTCATCGTTCCGGCCGCTACTGCTTCCGGCGAGGTGGTCGTCAATGGCATGTCGCCCTCCCGCCGTGACTCGCCCTATGCCAATTCGGGCATGGTGGTGACGATCGAGGAAGCTGACCTTGCCCCGTATAAAGCATTCGGGCCAATGGCCGGTCTGCAACTGCAACGCGAACTGGAACAAGCCGCTTGTAAACTTGCAGGAGCCACTCAAACAGCGCCGGCTCAGCTTGCCGTGGATTTTGTAAAAGGCAAAACTTCCCCCCACCTGCGCGATACATCTTACCAGCCGGGCCTGCAATCCGTCGACCTATACGACGTTCTGCCGGGACACATTGCATTCCCGCTCCGCGACGCATTATCGGATTTCGGCCGGAAAATGCGGGGTTACCTCTCCGGCGACGCCCAGTTGATCGGCGTCGAAAGCCGTACTTCGTCGCCCGTCCGCATTCCCCGTGAGCGCGAAAGCTGCGAACATCCGGAAATCAAAGGTTTGTTCCCCTGCGGCGAAGGCGCCGGGTACGCCGGGGGCATTATGTCGGCAGCTATGGACGGAGAAAGATGCGCCGAGCAGCTGGCGCGGTTGTACACGCACCTCCCCGTGTAAGCCTTCACAATCCTGACTGGTAATTGTTATATTTGCTTATATTGCTTTTTTACAATATTACCGAAGGATCTGCACTAGTCGAGGAATGCTGAGTTGATTGTTAAAAAGTGGCACGACTTTCATGGAGAATGAATTGTCGTTATCAAAAACGTATAACTATGAAAATCACGAAGGTTTGGTTCGACGAGACCAATATATATCTGGTTCTGGACAGCGGTCACACAATCGGGAATCCGCTTGCCTGGTTCAAAAGATTGGAAAATGCCCCTGCTGATCAGCGGTTACGCTTTGAGATCGGTCCATTAGGCGATAGTGTTCATTGGGAAGAACTGGACGAAGACCTAAGCCTTGAAAGTTTCTTTGATTTTAAACGGGAACTTAACTACGCAAAGATTTAGCATACAAGGCCACTATTTAAACTGATGCCAACACGACTATCAAATTAACCGCCTGACATGGCCGCATTGGAATCATTTTACGCTTTTACCGAACAGCTGACACATAAACTGACATTTCCGTTACCCGGTGAGACGGCCCACCGCGTAATGCAGGCCTCTTCCCGACTTCGCCTTACTTTCAAGCCCAATGCCCGGACCCGCAGAAGTGCCGTGCTCATTCTTTTTTATCCTCACCAGGGCGAAATATATTTCCCGCTGATCCTGCGACCCGCGTACGATGGTGTGCACAGCGGCCAGGTAGCATTTCCCGGCGGACGCTATGAATTGAGCGATGAGAACCTGATCCGCACGGCATTGCGTGAAGCGCAGGAAGAGATCGGTCTGCGACTCACGGATGTTAAAATTCTGGGGGCATTAACTGAGCTGTTTATTCCCGCAAGCAACTTCTACGTGCTGCCGGTAGTGGCGGCGATGCCCTACCGCCCCGGCTTCTATCCCGACCCCCGCGAGGTGGAAGATATTTTTGAGATCAAACTCGAAGAAATTTCTGATGTTAATATTATCGGTTCGAGCGACATTCAAGTACGTGGGGAACAGGTATATGCACCTCATTATATGGTACAGGGTTACAAAATATGGGGCGCTACCGCGATGATGGTCAGCGAGCTGCTAGCGGTACTTAATGCATCAGACCCGGCTTCTGAAAGCTAAGTTTTATCGCTTAAATTGCTATATTAGCAGTTAATTCAACCTGATCTTCCGGTAAACTTCACCCTGTTTCTTTCTTTTTGAATGAGCCAGCCCCCTATGAAGACCGGGAAGCGCATGGCTGACCAATTTTTTCTGAATACTTAAAACCTGGTTCCTCCTACATTTATGGACGAAAACGGAGCTGCGCCCGGCGCAGAAGATAGCGGATTGCATGATAAACTGCCCATTTCGGGCTTATACGAAAACTGGTTTCTTGATTATGCTTCTTATGTAATTCTGGAGCGTGCCGTTCCGGCGATCGAAGACGGTCTGAAACCCGTTCAGCGCCGCATTATGCACGCACTGAACGAGATGGACGACGGCCGCTTCAACAAGGTGGCCAACGTGGTCGGTTCTTCCATGCAGTACCACCCGCATGGCGACGCATCCATTTATGATGCGATCGTCAATATCGGGCAAAAAGAGCTCCTGTTCGATACGCAGGGTAACTGGGGCGATATCCGTACCGGCGATGGCGCGGCGGCGGCACGTTATATCGAAGTCCGGCTGTCGCGCTTTGGGAAGGAGATCGTTTTCAACGACGACACTACCGAATGGCAGCTTTCCTACGACGGCCGTAAGCGTGAGCCGATCACATTGCCGGTAAAATTCCCGTTGCTGCTTTCGCTGGGCGTGGAAGGTATCGCCGTAGGATTATCCACCAAAATACTCCCGCACAACTTCTGCGAACTCATCGAGGCGTCCATCAGCATTCTCCAGGGCAAGGAAGTAGCAATTTTTCCCGACTTCCTTACAGGCGGTTTGGTAGATGTTTCCAACTACAACGACGGCCAGCGCGGGGGGAAAGTGCGGGTACGTGCCAAAATCGAGGAAGAGGATAAGAAGATGCTCGTCATCCGCGACATTCCTTTCGGTGTTACCACGACTTCGCTTATCGAATCGATCATTAAAGCGAATGATGCGGGTAAGATCAAGATCAAAAAGGTAGTGGATAATACGGCGGCGGATGTGGAAATCCAGGTGCATCTGGCGCCAGGCGTTTCGCCCGACATTACCATGGACGCCTTGTACGCGTTCACGGAATGCGAGGTCTCCATTTCGCCGAATGCGTGTATCATTATTGCAGAAAAGCCGCATTTCGTCGGTGTTACCGACATTTTGAAATACAATACCCAGCAAACCGTCCACCTGCTGCAGCGCGAGCTGGAAATCAAGCGGCTGGCATTGCTGGAAAAGATCCTTTATGGCTCGCTCGAAAAGATCTTCATCGAAAACCGCATTTACCGTGATATCGAGGAATGCGAAACTTTCGAGGCCGTCATCCGGACGATCGACAAAGGCCTGGAACCTTACAAACCACAGTTTTACCGCGAAATCACCGACGACGATATTGTAGAGCTGACCGAAATCCGCATTAAACGGATCTCGAAATACGACGGTTTCAAGGCCGACGAGCTCATGCGCAAATGGCAGGAAGACCTCGCCGAAACCGAGGATAACCTGGCACACATTACCCGTTTCGCGATCGAGTATTTCAGGGATTTGTTGAAGAAATACGGCAAAGGACGAGGCAGAAAGACTGAAATTCGTGCATTCAACCAGATATCGGCCAATATCGTAGCAGCTAACAACCAGAAACTGTACGTCAACCGGGCGGAAGGTTTTATCGGTTACGGCCTGAAAAAGGACGAATATGTGATGGACTGCTCGGACATCGACGATGTTATCGTGTTCCGGGCCGATGGCCGGTGCGTGGTGACAAAAGTACAGGAAAAGGTTTTTGTCGGCAAAGACATTATCCACTGCGCCGTTTTCCTCAAAAACGATGAAAGGAAGGTGTACAATCTGGTGTATGTCGATGGCAAAACCGGCGTGTCCTATGCCAAACGCTTCCAGGTAACCGCCGTCACGCGCGACCGCGAGTACGACCTCACACAGGGAACGCCCAAGTCGAAGATCACTTATTTTACAGCGAACGATAACGGCGAGGCCGAAATCGTCACGGTTAATCTCCAGGCCCAAAGCAAAGCGAAAGTCAAGCAGTTTGACTACAACTTTGCCGAACTGCTGATCAAAAACCGCAGTGCGATGGGGAACATTCTGACGAAATATCCGGTCCGGAAAATTACCCTGAAACAAGCCGGCCGCTCGACATTGGGTGGCGTAGATATGTGGTTCGACCCGATTATCGGCCGCCTGAACCGCGACGAGCGTGGAGAATATCTCGGCAATTTCGGCCCGACGGACAACATTGTAGTCATCTACAAGGACGGCTCCTACGAGCTGACCAACTTCGATTTAACAAACCACTACGAGCCGCACGAAGTGTTGCTGGTCAAGAAATTCGATACCAAGCTGCCGATTACCGCCATTTACTTTGATGGAGGACAAAAACAGCATTTTATCAAAAGGTTCAATATCGAGACCTCTTCGCTCGACAAGAAATTTCTTTTTATCAGCGATGCCAAAAACAGCAAGCTGATCCTCGCCAGCACGGATGTTCGCCCGCGCCTGGAAATCGTTTATCCTAAAACGGCCCAAAAAGAACAGAGCGCCGAGGAATACCTGGTAGAGGAAATGGTCGATATCCGCGGCTGGCGGGCGCAGGGGAACCGCATACCGAACGACAAGTTCAAGGAAATCCGCTGGCTCGAACCCCTGGCTGTGCCGGTAGAGGAAGCTGCCGGCGCCCCGGAAGCCGACGGCCCGACGATGGACGACGATGACAGCGACGAAACTCCGGATGACACGGCGGCCGGCGATCCGGCGACCGGCGATCCGGCGAATGCTTTAATGGAAAATACTGTTAATCCTCAAGAGGACGAAGACAACGGAGAGGCCGCCGGCAGCGCAGAAGAGGACAACAGCTCCGACGCCCCCCAAAGCGAGTCAAAACCCAAAAAAGAGGGCAAAAAAGGCTCCGATCCTAAAAGTCAGCTTGGGTTGTTCGAATAGCGAACGAAACAGAGCGCTTCAGGCAACAAAAATACCCGCCGATTGCGTACGTCATATCTGGACGCCGACGTACGCAATCCGGGCGAATTTCCAGGAACTGAAAATTCAAAAAAGGCAACGCGTGCACAGGTGAAAAAATTGATCAAAATCATATTAGCCTTATTATTTGCCTGCATGGTTTTCATCCTGCTTTGTAATTTCTGGGTAGTCTATTGTACACGGCAATACTCCTATTTCTCGCTCGAAAACTTGCCGCCGAACGATGTGGCATTGGTGCTCGGAACCAGCAAAAAGTCGGAAAAAGGAGGTGAAAACCTTTTCTTCAAATACCGCATGGAGGCTACCGCACGGCTATTTAAAGAGGGGAAAATCAAATACATTATCCTTAGCGGAAACAACGATTCACAATACTACAATGAGCCGCTGGACATGCAGCGCGCGCTCCTGAACCTGGGCATTCCCGAGAATGTCATGACGCTGGATTACGCCGGCTTCCGGACTTTCGATTCGATCGTCCGTTGCAAAAAGGTTTTCAACCAGGACAATTTCACCATCATTTCCCAGAACTTCCACAACGCCAGGGCATTGTATATTGCTCATAATGAAGGCATCAATGCCATTTCCTTTGCTGCGCAGGATGTACCCAACGGCTATTCTTTCCGTACGCTCGTACGCGAGTACCTGGCACGCCCGAAAGCGGTCCTCGACGTTCATATTCTGCGCCCGGCAGCGGACGTTACTTCCAATATCCAAATAGGCAAAAATGAAAATGAGGAATGAGGCCGCGCCGGAACATAGCCGCTCTGATCCTTCTTCTTGGCCTTTTTTGTACGAAGGCCTTTTCACAAGCTACCTATACCATCAAGGGCCGGGTTACCGACGCCTCCACGGGTGATCCCATTCCCTTTGCCAACATCGGCATCCGCGCGAAGCTAGGCGGCACAATCACCAATTTCGACGGTATTTATGAGTTAAAATTCACTCCTCCGGCCGATTCCATCACGGTTACGAACGTCGGATACACGAGCCGGAGTAAGGCTATTGTACCCAATCTGTCCCAGCAGGTGATCGATATTCAGCTTTCGCCCGGAACCATGCAGTTACGCGAGGTCAAAATTCTGGCGGGCGAAAACCCGGCCTATGCGGTAATGCGTAAAATCGTCGCACGTAAGAAAGCGAACAATGCCGATGAGCTGACGGCATACGAGTATCAGGCTTACAATAAGATCCAGATCGATATTGACAATCTTTCGAAAGGCTTCAGAAACCGGAAGCCGGTCAAAAAAATGACCCATGTCCTCGAAAAATTCGACGAAGTGAAGGGCGAAAACGGGGAAACGATTATCCCGATCTTTATTTCCGAATCGGTTTCGGAGGTTTTCTACCGTCGTGATCCGCAGAAAAAGAAGGAGGTCATTAACAAAACAAAGGTTTCGGGCGTGGGGCTCACAGACGGGAGTGTGGTTTCGCAGCTAATCGGTTCCACCTTCCAGCAATACAACTTTTACAACAATTGGCTCAATATCCTTCAAAAAGACTTTGTTTCGCCGATTTCGGACAACTGGAAACTCTATTACGAATATTACCTGGCCGACAGCGTCGATAATGGCTCCGGCTACGACTACCACATCGAGTTCGAACCCCGGCAGAAGCAGGACCTCGCATTTACAGGTTCTCTATGGGTTGACGGGCAGACATTCGCGCTGACCCAGATAGACGTCAGTGTCGACAAGCGGGCCAACCTTAACTACATCGACCGCATTAAGATCCAGCAATCGTACGAGTTATCCGATGATGAAAAGAACTGGCTGCCGCACAAAACACGCGTGTTAATCGATGTCGACGAGCCTACCCCGCAGGCCGCGGGCATGCTTTTAAAATTTTACTCTGCTCAGTCCCAATACAAGATCAATGCACCGAGAGACAGCCGCTTTTATGACACGGCCATTGAACTCGCAGAAGATTACCGCGAGCATGATTCTACATTCTGGGCTAAAAGCCGCCCGGAAGACCTCAGCCCTACCGAAAAACTGACCTTCGAACTGGTCGATTCGCTAAAAGCATTGCCGGTGGTTAAAACCTACACCGAGCTTCTTAATATTTTTGTAAACGGCTACAAGCGGATCGACAAATGGAACATCGACGTAGGTCCCTATTTGTATTTGTATGCCAACAATAAAGTGGAAGGTCACCGTTTTCGCCTCGGTTTCCGAACGGATCCTGGTTTCAGTAAAAAGTGGATTTTCAGCGGCTATGGCGCATATGGCACACGCGACCACGACTTCAAATACGGCGGCGGGCTCGATTACATTGTGAGCCGCAAACCCTGGACAATGGCGGGTATTTCTTATTCGAAAGACCTCGAAAGGCTGGGACTTTCAGCCGAAACCATCGGGCCGAGCACTATTTTCGGGGCATTCTCCCGGTTCGGGGCATTCCGCAGGCCTTACTGGCAGCAGGATATTTCAGCCTATTTCAAAAGGGAAGTCGTAAAAGGCCTTACCGGTAGCGTTCAACTTCGCCATCGCACCTTCGACCCGCTTTTTCCTTTCACTTACCGTACGGATCCGGCCGCGGGCGACGACTCACCCCTCAAAAGTGCTTTTGACATTACCGAAGTTAATTTTGAAGCGAGACTGGCGCAGAAAGAGACCTTTCTTTTAAACGACAACGAGCGCATTAGCATGGGTAATGGCAATTCGCCCGCCTTTACTTTACGCTACACCCACGGATTCAGGCATTTGCTGGGTGGGGATTTCAATTACAACAAATTTTCCTTTAATATCCGGCAGAGCTTTCGCGCCGGGGTGATCGGCCGGACCTATTATAATGTCACGTTCGGCTATATTCCGTCCACCCTGCCCTATCCGCTGCTTTATACACCGCTCGGCAACGAGTCCTTCTTTTATGTCGAGAATGCCTATAACCTGATGCGCTATTTCGAGTTTATCAGCGACCGTTACTTCGCTGTGCGCATGGAGCATAATTTCGAAGGATTTATATTAAACCGCATCCCGGCGATAAGGCGGCTAAAACTGAGAATGCTGGCTACCGGAAGGCTGTTCTATGGAAGCATCAGCCAGGCCAACGAGACGCTTACTACCACTACCGACGAATCGGGCAAGCAGATAATGGCATTCAACAGGTTAAATTCAAAACCTTATATTGAACTTGGCTACGGGATCGATAATATTTTCCGGACCGGTCGCGTCGACTTTATCCACCGGCTTACCTATCTCGATAACCCGAATGTGACACCATTTGCCGTGAAGATTTCCTTTTGGTTTAAATTATAGGGAAGCTCAAATGCTTTTGAGGTCTTTGGAGGCGTATGTCAAATGCACTTCCTGCCCTATTTCGAGGTCAGGCTTGTTCCTGTAAAAAGATAACTGCTCTTTTCCTTTCGAACAGCGGATTTCCCAATGGTTGCCGTGAAAGCGCATTGCTTCAACCTTGCCTATCCATCGGCTTTTTTCCGGGTTACGCGTCGGCTTGATTTTTTCGGGCCGAATGTAAAACTGCTTTTTGCCCTGATCGCCGGCGATCCAGTTGATATCGCCCGTCAGTTCGGCTACATAGCTGTTTGCGGGGTTGTTGTAAACCTGCTGCGGCGTCCCGATCTGAATGATCCTGCCATCGCGCAGCACGGCGATCCTGTCCGACCAGGCGAGCGCATCGGCTGCTTCGTGTGTCACGAAAATGCAGCTCATTTTCTGTTGTTTGCGCAGGCGCTCGATCGCATCCGCAAGTACGCGGCGGTTATGATTGTCCAAATGCGCGAAAGGCTCATCGAGCAGCAGCACATCCGGAAGTTCGGCAATCGCTTTGGCAATGGCCGTCCGTTGTTTCTCCCCACCGGAAAGCAGTTTGGCCTTGCGGTCTTTGACGTTTTTCAATGCCGTCGTTTCCAATAGCTCCGCCACTTTTTCGAGACGGTAATCCGGTTCGTAAAAGCGCAGCGAATAGGCGATATTCTCCTCGACCGTCTGATTAGGAAACAATTCGAACTCCTGGTGAATGAGCCGGATGGCCTCGTGCCCGGGCATGAGCTCGCTCGCCACGGGTTTCAGTAATTGTCCTTTGAAAAAAACATCACCCTGCTCCGCATCCAGGAAACGGCCCAGAATGCGTAGCAAGGTGCTTTTCCCCGACCCGCTTTCGCCCAGGATACCCAGCCACTCGCCAGGGGCGAGTTCCAGGTCGATGCCAGCAAGGACGGTATCTGTACCAAACGTCTTGGAGATCTGCTGCGCGCGCAGGGTCGGGCGGGACTGTTTCATGCTCAGGCCCAGGTGATTTTTTCCTCAATGCTGCTATTGCGGCGTACGGGTGTTTCAGGCGCATTGTGGTAGCCAAGGTAGTAGAGGCCCAGGCATTTCTGGCCTTCGGGCAGGCCAAGGAATTCGCCCAGCTCTTTCAACACTGCGGGGCTGCTCCAATAGGAGCCTACGCCATAAGCGGTGGCAGTCAGCCACATATTTTGAACTGCGCAAGCCACTGCGGCCGTCTCTTCCCATTCGGGCAGGTCGTTCGGGTGGAGCTCTGCGTTGATAGCGATCACACAGGCCGATTTAAGGATCTTTTCTCCGGCAGCTTCATAGCGCGCCTGCGAAAACGACTCGGCCGGCGTGTTGTTGCGGTAGCGTTCCATGAAAAAGCTGGCCAGGTGCTGCAATTTTTCCTCGCCCCTGAACACGGTGAAGCGCCAAGGCTCGGTGCGCTTGTGGGTAGGCGCGTAGTTGGCGTTTTCGAGGATATTTTCCAGGACTTCCTGCGGGATCTCTTTCGGGATATAGTTCGGTGGGAAAATGCTCCGGCGTGTGCGGATGATATGGTTTATGGTTTCTACTGTCTGTTCCATTATTAATTGTTTTACTACTCAAAATTCGGTCAAGGGGGCAAAACTAACGATTATACTCAAAATTTACCCCGAACTCGTTCTACTTTGCCGCTAAACCATTATTTTCAGCCTCTTCTTTGGCAAAACCCGTAATTTGGCCCGTCAAAACTCAACACCAATCAAAACCTGAAATCGCATGCTTGTTACTACTACCCCGAATATCGAAGGTAAAAGAATCACTAAGTATATCGGACTGGTGAATGGTGAAGCCATTATCGGGGCCAACTTTGTCAAAGACTTCCTCGCGGGCATACGCGACGTCGTGGGCGGGCGCTCGGGCTCCTACGAGCAGGGGCTGCGCGAGGCCAAAAGCATTGCAATCCGCGAAATGATGGAGCAGGCACAGCGCCTGGGTGCCAATGCGGTGATCGGCGTGGATATCGACCTCGAAACGATCGGAAACGGGAGCTCGATGCTGATGGTGAGCGCCAACGGCACGGCGGTATGTTACGAATGACACGCCGCAGTGCACGCTAAGCCTTCATTAAAATACGCCGCGCGCGATCTGCGAAACGTTGTCGGATTTACCCATCGTATAAAAATGCAGGACGGGTACGCCATAAGCCATCAGCTCCTTGCATTGCTGAATGCCCCATTCGATGCCAACCTGGCGTACTTCTTTATCAGTAGCACATTTTTCAACTTCTTTTACCAGGTCCTGAGGGAATTCCAGGTGGAATATGTCGGCGAGCACCGTCAGTTGCTTCCTCGTTGATAATGGCTTTAACCCGGGAATAATAGGCACTGTAATGCCCTCCGCACGGCAGCGTTCCACGAAACTGAAATACTTCTGATTATCGAAAAACATCTGGGTCACAATGTAATTGGCCCCCAGCTCGATCTTCTTTTTTAAAGCCGCGTAATCCGAATCAAATGACGCCGCGTCCAAATGCTTTTCAGGATAGCCGGCTACGCCGATACAGAAGTTGGTGGGAGACATTTCGGTTTCCGCATTGAGCAGGATCCCCCGGTTCATATTATCTACCTGCGTCACAAGTTCCGAGGCGTATGTATGCCCGCCCGGTTTCGGCCTGAAAACACCGGCCGATTTCTCAGGGTCTCCGCGCAGCACCAGCACATTATCAATGCCCAAGTAATGCAGGTCGATCAGCACATCTTCGGTTTCGTCTTTGGTAAAGCCTCCGCAGATCACATGCGGCACCGCATCCACTTTAAAGCGTTCCATGAGGCGGGCGCAAATGCCGACAGTGCCGGGGCGTTTGCGAATGGGGATACGCTCGATGGTCCCGTCCGGGCCAACCCTGTCTATCAGCTCTTCGCGATGGTACGTCACATCTACAAAAGGGGGATTGAACTCCATCAGGGGTTCAATGGAATTCAGCAGTTCGTTGATATTCTGCCCTTTCAGCGGGGGAATGATCTCGATGGAGAATAAGGTCTTTCCTTCCGCCTGGCGAATGTACTCGGTAACTTTGGTCATCTAGGAATGATGTGGTGTGTTCTAAAAGACTACAAAGAAAGCACAAAAAAAATGGCCTACCGCATTACAGTAGGCCATTCCACGTAAACCCTCCTCTATCAGTGTTCGTCAAAAATGTTAATTGGGTTCCTGACAGGGCGTCAGGTCCAAAGCAACAATTTGCTTGACTGAATACTAATAACTAAAATTCTGTGCCAAATTAGGAAAGAAACCGTTTATGAGCAATTTATATCAAACTTTTTTTATCGAAATGTAGATTAGTTACTACAATTTTTCCAAAATATGCTGTTTCTCCACGGTTTTAACACATTCTCCGGTTACATGCAGTGTTTACTATTTCAACACTTTTGGGAAACCATTCCCCAAAACGTAACACATTTTGTAATTTCTACTGATTTGGCCGTGTCATCTCGATATGTTCGATGTCGTCTTCAAGGTAAACCTCGCCGGATTGCCTGAAACCGAACGACTCATAGAACCTTTTGAGATACAGTTGCGCACCGATGCGGATGGGAACTTTGCCGTACAATTCTTCCAATCTCCGGATCGACTCATGGAGCAGTTCGATCCCGTACCCTTCCCCGCGCCCCTGCGGCGACACGACGATCCGCCCGATTGCCGGAAATTCGTAGGACAAACCCGGCGGGACAATGCGGGCAAATGCCATAAGCTCACCATCTCGGTAACCGGAAAGATGATAGCTATATTGATCCTTATTATCCATATCGAGAAAACAGCACCGCTGTTCGAGCACGAAGACTTCGCTCCGCAGGCGTAGAATGCCGTAAAGCTCTGTTGTAGTAAGTTCGTCGAAAGTTTGAAAACGCCAGTCGAGCCGATAATTCATGAAAGTATTGAGCAAAAGAATTTTATTTTACCTGATATTGACCGTTTTTATAAATTTGCGGCACAATTGACAATACCAAGGTACCAACATTAAAAATAACTAATTATACATTCTAAGTATGGGAAGGGCTTTTGAATACAGAAAGGCGCGGATGTTCAAGCGGTGGGACAAGATGGCCAAAACTTTTACCAGGATTGGTAAGGACATCGTTCTGGCAGTGAAAAACGGGACCGCCGACCCGGCCACCAACTCGAAACTCCGGGTTCTCCTGCAAAATGCAAAGGCAGTGAACATGCCCAAGGAAACGGTTGAAAGGGCGATCAAGCGCGCTACTTCCAAGGATCAGGACGACTATAAGGAAATGGTGTACGAAGGCTACGGCCCTCACGGCATTGCCATCCTCGTAGAAAGTACGACGGATAACCCAACCCGAACGGTAGCTAATGTAAGAAGCTACTTCAACAAACTGGGAGGAAGCCTCGGTACCATGGGTATGCTCGACTTCATCTTCGACCGCAAATGCATTTTCAAGATCAAAAACACCGGCAAGGATATCGAAGAGCTGGAATTTGAACTGATCGACGTGGGCGGTGAAGAGGTGTTCCTCGATGAAGAGACCAACCTGATCAACATTTACGGCGAATTCTCTGCATTTGGTGCATTACAGCATTATTTTGAAGAGAATGGCTATGAAATCGTTGAAGCGGATTTCGACCGCATTCCGAACGATACCAAAACATTGAGCGAAGAACAGGTTGCGGAAGTCGAAAAACTGATCGAGAAAATCGAAGAGGACGACGATGTGCAGCGCGTTTACCACAATATGGCTTAATGCAACGCCACTACCCGGTGTTGTTTTTTCATAAACTCAAAAAAAGTCCCGGGTTCTTTTCCTAACAGCGAAGCACCCACGGGCGACGAAGATGAGACTGCCAAAACGGTCTCATTTTCTATTTTAACTGCCCCCAGGCTCACGGCGATAAAGAACCAGCCGGCCGTCGTTTCCAGCAGCGAGCCTACCGAGCTGCGTGCAGTCGCACTACGGGCCGGAGCATCACTTTCACCGATCTTTTCGAGGATCAGCCGTTCCTGTCGCGCCTGCTCATACTGGCGCGCATGCATATTGCGGTCGAGCTGGCCCATCGACCGCGACGTTTCATACTTATCTCCCATCGAACTTTTCCCCTGATCGTTCGCCGATTCCTGTGCCGCTTCCATAGCGTTCCAGGCTACCTGCATTCGCTCATCCAGGAGCGATTTCAAATGGGCGATCACCGTTACTTTATCCATTTTCCAAATTGTATTCTGCGCAAATATAATGAGGTACTCGCCAATATCCCGCCCGCGTCAAATGCTAGCCGCCCTTCTATAAAGTCTGAAAAAAAATCTCGCGACTAGATTGCGAAGTATTTCACCAAACAACTACGCCCGGATGCGAAATAGTACAACGGATCTGAAATTATTTGCATGGGTACCGAGAGATACATTCGACAGGAATACAACCGATTGAAAATTAGATAAATAACAAGCATTATACATCAAAATAACTGCCTGTTTATTAGTATTTAAGCTGTAATAGGCTTAATTTCTAACGGAAAAATCCCCCCTCTGTCATCATGAAATATTTATACTACACATTATCACTGGCAATGTGGGCCTCGTGCACTATCAGCCTGGGTCAGTCTGTCAAAATCAATGAGTTGATGGCTTCCAACTCTGCTTCCTACCTGGATGAAACCGGCTCCGACGAGGACTGGATCGAGCTTTACAATGCCGGCGCGGCGGCGGTAGACCTGGGTGGCTACTATGTTACCGACGATGCGGGCGAGCTGAAAAAATTCCAGTTACCCACCGGTACGGGAAACCTGATCATCCAACCGGGCTCATTCCTCATTCTCTGGGCAAGCGGCCTGCCGTCGCGGGGGCCAAAACATCTCGGGTTTGGCCTGAGCGGCGACGGAGAACAGTTTCTGCTCGTGGCGCCCGATGAGACAATCATCGATCAGATCGATTTCCCCAAGCAGCGTACGGACGTATCCTATGGCCGCAAAACCAATGGCTCTGCCGAAATCGTGTACTTTTCGCCTTCCTCGCCTAATGCAAGCAACGTAGCGGCCAATTCCTACACGGGGTTCGCCTCCGCGCCGGTTATGAGCGTAGAAAGCGGCTTTTTTCAGAATAGTTTTAATCTGACTATTTCCACGGCAGTACCGGGAGCGGAGGTGTACTACACGACCGATGGCTCTCAACCCGACAAGGACAATATCACACCGCCGGGTAAAGCCTATCAGTTCAAAAACCAGTATCCGAAAGACCCGGGTCAATCCGCCGGCCCCACCTTTACCTCCAATTTCCTGACACTGAAACAGAATTCGCCGGTTAATATTCAGATTACCGACAAGTCATCTCAACCCGATGTATACGCGGCTATTTCCGCCACGAACGATTTCACACCTACCTACAATTCAGTTCCCGTAAAACCGGTATACAAGGGCACAGTTATCCGCGCCAGGACTTATGAAGCCGGAAAACTGCCCAGCGAAACGGAGTCGCGGACCTACCTGTTTACGCCCGATGGCCAGCCGAAGTCGCAATTAGCCGTGTTCTCCATCAAAACCGACCCGGACGACATGTTCGACTATGAGGATGGCATTGGTGTCGCGGGAAAGGATTTTGTGGATTGGCGTAATAACAACCCCGGCGCAGGGTCTTTTGGCATGCCTGTCGGCAACTACTACCGCGGCTCAGAAATTCCGTCGAACGTGGAGGTGCTGGTCAACGGAAGTGTGGTTGTCAACCAGGACCTTGGCCTGCGTATTCACGGACAGGGATCGAGAACGCACGATAAGAAAAGTTTCCGGCTGTATTCCACCGGCCCTAATGCCTCACAAAGCGATGTCGACTATCCCCTTTTTCCTGCATTGCCATTTCACACATTCAAAAGGCTCATTCTCCGGAACTCGGGCAATGACTATGAGAGAACGCTCATGAAAGACTCCTACATTCACCAGATCGCCAAGGGGCTGGATATGGAATTGCAGGAATACCGGCCCGTTACCACCTACCTGAACGGTGAATACTGGGGCATCCACGACCTCCGGGAGCGACAGGATGAATACTATTTCGCGAGCCATTACGCACTGGAACCCGAAAACATCGAGTTTTTTGCAGATCCCGACATTGAAAATAATTCAGGGCACTACGCCGACCTGTCCAATTTTATCAAAACCAACAATATGGCCGATGCCAACAATTACAACTACGCTTTGGCCCGGATGGATATGGACAACTTCATCGATTACTGCATTCTTGAACTTTATTGTGCCAACTGGGACTGGCCGTATGGCAACGTCACCTACTGGCGCCATAAGGTGTCCTACAATCCTTCCGCCGGCAAGGGAAAGGACGGGCGCTGGCGCTGGGCGCTCTTCGACGTGGACCTGAGTTTTGAAGATTTGAGTGCCGACCAGTTTGCGAAAGCATTGAGCGCTCCCGATTTTTTACTTCAATATCTCCTGCCGAACCTTACTTTCAGGAATAAGTTTATCAACCGCTACGCCGACCTGATCAACTCCCATTTTCAGCCATCGCGGCTTCTTGCCCAGATTGATGTTTGCAAAAACCTCATAGCGAATGAAATACCGAGGAATATCGAACGCTGGAACCGCCCTTCCAGCTATGCTACCTGGGAGTCGAATGTGAACCTGATGGTGAACTTCGCTACAAACCGGCCTGGTGTGGCGCGGAGCCATATTCAAAGCCAATTCAACCTCGTCGACGGTACACGGTCGTTAACCGTCAACGTCTCCAACCCGGATCACGGTTATGTGCGGGTCAACACGATCGATATTCTGCCGAGCACGCTGGGCGTTGCGGCCAACCCCTATCCCTGGAGTGGTACCTATTTCAAAAACGTAAATATTACATTGACTGCCTTTCCCAAGCCAGGCTACAAATTCCTTCAGTGGGAAAACGCTTCGAATCAGGTTGTTTCCAACGTTGCCGTCATCACGTTTGCACCTTCCTCCACGACGCCCTTATTCCGTGCTGTGTTTGCCGTGGACGTTGCGCCCGTGCAGGTACCGGCGCCGCTGGACGCGGGCGCATGCGTGTATAACTTCAACGCCTGGCCTGCCACAACTGCCGGAGGCACATTTCCCGACAACATGCGTTTCGTATACATGGAAAACGACGATCCGGGCCTTACTTCGAACATCGTCGGCTTTACCAGCGGTGTTTACAATCTCACCAGCCGGACACGGATCAACGGGCTGGACGCCGCCGGTATTTCATTCATCAACACGGGTAATGCAGCCGGTAACCCCGGCTACCCGGGTATGAAGCTCGGCGGGGCTATTCTTGCATTGAACACGACGGGAAAAACGCAGGTCAGCGTCAAATGGACGGGAGGCACCATAACGCCCAACACCAGGCCGTACGCGATCCGGCTCCAATACCGCCTTTCGGAGAGCGGGCCGTTCACCGACGTGCTGAATACCAGTAACCAACCGGTGGAATATGTGCGGTCGGCGACAGCGGGCCATGAGCAGGTAGTCAATTGGGTGGCGCTTCCGGCGGATGTCTTGGACAAACCATATGTACAGTTGCTCTGGCGGTATTACTGTACTGACGCTACCGCCACCGGTGCCAGGGATGAACTCCGCCTGGATGACATCACAGTACAAACCTGCTCCAACCCACTGCCTGTAACGCTGGTAAGTTTCAATGCAAGTGTGGCGGAAGAGAAAGTATTGCTGACATGGACTACCACCGAAGAGAAAAACAGTGACTATTTCGATGTTCAACGTTCCCCCGACGCTCGCTCGTGGGCTACTATCGGCCGCATAACCGGGAAAGGAACTGTTATGGCACTCAATAAATACCGCCTTGAAGATCCTTCGCCGCTACCCGGTACCAGCTATTACAGGCTCAAACAGGTAGATACTGACCATTCGTATACCTATTCGCATATGGTATCGGTGCAACGTCCCGGTTTTGAAGTGAGCCTTTTCCCCAATCCGGCGGACCATATGTTGTATATCAAACTGGCTAATCAGAAAGACCGGTTCAGCTACATTATATCCGACGTCTCTGGGCAGGTCCGATTGCGTAGCTATGCCCCGCAGGGCCGGTCGTCCATACCTGTCGGAAGTCTTTCCCCGGGGCTGTACCTGATACGCATACAGAACAATGACGGGACGGCGACTTCTCTGAAATTCATCAAGAAATAAATGCCCGCTCATACTCCGGCCCCGCCTTCCGATGGTGGGGCCGGAGTTTTGTTGTCCGAAAAATCCCCCGGGATTTTCTCATTGACCGCTTCCTTATTATCTTTGCCAAACTTTCTTGAATACAAACAATGACACAACTTTCGGTCCGGCACTTACTTGGAATCAAAAACCTGAACGAGAACGACATTCAAACTATCTTAGATACAGCGACTCAGTTCAAAGAAGTCATTAACCGGCCCATCAAGAAAGTCCCTTCCCTTCGCGACATTACCATTGCCAATGTATTTTTCGAAAATTCTACCCGCACCAGGCTATCTTTTGAGCTTGCGGAAAAACGGCTTTCTGCCGATGTGGTGAATTTTTCGGCCTCGGGCAGTTCCGTCAAGAAGGGAGAAACCTTGCTCGACACGGTCAACAATATCCTCGCCATGAAGGTGGATATGATCGTGATGCGGCATAGCAGCCCGGGTGCTCCCCACTACCTGTCCACACGCATCCCGGCGAACGTCGTGAATGCAGGCGACGGCACGCATGAGCACCCTACCCAGGCACTGCTCGACGCATTTTCGATGCGTGAAAAGCTGGGCGACCTCGCCGGGAAAAAAATCGCGATCATCGGCGACATTACCCATTCCCGTGTGGCATTATCAAATATATTCTGTTTGCAAAAACTTGGAGCGGAAGTAATGGTATGCGGCCCATCCACCCTGATCCCCAAACACCTGGGAGAACTTGGCGTGAAGATCGGGCATAATGTAAAAGAGGCATTGCAATGGTGCGACGTGGCAAACGTGCTGCGTATACAGCTGGAACGGCAACAGATCAAGTACTTCCCTTCGCTGCGTGAGTATTCATTATATTATGGTATCAACAAAGCTATGCTCGATGAGCTGGACAAGGAGATCGTGCTGATGCACCCTGGCCCTATCAACCGCGGCGTTGAACTTTCGTCGGATGCGGCGGATTCACAGCATTCCATCATTCTGAACCAGGTAGAAAACGGGGTAGCTGTGAGAATGGCCGTATTGTATCTGCTGGCGCAGCAATAATCGGTTAATCAACATCTTACTTCCTTTCTTTTTCTTCCGAGAAGGCCCTTGTCCCACACTTTCTGAATATAGTCGGGCGGGTATGGTACTTTACATTCGGTATTGCCCATATTAACCTTCACTTTCCCGATCCTCTTGCCCACTTCCATCGCTTTCGCTGACAGCGGAGGATAATAGGAGCCTACCGCGATCACGAACCCATTCATCACATACCGGACCCGGTTCGGTGCCGAATCGATTTCACGTTCTACGCGATCGAGCAGCTGGTCAATCTCCCGCTTGTCAAGCTGGTCGTCCGGTGTCAATGCCAGAATGCATCCCCAGGTCGCCCATCCTGCATCGGCTATCAACTCGTCGTCGGACTCGATCCATTTTCGGGCCATTTCAAACTTGTAGGGGCTTTCGGCGGCGTTCCAGGCTACGGTGTACTCGCTGATCATATGCCAGGAAGCCCTTTCGATCCATTCGTCCAAAACTTCGGGCGTCATCAATGCGGGTTTTGAAATCAGTCCGGCCAGGTACATCGCATCCGAATTTCCCGTTTTGAATAATTCGAGCGCCAGTTTATGATCGTTTTTATATCTTTTAAGAATCGGTTTCATATCCCCGATCTTCACGCCATAGATGGGCTCTACGGCCCCGTGGTTCCTCATGGTTTTGAGCGTCTGCTCAGTTCCGAGCAGAGCGAGCTCATTCACTATTTCCTTTACCTGATCCATTTCCGGACGATTTGGTTTTCATTCAAAATATAATGTTTTTAAAGAAAAATTTACTTTTCATCCCATCCTAAAAATACATTAATCATGGCATATACCGAAGGAATGCTCCGCGACGGCGCGCTCAACAACAGGACGATTATCGTCACAGGAGGTGGTACCGGTCTTGGAAAGTCGATGGCTACCTACTTTCTGCGTCTTGGCGCGAATGTGGTCATATGCAGCAGAAAAGGGGAAGTATTGGAAAAAACCGTGTCCGAGCTGAGGGAGCAAACGGGCGGCAATATCATTTTTGCAGAATGCGATGTCAGAAAGACCGAGCAGATCGAAAATGTCATTGCAAAAGCCATTGAAGCATTCGGTCAGGTCGATGGACTGGTGAATAACTCCGCCGGGAACTTCATCAGTCCCACAGAGCGGCTTTCCTATAAGGCCGTCGATACGGTGGTCGACATTGTGCTGCGCGGAACCTATTATTTCACACTGGCTTTGGGCAAATACTGGATTGAAAACCATATCAAGGGCACTGTACTCAATATCGTCACTACATATGCCACTACGGGCTCGGGCTGGGTAGTACCGTCTGCGATGGCCAAGGCAGGCGTGCTCACCATGACCAAATCGCTCGCATTTGAATGGGCGCGGCATGGTATCCGGCTTAATGCGATCGCTCCCGGCCCGTTTCCGACCAAGGGTGCCTGGGACCGGTTGTTTCCGGAGGAACTCGCTACCAAATTCGCATTCGAAAACCGCATTCCCCTCGCACGCACGGGCGATCACCAGGAATTGGCCAATCTTTCCGCTTATCTGATTTCCGACTTTTCGGCCTACATGACGGGTGAGGTAATCACGCTTGATGGAGGAGAAGTATTGGGTGGAGGACAATTCAATTTCCTGAAAGAAATCACTGACGATCAATGGGATGCCATCGAAGATCAGATCAAATCGGCAACCCGCGGGAGCAAGAGCCCGGAATAAAAATTTTATTACCGTTTTATTGGGTAATTTTACCGGTTCCTTCGTTATTTGACAAACGATGAATACACGTACATGAGAACAAATTTTCGCTTTTGTATCTATATAATGTCTGTTTTGGTGATGGCCGGATGCGCATCATCGAATAAGCCTATGAAGCAGATCCCGGAGGCGCAGGTGCGCTCGACGGAACAGCAGCAACAGCAGGCATCGGCGCCAGTCAATGAGGAGCTTTCGCTCGTAGCAATTCAAAGCAAATATTTATTGAAAGACACGACGCAAACGTCGGTATTTCTGTATGTGGATGCCCTTAAAGGCAAAAATCCGATCAGCGTGTCCGATTTTGTGAGGCTCTACAATCTCAACTACGTCATTTACTCCGATTACGGCACACGCGAACGCCTCGGTTACGGTAATGTGAAGCTCGATTCGACGAATGTGTCCCGCATGGGCGATAAAATCGTGATTTCCTACGAATTGAAAAGTCCGAACCGCGATTACGGCGTATTGCTAAGTGAAATCAGCCAGACCGGAACACTCAAAAAGGTACTGAACGACCTCACGATACGATTCAAAAAACTGGCCGTGAACCAGATGTACGGCGTTTACGTAGGCAATTCGACTCAGCCATTGCAGCGGCATTATGTCAGTTCGAATGAGCAGTTCACCATCAAAAAAGCGGGTGAAAATGCCGGTCAACTGCACGTTTATTACTACAACCACGACTTCGAACCGGCGGGCTCGCCTATGAACATCGCGCCTAAGACCGGGAACAAATCACTGGAAGTGGACAGCACATTTACGATCAGCGCCAACCAGCCTTTGCAGTTTTCAAAAGAAGGTCTTTACAATATTTTCGCAGACACCACCCAATCGGAAGGACTGGGTCTCTTGGTTGTAAACGAGCGCTTCCCGAAAGTGACGCGTCCCCAATTGTTGCTGGGCCCGTTACTTTACATGAGTACCAACAACGAAATCAACGAGATCAAGAAGGCAGAAGATTATAAAAAAGCATTGGATAAATACTGGCTGACGCTCATGAACGGCAATGCGCCGCTGGCCCAGCAATCTATCCGGTCGTTCTACGGAAGGGTTGAAGAAGCCAACCAGCTTTTCACTACCTATAAAGAAGGCTGGAAGACCGACAAAGGAATGATTTACATTATTTTAGGCCCGCCTGATAAGGTGCAGCGCAGCAAAGACCGCGAGGTTTGGACCTACGATCACAGAGGCAACGCCCAAAACGTCAATTTTACATTTAACAGAAGAAACAATCAATTTGTGGATGATCATTATGAACTGGTTCGCTATGCCGAATACCAGCCGATTTGGTATCCAGTAGTAGAAGCATGGAGAAACGGAAGTATACGGTAAGAAAACCAGCCCCCAGACAGTCCCAGGCCGACATGGTTTTTGGTACGCAGTCGGTATTAGAAACCCTTCGTTCGGGCAAAGAAATCGAACGGTTATTTATTCAGCGCGAGTTCGGGCTCGCGGAAATTGAAAAGCTCGCCAAAGAACTTGGCGTCCCCTATCAGCGTGTACCGGTCGAAAAACTGAACCGGGTAACCCGCAAAAACCACCAGGGCGTCATTGCATTCGTCTCGCCGATCCAGTACATGCCGTTGCACAATGTGCTTACGCAGGTGTACGAAGATGGCAAAACACCGCTGCTCCTGCTGCTCGACCGCGTTACCGATGTACGGAACTTCGGCGCCATCGCACGTACGGCCGAATGCGCAGGCGTACAAGCGATCATCGTTCCTACCAAGGGCGGCGCTCAGATCAACGCCGATGCTATGAAAACCTCATCCGGCGCATTGAACTTCCTGCCTATTTGCCGCGAGCCTAATCTCTGGGAGACACTCATGTACCTCAGAAACAGCGGACTGCAAATCATTGCCTGTACAGAAAAAACAGATAAATCGCTCTACGACATTGATTTCACCATCCCAACGGTCATCATCATGGGATCGGAAGAAGACGGTATTTCCAAAGAATTCATCGACCTCGCCGACAGTGGCGCACGTATCCCGCTCGCAGGCCACGTGGAATCTCTGAATGTGTCCGTAGCAAGTTCGATCGTATTGTATGAAGCCGTGAGGCAGAGGATAAAATAATATGGAAAATAAAATAGGAGATTCGAAAAATCTCCTATTACTTCCAGAACACCTGAACCGGCATTGGATTGCATCTCCTCTAAGCACGTCAGGTGTTTTTTTATGCCTCCTGCCTGAAACTCTTCATGATCCAGCCGCCACCCACAACATCATCCCCTTCATAAAAAACAGCGGCCTGACCCGGTGCGATGCCGTTGACGCCGTCGTGGAAACGAGCTACGATCTGATCCGGGCCGGTTTGTTCGATGATCGCCGGCGTTCCGTCGTGTTTGTAGCGTACTTTGGTAACCGTTTCAAGCGGCTTTTCGAGCGATTCGTATTTTTGAAGATTCAATTTGCTCACATTCATACCATCGCGGAAAAGATCGGGCATATCGCCGAGTACCACTTCATTGGTTTCTTTCCGGATTTCGGTCACGAAAACAGGTCGGCCTAATGCAATGCCAAGCCCTTTGCGCTGGCCAACAGTGTAGAATGGATAGCCCTCGTGTTTTCCTACTACCGTCCCGTCGGCGTAAACAAAATTACCACCTGCCACTTCCGCTTCCAGTCCGGGAATGCGCCTTTTCAGGAAGCCGCGATAGTCGTTATCGGGCACGAAGCAGATTTCGTAGCTCTCCGACTTGTTTACCAAATCAATAAAACCCCTCTCGCGCGCCATTTCGCGGATTTCGGTTTTATGTAAAAAGCCTAACGGCAGTTTGGTACGGGCCAGGCTTTCCTGTGATACCCCCCAAAGCACATAACTTTGGTCTTTCCAGGCATCGATCCCTTTGGAAACGTAATGACGGCCATTATTAAACTGCATATTGGCATAATGCCCGGTAGCGATGAACTCGCAATCGAGGCGGTCAGCACGGCGGAGCAATGCATCCCATTTGATGTGGGTATTACAAAGTACGCAAGGGTTAGGCGTGCGGCCTTCCAGGTATTCACCTGTGAAATGGTCGATCACATAATCGCCGAACTCGGCCCGGATATCGAGAATATAATGCGGGAAGCCCAGCTCGACCGCGATATTACGTGCGTCGTTGATGGAATCCAGGGAGCAACAGCCCGTTTCTTTCTTGGTACCGCCGCTGCTGGCGTAGTCCCAGGTTTTCATGGTCATTCCGATGACCTCATACCCTTGTTCGTGGAGAAGGACAGCTGCGAGCGAGCTGTCGATGCCGCCGCTCATGGCGACAAGAATACGTCCGTGTTTACTCATTGTAATCTGCCGAAGGTTGAATGCCTTCCGATTTTGGTTAGATTTGAAAAGGGACAACAGCAATACGAGTCGCGTTGTTCCCGGCTGCAAAGGTACGCTTTAAACTTTTACCGGCCGGCATTAATTGTTATTCACCAAGACTCCCGTGCCGATTGCCTCTAATGTCTTCACGTTTTCCAACCCATTTTCACGCAATTACCATCCGTATCACATTCTTGATATTCAATTCTATGATCTCGGTCATCGTCTCGCATTTATGATAATGCTCGTCCGAATAATGCGTAGCAAGAGCTTCGCGTAGCTGGTGAATGTTTTCAGAAGTAGATATTTTGTCTTTGATGCACACATCACGCAGGTCGCGGAGGCGGTAACGCTCGGCCTTGGCCTGGTACATGATCGACGACTGCTCTTCCTGCTGGTATTGCACCACCGTCCTGTCGGTAAGATGCTCCATAGCCAGCTGCACATAAGGCCGGTTTTCCTTGAAAAACTGCGGCATATATACTTTAAGATTGCCTTCGTAGAACTGCTGGTCGAAGTCGATCGCGCGGAGGCGGAATTGAAAATCGTCGAAATCGGGGGTGATCTGCATGACGAAGTTATAGGAACGCATGTCGCCCAGTAATGTGATTTTGCAGCGCTCATTGAACTTCACAAACTCTTTCGCGATACGGATGGGGTTATAATCGGGGTCGCGCATACGTGTACGCGCAAACTCGTCGCCCGGAATTCCTGCAATGTGCTCCTCGATCAGCGTTTCGCCATCGACCAGATAATTGACCTGGTTGGGCGAAAAGATCTCTTCGAGTTCCAGTCCGTAAATGCGGGAAGAATCGGCCTTTTTGACGTAGAAATAATCGTAAATATCATTCAGCCGGTTCACGATCTTGATGCGGAACGGGTTGGAATTCCCAAACTTGCAATAGTCGATCCGATCGATGTATTTGTGTTCCACAATGCGCAGGTTTCCAGATGCTTTGAGCATGGCATAAACCTTTTTCAGTCCCGCATGCAATCTTTCCAGCTCATGCGGCGGGTAAAGCGGACTTTCCCATAACGTATCCCGGCCATTCTTGTCAGTCACGGGGAACGATTCGTAAAAGTTTAGCAAATCGTGGTAAGCAACAGGCAGCCGGGCATCGCGCTGGTAAAAACGCAAGTATTTGCGCAGCTCGGGGCTCACCGGATAGATCGGTTTTTTTCTTAATATTTTAACATCACCCATTTCCATAAAAGGAAGTTACGCATATTTGACCGATTAAAACCATCGACCTGCCACTATGAGCTTATACGGACTGGTGATATGCGGCGGCGAAAGCACGCGAATGGGTACCGACAAAAGTTTGCTGGTGTATTACCAAAAACCTCAGCACGAACACATTGCCGACCTCCTTGCGCCCCTGTGCGAGCGCGTGATCCTCAGCTGCAATGCGGAACAATACAAGACGTTCCGGACCAGCTATCCGAAACTGACCGACCTTCCTCAATTCGCCGGGGCGGGCCCCATGAGCGGACTACTCACGGCTTTTGAAACGTTTCCGGGAAACGATTTCCTGGTGGCTGGATGCGACTATCCCTTCCTGACGACCGACGAGCTGGCTAATTTTCTGCATCATACCGATAAGGATTTACCGGCCGCCGCCTTTTATAACCGGAATGCATTCTACGAACCGCTGCTCGGATGGTATTCGCGGTCGGCAAGTAGTGCATTATTTAATGCTTTTGAAAACGGCACACGCTCATTGCAGCGTTTTCTTCAGGCGGAGAACGCAGGAAAATACCGGCCCATGTCGGAACGAACGATGCGGAGCGTAGATACCATGGAAGATTTCCGGGCTGTAAAACAGGCGCTTGAAGCCGATAATGACTTTCAAAATGGAAACCAGTTCGATAACCAACCATAAAATCACCCGCATCAGCGGATACGACACCGAGGAACTCGACGATCTACTGGCCGTAGAGGAACCGCTGGAAATTCAGGTGGCTTACCAATCTGCGGGCCAAAGGGAGCGTAAAAGCATTTCGGTAACCATGCGGACACCGGGTAACGATTACGAGCTCGCCGCAGGATTCCTGTTCACCGAGGGTATTATCCATTCCAAAAGCCAGATCGACGGCATTGCGCATGCCGCATTCGATGAAAACCGCGTGATAGTGACGTTCTCAGGCGACTTCGAGCCGCTATTGGGCAGCCTGGAACGCAACTTCTACACGACGTCCAGCTGCGGCGTGTGCGGGAAAGCCAGTATCGACGCGATCAAAACCAGGTCGGTCTATGCCGATGTACAGGAAGGTTTGGTTTTGAAAAAAAAATTGTTGTACCGACTCACCGGGCAGATCGCCGATCACCAGCATACTTTTGAAACCACGGGCGGGCTGCACGCCTCGGCCCTTTTCAATATTTCCGGGCAGTTCATCATGCTGCGGGAGGATGTTGGGAGACATAATGCACTGGATAAGCTGATTGGTGCCGCATTGCTGACGGATCAACTTCCACTCGATAATCACGTGCTCCTCCTCAGCGGCCGCGCCAGTTTCGAACTCATTCAAAAGGCCGCGATGGCGGGGATCAGGATTGTAGCGGCGATTGGAGCCCCATCGAGCCTGGCCGTGCAGATGGCGGACGAAAGCGGTATTACGCTGATAGGTTTTTTGAAAAAAGACAAATTCAACATTTACACCGGCCACCACCGGATCTTATAACTATGAAAATCCGCATTCACCGGAATTCCGTCCGTTTCAGACTTTCGAAAACCGAAGTCGGCAGGCTGGAAAATGAAGGGTACCTGGAAGAAACAACCGATTTTGGCCCGGCGCAGTTACATTATGCAGTTCAAAAGTCGGCGGTTCATGAGCTACAAGCGCGCTTTGAGCATAATAAAATCATCCTGGAAGTCCCCGAAAAGCTTCTTGCCGGTTGGGCCTCGAACACGACCGTCGGGTTTGAGGGAAATATGTCGCTGAGTAACGGCAGTTCGTTGTTTATGTTGATTGAAAAAGATTTCAAATGCCTGGATAACGTCAACGAAGACCAGTCCGACAATTACGACAATCCCAAAAGCTGTTGAACCATGTCCGAAAACCTACTCCCCGTCCCGGGCGCTGAAAACCCGGAAAAACTGACCGGTTTGAAACAGGGCACCATCAAAAAAGTGGCGGCAGGCATCCCTGCCGTCGTTTCCGCATTAGAAATGACCGTCAGTGAGGCAGGTTTACAGCGTGGGATGAAAGCGCTTTTTAACCTTAACAAAAAAGGCGGCTTCGATTGCCCCAGCTGCGCCTGGCCCGACCCGGACGACGAGCGCTCGGGCATCGCGGAATATTGCGAGAATGGCGCAAGAGCCGTCGCGGAAGAAGCTACGGCAAAGAAACTGACCACCGAATTTTTCTCGGAGCATTCCGTGCAGGAGTTGGGGAAGCTTTCGGACTACGAGATCGGCAGCAAGGGCCGCATCGCCCAGCCGATGTTCCTGCCCGCGGGCGGCACGCATTACCAGCCCATTACCTGGGATGCGGCATTTGAAAAAATAGGGAACGAACTGAACCGCCTTGCATCACCTGACGAAGCCGTGTTTTACACTTCCGGCCGGACCAGCAATGAGGCGGCATTCCTCTACCAGCTTTTTGTGAGAGAATTTGGCACAAATAACCTGCCTGATTGCAGCAATATGTGTCACGAAAGCAGCGGAACGGCATTAGGCGAGTCGCTCGGCATCGGAAAAGGCTCCGTTACTTTGAACGACTTTTACCAGGCCGAGGTAATCATGATCCTCGGACAAAACCCGGGTACCAACCACCCCCGCATGCTCACCGCATTACGGAAAGCGAAAGCCAACGGCGCGACCATCATTTCCATTAATCCCTTACCGGAAACGGGTCTGATGGGCTTCAACAACCCGCAAACTATCTCGGGCGTGCTGGGCATTAACCCGTCGTTGACCGACATTTTCCTTCAAGTGAAGATCAATGGCGATATGGCATTGATCAAAGCCATCGAGCTGCTTTTGCTGGAAGAGGAGGAAAAACGGCCCGGCAGCGTTTTTGACCAGCATTTTATCAACCAAAACACACAAGGATGCGGCGAATTCCTGCAAGACCTGAAACAATATAATGCCGAACAACTCGCTGCGCAGGCGGGTGTACCTTACGCGCAGGTGCAGGAGGTTGCACATGTGCTTGCGGGGAAAAGCAAAATCATTGCCTGCTGGGCAATGGGCCTCACACAGCATAGGAATGCCGTGGCGACCATTAAGGAAGTCGTGAATTTGCTACTGCTTAAAGGGAGTATCGGCAAGCCTGGCGCTGGTACTTGTCCGGTGCGCGGGCACAGCAACGTCCAGGGCGACCGCACAATGGGCATATTCGAGCGCCCGTCCGAAAGGTTCCTCGACTCCATCGAAAAAAACTTCCATTTCGCTCCGCCCCGGGAGCATGGTTATGATGTGGTGGAATGCATTAAAGCCATGCATGAAGGCAAAGCGAAGGTATTTTTTGCTATGGGCGGCAACTTCCTTTCCGCTACGCCCGATACCCGTTTTACGGCGGAAGCACTGCAAAAATGCAAACTCACCGTCCATGTTTCCACCAAACTGAACCGCAGCCACCTCGTGCACGGCGAGGAGGCATTGATATTGCCTTGCCTGGGCCGCAGCGACAAGGATATGCGCAACAATGAAAACCGGTTTGTGTCGTGTGAAAACTCAATGGGGGTGGTCCAACTATCGCGCGGCGTGTTGGAACCCATTTCGGACCAGCTTTCGAGCGAACCGGAAATTGTATGCAGGCTTGCAAAAGCTACATTGGGTGCGCGTAGTAAGGTGAATTGGGACCAATACATTGAAGATTACGACCTCATCCGCACCGATATTGAACGTACGATCCCCGGTTTTGCGGACTATAATGAACGGGTAAGGCAGCCCGGCGGGTTCTACCTGCCCAACTGCAACCGCGCAGGCACCTTTGATACCCCGACACGCAAGGCGCATTTCCACATTGAGGCGCCGCAGATACAGCATTTGAAAGAAGGCGAACTGATGATGATGACCATCCGCAGCCACGACCAGTTTAATACCACCGTTTATGGCCTGAATGATCGTTACCGCGGTATTTACAACGAGCGACGGGTTATTTTAATGAATGCAAAAGACATGAACGACCGCAACCTGAAAAACGGCGATCTCGTGGATTTGCATAACCATTACGGCGGCATAGAACGCGTGGCTCACAAATTCGTGGTGGTGGAGTATCCCATTCCGGAGCAATGCACGGCCACCTATTTCCCCGAAACCAATGTACTGGTGCCCATAACGAGCGTCGCCGAAAAGAGTAACACACCCACTTCTAAAATGGTCATCCTGACCATTACGCCGCATCAGGGATTTTAGGATAACTTAATATTAGCCTAACAGACACGCACCCAAGTTGCCGTAATTTCGCCGCGGGTGCCCTGATGGGGTAAAATGCGCCGAAAAATGTCTTTTAAAAGGAAGTTTAAATTGAATACAATGAAAAAAGGATTTCTAATGCTTGCAATCGGGCTGATGAGCCTGGTGTCGATGGATGGTATGTCTCAAAAGAAAAACAAGGTGATTGCACACCGCGGTGCCTGGAAAAATACCGGCGCAACCGAAAACTCGATCGGCGCCCTGGAACACGCGATCAAGCTCGGCTGCTATGGCAGCGAATTCGACGTGCATATGTCGGCCGACTCGGTTTTGTATGTTTTGCACGACCATTCCATTCAGGGAACGAATATCGAAACGACTAATTCAGCCGAACTTTCAAAGATCAAACTGGCCAACGGCGAGTCGCTGCCGACTTTGGAAGCTTATCTGAAAGCGGGTGCAAAGCAGAAAAAGACCCGTTTGATTTTGGAAATCAAAACTTCTAAAATCGGCAAGGAGCGCTCGCTGGCATTGGCTACCAAATGTGTGGAATTGGTGAAGAAAATGAAGGTGGAGAAAATCACCGACTACATCGCATTTAGCTGGGATGTTTGCTTGAAAGTGAAAGAACTAGCCCCGAAAGCACACGTGGAATACCTGAATGGCGATAAAACGCCTGACGAAATCCAGGCAGCCGGTCTCGACGGCATCGATTATCATTTGAGCGTTTTGAAGAAACATGAGGATTACATTCCTGCCATGCGCCAGAAAAAACTGACTACCAACGTGTGGACAGTCAATGATGAATCAGATTTGAAATATTTCCTCGAAAAGGATGTGGATTACATTACCACCAACGAGCCTGAGCTGTTGCTGAGCCTTTCGAAGTAATTTTTGAAATACATCAAAGCAAGAACTCCCGATCGGTTGCCGGTCGGGAGTTTTACTTTTTATACCAAATAATGCTTTAAGACTCTGGTCCATCACCGGATACGCGCCATCTGTAACTGGCCGTTCGTTTCCTGCCACGCTCTGATCACCTGCGTAAGCTGCTTGTACTCAATCAGGAAGCCGTCGTGACCATATAGCGAATCGATCTCCTGGAATGCGGCATCCGGAATGTGGCGGGCCAGGAACTGCTGCTCGGATAGCGGGAAAAGCAGGTCGGATTTGATACCGAGCACGAGCGTTTTGGCCTTCACAAGTCCCAGCGCATGCACAATACCTCCGCGGTTACGGCCCACATTATGCGAGTCCATGATTTTGGAAAGTGCCCAGTAAGAGAACGCGTTGAAACGTTTCACAAACTTATCGCCCTGGTACTGCTGATACGACGATGCACGGAATTCATCGATCTGATCAGGGTTGTCACGCGCTTGTGTAAAGTTGTAGGTATCGTAGTTACGGTAAGACAGCAAAGCGATCGACCGCGCCGCGCGCATACCCATTGCGCCGGCATCAGGACTCTCTTCGGTAAACGTAGGATCCGCCTCTATCGCCATCCGCTGCGACTCGTTGAATGCAATCCCCCAGGGTGAATGCAATGCATTGGAGGCAATCAGGATCAATTCTTCAAACAAATCGGGCTTTTCCACTGCCCATTCCAGCGCCTGTTGCCCGCCCAGCGACCCGCCAATGCAGATTTTGATCTTGTTGATCGCCAGTTCCTGCCGCAAAAGATCCAACGTCCCGACGACATCCCGAACGGTAAGCGTCGGAAAGTTGCGGTAATAAGGCCGGTTTGTCCTCGGATTGACCGATAGCGGCCCCGTGGACCCGTAGGCGGAGCCAAGCACGTTCACGCAAATGATGAAATGCTGCGCAGGGTTGAAATATTTGTCATCCCCTACCAGGCCGTCCCACCAGTCGGCTGCATTGGAGCTGCCGGTGAGTGCATGGCAGATCCAGACGATATTGGTGTCACTGGCGTTCCTTTCTCCGTAGGTAGTGTATGCCAGCTCAAACCCTGGCAATTCGCCACCCATTTCGAGTGCGTAGGGATATGGGTATTTAAATGTCTTCTGTTCCGCTTGCATAAGAGCCACAGCACGTGGTTAAATTCAACACATGTTAAAATCGACAGCCGAAATACAGATTTTCGGTTGCAGCTGCGAGACTAAAGCCAATCGGCTTACGGAAATTTCTAACTGTAAGAGCACACGAATTGATTTTATATCTCCTAATAACTTAGGTGGGAATTAGCACCTTTCTCCGTAGCGGTAGCAGGTTGCCAGAGGTTCATAGAGCCCATTCTCTCGCCTCTTCTTTATAAATCAACCGCCGTACAGGGAAGCAATTGATTGATGGTGCAATATTAAGTGCGGATGCCTGAAAATACAAATAAATGCAAAAATTCTGTCGGTTGCCCGAGTCCGCTCGCACTGCGGTAGCTTATCTTTGCCCGTCAACCATTTTATATCGAATGAGAATCTTTTTTCACAGTTTATTGCTCGTTTTAGCCACCATACAGGCATTTGGGCAATCCGTTTCACCCTCCCCGGAAAACATCCGCAAACACATTTCCTACCTGGCTTCCGACAAAATGAAAGGTCGGGGCACAGGAAGCAAAGAGAATGAAAAGGCGGCGAAGTATGTGGCGAAACAATTCAAAAAGTACCATCTTCTACCCAAAGGAACCGAGGGTTACTATCAGCCTTTCACCGCGAAGATCAGACGGATAGTTGTCCCCGACAGCATTCGCGAGACGCGGAATGTGATCGGCTTTCTCGACAACGGCGCGCAGTATACCATCGTCATAGGCGCTCATTTTGACCACCTTGGTATAGGCCGGCAGGGAAGTTCCAAAGCCGAAAAGCCCGAGGGGCAGATACACAACGGCGCCGACGACAATGCCTCAGGCGTGGCCGGTTTGCTCGAACTGGCGCGGTATTTTTCGGGAAATGATAAAAAGGAGCCTTACAACTTCCTTTTTATCGCATTCGGAGCGGAAGAATTGGGATTGGTCGGCTCACGCTATTTCGTCAACAATCCTACTTTGCCGTTGGCCGATATCAACTTCATGTCGAACATGGACATGATCGGTCGCTACGACCCCAACCGGGGCGTGGGCATCGGCGGGTACGGCACCAGCCCCGAATGGCCGATCATTTTCAAGGACGTGAAAAGCGATACGAAGTTTTTTACAGACAATGCAGGAAGTGGCGGTTCGGACCATGGTTCATTTTACGCCAAGCAAATACCTGTGCTGTTTTTCCATACGGGCGGACATGATGACTATCACAAGCCGACCGACGATACGGAGAAAATTGATGCGAATGCGGAAGCAGGTATTCTGGGCATTCAGATCAGGCTCATTGAAAATGCCATGTTATTACCAAAACTTAAATTTACGGAAGTCAAATAAGTCACATTCCAGTTAGTAAACCCTTTAAATCAGTTCGTTTTGTACGGTTTTGTTGCTCCTTCATTCACTTACGGCCAACCTCACATCTCTCCCGAAGAGTTGTACGGAACACTATTCCGTGATGTGCAGTGCAGCCGCATTTTCTCCGATTCCAAAACATTCGCCGACGCCATCCCACTGGAAGATCCGGTGCTGATCATCGAACGGTACCACCAGGAGAAAGACGCCCCCGACTTCAACATAGAAACTTTTATCCGGGAGTATTTCAGAATGCCAGGGCATATTGCTTCAGAATTCATTTCCGACAAAAATGAGGCTGTTTCCGAGCACATAGGCAGGCTATGGTCGGTGCTCACGCGCCAGCCCGAGAACCAGGAACGGGGAGGATCGCTCATACCTCTGCCCCATCCCTATGTGGTACCCGGCGGGCGTTTCCGGGAGATTTATTACTGGGATAGCTATTTTACGATGCTGGGACTCAAAGAGTCGGGGCGCGCGGAGCTGATAGAAAACATGCTCAATAATTTCGCCTATCTGGTCGATACGCTGGGTTTCATACCTACTGCCAACAGGACTTACTATCTCAGCCGGTCACAGCCGCCGTTTTTTTCATTGATGGTGAGACTGTTCAGCGAAATGGAAGGCAAAAAGGTTTTGAAAAAATACCTGCCTCAAATGCAAAGGGAATATGATTACTGGATGGATGGCTGCCAGGAGCCTTGCGAACCTTTTACAGCGCACCGCCGCCTGGTGTATTTGCCCGGCGGCGCGCTGTTGAATCGCTACTGGGACGACAAGGCCACGCCACGCCCCGAATCGTACAGCGAAGACATGGAGTTGGCTCATGAGGCCAGCGAAAAACACGGCACCGCACCCGATGAACTTTTCCGCCACATCCGCGCCGCCGCCGAATCGGGCTGGGATTTCAGCAGCCGCTGGTTTGCCGACGAAACCGATTTTACCTCCATCCACACCACCGACATCTTGCCGGTAGATCTGAATTGCCTGCTGTACCATCTGGAAAAAGCCATTGCGGAAGCCTATTTGTTATCTGATAACCGGCGGTTGCATTTGCTTTACGAGGAAAAGGCCAGGCAACGGAATATCGCCATTCAAACCTATTTCTGGGACGAATCGAAACATTATTATATGGATTATGATTTCAGGAAAAGGGATTTTACGAAAGCCATCACCATTGCGGGCGCATTTCCCCTCTTTTTCAGGCTCGCCCCCAAACCCCACTCGCATTATATGCGGGCGTACATCCGCCTGAACTTTCTGAAATCAGGCGGGCTGCTAACCACTATGGTACGCACCGGTCAGCAATGGGACGCACCCAATGGCTGGGCCCCGCTGCAATGGATCGTTTACAAAGGGTTAAGAAATTACAATTTCCACAGGACCGCGAATGAGCTGAGCGACGAATGGCTGGGCTTGATCGAGAAAGAGTTCAGGCATTCGGGAAAGATGCTCGAAAAGTACAACGTGTCCGATACGAACCTGATCGCCGGAGGAGGCGAATACGAAATCCAGGAAGGCTTCGGATGGACGAACGGCGTGTATCTTCGCATGAAAAACAGAAAACGATAGTAAAACTAAGAATCCAATATGTTTTGATTTTTTATCTGTTTCCAATATATTATATTAAAAATTGATAAGAAAAGCACCCCATAGCAGATATTTTTAATACCTTGCCGTTACCAAGCCCATTTGACTTCATGAAACTTCCTATATACCAAATCGATGCTTTTACCGACAAGTTGTTTGGTGGAAACCCTGCGGCGGTAGTTCCTTTGGAACAATGGCTGCCCGAGGAAACGATGCTCGCCATCGCCGCCGAAAACAACCTCGCTGAAACCGCTTTCTACGTCCCGACAGAAAATGGTTTCCATATCCGCTGGTTTACACCGATGGTGGAAGTGGATCTCTGCGGCCACGCAACGCTCGCAGCGGCTTATGTGATCTTCAATATTCAGAATTATGAAGGGCAGTCGATCAGCTTCGAATCCAGAAGCGGTGTACTCAATGTCGACTGCAAGGAAGATTGGCTTACGCTGAACTTTCCCGTCGACCAATACCACATCGCCGTACCACCTCCGGGACTCGTTGAAAGCCTGAAAAACACGACGCTTCTGGAAGTTTACAAGGGTAAGACCGACTACCTGGTTGTACTGGAATCGGAAGAGGAAGTGCAAAATCTCGATCTTGACATTATCATTCTCTCTACCATACCTGCCCGTGGCGTGATCGTCACAGCGGCGGGCAACGATGTGGATTTTGTCTCCCGCTTTTTCGCGCCGCAATCCGGCATCGATGAAGATCCGGTGACGGGCTCCGCGCACACGACACTCATTCCCTACTGGGCCGGGAAACTCTCCAAGACGCAATTGAATGCGCGCCAGCTCTCACGGCGTGGCGGATTCCTGAAATGCGAACTGGATGGCGACCGCGTTTACATCGGCGGGCAGGCGAAGTTGTACCTCAAAGGTGAAATCCTGGTAGACTAGGCATTGTAGAGGCGGGTCCCGGTCAGGTGCCCTTTTTGCCAGCTAATTTTGCACGCTGCCCGGCATAGAGGCCTGCCACCACCAGTACCGTCCCGAAAACGGTATAAATCGTCACGGGCTCACCCATGAGCCACCAGGCAAAGAAAAATCCGAACAGCGGACAGAGAAAGAGCCACAATGACGCCTTTACGGTATCAATCCGGAGCAGGTAAAACCAACAGATCAATCCTACAATCGAAACGGCAAGGCTTAGCCACAGCACCGAACCCCAGAAAACAAGGTCTAGTTTGGTCGTGCTGTAATCCGCAAACAGCCATGTTGCCGGCAGCAGGAAAACACCGCCCAGACAAACCTGCCAACCATTGATAAGCAGATTCGGCAGCTCCCATTTGACTGTCGCATAATAGACACTGGCCGCGGAAACGGTTACCATACTGACAATCAACAGTGTAATACCTCCGATTGTTGTGTAACTATCGGCGAGCAGCGGATAAGTTGCGACGGCCACGCCCCCCATTCCGAGGATTATCCCAGTCCATTCTTCCGCTTTGGGCTTTCTTTTCAACCACCAGGACGACAGCAGTACGATGATCAACGGGTTGGTGGACACCGCCAGACTCCCGATGCCGGCTGCGGTATACTTCATCGCGTACACGTACAGGCCCAGGTAGAGCGTTGTATTCAGGAAACCGAACAGCGCCAGTTGCTGCCATTCCTTTTTCGTTGGTAGCCGATAGGCTTTATCTTTGACGAATACGTACGAAAAAGACAGCAACAAAATACCAGCTATAAAGAACCGAACGTTTGCCAGTATCAAGGGGGCCGTCGATTGCACGCCGAACTTCGTTGCTACGGATGCCGACGACCATAGAATGGAAAAGAGAAGACCGATACCGATGTTTTTCACAAGCAAAAATAATAACAGCCCAAAATTACAAGTTGTACTACTGCTTCCGCCCCCACTTTTTATATTTTTGGGTATGATTAATAAAATAAATGCGCTGCGGGCCGTGCTGATTGTCCTGCTTTGTGCCGCGGCGCTGCGAGTTCATGCCCAGAACCAGTGGACTTATGATTTCAATAACGGCTTCCTGCCTATTGAAAGCGGCGGGCCGGCACTGAAACCCCTCGGGCAATCCGGGCAGATCATCAAGGAACAAATTCCCGGTTCCGATTACCTCTCCCGCTCGATCTATGTTTTTGAGAAAAACAGCGGACTGCAATTCAACAACGCCGAAACGAAGGGTTTTCTGAACAAGTCATTTACTGTCGAGATCTATTTCAAACTCGATGAGCTCGATAGCTGGAAGCGTGTGATCGATTTCAAGAACCGCAAAAGCGACTACGGCACCTACATTTACAATGGCAAGCTCAATTTCTATGATTTCGCCGTGAGTGAAAAAGCCCCCGTACGGGCAAAACAGTATGTGCATTATGTGTATTCGCGCGACCATGAGACGAAAACCATTAAAATGTACATCAACGGGCTTTCCAAAGTGGAGTTTAAAGACCCTGGCACCGAAGGCGTTCTCGACGCCGACCAGGTGCTGAATTTGTTCCAGGACGACCTCATTGCAGGCAACGAATCGAGCTCGGGCACCGTCGCTTTGATACGCATTTACGACCGCGTGATGACGCCAGTTTTTGTGCGCCGGAGCTATCAGACGATCGCTAAGACGTTTAAAGAACCCGTCGCCAAAAAGGAGGAGCCCAGGGAAGAACCGAAACCGATAGAACACAAACCCGAACCGGCCCGGAATAAAAATCTCGCGTTGGTTACAGGGAGGGTTTACGACGGACGCAACCTGCAACCGGTAAATGACGCGGAGGTGCATGTGCGCAAAACGGCCAATGATTCCCTCGTTGCCCATACCAAAACCGTGGACGGCGTTTATAATGTGGAACTACCGCCGCACGAAACTTACCGCATTACAGCTCAGGCAGATGGATTTCAGATGAAGAACGTGGTGGTCCGCACCAATAATCGCTTCGAAGAAATCAAAGCATTGATGAACATGGTCCCTGAAACGCATTCAACGCCGCTTTCAACGCTGTATTTCAATCAGGGTACCGAGGTGCTGGAAGACAGCGCCCTCGCCGATCTGGACTCGATCGTGACCTATTTTCAGAAACGGCAGGATTTGCGGCTGGTATTGAAAGGCCATACCGACAATACCGGAAGCTTTGAGAAAAACCTGGAACTTTCCAACAAACGGGTAGAGACGGTAAAGGCATACCTGATCGGCAAAGGCATTATCGCGGATCGCATTGAGGGATCGGGCTATGGATCGGCACAACCGAAAATAGTCAATCAGACAGAGACGACGAAAAGATCGAACAGGCGCGTGGAAGTATGGGCTGAGCAGATAAAAAGATAAAGCCATCTCATGGAGATGGCTTTATACTGACTATTCCTAAACCCTTAACCTTTTCTTATCTTATATATTTTCTAGCTTTAAAGCTGTCTTTCCTATGCATTTAACGCATCAGAACGCCTGATCGTTTCATTGTATTTGTAAAGTAAGAATAGTACCAATAATACTCCAATTTTTCTTCTTTACAAAATTCGGAGAACTTAACCAATATACGCTGTCAATTATTCTCCAGATCTGACGAAATCTTGCTGTTTCGTCTTTTTTAAACGCTTCCGGCACACTTAATTTGCCGCCTTGCAACCCTGAAATTCCATTATAATACAAAGATAACAGTATTTCAATTCAGCGTCATGGATTTATTCAATTTCACTGGCGCCCTATTGCACTACAAATGTCCACATTAATTTTGAAATTACAAATTGACATAAAATCGCTTATCAAAATTTTATTTGGAATTTTATGGCAATTTCAACACTTTAAAACTTATTTTATACTAACGATCAGCGATTGACTTTTATTTAATTTCAAAATTTAAGCCAAAAACCAAATAAATACAATTCTTGAAATATTTATATTTTCTTTAAAAAGTACAATCATTGGTTATAATTGTTCATTGTCGATTGTATTCCCAAAGTACAAAACGATGTAACCATATCGCCGGCTTTATCCAAAATGATGGGCAGCTCCGCCATTTCCTCATTGGAAAATGGTTTAAGTACGTAATCTACTTGCCTGCCACGCGGAAAATTATTTCCGATTCCGAAACGTAGTTTGGGGTACTCCGTGGTGCCCAGTAATTCCTCAATATTCTTCAGGCCATTGTGCCCGCCATGACTACCTTTGGGCTTGATCCGCAACGTACCGAACGGCAATTGCAGCTCATCCACAATGGTTAACGTGTTTTCGGTCGCCACTTTGTACTGGTCCATGTAATACCGGATCGACTTTCCGCTCAGGTTCATATAGGTGGTAGGCTTTATAAAATAAATGTGCCTGCCCTTATACTTCCACTCGGCCACAAAGGCTAGTTTTTCAAAAGAAAACGTGAAGCCGTGCTGGGCAGCAAGGCGATCGAGCACCATAAAACCGGCGTTGTGTCTGGTAAAAGCATACTCCGGACCGATATTTCCCAGCCCGGCAATCAGATATTTCATTGAATAAAAGTTTTAATTTCGTCTAAGAGCACTTTAATTTAGGCTAAAATTCAGGGAAATTTCATGATACCCCAAAAACGATTAGTACTTAGCAGCCCCCTTCTGGAAATAATGATCAGCCGGCTATGCCAGCAACTGATTGAGAATCACCAGGATTTTTCGAACACGGTCGTCATGGGTTTGCAGCCCAGGGGGATCCACTTTGCCGAACGCATTGTGAAGGAGCTCCGCGAAAAAACCGGACAGAACATTCTGCTGGGGCACCTGGATGCTACGTTCTATCGTGACGATTTCCGTCGCCGCGAGTCCCCGCTCGTGCCGAACAAAACCAATGTACCTTTCCTGATCGAAGGCAAAAAGGTGATCCTGATTGACGACGTGCTGGCCAGCGGACGCATGGTGCGGGCCGCGCTCGACGCTATGACGGCATTCGGCCGCCCGAAAGTAGTGGAATTGCTTGTACTCATCGACCGACGCTATAACCGCGAGCTGCCCATTGACCCGGATTACGTGGGAATGCAGGTCAGCACGGTGGAAACACAACGTGTTCAGGTGGAATGGAAAGAGCAGGGTTTCGACGCCGACCATATCTGGCTCGTCGACTAGCCGTCCGCGACTAGCCAGGTTTATGGTTGCTGCCCGGGCCTGGAAGCTGCTTCTTTGGCCTCTATCTTCCCGATTTCGTCCGTTTTGTAAGTCAGCTTATTGACATAGAACACCTCTCGCCCCTGCGCGATCGACGAGGTGCCGATCCGCTGCATGCCGTAGGCAAGGAAATATTGGCCGTACCAGGGCGACAAGTAGCCATCTTCATTGTTCAGCACCTTTTCCTTCTCGGATTTCGGGTTGATTTTAAACTTCTCCGTTTCAACCACGACTTTATTGCGGCTGATCACCTCGGTGTGGATCTCGCCTTCCTGAGGATAAGCCAGAACAAAATAGTCATCGACAGGAGTTACCTGCACCATTTCCTGCAAGTCGAAGCTCGTAAGATCTTTAATGGTAATGGTGTTATCCCACATAAGTTTGCCGCTGCGGTCGAACCCGCATACAATGGCATGTGTGTAACGGTAGCCTTCGAGTGCGCGCGCTACATACGGGCGGGAGATCCCGCCTGAAATGATCGGACTGGTGGATCGCTGATTGGGATAATACACCTCTGCGACCAGCACAATCTCTTTCTCCGTCTGGATCAGCTGATGCACCAGTAACCGGTATCGGAACCGGTTTTCCTTACCCAGGCTTTTCCGCTTCCCAATTTTTTCGAGCACCCGTGCACGTCGCTTGGGTTTCATATAATTGAAGAAATTCTGCAACTCGGAAAACTCGATAAACTGCGGCTCCTCGGGCGTGTCGTCCGAAATGTGGGTAACATAAAGTCCCTGCGAGTATTGCGTGCAACCCACCGAATAGTTGCCGATCAGGTAAGAATCGTCGGCATTGAGCGGGACGATCTGCCCCGAGATGAAACTGTAACGCGGGTCGCTCAGTGTCGTCTTTTTCAGGAGCTTACCGTCGTAATTGTAAGTTTTTATTTCAAAAACGCAATTTTTTTTACGGTAAGCATAAGTAATCACATTGATGTATCCGTCGATCTCATTAATATCGACATTGTTCAGTTCGGTATTCTTTTCAAATAGCCCTGGCAATACGCGGGTGGTGTGGTCGAAAAACGAGTGTACGATCACGATCGGCCGAGAGCGGTAATAACCGGAAACCAGCGCTTTGCTGCCGATCACCTTGAAATGCTGCACATCGACCCCTGAAAGCAGGTTGCCTTTATAGGTATCGATCGAGCCGTCGTTGAAATTCAGCTGCAGAAACAGAAACTTGTCGGTATCCGGTTCGGCAAACAACCAGTAACCGCTTTCATCGCCCTTGTAAGCCATTACCGGAATGTAGCGGAAGTCGAGCTTGTAGGAAGTCCGCCAAAGTGCTTTCAGCGTCGTATCATATTTTACAAACTCCCATTGCTCGTTACGGTTAGAAAACTCATTGCCCCTGATCACCGATAAAATGCCCCGATCGCCCAGACTGAAAACCTCGAATTGCTCGGAAGAAGATGAGCTGGTGGGGATTTCGAGGCGGTCGGATTGCTGCAACTGCGCCCAGGCACCCCATATCGGCGCAAAGAGCAGTAAGAGCATTAATTTCAACCCGAAATAATTTATGGAACGGTTATGCATAACTTCTTCCTTCTGGGGTGTGACACAGATCAATAATTAGCCTAATTTTGCATCCTGCCAGGCTTTACATTGCTATTAATATTAGAAATAATTTCACTTAAATAAAAACTTGCGGGAATGTATCTTTTAAAACGAGAAAGCGTTTCCGGAATACCCTATTTTTCATGACAATTGAAGCAATACTCAAGGAAGATATTCAAAAAGCGGTCCAAAAACATTTCCAGCTGGACACCCAGGAAATCCTTCTGCAACCTACCAAGAAAGAATTTGAGGGATTTTACACATTTGTCACTTTTCCCTTGACGAAAGCGGCTCGAAAGGCACCAGCCGAAATCGGCCAGATCATCGGAGACGAGCTCATTGCCTCATCATCGGTCGTTGCGGGCTTCAATGTCGTGCAGGGCTTCCTGAATATCAGTCTCAAAGACAGCACCTGGCTCGACCTGTTCAACAAGATTTTTACCGACGAAAAATTTGGTACATTCCCCTCGAACGGGAAGTCGGTAATGGTGGAATTTTCTTCCCCTAACACGAACAAACCCCTTCACCTCGGCCACTTACGTAACAATTTCCTGGGCGACTCGCTATCAAAAATCCTGAAAGCGAGTGGTTATGATGTGGAGAAAACATGCCTCGTCAACGACCGCGGCATCCACATTTGTAAGTCGATGCTGGCCTACCGTGAGTTGGGCAATGGCGAAACCCCCGAATCCAGCGGCATCAAAGGCGATCACCTGGCAGGCAAGTATTATGTTTTGTTTGATGTAGAATACAAAAAGCAGATCAAGGCGCTTGTCGACGAAGGATTGAGCGAGGAAGAAGCGGCTAAAAAGGCGCCGTGGATACTGGAAGCGCAGAGATTGCTGCTGCTTTGGGAAAATAACGACCCCGAAACGGTAGCGCTCTGGCAGAAAATGAACAATTGGGTTTACGAAGGCTTTGCGCAAACTTACAACAAAATCGGCGTGAGTTTCGACAAAACCTATTATGAATCAAATACTTACCTGCTGGGTAAAGATATTATCGAAGAAGGACTCCGGAAAGGCGTATTCTTCAAGAAAGCGGACAACTCCGTCTGGATCGACCTCACTGAAGAGGGCCTCGACGAAAAGCTCGTACTCCGCGGCGACGGCACATCCGTTTACATCACGCAGGACCTCGGTACAACCGAACTGAAAAACAGCGATTTCGGCAACGACCGTTATCTGTGGGTAGTGGGTAATGAGCAGGACTACCATTTCAAAGTCCTTTTCGCGATCCTGAAACGCCTCGGCCGCACTTATGCCGACGGCTGCTACCACATCAGCTACGGAATGGTGGATTTGCCGTCCGGTAAAATGAAGTCGCGCGAAGGTACCGTTGTCGATGCCGACGACCTCGTGGGCCAGATGGTGCAAACTGCCGCCGCACGCACACAGGAGTTGGGCAAAATTGACGATTTCAACAGCGAAGAAGCCAAACAGCTTTACAACCAGCTGGCATTGGGCGCATTAAAGTACTTCCTTTTGAAAGTAGATCCGAAGAAACGAATGCTGTTCAATCCCGAAGAATCAATTGATTTCCAGGGACATACAGGCCCATTCATCCAGTACACCTACGCACGTATCCGCTCGATCATGCGCAAGGGCGAGCAGGCGGGTATACCTGCGGAAATTCCGGGCGATAGCTATATTATGCACCAGGCAGAGCGCGAGCTGGTATTCGCATTGTCGCAATATCCTGTGAAGGTCCTGGCAGCCGCCAATGAGTTTGCCCCCTCCCTCATTTCCCAATATGCATTCGACCTTGCGAAGGTTTATAATCAGTTCTACGCGGAGGTTTCGATCTTCTCCGATCCGAATCCGGAAGCGGTAAAATTGCGCGTTGCATTATCAGGCGCTGTTGCGGAAACGATTCGCAAGGCTTTGGGGTTATTGGGCATAGATGTTCCCGAGAGAATGTAGGAAAATAGTTACCAAAATCTGCTGATCGGTGCGTTTTGGATATGGTAACAACAACTCAAACGTGTGCCTTCCGTTTTATTCATATATGTACTAACCATAACCAAAACTACGATGAGCCTTATTAAGACACTTTTCATTATGATTACTTCATTGATTACCGGCCTTTTCGTCGACAAATCCGAAATAGCGAGCCGTCCGGAGAATGCTCCTGTTGCAAAACAAACGCTTTATGATTTCAAGGTAAAATCGCTCGTAGGTGGCAAAACCGTTGGTCTCAGCAAATACAAAGGCAAAAAAGTGGTGATCCTGAATGTGGCTTCCAAATGCGGGTATACGAAGCAGTATGCCGACTGGGAGAAATTCTACAAAGAGCACGGCGACAAAGTGGTGGTGCTGGGCTTCCCTGCCAACAACTTCGGCGGCCAGGAGCCGGGTACCAGCGATGAGATCGCTACTTTCTGCTCTGCGACTTACGGGGTGACATTCCCGATGTTTGAAAAAGTATCGGTACTCGGCGATGACCAGGCTCCCATCTACAAATGGCTGAGCAACAAAGACCTGAATGGCTGGAACGACAAAGTACCTACCTGGAACTTTTGCAAATATGTCATCAACGAAAAAGGCGAACTGACCAACTTCTTCGCCTCGAAAGTACTACCTACCGATGCTGAGTTTACACAGGCAGTAGGAATTTAAGCATACCACAGCCGGAGGCCGCATGCTGAATGCGGCCTCCGGCTTTTTCTACCAACACATCATTACGTCCGATGAATCCCTGGATTGAAGCCGCACGTCCCCGCACATTACCTCTTGCACTTTCATGTATTTTAATGGGTTGTTTCCTGGCTGCTGCCTCGGGGCAATTCAGCTGGCCGGTAGCAGGTTTGAGCGTATTGACGACCATTCTTCTGCAAGTGCTTTCCAATTTTGCCAACGATTATGGCGATGCGGTGAATGGTAAGGACACCGAGCTGCGCGAGGGGCCGCGCAGAGCCGTGCATTCAGGGCACATTACTGCTGCGAAAATGCTTCGCGCGATCATTATTTTTTCGGTACTCGCATTAATCTCCGGCATCACATTGCTGACGATTGCACTAAAAGGCGCACCTGCCAATACCTTCTGGGTATTTCTCGGAATCGGTATTGCGTGTATTATAGCCGCCATTACCTATACTGCCGGCAAACGGCCTTATGGGTATGTAGGTCTAGGCGACCTCTCCGTACTGATCTTTTTCGGTTGGGTGGGCGTACTCGGGAGTAACTTTTTGCATACCCACGTCTGGAACTGGGGCTTGCTCCTTCCCGCAACAAGCTGTGGCCTATTCGCAGTGGGCGTATTGAATATCAACAACATACGCGACATCGATTCCGACCGCGCTACGGGCAAAAATTCAATTCCGGTACGTATCGGCCGCGAAAAAGCGATCGTTTACCACTGGTGTATTCTGCTGATCGGAATGCTTTGTGTAACCGTTTACACGGCCCAGCATTTTTCGAGCTACACCAGCCTCATATTCTTTCTGAGTTTCCCGCTGTTTGTAAAAAACGGTCTTGCGATTTCCCGCCTTACCAAAGCCAGCGAACTGGATCCCTACCTGAAACAAATGGCGCTTTCGACCCTGCTTTTTGTGATCCTTTTTGGGATCGGAATTGTACTTTGATTGCTATTTCACATAAGGCTTGATCGCATCGCCCAGCAGTCTGTAACCCTTTTCATTAGGGTGCAGACCATCCGAAAACAGCGATTCGTCGATTTTACCATCGGATTTCAGGAACACTTTCCCGGGGTTTACAAACATTACATCAGTTTCACCGGTAATTTGTACCAGTTTTTCATTCAATCCAGCTACGCGTTCCTCTTGCTGGCGGCGTGGATAAATGCCCATCATCACGATCTGCGCCTGTGGCTGGCGGTATTTGATCGCCTCGATCAACAATTTCCAGCCCGCTGCAATCTCTTCATCACTGTTTAAACTCAGGTTGTTGGTCCCAATATTGACGAAGATCTGCTTCGCTTTGAAACCATCGAGTTCACCATGGTAAACGCGCCAAAGTACATTCTCAATGCGGTCCCAGCCATAGCCCATATTGACCGAATTTTTTCCGAAAGTACTGGCCCATGACGGCTCACCTACCGCCCTCGGTCCTTTTGGCATTCCTCCCCAGAAATGCGTGATCGAGTTACCGATCACCACTATCGCAGGCGATATTTTGCGATTCAGTTCCAGTATTTCCGAATGCCTTTTCTCCCAATCATAATTGTGCAGTTCGCGCATTTGGATTATCGGACGGGTCGTCGAATACTCGCCGGAAGGCTCGTGCAGGATCTTTCTCAAATGCTTTTCATAACCATCGGCATACTGCAGCATTCCTAGGTCGGTAGGATGTGTTCCGTCTACCGTCGATTCGTAGGTTTGTCCGAAATCCTCTTTCGGGATCAGGTAAATATTCTGAAACCCCTGCGACTTCAATGCCGCGAAAGCATCTCTCAGGATTTCATTTACTTCAACATAATAATGCTTGCTTTGCGGGTTAATGTCCTCGTCCGTATAACCTGCATGCTCGGCGAGGGCGATGGGGACATCCGGCCGCTTCTGGCGCAATGCGGCCACGGTGTTGATCACTCTTTTCTTGATCTCTTCGGTCGTAAGCCCAAGTTTCGAATCCGGCCTTATTGTGAGATTGGGAAGACAATCCAGCACATAAACTTTCGCGTCGATCTCCCCTACCAGGTCTACCACCTCTTGTTCCAGTCTCCCATTTCCCGAAAAACCGAGGTTAATCAGTGGCCGGTCCATTTTCCGGCTTAATATCGACGTCCAGGCCATTCCAGGCCGGGATGCACAGGCCCCTTGCGCGATAGACGTACCATAAATGACGATCGGCTTGTCGGGCCGCACAGCGAGCGGTATGAACCCGGTTCCCTCGGGTGTGCCTATTTCCAGCCATTTGACACTATTGTAAAGCGGAAGGAACAAGCGGTACTCCCTGCCGTGTTTATGGTAATTATCGTTTGGGGACAGATTTCTGAAATCGTAGGTAATCGTATCTCCAAATGCATATTTTCCGGCACACCAGCGCCATTCGCCATCACTGCTTACCGCGTACAGGTCAACACCGCTCACACCCGTCGCGGGCATGTGCGGGAGTGCATGCTTGCCTCCCACCGCGTAACGGATTTTGATTTCGGAAGAATTGGCGCGAAACCGGATCATTAACCCGGCCGACTGATTGGACAGATTCCATACCACATCCCGTACCTGCTTTTCGGCACGCGCCGGCAGACGGTCGTACGCATTTTTCAGCTCCTTAGGCCATGCTTGCCCTTCGACGACAGGAAAAGGTGCGGATTGTGGATTCCACCAAACATACTGGCTATTCTGTGCTAAAACCTGGACACTCAGCAACAGGCCCAGGCACAAACTTGAAACAGATCTGAAAAGCATAAAAATGAGAAACGGACACCGATGTATCGCTACAAAAGTGTCCGTTGTCCCGTTTCTCCCGTTTGGGAAGTGATTATTTCACGATAACGCCGTCGGCGACAAACGTCAGCTCGTCCTTTGGCTCGGTGATTTTCGCTATTTCTTCTTTGCTTTGGCCGGCATCCTGGGCATAATGCTTCAAATGCTCGACAGGCACGGTCGTCTTCTTCGCTTCCCCTTCGAAAACCACCGTTTTGCCGGTTATGTCTTTTGGCACAAAAAACGCGTAATCCTTAAATACAACGCGCATTGTCTCGCCATTATCCAGGTTAACCTTCATCCAGCATCCCTTTGCCTGGCAAACCGACTCGACGGTACCCGTTACTTTCGCTTGCATTGCGTTTTTATCGCCCATCGTCGCCGGAAGGGCTGTCGCCGCAATCGCTTTTTTATCATCAATCTGCTTCCCGAAGTTGCTTTGAGCATTTGCGAAGGTTACTGTTAATATCAAGCAGAGTATTGAAAGGAGTTTTTTCATTTTGGTTGAATGTTTAAAAGTGTGTCAAAAAATCCCTTGAATTCAAAATAGTAGTGTTTCTAAAAGGATTTAATACCAATAGATCCTCATCCCCTGTAATAATACAAACCGCATTGCCCAGTGCAGCCAGTTCCAAGAACTTATTGTCCTTCGGATCTCGGCATATTTCAACTCTCTCTTCGGGTTCTGGCCACATTTCGAATTGCTCGTCTAAAAAACCCAAGACATGAACACGCTTTTCAAAGGAAACGTATTTATCGAATTTGCTTCTCAGAAAAACATCGGCCAACTCTCTCTTTATTACCTGAGTTGTTATCACTTTCCCTATATTCATCGCCTTGGTGAGCGCAAGACTGGTAGTGCCACCTTCGAGCAGGAATGCACTAATTAAGGTGTTTGTGTCAAAAATGAATCTGCTAATCGTCATTCAGAAGACTTTCAAGTTTATCGTGTGTGAGTCCATTCTGCCGAGCCTCCTCCCGTACTTCTTGCAGAAGTTGAAAGAAGTTTTCCCGTTCGGCCTGACGTATTTTCTCTAAAATCTCGCTTTCAAGATCCTTTTCAAGTCGTTCCCTAAACTGCCGGGGTGCCATGCGCCATGCACGGGCCAACTCGTCATTTACTTCCAAAACAATCCGTTCCATATCAATAAGTGAATGATCAACATAAAGTTAACACCTCTCTCACAACAATCAAAGCCCTCTTATTCCAGCACTTCTACCCAACCTTTACAGTGATTACCCTGCGGTGTGTCGACTACATAAAGGTAAGTTCCATTGGCAATGCCCTTACCCCAGTCGTTCTTGTAGTCGGCGGTTTTGAAGATGGATTTCCCCCAGCGGTTGAAAACTTCCAGCGAGGACGAGGCGACGGGGACGATGAAAAAGTCGTTCTTTCCGTCTCCGTTCGGGGTAATGACGTTGGTTAATGTAAATGCAGGTTCGGCACTGATTTTTTTGGAGGCCGTCAGCGAGCAGCCGGCTGCATTGTAGGCCGTGAGTGTGATGGTGTATTCGCCGGGAATCTCGTAAATGTAGTTCTTTACTTCCCGGTCGGTCATGGGATTACCGGTACCCATATTCCATTCGTAGCGCTGGGCACTTCCGCCTTTGCTGGTGAATGAATAGGAATACGGCTCGTTACAGGCACCACCGGACTTTGCTACGTCAAAATCGGGCGCATAGGATTGGTCAACCTTGACTGTAATCTCACGAAGCGGCCGGCAACCGTCGTCATATATGCCTTCGATAATGTAAGAAGTCGTTTGCGTCGGTTTTACGGTGACGGATTTGCCTGTTGTCTCCTGCAAACCTGTCGTGGCATGCCATTTATATTGAGGAGCGTTGCCCGAGACGGTAAGCGTTACAGTCGCCCCCTGGCAAACCTCCGTATCGGGCATATCCACAAAGTCTGCTTTTTTCTCCACATCCAATTTTACCTGCTGTGTCACTTTACAGCCTACCCCATTACTGATTTCCACCGTGTATTCGGTTGTTTCTTTAACCGTCGCGACCGGCGCCGCAATGTTCGCATTATCCAACCCGGCCGCTGGCGACCATTTGTATTGCGTACCACCGCTGGCGCTCAGCTTCACGGTACTGTTTTCGCAGACCGTCGTATCGCCTGTTACTTTCGTAGCCAGCGTCTCGACAACGATTTTCTTTTCAGCCACATCCATTCGCTTGCAGCTCAAACGGTTATAGGCCGTGAGCGTAACGGTATATTCACCCGGTTTGGTAAAAGCATATTCCGACTGCCCCTCTTCCCTCGAAATTGTATTTCCATTGACCTCCCAGATGTAGTCCACGCCGCCTTCACTCGTATTGACGAATGTCAGTTCCAGCGGCGCGCATCCCCGCAGCACGTCTTTGGTTTTCCCGGCATAAACGTCGAAGTCCGCTTTCAACCGATCGATATCGATCTTGAATGCCGCATTGTTACAGTTATCGCTATTGTTGGTTTCCGACCATGCCTGCGGGGTTGCAGGAAAATGGCTACCTCCGCAGGCGCAGGTGGCATGGTAAATCATGCCGTTTTTATCGAACCGGCTCGTACCGCCATCGACATGATCGCCTTGCAGGCGGGTATCGCGACTAAGGCTCCCAAAGAATGTGGCATAAAGCAGTGATTTAGCCCCTTGTTCGAGAATCGCGATGTAAAAGTTATTGCCGTTCGTAGTAGGCTGAATGGCGTCGTCGGTAACCGGCAGGGCTGTTGTGCTGCTGGCTGTGTTGTTGCCGGTGCCGCTGTTGACATTGCCACCCCAGCCTGCCAGGTAAATATTCCCGCATTCGCTTACCAGAAAGGCCGTAGGCGAAATATCCGGCGTGCCACGGCCTGAGCCTATGATAGTGGAAAAAATGGTTTGGGACAATGAAGCATTCAATGCGTGCACGAACTGCCCGCTTTTCGCATTGTGGTAAACGCCCTGGCTAACCGGATAACTGCCCGTCGTGGTTCCATAAACATACACCTGCCCCGCCTGATCGATATCGAGCAGGTAAGCTCCGTCTTCCTTGTCTGTACCCAGATAGCTCAATGCAGACAGCTGATCATTGACAAAACGGGCCACAAACCCGTCTTCCAGACCTTTGAGCGTTGCCTGATAGGCCCCCGCTTTTGCCGGCAAATTGCCGCTTTGTGAAATTCCGGCAATATATACCTCTCCGTTGGCGGCCACCTTCAACGAGTAGCCGGCGTCCCATTTGTCGCCGCCCAGGTAACTCGACCAAAGAAGCTGATCCAGGCCGGCCGAAAATTTCAGGACAACAGCATCCTGTCCGCCACCGAGCTTGCCTTGTGCAGGATTCTTCAAAGGGAAATTGGCCGAATTGGTTGATGAAACGACATACACCTGATCGTTTTGATCCAACCCTATTTCACCGCGGAAGCTGTCCCCATAATTTCGGATCGTCACATTATCCGTCACACTAACGCCGTCATTGCCGCTTCCACCGGCAAATGTGGAGCCCGTAAGCTGCGTACCGTCGGAACTGAGTTTGGAAATAAACAGATCGCTGCCGTTGACCAGTTCGAGCCCTGCTATGGGCGTTGTGCGGGTTCCGCCGCCAAATGCGGTTTGCGAGGCGTTGGTTCGGATCGGAAAGTCTTTCGAGGATGTTGTCCCGAGGATCAGCAGCTCCTTTTTACTGTTGACGATCAGGCTGGTCGGCAAGTCGGTATTGTCGCCGCCGAGAAAGGTAGCATAAAGCAGGTCGGTACCGTCAGAATTGAATTTCATAATCGCGACGTCGACAGTTCCTTCAAATTTGACCTGAAAAGCACCCGACGTGGCGGGGAAATTGGTACCGAACACCGTACCGCCCGAATACAGGTTACCCTCCCCATCATACGTCGCAGTGTGGCCCCAGTTGTCGGCCTCAGAGCCCGAATAGGTCGAGAAGATCAATTCCGGGTCTATGGTGAGCGGTAATGATTTGTTGTAACCTGCCGGCAGTTCAAAATGGGCGATATTATCACCGGAAAGGCGAAATGTGGAGAGCACTTCCGTCGTACGGGCATTGCTCGCGGGCTGGAACGAATAGGGCTGCGCTTCCCTGAAATCCCCTACCGTAGTCTTGATTTCAATCTGCCCGGACGCATTGAGCGACACCTTATCGGCGCCTTTGTATTGGAAGCTGATCCTGGACGCATCGGCGCCGGGCTTCACGATAAATTCATATTTGAGCTTCGCCTGGTTGAGGTAAATGCGCAGATCGATATCCGGGTAAATATTTTCGTAAATAACCTCCTCGTAACCCTTCACGCCACTTGCCCAGGTCCTGCCGTCATTTCCGAAAAAATAGTTGAAACGCCCTTTACTTTCCTTTAAGGGCTTCGATCGGACATTTAAAGACGCATTCAGGAAAGATACTTCCACTCCGTGCGCACGAATAGCTGACACGTCCTCCCGTGCCACCGCAGCAGGGCTATGTCCCTTCGCATGCATCGCGGCGACTTTCGAACCTTCATAAAGTACATAAACCAGGGAATGTTCTTTCAAAAACAGGAAACCACCCGGGATAGCGGCACGGAAGCGGATATCCTTGTCCCATTGCCCTTTGTTTTCGATAAAATAGGCCGAAGCAGCCCGGGAATAGTCGGCTGTGCGGACGATGATCAGAAACAATATGAAGAGAAGCCGTAAAGTTTTCTGCATAGTCCGCGCGGCATGTTTTTTCTATTTGAACGCAGAAACCGAGATGATATTTTCACAAAATCCGTATTCCTGCTGCACATTTGAACCTAGTAAAACCAACTGGTTCTGCGTATTAGCCATTACGTGATCGAGGTACCAATTGATGCCTTGCACATCCAAATTAGTTGTTGGCTCATCCAGAAAAACCACCGGCACATCTGAAAGGAATGCGAGCCCTAGTTTCACCCTTTGCTTCATACCGGAGGAAAAATGGCGGATAATTTTCCCGCTGGCATGCGGAAGCTGAATAAAATCTTCAAAATCCTTTGCCGAAATGCCGTTTTTAAAGGGCTTGAACTTGTTATGAAACTCGATCTGCTCCCGCAATGTAAACTCCTCGATCAGTTCCAGATAAGGCGCCGCGATTACAATGTGTTTATACCAATGGTCGGTCTCGATTTCCTTACCGGCATGATCGGTATAAGCGATTTTACCCTCCGAAACCGGGATCATACCGGTCAATAGTTGCAGCAATGTCGATTTCCCGCTTCCATTCGGACCCACAAATACGTATTTTTCACCAGCAGCGAGCTCGAAGCTGGCATTCCTGACAATCCACTCTTTGATGAACTTCTTCCCTATTTTCTCGACTGTAATCCGCACTGGTTCTTTATAAAGTTCTTCGTTATTTATTGCCGTAATAATCCCAAACGGCCTTCGCAATCCGGGCTATCACCAGTTCGCGCGTGTCCAAATCCGCAGTCGCGTCCGAAACGAACACGACTGTCGCAACGGCCTTCCCATTGGCTAACTCCATAATGCCCGCATCGTTCGTCGCGGCTGCTATGCCCTTGTTCGTACCGGATGTCCCCGTTTTATGCGCCACTACGGTGCCTTTCGGCAGCTGTCCTTTGATCCTTTTCAAGCCGGTAGGGCCTTCTGTCAACGTTTTCCAGAGAAAATCGTGGCTCGCTTTCGACAGTTTCCTGCGCTCATACGCGATTTGCAGTAATTGAAGGTAAGCCGAAGGCCGGGCATAGTTGGTATACTGCACGTCCCAGCCTGCTTTCATTTCCTTTTCGGTAGCAACGATCGCAATATCCTTCACGCCCAGGGAATGAATATAGTCATTCACTTTTTTGGTCCCGCCCGCAAGTTCGAAAAGAATGTCGCAGGCATTATTATCGCTTTCGGAAACCGAGTAGCTCAGGAGTTCGCCGATGGTAATATCAAAATCCTGATTCGGACGTTTGTCTCGCATCGGGCTATGCGTTTCCTCGTCGAGCTGAGCTTTTTTAACGTGAATTTTCTGATCCAGTTTGTATTTCCCTTTATCCACAAGATCCAGTATGGCCATGGCCAGCGGAAACTTGAATGTGCTCTGCATCGGAAACTTGTGGTCCTGGTTGATCAGCAGCGTTTCCTTTGTTTGAAAATTCATTACCCCTACACCCACAATACCGCTAGCTTGCTTGCTGATGATTTCAACCTCGGATTTGAGCTTTGCCTGCTGGGCAAATGTCATGATCGGGAAAAGCAGTATTAAAACTAAAATCCGGGCAAATCTGATCATGTAAATGGTTTTAAGGTGGATAAAATCGGATTAATTATGACCGCTGCGTTCGGATCTCCGGTCTTCTATCGTCAGTTTCACCAGTTCAATGCGCGTATCCTGAACGGAAACGATCTGGAAAGAATAGGGCGGTATCTCCACGACATCGTTTTCGTCGGGCAAATCGCCGTAGAAATGGATCAGCATCCCGGCAATGGTGTCGTAATCGCCCTCGGGAAGCTCCCAGCCATATTTTTCATTCAGATAATCGAGTTCGTGACGTGCGCTGAGCATGTATGTGTGATCGTCAAGCTGGCGTTCCGTCCAGTCTTCCGTCGTATCATATTCATCCTGGATCTCCCCGAAAATCTGCTCCACCACGTCCTCGACGCTCACGAGCCCCGACGTACCGCCAAATTCGTCCACTACCAATGCAATGCTCCTGCGCTCCTCCAAAAAGCGGAGCATCAAATCACGCGCGGGCATAGCCTCGGGCACGATCAGGATGGGCGTAATGATGCTGCTGATTTCTTTCGGCTTTTTAAACAGCGACAATGCGTGACAATAGCCCAGTACCTCGTCTACCGATTCTTTATGTACAATGATTTTGGAATGACCACTTGTAAGAAACGCCGTTCGCAGATCCTCGATACTCGCATTCACATTTACAGCCGAAATTTCCGTACGCGGGATCATACAGTCACGTATACGCAAATCTTTGAAATCCAATGCATTGATAAACATCTTCTCTTCAATGCTATGGTCGTCGAAATCGGGATCGTCCGCAGAAATAATATCGTCGCGTAGCGAGGGCGACAATATGTTTTCCTTCACAAACGGCTCGATCACCCAGTACAGGGGCGTCATCAGCCATTCTCCGAAGCGGACGGGAAATGCTTTCAGGTCCAGCACTTTCGGAAAGCTCCGCCCGATTTTGACCCAACTCGAATAGCTGCTCATCCACAAAACCGCCAGCGCCCCAAACAAAGCGATGATCAACAGCCAGTTTTGGGTGCCTGTATTCAATTCGAACAAGGGAAATACCGTGACTACCCCCATAAAGCAGCCCAATGCGACGGCCAGCAGGCGTATCATCCGCAGAATGCGGCGCCAGTAGAGTGTCTGCTCCACCTGCTCGCTCTTTTCGTGCCGGAGGGAATACCGGTCGATCCACACATCCAGCAACACCGACCGTACGGCCCCGTAATAGCCGGCCAGCATGAAGAATAAAATGGTCGTAACCAGGAATATCAGGTTCATTTCTTCGGTTTTTTACCAGGTTTGGAGAGGCTGCTTTTCACGGTCGGCTGGGATTCACCCGCTTGTTTTGCAAGCGTAGCAGCTTTCAACCGGCTGAATTGAAATAGCAAAAAGCAAACAACGCACAACAGTAGCAGCCAGTAGCTCTCTAAAAGCCCGGCGCGCCGGAATTCGAGCACCCACAATGCGAGAAAGCCGAATGCAAGGGCCAGGAAAATCGTCCGGATCAGTTTGGAATTCATTAATGAAGGTTCTTCTTAAACATACGGGACAGCGGCCCCATTTTTTGCAATGATTTTCAAAGATACACAGATTGCGCCAAAACGGTCAACGCTGGATTAATCTTCGTTTCAATGCAGAATAAACCATACATAACTCGGCCATTTTGCCTAAAATAGCTAACTTGCAAGGATTGCCGTGCAATTCAGGGCCGACACTTGAATTGTAAAATTAATTCTTGAAAAAATATCCTTTATTACTATGAGCGAAACGACAAAACGCTTTGCACCCGGTGTTGTAACCGGCGATGGAGTTAGTGAAATTTTCCGCCATGCCAACGAAAACAACTACGCCCTTCCGGCAGTTAACGTGGTAGGTACCAACTCGGTAAATGCGGTCCTGGAAACAGCCAAAGCGGTAAACAGCCCCGTTATCATTCAGTTTTCGAATGGCGGCGCTATATTTTATGCAGGAAAAAGCCTTTCCAATGCCAACCAGCAGGCGGCTATCGCAGGCGGTATCTCGGGCGCGATGCACGTACACCAGATGGCGGCATTGTACGAAATTCCGGTAATCCTCCACACCGACCACTGCGCGAAAAAACTCCTTCCGTGGATCGACGGTTTGCTGGATGCGGGCGAGCGTTATTTCGATCAATATGGTAAGCCATTGTACAGCTCGCACATGCTCGACCTTTCGGAAGAGCCTATCGAGGAAAATATCGAGATCTGCGCTAAATATTTCGAGCGTATGGCGAAACTGGGCATGACACTCGAAATCGAACTCGGTGTAACCGGTGGCGAGGAAGACGGTGTTGATAACTCTGACGTTGACAGCTCGAAACTGTACACGCAGCCTGAGGAAGTGGCGTTCGCTTACGAAGAACTTTCTAAAATCTCCCCTAACTTCACCATTGCAGCTGCATTCGGTAATGTTCACGGGGTATACAAGCCAGGTAATGTAAAACTGGAGCCGAAAATCCTCCGTAACTCACAGGAATACATCAAGCAGAAATTCGGAACCGGCGACCTGCCCGTTAACTTCGTATTCCACGGAGGATCAGGCTCATCCCGCGAAGAAATCCGCGAAGCGATCGAGTACGGCGCAATCAAAATGAACATCGACACCGACATGCAATGGTCGACCTGGGAAGGTGTTCTCAACTATTATAAATCCAAAGAAGGCTACCTGCAATCACAACTCGGCAACCCCGAAGGTGCAGATTCGCCCAACAAAAAATACTACGATCCACGCGTATGGCTACGCAAAGGCGAAGAAAGCATGATCGCCCGTCTGAAAGTGGCGTTCGAAGATTTGAACTGCATTAATCAGCTGGGATGATTTTTCTGCTGAATTAGGCATTTAAAAAGAGCAACCTTAGCGGGTTGCTCTTTTTGCTTATAGCTAAAAATCAATGAATTAACATCAGCGAGCCGGTTAGTTCAGGACCGTGCTCCGTCAGTCGGATTTTGTACGCGTACACGCCGGGCATTTGCAGCGCGCCGGAGACCGTTCCGTCAAACGCATTTTGATAGCCTATTGAATGGAATATCACTTCTCCCCAGCGGTTGTAAATTGTCACATGGCATTTCGGATAACCTTCGATGCCTTTCAATTCCCAGATTTCGTTAATGCCGTCTTTGTTCGGCGTGAATGCGTCGGGGATGAGAATGCTTTCGGTGATTTTTACTTTGACCTCCCGCCTACCCACGCAGCCATACGCATTTGTGGCCGTTACCGTGTAGGTAATATCTGCGGAAGGTGTAGAGATGGGATTGGCATAGGTGACGTCGTTCAAATAATCGGGCGGAGTCCAGCGATAGGCCACATTCAGCGAATCTTTGACACCAATGAGAATGGGCTTGTCACGGGAAGTATAGAGGACATCCAGCAAATCCAGCCTCGGCGCCTGACTTACAACTACTTCACGCTTCGCGACCGCAGCCGGCCATGCCTCTGAGCCTTCGATCACATATTGAATGTCGTGCATTCCTTCACCGGCAATTTTGGGATCGAACGTACTGCCGGTTACGCCTGTGCCCTCAAACGTCCCGCCCGGTGGAGTCGCATGCAATGCGATTGACAGCGTAGTATCGCAAATAGGCGGAATGCTATCCATTTCCGCTCCCGATGAGATGACACTGACGCGCACGGCTTCCGATTCGAAGGAATCGGGGCAACCGTCTATTTTGGATGTTAGCAGTTGGTATTCGCCTGCTTCGGAAATGGTAATGCTTTGTTCATTGGCGCCCCAGATCGTTTTGCCGTTTCTCGTCCATTGGAATTCGGGCTGCGGGTCGGGGAAGGTTTGTTTGGAACTTAGTATCGCTTCCGAGCCCTGACAGATGGTTAGGGTTTGGATTGAGGTAGTGTCTTTGTAAATACTTTTGTCAAGAACTTGCTGCTCGTTGCAATCCAATACCGTGAGGGTATAATAGAAATTAACTGAGCCAATTTTCCGCCCATTTCGATATTCCTCGACGGAGATGCCTATCAAGTATTGACCTGCTTCATCAGCCTTAATTGTTATTTCGCCGGTATTTTCATTGATCGTAAGCCCTGGGGTGCCTTGCACCTGATTTTGATCATTGTAACCATTTGCCCAATCCAAATCACCAACTGTTATTACCTCATCCGACTTGCCCGCGCCAGTTGTAAGAATCATACTTGGCTTCGATAACTTGTATTTGAGATTATCACCATCGGCATCAACAGTTGGGACTTTAATAGATACAAGGTCATCCCTACAAACAAAGAAAGTGTTTATATCTCCGATTATCGGACTCGAGTTCCGTATACTTTGGCCACTCACGGCTATCGGAGGAATGAAGGTCGTTACCCATTCAAACTTACCTGCAGAATTGATAAAATTGGTATCCTTACCGTCACGAGTTCCAGTGGAATGCCATGCTACAACAATGTCGTCACTCGTAAATATCATCAACAAGTCGGAAAGTTGTAGTATCTTTTCGTAGACATTCCGGTAAACACGCCTTTGACCATCAAAGTCCTCCCAGTGACCGGCTCCCGCACAAGCAAGTGTATCCTGATCTATTTCTATGGAAGATGTTCGTTCCAGAGAAAATGAGTCAAAATAGACCCATCGCTTAGCAGTTTCCCAGTGTCTGTTATTCTTAAAAAGGTAAATACGCTGTTGCTGTTGCGCCAATTCGATACTTGTCGCATCAAGACAGAGCGTTAACCTTACCTTGTACCGCTCATTTGATCCGGGTATGGTTTCCCATTCAAGGTGGCTTCCCATTACGGAAAGGCTGAATACCTGCGGGGAACACCATAGTAATGCAATTACCAAAAACAGCTTATTCATTCCCGACAGAGGTTAAAATGTAACGACCACCCAAAACCGACAGTTGCCCGCATTTTAACCAATCGCCCCTAGCATCGGAAATCCGATGTGCAACCAGCAGCGATCATTTATCAAACTTACCCAGCAACAAAAAAAGCAGCCGGGGGCTGCTTTTCAATGCTCTAACTTTCCACCATCATCCGCTTCCGGTGCGCCACGCCCCAGTCCCGCAGCGTCTTGATCACAATTTTCAATGAATGCCCGTATTCGGTTAAAGAATATTCCACGACAACGGGGATCGAGCCGTACACGGTCCGTTTTACGAGTTCGTTCGATTCCAATTCCCGCAGCTCTTTTGAAAGCATTTTGTCGGTAATACCGGGCACCTCTTTGGCAATTTGCGAAAAGCGTTTGTTGCCGAACATGAGCGATATGATAATGGGCAGCTTCCATTTGCCGCTCAGTACTTCCAGTGCATCGCGCACAGGCAGAATGCTCTTCGTGCATTCGTCAAGGGTGTGCTGGTTCGTTTCCTTTGTTTTTCCCATAGCTGAATTTTTCACTATCCTTTTGTATACTACTTACAAATGTATAGTAAATTTAATTAAGTTTGCATGTCGTTTAGTCAACGGCACATCAAACTTAGATAAAAATGAGCGAGTTAATAGAAAAATTGAACTGGCGTTATGCGGCTAAACGCATGAACGGACAAACCATTCCTCAGGAAAAACTGGACAATATCCTTGAAGCGATCAAACTGGCGCCTTCCTCTGTGGGTTTGCAGCCTTACAACATTGTAATCGTCGAGGACAAGGCGTTGAAAGATAAAATTTACCATGAAGCAGCAACCCGCCAGGCGCAAATTCCCGATGCTTCGCATTTGTTGATTTTCGCCGCGTGGGAAAAGGTGACGTCACAGCACATAGAAGATTATCTCCAGCTGGTTGCTTCCACCCGGAATGTGAGCATCGAATCGCTGGCGGGATTTCATAGCAGCATTAATGGCGGCATCCTCAGCCGCAGCGAAGATGTGAATTTTGATTGGTCTGCACGCCAGGCCTACATCGCTTTGGGCCACGGGCTTGTGGCGGCGGCTACTGAAGAAGTGGATGCTACGCCAATGGAAGGCTTTGACGCGGCCAAAGTGGATGAAATACTCGGACTTCGTGAAAAAGGGCTCCGCAGCGTGGTGATCCTCGCATTGGGCTACCGCGATGCCGAAAAAGACCCGTATGTGAATGCCAAGAAAGTCCGCCGCCCGCATGAAGAACTTTTCATATCGATCTGACATTATCCTTAACGGGAGGTTGAAGGTCGGAAATGGTCAAGTGTGGTCAGGAGGTAGTCAAGTGCGGTCAGGAGGTAGTCAGGTGCGGTCAGGAATGGTCAAGAGTAGTCAGGAATTGGTAGAACAACTCGTGACAACACATGACTAAAAATGACAATACATGACAATACACCACTCCCCTCCAAATGTTACAATTACGAACAAGTGATATTATGAAAGTCGAAATATGGAGTGACGTAATGTGCCCGTTTTGCTATATCGGCAAGAGGCGCTTTGAGAGTGCGCTGGCGGAGTTTCCGCAACGCGACCAAATCCAGGTGGAGTGGAAAAGCTTCCAGCTGAATCCTCAAATGAAAACCGAACCGGGTAAAAGCATTAACGAGTACCTGGCCGAAGCTAAAGGCTGGACGCCTGAATATGCACAGCAAATGAATGACTATGTGACGAATATGGCTGCCGAGGTGGGTTTGGAATACAATATGGACAAAGCGGTGTTGGCGAATTCATTCGATGCTCACCGTTTTTTGCAGTTTGCCAAAACGAAAGGCCTGGGCGATGCCGCCGAGGAACAGTTGTTCAAAGCGTATTTCACGGATGGCAGAAACACGGCCGATCACGATACGTTGATCGAACTCGGTTCAGCGATAGGCCTCGATGCCGCTGAATTGAAAGCCGTTCTGGAAGGCACCCGTTTCAGCGAGGACGTCCGCAGGGATATCTACGAAGCACAGCAAGTGGGCGCACGCGGGGTTCCGTTTTTCGTACTGGACCGCAAATACGCGGTTTCCGGCGCACAACATACCGAAACATTCCTGGGCGCATTGCAGCAATCATTCGGCGAGTGGGAAAAGGCGAATCCAAAGCCGCTCGTGAGCCTGGCCAATGGCGCAAATTGCACCATCGACGGCGAATGTGACTAGATCCCAAATATTTTGTCTAAAGCGGCATACCGGCACTCCGGCATGCCGCTTTTTTATGTCTCGCCCTATTGCTGGTACGGTTCTATAAGTAAAGTAGATAGCGCTGGTCTGGAATGTCATGTAATTTGTGCTAATTGCGATAATTTGTTGCATAAAAATACAAGACCCTCAACCACCGCTATCAGCACTTTACACCCGACTATATGCGCTTTCTGGCATTCTTGATGCTCTTTCTGGTAGTGCAACAAATCTCCCGGGCCGGCGGGATCAGGGGCCGCATTACCACACAAAATGGCGAGGCTCTCCCCTACGCAGGCATCGCCGTAAAAGGTACGAGCAACGGGACGATGGCCAATGAAGAAGGCGAATACGAGTTCAGTCTTGCACCGGGCAACTACGAGATCATTTTTCAGTATCTGGGTTTTAAAAGCATTTCCAAAACCCTCACAATCGGCAACGATTTTACGGAGTTGAATGTGACCATGGAAGAGCAGGCGCTGAGCTTGCAGGAGGCTACCGTCGGAAAGTCAAAGGAAGACCCGGCTTACAGCATTATGCGGCGGGCCATTGCTAAGGCACGCTTTCACCAATTGCAGGTACGCGGTTATACGGCGAAAGTGTATTCAAGAAGCACAGGGGTAGCCACCAAAATCCCCTTCCTGCTTCAAAAAAGGCTAAAAAAAGAGGGTGTGCAGCTGGGTAAAGCCATTCTGAACGAAAGTGTGGCGGAGATCAAATACCGGCGACCGAATAACTACAGTCAGCACATTATTTCCACACGTAATAGCCTCGACAACAGCATTCCTTCTCCAAACGAGTACATTCTGGCCAGTTTGTACAGCCCCGAAATTGCCGGTACCATTTCGCCTCTATCGCCTAAGTCGTTCGCCTACTATAAGTTCGAATATGAAGGGTACTTCGAAGAAAGAGGTGAGATTGTCAACAAGATCAAAGTGATCCCGAAAGCCTACGGTGAAGGGGTTTTCAAAGGAAGTCTTTTTATACTCGAAGACCGTTGGGCAATCCATAGCTACGATTTGCAAACTACTACCAGCGGCCTGAACATTTCCGCCAAACAGATTTTCAGTCCCGTTCAGGGCGTATGGATTCCCGTTAACCAACAGTTCCGGTTGAACGGCAGTTACCTCGGCTTCGCCGGGGAATTCCGGTACCTCGTTTCATTGACCTATGAAAAACTCGATGTGGATCCCGGCCTGCGGGAGGATATCAACATCGCCGATCATAAAAAGGAAGAAGCGCCCAAAGTAAAAGGAGGCAAAGACCTCGAACAGCTCATCCTGGCACAAAAGGAGTTTTCAACCAAAAATTTCAGGAAACTCACCAAACAATACGAAAAGCAACAAAAAAAGGAACAAAAGGAACAACTGGGCAACGACCGGCTCGTGCGGCAGGATTCTATTGTGATAGATTCAATGGCCAACAAACGCGATACTATCTACTGGCAGGCATTGCGCCCTATTCCGCTCACAAAATCGGAAGTTTCGAGCTACGTGACGCAGGATAGCATTAAAGTGGTCAAGGATTCTATCAGGGTCAAAACCAAGCCCGATTCGACGCATTTCAAGCCCGTGCACCTGGTCCTTGGCAATACGTATGCATTGGGCAACCGGAATTCTTTTTATTTCAAAAGCCCGCTGTTGTCCATTAGCTATAATTCAGTCGAGGGTAATGCCATCAATTTTATAACTGAATGGCAGAAACGCTGGGAAAAATCGTCATACCTGAGCGTGCGGCCGCTCGTACGCTATTCGTTCGGGCGTAAGAGGCTGTATGGCAATCTGGAAACCAATGTCGGGGGTAAAAACTGGAACCTGGAATTGGCAGGTGGGGAAATGGCTTCACAGATTAATAACCGCGACCCGATTCCGCCCTTGCCGAACAGTGTTGCCGCACGTTTTGTCGACCGCAGCCTGATGAAGGTGTATCAAAAACAATACGGCCACGTTCAATACACGCTTCGCAATATCGGTGACATTCTCAGCCTGAATGCAAGCCTGGATTTCGAGCATCGCAAAGAGCTTTTCAACCAGGAAAGTGCCCGGCCGATCATCTTTTGGAGCCAGTTCGGGTTTACGCCCAACCGACCCATTAACCGCGAGCTGGATAATACGGGCTTTCCGGAACATAATGCCTGGGTACTCGATGTAACCGCGACATTGCGGCCGTGGAGAAGATACCTGATAAGGAACGGCGAAAAACGGTATCTGAGGAGTCGGGGACCTGCTTTTGTTGTCAATTACAAAAGCGGACTTGGTTTTTGGGGGGATTCCGATTATTCCATGCTGCAAGGTACCATCCGGCAGGATTTGAGCCTCGGCCCGCGCAGCAACCTTGAGTACCTGGTCAACGGAGGTGGATTTTTAAGTACAAAAAAGATGTATTTTCCCGATTATCAGCATTTTATGGGCAACGAATTCTTCTTCCAGTACGTCTATCCGCCCGATCAGTTCCGGATGCTGCCCTATTACCGTTACAGTACGTCAAAGTGGTTTTTCCAGACACATCTCACCTGGACGATGCAGCATTTCCTGCTCACACGCGTGCAGGCGTTGCGCGTGACGGGCATTTCGGAGACGTTGCAGCTGCATTACCTGCGTGTACCCACGATGCGAAACTATTCGGAAGCAGTTTATGGAATTGACAATATCATGCGGATCGTCCGGTTGGAGGCCGTTGCGCAATTCCATGGCCCTCATTTCCAGGGTATGGGATGGCGCATCGGTGCCTCCTTTCGGTTCGGACGGTAGTTACTTCACTTTTGAAGCCTTGAAACGCGGCGTGGTTTCAGGGACGGTTGGCCATATATTATTATCGGGGTCGATGTCGGCCATGCGCTGGCTGGGATCAATCGTGATGGTCTGAATGTCGGAAATGTTCCGTTCGATGGTGAAGGAATATTCAGGATAAGTCCAGCCCCAGTCGGCCATTTGGGTGGTTTTCGAATATAACTTCTCATTCTTTTCGCCCCGCATGATTTCAAGCGGAATATAGAAATTCTCCTGCGTGCCGTCCTTGTAGCTTACCACCACATCCAGCGGCATCGGCATTTGACCGACCCTTTCCAGTACTATGTCGGTTTTAGCTGCATTGGCCACCACTTCACGGATGCTGTAATCGATCGTTTTAGTGGTTCCTACGAAATTCTCCCAAAACCAGTCGAGTTCAAGCCCTGATTCTTTCTCCATAATCCGTTTCAAATCGGTCGGATTGGGATGCCTGAATTTCCACTCATTAAAATACCGCTTCATGGCGCGTTGAAATACTTCCTTACCCATGATATAATTGAGCTGGTTCAGGAAAACGGCGCCCTTATTGTAACTGGCAATGCTGTACGCCTTATTGGTATTATAGTGGTCGGAATGAGTGGTGAGCGGCTCTTCGGTACCTGACTTTACCAGACTACGGTAACTGGTAGTAGCGGGCCGTTGCGGGTCTCCTTTTGAGGGAAAGAGTTCGGACATCACGATATTTTGCGCGTAGGTCGTAAAACCTTCGTCCATCCACGGGTACTTGGATTCATTTGTCGCTAAAACGCCCTGAAACCAGCTGTGAATCGATTCATGGACTGTCACGCTCGTCAATGCATGGAGGTTCAGCCGGCCGGTGATCAGCGTCGCCATCGGGTACTCCATACCGCCGTCGCCTCCCTGGATCACAGAATACTGCTTATAAGGATAGCGCCCAAACTGTTCGTTCATTGTCTTGAACGATCGTACCGCGAGCGGCTCCATTTGCCTCCACACATTCGCCAGCGTGTCGGTTTGGTAGAAGAAATGCAGATCGAGGTTATCGTCTACTTTCACGACGTCGTGCTGGTAATCGCGGTCGGCCGCCCACATGAAATCGTGCACTTCCGGTGCAATGAAATGCCAGGTTAGCCGCGTGCCGGGTTTGTGGCTTACATTTTTGGTAGAATAGCCGTGGCCAATTTTTTCCGGATTTTGCAGATAGCCCGTCCCGGCAATGGTATAGGCGGCGTCCATGGTGATTTTCACATCGAAATCACCCCAGATCCCGTAGAATTCGCGCCCGATATAAGGATTGGCGTGCCAGCCTTCATAATCGTATTCCGACATTTTGGGGTACCACTGTGCCATCGAGTAGTCGATCCCCTCGCTGTTGTTGCGGCCGGTTCGGCGGATTTGCAGGGGTACCTGCGCTTCGAATTCCATTTCAAAAGTGTGCTGCGATTTTGGGAGGATCTTCTCGTTCAAAGTGACTTCGAGAATAGTCCCTACCACTTCGTATTTCAACGGCTTGCCATTCTGTTTCAGGGACAACACCTTTTCATAGCCAATCTCAGCAGGCGACAATTTGGAAATACGGTCCTTCACCCTGGAATCGGGATCGCTGATCGACCGTGAGCGGACGTCCATCTGGCTGCCCGGCTGGAACGCGTTCAGATATAAATGATAAAAAACTTTTTGTAGCGTATCAGGGGAATTGTTCGTGTAAACGAGTTTTTGGGTGCCTTTGTACTGGTGTTTGACAGCATCAAAATCAATCTCCATTTGGTACTTCGCGCGCTGCTGCCAACGGTCACTTTGTGCTGAAACCCGGAACGCGAGTGCGACCAGCAAAAGCACAGCTAAATTAAACTTCATTCGAACGTTCGTAATTTGATTAAACCGCAAATTAACGGAATCCCCTGAAACTGTGCATCATTCTCCACAAAAAACCTCATTTTTAAGCGATTCCAGCCGTTTAGAGCATTTGGAGGGGTTATGCGCTGCTGGCACATATTTGGTAGTTATTGAATCAGAAATCAATAATTAAAAACCTAAATACTTGTCAATCATGCTTAGATGGACCGTAATATTTCTCGTTATCGCTATCATAGCCGGTATCCTTGGATTCGGCGGAATAGCCGCAGGTGCAGCCGGAATTGCTAAAATTCTTTTCTTCGTATTCCTCGTTCTTTTCGTGTTAAGCTTATTGAGCCGTGGCGTCGGGCGATCCTGACGACTTTCGACGATACAACAAATGAAAAAAGCGGACTTGGTGTCCGCTTTTTTCGTATTCGTTATTCCCACTCGATGGTAGCCGGTGGCTTCGATGAAATGTCGTAAACGACCCTGTTCACCCCTTTTACCTTATTGATAATGTCATTCGAAACTTCTGCGAGGAAGTCGTACGGCAAATGCGCCCAGTCGGCTGTCATGCCGTCAACCGAAGTTACCGCGCGCAACGCTACTACGCTCTCGTAGGTACGCTCGTCGCCCATTACGCCTACGCTCTGAACGGGCAGGAGCATCGCACCTGCCTGCCAAACGTCTTTATAAAGATCCCATTTACGAAGACCGCCGATGAAAATGGCGTCGACCTCCTGCAAAATCGCGACTTTTTCGGCCGTGATTTCACCCAGAATACGGATCGCCAGACCCGGGCCCGGGAATGGGTGACGGCCGAGGATCTTTTCGTCGATACCCAGGGTGCGTCCAACCGCTCTAACCTCGTCTTTGAACAGGGTGTTCAGTGGCTCTACAATTTTCAATTTCATGAAATCGGGCAAACCACCTACATTATGGTGCGACTTGATCGTCGCCGAAGGGCCTTTCACGGAAACGGACTCGATCACGTCGGGATAAATAGTACCCTGTCCGAGCCATTTCACGTCTTCGATCAAATGTGCTTCCTGATCGAAAATATCGATAAACGACTTTCCGATGGCCTTGCGTTTTGCTTCGGGATCGCTTAATCCGTCGAGCGACTTGTAGAAGTGTGATTTGGAATCCACACCTTTGATATTCAAGCCCATGTCCTGGTAAGAATGCAGCACCTGCTCAAATTCATCCTTACGCAAAAGGCCGTTATCTACGAAAATACAGTATAAATTCTGACCGATCGCGTGGTGAACCAGCGTCGCGGCAACCGTAGAATCCACTCCTCCCGACAGGGCCATTACAACTTTGTCATTACCCAGTTTCTGACGGAGTTGTTCGATCGTATGCTCTACAAAAGATTCGGAAGTCCACTCTTGCTTGCAACCGCAGATATTGACCACGAAGTTATGCAACAGCTTTTTGCCTTCGGTGGTGTGTGTTACCTCCGGGTGGAACTGAATCCCATAAGTCAATTCATCCTCCACTTTGAATGCAGCCACTTTCACGGATTCCGTCGAAGCGATCACATGGAAGTTCTGAGGCGCACGAACGATCGTATCGCCATGCGACATCCATACCTGCGAGGATTCCGACAGACCGGCGAGCAATGAGGAATCGGTATCATCGATTTCCAGGCGTGCGCGGCCGTATTCGCGGTGCTGCGAAGGTTTCACATCGCCGCCCAGTTCCTGCGCGAGCAATTGCGCACCGTAGCATACACCCAGCAGGGGGATTGTTTTGCGAAATTTATCGAGATCGATCCGGGGAGAGTCTTCGTCCCTTACCGAACAGGGGCTTCCGGAAAGAATTACGCCTTTGACGTTGGGAGTGAGTTCGGGGAAGTTGTTGTATGGGTGGATTTCACAATAAACATTCAGTTCGCGAACTCTGCGTGCAATCAACTGGGTGTACTGCGAGCCAAAATCTAAAATCAGAATTTGTTCAGTCATATATATATGCTATCTAAAACGCAAAGGTAGGGAGATTGGGGGAAAAGCAAAAAATGAAGTTGAAACTTCGCCATTTCTGTCGCTCAAACCGCTATTTAACCGTTTAAACTTTTTTCCGACCTATATGCAACTTCCTTTTATCCCTTTGTATCTATAAACCGAAAGATAGACACACACCACTTATATAATATTAGAACCTTTTATGTAATCAAAGGTTCTATGTTATACCAAGTACCTATCTTTGCAGTGTACCCAATGGACAACTCACCCACCGGTACGCTGAACTTCAACTATTAGCCATGAAAACCTTAATGAACCTAACTGCAGCGCTGCTGCTGGGCAGTGGATTTGTGCACGCACAAGCTCCCCAGCCTCTTACCGGAAAAGGAAAAGTCACCGGCGCGGTGCTGGATGAAAAGTCGCAGCCGTTCCCGTTTGTGAATATTCTCCTGCTGCAAGCCAAAGATTCGGTGCTTGTAAAAGGGATTGCCGCCGACGAGGATGGCAAGTACGCATTCGATCAGATTACCGCCGGTAAATATCTGACGCTGATTTCGATGGTAGGCTATCAAAAGGCTTACAGCGACCCATTCCAGGTGAAAGACGCTCCCGTAAACCTTCCTACTGTCAGCCTCAAAACGGATATAAAGTCGCTGAACGAGGTGACCGTCGTTGCCAAAAAACCCTTCATCGAACAGCAGATCGACCGGACGGTGGTAAATGTGGAAAACAGCATTGTGTCCGCTGGCGCAACGGCCTTGGAAGTGCTCGAACGCGCTCCCGGTGTGACGGTCGATCAGCAGAATGAGCAACTGAAACTGCGTGGTAAAGAAGGGGTGATCGTTCAGATTGACGGCAAACAGACTTTTTTATCCCAACAAGAACTCATCACGCTGCTGCGCAACACACCCAGCGATAATATTGAGAAAATTGAGCTGATCACCAACCCATCGGCCAAATACGACGCGGCCGGGAACTCGGGGATCATTAATATTAAAATGAAGCGTAACAAAAACTACGGCACCAACGGAAATATCAACCTCGGCGGCGCGTGGGCGAAATACGGTCGTGCGAATGTGAACGGAACGCTGAATCACCGGGCTGGAAAAGTAAGCTCATTCATCAGCGCAGGCGCATTTTATAACAAAGGATTTAACAACAACGACATCTACCGCACCATTCCCTACGAGGATAAGGTGACGATTTTCGACCAGAAAACGGAGCGGATCAATGAATCGGAATACTATAATGTACGCGCCGGCATCGATTACTTTGCAACGGACAAAACCACGGTGGGCGTACTGGTTTCCGGTTTCTACAACGATTGGAGCAACCCGTTCGGGCAGACTAACACCCGCATCCTGAACGAAGACCTGAGCCTTCAGCGGACTTTCCGGACCAACGTTTTCAATGGCGGCAAAATGAACAATGTCAGTACCAACCTGAACCTGAAACACCAGTTCAACGACAAAGGAAAGGAACTGACGTTCGACCTCGACTACGTGCATTACGGCGGCAAAAAGAAAAGCGACCTGGATACCCGCTATTTCAATGCCAACGGCACGCCCGACGAGGCGGCGACGGAAGCCGTGCGCAACGATATGCCTTCGGACATCAATATCGCCATGGCGAAGCTGGATTATACGCAGACAATCGGCAAAGGGAAATTCGAAACCGGCTTGAAATCGAGCTACGTGACTTCGGACAATGATATGGTTTTTGAAACCTTCGTCGATAGCTGGCAGCTTGATCCAAGCCGCTCCAACCGCTTCAAATACACCGAAAACGTGAATGCGGCTTATGCGAACTATGCGGGGGCCTTTTCGAAAAAAATCAAATACCAGCTCGGTGTACGTGCAGAGCATACGCATTCGATCGGTAACTCGGTGACGTTGAACCAGAAACGCGACAGAAATTATCTAAACTTTTTCCCGAGCGTGTTCCTCTCCAACCAGCTGGATACCAACAACGTGCTGAACCTGTCGTACAGCCGCCGGATCGACCGTCCGAATTACCAGTCGCTAAACCCGTTCGAGTTTTACCTCGACCCGTACACTTTCCAGCGCGGTAACCCGAACCTGAGACCACAATACACGCATTCGTTCCAGTTGGTACACGTTTACAAAAATGCACTCAATACCACGCTGGCTTACAGCCGTATCAAGGATATGATCGCGGATGAATTGCCCCAGCAGATCGCTTCGGAGAACAAAACATTCGTAACGTCGGACAATCTTGACAACCAGGACAACATCAGCCTGACGGTCTCATTCCCGGTACCGGTTACTAAATGGTGGCAAGTGCAGGCGAACTTTACGGGGGTGTACAACCATTACAAATCATATTATCTCGAACAACAGCTCGAAATCAAGCAGGTATCGTGGAATATGTACGCCAGCAATCAGTTTACGATCGGAAAGGGATGGTCCGCTGAGCTTTCGGGATGGTACAACAGCCGCCAGTTCTACGGATTATACGCAGCCCGTCCAATGGGAATGATCAATGCAGGTCTGCAAAAGAGCATTCTGAACAAAAAAGGAACGATCCGCTTGAATGTGAACGACATCTTCTGGACCAACCGCTTCAATGGTACGGCGGTGTACAAGGATATCGATTTCAAAGTGCGTTCCGAGTGGCCAAGCCGCCAGTTCAGATTGACCTTCACGTATAATTTCGGTAACCAGAATGTGAAGGGTGCCCGCCAGCGCAATACCGGCTCTGATGATTTGCAGAAGCGCGCAGGTGGCAATTAAGAGTGGAATTCCGGTCGAACGAGACCAGTGTTCATAAATTAGTTAGGTTTGTTATGCAGAAAATCCATCCCGCGATGTGCGGGATGGATTTCTTTTTTGATATAAACCTAAAAAAAGGAATGCTTATGATTGCAGTGCGGCAACACCCGGAAGCACCTTGCCTTCCATGTATTCGAGCAATGCACCACCACCGGTTGACACGTAGCTTACGCGGTCACCGTAGCCTGCGTTGTTGATCGCAGAAGCAGAGTCCCCACCACCGATGAGAGAGAATGCATCGTTTTCTTCGGTTACGGCTACTACCGCCTTGGCGATTGCATCGGTACCGATCGCGAAGTTCGGGAACTCAAATACGCCCATCGGGCCATTCCAGAGAACCGTTTTTGATTTTTTGATGATATCCGCGAAAATCTCGATGGTTTTTGGACCGATGTCAAGGCCTTCCCATTCGTCGGGAATGCTGCCTGCTTCTACCACTTTGCGCTCCGCATCGTTTGAGAATTTGTCGGCGATCACCGTATCCAGCGGCAAAATCAGGTTTACACCTTTGGCTTTGGCTTTTTCAACCAATTCAAGCGTAAGCTCCTGCTTGTCGGCTTCCAGCAACGACTTTCCGATGCTTCCGCCTTGCGCTTTGGAGAATGTATAGGACATTCCGCCACCGATGATCAGGTTATCGACTTTGTCAAGCAGGCGCTCGATGATCAGGATTTTATCGGAGATTTTCGCACCGCCCATGATCGCCGTGAAAGGTCTTTCCGAATGTTCCAGAAGTCTTTCAGCATTATCCAGCTCCGCTTGCATGACATAACCGCAAACTTTGTCGGTGAAGAACTTTCCAATCACAGCTGTGGAAGCGTGCGCGCGGTGTGCGGTACCGAATGCATCCATTACCCAAACATCTCCCAGTTTCGAGAGTTTTTCAGCGAATTCTTCGTTACCTTTTTCTTCTTCTTTATAAAAACGCAGGTTTTCGAGCAACAGAACTTCACCCGGCTGCAATGCAGCGGCAAGCTCTTTCGCGCTATCGCCGATGCAATCGTCGGCAAACTTCACCGTCTTGCCCAGGATGAGCGAAAGCGGGTTCACCAGGTGTTTCAGGGAGTATTTTTCGGTAGGACCGTCCTTGGGACGACCCAGGTGTGACATTAAAATGACGGAACCACCGTCATTAAGAATCTTGCTGATTGTAGGAATGGTCGCACGGATACGGGTATCATCCGTGATCTCAAATTTTTCATTAAGCGGGACATTGAAATCCACGCGTACCAGGGCTTTTTTCCCTGAAAAATCATAAGAATCTAATGTTGTCATGGGCAGGTAAAATTGTTTTCCATAGAGAGCAAATGTAAATCAATTTCTTAATTATATACTATGCTTTTCAGAAAACGCGGCGCCTATAATAGCTATAATCCTATTTTTACCTTTCATTTTTCTATAAAAATAAGAATTAACCAAATTTTAATATAAACCATCCTTTGCCTTACCACCCGTATGGTATCCGCCTGTTTTTGCCATCGAAAGAGTTGATAATTTTAATATCCCGAAAAAGATATTTTTGGTAACTTTATTTCTTCATCAACTAAAAAATGAACGTATTGTCCGCCGAGTTGCCCGATCCGTTTGCCCAGGAACAGGTGTTTCCTACGGATTTACCGCCCAAGTACTATCTCGAATATTTCAATTACGTGCTCGCGTTCGTACGCAAGCGCTATGCCCACATCCTGCACGAACGCGAGCTGGAATTTCTGGACAATTACGACTCGCTTTCCGAAGACGCACAATGCCTCTTCATCCGTTTCAGTAACCGCAGCAAATCGTTTTTCCGCACCAACAGCCTCTCCTATTCGGAAATCGAAGATATGGCCGCCGTGCTCACCGAACTGCACGACCGCAATTTCATCGAAACGCTTTGCGAAGCCCATGAAAACCGCTTCACGGAGGTTATCGAGCTTTTTACCAAGCCGGAACTGCTGGAAGTAACCAGGCTGCTGCAACCGGATATTATGCCTTCCAAAAGCATAAAGAAACCCGATCTGGTGCGGTGGTTGCTATATGAATATGATTTCGCAGTGCTTTGCGAGGTGATCAGCGAGATGGAGCCGGTGGTGAAAGTATCGTTCGAAGCCGAGGTAATGCTGATGAAATTCCTCTTCTTCGGCAACCGCTATGCCGATATGACCGAATTCGTCGTCCGCGACCTGGGACATGTTCGGTTTCAGTCTTTTGACGAACAATACCTTTCCATTCAATTCGATACCCGGAAAGATGCCGATGATACGTTGATGGTCTCGCTGATGAAAGAAACCTTCGACATCATCAAACAAGACCTGCCGCCGGAAGAGATTTACGACTGGTTTATGAACTGGCACGTAGCCAGCGGTACCGGGCTGAGCCATAAGGCATTACCTTCTTTCAATTCATTCATATTAAAAGTAAGCGCATGGCTGGAACGGAAGAAAATGCTCTCGCAGGCGCTCACCATTTATCAGCTCACCAGCGACGCTCCCGCCCGCGAGCGACGCGTAAGATTGCTTTATAACCTGGGCGAGATCGACGAAGCCCTGGCATTATGCGAGGAAATCGCCGAAAGCCCGCAAAACGCCGACGAGCGCTTTTTCAGCCTTGATTTTTATGAGAAAATCAAAAATAAAAAAGCCCGGACCGTCAAACGGACGACCCAGGCTTTAAAGGCTGCGGAAGCCATCGAGGTACCGATTTCCTACCGCTTCCGCGTGGAGTTCGGTGCGATCACTTATTACCAGGAGCAGGGCTACAATGCATTTTTCAGCGAAAACGAGCCGTGGCGTGCATTGTTTGGACTGCTATTCTGGGATATTATTTACGATACCAATGTGCAGACGATCCATAACCCGCTGCAACGCATTCCGTCGGACTTCTTCCTGCCCGATTTCTATTTCAAACGGTCGGAACAGTTGAAGGAACGGCTCGCCGCCGCACATTCGCGGGAAATCATCGACGAGCTCGTCAGCCAGACATTTGCGGACAAATACGGCATTACCAACGTGCTGGTGCCCTGGTACGAAGGCGCATTGGACAAGGTATTAACCCTTACCTCGCTCCTGAGCCCCGAAAAGATCCACAAGATCATGCTCGAAATGGCGCTCAACCTCCGTGAAAACACCCGCGGCTTCCCTGATTTGCTCGTTTGGAACGACGATGATTATGCGTTCATCGAAATCAAATCGCCCACCGACCACCTTTCATCCCGGCAGCTGCATTGGCAGCATTTCTTTGCCGAGCACGGCGTGCAGAGCCGGATCGTTCGAGTGAACTGGATCAGGGAGGACATTAATTTAATGTAAACTCCGCCGTCACGGGCAGGTGGTCCGAAGCATATTTCTCGTCGATCACCTTCGTGTTGGCGCTTTTGAGTTGGCTGCCTTGCTTGTGCATGATAAAATCGATGGTCTTGTTAGGTACTTCTACCGGGATGGTCGGCTTGCAATCGGTGCAGGAACGCGTGAAATATTTGTCGAAATAGGCGATTACCGGGCTCTCGGGGGTTGCATTGAAATCGCCACCGAGGATCATGGGCAGCTGTGTATCCCCGAAATGTTTCAGGATGGTTTCGGCTTGAAGGATCCGGTTTGGCTCTTTCAGACCCAAATGGGTGCTCGCGAAGATCAGTTTACGATTGTCAGGCAACTTCACGGTTACGGCGGCGATGGCGCGATCTTCCTCTTTCAATTCCGGGCGAATAGGCAATGCAAACTTCGCCGAATCGACGATCGGGAATTTGGTCAGCACGGCCACGCCGTAATCCCCGCCCTGGTGATCGATCGCTTTGGAAAAATAGAATTTCATGCCCGTCAGTTCGGCCAGTTGCTGCGCCTGGTTCTTACCCTTCCCAGAACGCTCCGTGTTCACATCCACTTCCTGTAAAGCCACGAAATCGGGTTTTTCGGCATTGATCACTTTTGCAATCGCTTCAACGTCAATCTTATCACCAGCTGACGGCGGATTGCAGTGGTGGATATTGTAGGTCATTACTTTGAAGCGCTGCTTTTTGACAGGCTGGTCAGGCAACGTTCCGGCTAGTACGTTGATGGATAAGAGAATGGAAATAGAAAGAAAATACTTTTTCATCGGTGGTACGAAGATTAAGGTTAGTAATGGGTCAAAAATAGCGTTTGAAACCTGAATTAATGCCTCCCGAAAGCCCTATTAAGTTTATCGTGCAATCAAAATTCGACCCGAAGGGCATTTTTCGTTATCATTACACATTCATTAACAATCCCTGCTTCATGAAGCTCCGAAAAATTCTATTCGCCGCGGCCGCACTTGCGGGCCTCGGCGGCGCGCACGCGCAAACCCGACCGGAGGACGTGAAAAGTTTCACGCTGGCCAACGGCATGAAATTCCTCGTCCTGGAAGACCATTCGATCCCGACCGCCAACATGTACCTGTTTTGGAAGGTCGGTTCGCGAAACGAGGTCCACGGCATTACCGGCCTCTCCCATTTCTTCGAACATATGATGTTCAACGGTTCCAAAAACTACGGCCCGAAACAGTTCGACCGCGTTATGGAAGCCAACGGCGGATCCAATAATGCCTACACCAGCGAAAACGTCACCGTCTACACCGACTGGTTCCAGAAAGACGCATTGGAAACGATCTTCAAACTCGAATCCGATCGCATCGGCCACCTTTCCATCGACCCCAAAATGGTGGAAAGCGAGCGCGGTGTAGTACTTTCCGAGCGTAGTACAGGGCTGGAAAACAGCAATTACAGGTTGTTGGGAGAGCTCGTTCAATCGGTTGCGTTCCAAGAGCATCCTTATATGTTCCCGGTAATCGGTTTCGAGTCGGATATCAAGAGCTGGACGCAGGCCGATCTGGAGAATTATTTCAAAACCTACTATTCGCCCAACAACGCGACGGTGGTCGTGGTGGGCGACATTCAATACGATCAGGTCAAAAAGCTGGCCGATCAATATATGGCGCCGCTTCCTGCACGCGGTTTGCCGCCGAAGATCCGTACCGTGGAGCCGCCGCAAAACGGCGAACGCCGCGTGACCACCTACAAGGACATCACGACGCCGAATATCATCCTGGCGTACCACGTCCCCGAAACTGCCCACGCCGATTACTATGCGCTGGACCTGTTCAGCAGCCTGCTGAGCTCGGGCAATTCTTCACGGCTCGTCAAATCGCTGGTCATGGACACCACCATCGCGTCCAGCGTATCCACAGGACTTGATAATGGCTTCGATCCCACCCTCTTCGCCGTTTTCAGTGTGGCCGGTGACAACGTTTCAGCCCCGGACCTCGAAAAAGCCATTGAAAAACAGATCGATATGATCATTCAGAATGGCGTGACCGACGCGGAATTGCAAAAAGTGAAGAACCAGAAGCTGATGGAGTTCTATCACACGCTGGAAACCATTAACGGAAAGGCCAACAGTCTCGGAACGTACGACGTATTTTTTGGTGATTATAAAAAAATGTTCGAAGCCCCGGAAAACTACAAAAAGGTGACGGTAGACGACATTAAGCGGGTTGCGGCCCAATATTTCACTGAGCGCAACCGTACGGTAGGTTACCTGCTTCCCGAAAAATCGAAATAACAGCCATTCAAAATAAAATAGGAATGAAAAATATCATGTTTTTGGTACTTGCCCTGTGCGCATTCACGGCAAAGGCGCAGAATAATTTCAAAGTACCGCCTTACGAGACATTCAAGCTCAAAAACGGGCTGACCGTTTACATTATGGAGCAACATGAAGTACCGCTGATCAACGTATCCGCGGTATTCGACGCCGGTTCGATCAACGATGGTGAGCGTTACGGGCTGGCCAGCCTGACCGCAGATGCATTGCTTTTCGGTACGCAGAAATACACCAAAGCGCAGATCGAGGAAATGACCGATTATGTCGGCGCGAGCCTTTCGACCTACGCAACGAAAGATAATGCGGGACTTGCGGCTTCATTTGCTGTGAAAGACCAGGACAAGCTTTTTGAACTGATCCAGCAAGTGCTCATTCACCCGGTTTTCGATGCGACCGAATTTGACAAACACAAACAACGGACGCTGCTCGAACTCGCCCAGGCGAAGGAAAGCCCCCGCTCGGTGATTGGTAACTACTACAATGCATTCCTGTTCAACAACTTCCCGTATGCGACGCCCACGACCGGTAGCAAATCGACGGTTGAAAAAATTGATGTAGCGGCAGTGAAGGCATTTTACCAAAGCAACTTTACCACGGGAAAAGGCGCCATTTCGATCGTCGGCGACTTTAAAGCGGCGGATATGAAGAAAAAAGTAACAGCATTGTTCGGCGCCTGGAAAACCGCCCCTGCGCGGATGGTGAAACGCGTCGCCCCAAACCTGGAATTCGACAAAGCCCGCGTTCTGCTTGTGAACAAGGACGACGCCCGCGAAACTACATTTATGATCGGCGGTAAAGGAATTGACTATAATTCACCCGATTATGTGCCGGTGACGGTGATCAATACCATTCTTGGCGGCAGGTTTACGTCCTGGCTCAATGATGCGTTGCGGGTCAATTCCGGCCTGACTTACGGCGCCGGCAGTCGCTTCACCCGCTATAAATATGCGGGAACATTCGGGATCAGCACATTTACCAAAAACGCTACCACCGTTCCGGCGATTGACATGGCATTGAATGTGCTCGACAGCCTTCACAAAAACGGCATTAACGAGGAGATCCTCGCATCCGCTAAGGCGTACGTGAAGGGCGATTTCCCGCCGGATTACGAATCGGCCGGGGCATTGGCGAGGCTGCTGACAGATATGTTCGTGTACAATTTTGACGAAAGCTTCATCAATACCTTCCAATCAAAGGTCGACGGGCTGACGGTGGCGCAGGCGAAGAACATTATTGCCACGTATTTCCCGAAAGACAAGCTTCAATTTGTATTCGTAGGAAAGGCATCAGAGATCAAAGAGCAGGTCAAAAAGTACGGAGAGCTGAGCGAAAAGCAGATCAAGGCCGACGGATTTTAGTATATCATTAATAGGTAATGCTTTAAAATACGTCCGGGGACCCGGTAACCTTTAAGCAATACCTATCTAAAACAATCAATTCCAATGACAATGAAAAAACTAATCGGTCTGGGCTGTCTGGCGGCTGCATTGCTGACGGGCGAAAGCGACCTCTTTGCACAGGGAAAGCCGGTGTACACCGCGCCGATCGGCTTACAGGCATATACATTCCGCGGAAGTTGGGGCAACGGCATTGAGGCGACGCTGGACACCATCAAATCACTCGGTGTTACCGAAATGGAAGGCGGCCCGATCTCCGGGATGACCACCGAAGAACTCCGTAAGCAACTCGACAAGCGCGGGATAAAAATGCGTTCCATTGGCGCCGATTACAAGAAACTGAGCGAAAGCACCGCTCAAACGATCAAAGATGCCAAAATCCTGGGTGCTACCTATGTAATGGTGGCCTGGATTCCTCACGAAAAAGGAAATTTCAACCTGGAAACCGCGAAAAAAGCAGTAGCCGATTTCAACAAAGCCGGTAAGGAGCTGAAAGAAGCGGGCATTTCATTAACCTACCACAACCACGGGTACGAATTCGTGCCTTACGAAGATGGTACATTGTTCGATTATATTGTTAAAAACACCAATCCTGAATACGTCAACTTCGAAATGGACGTGCTCTGGACGGCTTTCCCAGGCCAGGATCCGGCGAAGCTGCTTTTGAAATACCCTACAAGATGGAAGCTGATGCACCTCAAAGACCTCAAAAAAGGTGTTAAAGGCGACCTCTCAGGCGGCACTCCAACCACCAACGACGTAGCTCTGGGAACCGGCCAGATCGATATTCCTGCCACGCTGAAAGCGGCGAAGAAAGTGGGTATCAAACATTATTTTATCGAAGACGAAAGTCCTTCCTACTTGAAGCAGATCCCGCAGACGATTGCTTATATTAAGAGTATTAAGGAATAGCAATATGTCGCGCTGAGCGGAGTCGAAGCGCATGCAGTACGTAACAATTTCACTGTACGGACTGTCTTCGACTTCGCTCAGACTGACATTTTTCCCCTTTACTCCATCCTCCCTTTCCTCCCCTTCTTCCCTTTCCTCCCTACATCACCACCCCGGATTCTGCTTCAAAGTTGGCGTGCGCTGTAATTCGTCTTGCATGATCGGGAAGAGGTAATGCCTGGGTGCTACGAAGACACGGCTTTCTACGAAGTAACGCTGCATCCTGTACTTTTTACCGTCAATTACGATCTTGCCATTGGGGTCTTCCACCGGCTTCATTCCATTGATCATCCGTTGCGTTTTCGGGTATGGCCAGTATGCCTGTGAACGTTGCTCGTTGGTTGCACCCGCGCCCTGCCAGGCTTGTTCGCGTGCGATTTCTTTGGATGAACTGGCTTCCAGATACAGGCGCGACGACCAGATCCGGTTGTTTTCATAAAACAGCTCCACCCTTCTTTCCCGTTTGATATATTCGTCCATCAATGCCTTGTTAGTCTGTGCCTCTGGCGGAATGGGCGCCATGAACGAGCGCTTCCTCACTTCATTCAGCATTTGGTAAATCTCTGCATTCGGACCGGCCGACTCGTTTACCGCCTCCGCGTAAATGTAAATGAACTCCGGCAAACGCCACACCGGCGGGCCGCTGATGGCAAAGCTCTTGTCGCGGTTCCACGATTCGCGCAGGATTTTTCGAAGGAAATAGCCAGTCGTCGAAGAGTTGGAAGCGCCGATCTTATCCGCACCACTGGCCGTGTTAATGATCTTTCCTTTGAATGTAGAGCCGTGATACACGATATCTCGGTAAAAACGGGGATCCCTTTTAACGCTCTCATAAGGGTTACCGTCATCATATCCGTCGGTTTTCGCACGTGTTCCGTAGACGGGGTAACCATAGCCGTTAGGTGCAATGTATTCGTACTCATCTACTTGCTCCTGAACAGGCATCTGCCGAGAGCTTCCACCCCAGCTTGGCGGATAGATATCACCCTGCCAGTTGTGGTCTTTATCACGGGTCACGAAGAAAACAGCTTCATTCTGGAATGCCTGCATATCGTGGTACAAATCCCAGAGGCGCGCAGGTACTTTAGAATTGTTATTGTTCACGCCCGCATCGTCGCGGAAATCCGACGCATCATGGCCCTGGTACAGGCTATAACGCTGGCGCCCGTCTACTTTGAAATCGATCACCGCTTTGGCAGCATCTTTCGCTTTCACCCAGCGGGCAACGTTGTAAGTATATTCCGAGGCAAATTGCCGGGTATCATTCGGAAACGAGCCGCCGTTCCACATCGGTGTGGCCGCCATCCATGCGATCATCGCTTTCAGGCCCAGGCAAGCTCCCTTATCCACCCGGCCAAAATCCGCACCGCCCCAACTGCCCGGCACCAATGCCATTGCCGAATCACAGTCCGCGCTGATCTTCGCGGCAATGGTGTGGAATGACTCCTGCTTGAAATCCATCGGATCGGTAGGTTGAATGGTGTGGTCGACATAAACCACCTCCCCGTACATGCGCGCGGCCAGGTAATGCAGGTAGGCACGCATGAAATAGGTCTCGCCGATGCGCTTTTCGAGATCGCCTGCCTGCAACGGGTTATCGGGAGTGTTGTATTTCCGGATGCCTTCCAGAATCACATTTGCTTTCCGGATCCTTGCATACAAATCCCACCAGTATTGTCCCCGGCTGCTTCTGTCGGGCATGGAGTTCGGATTCCAGTCGCCCGTGTTGAACTTGTTGGTCAGACTTCCCTCGGCTGTCGAGCCCTCCGCCTCGTCGGTAACGGGTGCCGACGAAAAGTGAGAGAAAAATACGAGCGGACTGTTGGAGCCTTTGATATTGTCGTACAAATCGGTTACCAATTGGTTCATTTTATTGTACCGGGTAAATACCTGCTCGGCGTCGATCTGATCATCAGGCTTCCGGTCGAGAAAGTCCTCCTGGCACGCGGCAAACAGGAATGTGATGCTAAGTATCGCTGCTATATAAATTTTCTTGCTATTCATAAATAGTCGGTTTGTCAGAATGAAATGTCAACACCAAAATTCACCACCTTCTGAATGGGGTACCAGTCGCCGCTACCTTCGCGGGTCTCGGGATCCATATCCGCCTCACCGAGGCCATCCCATGTCAGGAGGTTCATACCCTGCACGTAAATGCGGAAGTTGTCGATACCGATCTTTTTGATCGCCGTTTTTGGCAGGTTATAGCCAACTTCCACGGTTTTAAGCCTGACATATTTGGAATCATAGAGGAACAGGCTGCTGGCGCCATTCTTGTTGTTGCTGTGGTCTCCGAAATGCAATGCAGGATAGGTGGCCGTAGCTGCTGTTTCGGGCGTCCATCGTTTAAGGTGCATGGGTTTCACCTTCCCATATTTATCCTGGTTAAACAGGGGGAAATCGTAAACTGCCGCTCCCGAAAGCTGTACCGAAGCCCTCGCTGCTCCCTGGAACAGTGCGCTGAAATCGAAATTTCTGAAACGCCCTCCCACCGGCAAACCGAACATGATCTCGGGGTTGCGCGGGTTACCGACGGCCGTACGGTCGCCCAGGTCGTCTATCTTCCCATCATTATTCAAATCCTTGTAAATCACATCGCCGGGGCGCAGCGTACCAAACGACTGAAAGCCGCTACCGCTATTCATGGCATTCAACTGGTCGGCTTCTTCCTGGTTGGCCACGAAACGGTCGAAAATATAGTCGAAATGCTCATCGATACGCTTGCCCGTATTGGCCCGGCCTGGCGATGCATATGGTATTTCGTTCATGAAAATGATCTTGTTTCGCGCAAATGTGAAGTTAGGTCTGATAAAATAGGTAAAGTCCTTCCCGACGGCACCGGTCCAGCCGATTTCCAGATCGAAACCCCGGTTGTTTACGATCCCTGAGTTGAGGTAAGGCGCATCTTTACCCACAATATCCGGGAAGCCGAGCTTATTCCCGCCGCTCATGTCGGTAATAATGTCGTAACGGTGCTCGCGGAAAATGTCGAGCGTCAATGTAAGGTGCTTCAGGAAAGTCGCATCGATACCAATATTGGCTTTTCTGGCCTTTTCCCAGGTCAGGTCAGGGTTTGCGAGGTCGCCTTCCTGCAAGTACCCGCCCGCACCCGAGCCGAAATTATCCGTACCGAAATTGTAGTCATTGTCCCTTCGGGTAAAGTACTGAAGGTAAATGAACCGCCTGTCATTAGGCACCTTATCACTTCCTACCAATCCATATGAACCTCTGATTTTCAGGTTATTCAGCCAGCTTTGCGCACCGGTCATGAACTTCTCTTGGGAAACCACCCAGCCTGCCGCAACCGAAGGAAAGAAACCGTACCGTTTGCCTTTCGCAAAGTTTTCCGAGCCATTATAGGCCGCATTCATCTCGAACAGGTAACGGTCGTCGTAACCATAGGTCGCACGCGCTGTTATGCCCTGATAGCTAAATGGAACCTGGTTGTTGATAATGCGTCTCGACCGGTTGAAAAGTACCATTCCCGACACGTCGTGCAGCCCGAAATTGCGCATATAATCCAGCTTGGCCTGTACATAGGAGCGGCTGTCGGCATCCTTATGGTCAAACTCATTGCGGATCGTCTGGTCAATATCGTACTTGTTGCCCGACTTATATGCACCGGTGTAATGCCCCGGCGTCCGGAACACGTCCGCACCGTCTACCGGAACGAAAGTCGCATAGCCCGGGTATTCGCGATACCCTTCCGAGTAGGTCGTCACGTCCCGGCGGATCCAGCCTCCATTAGCCGCGTCATAGGAGAACATTCCTTCGATGGAAAGCCCTTTCGTAATGAAATTGAGCTTATGTCCCAGCGAAAAAGAGCCGTTCAGGTAAGTGTTTTTGTCGTTCAAAAAACCGGTACGGCTGAGTTCTCCCAGGATATTGAAACGGTAAATCTGGTCTCCATACAGCATTCCGAGCGGGTTATTCGCTTCGTACACTTTGTTGGCAGGGTTCCCATTCGATTCCACGACGATCGGCAGATAGGAAGGCTGGGTGTTGGCCATTTCCACAATGCGGTTTGCCGTGGTACCTGGTGCATTACGGTCGGTAATGCGGGCCCCGATGTCCAGCTTCGCATAAAAGTTGTCCGTAATGTCGATATCGATGTTCGAACGGAAATTGTAGCGTTTGAAAACAGCTTGCGTATTATTAGCGGTCAGATCCGTGTGCCTGTAGTTGCCATCCTGCTGGAAGTAGTTGGCCAGGACGAAATACCTGGCCCTCAACGATCCACCGCTAATAGACAAACTGTAATCATGCTGCACACCCGGTTTGAATGCATAATCGAAATAATTCCAGTTGTAGCCCAACCCGTCGGAGTTATCACCCTTTGCCTTACGGAAATCGGCAATGGCCTGCTCCGAAAAGAGGTTCAACGTCGCAGGGTCGGCATCCGGGTTGTCGTTTCTCCTTGCCTCATTATACAGCATTGCGTAGTCAGCCGAGCCCAGGTAAGTTGGAAATTTCACCGGTTTGTTGATCCCGACAGAAGCCTTGAAATTCACAGTCGCCTTGTCCTGCACCTTTCCCCGCCGGGTCGTGATGAGGATCACCCCGTTGGCCCCGCGAACACCATACGGCGCTGTGGCTGAGGCATCTTTTAAAATGGTAAATGTCTCGATCTCGGAGGGTGCGAGGTAATCCATACTCCTTTCCAGCCCGTCGATGATCACGATCGGCGCCTTGTTTCCGTAAGTGGCCGTCCCGCGGATGAAAATATCGCTCCGGTCCACACCCGGCTCCCCGCCGCTGAACTGGTTAGCAAACAAACCTGGCAACCTTCCCGCCAAGGCATTGGTAATGCTCGCCGTCGGGCTCTGTTTCAAATCTTCGGTGGTAATGGTCGCGATGGAACCGGTAATAGTCGCCTTCCGCTGAGAGCCATACCCTACAATCACGATCTCTTCGAGGCCATTCAGGTCTTCTTCCAGCTGAATGCTGATCGTCGTTTGCGCGCCTACCGGTTGCTCCTTTTTGAGATAACCAATAAAGGAAACCACCAGCACATCCCCCTGCTCGGCTTCCACGGTAAACTTCCCGCTCGCATCCGCCGACGTTCCCTTATCCGTCCCTTTCACAATCACCGTTGCTCCGGGCAAAGGGTTACCCTTCGCGTCTGTAATCGTGCCGGTGATCTCGCGGATCACTACCTCGGGCATGGTCGGCATACTGATGTTCTGAACGGGCCCGGGCCCGTTATTTTCTTCCTTTTTGTAAATCGCGATTTGCTTACCTATTACCTTATACGTCAGGTCTGTTCCTTTGAGCGCCGCATTCAGAATGGCCGGCACAGTTTCGTTTTTAAGGTTCAGGTTAAGCGTAGGCTCCTGCTTTCCCAAAAAATGGTCATCCCTGTAAAATATGCGGTAACTGGTCTGTTCCTGAATCTGCCTGAACAGTGTAGCCAGATTTCCGTTGCGGATTTTGACATCCATCCGGCTTTTCTGGGAATACCCCGTTGCATGCACGCTCATCATCGCGACCCATAACAGCAGTACTGTTAGTTTCATGATTCTCAGCAATTTTGATGGGTGCAATTCTCCCAATGGGCAATACCCTTTTTGGTCAAATTTTTTCATAAATTTGAATGGACTTTTGTGAATACAATGGTTTAAAGATCACTTGCTTGCCGGCAAGTGTGAAGGATCGGGAAACGTTGCCGCGTTTCCCGTTTTTTATGGTTTGATAGTGCTTTCCTCCAATACGTACCTCCTTTCGTTAGGTTGCTGTTTGAAATTGAGTGATGTGATCACGGAAATCGCTTCCAGAGTACTGCGGATGTCCTCCTGAAGGTCGAGTGTACCACCAAATGTCACGCCCGCAAGTTTCTGTTGTTTCAGTACAATATCGACGCGGTAGTATCGCGACAATTTCTTTAAGATCTCAGTCAATGGCGCGCTGTTCAGGATCAGGTAGCCGTCTTTCCAGGAAACATATTCGCGCACATCCACTTGCTCCGTTTGCAATGCTGCCCGCCCCTGGTCGAAAACCGCCCGCGTGCCCGGCGTGATCCTCGTTTTTGTCGATCCGAACAATGCCTGCCGCTGGGTGGTGAGTTCCACACTGCCCTTCGCCAGCACTGTTGCCGTGTAAGGATCGTCATCATAAGCACTTACATCGAATTCCGTCCCCAGTACTTTTACCTCCATATCTTTGGTATGCACATAAAACGGCACGTCTTCGGCATGTGTTACAGAGAAAAACGCCTGGCCTTCGAGGTAAACCTCACGCAGGCGCTTGTCGAAACGCGACGGGTATACCAGCTTCGAGCCGGAGTTCAGCCAGATACGCGTCCCGTCGGCAAGCGTCAGCACCGATCGCTTGCCGTATGGGACGATCAACATATTAAATTGCTGATCCCCGGCCACCTGCTGGCCAATTGTTGATGAAGAGTCAACCTGAATGAGCGCACCATCGTTTTTATATTCTACGCTCGAATTTTCTTTCCGCAAGCTCACTGAACGTTCGTCGGCGAGGATGAGGCGGGTTTCTTCCGGTGCGCCTTTCGCGCGAAAGGCCACTTCCTGCATTGCACGTGCCGAATCCTCGTAAAAAACAAGGTAGCCGACGCCCGCCAGTAACAGTAATGTCACCGAAGCCGCTGCCGCGATCCAGAAGGTACTGAACGATTTTTGCTTTTTCTGCGAAACAGATTCTTCTATCTGGTTCCGGAGCACCTCTTTTTCAGACGGGGCGAATGTTTCGTTACGGAGGGTTTGAAACAGCAGCTTCGCCCGCTCCCCGGCTATTCTCTCCTCTTCGGACAGATGACCCGGATCCGGCGACGGCTCCTGCTTGTTGTTTTTTCTTTTCATGGAAGCACTTGTTTGAACTACAAGAGCACAACATGCATTAGATATAGACTTCTGAAAGGATTTATTTTAACTAAAAACAGAAAATATTTTATTAACAGCACATTATCAAGAAGATAGCGCCAAATTCCAGCTTACCGCGCAGCTCTTTGAGTGCCCTGTAAACAAATGTGCGGCAGGTAGGAACGGAAATCTGCATGATTGCGGCGATTTCGTCGTAATCGAGGTCCTGGTGGAAGCGGAGGTAAAGGATCTCGCGCTGACGATCGGGGAGCTGGTTGATCTCCACCGCAAGATAGTGCAGGATTTCACGCTCTTTTTCGTCCGTGATCAGTTCCTGCTCTATGCTGAACGTAAACGCGTGGATGGCTAGCGAATCCTCCGTGTCCCAGCGGTCGAAACGCAGCATCGACGATTTCCGGTGTGCCAGGTGCAGCTTCCTGCGGAGTGATTTCAGGAGGTAGAATTTCACATTGACTTCCCGTGCCAGGTTTTTCCGGTACCCGTGCAAATCGATAAACAGATCGTGAATGCAATCCTTCACGAGGTCACGATCGGCGCTGTACCGCATTCCGAATGCGTACAGCTCGTCGGCATACTGGTCGTAAAGGTCGCTAAACGCATCGGAATCGCCGGAAATGAAGCGTAGCCAGGTATCATGGTCCGGGTCTGAATGTGTCATAACTCAAAGTTCAATGCATATTTCCCGAAAACATTTCTCCAAAACGGGCTTTAAATGTAATGAGTATCCAATAAAGTTATCAAATATCTCCTGTTTCTTCTTCCTATTTTTATACCGGCATGTAGGATGCGGCCGCATATTTGTCAAGTCTGAAGATACTTTTTACTTTGCATCAAAAAAAGCAATCAACATGGAACCAGCACTACTGAATGAAGTCCCGTCGCTCGATTTGGCCGATTTTACATCGGGAGATGCCCAACGCAAGCAGCAATTTGTAAAAGACCTGGGCGCGGCATTTACCAACATCGGTTTTGTAGCCATTAAAAATCACGGGTTAAGCGACGCGCTGCGTAACGATCTTTACGAAAATGTAAAGATATTCTTCTCGCAACCGGACGAAGTCAAAAAAAAGTACGAGTTCCCTGAGCTTTTCGGTCAGCGCGGTTACATTGGCAAAGGCAAAGAAACTGCAAAAGGTTTCAAAGTAGCCGATTTGAAAGAATTTTATCATGTAGGGCAACCTGAGCCGATCGGCCAGATGCCTTCCAACATCTTCCCGGAAGAATTCCCGGATTTTAAAAAGTATACCCTCGAAGTTTACCATACCTTCGAAAATACCGGCAAAACGCTGCTCCGCGCCATCGCCATTTACCTGGATCTGCCGGAGGATTATTTTGAAGACAAAGTCAAAAACGGCGATAGCCTGCTGCGTGCCCTGCATTATTTCCCTATTCCGAACCCCGAGCTCGTGCCGGAAGGTGCGGTAAGGGCGGCGGCGCACGGCGATATCAACCTCATTACCCTGCTCATGGGCGCCAGCGCGGAAGGGCTCGAAGTGCTCCGACGCGACGGTCAATGGATCCCCATTACCGCATTACCCGACCAAATCGTCGTGAATGTGGGCGATATGCTCGACCGGCTGACGAACCACAAGCTCAAATCCACCATTCACCGGGTAATAAACCCGCCCCGCGAGAAAATGGGGACGTCGCGCTATTCCATTCCGTTTTTCATGCACCCCCGCGCCGACATGGACCTGACCAGCCTCGAAAGCTGCATTACCGCCGAACATCCGAAGCTGTACACCAACATGACTGCCGGGGAGTTTCTCGATGAACGTTTACGGGAGCTCGGTTTGAAAAAATAAAAGTACCCTCAGCTTGTCCTATCCACCCATCCGCCGCTTTCGTTACATCATTTACCTGATGGACATCCTCTTGTTGTCGCTGACGGCATTCGGAGGACCGCAGGTACACCTGATGATGATGATCGAGCGGCTGGTACACAAGCGAAGGTATGTCACAGAAGAAGAATTGCTTGAATTACAGGCACTTTGCTCCATCCTGCCCGGCCCAAGTTCCACGCAGACAGTCACAGCCATCGGCCTTAAAATAGGCGGGCAGCCGCTCGCCTATTTGACATTGCTGGTATGGTCGCTGCCGGCGATGATCCTGATGACACTCGCTGCCATCGGCATCCATTACCTCGAACGTAATGCCATTTCGCTTGATTTCACGCGGTTTGTGGGACCTATGGCCGTTGCATTTTTGATGTATGGCGCTTCTTCCATTGCCAGGAAGGTTATCCATAACACTCAGGGCTGGACTTTCCTCGTCATTTCGACCATCCTAGCGTACATGTACCCGTCGCCTTACATGACGCCCGTGCTCATTGTGTGCGGGGGCGTAGCGTCCTCGCTCAATTTCAAGAAGCATGAGAAGATGGAAAAGGCCGAGATCCGCATCAAATGGCGGCCCATTATCTTCTGGATTTCAGTATTAATCACGGCTGCTATCATTGGTAAGATCACGAACTCATTACCGGTAAGGCTCTTCGAGAACTTTTACCGGAACGGCAGCCTCGTATTCGGCGGCGGACAGGTCCTGATCCCCATTCTTTACAACGAATTCGTCGAATTCAAACATTACCTCACCGAACAGGAGTTCCTCGCGGGCATGGCACTTACGCAGGTTGTGCCGGGGCCTGTATTTTCGATCGCCACATTTGTCGGAAGTGTTTCGCTGCAAACGCACGGCTGGTTTGGTCAGATCGTCGGCGGATTTGTGGCGACAGCGGGTATCTTTCTACCCGGCACCTTCTTCATCTTTTTCGCCTACCCATTCTGGGACCAGCTGAAACGCTACCGCGGCATCCGGGCCTCCCTCGAAGGTATCCACGCCGCCAGCTGCGGCCTCACTATCGCCGCCGCGATCTCACTCTTTCAGCCGATGATGACGAACATTCAGCCCGTCATTACCGTCATCGCCACACTCATTGTTGTCGCATTTGGCAAGGTCCCCTCCTATGTGATCATTCTGGCCGGGTTGTTGCTGGGGCTGCTGTTCTAGGCATTTTGCTGGGAGAACGGGAAACGTTGTGTATATTTACTTAGACTTCATTGCAAAATTCAACACGAAGGTATATGCTTCTGGAACTCAATGATAATGTAATCAACAGCACCGGGCTCACGGATGACGAACTAAGAATCGAACTCGCCGTGCGTCTGTACGAAGATGGTAAAGTTACTGTCGGCCAAGGCGGCACCATGACCGGGTTGGGTAGTATTCGCTTCCAGCAAGAACTCGGAAAACGCAAAATTGCTTGGCATTATGATATCGAGGACTTCGAAGCAGATCTGGAAACTCTAAGAAAGCTTTCCAGTGATCGTAATAAGTGGCACCTCTGTTATCAGCGGACTTGTGCAATCGGGATATTTACACGTCCTCCAAAATCTCTATCAACGGATAACAATACCGAACTGAGTATATCTGGAATTGCAGGACTTATATGCCGAGTTCCGGCATAAACTTGAATTGGATTGGATCGAAATCAGAGAAGTTCCAAGTACTTCTCTTTTGAACGAGCTAACCGAAGTTCTTGATCCCGGTGAGGCAGAAGCAATTGTGCTCGCGACAGAACTGGGTGCGGATTTACTTTTGATTGACGAAATAAAGTGCCGGGCCGTCGCTACTCAGATGGGTTTATCTGTGATCGGGACCTTGGGTGCACTGGCGGAAGCGAAGGAGAAAAAGTATATAAATGCCGTAAAGCCGGTGATCGAAATACTAGTTAATTAATGCGGTTTTTGAATCAAGCCAAGCCTCATTGAAAGAGTTTTAAAATCAGTAAATGAATAAATAATAGTACCAGCATACGTTTCGCAACCCCAATGACCAGACACCACCTAGCCCTATTAACTCTCCTTTTCCTAACAGCATTTACTACAAAAGCCCAGATCAGTACGCCTCCCGGCTTTTTGCAACACAAAACCAACGCTTCCCGGCAATGGGTCGATTCTGTTTTTGCTACGCTGACACCCGATGAACGCATTGCCCAGCTCATCATGGTCGCGGCTGTGTCGGACACCAAACGGGCGTTGATCGACCCGAAAACCAGCAGCCCGACGGCGGTTGAAAAACTGATCCGTGAAAATAAAGTGGGTGGCGTCGTGTTTTTCCAAGGCGGACCAGTGCCTCAGGCGCGGCTTACCAACTACTATCAATCGATTTCGAAAGTACCGTTGCTTGTGGCGATGGACGCGGAGTTTGGCCTGGCAATGCGGATCGACAGTACCGTTCGCTATCCTTACCAGATGACGCTTGGCGCCATTCAGGGCAATAACGACCTCATTTATGAAATGGGCGCGCAGCTCGCAAAGCAGGCGCGACGGCTGGGAATGCATATCAATTTTGCACCGGTCGCAGATGTGAATAACAACCCGAATAATCCTGTGATCAGCTTCCGGTCATTTGGAGAAAACAAATATAAGGTGGCAGAAAAGGCGGTTGCCTACATGCGCGGGATGCAGGACAATGGCCTGCTCACGAGCGCCAAGCATTTCCCGGGCCACGGCGATACCGGTACCGATTCGCATTATGACTTGCCGCTGATATCGCATTCAGCGCAACGCATTGATTCACTGGAACTTTACCCGTTCCGTGTACTTATCAACAACGGACTGAGCGGTATGATGATCGCGCATTTGAGCATTCCGGCTTTGGATAAAACGCCCAACCTGCCTTCCACACTCTCTAAACCGATTGTTACCAATTTGCTGCGCAGCCAACTGGGTTTTGAGGGGCTGATTTACTCCGATGCAATGAATATGAAGGGGGTAACCAAATATTTCCCCGAAGGCAAAGCCGATGCAATGGGACTTGAAGCGGGCATGGACCTGCTGGAATTTACCGAAGATGTGAACAAATCCATTGCAGAAATCAAAAAGAGCATCGCAGAGGGTAAGATAACGCAGGCGGAGATAGACTTCCGGTGCCGCAAAGTGCTGGAAGCCAAAGCCTGGGTGGGCCTTAATCATTACAAACCGGTTGACCTGAATAATTTATACGAAGACCTCAATCCGAAAGCCGCCGAACTGACTAACCGTCTGCTCACTGAAAAGGCTCTTACGGTACTCAAAAATGACAACAGTATTCTCCCGCTGCGCGAGCTGGATACCCTGAAAATCGCCTCTATTTCTGTTGGAGCCGATACGGTGACTACTTTTCAAAATACATTAGGCCTGTACACCACCGTCGACCATTTCCAAATCCCCGCCAAGGCTACGGCTGAGCAAATTGAAGCGGTCCGTTCGAAATTGAATGCTTACAACCTGCTCCTGGTGGGTGTGCATTTAAGCAGCATTTCCCCGCGGGCCAACTATGGCCTTACCGAGCCTATGAGCACCGTTTTACAGGAACTGATCGCGACCAAAAAAGCAGTGGTATCCGTTTTTGGGAATCCCTATGCTCTGAACAAAATACCCAAAACCGACGATGCAAAAGCTTTGGTAATGGCCTACCAGCTCACGCCTTACACACAGGATTTGTCGGCCCAGCTGATTTTCGGTGCCATTCCGGCGCTGGGCAAGCTGCCGGTGACTGTCAATGCGCAATATCCTTACAATGCGGGCATCCAGACTCCGGCGCTGGGCCGGTTGAAATACACTATTCCGGAAGAGCTTGGGCTGGATTCGAAGGTTATTACCTTTAAAATAGATTCCATTGCCAATGCGGCGGTGACGCAAAAGGCTACTCCGGGCTGCGTCGTGCAGCTGGCTAAAGACGGCAAAGTGTTTTTCCGGAAAGCGTACGGAAAACATACCTACGAGGGCAATCACCCAGTAAAGTTAACAGATTTGTACGACCTCGCCTCGGTCACCAAAATTACAGCCTCCACACTTGCATTGATGAGCCTTTGGGACGAGAAAAAGTTCGATCTGGATGCGACGATGAAGGATTACCTGCCCGATTTCGAGGGTTCCAACAAAGCAGATCTGCAATGGCGCCGTGTGCTCACGCACAGTGCCCGCCTGAAAGCATTCATCGTACTTTGGAAAGAAGCACAAAAGCCCGACGGCAGTTGGAAAAAGAAGACGTTCAGCACGAAGCAATCAAAACGCTACCCGACTTCGGTGGTGGGTGACAGCCTGTTTATTTTCAAGAATTACGACAAAACGATATTCAAATCGATCCGCGATTCTCCTCTGAATGAAAAGGAAGGCTATGTTTACAGTGACCTTTCATTCATTCTTTATCCGCAGATTGTCAAGCGGTTGAGCGGTGAAAATTTTGAAGATTATGTCAAAAACCATTATTACCACAAACTCGGCGCTAATACGCTTACTTTTAATCCAAAACGCTTCTACAAACTGGACGACATCGTACCAACCGAGCGCGACACGTTCTTCCGCATGACGCAGCTGCACGGCCAGGTGCATGACGAAGCGGCAGCAATGCTGGGCGGGCTGAGCGGCCATGCCGGCCTTTTCGGTACTTCCAATGATGTGATGAAAGTATGGCAAATGTATTTACAAGATGGCTACTACGGCGGGCAGCAACTGCTGAGTAAAGACGCGCTGATCGAATTTACGCGGTACCAATACCCGGAAGAGGGAAGCCGTCGCGGTATCGGGTTTGACAAGCCGACTTTCAAATATACCGGCAATGCGCCGAGGTATGCGAGCCCATCGAGCTTCGGGCATACAGGTTACACGGGCATTATGACCTGGGCGGATCCTGCGTGGGGACTGAATTATGTCTTTTTGTCGAACCGGGTGTACCCGACGCGTGAGAACAATAAGATTTCTACGATGAATATCCGGACGTCGATTATGGACGTGGTTTATGAGCAGTTTTTAAAAAAGTAACCCGGGTTACTCGCGCCGAACTCCGAACTTGCTACCTTTGTAATTCACGAACAAGGTTATATTATGTACTATCGATTTGACAAGGAAAAAGCGTCGCGACGGCCCGGAATCACGCCGTTGAAGGAAGCTATTGATCAAATGCTCGACAGGTACAAGCTTCGTAACCGTTTCGACCAATCCTACGTGGTTGCGCATTGGGACAAGATCATGGGTTCGGCCATTGCTTCCCGCACCAAGAAAGTGTATATCAAAGACGGCACCCTGTTCCTGCAAATCGAATCCGCGCCACTGCGCAACGAACTTTTCCGCGCGAAAGCTAAGATCATCGAGCTCATCAACCGCGAAATGGGCAGCAACCTCGTGCAGGATGTGATTTTTGTTTAGCACTGCATATTAATCTGAATGAATTCAATCCAGTTTCCTGCATTTTTGAAACCCGGTGACCGTGTCGGGGTGGTGGCTCCGGCGAGTATTGTGAAGTATGAGGATGTAATCCCCGGCATTAAGTTGTTTGCGGAACAATGGGGCCTGGAAGTGGCGGAAGGGCAAACTTTAAGAACTTCTTTTAATCAATTTTCGGCTTCTGATGAGGACCGGCTGGCTGATGTGCAGCAAATGCTTGATGATCCTTCCATTAAAGCCATAATCGCTGCCCGCGGCGGGTATGGCTGTTCGAGGATCGTCGACAGGCTTAATTTTGATCAATTTCTCAAAAATCCGAAATGGATCGTCGGTTTCAGCGATTTGACGGCCTTTCTTGCCAGAACTTTCCAACTCGGCTATGCAAGCATTCATGCGCCGATGGCTAAAACCATTACTTGTGCAGGCGCGGAAGTGGCGGCGGAATCACTCCGACAGATGCTTTTTGGAGATTTACCTGCTTATGAGGTGCCGACACATCCACTAAACCGCTTCGGAAATGCCACAGCGCAGGTTGTTGGCGGAAACCTTTGCCTGCTCGCGCACATGATCGGATCGGAAACGGAGACCGATACCGACGGGAAAATCCTTTTTATCGAGGATATCAATGAATACCTGTACAACCTCGACCGGATGATGATCCAGCTGAAACGATCGGGCAAACTCGATAAGCTGGCCGGGTTAATCGTGGGGCAGTTTACAGACATGAAGGACAATAACAGTCCGACATTCGGGAAGGACTCTTATGAGATTATCGCTGAGCATGTGGCTGGGTTCGGGTATCCGGTATGCTACAACTTCCCGGTGGGCCACGTCGGCGATAACCGTGCAATGGGCGTGGGCATGCAGGCTGCATTGAGCGTGTCGGAGCATGCTGTGCAACTCCGTTTTTTATCAACCTCCACGGCTGAATAGTTAAAAGATATGACAAACTTCAAGGACAAGGTCGTCTGGATCACGGGTGCATCCTCGGGCATCGGCGAGGCATTGACCATGGCATTTGCCAAAGAAGGGGCGAAACTGGTGCTAACCGCCCGTCGCGGTGAGGAACTGGAACGGGTAAAACAACAAACGGCACTGCCCGACGCAGATGTACTCGTCCTTCCGCTGGACGTCACCCAGTTCGACCAGGCCGGGCCGGCTGCCGATAAAGTGATCGCGCATTTCGGGCAGATTGATGTGATGGTCCACAATGCTGGCGTAAGTCAGCGTTCGTACATCCATGACACCGATCTGGAAGTATATCAGAGCCTGATGAATGTCAACTTTTTCAGCACGGTTGCGCTTACCAAGGCGGTGTTGCCGCATATGATCGCGCGCCAATCGGGGCATTTCATTGTGATGAGCAGCGTAGCGGGGAAAATCGGTACCATTATGCGCTCGGGCTATAATGCCGCCAAACATGCCTTGCAGGGCTTTTATGATTCACTGCGCGCCGAAGGCTATCAGCATCATATCAAAGTGACTACCATTTGTCCCGGCTACATCCGCACGAACATTTCGTTGAATGCGTTGAATGCGTCGGGCGACAAATTCGGCAAAATGGACAGCAACCAGGCCAAAGGCATTCCGGCCGACGTTTGCGCAGAAAAGATACTGGACGCTGTCAGAAAGGACAAAAAGGAAATCTATATCGGCGGGTTCAAAGAAGTTGCCGCTATTTATCTCAAAAGGTTCTTCCCGAACCTGCTATTCGACCAGGTCAGGAAGAACATTCCCGAGTAATACTATTTCACTTTCGCTTTTTCGAGATAGTCGGTCGCAAGGCGGGCAATAGAGCGTACGCCGAGCACGAGGCTGCCTTCGTCGACATAGAAATCGGGAGTATGATGTGGCGCGGCTTCTGCAACACTTTTACCCTTTGGCATACCTCCTAAAAAGAAGAAGAAACCAGGAACCTTCTGTTGGTAAAAGGCGAAATCCTCCGCTCCGGTTTTGACCGGAATGACATTTACATTCTCTTTTCCTGCCACATTTTCCAGTGTTCCGATCATTTTAGCGGTAAGCGGCTCGTCGTTGACAGTAACCGGATACATAACGTCGATATCGACCGACGCGGTTGCACCGGCGCTCTCCGCAATGTTGGACGAGATTTCATTGAGACGCTTGTGCACATACGAATGCATTGTTTCATCGAAAGTCCGGATGGTACCGATCATTTTGACCGACTCCGGAATGATATTCTGACGTACCCCGCCGTGAATGGCTCCAATCGTCACCACTGCGGGCGCCTGTGTGAGGTTCAGGTTACGGCTCACAATCGTTTGCAATGCATTCACGATCTGTGCGGAAGTCACGATCGGATCTACGCCCGACCACGGGTAGGCACCGTGCGTCTGCTTTCCTTTGACATCAATACTAAAAAAATCCACGGCAGCCATTGTCGCGCCAGGGCGGTAAGCCATCTTACCTACTTCGATCTGAGAGTCGATATGGAGTCCGAAAATCGCATCGACCTTTGGATTTTCCAGGACCCCTTCCTTCACCATCAGCTCAGCCCCTCCCTCCTCGCCTTCCGGAGCGCCTTCTTCGGCGGGTTGAAATATAAATTTGATCGTTCCCGGAAGCTCGTTCTTCATCGATGCCAGTACCTCTGCCACGCCCATGAGTATCGCTACATGCGTATCGTGCCCGCACGCATGCATTACGCCCGTAGTTTGACCCTTATATTCCGTTGTAACTTTCGATTTAAACGGGACATCCACCCGCTCGGCAACCGGCAAGCCGTCCATATCAGCCCGCAAAGCCACCACGGGCCCCGGCTTGCCACCTTTCAGTATACCGACCACGCCGGTATGCGCAACGCCGGTCTTTACTTCAATGCCCAGCTGTTTCAAATGGTTCGCCACTTTCTCCGCCGTTTTGAATTCCCGGTTGCCTAGCTCGGGGTTCTGGTGAAAGTCGCGGCGCCATTCTATTAGTTTCTTTTCCAATGCCGGTGCTTTCTGATCGATAGCCTTTGCCAATGAAGATTGTGCAGAAACCGACGATCCGGTGATAACCGAAATCAGGACCGCTGCTGACATCCGGAAGATTTTGTTTGAAGTCTTGCGAGTAAAAGGAGTTGTCATATTGTGTTGTTAAAGAACCAGATTTTTCAAGATCGGAAAGAAATTCTAGGGTTCCAAACCTGAATCGTCAGTGTACCACTTGCCAAACCGCATTTCAATCTTTTTCTCCCGAAATAAAAAAGGCCTTACCCATGACGGATAAGGCCTTATGTCTGCAAGTATTTGAAATCAATGCTCGTCCTCGCGGAAACCGGTACGGCGGTAGCCCGCGTATTCATACTGAACGCCGGGGTCGTCGGAAAACTCGAACTTCACATAGAGTGAGTCTGTTTTATTTCCACCGGGTGTAGTGGCCGCTCCTTTGAGAATTTTACCTTCAATAACCGACACTTTTATCTTGTCGCTATACGCATTTGCAAGATCCTTTGCAGGATCGAAAGTCATAGCGGGAAGATTTACTTTCGTCATGATTTTAGCAGGCCATGTTTCATGGTCGTCAAGAATCAAATCGGTTTCGTTGTTCGCTGCCGTATTTGAGGTGGTAACGAGATGGAATCCGGCGCCAATATCTTCACCGTCGACCAAAATACTGATCCACCACTCACCACACATTGCCTTCAACTTGGTTCCTTCTATGGTTGGCTCACTACCCAAATCGCAGGAGAGAAGACCAAAAACCAATAATATCAGAGAATACTTTATATATTTCATAACGTCAATTTTATTGTTTTTCAAAAACACGAAGCGCTGTACCGAAGCCCGGGTTGATTACCACCCAACTGTAAGACACCCCTTCTTTGATTGTTGCATTGGTACATTCAAATGCATTACCCGGTGTCAGCTGGTAAGGAACGCCTAGTTTGCCTTTATCGAAATAATAAAAGTAAACCGCATCGCCGGGAGACGGGACTGCTACGCCACCGACGTTGTTCGACTTGTACAGGTTATCCGCCACTTTTGTCACGGTGGAAACCCCGAAAGCACCTGCATTACGTTTGTAAGAACCAGAAATGTCTACACCCCACGCAGCGTTCGAAATAACCCCTACGTAGCGGTATTCCGTCGACGAATAGCCATCCTTGTTCACCGCATCATATTGAATCGTATAAACGCCCGGCGTTTTAGTATCCACCGTTCCGGTTACTTTCACCTCGATGTCCTTATCCCCTTCCTTGGCACCGGCACCCGGGTCCGTAAACGAACCACCTACTTTTACCACATTCCATTGCTCGCCTTTCAGCGTGATGATGGGGTAAAAAGTAATGGTCGAAATGCCTTCCGTCACCTTATCTTCTTCGCACGAAAACGCTGCAAACAAGGTCAAGGCTATGATTATTAGTTTAAATCCTCTTTTCATAATATCAGTTATCAATGACCTTTGATTATTTCATCCACCAAACTTTGGCAGTTAACGGTGTCAACGCCGGCGTATTCACATTACCATCCCGAGAAGCCGAGGTGTAAGGAATGCGCTTAGGCAGTGCACCTTTTTCCAATACGGATTTCGCGGCAACTGTCCATTGTCCGGGAACGTAGCTCGCATTGGTCGTAGCCACTGGCGATTTCTCAGGATAGCCGGTACGTGCCTGGTCCCAGAAGGACTCGTATCCCTGGCGGAACATGGCAACCCATTTTTGATAAATGATGGCTTTCAGTTTAGCCTCCATGTTACCCGTTGATGGATATTCGTAGGCGCCGCCTTTTGCGATCTTCTTGGCATCAAACGCAATATTGAATTTTGCGTATGCAGCAGCTACCGCCTTGTCATAGAATTCTTTCGCCTTCGCATCGTTTCCGATTCGCAAATAAGCTTCCGAGAGCATGAAATAAACTTCATCAATACTGAAAAAATAGAATGGATCAGTAGCGGTCATTTTGGCTACGCTAGGCACATTCACGCCGACCCCACTGAGGAAATCGCCTTGTTCCAGGCCAGCCTGGCCTCCGGTGCCCGGTGTGAAGTAAGCGGCAAGCCTCGCATCATCCCCGTTTGCCTGCAAATACGTTTGAAGCGTACGGCTCAAACGCAGGTTTGTTCCCGTATTCAACTGACGTACGTTGTTCTCGTACAATGGGTTGCTACGGTTGGGTTCATCTACAAACTTGGTAACCGCCGCATCGTCTTCCAGCAATGGCGTGTTCGCATCAAGCATTGCTTTGATAGCTGCGATAGCCTGAGCGGAGTTAGGGCTTGCGGTCTGACGCAGATACATTTTCAGCTTCAACGTGTTCGCGAAACGTTTCCAGTGATCGATCTGATTCTCCGCGCTCATTCCCCCAAAAACGAGGTCAGAGGCAACTGCCGTTGATTTGCCGTTGTTGAAATCGAGTGCCACGGCGGCGTCGAGTCTTTTCAGCAATTCTGCGTAAACGGCCGGACCGTCATCGTATTTCGGCGCTTTGATGGTTTCTACCTGTAACGCTTCGGTCAGAGGAATTTTATCGAACCAGTCGGCCAGCATTTGAAAACCATAAGATTGTACGGCCACCGCCTGCAGCACCATGTTGTTGTTGCCGGATGCTGTTGCCTTGTTCTTCACGTCTTCGAAATCGTTCAAACCGCCGGCATATAATTCCGTCCATGCGGTATTGTAGTCGGACGGTTGGAGGTCGTAGGAATCGATGCCACGATATTGGTTACTTGCATTGGATTGTGTCCAATGTTGCGACCAAAGCCCGCCGATAATGGCAAAATCTCCGCCAACAATACCAAGCACTGAAGCCTGCGCGGCCGGCAACACGAATTCCGGTGCTACGTTGGTCGGGTTGTTGGGATCTTCGTTTACATCCAGCCAGTCATTGCAGGAGCCGAGTGAAAGCGCCGCAAGCAGCAGAACACTGTTTTTTATAATACCTTTCATTTGAATCCTAATTAGAATGATAGATTTAACTGAACGCCGTACGTTGCGGTAGAAGGACCGGCTGCGAATTCACCATAGAGGTTTTTCAGGCTGGTTCCGAACGTGTTGGCTTCGGGATCTACTACGTGGTTGCCCTTAGGCGTCCACAAAACCAGGTTACGGCCAAAAACACCCACGGATGCACCTCTAACCGGCAGTTTTTCCAATGCCTTCTTAGGTACAGAATAGGTGAGCGACACATTTCTCAGTTTGAAGAATGTTTTCGGCAATACGTGGTTGTATTCATTAGCCGATGTCGATCCGCCATAGTAAGTAAAAACGTCTGCGCGGGATACCGGAACCGTGTTGGCTGCATAAGTATTATCGCCGGTTTTGACTACCGAACCCGGCACGACAAACGGCTCGCGATCGTTGTATTGGGTCATGTAGGCGTTTCCGTTGAAGTAATTCAGACGGGCGGTATAAGAGTAGAACACTCCGCCATTACGGTAGTCACCATTCGCGCTGAATTTGAACCCTTTATAGTCCAGGTAAGTTGAAACACCCAGCGTATAGTTCGGGTTGATTGAACCTCTGTATGTTTCTTCCGAGCTTACCAACGGCAAACCGGTTGTTTCATTCACGATAATGTTCCCATTCGGATCACGCTGTACGTCAGGCGAGTAGATAGCTCCCAACGGTTTGCCCACCACCGCACGCAGTTTTACGTTATAGCTGCTGTTGAGCAGAATGTTTCCAGGTCCGCCTTCCAGACCCAGCGATTCCACTTCGTTCCAGATCTTGTTGTAGTTCACGGTCACACCCCATTCGAATTTCTCGGTACGTACAGGGATCAGGTTCAATGCCAATTCAACGCCTTTGTTTCTTACGCTACCCAGGTTGACCGTTTGAGTGGTAGCACCTGTCGCAGGTTCAAGTGCAAGGCTGATAATCTGGTTTTTTGTCAACTTGTTATAGTAGCTCAGGTCGAGACCCACTCGTTTTCCGAAGAAGCCTAATTCAAGACCCCCTTCATATTCGGTCGAGATCTCAGGTTTTAGATTCTGGTTTCCAAGGTTGTTTGAAACCTCATAAGCGTTCAGACCGCCGAATGGGAAGTTGATATTACCAAAACCACCCGCACGAACGGAGCCCGGCACGTACACTGAATATACCTGATAAGGATCGGCGTCGTTACCCGCTGATGCAGCCGCGAAACGTACTTTCACGAAAGGAATTTCCGCCGGCAGCTTGAACACGTCCGACAACACGGCGCTAATGCTCGCGCTTGGATAGAAGTAAGAGTTTTTACCTTTTGGCAATGTACTGGTCCAGTCGTTACGAGCGCCCACTGTCAGGTATAACCAGTTGTCGAAACCAAACGTGGCCTGACCGTAGATACCCACAAGGCGACGTTTGCTTGTTGTCGCAAATGTAGTGGGTGTCACAGAGCTGTTCGAAAGGTTGTAAAACCCTGGAAGATCGAGGTTCGTAACTTTCGCGAAGTTGGTTTGTCCGGTCCTCTCGTTCAGGTTATGCCCAAAGAAAGCCTGCACATCGAAACGTGACCCGAAATTGTGTTTGAAATTCAAGATCAGGTCGCTGTTGAACTGACGGTTTTGTCTTGCCAGTTGCGAAACACTTCCAAAAACATCATTAGCCGTGCTGTTTGGCGTGCCATCGGAAATCTTCCCAACATTACCCCAGTCTTTCTGGAATGCATCGGAATAGTCGCCACCCACCCGGTATTTCACATCCAGGTTTTTGAATAACTGATAGCCGAACTCGATATTACCGAAAATGCGGTCCTCGTCGTAGTTGTTACCCTGGTTGTACAATGTCCAGTAAGGGTTCTGAGCGTAAGGCGTGAAGTAATTATCCAGCGTCATGAACTTGTAGTACGGACTGCTCGGATCCAGCAATGCTTTCGAATCCACGATCGAATGGTCGCGCGGGATCTGGATGATCTCCTGCCACACTACTTTACCACCGCCGGCATCGTCGCCCTGGCCGGTTGCTACTGCCTTCTGATTTTTATGTACATAGTTGATGTTGGAGTTCACAGAGAACTTATCCAGTTTCAGACCGCCATTAAGGCTCAACGTGTTACGTTTATATGAGTCAGCATTGGTAGGTACTACCCCGTCGGCCGTTGCATTGGAATATGCCACACGATAGTTGGCAGTTTCTGTGCCACCCGAAACGGCAATGCTGTTGTTCCACTCATAACCTTTGTCGAAGAAATCTTTGAGGTTGTCTTCCTGTGCCGAGAAAGGTTTCAGCATTTGGGAATTATCGACAACATTACCCCAAAGACGTGTTTTCCCATCCAGTTTAGGTCCCCATGAACCGTTCTCGATAGGGTCGAACAAGCCGCTCCATCCCTGACCATAAGTATTTTGCAGGTGTGGAACACGCAGAACCTGCGATTGTGCAAAGGAAGATGAAATATCAACCTGTGTCCTGCCCGACTTACCTCTCTTGGTCGTGATCAAAATCGCACCGTTAGCGGCACGGCTTCCGTACAAGGCGGATGCCGAAATACCTTTCAGGACGGTAATGCTTTCGATCTCGTTAGGGTTGATATCGTTCATCTGGTTACCGAAGTCCATCGAACGGTTGAAATCGTCGTTGCTGTTCTGCGCATTGGTCGATGAAGTATTACCACGGTTGTTCATCGGCACACCGTCGATGACGAACAGCGGCTGGTTGTTACCAGTCACAGAGTTGAAACCGCGGATGTTCAGGACCGTCGACGCACCCGGTGCTCCCGAAGCGGTATTGACCGACAGACCAGGCACACGGGCGTTGAGCGCATCGAGCGGGCTGGTGTTACGGGCTTCGGTAATCGAAGTATTGGAAATGGTGGCGGTACTATATCCGAGTGATTTGCGCTCGCGCGAAATACCGAGTGCGGTTACGACAACCTCACCAAGTTGCTGGGCATCGGCTGCCAGCGTAACGTTGATCGTCGATTTGGAACCAACCACAATGCTTTGGCTCACATAACCTACAAACGAGAACACGAGTGTTCCGGAAGAAGGGGCCGAAATGGTGTACTTCCCGTCGATATCGGTTGTGATACCTCTGGTTGTACCTTTTAGGGTGATGTTTACACCGGGCAGCACGCTTCCGTCATCTGCGGTCACAACTCCCGATACTTGTTTATCCTGGGCAAATGCCTGCCAGCCAGGAATCAATAAGCACCCTAAGAATAGAAACAGTAGAGTCTTTCTCATACAAAGGATTTAAAGTTTGTTTAAATAGGACATTAATTGCGTCAAGGTTACAAAACTAATCGTTGTTTCAATCAATTACAATGCCGTGCAAATCAATGCCCAGAATATAATTTGGCATAAACCCAATTTCATTGTCAGTTTGTTAGCAGGAAGCAGCAAAACACCTTCTCAAACGTATTTATTAGAACTTCACACTTTCGCCACATTGGCAACCAAAATTGCAACGCCTCCCCTCTTTCCTTAGATGATTTTCAAACAATTCAAACAATTGCTGAAAGTGGCGTGCTACGGCAGGTGCGATTTCCGGCCTCAAATGAGCCGGTTTGGAGGCCGAAAAAAATTATATTAATGTACAAACAATATTAAAAAAATACAAATATTTACCAAAAACTCCCCGGTACAGGGGCATTGTTAATTCGCTTTATTTCTCGCCGCAACTTTATTTAGATTCATTCTTTCAAAACACAGCGTATATACCTACCGTACCTTTTGCCCGCATATTAACACCATTTGGCATGTTTGCCCCAGATAAATGTAAAATCCTCAAAAAAAAGGGGTGGTAGTTAACAATTACTTAAAATCAAGCGTCTTTTTGAAAAATTACCACATTTGAAAAAATTGCAAAAAATCACGATTTCTACATAGAAAATTCTCCCAATGTCCCCGTCTCGCCAAAGTAAATTTTGAAGTTTCGCAATGAAATGGTTGTAATGGTTAAACTAATAGTTATTTTTGCAACAGTATGTTTACATAACAAACCTAACTTTAAAACTAATTTATGAGGAAGACTTTATGCTCCTTAATGGGGTGTCTGCTGCTATTAATGTCGCAGCTGCATGCCCAAGATCTCGCCGTGACCGGCAAGGTCACCGCAGACGACGGCTCGATACTTCCGGGCGTTAACATTTCTTTGAAAGGTACTACTCGCGGTACTACGTCCGATTCAAAGGGCGAGTATACTATTTCAGCGAATTCCGGTGCCACGTTAGTATTCAGTTTTATCGGCTTTCAAACACAAGAGGTAGTTGTAAACCGACAGTCAGTGGTGGACGTTGTGCTGAAAAGTGATGTCAGTCAGCTGCAGGAAGTGGTCGTGACCGCGCTTGGTCAGGAGAAAAAACGAAATGAACTTGTGTATGCTGCGCAACAAGTGACGGCAGAACAATTAACAAAGGGCCGGAACCCCAACATGATGAATGCGCTTGCCGGTAAGGTAGCGGGTTTGCAGATCAAAGCCAGCAATACAATGGGCGGTTCTACGAGCACCATTATCCGTGGCTACAAATCTATCACTGGTAACAACCAGGCCCTGTATGTGATCGATGGAATTCCGGTTTCCAATGCAAACACTAACACCAACGATCAGCAAACCGGCAGAACCGGAACCGACTACGGCAACGCTGCTGCGGACATTAACCCGGACAATATCGCGGAAATCACTGTATTGAAAGGCGCCGCGGCAACTGCACTTTACGGATCGCGCGCTGCCAACGGCGTAATCCTGATCAAAACTAAGCAGGGACGTAAAAATAGCTTCGATGTAACCGTCAACAGCGGTGTTACATGGGGTAGGATCGACAAATCTACTTACGTGAAATACCAAAAGGAATATGGTGCAGGTTATGGCGGTGCAACCGACTTCTACGATCCGTCAGACCTAGGATCAGGAGAACATCCTGTGGCAGCATTTGATGCGGACGCCTCATTCGGCCCCAAATTCGATCCAAACCTGTTAGTATATCAATGGAACGCCATTGATCCTTCTTCGCCTTACTATCAACAGGCTCGTCCCTGGGTTGGCGCTCAAAACGGCCCCGATAAGTTTTACCAAACCGGGGTAAATTCGCTGCAAAGCATCAATATCACAGGTGGCAGCGACAACTCCACCTTCAAAATCGGTTATTCACGCAACGATGAAAAAGGCGTGCTGCCAAATAGTAAAATCGGCAAAAACCTTTTCAACCTCTCGGCGACTTACGACCTGAACAAAAAACTGACTGTCGGCGCAAATGTGAACTACTCACAGGTAAAAGGCCTGGGCCGTTTCGGAACTGGTTACAGCGGCAAAAACCCTAACCAGGCATTCCGCCAGTGGTTCCAGACCAACGTAGATGTTCTTGAACTGAGAGACTCCTATTTCCGCAACAAACAAAACGTTACCTGGAACTGGGCTTACCCGAACAGACCATTTGCAACCAACTACCCGATCTACGCGGACAACCCATACTGGTCACGTTACGAGAACTTCTCGAACGACAGCCGTGACAACTTCTTTGGATACACGACTGCTACATACAAAATCGCTCCCTGGGTTGACTTTACTGGACGTTTCGGGTACAACGGAACCTCGGACATGCAGGAGGAACGCATTGCTGTGGGTAGCCAGGCTCCCGGCCAGTACATCCGCTACAACCGCTCATTTAACGAAACCAATCTCGACCTGATTTTCAACTTCAGAAAAAACATTACCAAGGACATCCATTTTAACGGTTTGGTAGGTGGAAGCATGAGAAGATCGAAAGAAACGTCGATCCGCGCCAGCACAAACGGCGGCTTGGTAGTTCCAGGTTTGTTCTCTCTCGAAAACTCTAAAAACCCGATAGAACCTCCTACCGAAATCTATCGCCGCATTGGTGTGGACGGCTTGTATGCGCAGGCTTCATTCGGCTTTAAAGAATTGGTAAATCTCGAGCTGACTGCCCGTCAGGACAAGTCGACAACCCTGCCGTTGAACAACAATACCTACTTTTACCCATCGGTAGGTGCAAACTTTGTTTTCTCTGAACTTCCAGGCCTGAAAGCGAACGCCAACTGGATGAGTACAGGTAAGATTAGTGCCAACTATGCCGAGGTAGGAAACGATGCGCCATTTGGTGCAGTAATGGATATTTACGACAAACCTACCGCGCTGGGCTCTATCCCCTATTTCTCGCTTCCAAATATTAAGAACAACTCAAACCTGAAATCGGAGAGAACCAAAAACGTCGAGTTGACCCTTCAAATGGGCTTTCTGCAGGAGCGTCTCGGATTTGACGTAACTTATTATAAATCTCGCACACTCGACCAGATCATCCCTGTTGACGTGACTGCCGCGACCGGCTACACACAGCGTTATGTAAACTCCGGAGAGGTCCAAAACCAGGGGGTTGAAATTTCCGCATTCATTACACCGATCCGTACAGGAGACTTCGAGTGGACAATCAACGCAAACTTCGCAAGAAACCGTAACAAGGTCGTTTCACTTTACGGAGACGTACAAAATGTTCAGATCGCTTCATTGCAAGGTGGTGTGACATTGAATGCTGCATTCAAGAAAAATTCAGACGGCTCTATTGAAGGTCTGCCTTTTGGTCTGATCCGCGGTACCAACTTCGTTTACCACGAAAACGGACAGAAAATTGTGAAAGCCAACGGTATGTACCAGGCTTCTTCCAGCTCAGCTGAGATCATCGGTGACCCTAACCCGGACTGGATTGGTGGTTTGAGCAACACATTGAAATACAAAGGGATCGCATTGAGCTTTTTGATCGACGTGCGCCATGGTGGTGATATCTGGTCACTTGACCAATGGTACGGAGAAGGAACCGGTATGTATCCCGAAACTGCCGGCCTGAACGACAAAGGTAATCCAAAACGTGACCCTGTTGCGAACGGTGGTGGCGTGTTGTTCCCTGGAGTACAAGCAGACGGCTCTCCTAACACGGTGTATGCAGCCAATAGCGATGGTAACGGAAACACCGCGTACGGTTATCCTGCAAACCCTCCGAGAGCAATGTACATTTACGATGGTAGCTACGTGAAACTGAGAGAAGTATCCCTCACATTCGCTCTACCGCAATCTATCGTAGGCAAACTGAGAGCATTCAAAGAAATCGATCTTTCATTGATCGGACGCAACCTTTGGATTATCCACAAAAACATGAAGTACGCCGATCCGGAAGAAGGCCTTGGCTCAGGCTTGCTGGCAGGTGCAGGCGGCTACCAGACGGGTGCTTATCCCGCAGTTAAAAACTATGGTTTCAACGTAAGATTCCGCTTCTAATCATCGATATGAAAAAATTAATTCCATTTATACTACCAATCGTGTTAATGACATCCTGCGTAGACAGCCTGGATGACTACAACATCAACGAAAAGAAGGCTACTGTGGTCCCCCCGGTCACCCTTTTCACCAACGCGCTGAAAGGCTTGGCGGATATCGTCACGACGCCGAGCGTTAACTTGAACAACTACCGTTTATACGTACAGCACTGGTCAACCACTACTTACCTGGATGAACCGCGCTACAACGTAACAGCGCGTACGATCCCGCAAGGTTTCTGGCAAGCGATCTACCGCGACGTTATCTCCGATCTGAACGAGTCCAAAAGACTACTGAATTCGGACAACCTCCTCGAAGCGAAAATGAAGGCTAATCAACTAGCCTCTATCGAAATCATGGAGATCATGAGCTGGGCTGCGTTGGTAAACACTTTCGGAAATATCCCTTACACCGAGTCGATGAACCCGGAAAACCCGCTTCCAAAGTATGACGACGCAAAAACTGTGTACGATGCGCTGCTAACACGCCTGGATGCCGTGTTGCCTACCATCACCACTACCACAAGCGGTTTCGCCGGCGGTGGCGACGTGATTTACAATGGCGACATGAGCAAATGGTTGAAATTCGGAAACTCGCTGAAACTGAAACTGGCCATGATTATTGCAGATTCAGACGAGGCCAAGGCAAAAGCACTGGTTGCTGCTGCTGCTCCGAATGTATTCACGTCAATTGCGGACAAAGCTGCTTTCCCTTACATCGCGACCCCTCCAAACCAAAACCCGACTTCGGCTAACCTGAACATCTTGTTCACAACGCGTCAGGATTTCATTCCCGCTGCGACATTGGTTAACCCAATGAACGAGTTTAGCGATCCACGAAGAGATGATTTCTTCACGTTGCAAAATGGTGCTTATGTTGGTGGGAACTATGGATTTGCCAATGCATACACCAACTTCTCGCACGTTTCCGACAAAGTGATAGCTCCTACTCTCGAGGGTCTGTTCCTGGATTATTCGGAAGTTCAGTTCCTGTTGGCAGAAGCTGTCGAAAGGGGATTTATCACCGGCAGTGCAGCTAGCTACTATAACAATGCGGTGACGGCTTCGATCGTCTACTGGGGTGGAACTGCGGCGGAAGCAACTACTTATCTGGCACAGCCGAAAATAGCCTACGCCACTGCTCCCGGTACCTACAAGGACAAAATTGGCTTCCAGAAATGGATCGCTCTGTACAACCGTGGCTGGGAGTCTTGGATCGAATGGAGAAGACTTGATGCTCCAAAACTTTCTCCTCCAACCGGTGGTAATGCACCGGCAGGGCTAGCGATCCCTGTTCGTATGATCTATCCGATCAACGAACAAACCCTCAACGGTGCTAACCGCAGCGCTGCGGCAGATGCTATCGGCGGCGACCTCGCTACGACCAAATTATGGTGGGATAAATTCTGATATCCAACCAGGAATATGCAGAAAGGCGGGCTTCGGTCCGCCTTTCTGTTTTTGTATTAATCAAAACCCCTTCAGAGATAGTATACCGGTTAAAAGTCCAGCCCTGCCGGAGGCTGGATACATGTCCGATATTCGCATTCAATGATTGTAAATTCAGAGTCATAAGGTTTTTCGAAAGCCCTTCCACCTACAAACCTGACTTTGATGAAACGACAACTACTACTTCTGGCGGTTGGCCTATTGATCTCCCACGCCGTTCATGCTCAAACCAGGGAAATAACCGGCAAAGTCATATCAAAAGCCGACAGTTCCTCGCTCCCGGGTGTGACAGTCAGAATTGCCGGAAGCCAGTCCGGAACGCTCACGGATGAAAAAGGCGAATATGCCATACAGGCTCTTCCAGGCCAGACACTACTATTTTCTTTTGTAGGTTTTCAGAACCAGAGCATTAAAATTTCCTCTGCGTCCAGCATGCTTAATGTCAAAATGGAGCCCGACGAATTATCCTTGAACGAGGTGGTTATTACGGCAGGTGGTCTTACGGCCCAACGACGTGAATTGGGGAGCCAGTCGACAACACTCAAATCACAAGAGCTAACCCAGGGCAGGCCTACCAGTGTTGCTTCCAGTTTGGCAGGTAGAGTCCCTGGCTTGCTGGTATCGGGCGTGAGCAGTGGGGTCAATCCGGCATTCAGGCTGGTATTGAGGGGCAATAGGTCACTCACGGGCAACAATCAGGCATTGGTTATTATAGACAATATGATTTCGACAAACGATATACTCGCAAACATGAATCCCGAGGATATCGACGACATCCAGGTTCTCAATGGTGCAGGTGCGGCGGCTTTATACGGATCTGACGCTTCAAACGGCGCCTTGATTGTCACGACAAAAAAGGGGAAGTCCGGCAAGACGGAGATACGGCTGGCACACAGCGCCATTGTTGAAAAAGTTGCCTTTCTTCCCAAGCTGCAATCAGGTTTTGGATCAGGTACTACCCCTGACGACGTACCGACGTACACCCCTTATGAAAATCAGCAATTTGGCCCTGCATTCGATGGTTCAGTCGTCAATATAGGCAAGCCGCTGCAAGATGGATCCATTCAAAACGTGCCCTATTTGGCGGGGAATTCAAGGGAGGACTTCTGGGAAACCGGTTTAACGAATCAAACAGACCTGAGCATTTCTTCGGGCGATGAAAAAGGCACTTATTACCTCTCCGCCCAATATTCAAACCAGCATTCGACGGTCCCATACGAAGTTTTCAAGCGCTACAGTGCCAGAGCAAACAGTAGCCGCCATATTTATCAAAACCTCACCGCATCTTTCAATACAAATTTCCTGGCTACACGAAGTGATGTCAGCAACGCGACAGCAACCGCTTATCAAAACCTTTTGATGTCGCCATCACACGTGGATGTCACGCAATACAAAGACTGGCAAAACAATCCATTTGCCAATCCTAATGGCTACTTCAATGAATATTTCACAAATCCTTATTTCACGCTTGCCAATAATCGGAGTGTATCAAGATACGACTATTTTCAAGGCAACCTGGAATTGAAGTGGCATCCCATCCGCTCGTTGACGGTTACATATAGGACAGGCATAACGACAAAAAACTACTCCGGCAAAACACATACAGGAAAATTCACCTATTCAGATTATACAAAAAGCATTTCGGGTAGCTCCAAAACCGATATTCCTGGAAATGTGGGGGACTTCAGCGCATTCACAAACCAGCTTGTCAACGATTTCATAGCTGAATTTAAGACTAACCTCTTCCCAAATCTCAGTTTTAGTTCGGCTATTGGCACGACCGTTCGGGAAAATAGCAACAAAAACATCTTTATCTCTGCCACCGGACTGGTTGTCAATGATTTATATAACATCGGTAATAGCCTAAGCAACCCAATGGCCAACGAGCAGAATTTCAGGACGCGGCAAATTGGCGTATATGGGGAGGCAAGGCTTGGATTCAAAGAATTTATTTATCTGCATGTAACCGGCAGAAACGACTGGCGATCTGTTCTTTCCAAAAGCAACCGATCCTTCTTCTATCCATCCGCTGACATTTCTTTCATTGCGACCGATGCGATACCAGTCCTTGGACAGTCGGGTTTTCTACAAACACTAAAACTACGCGGTGGATACTCGAAAGTCGGTCAGGTGAACTTGGGGAATATGTTCAATCTCGGCGCCTACTCATTAAGCAGCACATTCTCACAGGCTTCCGGGTATCCTTATTCCAGCGGCGCAGGTTTTACGCTGGACAACAATCTTGTCGCGGCAGACATTAAACCGGAAATGACCATTGGCGAAGAAGCCGGCTTCGATTTCGAACTGGCACCGCTCGCAATTTCAGGCGGCTTGACCTTTTACAAAACAAATACTGTCAACCAGACCATATCCGTAATCATTTCCTCCGCAACCGGTTATCAGACACTTACGACCAATGTTGGAGAAGTGGTCAACAATGGACTGGAAAGCTATTTCAATATCACACCCATTAAAACGTCCAATGGGTTTGGAGTAGCATTATCAGCAAACTATACCTTTAACCGCAACAAAGTAATATCGTTATCGAAGCAATCGGATCAGATGACTTTGGCTAGCGACGGTAATACCGCACGGATCATCGCGAAGGTTGGCTCCCCTTTTCCACTGCTTCAAACGACCCGCTATACCCGCGACCCTGAAAACCGCATTATTGTCGATCCGGTAACCGGATACCCTTCAACCAACGGTACTTTTCATGATGTTGGGATTACCAATCCACCACACATTCTTGGTCTGACGGGGACGATTAAATTCAAGAAGCTCAAACTGAATCTCCTGTTCGAATACCGCAACGGACACTATATATACAATGCTATTTCAACCGGTTATGACTTTTCGGGGGCCGGAATTCGCACCGCCTGGTATAATCGCGACCGGTTTGTAATACCTAATTCATCCTACAAAACTGCCGACGGTCAATACATTGCCAATACGAACATCACAACGAGAAGCGGTGGAGCGGATTTCTGGACTGATGCGACAAAAAACAGAGGTATCGGTGAGAACTATGCTAATTCAGCCGGATTCTGGAAACTCCGCGAAGCATCCCTGCGCTACGATCTTCCAGCGTCGTTACTGGGCAAAACCAGGTTCATACACGGTGTAACGGTAAGCGTGCAGGGAAGAAACCTGTTTATATGGGTGCCCAAATCCAATTTGTACACCGATCCGGAATATAGCCAGAACGGAGTGGAAAGCAATGCAGTTGGCTTCACCAACCTGGCACAGACACCGCCAGCCCGGTATTTCGGCGCAACCGTTTCATTCACATTCTAAATCCAAGCCGATGTTCCAACTATTTAAAAACTACCTCCTTGCGGCAACGCTCGTGGGTTGCGCGTCCTGCGACAATTACCTGGACATTAACGAAAACCCCAATCTCGCGACAAGCGCCTCAGCATCGCTGGTGCTGCCGCAAGCCATCACCGCATCCGCAACAGTTGCAAACGCATTCAATTCCTATGGCGGGCATTTTGGCGGATACGTAGCCAATGCAGGCGGCTTTTCGGGCTTTGGTAACCTTTTTAATTACCAGCTCGTTCCGGGCGACTACAATCTTATGTGGATGAACACCTATGACAATTTGCAGGATTATCAATATGTAATCGAACAAACCGCCGGGATCGACGAACTGGCCTACGCGAATGCCGCAGCAACTATCATGACGGCATTAAGCTACCAACGGCTGGTGGACGCGTTCAACGACATCCCCTATTCGGAAGCATTAAAGAATAATGGCAACCTGACGCCCAAATATGACAACGCAGCCAGCATATATCAGGATCTGATCTCAAAACTGGATGGCGCTATTGCTGTTATTACCAATGCAAAATATCCGAAGAATCTAAATGCGTCGTCTGATCCGCTATTTGGCGGCAACATGACGAAATGGAAACAGTTTGCTAACACGCTCAAATTACGGATGTTGATACGGATATCATCCGTACCGGCACTCGCTGACTTTTCGCAAAAAGGTCTCAAAAGCATGGACATGAGTATTGGCTTCATTTCTGATGATGCCATAGTCAATCCCGGCTACGTTAAAGACAAGCCCACCCCCCTTTGGAATAGTTGGGCCTACTCCATCGTCGGCACGCTATCCAATTCGTCGCGCACGGCCACCAAGTTCGCTTTCGCATTTTACAAAGGCCAGAAACTGACGGACAATGGTCGAGGCGGTGTTATTTATAAAAATTTCGAAACCAACACTCCCGTTAATCAGCTTGGCAACGAAGTGGACGCCCCTACCGTAATCACAAACTACCCCACTTGGTATACCGGTACATTTGGCAGTGCATCCAGCATTAGCAATTCGCTTGGCATTATGAAAGGCCCTTCCCAGGGCCAGCCGTTAATGCTCCTGGCAGAGTCGCATTTCCTGCAAGCCGAAGCCCGACTGAAAGGCTTTCTCACGGGCGATCCGGCCGAAAGTTTCAATGAAGGAATCAAAGCCTCGTTCCGGTTTCTCTATAAGGAAGTAACCAACGCTGTTGCCGTGACAAACGATGTGAACGCTGACGTAGAAACTTACAAAAAAGACAATCCAGATAGCTATCTCGTGAACATATCACTCGCTAAAACCACGGCGGAAAAGCTAGAAGCCATTATCACGCAAAAATACATCGCGCTGAACATGATCAATTCCGATGAAGCATGGAATGAGTTTAGACGGACCGGTTACCCCGCCAGTGATCCAAAGGGTGATGCCTACCACAATATTTCGTCGTTGCTTTCCAGTTCCACACGGCCCGACAAGCTGCCTTCACGCATTCTGTACCCTTCATCAGAACAATCGTACAACGCAACTAATTATAAATCCGTAAACCAGTTTTCAGACCTGATATTCTGGGACCCAAACTGATACCGAAATATGAAAGAAATAGTAAAATGGATGATGCTAATCTGCCTTGTTAGCATGTTTAGCTCCTGCCTGAATGATGAAATGACGCTGGACCCGGCCAATTCTACCAATGTCATCGAATTCAAGAACCCTTCCAGCTTTGTTTCACCTGCCGGAAGCAGGTACGCTTTATACACAAAAGCCTTCGACCTTGCAGATGAGAATGAATATGCTGTTACCGTCAGCTACTCAGGCGCGCACCTTGCACCCGAAGACATTTCCGTGAAACTCGGCATCGATACTGCGGCTTTGAGCCAATATAATACCGAGCAACACAAAGATTATGACCTGATTGACGAACACCTTTACACCCTCGTGCCGTCTGTAGTCATACCCAAAGGACAGCGGACTGCGGTCGCGAAACTGAAATTCAAAAGCTCGTCATTCGATTTCAGCAAAAGCTATGTTCTTCCGATACAAATCCAGTCGGCGTCAAGCGGCACGATAAGCGGAAATTTTGGAACGATCCTCCTGAATGTCAATGCGAAAAACAAATATGACGGCGTGTATACCGTAACAGGCAAAATGTCCGATGCGTCCAACGCGGCATTTGCAGGACTTTACACGGTTGGTAAAAAAGTGGAATACACGCTCGAAACCATATCCGCTACCGAATGCGTCGTGACAGACCACATTAATTGGGGCGGAGCAGCCTATGTTCCGATCTGGACGGGAACAGGTATAAGTGGCTACGGCACCTTTTCACCGGTTGTTGAATTTGACCCTGAGACAAACAAGATCATCAGCGTCAGGAACTTCTATGGCCAACCGGCCGCCAATACCCGTTCGGCACAGCTCAACCCTACGGGAATAAATACCTACGATACGAGTACTAAAACCATCAAAATCAGCTATTGGATGCTGCAACCTAGTGTTGTGACCGCCCCTCCACACATCCGCACGACCTGGGAGGAAGAATGGAAATTCCAGAGAGCAAGATAAATTACAAGTTTCCCGATAGTGCATTTTCAGCCACGCGGTTCGTGTGGCTGAACTTTTTTTGCAAAAAATCCTGTCCAAGTCTTCAAAACAATGGCCTTCTGTCGTCGTGTCATTTGATTTTCTTTAACTTTGAGGGTTATCCAACTCTTGAAAAAATGGAATTTCTAAAAAGCGACCGCCTGAATCATCTTAAATACGAGATCCGCGGAGCTACCTACCAGAAAGCTTTAGAGCTTGAAAGCCAGGGCTACAAAATCCATAACCTGAACATCGGTAACCCCGCACCGTTCGGTTTCGATTCGCCCGACGAGATCGTCCACGACATTATCATGAACATCCGCAATGCGCAAGGCTATTCGGATTCACGTGGCTTGTTCGCGGCGCGCAAGGCGATCATGCACTATACACAAACAATTGGTATTCAAGATGTTGAAATCAATGACATTTTTATTGGTAACGGTGTAAGCGAGCTAATCCTGCTGTCTATGCAGGCATTGCTCAACCCTGGCGACGAGATACTGGTCCCTTCTCCCGACTATCCATTGTGGACGGCGGCGATCTCGCTTAGTGGGGGCACACCGGTACATTATATATGTGACGAAGAAGCCGATTGGAATCCCGATCTGGATGATCTGGAAAAGAAAATCACTTCACGTACGAAGGGGATTGTGATCATTAATCCGAACAACCCGACAGGTGCAGTTTACGATAAAGAAGTACTTGCGCGTATTGCACGTATGGCGGAAGAACATGGCCTGATCGTTTTTTCAGACGAGATCTACGACAAAATCCTTTACGACGGGGCTACGCATTATCCAATGGGCTCTTTCGTGACAGATACGCTTTGCGTGTCATACGGCGGGTTGTCGAAAAACTACCGTTCGGCTGGTTTCCGCGGCGGGTGGATGATCCTCAGCGGCGCTAAGCAAAAAGCCAAATCATACGCGGAAGGCCTGCTCCTGCTTGCAAGCATGCGCCTGTGCGCGAACGTGCCTACGCAATACGCGATCCAGACGGCACTGGGCGGGTACCAGAGTATCAAAGAGCACGTTGTTCCCACCGGGCGTTTGTATAAGCAGATGAACCTCGTTTACGACAGGCTGACGTCTATTCCGGGCATTACCTGTGTAAAACCCAAGGGTTCCTTGTATGTCTTTCCAAAAATCGACCTGAAAAAGTTCGGTTTCAAAGCCGACGATCAATTCGTTTACGAGCTGCTGGCCGACCAAAAAGTGCTGGTAGTGGGCGGGACCGGATTTAATTATCACCTGGCGCCACATTTCCGCATCGTGTTCCTGCCCACGGTCGACGAACTGAACCAGGCGATGGACAAACTGGAATTCTTCCTGACCAACCGCCGCATCATGTCGACCCGTACGGTTGAAGACATTATTGCATAAGTAAAAGATAACCTAAACCTCCACTGAAAGTAGATATCGCCCGATGACCATACCCGACAGAACCATTCAGGAGGCTAAACGCCAACGGCTGTTCCTCCTCCTTTGCGGTATCTTTCTCACCAACGCGCTCATCGCGGAGATCATCGGCGGTAAGATATTTTCAGTGGAAACTCTTTTGGGCATCGCGCCAGCCCAGCTACCGATCGGTGGCCAAAAGCTTGATTTCAATATGACGGCGGGGGTGATCAGCTGGCCGGTGGTTTTCATCACCTCCGACATTATCAATGAATATTTTGGTCGGAAGGGCGTTAAAAGGATCTCCTATTTAACTTCCGCATTGATCGTTTACACCTTCATGATCATTTACGGAGCTACCCAACTCCCTCCGGCTCAGTTCTGGTTGGACCTCAACAACACCGATAGCCAGGGTAACACGTTCAATATCAATGATGCGTTCTCCAAAATCTTTAACCAGGGACTAGGCATTATGATCGGCTCGATCACCGCCTTTTTGCTTGGGCAATTATTGGATATCCTGGTATTCTCCTGGCTTCGCCGAAAAACAGGTGGTCGTTTCATTTGGCTTCGGGCGACCGGTTCCACGATGTTCTCACAACTTATCGACAGCTTTGTGGTAATCGGGATCGCGTTCTATGTTTTCGGAAACTGGGATTTGAAGCTGGTGTTTTCGGTCGGAACGATTAATTACCTGTATAAAGGTGTAGTAGCGATCCTGCTGACGCCGCTTTTGTATGTCGCTCACTATTTCATCGACAATTACTTAGGCAAAGAGTACGCGGAGGAGCTTTCGCACCACGCCGCGCATGAGTAGTTGGCTTAAAGCGGCACCTGTCTACGCATGTTATCCAGCATAACGGCCGTTGCGATACCGACATTCAGCGACTCGGCCGCTCCGAACCTCGGTATCATGATTTTATCGGTTACGAATTGACCGACCTCTTCGCTGATACCATTGGATTCATTGCCCATGACAATAATCCCTCCATTGGCAGGATATGCAAACTCGTACAGCGAATCGCCTCCCAGAAATGCCCCGATGATCCGCTGATCTGCTCCATTTATTTCTTCAAAATACTGGATCAAATCCGTGTAATAGAGGTTCACACGTGTAAATGAGCCTTTGGCTGCGGCAATCACTTTGGGATTGTAAACATCGGTGGTGTCGCGCGAGCAGACGATCCTGGTAATGCCGTACCAATCGGCGACGCGTATGATGGTACCAAGGTTGCCCGGGTCGCGAACGTCGTCGAGCATAAGCATATATTCACCTGGTGCAGCAGACAAAAACACATTTTCCTTCGTTCTAGCGACAGCCAGACAAGAATCGTTGGTCTGGAAAGATCCCAGCCCTTCCAGCTCCTGGGCAGTGACCGTTTCGATGGCCGCGTTATGCCGGGATAAAATACTTGAGTATTTTTGCTGAAATTCCTGTGTTACCAGTACAAACTCGATTTCAAAGTCGGATTCAAACAATTCCAGTACGCTTTTGGCACCTTCTACAATGAAGGCTTCGTGAAGCTGCCTGTACTTCTTGATTTTCAGCGAGTTGATATACTTGATACGATTTTTTGACAACATTGAACAGTAATTGTAGGACTATATACGGCTGGTTGATTCTCCTGATTCTGACGGGGCTATTTTCCTGCGCACCCAAACCCACTTCCAAAGGCTATTTGCTGGGCACCTCTTCCATCAAGGGCAATCGCGTGGTAAGCGACTCGGAATTGGACGCATTAATCCCGCAAAAACCTAACCGACGGTTGCTGGGCTTTCCCATCTTCCCCTACGTTGGCCTCTACCGTTTCGGCGAGCTGTTTTACAACCGCGAGGAAAGGCAGCGCAAGGTGATCGAGGTGACGCAAAATTACCAGAAAGAATCCCAGGAACACGCAGATTCTCCCCGAAAGCTTGAAAGAATCCAGACCAGGTATGCTAAAAAGCTTGAAAAAGCACAGATAAAAGCCACGCAAGGCAACTTTTGGATGAGGGTACTGGGCGAAGCTCCCGTATATTACGTCCAGGCGGATGTGGTTCAGAATGCCGAGAAAATGCAGAAATACCTGTACAACAATGGTTTTTTCGACGCAAAAGTCACCTTTGACCCCGACACGATTTTTAAAAGGATCCGGGTCAATTATCTCGTTACCGAAAACCGGGCGACGATGATCCGCAAGATCCACTACCAGGTCACCAACGAGCTGGCGGATAGCCTCATCAAAGCAGATACAAAAAACGCGAAATTACTTCCCCGCAAACGCTATGACGGCGACGCCTTCGAGGAGGAACGCGTCCGTATTGAAACGCTGCTCAGAAATGAGGGCTACATGGGCTTTTCGCGGCAGAACATCAGTTACATTGTAAACGATACGATTACGAACCGTCCTACCGACAGCCTGTTCAAATCGGTGGATGTAAAGGTCCGGGTCGATATGCCGGCACAGGCCAGCAGGCGTTATTCGGTCAATTCGGTCAATTTTGAGGTGCTACCGCCCTCAGGCGTGCCGGATTCGATTTTCCGGAAGGATACCAGCGTGTTTGAGGGTATCAAATATGTGTTTTCGGACAAAAAATTTTCCCGGAAAGTGCTCGACACCAAAATGCAGGTACGTCCTCATACCTGGTACAGCCAGAAAAAAGAGCGCGATACCCAACAGCAATTGTCGCTCACCGACCAGTTCCGCTTTGTCAATTACAACTACACTCTCGATTCAACCGGACGTGGTATTAACAGCTATTTCAAAGCCATCCCGCTCGACAAATACCAGATCTCAACCGACCTGGGCCTTAATGTAATTCAATTACAAGGCACGCCGGGGCCATTTGCCAACCTGTCGTACAAGATCAGGAATGTGTTCAATGGAATGGAAAACTTCGAAACCAACATCAGGGGCGGAATCGAACTGGTGCCGAATTTTGTGGGTAACCGGGAGATTTACAAGAGCGAAGAGATCGGCGTCAACGCGTCTCTGACCTTTCCCCGGCTGCTCACGCCGCAGAATTTATTCAAAAGGCAAACCGCCAACAATAACCCGCGTACGCAGTTAAGTCTGGGTTACAATTATGTGAACCGGCCGGAATACACCCGTACCAATGTCAAGATCAACACCAACTACTCATGGCAGCCTACCCACAATACGCTCGTAAATGTGTCACTGGTTGACCTTAACATTTTGAATAACACCTACCTGCGCTCTGACTTCGATTCACTGCTCAATGAATTGAAGGAACAAGGCAACAACCTGATTTACAGCTTTAAATCCGCGTTCGTATCCGACCTCAATGCCAACTTTGTATACAATACCAATTCACTCATCGGGCCGCAGAAGAAAGCCCACTACTTTCGGATCGCTGTCGAGTCGGGTGGTACGACGCTGAATTTTTTACCCCGGCAGCGCGAAGTGATCAGGAACGTGTTTGGTGACAGTCTTCAATTTTACAAATACATTCGCTGGAATGCCGACTACCGTCGTTATTGGCCGGCCGGAAGAAGATCGGCACTCGTCGCCCGCGTTAATACGGGTGCGATTTACAGTTATGGTGACAATAAGGTCCCTCCGTACGAAAAGTACTTTTTTGCGGGAGGTTCGAACAGCGTTCGGGCATGGCTACCCCGGCGGCTTGGCCCGGGCTCTGCCCAACCGATTACTTATAACAATCTTTCGATTGAGTCCCCAGGCGAGTTCCTGCTCGAAGGTAACCTGGAATGGCGCGGATTTCTGGCAAAATTCTTCGGCGACATCAATTACGCATTGTTTATCGATGCCGGAAACGTGTGGCGGCTAGGCAATGCAACTTCGGATGACCAGAAGCTTAAAGCCGATAAATTTCTGCGGGAAATTGCCGTCGGAACAGGATTCGGGATCCGTTATGACCTTTCCTTCTTTGTCCTTCGCTTTGATTTCGGGGTTAAAGTATACGATCCGGCATTGCAGCGGTTCGTACTCGATGAATTAAAACTGAAACACCTTTTCAGACGCACGGAGGCCAATTCCCTGAATATCAATCTCGGCGTAGGTTACCCCTTCTGACCGTATTCCGGCCATTGCCGGCGTATGACAGTTTGTCAGTTTTCGTCGAAATTTTCCTATCTTTGCGCTTTGAGCGTTTAAGAATTCCTTCTCATGGAGCATAGAATTGCAGATTCATTAAAAATTTTGACAGAGGCGGACAAGGAAGCCTGTGAAACAGTGCGGGTTTCAGAAAATGAACCTGTTTCAGGAAAGAAAAGACTGTTTATCGAGAGCTATGGTTGCCAGATGAATTTCTCCGATAGCGAGATTGTCGCTTCCGTCATGCGTGAAGCCGGTTTTGCCACGACCTCGGACGTCAATGATGCGGATCTGATATTTCTCAATACCTGCTCCATCCGTGATAATGCGGAACAAAAGGTAAGGAACCGTCTGAGGCACCTCAATTTCATCAAAAAGAATAAACCCGGAACACTGATAGGGGTACTCGGTTGTATGGCCGAACGCCTCAAAACGAAGTTTTTGGAAGAGGAAAAGATGGTCGATATCGTGACCGGACCCGATGCTTACCGCGATCTTCCGCGACTGGTAGAAGAAGCAGGAACAGGGCAAAAAGGTGTAAATGTATTCCTTTCACGCGAAGAAACTTACGCCGACATTTCCCCTATCCGCCTGAATTCCAATGGCGTATCGGCATTTGTTTCGATCATGCGTGGTTGCGATAACATGTGCAGCTTCTGCGTAGTGCCTTTCACACGCGGACGCGAACGCAGCCGCGATCCCTACTCGATCGTTAAAGAAGCCGAAGAGTTATTCCGCGACGGTTATCGGGAAGTTACGCTGCTGGGCCAGAACGTCGATAGCTACAAATGGAAATCGGAAGGAAATGCAGTCGATGAAACCTCCGGCCAGGTCCTGGTGAACTTTGCCAATCTGCTCGAAATGGTGGCACAAGTAAGTCCCGAACTTCGCGTCCGGTTCAGCACTTCGCACCCGAAAGATATTACCGACGAGGTGTTGTATACCATCAAAAAGTACGACAACATCTGCAACCACATACATTTACCCGCGCAAAGCGGCAATACCCGCGTGCTGGAAGTCATGAACCGGACTTATACACGCGAGTGGTATCTCGGCCGCATCGACGCGATCCGCCGGATCCTCGGTGAAGATTGTGGTATTTCCCACGATATGATCGCCGGCTTCTGCACTGAGACCGAAGAAGAGCACCGGGATTCGCTGTCGCTGATGGAATATGCCCGATTCGATTTCGGTTATATGTTTACCTATTCCGAACGTCCCGGCACACTCGCTGCAAAGAAATTTGCAGACGGCGTTCCGGAAGATGTCAAGAAAAGAAGACTTGCGGAAATTATTGAATTGCAGCGGCGCCTTTCACTCGAACGTAACCAGCGATTGCTGGGCACCGTTCAGAAAGTGCTGATCGAAGGCCCTTCCAAAAAATCGGATGAGGACTTCAGCGGGCGGAGCGACCAGAACAAAATGGTCGTATTTCCACGCGAAAATCATCAAAAAGGGCAATATGTTGACGTGCTCATTACCGATTGCAACGCCGCTACCCTGCTTGGACGCGTGTTGCTGTCCGAGCCGGTTTTGGGTTAATGCATTGCCCCGTTTTTTAAACCCGTTTTGACAATTAACTAAGGCTTTCCGCCTGTCGGAAGCCCTCAGATATTTCATGGATTCATCGGAAATACAAGCTATAAAGAACCGCTTCGGGATCATCGGCAACTCGTCGGGCCTGAACCACGCGATCAATGTAGCCGTGCAGGTCGCGGCGACCGACCTGACGGTTTTGATCACCGGTGAAAGCGGTAGCGGAAAGGAATCGTTTTCAAAAATCATCCATAGCATTAGCGCTCGCAAACACGGGCCTTTCATTGCCATTAACTGCGGCGCGATCCCGGAGGGCACGATCGATTCGGAGCTGTTCGGGCATGAGAAAGGTGCATTTACCGGTGCACTCGATGCGCGCAAAGGGTATTTTGAAACCACCAACAGCGGGACAATATTCCTGGACGAAGTAGGCGAAATGCCACTTGGTACCCAGGCCAGATTACTTCGTGTTTTGGAGAACGGGGAATATATCCGGGTTGGCTCTTCCAAAGTTTTAAAGACAAATGTCCGCGTTGTTGCGGCCACGAATGTCAACCTGCTCGACGCTGTGAACAATGGAAAGTTTCGCGAGGATTTATATTACCGCCTAAATACAGTCCCCATTTACGTGCCTCCCCTGCGCGATCGTGGCGAAGATATTCTATTGCTTTTCAGGAAGTTCACCAATGATTTTTCCGAACGTTACCGCACCAAGCCTGTCAGGCTCGACGCCGAAGCACGCGATTTGCTGGTGCAATATTCGTTTCCGGGAAACATCCGTCAGCTTAAAAATATCGCTGAGCAGATCACCATACTCGAAACCGACAAAGAACTGCCGATCAGCGTCGAAACCCTGAACCATTACCTGAACCCTGTGCAGCCATCGAGCCGGAGAGCATTGGTACCGCTGCGCTCGGGCGACGACAACGGCACTTCGTTTTCGGAAAGAGAGCTCTTATATAAGGTACTCTTCGATATGCGGCGGGATATGACCGAGTTGAAAAAACTCGTCAGAAATGTGCTTGAAAATGAAAAGCATGGTGGCGACATTCTCAAAGACCATCAGGAACTGTTCAGTTCGCTGAATACGGTGGAGCCAATGATTACCACGCCTACTATCGAGCCGGCACGCCTGCTCTCCCAGCCATCATCCCGAACTGTGGACCTCGACCGCTACTCAGAGGAACGCGATGAAATCGAAGATGTAATGCACGTAACTGCCGAAGAAGAATCGCTTTCCCTGGAAGATAAGGAGAAGGAAATGATCATCAAGGCGCTTCGGAAAAATAATAACAAGCGAAAATACGCTGCAAATGCATTGGGCATTTCCGAGCGCACGTTATACAGGAAGATCAAACAATACGACATTGAAGAATAATAGTACCGCCCGGAAAATGTGGGCATTCCTGATACTGATCTGCCCCGTTTTCATGTCGGGCTGCGGCGTTTATTCGTTTACCGGCACCAACCTTTCTCCCGACATCAAGACGTTCAGCGTGCTCAACTTCACGATGGGTACGGCAGGCGGCCCAAGTGATTTACCGCAGCGATTGACAGAAGATTTGAAGGAATACTTTCAACGGAACACCAGCCTCGTTAGCCAACCGGGCGGGGGCGACCTCGTACTCGAAGGTTCCATAACCGGTTATGACGTGACACCTGCGGCACCGACAGCGAACGACCAGGCAGGCCTGAACCGGTTGAATGTGACCGTGCAAGTGCGTTATACCAATGCAAAAGACGAGACGAAAAACTTCGACCAATCGTTCACTTACTACGCCGATTTCCCTCAGGATCAAACGCTTAACCAGAATGAGGCACGGCTCTTGCCGACGATCCGGGAAAACCTCGTGCAGCAGATCTTTAATAAATCCGCTGCCGACTGGTAGGAAAAGCCCCGCACGAACTTTCAATTTCAATAACTCGACTTTCTCATTAATAACCGGAATATGGCGCTCATCGATAAGGAAACATTTGATCAGCTGGTGAAAAAACCGGGCCTGATCACGGCAGATGTGATCCCGCAGCTGGAAGCCACGATCAAGGCATTTCCATATTGCCAGATCCCCTATTCGATGCTGGCCAAGGCATCGAGCCTTGCCGGTACCGAAAAACTGGAAGAAGCACGCCCACGTGCGGCTGCATATGCGCTCAGCCGTGTAGCATTACAGCAACTGGTGGAGAGCGACAATGAACGTTACGACGCTACGGTCGATGTGGACGATATCCTCGAACCACAGATAACGCCGGAGCCACTCGACAGTGACGATATTCTGATCACCACCGTTGAGCAACAAGCTTCTGCGGAATTGCAACGGTCCGAAGAACAGCGTCGGCAACAACAGATCATTCAGGGTTTTATGAAAAAGAACCCGCGTATTGCCCGCCAGGACAACAACCTGGAACCGGTCAGTATCGACCTGAGCAGCCGGTTAGCGGTCAGCACGGAAGGCAGTATTGAAACCGAAGCATTTGCTAATATCCTTATCCGACAGGGCAAAATTGAAAAGGCGATAGACGTCTATCAAAAATTGATTTTGAAAAAACCGGAAAAAAGGAATTACTTTGCGAAAAAATTGAGCGAACTGTACGCGAGGTCGTAAGGAGTTCCGAGTTCTTAAGTTTAAAGTCAAGAAGTCAGAAGGTCAGGAAATTATAATACATTCACACATTCACACATTGAGTCATTCAAAATTCAGTCGTTCAATCATTCAAAATTATTTAAAGCATGTATTTGGGTTTAATTATTCTTGTTGCCATTGTTGCAGTATTGTTGATTTTGGTCGTTTTGGTCCAAAATTCAAAAGGTGGAGGGCTTTCGAGCGAATTTAGCGGAGCAGGCACTACCCAAATGTTCGGTGTTAAAAAGACTACCGACCTTCTCGAACAAATCACGTGGGGGCTGGCAAGCGCAGTGATCATCATTTCACTCGCATCTTATATTATGGTTGGCGGTGACAATACCGGCGCCGGTATCAACAGTGTGAACGTAGAAAGAGCTCAGAATGCAGTCGTACCGGGTGGCAAAATTGCTCCCGCACCTGCTGCGAAGGAAGGCGCTGCTCCTGCCGGAACCACAACACCCGCTGCTACTCCTGCCGACACAGCTAAGAAATAATCGGAGCACTGGTCCAAAAAAAAATCCTGCAATGCTCTTGCAGGATTTTTTTTATGCCACATTGATCTCCCGCAGCACCAGCCGCTCCGCTACCGGAAGCAGCGTTTCGTGCAAAGGATATTCATATTTAGATTCCACTACATAAGTCGCAGGATTCGGCATCGCCCGGTTCTGCTTCGTCAGGTCAACCTTGATCTGCGAAATCGTGTTTCCGATGCCGATACGGACGGTGTCAACATAGCTGGTTATCAGATAACGTTCCTTCAATGCATTATACAAGGCAAGCTGGTATTGAAATATGCTGACCAGCGGCTGAAAGGTGTGCATAAACAGCAGATAACCTTCCTGTAAATGTAATGGGACAATGCCTACCGGCGAAACCCGCACATTCTCTTCCACTTCCGAAAACCGCTCCGAGCCTTCTTCAATGGATTGGGAAAAACGCGGGATCGCAAAATCGAGAATGTAGTTCAGATCCGACATAAACGGATCGTCCTGGTGAGTCTCCTCGTACTGCAACTGCCATGTTTTGACGTCAATACCTGTCAGATTTTTGGGTAAACCCGTCCTGATCCTGCTTTTGTTATTTCGAACGCTGACACAAGTGTCGAGGTGCCACTTCAATTCTGGCAGAAAAGGGTGCAGCCGGTTGTGTGTAAACTGCTCTCGGACGTGCTGAAAGTAGGCCATCAGCACATATTTTTTGTATTCAAAATCAAAAATTCCTTCGGTAAGCCAGTTTTTATCGAGCTCTGACATAGGGTCCTTAATTTGGTGTCGATAAAATTTAATCAATTCCATCGCTGAAAGCAAGATTTCAGCATTCCTGACACACAAATGACATTATAATACTATAACGACACGACTGAGTACAAATTTGTCACACTAGCCGGAAAAAATGTCAGAGCAAACAGGCTGGCACGAATTGTGCTAACGGGATGGAAGTCTAATCATTACTGACAATTAAAAATAAACGTTTAATATTTATGTCAACTTTAGCAGAAATACAAGTGAATGTACAACCGCTAGCTGACCGCGTTCTGATCGAACCAGCCCCAGCCGAAGAAAAAACTGCATTTGGTATCATTATCCCTGATACTGCAAAAGAAAAGCCACAGCGCGGAACCGTTCTCGCCGTTGGCCCCGGTAAAAAAGATGAGCCGCTTACAGTAAAAGTTGGAGATACCGTATTGTACGGTAAGTATTCAGGCACTGAATTGGCATATGAAGGGAAAGACGTCCTGATTATGCGCGAGTCGGATATCTATGCCATCATAGGTTAATCCAAACCACTCAGATTCAATAGTTTCTCTTAAAGTTTTTCAAATTCAAAACAATTATGTCTAAGAAAATATTTTTTGACACAGAAGCCCGCGACAAGATCAAACGCGGTGTGGACACTCTGGCTGACGCCGTTAAAGTTACATTGGGCCCTCGCGGTCGTAACGTGGTAATCGACAAAAAGTTCGGTTCTCCAAGCATCACCAAAGATGGTGTTACTGTTGCCAAAGAAATCGATCTGAAAGATCCTATCGAAAACATGGGTGCTCAGTTGGTGAAAGAAGTAGCTTCCAAGACTGCTGATTCGGCAGGTGATGGTACTACTACTGCTACTGTCCTGGCACAGGCGATCTACTCGATCGGTGTGAAAAACGTAGCGGCCGGCGCTAACCCAATGGACCTGAAACGCGGTATCGACAAAGCGGTTTCAGTGATTACAAGAGATCTGGAAGCTCAGAAAAAAAATATCTCTACCTCAAAAGAAATCGCTCAGGTTGCTACCATCTCTGCAAACCATGACGAAGAGATCGGTAACATGATCGCTGAGGCAATGGAGAAAGTGGGTAAAGAAGGTGTTATCACCGTTGAAGAAGCTCGCGGAACCGAAACAGAAGTTAAAACTGTGGAAGGTATGCAGTTCGACCGTGGTTACCTGTCTCCATACTTCGTAACCAACACCGAGAAAATGGAAGCTGAACTGGAACGTCCGTTCATCCTGATCTCTGAGAAGAAAGTTTCTTCTATGAAAGAACTTCTTCCTGTGTTGGAGGCAGTTGCTCAAACCGGCCGTCCTTTGCTTATCCTTTCAGAAGATGTTGACGGAGAAGCATTGGCTACATTGGTAGTAAATAAAATCCGCGGTGCATTGAAAGTAGCTGCTGTCAAAGCTCCTGGTTTCGGTGACCGTCGTAAAGCAATGCTGGAAGATATCGCTATCATCACCGGCGGTACTGTTATCAGCGAAGAGCGTGGTTTCAAACTGGAAAACGCTACTTTGGAATACCTTGGTACTTGCGAAAAAGCAATTATCGACAAAGACAACACTACTTTGGTTAACGGAAGCGGTGCATCTGAAGACATTCAGGCACGTGTTAACCAGATCAAAGCGCAGATCGAAAACACAACATCTGACTACGATCGCGAAAAACTTCAGGAGCGTCTGGCCAAATTGTCTGGCGGCGTAGCTATCCTTTACATCGGTGCTGCTACTGAGGTTGAAATGAAAGAGAAAAAAGACCGCGTTGACGATGCATTGCACGCGACCCGCGCTGCCGTTGAAGAAGGTATCGTTGCAGGTGGTGGTGTGGCTTACATTCGTGCTACTGCTGCCCTTGAAGGCGTTGAAGGTTCAAACGAAGATGAAAAGACCGGTATCAATATCATCCGCGTTGCTTTGGAAGCTCCATTGAGAACCATCGTTTCCAACTCAGGCCAGGAGCCATCAGTAGTGCTTCAGAAGGTGAAAGAAGGAACAGGTGCTTACGGATACAATGCGAAAGACAATACCTACGGAGATCTTCTCGAAGCAGGTATTATCGATCCTAAGAAGGTATCCCGTCTGGCTCTTGAAAACGCAGCATCTATCGCTGGTCTGTTGCTTACAACAGAATGCGTGATCGCTGACGAGCCGGAAGAAGCTCCTGCGGCAGGTGGCCACAGCCACGGCGGTGGAATGGGCGGCATGATGTAATCAAGCGTCCGTTTCTTCGGAAAATATAAAAACGGGTTGTCAGGAAACTGGCAACCCGTTTTTTATTGGGCCGCAGGCGGCCGTCTGTTTGTCGAATCGATTCGTCGCTATAAACAAGATGCTCCTCGCGGAGCAGCATCGGGCTATGTAAAGAATCTGGTTTTTACACTGAATGCTGTACCATTAAACCGTCCTGCATGATTAACCTCCTATCGGCCATTTCGGCCAGTTCTTCATTGTGTGTTACGATAATGAATGTCTGCCCGGTTTCTTCGCGCAGCTTGAAAAACAACTGATGCAGATCCAATGCGTTATGCGAATCGAGGTTGCCACTCGGTTCGTCGGCAAGTACAATGGCCGGACGGTTGAGTAATGCCCTCGCAACGGCTACGCGTTGCTGTTCACCTCCTGATAGCTGTGACGGCAAATGGTCCATCCTACCGCCGAGGCCCAGCAATTCAAGCAGCTCTTTTGCCCGCTGTTGAATGTCTTTTTCATTCATATTCCCATTGATATAACCCGGCATGCATACATTCTCCAATGCAGTAAACTCCGCCAGCAGGTTATGGAATTGAAAGATGAAACCGATCTTCTCGTTCCGGAATCGAGCGAGCTCTTTGTCCTTTTGGGTAAATACATTAATACCCTCGATAAACACCTCGCCCTGCTCCGGCCTGTCGAGTGTTCCTAGGATGTGGAGGAAGGTACTTTTTCCCGCTCCCGACGGCCCGACAATGGCTACTACCTCTCCCTTTTTTACTTCCAGATCAATGCCTTTTAAAACCTGCAAAGACCCATAAGTACGCCTGATCCCGCTCGCCCGAAGTAGCTCCATAATGAAAAGATAATTGCGCTGAAAACTCGCCCGTTTTGATTAATTCCTTAATTTGCCGTGAAAATACCAATTTACTTTTATACTCATGAATATTCACGAATATCAAGGCAAAAGCGTTCTTAAAAAATACGGTGTGCGTATTCAGGAAGGCCTCGTAGCCGACACTCCGGATAAAGCAGTGGAGGTTGCACGTGAGCTGAGCCAGCAGACAGGCACCAAATGGTATGTTGTAAAATCCCAGATCCACGCAGGTGGTCGTGGCAAGGGCCGTATCGTCGGCAGCGAGCAGCGCGGTGTGGCATTGGCTAAGTCTGTTGAAGATGTCAGGACCATCTCCAATAATATCCTGGGTAAAGTATTGGTAACGCACCAGACCGGTGCAGAAGGCAAGCGAGTAAATAAAGTCCTGATTGCAGAAGACGTATACTACCCAGGCCCAAGCGAGCCGAAAGAATATTATCTGTCGATCCTTTTGGATCGTGGCAGAAACTGCAACGTAATCATGGCCAGTACCGAAGGCGGTATGGACATCGAAGAAGTAGCAGAACATACTCCTGAAAAAATCATCAAAGAATGGATCGACCCCAAAGTTGGATTGCAACCGTTCCAGGCGCGTAAAGTGGCATTTGCCCTGGGCCTGGAAGGCGATGCATTCAAGGAAATGGTGAAATTCATTTCTGCATTATACAGAGCTTACGCGGAAAGCGACTCGTCGATGTTCGAAATCAACCCGGTTTTGAAAACATCCGATAACAAAATCCTTGCCGTTGATGCCAAAGTTGACCTGGACGACAATGCGTTGTACCGTCACCCTGAACTGGCTGAAATGCGCGATACCAACGAAGAAGATCCATTGGAAGTAGAAGCAGGTGCCAATAACCTGAACTATGTGAAACTGGACGGAAACGTAGGTTGTATGGTAAACGGAGCCGGTCTGGCGATGGCTACCATGGACTTGATCAAACTTTCAGGCGGAGAGCCTGCCAACTTCCTCGATGTGGGCGGCGGCGCGAACGCACGTACCGTAGAAGCAGGTTTCCGTATCATCCTCAAAGATCCTAACGTAAAAGCGATCCTGATCAACATCTTCGGTGGTATCGTTCGTTGCGACCGTGTTGCTGCGGGTGTTGTGGAAGCTTACAAAGCGATCGGCGAGATTCCGGTGCCTATCATCGTTCGTCTGCAAGGTACCAACGCGGAAGAAGGTGCGCGCATTATCAACGAATCCGGTCTGAAAGTGTATTCAGCGATCGAATTCAAAGAAGCTGCTGCAAAAGTTTCCGAAGTTCTGGCTGAGCTGGGCGTTTAAGAAACCAGCCTCAGGCTGATATAGCATAACGTTATGTCACCCTGAGCGCAGTCGAAGGGCATATGCGATGTCGCATTTACCCTTCGGCTGCGCTCAGGGTGACATTCGTTTTTAACCCAATATCAAATACAACACCATCGTCGTCGCAAAACTGACCACACCCTGTAACCCTGTCAGAATGGTATGTGTGCGGTAGGTATCCTTCGCAGAAATGCCGGTAAACTGCGATACTACCCAGAACCATGCATCATTCGTATGCGAAACGATCATCGCGCCGCTTCCGACCGCCATTACCACCAATGTTATTTGAACGGGCGTTACAAAACCGAGGGAAGCCAGTAGTGGCGCCAGAATGCTCGTGGTGAGTACCATGGCCGACGTGGTAGATCCCTGGGCTGTCTTAAAAAACACAGCAATCAAAAAAGCGATCACGAGCAGGTATCCGCCCGACATTTCATTGTGCAGCAGCCATTCGCTGACCATATCCTTCAAAGAAGTCTCCTTTAAAATAGCCCCGAATGCACCTCCCGCACCTACCAGCACGAGCGTAGTGCCACAATGCTCAATACCGCTTTTGAAGCAAGCCATCATACGTTGCGAAGCATTTTCCGGGAAAAGGGAATAGCTGAAAAAAATTGCCAGCAGAAACGACACCAATGGGCTGCCGAGGAAGCTCAGCCAGCGGGTCAGCTCTTCCGGGAAATGCAGGATTTTAGCGAAGGATGCCAGCGTTATCAGCAAAATAGGGAGCACAATAGGCATGAATGCCTTCCATGCCGCGGGTAGTAACTGCTCCTCGATCATGCGCGGCTCTTCAACGGCTGCGTCGTCGATCAGCTTTACATTTGCGGCATATTTCCCGGCAAACCAGGTCGAGAGAAAAAGGCTGGGAACGGAAACGATCAAGCCAATCAGTATTACCAGGCCAATTGAATCGGGTATACCCAGGTTGCCCGCTGCGGATAGTGGTCCAGGCGTCGGCGGTACGAGTGTATGGGTAGCAAATAGTCCGCCGGATAGCGATAATGCAATGGTGGCAAGCGGCTTGCCGGTTCTCCTGGCGACGATCTGGTTCAGTTTATGCAAAATAATAAACCCGGAATCGCAAAAAACCGGAATACCTACAATACCACCGATCACCGACATTGCAAACGCAGGCCGCTTCTCACCGAATAGCTTTAATATCACGTCAGCAACTTTAATGGCAGCCCCGGATTTGTCAAGAATAGCGCCTATCACACAGCCCAGGATCACCATCAGCCCGATCTTTGACATCAGTTCTCCAAAGCCTTTCCCGATAGTCTCAGCCAGCTTATCGATAGGCAGCCCCGCAAAAACACCGACCCCAATAGCAGCCAGCAACAGCCCGATCAGCGGATGCATTTTCAAAACCGTGGAACTGAGAACAATAAACGCAATAGCGGCCAGAACGATGACGAAGATCATGTGCTTACAAGAGTTTAAGCACCGCTTCGTCGCCCATTACGGCATTAGCCGGACGTGGATGACTGTCGTCAAAAACGGCCAGATCCTTTTGTTCCAGCACTTTGGCAGGTTCTTCATCGATTTGTCCGTCCTTAGTTGTTACGGCTTTCAGATCAAGTTTCAGGTGTTTGGCCATAAATGCATACATCGCTTTCCGCTTCGATGGACCGTAGTCGTGCTTCTCGTTGGCCAGATGCATCGCTTCGAGATTACCCTTTTTGTCATAAAGTGAATAGATCTTCTGCATGAACGGGTATTCCACTTCCGGCGTGTTCTTAGTCCAGTCGCCGCCGTCGGAGATCATGATCATCGGCCGGGGTGCGGTTAATGCTGCTATTTCCACGTTATTGGTCTGGTAGTCGCCTTTTTTGTGAATAGGCAGCCCGCTTTCGCACACACAGCCACCAAAGAAATAAGCGGAAACCATCACCACCGGCACGGAAACTTTCACACGATTGTCCAATGCGGCGAGCAGGAAAGTTTGCGTCCCGCCGCCCGATTCGCCCGTGCAGGCTACCCGGTTAGGATCAACGCCCGGAATCGATAACAGGAAGTCGAGAGAGCGGATGCTATTGATAGTCTGCAATTTCAATGCTTTCGCCATTTTATGCTCGCATTGCCTGGCATCTCCCTGCCCTACCATGTCCCATACGAACACGATGGCGCCCATACGTGCGAGCGTGGCGCAGCGCTTCTGCGTTTGCTCGCGGAAACGCCCATGGGGGTTCTCGCCATGGCCGTGCGGCGCGAGGATGGCCGCGTAAGATTTCTGTTGCTTTAATGGTCGGTAGAGGTTACCCGTCACATAAATACCAGGCATGCTTTCGAATGCCACATTTTCGATCGAATAGCCGTCCATTTCCCTTTTTGAATGCATAATGGGTTTTGAAGCCGGTTTCTCAGGTAATGTCTGCAAATCCATCCCGTTGCGGATCTGCTGGCGGATCTGGGCGGCCCGCGCTTCCCATTCGACTTTGGAGGTAGGGACGTGTTTATCGAGGAATGCTTTGCCCTGTTCTTCGGTAAAATAGCCGCCCTGACATAGTTCGGCTTGTTGGGCGAAGGAGGTGGATCCGAGGCCAAGAACACCTATAAGGATGGCATATGCGATTTTCATATTTGGATGTCGATTTTGGACAGAAAAGCACGGCAGAAGGTGAGAATACTGTTACAGCACGCCTATAATTGGTGCAACGCGCCATTCTGGGTTCCCTTCCAGCCGTCGCTGATGCACCGTCGACGGTTACTGTTCTTCCCGCAACCCCACCGGGATCGCAACTTTCACATATCCCTTCAAAATGATCGCTTCCAGTTCCTTCACGAGCCCCTTATACTCCCCGTCGATCTGGAAATGCGCGGCTTTTTGAACACATTCAATCTTTGCCTTTTCCACTGAGATCACCTTCATAATTTCCGGGTTAAAGTCGGTGCTGCCTGCGAGGATTTTGGCCGTTTCGATAAAATCCAGCTTTTTGGCAATCACCAATTCGAAGAATCCGTCGCACATATCGCCGATGGGATTGATACTCACGCCGGTACCATATTTTTTGGCATTGGCTATTATGACGATCAATACCTCGGTTTCCAGCACCTCATCCCCTGTGGTGATCTTTACGTCAAAATTTTCGTGCTCACTGAGCGTTCTCAGCATTTCACGGGCATAGCCCAGTTTGCCACGGGTATCGCTGTCTTCGTAATTCTTGACGAGCAACGCATTCAATCCAATATCCGCCAAATGGAGGCTGATTTCGCCGTTGATTGAAACTGCATCAATGGCGGAAACTTCCCCTTCGAACGCCACTTCCAATGCCTGATCAATGGAGCCCGACAATCCGAAATCGGCGGAAAGACCGTTGGCAGAACCCGCAGGAATAATGCAGAGGATGGCGTCCGTACCGTGCAATGTTTGTGCTACCATGGAAATAGTACCATCCCCACCAGCCACGAGCACACGTTCCGGCCTGATATTTTCAACCATTTCCCTGATGGTCTGCTGATCGTCCTCACCGGTAGTGGAGTAAATACGCAGATCACAACCCTCCGCTTCCGATTTTTCTATAACCCTTTCAAAAATAACATCCTTATTCACGTCCCCGGAAATGGGATTTACTACCAGCAAAACTTTCGGTTGTGAAGACATATTCGATAAATTAGGGACCTGATGTCGCAGAGGATAAAGATAGTATATGAAACGTTGTGACTTAAAACTGTACCGTGGCTACGCCAACAAAAGGGAATTGGTCGTATTTGGTCACGTGGTAAAAAAATACCCCTCGGGCGACCGGAAATATACCAGACGCGGCTTTCGGTATGCAAAAACGATTATCGAGCTGTTCTCTATTAAAACTATTCCGTTTTTAAAGATTACGCTGCATCTCGGCGAAAAGACGTTCGAGACGACTGCTGAGGCGGATGGCTATTTCCGTTTTCAGGTGCCGCTGACAGAAATGCCCAGCGGCTGGCATACCTACCGTGTTACGCTAGACGACGAAATCAACGGTAAAAAGTACCATGCAGAGGCTTCGGAAGAGTTTTTCCTGCCATATAAAAGCTCCTATGGCATCATTTCCGACATCGACGATACTTTCCTGATCTCGCACAGTCGCCGGTCGTTCAGGAAGTTATTTGTTTTACTTTCCAAAAACGTGCAGTCACGGAAGCCATTTGATGATGTGGTGAAGCATTACCAGCTGCTTTCCTTCGCCAGCCGGGTCCACCCACACAAGGACAACAATATCTTCTTCTATGTATCGAGCAGCGAATGGAACCTGTATGATATGATCGTCCGGTTTGCGGAGTTGAATGGCCTGCCAAAAGCGGTCCTGAAACTAAAAAAAATCAAATCGGGGCTGGACGATTTCGTCATGACGGGCAGCGGCTCACATGAACATAAGTTGCGAAAAATCCACAATATCATCAACTTTTACCCCGAATTGCAGTTTATATTACTCGGTGACGATTCGCAGAAAGATCCTGAGATTTACGAAGAAATTTGTCGGACATTTCCCCAAAGCATTCGCGCCGTTTACGTGCGTCAGACGCGCAGGCGAAGTAAGCCCCATACTGCCGCATTGCTGAAAGTCATCCAGGAATTGGGGATAGACACCTGCTATTTCGCGCATAGCAACAAGGCGATTCTCCATTCGCTCGAAACAGGCATTGTTTTCCAGACGCCCGCCGAACCCGAAGTAAAGGAAATTGTGTCGAAAGCGGTTTCCTGATCAGCCTTACCGTTCCCGGGAGTTTTGGCATTCTGTCGCGGTTTCGTAACTTGACCCTTCCCATTATTTGGAATAACCATGAAAAAAATCCTGATCGTTGAGGATGACCGCAGGATCGCCCAGAACATTTTCCGGGGATTAGTCGCCGAAAATTTCGAGGCGGAGATTGCCTATGACGGCATTACGGGCAAGCAAATGGCCCTCGACAAGAAATTTGACCTGGTACTGCTCGATGTGAACCTGCCGGGGATGAAAGGCTACGATGTTTGCCAGCAGGTCAGGATTTACAAGCCGTCGCTGCCCATTATTATGCTCACGGCCTTTGGCGAGATTGAAGACAAAGTGGAGGGGCTTAGCAGCGGGGCCGACGATTATATTGTGAAGCCGTTCGATTTCCGTGAGTTGCTGGCCCGTGTCAACGCCGCGTTTCGGGTTTCCGAACTGATGAACCCCGAAACTTCGGACAAAATCCTGCGTATTGCCGACCTTGAAATGAATCTTGGCACCAAGCAGGTGAAGCGCGCAGGCAATGTGATCGACCTGACAGCCAAGGAGTTTGCGCTGCTGGAATACTTCCTGTTGCACCGCGGCCGGGTGGTTTCGAAAATGGATCTTGCGGAGCATGTATGGCACCTCAATTTCGACCCGGGAACCAACGTGGTAGAGGTATATATCAACTACTTACGCAAAAAAGTAGACAAAGACTTCTCTACCAAGCTTATCCATACCCGGCCAGGAATGGGGTACATTATGAAAGAAGAATAGGCTATCATGAAAATCAAAGACCGTATCGCCCTTCAATTCACGCTGCTGGTTGCGGGGGTGTTGCTGGTATTTTCCATTGCCATTTACAGCGTTTCGGAGCATTACCGCCAGGAGGAGTTTTTCGACCGCCTGCGTGGCCGCGCACGCACGACATGCCGGCTGCTGGTGAAAGTGAAAGGTATCGATAAAGATCTGCTCAAAGCGATCGATCAGAACACGCTTTCGGAAATGCTCGACGAAAAAGTGCTGATTTTTGATTCGAAAAACGAGCTGATCTATTCCAGCGTGGACGACAAGTTGCTTACTTACCACACTTCGCTGCTCAATGAAGTTCGTGAAAGGCAATATATGGAGTTTCACCAGGGTGAAAACGAAGTAATCGGGCTGCTATACCAGGAGGGGGACGACCCGCTTGTGGTGCTGGCCTCCGCCTATGACACATTCGGGCACAGCAAATTGCAGAATTTGAGAAGTACTCTCGGCTGGGGATTACTGGCGGGAATCGCCCTGACCGTCGGACTGGGGATTTACTTTGCGGGAAATGCATTGAAACCCATTAGCCGGATTAATGCGCAGGTATCGCTCATTACAGCTCAGAATTTATCCCAAAAGCTCGACGAAGGCAACCGGAAGGACGAGATTGCGCAGCTCGCAATTAACTTTAACACCGTACTTTACAGACTCAACAAGGCATTTGAACAACAAAAAAGCTTCGTATCCCACGCTTCCCATGAACTCCGGACACCCTTGGCGGCCCTGAAATCCGAAATCCAGCTCGGACAGCGTTTCAACAAGAATAACCCGGAAATTGAAGAGGTTTTTGCAAATCTGTTCTCGGATACTGAACGGCTCATCAGCATTACCAATAACCTGCTTTTCCTCGCCCGCTCCTACGAGAATATGGGCAATATGAAAATGACGCATATCCATATCGAAGATCTCGCGTTTTTGGCAAAAGAAGAATTGCTTTCTTCCCATCCGAATTATAATGTCGTGATCGACTATGAGACGATCCCCGAGAACGAGAACGAAACGGTGATCGAAGGCAATGAGGAATTATTAAAAAGGGTTTTCACCAACCTGCTCGATAATGCGTGTAAATATTCGTCCGATCACAGCGCGCAGATATTGATTTCTTCCGACGACAAATCCTGCATCGTTAAATTCCGCGACCGCGGCATAGGCATCAGTTCGGACGATCTCCCGCACATTTTCAACCCATTTTTCAGATCGGCCAATGCCACCGAGCTTCCCGGCTTCGGGATCGGCCTGTCCATTTGCCAGCGGATTGTTGAGCTGCACCACGGGACTATTTCAGTTACCAGCGAGGTCGGAAAGGGCAGCGAATTTCGGGTGCAGCTGAACCATATCTGACGCCGGAAGGCATTCTAATTTTTTTCTAAGGTTATTTTAAGGCTGGTGTAATACCGGTGTCGGAATATCGCATATTCTAACACGGAACTTATGCGAACCTACTTCACCGGGCTATTTGTATTACTCGTCACCGCCTTGCAAGCGCAGGACACACTACGGCTCTCCATCCGGCAGGCCGACAGCCTGTTTTTACAAAACAATCTTGAAATCCTGGCCGAAAAGTACCAGATCGACATCGCCAAGTCGGTGGAGATCCAGGACAAGCTCTGGAACAACCCGACATTCGGCGTTGAAATCAGTGCCTATAACCCTTCCCGCGGGGCGCTGGATGTGGGCAGGAATGGCCAGAAAGCTTTCACGATCCAGCAACTCATCACCCGTGCGGGCAAACGCAACAAGCAGGTTGCTTTGGATGTGGAATCGACGCATAAAACTGAATTCCAGTTTTACGACCTGATCCGCACGTTGAAATTCGAGCTGCGCCAGATTTTCTTCGAGTCGTATTACCTCGAACAGACCATTGCGCTCTACGACAACCAGATATCGACGCTTACAACGACCGTCAACGCATTCGACAAGGAGTATAACCGCAAAAACATCTCCCTGAAAGAGGTTGTTCGCCTGAAAGCCCTCCTCTTCGAATTGACCAACGAGCGCGCCAATATCCTTTTTGAATTGCAGGAAAACCAGCGCGATCTCCGAACCCTGCTTAGCACCGAACGGCCCGTCAAATCCATCGTCGACAGCACTGAAATTCAACGCTATCACCTCGACCGCTACAACCTGGTCACATTAAAAGAGAAGGCATTACAAAGTCGCGCCGATTTGAAAGTAGCGCAATCGGAAACGAAACAGGCGGAATTGAATTACACCTTACAGAAAGCGCTGGCTAAACCAGATGTCCAGATAGGTGCGGTGTATGACCAGGCCAGCAACTACCAGAACAACTACTTTGGATTGAACGCATCCATTGCATTGCCGTTTTTCAATCGGAACCAGGGTAATATCCGCGCTGCCAAAAGCGGTATCAGCTATTATAAAACGGCCGAAAATGCCAAACAGAATGCAGTAAGCAATGAGGTAGATGCGGCCGTGCATAAAGTAGGCATTGCAGATAAGGCCTTCCAAAGCGTCGAAGGGCAGTTTACCGACCAGTTCCAGCTGTTGAGTAACGGCATTTACGACAATTTCCAAAAGCGGAACATCTCCCTACTCGAATTCATCGACTTCATCGAAACCTACAACGAGAGCATCAAGGAATATAACCGCCTCCAAGCCGACCGCATCAAAGTATACGAGGAATTGAACTACGTCGTCGGCGAAGAGCTATTCAACTAACCCATTCAAACTGAACACAACTTATTCACGGCATTGCCATTAATGCATTCTCCAATGAAAAATTCACTGTATGTTGTCGTCCTGGCCGCTATTGGCGTATGGTTGACGTCCTGCGAACAAAAAAAGGCTGAAAACGACGAATCGAAGGCCTTTATGCTTTCGGACACCATGATGAGCCGCATTAAGATCGATACTGTGCGCACCGAGGCCGTTCGCAACGAACTCACGCTCGTGGGTAAGGTCGTCCCGGACGAGAACCAGGTCATTAAAGTATACCCGCTGGTGGGTGGTAACGTAGAAGAGGTAGACGTGGAACTGGGCGACAACGTCCGCAAGGGCCAGAAGCTGGCAACGATCCGTTCGGGCGAAGTGGCCGATTTTGAGCGTCAGATGATCCAGGCGCAATCCGATCTGCTCATTGCACAGAAAAACCTTTCTTCGACAGAAGACCTTTTCGAAAGCAAGCTTGTGCCTGAACGCGATGTGATTTCGGCCCGTCAGATCGTCGATAAAGCGCAAGCGGAACTGCACCGTGTGAAAGAGGTCTTCTCTATTTATGGTTTGGGCAAATCCACCAACTATACCGTAAAGTCGCCGATTAATGGCTTTATCATCGACAAGAATGTAAACCGCGGCATGCAGCTCCGCTCGGATAATTCGGAAAGCCTGTTCACAGTGGGCCAGATCGCCGACGTATGGGTGATGGCCAATGTGAATGAGAGCGATATTCCGCGTGTGAAGCTGGGTATGCCCGCAGAAGTGCGCACGATCAGCTTTTCCGACGAGGTTTTTAAGGGTAAGGTCGATAAAATATACAACGTCCTCGACCCTGACACCAAGGCTATGAAAATCCGCATTCAGTTGCAGAATGTCGGCTTCAAACTCAAACCCGAAATGCATGCTACTGTCACCCTCAACTTTGAAGAAGGCGACAAAATGCAGGCTATCCCGTCGCAAGCCGTCATTTTCGACCGCAGCAAAAATTGGGTGATGGTTTACCACAGCCGCACCAAAATCGAAACACGCCCCGTAGAAGTGTACCGCTCCCTGGCCAATACCACCTACGTCAGCGGAGGCCTCAAACCCGGCGAGACCATCATTTCGAAGAATCAACTGCTGGTTTATGACGCGCTGAATGACTGATTCCAATTTTGAATGACCGAATGATTGAATGACTGAATGTTGCTTACACCTGAGTACTCATTCAGCCACTCCCGAAATCGCTCATTCAACAAGGAATTATTCGGTCATTCAATCATTCAGTCATTCAATCATTAAATTCCAATGAACAAATTCATCCGAGGCATCGTGGGCTTTTCGCTCAAGAACCGGTTCTTCATATTCTTCATGACAGGCCTGCTGATCATTTCGGGCATTGTCAGTTACCAGAACACGCCGCTCGAAGCGTTTCCGGACGTGACCAATACCCAGATTATCATCGTAACCCAATGGAACGGGCGCAGCGCGGAGGAGATCGAGCGTTTTGTCACGGTGCCTATCGAGGTCGCTATGAACTCCGTGCAACAGAAAACCAATGTCCGGAGCACCACCATGTTCGGTCTGAGCATTGTGAAAATCATTTTCGATGATAATGTGGAAGACTTTTTTGCCAGGCAACAGGTCAATAACCAGCTTCGCACGGTCTCTCTTCCCGATGGCGTTGAGCCCGACGTGCAACCACCCTACGGCCCTACCGGCGAAGTTTTCCGTTTCACCCTCCAAAGTAAGGACCGCGACAGCCGTGAGCTCCTCACCTTACACAAATGGGTGATCGACCGGCAGCTCCGGAGCGTTCCGGGCGTCGCGGACGTCGTCGCATTCGGTGGTCGCGATAAAATTTATGAAGTGCAGGTAAACCCTACCAAGCTGGTAAAATACAATATTACGCCCCTGGAAGTGTATCAGGCCGTAACCAAAAGCAATATCAACGTCGGCGGCGATGTGATCGAAAAGAACGGGCAGGCATATGTGGTACGGGGTATCGGGTTACTGAACTCCATCCCCGACATTCAGAACATCATTGTCGAGTATGTGAAAGACAACCCGGTACTCGTAAAGGACGTCGCGGACGTACGCGAATCGGATATGCCACGTGTGGGACAAGTTGGGCTCGACGGGAACGACGACGTCGTGGAAGGCATTGTTGTGCAGCGCAAAGGCGAAAACCCGAGCGAGGTATTGGCCAGGGTGAAGGATAAAATTGAAGAATTAAATACCAAAATCCTCCCGCCGGATGTCAAAATGGTCACGTTTTACGACCGTGATAACCTGATCGACTTCTGCGCGCACACCGTAAAGCACAACCTTGTGGAAGGGATCGTGCTCGTGACGGTGATCGTGTTCCTTTTCATGGCCGATTGGCGGACAACTGTCATCGTGTCGATCATCATTCCCCTGGCGCTGCTGTTTGCATTTATGTGTTTGAAATTGAAGGGCATGTCGGCCAACCTGCTATCGATGGGGGCGATTGACTTCGGGATCATCATCGATGGGGCCGTGGTGATGGTGGAAGGCATATTCGTAGCGCTCGACCATCTCGCGCACCGTAACGGCATGGAGAGATTCAACAAGCTTTCGAAACTCGGCCTGATCAAACGTACCGGCGGTGAGCTCGGCAAAGCCATTTTCTTTTCCAAACTGATCATTATCACGGCATTGATCCCCATTTTCAGTTTCCAGAAAGTGGAGGGTAAAATGTTCACGCCGCTGGCTTACACACTGGGTTTTGCATTGCTCGGCGCATTGCTGTACACGCTTACGCTGGTGCCGGTGTTATGTTCTATCCTGTTGAAAAAGAATGTGCGTGAAAAGAGCAATCCGGTGGTACGCTTCTTCGATAATACCGTGACGAGGGGCTTTGAATGGTGTTATGCGCGTAAAAAACTGAGCGTCATACTAGCTACGGCATTCCTCGGGATCACGCTCTTTTCGGCCAAATTCCTGGGCACCGAATTCCTGCCTACGCTCAATGAAGGGGCGTTATGGGTGGAAGCCAAAATGCCGATGAGCAGCTCGCTGGCCGAAACCGTGAAGATGGTGACCACACTCCGCGCGAAACTCAACGAATTTCCTGAAGTAAATGGCGTGTTGTCCCAAACAGGCCGTTCCAACGACGGTACAGACCCATCGGGCTTCTATTATGTACAAATGCAGGTGAACCTGAAACCCAAGGATGAATGGAAGCGAAAGATAAGCCAGGATGACCTGATCGAGGAGATGGACGCGAAGCTCAAACAGTTCCAGGGAATCAATTACAACTATTCGCAGCCCATTATCGATAATGTGGCGGAGGCTGTGGCCGGGATGAATGCGAGTAATGCAGTAAAAATTTACGGCGACGACCTCGAAACATTGAACAACAAGGCCAACCAGGTACTGGAAGCAATCAAAGATGTGCCGGGGATCAAGGACGTGGGTATTTTGCGTAACATCGGCCAGCCGGAGATCAGCGTGATCCTGCACGACCATAAAATGGCCCAATACGGCGTAAGCATAGCCGATGCACAAGCGGTAATCGAAATGGCGATAGGCGGCAAAACGGCATCCATCCTGTACGAAGGTGAGCGCAAGTTCGATATCAGGCTGCGTTACGAACAACAATACCGCCGCACGGTCGATGACATTCAGCAGTTGATGGTACCCACCCTCACAGGCGGCAAGATCCCTTTGAAAGAAATTTCAACGATTCGCACCGTCACCGGGCCGGCATTCGTGTACCGCGACAATAACAAACGCTTTATTGGGGTGAAATTTTCCGTCCGCGAGCGCGACCTTGGCAGTACCATTGCCGAAGCACAGTCGAAAGTGAAGCCTTTGCTCTCCTCGTTGCCAAAAGGTTATTCGGTAAGCTGGTCGGGAGAATTCGAAAACCAGGTTCGGGCTACCGCGCGTTTGGGCCAGGTAGTTCCCATCAGTCTGATCGGTATATTCATATTGCTTTTCATCATGTTCAGCAATGCGAAGGATGCGGGACTGGTCCTGATCAACGTTCCGTTCGCGTTGATCGGTGGTATCCTCGCCCTCCACGTCACGCACATGAACTTTGGGATCTCTGCCGGGGTGGGTTTCATAGCCCTTTTCGGTCTCTGCGTCCAGAACGGGGTGATCTTGATTTCAGTCTTTAACAAAAACCTGGCTGCGAGGATGACGCTGGACGAGGCGATACGGCAGGGAGTGAAGTCGCGCATCAGGCCGGTGATCATGACGGCATTAATGGCGGCTATCGGGTTGCTACCCGCTGCGGTTTCAACCGGCATTGGTTCTGAAACACAAAAACCACTCGCTATTGTAGTAATAGGCGGCCTTATCACCGCCACGGTGCTTACGCTGCTGATATTCCCGATCATTTACGGGTTCTTCAACCGGAAGATCAAGGTTTCACAATATGCCTGAGAGCAATAGATTGCAGTAAAAGGGTAAAATCACTCTTTGTTGTCAGGAGCGCAGTCGAAGGCCATTGCGGTATGGCGACGGCCTTCGACTGCGCTCAGGCTGACAGCTCAATCATATGCCGCCTATATTTTACCGCTATTGTGATTCAGATTTGAGAAATCGTAATGAATATGAAAAACGTATCGGAGCGAAATGCCAAAATTCCACCCCGAACCATCGCCTTCGATGCGGGCGTGTTCTGTTTCCACCCCATTTACTTTGTATACCAAATCGGTTGTGAGCGAGTTGCCCATTCCCCATTGCTTCCGGGCAAAAAGCGACATATCGATTGATTTGGCGACTTTGATTACATATTCCGCCGATGCCTCTACCAGGCCTGTCATAGATTTGGCAATGCGGGTGTCGCTCGACATAAACAACGTATCGACGCCCAATCGGCGTCTTTTTTCCCGGTAACCCGAGAACTCCATATAATCTTTTAACCTGCCTGAATTGGGCACCAGCCCGGCACCGGCGCTAATCCAGAATGCTGATTTGCGGACCGAAGGTTTACCAAAAAGCAATCGTGTTTTTCCGCGGAGAATCAGACTGTTCTTGTCGTTTTCCATTTGATATTTCAGTGGATTGTCGCCGTAAATCATCAGCACATTGTGAATGGCCGAGCGATCGTAGGCCAGCTCCACATTCCATTGCTCCCTGAAAACCCATCCCGCAGTAACACCCCAGGCCGATACAGTAGGCGATTCGGTACCGATCAGTTCATCGAAATCGTTATCAATCGTATTTTTATCATTCCGGACAAAACCGCTCACGCCCAGATACCAACGATCGCGCACCTTCACATCACCAAACTTTTTGAGCAGCGATTCGGTGTTGTATGGCTTTTCGCCAATGGGCCTGGTGTAAATTTTCCGGTAGTAATCCGCGTCCTGCGCCAGGGCGTGAAGGGAAATGGTAAGGAAGAGGATTGTAAAAATGGGTTTCATACAAGTGCGCTGTTTTTTCTGTCCTTACGCACATCCAAACCCGATCGTTGCATGAAAAAAGCCGACTGATAAGGCCGGCGGCGATTATTTCGCAGTCTGAAAGTTGATGGTGAAAGTTGTCCCCACCCCCAGTTCCGATTGTACTTCTATGCGCCCGTGATGGGCATGGATAATGCTCATGGTTGTGGATAAACCAATGCCCATTCCATTGTTTTTGCCCGTGAAATACGGCTCGAAAATCTTGTCCATATGCTCCTCGCTGATTCCCGACCCATTGTCGATAAACATGACCTGAATGTGGTCGTTATTGTTTCGGGTCGTGATCCGGAGAATACCCTTATCCTCTTCCATCGCTTCAATGGCATTGGTAATGAGGTTCAGAAAAGCCATTTGCAGTGAAACACGATCGAGCGGCAATGCGAGCTCCTCATCGGCAAACTCGTTTACAATCTGGATCCTTTTGAGCTGCACCCGGTCCAGCGCAGCGCTGATCGCCTGGTTGAGCACCGCATGTACGGAGTTTTCCACCAGCTCAATATCTTCCGAAGTCGATGGTTGCAGCAACTGCGTAATAAGGTCGTTGATACGCGTGCAATTGCGTTTGATGATCTGTGTGTAAAACTTCTGGTCTTCGTCCGCGAGCTCCATTTCCAGCTGCTCGGCGGAGAGGTTCACATTTGTGAGCGGATTACGCACCTCGTGTGCAAGCATACGCACGAGACGGCCGGTCACTGCCATTTTTTCGGAAAACGACCGCTCTTTCTCCGACTGCTTGCGGGCGGTCATATCATGCAGCCGGCCCTGGATATACGGATGGTTGTCATCCACTTCCACCGAGGCCGAAAGCAGACAGTATTTTTTATCAGTGTCTTTTGCCAGTAAGCGCACTTCATGATCGTGAATCGGCTGATCGGCAATGTCTTTCCAGCGCACCGCGAACAATGGATCTTCTACCAGGTCGGTAATCTTTTTTTCCTTCAACTGGTCGCGCGAATACCCTGTCATGACAATCGCTGCATCATTGAAGTCGATGATATTTCCTTCGAGGTCACTGATAAACAGGAAATCGTTCGATTCTTCGAAAACACGGCGGTAGCGTCGTTCACTGTGGCGTAATGCTTTCAAAACGGACGTCCGCTCCAATGCATACCGGATGCTTCGTTCCAGTTTTTCGGCATCCAGCTCGCTTTTAATGAGGTAGTCCGCAGCGCCGAGGCGTAGCGCCTCGACGGCAATCTTGGTGTCGCCCTTCCCAGTCAGCAGGATAATGGGTTCCTCGCATTCGAAAGTGCAGGCAAGTTCAATCAGGTCTATCCCGGTATTTCCTCCGAGCAGGTAGTCAAACAGGTACAGATCGAATTTATTGTTTCTGATCTCCGCCTCGGCATCCCTGAAAGTGGCGCACCAGGTGATATCGAACTTCCAGTTAACCAGATCCTGAAAATATTCACGGGTCAGGAAATAATCGTCCTCATCATCATCCACCAACAATACCCTGATCAGTTTATTATTCATTTCACAATGCTGGTCACTGTCAGATATCAAATTGTTTCATCTTGTTATAAAGCGTCTTCCGGTCGATGTTGAGCAAACGTGCCGCCTTACTTTTATTAAAATTGACATCCCGCAGCACTTGCATGATCATGTCATATTCCGCTTCGTTGGCAACTGTTTTCAGGCTCGGCTTGGTTTCATCCCCATCGGCATTGTCCGATAGCAGCGATCCTCCCGAATTTGCGGCCGGAGCCGGCTCTTCGTCCAGGTCTTTCAGACGTTTATAATTCACGATCTCGAACGGCAATGCTTTTTCTTCGATCAGTTCACCGTCCGAAAGCAGTGTCGCACGTTTGATCACGTTTTTAAGCTCGCGAAGGTTGCCCGGCCATGAGTAGTTCACGAAATCGTTTTTGACTTCCTCCGAGAATCCTTTTACGTTCTTACCCAGTTCCACATTGGTGGTTTCCAGGAATGAGTTGGCAAAGAGCATCAGGTCGTCTTTGCGGTTACGCAATGCAGGCACTTCGATCGTGAACTCGTTGAAACGGTAGTAAAGATCTTCCCTGAACTTGCCGTTGCGTGCCGAATCCAGCAGCCGCTCGTTACTTGCAACGATGATCCGCACATCCAGATCGATCTCTTTCGATCCGCCGATGCGGCGCATCTTGCGTTCCTGCACGACGCGCAACAGCGCTACCTGGATTTCGTAGGATAGGTTAGATACCTCGTCCAGGAACAGCGTACCGCCATTTGCCAGCTCGAAATGGCCTATTTTGGTTTGCAATGCACCGGTAAAAGAGCCTTTTTCATGCCCGAACAGCTCGCTGCCCGCCAATTCCTTTGAAATGGCGCCACAGTCCATCGCCACGAACGGCATGTCCTTACGTTTCGACCGGTTATGAATTTCCTGCGCAATCGCCTCTTTCCCGGAACCGCTTTCACCGTAAATGATCACGCTGAAATTGGTAGGAGCCACGAGGTCGACCTGCCTGAAAAGATTGTCCGAAACTTCGCTATTGCCCATAACATAACCGGCTTTGGTACGTAAGCTGCTCTTGCGGGCGGGTTTTACAGGGTCAGGGCTGCCGTCGGACGACGCCGGGGCAACATATTGCTGCTCTTCGTTTTGAGATGCTTCGGCGTCGGCAATAGCCTTCTTTACGGTAACCAGAATCTCGTCGGGGAACAGCGGTTTGGTAATGTAGTCGTAAGCGCCGAGTTTCATCACGTTCACCGCCACTTTGATATCCGAATAACCGGTGATGATCAGAACGGGAACGTTGGGTCTTTTGGACTTAATCGCCGTCAACAATTCCGTCCCGGTAATATCTCCCAGCCTGAAATCGGTCATGACCAGGTCCGGAGAAATAGATTCTATCAAAGCAAGACCATCTTTACCGTTCTGGGCTGTTTCTACTATAAAATCATTTTTTGATAAAAAACGCTTCAAAAGGAAGCAAATATCCGCTTCATCATCAACAACAACTATTTTTTTCATGCCTGTTATAAGGGCTTAACTTGGTTTGCTTAAATAGTGACTCTCAACCTCGCGGTGGGTATGTTCAATTGCTCCCGGTATTTGGCTACCGTTCGTCTGGCAACGGAATAGCCTTTTTCGGCAAGCATATCTGTAATTTGTTGGTCATTGTAGGGGTGACGTTTGTCCTCGTCTACCACAATTTCGCGGATAGCTTCCTGTATCTCACGGTTTGAGACCTCCGTCCCGTCTTCATTCGTTACGCCTTCGGTAAAGAGGTCTTTGAGTAATACAATGCCGAACGGCGTCTGTACATATTTGTTGGTCGTCACACGCGACACGGTAGAAATATCCATATCGATGATTTCCGCCACATCTTTCAGGATCATCGGGCGCAGTTTCTTGATATCGCCTGTCTGGAAATAATCATATTGAAGCCTCACGATCGCTTTCAGCGTATTCAGCATGGTGTTTTCGCGCTGCTTAATGGCATCGATAAACCACTTCGCCGAGTTCATCTTATTTTTGAGAAACTGGTTGGTGGCTTTGTCCTGCTTCTGCTCCGCCATTTGGGTAAATACTTTATTCAGCTTCAGGGCCGGGCTGTTTCCCCAGGTTAGCTGCACCTCGATTTCGCCATCTTCGGTGTACCAGAGCATAAAATCGGGCTTGATGCTTTCGTTGACAATAGAGTCATTGCGCAGGCCCGACGCCGGTTTCGGATTGAGTGTGGTGATCAGCTGGATGGCTTTCTTCAAAGATTCTTCGTCCAGCCCGGTAATCCGCATAATCTTGTCGTAGTTGCGGGACCCAAGCTCATCGAAGGCATCGGTAACGATCTTATAGGCCCATTTCCAGGTGTCGTTATGGTTTTCCATGCGGTTCAGCTGGATGAACAGGCATTCCCGCAAATCGCTGGCCGCAATTCCGGGCGGATCGAGCTGTTGGATGATTTTCAGCATTGTGTTCACTTCCTCGGTATCGATAAACATGCTGTTAGCAAATGAAATATCGTCCGCAATCACATCGCTTTCCCTTCTGAGGAACCCGTCTTCGTCGAGCGAGTCGAGAATGAAGTCGGCGATCAGTTGCTGACGTTCATCCAGTTGCAGAAAGTGTACCTGCTGCTTGAGATCATCCCTGAACGAGATCGTCTCCACCATCGGCCGGGTGTATAATTCGTTGTCTGCCGACTGGTTGTTGGCGTACGTTTTATAGTCCGGAATATCGTCGTCCCGGAACTCGTCCCAGTCGTAATAATCTTGTACGGAGTTGTCTTCCCCACCCGTTGAATTGTCTGCATCATCGAATTCTTCGGGCGCTTCCTCCGACGTACTCTCCTCCTTCCCTTCTTCCAGTATAGGGTTTTCTTCGAGTTCTTCCTTAATCCTTTGTTCAAGCTCCATTGTAGTCAGGTGCAGTAAATTCAGCATCTGAATTTGCAAGGGAGAGTATTTTAAAGTCTGTCTCTGCGTCTGCGTCTGTCTTTGCATATAGCAACTAAGGGTAAAATTTACATTCTCTTGGTGCTTTAAATTTACGACTCTTTATCCAATGTTGGCTTAACAGAGAGGTGCGTTACCGAAGATTGCGTAGTTATTTCCACATACTGAGTATTATAATTCAGAATGTAGCGCTAATCCCCATCTAAAAACGCATCCGCGGCTTCCCTGGTTGGCTTTCGCGTGGCTGCATAACCCACAACTTCCAGCAGAAGTATCCGGGCGTTGCCCAACTGCCCTCTCCTGCATCTTACTGAGAATCAAAAGATATCGTATTTTCAAATCGCTTACTGTCTCCTTTTCCCGGAAGTCCGATGCTGCGCAAGCTTCATCGGACATATCGAAACAATACTATACGAAATGCAAAACCCTTGCCTACCCCCTAAACGTCGAAACCCTCCGGCAAGGGAGGGTTCCGTATTTTCAGACGCATTAAATCAGACCGGCTGCACCGGTTTGTCGTCGGTCGCGTTCTTGACCCAGTACAAACCTTTCAGCAGCAACTCACGGCCTTCTTCAACGCCATGTTTCATTATAACCTTCTCAATCAGCAGCGGCGCGATCAGGTTGAATGGTGCGGGAAGCCGCCGCAATACCGTTCGCCCCAGCAATGCACCTAACCCGATCTCCATTCCACGCCCCGCGATACCCGTCGGGCCGGCAGCCATCAGGTCTTTGAAATAATCCACCGTTTCGGAGACCGTCTCCTTTATTTTCTGAGACTTCCCCGTTTCACCGTTTGGTTCCATAGCTGTTTTCCTCAGAGGTTGCCTACCTGTTCACGGGCGGAGTCTACATACTCTCCGGCTTCACCGGCGTAAGCCTCCCCTTCTTTTTTGAGCTTCCCCGCCGCATCGACCGCTTTCTCTTTACTTTTCTCCAGCGCAGCGATCAAATCGCCGGCCAGGCTATTCGTTTTCTTTTTCAGTTTCCTGAAAGTCTTCTTGCTATCCTCGGGCGCAAGTAACAGGCCGATTACCGCTCCTGCCACTGCCGCTGTTACCAGTCCTAACACGATTTTGTTTGTCGACATAACACATTCGATTTTAATGTGGATCATTTTGTTCATTCAAAGCAAGGAAAATCTTGTACCAACGGATACCCTGCTTTACCCCGCATATGGCAGGATTATTGCCTAAGATACCCTCAAAGGTTAGCTTATAATCCGTATGCGCCACAAATGGCGCAGGAATATACCTCCACTACCAATGGCTGAAATTTTTACTTCTCACACAATGCTATGAAAATTGTTATTATCGAAGATGAAAGGGATTTGGGAGTGTTGATGCGCAATTTTCTAATAAGGCAACTGAATATTAAAACACCGGAGGGTTCGGTCCGGGTGGTCGCTTCGTTAACCGAAGGCTTGGACTGTGTCAGGGATATGATTCCGGATTGGATATTCATAGACAACAACTTACCCGACGGTAAGGGCGTAGAAGCTATCCGGCAAATACGCGATGCTCACCCTGGCAAGCGTGCAAAAGTGGTGATGATGAGCGCCATGACCAACCTGAAAGAGGAAGCTTTCAGAAATGGCGCCGACTTTTTTCTCGATAAACCTATAAGCTTCGTAGAAGTCAAGAATATCTTCACAAAACACGGCAGTGATGTCTGAGCTGAGTGTGACTGACACCACATCGAAATAGTAGAAAAAGTTACATTAATTGGGGATTACCCTCGATTGGTCGTGGAAAATATTGCTCAAAGTGGCCACTTCATCTGTTAAATGGCAGTTAACCTTTAAAACAGAACAGGACACTTAGTGCCCGACCTTGCCCTGCTTCCGGGCATTTTTACTCTCTGGCTGTGGTAGCGGACCCGCTTTTTCTTTTCCGGATTGGCTTTCTTTTTTTCGTAGGGAACCAGTTTCAAATCGTATTCGGGAATAAAATAGTCTTCCTTGTATTCGGCCACTGGCAAAGGCATGTAGTGACGGCCGGGAAAAGTCAGTACATCATATTCGTAGTCATAGAGATAAATCGTTACGAAACCGTCACGGCTGTACTTGATCCCGATGTCCGAGAACGGGCTGTTTTCGTCCGAAGACGCTACGAGCCGCATCATCTCCTTTTGTTTACCCTTCATCAACACCGCCATATTGTACTGGAAAACACGGTGGAGCGAGTCGATCTGAATCGCGATGCCGAGGTAGTACTTTGCATCTTTCAGCCGCTCTTGCCCTGCGTACATTACCGCGGTATTGTTGAGCGCACTTTTGTCCTGGTAGCTCTGATAACTCAGCTTCGCATCGTCAAAACGCTCCATATACCGGTACACATTTCCCTGGTTCACATTATAAAACTTCCGGCTGGGCGCCGCTGCCATGGCAAGTTTGAAGTCTTCAAAAGCCCCATCGTACCGTGCATTAGCCTCGTTCACCTGGTGCTTCTGGGCATGCCGGTTACCAATGTAAGCCTGCACGATCCCGTGGTTATTGTGCAGGAAAGGCAGTTCCGGCTTCTCGCGGACAAGGCTGTCGAATACCGCCATAGACTTGTCGAGCTGGTCGTTTTCCAGCAGCGCAATCCCCCACCCGTTCTGCGCATTGACGTTCGCCGGGTTTAGTGAAACTGCCTTTTTGAAGACCTGGTAGCCCTTTTTGTACATATCGAAATGCAGCAGCAGGTTCCCGTAATTACTCCACATGAGGTCGTAACCCTGCTCATATTGCAGTGCTTTTGCCAGATATTGCCCGGCCTCCGAGTACCGTTTCTGATCGATCATGATACCGCTCAACCCTGCCAGTGCTTCGTACCGTATCGGGTCGAGCTTGATCGCTTTTTGAAAATCCTCCTGTGCCTCAGCCGTCTTTTTCAGATAATATTCCGAAAAGGCCTTGGTGACAAAAAGATCGGCGAAGAACTTGTTATCCTCGTTCAATGCCTTCTCCCCTTTTTTGAAATCTTTCAGTGCGAGGTCGTATTTCTTTTGCCCGTAGTTAGCGACGGCCCTTCCAAGGTATGCGGGCAAATACGTCGAATCCTTCTTGATGACCCTGTCAAAAAGAGTGAATGCTGTCTGGTACTCGTGCTTACTGAGATGGGTATTCGCAATCCCTGATTGCAACGCGGGCGTCTCCCGTTTTAAGGTCGATGCCAGTTTGTAGTACCGTTGCGCCTCGCTGATCTGGTGCAGCCCGTAGCACGAGTGCGCCATCCCGAGATAAGCATCGCCGCGAAAGGTCCGGTCGTCGGTTTCGAGATACTTTTCAAAAACGGCCCTGGCCATCCCGAACTGGTTCAGCGAAAGCAGCGCGTTTGCGTAGCGTATCTGCGCCTTCGCGTGCGTACGCGCCACCTTCTCGAAATCCTTCACGGCCCGTTTTTCATTGCCGGTGCGCATGAAAATGTCCCCGCGTTGCAAGCGGTAGGCCATTTCATCCTTCTGGCGGATCGCCGTGGTCAGTTCGTCCACCGCTTCCTCCATCCGGCCGCTGTATTTATGGACCATACCCAGGTTAAAATTCCATTTACCATCGGTATTCTTCGCTGAATTATCGCTCGCGAAGCTGGTCGCTTCCTGGTATTTTTTCTGCTTGCCCAGGGCGACCAGGGTATTCAACGTCGCCTGTGTACCGTTCGGCGAATCGGAAAAGTCGTTGCGCGCAGCATCGAATTTTCCCGACAACAACGCAAAAAGCCCACGGTTGTAATGCATTTGCGGGTCGCCCTGGCCCAGGTCCAGGGCTTCCATGATATGTAATGCCTTTTGATAGTTACCGGAAAGTGCGAGGATGACTGCCTCGTTGTTCATCCGTTGAACTGAATCGGAAGATTGAAAAGCCTGCTTATGGTAAGCGGCATAGGCGGCCTGCAGATTGCGGACACCCCGCTGATATTCCTCGCCACGCAGTAACGAAGGATTATTTTCTTCGAATGATTTATTAAAAAGGGGTAGAAGTTCTTTTACAATTCGTTGGCACTCACTAAAATCCTGGGCTGAGAGCTGTCGAGGTGCTAACACCATCAACATCAGCGACATACCTGTCATCACAAGTAAGTGAATTTTCTGTACCATAGGGGTGCGTAATGGCTCAAAAGCCACTAACCTACAAGTAATCAGGGAAAATTACAATTATTGCTAAGACCGTTTGATAAATTACACGTAAAATATAATTTTTTAAATAAATAACTTTATTTTAAGTAACCCCTCAGTACTTAAATACGCACTGATGCCAAAGCGTCGATGAATACCTTTTTATCATTAACCAGTACAGTGAGAGCACTTTCTGACACATTTTCAATGGAAATGGCTTGTTTGGAAACAGTCACTTTCAGCAGAACGCCCCTGAAACCGATCCGGAACGAATATCCTTCCCATTGCTCCGGAATGTAAGGTTTGAAAGATAGCATGCCGTCCTTTACGCGCTGTCCTGCGAAGCCCTTTACCACACTCATCCACGTCCCCGCCATAGAAGTAATATGCAGACCATCCTCGGTGTCGTTATTGTAATCATCCAAGTCCAGCCGGGCTGTTCGCAGATACATTTCATACGCTTTTTCACGCATGCCCAGCCCCGCAGCAAGGATCGAATGGACGCAAGGCGAAAGCGACGACTCGTGGACCGTCATCGGCTCATAAAACTCGAAATTCCGCCGGATAGTCGCCGCGTCGAATTCGTGTTCGAAGAAATATAGGCCCTGCAATACATCTGCTTGCTTGATGAAACACGAACGCAATATCCTGTCCCACGACCAGCGCTGGTTGATGGGCCGCTGCCCGGCGATGTCGCCAACGGTAAGCAGCTCCTTGTCCAGGAAACCCTGCTGCTGAAGATACACCTGCCGGCTGTCATCGAACGGATAATGCATGTTATCTACAATATGCTTCCAATCAGCAAGTTCGGCATTGAGTTGCAGGTTAGTCCTGAAAATGACGTCGTTCAATTTCCGCGAATCTTCCTTCCAGAGCTTATCAATCACTTCCAGGGTGTAGCGCAGCGTCCAGCAGGCGATGTAGTTGGTATACCAGTTGTTATTGACATTGTTTTCATATTCGTTCGGACCGGTGACGCCCAGCATTACGTACTGTCCCTTCTCTTCCGACCAGTTGATCCGCTGCTTCCAGAACCGTGAAATTCCAATCAGCATCTCGAGGCCCTCGCCGGTGACGTAACTTTCGTCGCCCGTATAGCGGGTATAATCGTAAATGGCGTAAGCAATGGCACCATTGCGATGGATCTCCTCGAATGTGATCTCCCATTCATTGTGGCATTCCTCGCCGTTCATGGTCACCATCGGATAAAGGGCGGCGCCGTCCGTGAAACCGAGTTTCGCCGCATTCTCAATGGCTTTTTGCAGATGCTTGTAGCGGTAAACGAGCAGGTTACGCGCCACTTTTTCATCCGCCGTCGACAGGTAGAACGGAATACAGTATGCCTCAGTGTCCCAATAAGTACTTCCGCCATATTTCTCCCCGGTAAACCCTTTGGGTCCTATGTTCAGGCGTTCGTCCTCGCCGGTGTAGGTTTGTCCCAAATGAAATATATTGAACCGGATACCCTGCTGTGCGGCAACGTCGCCGGCAATGGTAATATCGTTCTTCTCCCACTTCCCCGCCCACGCCTGCACCTGCTCCGCGTACATGCGGTCGAAGCCCTTTTCCGCAATACGGGCAATGTAAGCTTTGGCTTTGGAAATGAGCTCATCGTGCGCGTAGTTGGCCGACGACAGGTTTACGGCATATTTGTAAATCGCAATCTCCTGCCCTTCCCGCACCTCGGCCTGCACGGTACCGGATACATATTTTTCCCTTGAAGAAGTTTGCACGGCCGCCGTTACGGGCACTCCATTCACTTTTATATCAAACTTCATCCCCGTCGCGACGCGAAACTGTTCTACCTGATAAGGGTTACTTTTCGTTTCGAGCACCAGGTATCCTTCCTGTCCCTGCGCCTCGTGCGCGATGCCGTTCCAGAACGACTCGTCATAATTGGAGTCCCGGTTACGGATATGGCCGTCGAGGAATGGGGTAATGCTGAAATGGTCGGTAAAATTGAGCGGTACCATGCTGTAACTGATCGCAGCGGATTCATCGTCGGCCATGCTGCAAAAACGTTTGGAATGGATGCGTAGCTTCCTGCCGCCCGATAGCGTTACGGTTGCCGTACGTTCGAGCACCCCTTCCTTCATGTTGAGCACGCGGCGGAACTCTTCGATCTTGCAGGTATTAAGGTCGAGCAATTCCGTACCGACGCGGATTTCGATACCCGTCCAGTTACAGGCATTGAGTACTTTGGCGAAATAGTTGGGATAGCCGTTCTTCCACCATCCTACCCTTGTTTTATCGGGAAAATAAACGCCTGCTACATAGTTACCGAGCAATGTTTTTCCTGAGTATCCTTCCTCAAAATTGCCCCGCTGGCCCATCCGCCCATTGCCGAGGCTCATGAGGCTTTCAGTAATTTCGTTGTGTTCGGGGTGAAAACCTTCTTCTACGATGCACCATTCATCGTGAGTGATATAATTCTTCATATGTTTTCCAATTGAGGCAAACCAAAGTTTTCAAAACCGGGAATTACAATGTCGGCTTCCGTCAGTACCGACGCTTCCCCTATGCCAACCGCCAGCATTCCTGCTGCCTTTGCCGATTCGATACCGGCCACAGCGTCCTCGAATACCGCACAATGCGTCGGTGCCACATTCAAATCGGCCGCGCCCATCAGAAACACCTGGGGATCGGGCTTGCCTTTGGTAATGCGGTTTCCGTCGACGATCGTGTCGAAGTAGTCCAGCATATCGATCCTTTCGAGAATCACCTTCGCATTTTTGCTTGCCGATCCGAGACCGCTCGGGATGCCGTTTTGTTTCAGCTCGTTGAGAAAACGGCGCACGCCGGGCAATGCGTCGTCAGACGTCATTTGCATGCAAAGGTCAAGGTAACGGGCATTTTTGGCGGTAGCGCGGCGAAGCTTTTCATCGTCGGAGAGTTGAATTCCGCCGATCGACAATACGATTTCGAGCGATTCCATGCGGCTGATGCCTTTAAGGCGTTCGTTTTCTTCACGCGTAAGGTCGAAACCGAGATCCTGCGCCATTTCGCGCCAGGCGATGTAATGGAACTGAGCAGTGTCAACGATTACCCCGTCGAGATCAAAAAGGCAAGCTTGTATTGAGGGCATATCATTTCAAATTTAATATCTTGCAAAATAGTAAAAAATAGCAATTTGCTGCGCCAGGGCCAAAATACGAGCTCTCCGGCCACGCCGGACCACGTCGCAAGCTTTCCCAGAACATTCACAAAACCGAAAGAGATGTCCGTCGTTAACAAGGATAAATTCGTTATATACCAGCTATTTACACGCCTCTTCGGCAACCAGAAAACGACCAACAAAGTCTACGGTACGATCGAAGAAAACGGGTGCGGAAAATTCAACGACATCGACGACACTGCGCTCGCCGCATTGAAAGGTTTCGGGGTGACCCACCTTTGGTACACCGGCATACTCGAACATGCTACACTCACCGATTATTCGCAATTCGGCATTAATCCCGACCATCCGCTGATCGTGAAAGGCATTGCAGGCTCGCCCTATGCCGTGAAAGACTATTACGATGTAGATCCCGACCTGGCCGTGGATATACCGAACCGGATGCAGGAGTTTGAAAGCCTCGTCGCACGTACCCATGCGCACAACCTGAAAGTGATCATTGATTTTATCCCGAACCACGTCGCAAGGCAATATCATTCGGACGTACGGCCCGAAGGCGTCCGGGATTTTGGCGAGGACGACGATAATACCGTCACTTTCAAACCTTCCAACAACTTTTATTACATCCCGAACCACGATTTCGTGGTACCGGAAGGGCACACGCCGCCCGTGCCCGTCACTGCGCCTTATCACGAACGGCCCGCCAAAGCTACGGGCAATGACGTTTTCCAGCCGCAACCAAGTCAGTACGATTGGTATGAAACGATCAAGCTGAACTACGGCATCGATTACCTCGATAGCCGGTCCCGCCATTTTGACCCTATCCCGTCCACATGGCTCAAAATGCGCGATATTCTCATTTACTGGACACAGAAAGGTGTAGACGGTTTCCGGTGCGATATGGCCGAGATGGTACCCGTCGAGTTCTGGGGCTGGGTAATCCCGGAAGTCAAACAAGAAAATCCGGCCGTAATCTTTATTGCGGAAATCTATAATCCGTTTGAATACCGCAATTATATCAATATCGGGAAGTTTGATTACCTGTACGATAAAGTAGGACTGTACAATTCGCTGCGACGGATCATCGAAGGCCACGGGAGTGCCCAGGATATTACGCGCATCTGGCAGCAAGAATCGGGCGATTTTAGCGAGCATATGCTCCGGTTCCTCGAAAACCACGACGAGCAGCGGATTGCTTCACGCTATTTTGCCGGAAACCCATGGACAGCATTGCCTTCTATGGTGTTGAGCGCCACGTTACATACCGGGCCGCTAATGCTTTATTTCGGACAGGAACTCGGCGTGGATCCAACCCAGCAAGAGGGTTTCCAGGGGGAAGACGGCCGGACTACCATTTTTGATTATTGGGGCGTGCCCGAATTTCAGAAGTGGGTAAATGGCGGCAAGTTCAACGAAGAACTCTTGACGACCGAGCAGAAGACACTGCGTGAGTTTTACGGCAACCTCAATGCGTTTGTCCTGAACAATGAGGCAGTCTATGCCGGTGGATTTTATGATTTGCAGTACGTGAATGTCGACGGGCAATCGTTCAATTATGACAAAACGGTCATTTACAGCTATTTGCGGTATACAGACAACCAAAAATTGCTGTTTGTATACAATTTTCACGAGTCGCGAACCGTAGAAACGTTCATCAAGGTACCGCAGGACGCATGGACGAACGTACTGAAACTGGGGAATACCGGCTCTTATAAACTCAAACCGGTATTCCCACTCGAAGTGCCTCAGGTACAACTGCCAGCGGCCGACATTACATCTACGGGTGTGCACATCGAGCTCCCCCCGATTTCGGCATTCGCTTTCGAGATTGTGCCGAAGTAGCAAGGTCTCCGGCCCGCTTGCCGTTGCAAAAGGGGCTTATGATCATTAATTTTACACTGCCCGCGATTTTGTGGTTTTTAATGCTGGCAAATATTTTGCCGTTACGTACCCTGGTTTAAAGAATTCAAGTATGATCAGATTTGTAGTGCTTTCCATTTTGTTGCTCGGTTCCTTCCGCTCTTTTGGGCAAGCCAGCCTGCAAAAAACCTTCGTGCAGAAAATGGAACTGCCCGCCAGTCCGGATATCGGCACACAGGTACTCCGTATGAGCGAGTCATTCCTCGGTACGCCCTACGTCGCGGGCACGCTGGAGGGCAATCCTACCGAACGGCTGGTCTGCAAGTTCGACGGGCTTGACTGCACCACCCTCGTTGAAAGCGTGATCGCACTCGCGGTGGCCAAAACCGAAAATTCGACCTTTGAAGAATATAAAAACGAATTGACCAAACTCCGTTACCGCGACGGGACGATCGACGGGTACCCTTCCCGGCTGCATTACATTCTCGACTGGATGTATGAAAACCAGAAACGCGGACGTCTCGAAGACATCACGGCAAAAGTGGGCGGCGTGCCATTTACCAAGGAAATCAATTTCATGACCACCCACGCCAATCTGTACCCTTCTCTGGCTGCGAGCGAAGTGTATGAAAAGCTGAAAGAACAGGAGGCGGTCATCAATTCAAGGGAACACAGCTACATTCCCAAAAACGCCATCCAGAAAGCCGAACCTATGCTGCACGACGGCGATATCGTCGCATTTACTTCGTCGGTGGAAGGGCTGGATGTCAACCACATGGGCATCATATCGAAGGTAGGCAGCCGTGCATACCTGATCCATGCCTCGCTCACGGGCAAGAAGGTGATCATGACGAACGTCCCCCTGGCCGAATACGTAGCTTCCGTTCCGAAACACACGGGCATGATCGTGGCCCGGCTCAACGATATCTGATTAGTGAATGGATTTAACCGACCTGATTAATTACCGGAATTCTCCCTGGTTATTGCTGCTGCTGGCAGGCGCCATTGGACTGGTTATCAGCATTCTCATCATCAGCCTCATCAAAATAACGGCTTCCAAGAAAGATTGGACCCCGGTGCGGGCAGTCCGCGAAAACCTTACCAGCGTACTGCATTTCTTCATTCCCATCGTGCTCATTACAGCTGCGGCCAAAACCTATACCTACTCTAACCCGCAGTACGACTGGGTTTTTGCGTTAAGCAAAACGGCGCTGATTGGTATTACGACCTGGCTCATGGCGCGAATCGTGATCATCGTCGAAAAAATACTGATTGACAAGCTCGATTTCAATACGCCCGACAACAACCAGGCTCGGCGGCTTTTTACAAAGATCAAATTCGTGAAACGCATTGTCGTGATCATGGTCGTATTGATCGGCGTTTCCATATTACTGCTCAGCTTTGACAGTGTGCGGCAATACGGTGTCGGGATCCTGACTTCCGCCGGTATCGCATCGGTGATCATCGGTTTCGCGGCGCAGAAATCGCTGGCAAACCTGATGGCCGGCATACAGATCGCATTTACCCAGCCGATCAAAATCGACGACGTGGTGATCGTAGAAGGCGAATGGGGACGTATCGAGGAGATCAACCTGACGTACGTGGTGGTCAATATCTGGGATTTGCGACGCATTGTGCTGCCCATTACCTATTTCATCGAAACACCCTTCCAGAACTGGACGCGAAATGAGAGCGCATTGACCGGCGCTGCATTTTTTTATCTTAATTATCACACGCCTGTCGACAAGCTACGCACCAAGTTGAAGGAAATCCTCGATAGTACGCCACTTTGGGACGGGCGCGCATGGGCGCTGCAGGTTACCGATACCCAGGGGCAGCTAATGGTCGTCCGCGCGCTGATGTCGGCGCGAAATTCCAGCGAAACTTTTGACCTGCGTTGCCTGGTACGGGAAAAGCTGATCGAATTTATTGTAAATGAGCATCCCGAGGCCCTGCCCGCTACCCGCGTGGAGGAGCCTAACCAGACAAAATTCAAAATTTCCGAAACCGGTATATAAAAATTGGCCTCCGGAAGTTCCGAAGGCCAGTCTTTTCTTACTACTCACCTAACTCAATTTAACTCAATACAGTTTTTCTTTAATATTTTGATCCGTTCTTTCCCACATCGTCACAGGTACCGCTTTATCTGAAAAAAATGGATGACGACCTGCAAAAAACGGTGAAAACCAACGGGTGAAAGCTACTGGAAATGCCTTCCGGCATACGTAAATCTGAACACGCGATTTACGTTACAAAAGAGCTTTTCCGTTGTTAAAGAGGCATTAACGCTGAATTAAAAAGGAATTAAAAAGGTGGGAACTTCAAAATGAAGGTGGTACCGGAGCCTAATGCAGACTCCACTTCGATGCTCGCGCCCTGCATATTGATGATGCGCTTGGTCAATGCGAGACCGATACCATAGCCCGCTTTGCTGATCGTGGACTGGCTACGGTAGAAGGTATCGAAAATATAAGGAAGCTCTTCCTGCGCAATACCGAGTCCCATATCGCGGAAATAAACGACAATCAACCTGTCTTTGATTTCAAGAAAGACATTGCAGGTTTTGTCGGGCGAATACTTGCAGGCATTGTCCATGAGGTTCAGGAATGCCGTTCTGAGCAGACTTTCGTCACCGAACCGTTTCAGTTGTTCCTCATCCTCCGGAATTTTATCATAATGAATATGCACCTGGTAGCCCGCATTCTTTTGCTGGACGGATGTTTTTGCCTGCCACAGTACCTCGTCGATCCTGATCTTCGAGAACGTAACCCGGAAGGCCGTCTCCTCTGTCCGCGCGAGTTCGAGCAGGCGGCTTACCAGCTCGTTCATTTCCTTCGCTTCCGACCAAATACCCTTCAATGCATCCTGATAATCTGCCGGGGAGCGCTCTTTCATCAGGCTCAGTTCGGCCTCGCTCATAATGAGCGCCAGTGGCGTGCGCAGCTCGTGCGACGCGTGCGAGACGAAGTTTTTCTGCGCCACGAATGCGATTTCAAGCCGGGTAAGCATCTGGTTGAATGTTTCTGCCAGCAATGCGAGCTCGTCCTTTTCGCGACCCACCCGCACTTTCTCATGCAAATTACCAGCCGAAATGTTGTTCACCTGGTCGATAATATCCGCCACCGGCTTGATTGCGTCATTTGAGAACTGCCAGCCCGCAACGCCGACGAGAATCATGGACAGCAGCCATCCGATCAACAGGATTTCGCGCAGACGGTTCAGTTGGTTCATACCGAGATAATCATTTGCGATCACAGCCACCACCCACGGTTTCCGATGGTCCTGCAAAATGTGCCGGATAATGATCACCTCTTTCTTCTGATGCTTGGTATGGATTTCCTTCCCTGCGCGCGCCTCGGTCAGCATCGGCCTGGAAAGCCTGAAATTCTCTTTCCCGCTCACGAATATGACCGAATCCGAGCCGTCGTAAATCGTGATCTCCTCATCGAGCAGGATCGTCTTATTCTCCTTCTCGATCTTTTCGATATCTGCCTTACTGATGCCGTGGCTCGCTTCCACGAGCTGGGCGATGGTCTGTCCGCGTTCGTTCAGAAAGGAATAAAATTGCCTTTCGCGGTACTGGTCGTAGAAAAAGTAAATAGCAAGGCAGAAAAGCGCCATGATGGAGCCTACCAACAGGGTAAACAGCAGCGTCAGGCGCGATTTAATGTTCATTCTTCCTTGAAAATGTAGCCCATGCCTACCACCGTGTGGATGAGCTTGGTAGGATAGTCTTTATCGACCTTTTTACGGAGAAAATTGATATATACGTCGATCACGTTGGTACCCGTATCGAAACGGATGTCCCACACCTGCTCGGCGATGTCCACGCGGGAGACTACACGTCCGCGGTTGCGCATGAGGTATTCGAGCAAAGCGAATTCCTTGGCAGTGAGGTCAATGCGGTTACCGCCCCTTCTGGCAACTTTTTCGTCAAGGTTCAGTTCGAGATCGGCCAGTGAGAGCACCTGGCTGGATTGCTCACGGACACTGTTGCGCTGCGAAAGCACTTTGATACGCGCGATGAGTTCACGGAATTCGAAGGGCTTTACCAGATAATCGTCGCCGCCGGCTTCAAAACCATCCAGCTTGTCATCGATCGTACCCAATGCGGTCAGGAACAGGATCGGGGTCGTGAGGCCGTCGGCACGGAGTTGTTTGGCAAGGTCGTAACCGTTGAGCAGCGGCAGGTTCACATCCAGAATGATCACGTCGAACCGGTAGTTGGAGGCCATTTTCTTACCGACTTGTCCGTCGTAAGCCAATTCCACTTCCCAAGACTGCTCTTCGAGGCCTCTTTTGAGAAAACCTGCGAGTTTCGGTTCGTCTTCAACGATTAATATTTTCATAGAATGTTCAGGCGATTTGAAGTGCCAAATGTTGCACAGATTTTTTGCTTAAAAAAAGGCTGCCCGAAATATCGGACAGCCTTTTTGTCTATATCCACACCATTGGAACGTTGGTATTTCTCAACATCCCACGTTCCATTATAATGCAAAATATAAAATTTAAATTATAAACAATAGGTAGTTGCCTATTTTTACAAAATTTCATACAAGTATCAGTAATAATCTGCGGAATTGTCATAGTCTGTACGGTCGCCGTAAGTGCCGTAATCATCGTCTTCTTCCAAACGCATTGCCTTAGCTGCTTTTTTAATGAGTCCAATCTGGCCTGCATGATAAACGTCATGCTGGATCACACCGTGGATCAATGTGTAATAAGAGTAGTCGCGGCCCGGCACAAACTCTTCGAGGAAACTGTCGTCTTCGATCTTTTCCAGTTCCGAAACCAGCTCTTCCTGCGAAAGGCTGAGTTCCATCTGAATGGCCTCCCATTCGAACTCGTCAACGACCGGAAATTTTTTCCAGTCCTTGTCCTGCGTCTTGATATCGAACTCGGCGTCGCCCTGCAACTTGCGAACGGCAAAAATGCGCCAGGTGGTCATGTGATACACTATTTCTGCGATAGAGTGTGTATTGCTGCTCAGGCGTGTCTCCGCGATTTTCGGGGTTACATCGCGCAGCGCTTCCACCACCGACGGTCCATACCATGCCTCTTCGCTTTCGTAAGTGTCGTTGAGTACATCTATGATTCTTAAAATCTCTTCTTTTGCTTCCATTATGATTAGATTAAACAGCTGCAAATTTACGGTGAATCGGACGAAGATTGTCCAAATGTGTTTTCAATATTAAGAGACATTTTGCCAACATCCATACTCTTGCAACCAATCGCACGCTGATACCGTCGTAGTTTAGGAGTCTATGAGTTTAGAGTTTATGAGTTGAAAGTATGCTGTCTTGAATCGTTGGTCATTGAGCTGGGTCTCATAAACTCTTAAACTTTAAGGTCATAAACTCTCAACTCATAAACTTTAAACATTTCAACTTTCGTTTATTTAACAAATTTTAAAATACAACTCAAATGTTCAAGAAAGCCTCTTTCCTCTTACTGATCGTCGGCCTCGGGTTGATGTCGTGTTCGAAAGATCCGATCAGCGACCTTTCCAATGAGGAGTCGTTGGTATACATTACAAATCACGATCAATCTGCCAACTTCAGTCAGTACAAAACATTCAGCATCGTGGATTCCGTGCTGATCGTCGAAAATAATCGCAGCGGCACGTCCCTTGATGACATCGACCGTGCCATGTTGCAACGGCTCATTACCAACATGCAAAATATGGGTTACAAGTATGTGAGCCGGAAGGACAACCCCGACGTCGGTATCAACGTATCGTGGATCACCAACACCTACCTCAATGTATATCAGCCACTTTCTTCGTACTACGGGGGTTACTGGGGCGGTTACGGCTATGGCTACCCGAGCTATTACAGCTATTACGAAACCAGCGAAAGCTCCTGGATGATCTCGATGCTCGATTTCAAAAACCCGAAGACCACGCCAGCCGGCAAGACTTTCAATGTGATCTGGGACGCTCAGATCCGTGGCTCGGCCATCGGCGACCAAAACCTCATCGACAAAATGGCGGATGCTATTTTCGGGCAATCCGGTTATCTCAAAATCAAGTAACAAATGAAAAGAATCATCATCATTGCCCTTTTTCTTGGAAGTGTACTGCCCGCATTGGCGCAGGAAAAACCCAGGTTATATACCATTGCCTCACCGTTTGAACGGTACACCTATTACCTTGCTACCGCGCGCTTCATAGGCGCAGTGCCTATGGGCTCTTTCAAGGATAATTATGTCGACAAGTCTTCGTTCCAGAATGCTTCTATCTCCATTGAATGGGTCCTGAGAAATTCACAGCTTTCCGTGGGCGGTGAAATCGGCTCTACCTATTTTGAAAAGCGCATTCCGAGAGCATTGTACGAAGGCCAGGACGGTACTATTTCGGCCGTTCAAACGCGCACGGTTTCGCAATATCCCGTTGAGTTGTTCGCGAACTACCACTTCCTGCCCCGCAATTCGCAGGTACAGCCCTACGTGCAGGTGAGCGCCGGCGCGAGCATTATCGACTATACCGTTTACTACGGCACATTGTCATCGCAGGATCAGGCAGTACGTTTTAAATACGGCGTCGGCGCCGGTTCCAAATTTTTCTTCAAGAAAGATGGGACGTTTGGCCTCGATGTTCGTGTCAAATATGATGGCACGGCATATAAATATGACTACATCAACAAAGGCATATCATCCGTGAACGGTTCGATAGGCCTATTCTATCGTTGGTGGTAAAGCAAGCAACGTGACACATAAAAAGAAGGTTTTGACCAAAACATCGCTTATCTGGCTTAGTGGCATTCTCGCATTCCTGATCGGTTCCGGGCTTTGGGCCTGGAACCGTTTTGGTCCCAGCGGCCACAAAACTTATGTACAAGTAACTGAAAGCTTCCCCATGGCGCGGACGCTCGACTCCGCCTCTAATGCGTGCGATCTCACGATCCGGCGTTACCGCCAGATCGGCCGGGAAATGCAGTTCGAGCTGGCAGCGAACGCAGGCGGGCTCTCTCCTTACGACGTAAAAATCACCCAGAACGGCACAACGCAAACCTTCCAGGCCGTCCCGCATCGTTACGGCACATGGCTCACGATCCCCGGTGTGCAAGCCAAAGGCGGCGAGGTGCAGATTAATGTAGTGAGCCTCGGCCAGCAGGGCTGTCAGACGACCGCCGCATTCAATTTCGAAGCCGCGATGGCCAATGAGGTTGTCGACGCGAAAGAGTGGATCAGGCAGGGAAGTAAGGACAATTGGCTGGACGTCCGGCCCGTTCGCAAAGACGGCAAACTTCTGCTCCGCGACTTTGCCAACTACAATGATAACCGCACAAAAGTGGTCATGATCGACGGCATTGTCGTGAAAGGATTGGAAAATGGGATCGAAGTAAAACCGGGTTACCTGTATTCGGTAACCGCCCGCTGGATCGACGCCCCTTATAACGACTGGTGGAATGCGGCCAAAAACCGTGCGGTCCGCCAGCAGAACATCTACATCGCCGGCAAGCCCGGCCAGGCAGGTTCAAATGCTTTGACACGCATCAGCATCCCGGATTGGTTTTCGCCTTCACGCACCATCAACGTCGATTTCGACACGCGCTTCCCCGAATTTGAACCTATTAAGGACAAGCTGGTAATGCAGTACCGGCTGAATAACTATGTTCCTTCCGACAACTATTATAAACGCGGCATCGGTTTTTTGTCCAATACTGAAAAGGAATATCCTGCGGAAAAGCTGCATTACACCGCCACTCCTAATTACTTTGGAGATAAGGACGAAAAATGGTTTGCGAGCCTCTCGAAAGAACAGGTTGAAGCATTAGCGGGCATACCGGGCTTCGGCGTGTATGCGTACGACTTCGAGTTCTGGAACCAGCATTACTCCAAAGAGGTGATCCAGCGGCTGATCTGGTTCTCAAAAGTGGTCAAAAAGAACCATCCCAATATGCACCTGATGGATTATTGGGGTGGTGGGGCCTACACCAATCCGCATATTAATACGGTAGGCGGAGCTAACCCGAAGGATTTTATCAAAGAGTACAGCGAGCCGAAATCCAACAACTCCAACTTCGATCCGCTGCCAAATGGCGACAGTTTCCGGGAAATTTTCAATACTGTCCCTATCGACGTGTATCCTAAGCCAATGTTTGCGATCGATGACGCCGGTAATTCTCCAAATAACTTCGTGCTGCTCTCCGCGATCCATTCATTGCGCATCAATAAGCTACTTCCCTATCAGAAAAACAATAAATTCATTTTCTACGGTTGGAACCGGTACATGCCTTTGTATAAGGACCCGATCGTTCCCTGGAACTACCAGCTCTCCGACCCCAAAGGCGAGCTTATTATGAACCAGCTCGAAATGATGCCGGCAAGTCAGGCATTGAGCTTTTCATTATTCTCATTAATCCTATTCGACGGCTATTACCTCTGGCACGACGGCGCTCCGAGTGCGCAAAACCCGAACGCCTATAAGGTATCGAAAGATATGTGGGGCTGGGGCTACGAATGGTATCCCGCTGATGGCAAGACGCCGGAAAACGAGGTCGGCCGCAACACAACCGGCGGGACTGCCGCTCCTTACTGGGATTTCCCGACGGAATATTACGCGCTGGGCAACTGGATGGCCAAGCAAGTGGAGGACGTTATTGTCGGTGGACAAACCCAGGACCTGGCATTTCAGCTGAACGGGCAATGGGTCCAACCGAAAAAAGAGCAGGCATTGCTGGCTATCGATGGTAAGCAGCCTTTTATCACATCTGTTGTGAAAGGAAACCAGATCGTCGTACTCGCCATCGATTCGTTCCAACAGCCTTCGGCCCAGCGGAAAATGAAGATTCGCCTGCCCGATGGTGTGGAAGCAGAAATCGAGTTGTATGGCAACTGGCCGTCGCTCTACCGCGGGACATTGAAGAAATAATTTTGAAATACATTATAAAAGCAGAAAGCTCGCTTCATCGGCGAGCTTTCTGCTTTTATACAAACTCCTTATCAGGCCACTTTTACATAACTGCCGAGCCATTTCAAATGCGTCCCGTACTTGTGCATGATCTCCTGCACCTGCGGGTCGTCCATGTGCCCGAGGAACTCCACGAGAAACCACGCCCTGAATGAGGCTTCGCCGCGTAACGGCCGGCTTTCGATCTTGGTAAGGTTGATACCACGGTCGTTGAAATCTTTCAGGAACTCGTACAGCACGCCGGGGCGGTTGGTATTGGGCAGATTGGCGATGATCGTCGTCTTGTCATCATTACTCTTCATATTGGTAAACTCCTTGGCCAGGATCAGGAAGCGTGTCTGGTTCTGGTCGCTGTCTTCGATATTATCAAAAAGAATAGGCACCCCAAACAGCCTCGCGGAGATGGAAGAGCATATTGCCGCCGAATCGGGCTCCGCGGAAGCCAGCTTGGCCGCTTTGGAGGTGGAATCCACAGCTATCAGCTCGATGCCCATGCCTTCCAGGTATTCGTTGATAAACTTACCACATTGCCGGAACGCAATGTCTTTGGAATAAATCCTTTTGATCGATTTCAGACTGTCGGATTGCGACGCGAAAGTAAAATGCACCTTCAGAAGCATTTCCGCAACAATGGAAAGGTTCTTTTCCCGCAGGAAATCGACGGTTTCAACGACGATCCCCTCCTGATTATTCTCGATAGGCACCACCCCGAATTTGGCGCGGCCTGTTTCTACACTTTCAAATACCGAATGAATCGTAGGCAACACCAGGTATTCGCTCATTGCTCCGAAACGGCCTTCGGCAGCCTGATGCGTGAAGCTTCCCTCGGGACCCAGGTAAGACACCCGTTCCGGCAGTTCCAGATTACGGGATACCGCGAAAATTTCGAAGAAAATGGCGTCGATCGCCTGGCGGGTGAGCAACCCGTCATTGTGTTTAGCCAGCCTGTCGAGAATTTGCTTCTCTCTTTCGGGGCGGTAAATAATCGACTGGGAAGACCGTTTCAGCTCGCCTACCTTTTTGACCAGCTCCATGCGCTCGTTCAAAATGCTCAGCAACTGGTCGTCCAGCCCATCGATCCTGTTTCTTAAATCCTGTAATTCCACAAAGACACTTTAAAAGGTTGTTCAAACCGGGAGGTACGGTTGTTTTTTGAATAAAGAACTTCCCGGCCTGATATTACTTGACCAGCTCAAAGATAATGCACGGCCGGGCTACCCTGCGAGTGCGAGTTCGTCAACGTTCTTCTCTACTTTAAGGTTATCGATAATAAAACGCTGTCTTTCAGGCGTGTTCTTACCCATAAAATAACTCAACAGTTTCTGAATGGAAGTTTCCTTTTGCAGGATCACGGGTTCCACACGCATGTCTTCACCGATAAACCTTCCAAATTCCTCCGGGGAAATCTCTCCTAACCCTTTGAAACGGGTAATTTCCGGCTTGCTGCCCAGCTTGTCGATCGCCGCCTGTTTTTCTTCGACGCTATAACAGTAGATCGTCTCTTTCTTGTTGCGGACACGGAACAACGGTGTTTCGAGCACAAACAAGTGCCCGTTCCGCACCAGGTCCGGGAAAAATTGCAGGAAAAAGGTCATCAGCAGCAAACGGATGTGCATGCCATCCACGTCGGCGTCGGTAGCGATGATAATGCGATTGAAGCGAAGGTTTTCCACCCCATTTTCCACGTCCAATGCATGTTGGAGCAGGTTAAACTCTTCATTTTCATAAACAATCTTCTTGGTAAGCCCAAACGAATTGAGCGGCTTACCGCGCAAACTGAATACAGCTTGCGTCTGAATGTCCCTCGACTTGGTGATGGAACCGCTCGCCGAATCTCCTTCCGTAATAAAAAGCGTGGTTTCGTAACGCTGATCGCTTTTCAGGTCTGTGAGGTGCAGGCGGCAATCGCGGAGTTTTTTGTTATGCAGATTGGCTTTTTTTGCGCGGTCGTTGGCAAGCTTTTTAATTCCCGCCAGTTCTTTACGTTCCCGCTCCGATTGCTCGATCCGCTTTTTCAATGCATCGCGTGCCTCGGGGTTCATGTGCAGGAAATTATCCAGCCTTTCTTTTACGAAATCATTAACAAATGTCCTTACCGTCGTGCTGTTCGGGTCGGGCGTGATGGTGTTGGAACCGAGCTTGGTTTTGGTCTGAGACTCGAAAACCGGCTCCTGAACGCGGATCGCAATGGCGCCGATGATCGACGAACGGATGTCTTCCGGCGCGTAATCTTTACCAAAATGTTCGCGCACTGCTTTAACAACTGCTTCCCTGAATGCAGCGAGATGGGTACCTCCTTGTGTCGTATACTGACCATTCACAAAAGAGTAGTATTCCTCACCATACTGGTTACCATGAGTCATCGCCATTTCAATGTCCTCACCCTTCAGATGAATGATCGGATACCGCAACGTTTCCGGGTCGGATTTGCTTTTCAAAAGGTCGAGAAGACCATTTTGCGAGAAGTATTTCTGCCCGTTGAAATTGATCGTCAACCCTGCGTTCAGATAGCAGTAGTTCCAGATCATATTATCAAGGTATTGAGGGATGTACCGAAAGTTCTTGAAAATAGCGCCGTCCGGCTCAAACGCCACGTGCGTACCGTTGCGCTGGCTGGTGGGGCTTTCCGGCGATTCGTTCAAAAGTGCTCCCTGGTTAAACTCCGCACTTTTCGTCTTGCCGTCGCGGAACGATTGTACCTTGAAGTGAGCAGAAAGCGCATTAACCGCCTTGGTGCCCACGCCATTGAGTCCCACCGACTTCTGGAACGCACCCGAGTCGTATTTACCGCCGGTGTTGATTTTCGATACGCAGTCCACGACCTTGCCAAGCGGAATACCACGGCCGTAATCGCGTACTTCCACACGGTGCTCGGAGATCTTTATTTCAATCGTTTTGCCATTGCCCATCATGTGCTCGTCGATCGAATTATCGACCACTTCTTTCACGAGCACGTAAATTCCATCGTCCACCGACGAGCCGTCACCGAGCTTTCCGATATACATCCCGGGCCTGAGCCGGATGTGTTCTTTCCAGTCAAGCGACCGTATACTGCTCTCGTCGTATTGAACATTTGTACTTTCCATATTTATAACTATTCTTTTAGGAGTATTATCGCTTTTGAAGCCGGTATTTTAATAAATTGAATCTTTTGTCGTTACCCTGTTATACCTTTGCGGGGTTGCCAGTGAAGCAAGCCCGATTAATAGAAATTCTTTAAAAATAGGAAAAATCTAATTTACTTTGCCATGATATACACTACCACAATATTACGTGTACTCGAATCCCAAATTCAAAAATACTAGTCTTATACATAGTTTTAATGAATTTTCAGACTTTCAATAGTACAATAATTCTTCTTATGAACAGATCCAGGTTGGCTAAAAGTTATAAATCTATACTTCCCTATTTCCTGAGTTTAATCATTTCGTTACCCGCTTTTTCACAGGTTACCGCTCCAACAGCCCCTTCCGGAACTGCCCCTACGTCGACAGGCGCACAAGGCACTACGCAATCGGGCCCGAGAGGCAACGGCACAGGCACAACAGGCTCGGGTAATACACAATCGGGGCCGGGAGGTCAGCAAGGCACAAACCAGCAAGGCGGAAATCAGCAGGGAGGTAACCAGCAATCGGGTAACCAGCAGCAGGGAAACGACGGCCAGGGAGGTGATAAAGGCAAAAATGCTGCTAACCAGAACGGTCAGGACGGCGGTGATCAGAGCAAGATCAACACCAGCACTAGCACCAAGCTGACTCCCGAAGACCAAGCCAAAGAGGCGATGCGTCAGAAAATCTATGGCTATTCGATATTTGCGGATAAAAATCTGGCACCAATCCCTGATTTACAGATCGTTACACCAACAAACTATATCGTAGGCCCTGGTGACGAGTTGAAGATTTATCTCTATAACTACGCAGAAAGCACCTACGAAACGATCGTTAATAAAGACGGTTTCATCAGCATTCCCCGTGTCGGCAATGTAATGGTTGCCGGTCGTACGATTGAAGAAATCAAGAAAATCCTGATCGACAAATTTGCCAAATTCGTGCCGGGAATGATCGGCACAGGCGGTGAAACCGCACGTACCAAACTGATGGTTACGCTTGGAGAAGTACGATCAGTGAAAGTTTTTGTAACGGGCGAGGTGATCAACCCGGGAACTTACACAGTATCATCCCTGTCCTCCGCATTCAATGCTTTGTACCAGGCCGGCGGGCCCAACGAAATTGGATCTTTCCGTGAAGTGCGTGTCGTTCGTCAGGGCAAAGTCGTATCGAGAATGGACATTTACGATTACCTTGTAAATGGTAAGATTGACGGCGATATCCGCGTTCAGGAAAATGACAATATCGTGGTCGGCTACTACCTCAAACGCGCCGAAATCGCGGGCATGGTGAAACGCCCTGGTATTTATGAATTGAAACCGGAAGAAAAACTGGGCGATGTGCTCCGTTATTCAGGTGGTTTCAGCGACAAGGCTTATCGCGCAAGATTGAAAATACAACGCATTACTTCCAAGGAACGCAAGATCCTGGACGTGCCGGAAGACCAGTATGACAGTTTTGAAATGGCAACCGGCGATTCGATCAATGTGGAAACTGTACTTGACCGCTTCGAGAACATTGTTAATATTGAAGGGGCAGTGATGCGGCCGGGCCAGTATTCGCTCGACAACAGCCCGACATTAAAAAAGCTGATCGAAAATGCGCAGGGAATGCGCGAAGATGCTTTTGTAGGTCGCCTGAACGTATTGCGTACCCGTGAAGATCTGACTATACAAACGATCCCCATTAACTATACCGATGTCCTGAACGGTGTAACGCCCGACCTCGTATTAACCCGCCTCGACCAGGTAATAGTGCCTTCGAGGTTCGAAATGGCGGAGACTGCTTTTGTAAGCGTTGAAGGAGAAGTTAATAATACCAAAATCGGTGAGAATGAAGGCAAGTTCCCCTACACGACCGACATGACACTCGAAGATGTGCTGGTACAGGCAGGCGGTTTGAAAGAATCGGCTTATACCTCGGAAGTTGAAGTGGTGAGAAGAAAGAGAAACTCGGTAGCCGGCGCTGCAAATGCGCAGATTTCGGAAGTTTATAAATTCAATGTAAACCGGGACCTATCCCTGAATTCCAAGGCAACCAACTTTGTATTGTTCCCGTTCGACCAGGTTATCGTTCGTAAATCACCTAACTACGTGGAACAACAGACGGTGTTCGTAGAAGGCGAAGTATTGGTAACGGGACCTTATACGATTGTCAATAAAAATGACAAAATCAGCGACATTATCAAAAGAGCTGGCGGCCTTACCGAGCTGGCTTATCCGGAAGGAGCTACGCTTTTGCGTCGGACGATTGTCAAAAATCTCGATCAGCCCGTGGATTATGTAGAAGTTGAGCAAACAGAAAAGCAAATCAAACAAGGAACGCTCACCGGCGACCTGCCGAATGTCAAAGAAGAAAAAATCGGTATTGTGCTGAAAAACATCCTCAAAAACCCGGGTTCATTCGAAGACCTTGTGGTACAGGAAGGTGATATCATCCGCATTCCGAAGCGACTTGAAACCGTTCAGGTAACTGGCTCGGTACTTTATCCTACGACTGTTAAATACGGCAAAGGAATGAACTTCTCCGACTACATCTCACAATCGGGAGGTTTTACGGTGCAGTCGCTTAGAAAGAGCTCATACATTAAATATCCAAACGGAAACATCGATCGCACGAGAAGGTTCCTGTTCTTTAATGTATATCCCAAAGTACAGCCGGGCTCTGAAATCTTCGTTCCGACACGAGCCGCTCCTGCACTTAACACACAGCAAAGCATTCAGACAGCTACAACCCTGTTGAGCTCAATTATGGGGCTAATTGTAACAGTATTGGCATTCCGTTCACTTAAGTAACTATGGCGACAGCGACCACACAACAAATCCCGGAAGACGAGCTATCTCCAAAGGAAGTCGTCGAGAAAGTACTGGTAGTTAAAGATGCATTGATCCGTAACTGGAAATGGATGCTGCTCCTGCCTATTGTAGGCTTCGGTATCGGTTATGCGATGGATACTTATCAAAATAAACCGCCTACCTACGAAGCCAACGTCGTGTTTAACCTCGGTGCAGCGGGAGCGAGTTCTGGTTTCGGCGACGTGGCAGGCCTGCTTGGATTGGGTGCTCAGCCTGACGCGAATATCTTTACCGGCGAAAACTTTTTCTATTTCGTAAAATCCCGGCCGGTATTGGAGCGGAACCTGATGAAAGAGCTGGAAATCAACGGAAAAAAGCAGATTCTGGCCAACTTCTATATTGATTCAAGCGGTATCAAAACTTCCGACTGGGCGGACTATCCCGATTTGCAGAAGTTCCATTTTGCGACGAATGATATCAAGAAAATGGACCTCAATTCGCGCATAAACCTGAACACGATCGTTAAGCGCGCCGCCGAGGCAACGGAAATCGCGTCACTCGACCGGAAGTCGTCTTTCACATCGCTTTCCACCAAAATGGAAAATGAGCATCTGGCAGGATTGTGGGTAACAACGCTCCTGCAGACCGTTGAGGAAATGTATACCGAAAACCAGACGCAGAAAACACGGAAAACACTCCGCCTGCTTCAACACCGCGCCGACTCACTTGCTGCGGTATTGGGTATCGCGGAACATAAACTTGCCCGTCAGCTCGATTACAGCGCGCAGATCATGATGCCGGAAGCCAAAGTATCGGCCAACAGCATGGAAAGAAAATCTTCGTTCCTGCAACAGCTGTATTACGAAGCAATGGCCAATGCCGAGAAAATGCGTATTTCACTCGTGAAGGAAGCGCCGTTGTTCACAGAAATCGAAGGTATCAAAGTGCCTTTGGATGTAAAATATGAGGACAAGCGTAATGCTAAAATCGGGGCACTCGCAGGTTTGATGATCGCACTGATCTTTGTCTATTTCAGAACAGTGTTTTCTTCACCTACGACCACCACTACCGTGCGTAAGGAAGTAGTAACGGCGTAATCATGGCAACTCAACACTCTATTACAATCAAGGCCGGCGGGTCTGAAAAGGATTATTGGAAAGACCTCTGGCTAAACAAGCAGCTTCTCTGGATCCTCTCGAAAAGGGATATTTCCGTTCGCTACAAACAAACGCTCCTGGGCGTTGCGTGGAGCGTACTGCGCCCGCTCATGACGATGATCGTGATGGTGTTCGTGTTCAGTTATCTGGCCAAAATCAAAAGCGACCCGGACATCCCCTACCCGTTGATGGTTTTGAGCGGACTGACGATCTGGACGTTTTTTGCGAACACGTTTACGCAAATCAGTAACAGTATACTCATTAATTCCAATCTCGTTTCGAAAGTCTACTTCCCGAGATTGCTGATGCCGCTCAGTTCGATCGCCGTCGGTTTCGTCGATTTTCTCATCACTTTTGTGATCTTTATTGTGCTGACGGTCGCCTTTCAGTACCCTATCAGCTGGCAAATTGTATTTCTTCCTTGCTTCATTTTACTTACATTTATTACATCAATGGGTTTTGGCCTGTTTTTTGCGGTGTTAAATGTACGTTTCCGGGATATCGGGCAGTTGATTCCTTTTTTAGTTCAAGTCGGAATGTATGCCTGCCCCGTCGCTTACAGCAGCACGCTGGCTCAGGGCACATGGTTTGAAAAATACTATAATCTGAACCCGCTTGTGGGGATCATCGACGGTTTCCGCTGGTGCCTGTTGGGAGATAAGGCTTACTTTAATCCGGATAGCCTGTACTCCACAGCAGCAATTTCAATGATTATACTGATCATGTCGCTGATCTATTTCCGCAAAAAGGAGAATACTTTTGTTGATTATATCTGAAACAATCACACTTGGGCATGTCTGTAATTGTAGCTGAGAACATCAGCAAAAAATATATCATCGACCACCAACGCAAAAACGGCTCTTCCGGTTTACGTGACATTGTTTCCGAGACGGTCAACAAATTGTTCGGCAAACACGAGAAGAACGGTTTCGCAGAGAAAGAGGAGTTCTGGGCATTGCAGGATGTCAACTTTTCTATTGACAAGGGCGACCGCATCGGTATCGTTGGCCATAACGGCGCGGGGAAATCCACGTTGTTGAAAATCCTCAGCCGCATTACCGAGCCTACCACCGGACAGATCAAGATCGATGGCCGCATTGCCAGCTTGCTGGAAGTAGGTACGGGCTTTCACCCGGAATTGACAGGACGCGAGAATATCTTCCTCAATGGAGCTATTCTGGGAATGTCAAAGGCTGAAATCCGTGAGTCATTTGACGCTATCGTTGATTTTGCGGGAGTTGAAAAATTCCTGGATACACCTGTAAAAAGATATTCATCGGGTATGTATGTCCGCCTTGGTTTCGCCATCGCGGCACACCTTAATCCCGAGATCCTGATCGTCGACGAAGTGCTCGCAGTGGGTGATACCGAGTTTCAGAAGAAATGTCTCGGTAAAATGCGAGATGTTTCAGACAGTGGCCGCACATTGCTTTTTGTGAGCCACAACCTGACCGCCATCCAGGCCCTTTGCAACAAGTCGTTCTATTTCGAAAAAGGCCGCCTGATCGATCAGGGAGAGACAACGCACATTGTTACGAACTATCTCAGCAAGGTTTCGCACAAATCCCTTGAAAAGCATTGGGACAATATCGAATCAGCTCCGGGCAACGACCAGGTACGAGTGAAAAGCTTCAAGCTTTTCCCGGAATACCAGGATGACCTTACCCATATTGACGTCCGTACGCCGATCAACTTCCAGTTTGAATTCTGGAACCTGGTGGAAGGCGCTTCGCTGAACCTGAGCATGCACCTTTACACATTCACAGGCGAATGTATTTTCAATGTAGGCACCGCAGCCGAAAACTTTTCGAAGGGTATTGTAAGCGGCACCTGCGAAATTCCGGGCAACTTCCTGAACGACGGCTCTTACGTCGTTTCGATGATGATCGTGAAAGACACGAGTACCGTGCTTTACAATATGGAGGAGGCCCTTGTTTTTGATATTGAGGATTACCGTGAAAATGTGACCTGGTATGGCAAATGGCCCGGATATATTCGCCCTCAACTCAATTTTTCCATTCGCCAAACTGAACACGTAGTGAATGATTAACGTCACTAAAACCTTTCTACCTGATCAGGAAGAATACCTGCAATATGTCCGTGGAATATGGGAACGTGGTTATCTGACCAACAACGGACCGCTTTTACAACAGCTTGAAGGACAGCTTAAAGAATATCTGGGCGTCGATTACCTTTACTTTTGTGGTAATGGAACGATCGTTCTGCAAATCGCCATCAAGGCGCTGGAACTGAAAGGCGAGATCATTACGACGCCCTTCTCCTATTGCGCGACTTCCAATGCGATTCTGTGGGAAAACTGCACGCCGGTTTTCGTTGATATCGATGCAGCTACATTCAATATCGATGCGAAACTGATCGAAGCGTCCATTACACCGGCGACCTCGGCGATCCTCGCAACGCACGTGTATGGCAACCCCTGCGATGTGGAGGCGATCGAGGCGATTGCCCAAAAACATAACCTGAAAGTGATCTACGACGCCGCGCACGCGTTCGGCGTGACTTATAAAGGCAAATCACTACTTTCTTACGGTGACCTGAGCACTTGCAGCTTCCATGCTACAAAAGTGTTCCATACGATCGAAGGTGGTGCATTGATCTCCAACCACCCCGAACTTGATCGCAAGCTGCATTTACTGCGTGCATTCGGCCACCAGGGCGACGAGCATTACGAATTCGCAGGGATCAATGGGAAGAACTCGGAGTTCCATGCGGCCATGGGTTTGGTAAATCTCCCGCAGGTGTCGGCGATCATCCAGGCGCGTAAGGACGTTTTCGCCGCTTACGACAGTCTGCTCAACTGGGATCTTTTATATAAACCTACGTTGAGTGCTGACATTGAATATAACTATGCTTATTACCCGGTGGTATTTCCTTCCGAGGCTGTTATGTTCAAGGTAATGGAAGCATTGAAAGTTGAAGAAATCATTCCAAGGAGATATTTTTATCCGTCGCTTAACACCCTTTCATTCATGCCAAGGCAAATTGCCTGCCCTGTTTCGGAGGATATCGCGGCAAGAGTGTTAAGTTTGCCATTATATGTAGGGCTTCCTTACGAAGATATTGAAAGGATTTCCCGCATTATCAACGGTCATTTATCACCATAGTAGCATGGTCATTTTTTATTGGCTAACCTTTTTCCTGTTTTTATACGGTGTCAGCTTTGTCGCAAAAAAGATTGCTCAACCTTCGCTGACGGAGCTGATTATCACCTTCTTCATTCTTTTCGTCGGTAGCATTATCCCTACCGGCTTTATTTTGTCGGCGCTGGATCTCACTGCGAACGTCTTCGCGTGGATCGGCGGCACTTTCGTCATACTGGCATTACAGTATGTCCTCTGGACCAAGCTGGTTCCCCAACAGGCACATTATACCATTCGCGGGCTGATCGCCAACCGGATGGGCACTTTCCGGCTCTGGACCAGGGAGCTATCCCTCTACCTGAAAGTGATTTTCGGTGCGATGTTCCTGACATTCGCAATTATTGGGATAACCAACCTGATACTCGTGCTATTTACCGCTCCGAATGAGTGGGATAGCATGACAGGCCATTTGAACCGTGCGATCCGCTACATCCAGCGTGGCACCATGGAACATTTCGGCGGGGCCAACTGGAATATGGATACCTATCCGAAGAGCCTTACAACGATCCACATCTACTCCTACCTGATCAGCGGGGACATTGAGAATGCATTTAAACTTATTCACCAGCTATCGTATTACGTGACGCTGGTGTCGGTATTTGGTATTGCACAAAGGATTGGCAGAAACCTGTCGGCCAGCTTTTTCTGTGCCCTGGCATATAGCATGTTCCTGGATTTCCTCATGCAGGCTGTTACGACGGAAACCGACATTGTACTGACAGCCTACCTGAGCTGCCTGCTGTATTTCCTCTTTACATACTATACCAACCGCGACAACCGCTATTTATACCTCGCCGGGATCACATTCGCCATTGTTACCGGTCATAAAGCGACTTTTGCGTTGCTTATGCCGTCCGTTTTCGTGATCATGATCTACACGGTGTTCCTTGCTCCGGATTTTAAGACCTTTTTTGAAAGAACATTAAGACTGGGCCTCGCAATCGCATTTTTTGTATTGATTTATACGCTTCCCACTGGCTACATTCGCAATATTCAGGTTTTCGGGCATCCGATCGGCCCTCCTACGGCGCGTTACCACCAGTCGTACGAGCGTGCGGGCGGCCCGGCCAACCTCTTCGAACAGGGGAGTCGGAATGTGATCCGTTACACCTACGATTTTTGCAACCTCGACGGCATCCGGAATGCGCAATGGGGCTATGACCTGAATACCGTTATCAGAAAACCTTTGGTGGTGTTGGAAGACAAGCTACATATGCGCCTCGACGATGAAACCGACTTCACCATCGTCCCATTCTCTTTCCAACGGGGTTTTTATTATTACAATGCGAATCCCTACTGGGGTGTGCTGGGATTTGCCTTGATCCTGCCGCTGATGTTCCTCGTGCTGATACGTGTTTTCAGATCACGCGTGCATTTTTTCCTCGTGATCGCATTCTGTCTCAACCTCGCTGCAATCTCCTATTCCGCGGCCTATGACCCGTTCAAAGGCCGGTATTTTATGGAAGCCGGGATTTTCGGTGTCCTGTTCCTGCTGCTGCTATTCTCCCATCACCGGTTGTCGATTATCAAGCCACGCAGGAATGTCTGGAAAGGCTATATCATGGTGATTGTCGGACTGGCCTGTATCTCGGGCATTATGGCCGTTTACCTGAACATCCGCTGCCTTCCGCTCCCATCGTACGGAATGGAGTCGGCGCTGACGATGGACCGCATTCCTTACCAGACATTCGCAAGACCGGACATTACAAAGGCTTACATGCGTTTCGATTCTATCGTACCGGAGAATGCGACCGTCGCGCTCGCTACCGTAAACAGCGATTTTGAATACCCGCTCTACGGCAAAGATCTGACGAGGAAACTGATCTCCATCAACCCGTTTGAAGAAGGCCTGCGACCTATTCCCAAAGACGCGGACTACCTGTTTTATGCCCGCAAGGTGATCAACGACACCAGCAAGATCCGTGCATTACCGACCGACATCCGGCTCGGCTCCGACACCACCATGACCGGTCTGATCGAAAAAGGGGAAGATTATTACCTGAGAAAACTCAAATAGCCCAAGCCATGACAATTGCCATCATGCAGCCGTATATTTTTCCATATATCGGCTATTTCCAGCTGATCAATGCCGTGGACAAGTTTATCATCTACGACGATGTGAACTTCATCAACAAGGGCTGGATCAACCGGAACAATCTTCTTGTCGGCGGAAAGGCACATCTCTTTACCATTCCGTTGAAAGATGCCAGCCAGAACAAGCTCATCTTCGAAGTGGAACTTGCCAGGCATGAGCAGTGGCAGAAAAAGTTATTGAAAACCATTCAGCAATCGTATCAGAAGGCCCCCTGTTATCAAAAGGTTTTTGAACTGATAGAAGAAATCGTAAATTTAGAAGTTGATTCAATCAACGAGCTAGCCATTCACGCATTGAAAAAAACTTGCGCGTACATGGGGATAGGCACGGAGATTGTTCCCTCTTCAACGATATATAACAATAAACACCTGAAAGGACAGGACCGGATTCTGGATATCTGTAAACAGGAGCAAGCAAACCACTACATCAATCCGATTGGCGGAGTGGAATTGTACGACAAAGGGAAATTTGAAAACGAGGGAATAAGACTGGACTTCATAAAAAGTATATCTAGCCCGTACCCCCAATTTAAAAATGCTTTCGTACCTTGGTTGTCTGTTATAGACGTTCTGATGTTTAACGGCCCAGATGACTTCAGGAAACAATTAGAGGCATACGAACTAATTTAGGAATGGCGAAGATTATCGTTTTTGGAGTACTCGACACAGCAGAACTAGCGCACTACTACCTAACCCATGACTCTGAGCATGAGGTTGTTGCATTCGCCGTCAATCGCCAATTCATTGAACAGGATACTTTCCACGGCCTGCCCGTTGTAGCTTTCGAAGATGTGGAAACATTGTTCCCACCTTCTGAATACAAGTTTTTTGCCCCCATGACCGGTCGTAACATGAACCGGAACCGCGAGGCGATTTACAACCACGCCAAAGCAAAGGGCTACCAATTCATTTCGTATATCAGTTCCCGCGCGACCGTGTGTGACAATGTGATCGGCGAAAACTGTTTCATTCTTGAAGACAACACTATCCAGCCATTCACAACCATCGGCAATAACGTGGTTATGTGGAGCGGCAACCATATCGGCCATCACGGCCAGATCAAAGATCACGTTTTCTTTACTTCGCATGTGGTGCTTTCGGGGCATTGTGTGGTAGAACCGTACTCTTTCTTTGGAGTAAATGCTACCATCCGCGATTACACGACCATTGCGCAGGGAACACTTGTGGGAATGGCATCAGCCATCATGAAAGAAACCGAAGAATGGGGTGTCTATGTCGGAAATCCCGCGAAAAAAGTACCTGGAAAAATGAGCTACGAAGCTTATTGAGGCGCCCCGGTGACGAAAGTTTGAGCTAGCTAATATCGGTAATGGACCAGAAGAAAATACTTTTTGTAAGTCATGATGCTAACAGGGCAGGAAGTCAGTTGCTGTTGCTGCAGTTATTGAGGCTATTAAAAGAACGAGGCGTTCCGATGCACCTGCTGCTCTGTAACGGTGGTGAACTTGAAGCGGAATTTGAGGATGTTGTAGGTGTCACGCGCCTTTATCAAAACAAAAAGATCACGACGCCTCCCTTCACCGGCAAACTGCTCCGCAAAACGAACCTGCTGAAAATCTACGAAGAACGCTCCCTGCAAAGGGGCAACGAGAGGGTCCTGGCGGAATTGGAACAGCAGAATATCGGCCTCATTTTCGTCAATTCCATTGCCAACGCGGAAGTTTACTATGATTTTCTAAAATCCTTTCACCATCTGCCGCTCGTGCTTTTTGTACATGAACTGGCCATGTCCGTGAAGATTTATACACAGGAAGAGCAACTGGCTTTCCTGCTCAAAAAGACCAATCACCTGATCGCCGTCTCGAATGCGGTAGCCGATCACTATATCCGGAAATACGACTTCCCGTCGACGCACGTCAGCACGTTCACACTGATCGACCATGAGCGTATCGATCAGCGGTTGCTTTCGGTACAGCACGATATTCTTGAAAAAACCTATAAAATACCGGAGGATGCCATCGTAATAGGCGGCTGCGGAAATGCCGAATGGCGCAAAGGCAATGACATTTTTAATTGGATCGCCAGCAGGGTGATCCGCAAAACGCAGCCTTTGCCCGTTTATTTCGTGTGGGTAGGCGCAGGGCCACAGCATGAGATCTACGGGTTGATCGAAAGCGACATCCGGCTTATGGGGCTGAGCGACAAGATCATCCTCGTTCCGCCGACCCCGCGCGCGCTCGACTACATTAACCGCTTCGACGTACTGCTGCTAAGCTCCCGCGAAGATCCGTATCCGCTCGTGGTAATGGAGGCCGCGTTACAGGAAATTCCTGTCGTTTGCTTTGAAGACGCGGGCGGCGCACCGGAACTGATCGAGGGAGATGCCGGATTTGTCGTTCCGTATATGGATATCTCGGCAGCTTCGGACGCGATCATCCAACTGATCCTCGATCCATCGCTGCGGAACACATTGGGACAGAATGCCCGTAAGAAAGTATTGGAAAGGCATAACACGGACAAAAGCGTAGCGAGCGTCGAAGCCATTATTCAAAAGTATTTACCTTTGCAGGTTTCGGAACAGCATAATCAATGACCATTGCCTTTACCATTTGCTCCATCAATTACCTCGCGCAAGCCCGGACATTAGGAGACTCGCTCAAAGCGACCAACCCGGATGTCCGGTTTTTCATTGGCCTGGTGGACACGCTTCAGGGCGTTGCATTTGAAAACGCCTATGCCCCCGATTACCCGATGATCGAGATCGACAAGATCGAAATCCGGGATTTCGAAGAAATGTGCGCGCGCTATAATATCACAGAGCTTAATACCGCAGTAAAGCCGTTTTATTTCACCTACTTTTTCAAACATTATCCCGAGGCGAAGAATGTCATCTATTTCGACCCGGATATCATTGTATTTCAACCGTTAACAGGGCTTACCGACTCTTTGGCGAAGCACAATGCCGTGCTTACGCCCCATATCAACACGCCGATCAGCGACCGGCTGGTCCCCAACGAATTGCATCACCTCAACACCGGCGTTTATAACCTGGGTTTTGTCGCATTCAGCCGTTCGGAAGAAAATGACCGTTTCATTTCTTGGTGGGAAGAAAAACTGCGTTACGAATGCCTGATCGACCTTTGCAACGGGCTTTTTGTAGATCAGAACTGGATGAATTTCTTGCCAGTGTTCGTGCCGGATACCCATATTGAAAGAAATCCCGGCTACAATGCGGCTTACTGGAATTTGCACGAGCGGACATTTACGCAGCGCGACGGCCATTGGTATGTCAATGAAGAGAACCCGCTGATATTCTTTCATTACAGCGGCTATGACCCTGCCAAACCCGACATTCTTTCAAAATACCAAAACCGCTTCGAGCTGAGCGCCCGTACCGACCTGACCGAGCTTTTTGCATTATATAAAAACAGCCTGATCAGCAACGGTAACGCCTATTACCGCCAGTTTCCCTGCGCATATATCAAGCCTGCGCCTGTGCGTCGTTACCAGCGCGTGAGGAAATATCTCAAAATGCCTGTCAACTATCTGATCGGCAAGCTGCAAACGATCTGATGAAAGAACTGGTCACCGTTATTATTCCTATTCTTGAAGCTCAGATTAATCCCACGGAGGAAAAGCTGCTGCACCACGCATTGGATATTCTGAGGGAATATCCGGTCATATTCGTCGCGGGAGAAGGGGCCGATCTTTCGGTAGTGCGGGAGCACACCGAAAATATCGATGTCGTGCACTTTCCAAAGCACTTTTTCGAATCGAGGCGGCATTTGGGTCAGCTATTTCTGATGTCCGATTTTTATGACCGGTTCAACTGGTGCGACTTTTTGCTGATCCATGAACTGAACAGCTGGGTTGTTAAAGATGAGCTGTATTATTGGTGCAAACAAGGCTATGATTATTGCAAAACAGGCCCTTTACTGGCTAATGCCGGTGATGCACCCGGTATGCTGAAACGCATTGCCGGACTTTCAGAGGAAGAAAAACGATTATACGGATCGGGTTATGCGGGCAATGGGCTTTACCTTTGCCGGATCGAGCGGATGACAGCCACTTTGAAAAGCAAGCGGAGAGTGGCACACGATTACCGCCATAACCCAAACTTGCCCAATGCGGATTCGGTGTTCTGGGAGCTGGAAGCCAATCGCTTTCTGCCACATTTAAGGAAGCCCACGGATATCGTGCGCAGCCATTTTGCGCAATATGGTGTCCAGTATCAAAATGGCACAACGTTACCTTTTGCTCTCACGGGTATTTCGCGTGACAACATTCACGAAATACCTTACTTTAAAACTTTGCCTGAAACGGAATAATCGTTCATGAATATTATATACACAGTTTGTAACCGAACCAACCTGGCGCATGCACTGGCTCTGGCGGATTCTGTGTTACAGCACCAGCCTGGTGATGCATTCTACATCGGATTGGTTGACTCCATTGCTCCGGACAATCTGCCCGGATCCGTTCAACTGCTAACGGTTTCAGAGCTGACGATCCCGGGTTGGGAAAACATGGCTGCGGGATACTTTGATTTCGAATTATTGCCCGCCTGCCGTCCATGGTTCGCGCTCGAACTGCTCAAAAAGCACCCGGACTGCAATCGACTGACATTCCTTTCTCCGACTATTCAGCTTAAAAAGTCGTTCGACAGCCTGCTTGATACCGGTTCTGAAATGTTTTTAACACCAAATATTTCAGCTCCTTTAAAAAAATCGTCCATTCTCGATGACAAACGCATTCTCAATGCCGGCATGTATCATTCGGGAAGCTGGACGTTGAAACCTTCGGAAAAAACCATCGCTATGCTGGAATGGTGGGCACACCGTACCATCGATCGAGCCAGTTTCGACCTTTGCAATGGCATGAATACCGATCAGCTTTGGCTCAACTACGTGCCTGTTTGGGTACCTGCAACGAAAACGCTTCATCATCCCGGCTGGCATTATGGTTTGAATGCGGTATTGAATAAAACGCTCGTTGCAAAAAATGACGGCTACGAGGCCGATGGACAGCCGCTGATTTCGCTCGACTTTGCCGGACTCGGATATTTTGATCCGATCTGGTCGGACCACGCGGCATTAGTCACCGAGAACAAGGCATTTCAGGCATTATTCATGGAATACCAACGCATTGTAGTAAAAAAGAAATACGAATTGGAAATCAGTGGCCAGCCGGCATTCGGAAAACATGCCAATATCCTTCCCAACCGGTTAATGCGAAAAGGCATTGCCGCAAAATTGAAGGAGTTGACTATTTATATCGATCAGTTTTAAACAGGATTCCATGCATTTTTTAAAACAAATCACACAGGACCTGCGGAACTCCGTATCAGCATTGCAACCGGCTACCGTAACGGCCAATGCACAACGGTACCCGAAACTGACGGTCATTACTCCCTCCTACAACCAGGCTGCATTCCTGGAAAGGACGATCCTGAGTGTACTCAACCAAAACTACCCGAATCTGGAATATATCATCGTCGACGGCGGCTCGAACGATGGCAGTGTGGAGATCGTTAAAAAGTATGAAAAACACCTGTCCTGGTGGGTTTCCGAGAAGGACCGCGGGCAGGTTCATGCCATCAATAAGGCTTTGGAACGGGCCACAGGTGAGTATATCAGCTTCCAAAATTCGGACGATGTATATTTTCCCGGCACTTTCGCTCGTTTTGGAGAAGCAGCTTTGAAATACCCGGTCGATATCCTGTATGGCGACCTTTATATGATCACCACCGACGACGAAGTGACCGAAATACTCAAAACGACATCGTACGACTTCGATTGCCAGATCCTGGAAGGGATGCAGATCCACAACCAGTCGCTGTTTTTCAAGCGCTCACTCGTGGAAAAGTATGGCATGTTCGACGAATCGTTCCGTTTTGCTTTCGATTACGACTTCATCACACGGTACACATCGCACAAATCGACGACGACCAAAAAGATCGACGGACTCGGAGGCGCGTTACGCGTACATGCGGAGGCGAAGTCTTCTACCATCGCCACGACCGTCGGCAGAGAAGAACATGCGAGGGTACAAAAATTGTACATTTCAACGAACAGTTCCCCGGTAGTCAACAAAATCAAGTATCTTTGGTGCCGTGTCCGTAAAATCGCCTATTTCGTTCTGCGGTTTGATATTCAGTACATAAGATTCAGGCTTTCCAGATGAATTGGAGCTTATTTAATGTAGCCAATAATTTTAACTATCTACGGTATTCGGTGGGCATCGCGATGATGTTCAACGGGTTTCCGCTGATATTTTTTATCCGCGACACACTCGGAGTCGGGCCGGCCAGCAGTGTTTTTACCGCAATTTTCTTCTCGCTGGCGCTGATACTGATGGTACCGCCTACACTTTTTAAAAGACTTTACAAGCCAAATATTATCCTGATCAACCTTGGAGCAGGATTTCTTCTGCTGACGCTCTGGTACTTCATGTTCATGAACCATCAGGGCAAAGCGGTGGCCGATATCGGTAACTTCGTGTTCACTTTCGGGTTCCTGGCTTTGCTCATGCACGTCCCAAACGACGTAAAGGACACGCTGATACAGGTACTTTTTCTCTTTTCATTCTTTACCAACATTACCCTCGTTTACTCGCTCATTACCGACCCCAACTGGACGCCGGGGATGCGGGCCGCGGTAAACTTTGCCAATGAAGGTGCCCAACCGGGTGGTAACCCGCACATTACGGCGCGCAATGGAGTCATTACCCTGCTGTCCGCACTCATTTTGCTGGGTAATACCAAGCACTTGTTAACCAGGCTATTCTTGTTCTTCTCGGTGTTCTTCGGATTGGGCGTGGTGGTGATATCGCTGGCAAAATCAAGCTATTTAGGCTTGGGGATAGCATTTGGCGCCTATTTCCTCTTTCATTTCAAGTTTTCGGATATTTCTTCGGCGATCGGCAGTGCATTCAAGTTCAGGAATATGGTGTTCATCATCGCGATTTTACTGGTCGTGAACTATTTCCTTGCACGCTATGGCGACATTCTGAACCTGCTTCTGGGGTATTGGGATATTTTCCAGGACCGGATCATGAACGTGATCTTCACCTCTACCGGGGTAAGGCTTTCGGAAGAAGCGGATGTGGATTATTCGGCCATGGGCCGCGTAAGTGGATTTGGAGAATTTATGGAAACGTTGTTTTCCTGGGATGTTTTTCTCGGAAGAGGCTACAAGAACGATTATCTGGACGTTCCGTTGCTTGAATCGTGGGTAAATCACGGGATTTTCGGGTTCATCTTTTTCGCGAGCTTCAACTTCTTCATGCTCCTGTACGTCATCCGTGAAGTGCGCCGCCATACCAATCCTTTGACGACGTTCCTCGCGTATTTCTTCCTGTCGATGATGGTCCTGCTCTTTACCGGTGGTCGGCCCTACGATATCGCATTCTGGTTCCCGTATTCGGTAATGATCCGTTTCCTGGGCATCAAATATCTGGACGCAATTCCCCGGCTGAGAAAGGTCGTAAGGACCGAACCACAACCCGTAAGCACCATAACCACCTGATACGCTCCCCCGAGCCGTGGAACCTTCCCTAAGGTTTCCAGCATTTCGCGCATGAAGAACAGAGTTGAACAACTGGATGGGTTAAGGGGCATATTCGCTGTCCTGGTCATCGCCCACCATCACAATGCATTCAAAGAATCGATTTTCTATAACAACTTTTTCGTCATCAACGCGAGCCTGTTTGTTGACTTCTTCTTCGTGCTGAGCGGGTTCGTAATTGCACTTAACTATGTTGACCGCATTCATAGCACCGGCGATTTTCTGACCTTCCTGAAAAAGCGTTTCATCAGATTATATCCGCTGCTCTTCTACACTGAAGTCGTTTTCGTGTTGGCCAACCTGCTTGGCGAACACAGCCCACTGAAAAACGTCGGCGGAATGGGTTTAAGTTACTATTTATACACCTCCCTGGACGCCCTCACGTTTATGGGTTCCAGCACGGTGTTCGGAGGATGGATCAGTAATAACTATCCGTCATGGTCCATTTCCGCAGAGATGATTTCCTATGTTGTATTCGGACTGGTTGTTTTGACACTACCCAGGTTTAAATATGCGGCTTTTGCCGTCATCGGCTTGCTGTCCGCCATTTTCATCTATTCGAGGGGAGAGTATTTGCTCGCTTACGACTATGGTTACGTACGGGGACTTTTGTGTTTCTCGCTGGGCATATTTACGCAAAGATTGTTAAGCCGTAAAACCTACCAGCTTTCCGCATTCGAGATCCCGTTCCTTTTGCTGATGGTCGCCGCAATGTATATTGTACATCAATGGGACCTGAACCTCTGGAAACTCGTTTTCCCTTTCATATTCTCCATCGGCATTGTCATTTTCGCGAGTTCGGCTGGCATTGTCACGCAGATGCTGAACAGCAAACCGTTTCAATATCTGGGCAAAATTTCCTACTCCATTTATCTGAACCACGCGATCGTTCTCATATTCATCAATATCGTTTTGTTCAGGTTCCTCAAATTGCCCGAAAACGAGGTAATGTTCGCCCTTTCGCTGCTTAGCTCGATCGGCCTCACCATCCTGTATTCGCATTTCACTTATGAACTGGTGGAAAAGCGTGTGGGCAAGTTTCTGAGGGACAACTGGCGCTAAAATAAACCTTTCGCCGCCCGAATGGGTTATATTTTCAGACAAAACAGCAGCATTATGGCAACATTCTCAGAATTGATCAACAGCGATAAACCGGTTTTGGTGGACTTCTCGGCCGAATGGTGTGGCCCTTGTAAGATGATGAAACCGATCCTTGAACAAGTAAAGGCAGATTTGGGTGATTCCGCGACGATCATCAAAGTCGATGTGGATAAAAACCAGTCGGCGGCGCAGGCGTACCGCATTCAGGGCGTTCCTACACTGATCGTTTTCAAAAACGGCAAGCCGCTTTGGCGCCAGTCGGGCGTGGTACAGGCCGACCAGCTGAAATCCGTTATCAAGCAATACATTTAATATCCCTTTGGCTCAATGCGTAACACCCGCGATTTCTTCATTATTGAAAATAAGGATTTTAGCATTGAGCCATTGCTGGAAAGCAGCTACGAACAGGTCTGCTTTGTACAATGCAGCTTTACTGATCTGGCCGGCATTGATTTCATCGACTGCGTCTTTCAGGATTGCAACCTGAGCAATGCGTCGGTCCGGAATTGTAAAATTTCCGATATCGGGTTTGTCAACTGCAAGCTTACCGGCGTCAACTTTTCGGAGAGCAAAGACTTCGCATTTGCCGTCGTTTTCGAAAACTGCATTCTCGACTATGCCATTTTTGAAAGGAAAAAACTGAATAAAACCGTTTTCAGTAACTCCAAAATCCACAATGCGGATTTTACGCAGGCCGACCTGTCGAAATGCAAACTGCATAACTGCGATTTTTGGGACGCAGTTTTTGACGGTACCAACCTTGCAGGCGCCGATTTTTCCACCAGCAAGAACTTCACCATCGACCCCACAGCCAACAATATCCGCAAAGCCAAATTCCTCTCATCGGACCTGGCCGGGCTTTTAACCAAATTCGACATAATTATCAAATAGTGCTTTGACTGCCTGCCCATTTTTCGTTTCTTGGGCGCTTCTAAACCAAGCCTTTGATTATGTCCACCCAGTTCTTTGCAGAGAGAGTTTTTACCGGAACAGAAGTCCTGTTCAACCAGATTATTATTGTCGAAAACAACCGCATTAAGAGCGTGGAGAGTGGTACGCCGAAAACCGGTATGCCGCAGGTAACCAACCTCGCGCCGGGGCTTTTCGATAGTCATATCAACGGAGGCGAGCGATTTTATTTCACTGAGCGCGCCGACGAGGAAACGATCGACGATATCTATCAAGCGAGCCTCAACACCGGCACCGCATACGTGCTCCCTACCCTCATTACTTCGCCTCACGATAATATTCTGAAAGGCATTGAGGCCACGCGTGGCTACATGGCAAAAAATCCCGAATCCGGCGTGTTAGGAATGCATTTGGAAGGGCCATTTCTGAATCCCATCAAACGGGGCGCGCATCTGACGGCATTTGTCCGCAAACCAACGAATGCCGAGCTCGAAGAAATCATTCGATACGGCAAAGACGTGATCCGCCTGATCACCATCGCCCCGGAAATGTTCACCGAAGACCAGCTGCAAATGCTGCTCGAATCGGGTATAACCGTCTCCGCCGGTCATTCCAATGCTACTTACGGCGAAGCAATGGCGGCATTCGACCAGGGGATTCATCTTGTAACACATTTGTACAATGCCATGTCGGCATTCGGCCACCGTGCTCCGGGACTGGTCGGTGCCACTTTCGATACCGATTCTGTTTACGCGCCGGTAATCATCGACGGCGTGCACTGCGATTTCGGTGCGGCCAGCGTCGCTTATAAAATCAAGAAAGACAAGTTATTCCTGATTTCGGATGCATTGTTTCTAGGCCAAAAGGTCACCCAGTTCAAATGGGGGGAATTTGATGCATACCTGAAAGACGGAAAGTATATCAACTCGGATGGTAACCTTGCCGGCGCCACTATTTCGCTCGGCGATGCGGTCCGGAATGCGGTAGAAATGATTGGAATACCCGTTCAGGAAGCGATAGAAATGGCGACTATACGCCCTGCAACCGCATTAGGCCTGCAAGACAAGATCGGAAGCATCGCGCCGGGCTTCCCCGCAGCGTTCACCACATTCGACGACAATCTTGAAAATTTCAAAGTACTTCGCTACTAATAGCTTAGAGTACGAGCATACCTCCTTTTTTCAACTCCTGCCACGTGCGGGAGTTGAGGAATGTCTCAAAACGCCCTAGTCCGGCTGTTTCAAAATCATTTTTAAATTGCTCGAAGGCATAAGGTTCGGGATTGGCAATGAGCAACTTCGGAAGCATTTCCGTCAGCCACTCCCCTATCTCAACGTCTGCTTCAATGGCCCATTCTTTTTTCTTATTATAAAAAACGAGTTCTGCTATTTCACGTACCGTCTTGCCTTTTCTTTCTTCAAATACGGCCATTTCAGGCAAACTACCCATCCATACGATTATCGCATTCGGTCGCGCCACCAATTCCGCCGGCTCTTGAATGCTCTTTTCAAGATAATTTGGTGGAATGGAGGTGGGCGGCGTTCGGAATTCAAACCATTTGGACAATGGAAAATCCAGGCAAACACCGTGCATATAATTGAAAAGAGATTTACGTAAACCTTCGGCAAACCGGTCGTGATCGGCGCCCAGCGGGTCGTTATGGTCCAGATCGTTATTGGCAAACGTGCCGGGGTCCGGTCCAAGCTTCATAACATCGAACTCTTCCGGATGCAAACCGACCGGACTATGCGCCGTCATCGCAAACCGGTGCCAGAACCCCGACTGCACAATGCCCAACTGAAACATCTGGCGTACCATTTCCAGCGAATCGATCGTCTCCTGGGCGGTTTGCGTAGGGAACCCGTACATCAGGTACGCGTGCACCATAATGCCCGCCTGCGTGAAAGCGTCCGCCACACGCGCCACCTGCGCGACTGTGACGCCTTTTTTCATGCGTTCCAACAACCGGTCGGAAGCCACTTCGAGCCCGCCGGAAATCGCAATGCAGCCCGAGGCTTTCAGCAACAGACAGAGGTCGTAAGTAAAATTTTTCTCGAAACGGATGTTCGTCCACCACACCACGGTGAGCTTCCGGCGGATAATTTCCAACGCCAGGTCCCGCAACAATGCGGGCGGGGCTGCTTCGTCTACAAAATGGAAACCGTTCTGCTGCGTCTGTGCGATGATCTCTTCGATGCGATCGCAAAGCAACGAAGCCGTCATGGGCTCATAGCGGCGGATGTAATCCAGGGAAATGTCGCAAAACGAGCATTTACCCCAATAGCAGCCGTGTGCGAGCGTCAGCTTGTTCCAGCGGCCATCACTCCAAAGGCGGTGCATCGGGTTCACGATCTCGATCACCGAAAGGTAGTCGTGCAGCGGCAAATCGCTGTAATCCGGCGTGCCCGTCTCGCGCTGCGGTACATCCTTTTCCTTCGCGCCATTGTGGTACATTACCTTCCCTTCAACCCGCGAATACACCCTTTTCAAACTGGCAAGGTCGCGTTCGCCGTCCAAATGCGCCAAAAGCGATTGCAACGGTGCCTCGCCGTCGTCAAGGCACACAAAATCGATGTAATTAAAAACCCTCGGCTCTTCCAGCGAACGCAATTCCGTATTGGCGAAACCGCCGCCCATCACGATACTGATGTCCGGATAATGCGCTTTCAGGTACTGCCCGCATTTAAACCCGCCATACAAATTGCCGGGGAATGGCACCGAAATGCACACTATGTCGGGTTGGTACTGTCTCAGTTTTTGTTCCAGTACATCTTTCAAGGTCTGCGAAAGCAAGGTATCCGGCGATTCAAGCGCTGCTTCCATTTCATCGAAGCTTGTAGCAGATCGTCCCAGCCGCTCCGCATACCGGCTGAAACCGAAATGCGGGTCGACAGCTTCCTGGATCAGATCGCCAAGGTCTTCGAGATACAACGTCGCCAAATGCCGGGCCTTGTCGTGGATACCCATTGTACCAAACGCCCAGTCGAGGTCTTCCAGCTGTTGGAAACGGCCCGCCTCGGGCAAATACGTGCGGTCGCAGATGCTGTGGGCCAGCGTGGGGTTATTGTTTTTCAGAAAACGGATCACCGGATCGATCGTCGAAATATACTCGTCCCGAAGTGCGTAGATGCGGAAACTATTGTCGGTCAGCTCGATATCCGATGCTTCGAGCATCGCGAAAAGTCTTTTCAATCCTTTCGAAGAAAACAATTCCAGGATCACGTCAATACCCAGATCCGCCTGATACGATTCCCTGCCCAGGGTGTTTAAAAAACCCTTTAAGTAGGCAGTAGCAGGATAAGGTGTGTTGAGTTGGGTAAATGGCGGGGTAACCAGGAGTATCTTCTTTTTCACGGATGCGCGTTTTCTAGGGTACAAAGGTAGGGGTTTTGGATTTGAAAGAATACTGGTAACTTGGCTGGTTGGCATTTCATGTGTCGGCATGGGCATAACGCACACAGAAGAAAACCTACCCCATGGGAAGAATCTTTTCGGACATTTTACTGGAAAAATACAAAAGCGAACTTGGACGCGGTCTCTCCGAAGCGTTGCGCCGGCTGGATGCGACGTTCGTGCGTGCCGATTCTTTCAACTTTTACACCTCTGTTGCCGTCATAACTTCCTCCAAAATCGAAGGTGAGCCAATGGAAGTCGATAGCTACATCAAACACAAAATCCAGCATATAGAATACCTCCCGGAACTCACGGAAAAGCCAAATGATCTCTTCCGGGCTTACATTTACGCAAAAGAGAACAGGCTGACCAGTAACCATTTTCTACAAGCGCACCGCCTTCTCACCGAGCATCTGCTGCCCGAACATGGACGCGGCGTTTACCGCAAAAATGAAATGGTGGTAATGGAGCACAAAACCGGAAAAATCCAGTTCGAGGCCGCCTCCGCACGTCTGTTGGAAGGTGAAATGGAGAAACTATGGCAGGACATCGATTTTCTCTTGCATGCTGATCTGCCCTTAGAGGAAACTTTCTATTACGCCTCCTTCATTCATTTACTGTTCGTTTGCATTCATCCATTCAATGACGGCAACGGGCGGGCGGCACGGTTACTTGAAAAGTGGTTTCTCTCCGACAAGTTAGGGCCTGTTGCCTGGTACATCCAATCGGAGCAGTATTATTACCGGCATGTCGACGAATACTACCTAAACCTGAATAGGCTCGGGATATTCTACGAACAATTGGATTTTACGAAAGCTGACCGTTTTTTGATGATGCTTCCGGGCGCATTGCCTGCCTAGCAGTGCCATCAATGCGGCTCCGGATGTTCCAGATACTCGTGAAAATTAACCTGCCGTACTCGCTTGCCTCGCCCCGGATCCTTATACCGGGAGAACGCCCACAATACGTAGGAAGTGATATCCTGGTAAAAACCCGAACTGATGGGGAACAGACCGTCGCCGTTGCGTAATGCGTTCGTGAAGAGCACGACCGTAATGTCTTCCGGGCAGTGCATCCATACGCTCCTGAAACCCTTCGGATTCAGGACACCCATTCCCGAATACCACCAGCCGTCGTGGTAGCTGAATTTTCCTTCGGGCATTACGGCGCTGTAACTGCCCAATCCGTTGTTCACAATTTCATCACGGATTTCCTGCGTGATAACAGCATTGTTCTCGGGCGAGAAAAGTGCCGCATAAAGCCTTACGCCCTGGTTGGCCGTCAGGTAAATGCCATAACCGCCCGTAGTCGAACTGAAATCACCCGGATCGAAACCGTATTCGCCCGAATAAGGGAAATCGTAGCCGAAAGTGGGCACTGGGACACCATTGGAAAAGAAATCTCCGGCAACTACGCCCGCCTTTTCAAAAATGTTCTTTTCGACATATTCTTCATATCCCGCGAATGCAAGCAATGCATCATTTTCATCATTACCGGTAAATTTGAGTCCGTTAATGGATGGTATGAGCACTCTGAAAAGCCCAAAATTGGCGTTTTGGTAACAGCTTGATCCGTGATTTTCTTTTTTAATACCATTTTCGACAAGCAACTTCAAACCGTACCATACATTCTCGGTGAATGCACCGTTCCGGCAGTTTTCGCCCATTCCCACAATTCCGCTTGTGTGCGTGAGAAGGTCCTTAAATGTAATGATCTCGATATTAGGGCCTTTGACCCAGGTCTTGGGCAGATAGTCGATGATCTTATCGGTCGCTTTGATATTTCTTTCTTTCGCCAGTTTGAGGAAAGCGGCCGCGGTAATGGTTTTAGTCATACTCGCGATCTGCATTTTAGTGTCGGGAGTCACAAGCTTGTCTTCTTTTACTTCAACACTCCTGGCCTGAAAGCCACCAGCCCCGCTCCCGATCAGCTGATCCTTCTTATAAACCGCGAAACTGTAACCGAAGCCTTTTCCCTTCAATGAATCGTCGAGGATCTTCACAAACTTCTTCGCAGGATCTTCCTCTACGACAGGCCCGGGGTCTTTGTCCTTTTTACAAGCGCTAACGGATGCCAGGAATAGGCAGAGGGTAAAAATCGGTCGTAAATATCGTTTCATGGCTCTGAATATTATCAAAATGTAAAATAAAGATAGTGACTAGCCCGATTGCTTTCCAAACGGGTAATATTGCGACGACAACTCGCCACAGTCCCTATGCAGCCTTTCAGTCATTTATATTCCAAATTCCTCCTTGCGGGAATGCTACTAACTGTCGGCACTACGCTCGCGCAGCAAAACAAAACTTACCCGCCCTCGTCCTTTCCGGACCGGATCATATTGGGTTACAAAGGCAATCCCGCCACTTCGCAGGCGGTAAACTGGCGTACGGATTCCACCGTAACGGCAGCCGTTGCAGCGATTCACGAGGCGGACCCGTCACCCGATTTCCCTTCCAAAGCCCGAACCGTCCAGGCGGCCACGCACAAAGTGGTGATTGAAGGCAAAACCGCACATTACCACGAAGCCAATTTCGGCGATCTTAAACCGTCCACACAATATGTCTACCGCGTCGGCGACGGAAAATCGTGGAGTGAATGGTTCCATTTCAAAACGGCGTCCGACAAGCCTGAACCGGTATCGTTTCTCTATTTTGGCGATGCGCAGAACGATATTCGTTCGCTATGGTCGCGGGCGGTGCGGGGCGCGTTCCAGACATTGCCGAAAGCGAATCTGATGATCCACGCAGGCGACCTTATTAACAATTCCAATGCGGATTATCAATGGGGCGAGTGGTTTGAAGCGGGCGGTTGGATCAATGGTATGGTGCCAAACCTGGCCACGCCGGGCAACCACGAGTATTTCCGTGACGAGAAACGTAATCTTTTTGTTTCAAAACATTGGAAACCGCAGTTCGCATTGCCTGAAAACGGCCCGGAGGGACTTTCCGAAACCGCCTATTACGTGGATTACCAAGGTGTTCGCTTCATTTCGCTCGATTCGCAGGCGGCTATCCTGGATTCGACAACACTTAAAAGGCAGGCGGCATGGTTTGAGCAAATCGCTGCCAATAATCCGAACCGCTGGACGGTCGTGATACACCATCACCCGATCTATTCTACCAAGAACGGCCGTGATAACGACGAATGGCGCGCTAAAATGGAGCCCTTGTACAAAAAACACCGGATCGATATCGTGCTGCAAGGCCACGACCACACCTACGGTCGCGGCCTGAATATTCCGGTTGGCCAAAGCCGCAAAAAGCCTGATGGCCCTATTTACGTAGTGTCGGTGAGCGGCCCGAAAATGTATGACATCGGCCTGCAAAACTGGATGGACCGCGCCGCTTCGAACACGCAATTATACCAGGCCATTACCATCGATCGGAATAAGCTTTCATTCAAAGCCTTTACCGTCAACGGCGATTTGTACGACGCTTTTGATTTGAATAAAGATAAAAACGGCGTGAATACCCTCGCAGAGCTTTCGAATACCTTGAAAATGAAAGAGCGGCTCGATTTACCGGAGCATTATATGAAGACTTTCAAGGAAGAAGAGTTGAAAGAATATAACCAGCGTTATCAGGAATATAAAAAACGCAAGGGGATTAAGTAAAGTGAAAGGGCTGGCATTTCGTTCTAGGTAAAACGACTTACGATCAGCACAAGCATTAAAATTCTTTTCAGCATAACCGGTTATTTTTGGGCAGCCCAGAGGATCGCGTTTTTGAAAATGGTTTTATAGACCTCGCTTTCGAACAGCACGGGTGAATGCCCCATGAAAATGTAGACGTTCTTCGCTTTCTTGCCCGGATTAGACCAAATGACCGGGTGATCGCCCATTTTGATCTTCGAATCGGGCTGGTAAGTCGATTCATCCACGCTCGCGATCACGTCCACATTCGGGCGCGGGCTTTTGTCGTAGATGTACCATTCCTCTTTCTGAACCGGAAACGACCCAGGTATCCCCTTCATAACCGGGTGCTTGCTGTTTTCCACTTTCACCGTCGCTGCGGCAAAATCAGCAATGTAGTTCTTGTAGTGTATGCCGCCCATAAAATCCGAAAACCAGGGCCATATTTTGTACCCGTCGAATTCGCCCAGCAGCGTTGCATGATGAAAGCCTATCCAGCCGCCTTTGCCTTCGTCGATGTATTTTTCGAATGCTGCTACCGCCTCCGGTTTCCAGCCATACGGCACATAATCGAGCTGGATAATGAGTTGGTATTTTGACAGATATGCCTCGTTTATCGGATCTGTTTTATCAATATAATCAATACTAAAATGCTCTTTGGCAGCCAGTGAGTCCAGCCAGGGCCGGGCTGCTTTGGAATAGGCTATGTGATGACCGCCAGGCTCCGCCATGGCCAGAACATGAAACCTGGGTTTGGTTTGTGCCCAAACACCCGTCGTGCTGGCAGCCAGCCATAGCACGACGAAACAAACCGGGATTTTCCGGCATACATTCTTCATTGGATTTAGGATTTAGGGATTTAGGACTAAAAGGGTATTGACTTAATATCAGCGCATTACCGGCAAAGTAATGCTACTGCTATGCTTAGCATCGTGGTGGATGGTGATCCGCGATTTCTGAAAATCGGATTCCGATGCTTCGAAAATGTTTATAAACTTCTGCGGATTGCGGTCTACGAGCGGGAACCAGCTGCTTTGAATTTGGACCATCACACGATGACCTTTTTTGAAGGTATGCGCCACTTCATTCAGTTTGACAGTCACTTTTTCAATCTTATCCTTCACAAATGGCTCCGGTTTTGAAAAACTGTTCCGGAACTTCCCGCGCAGCACTTCCGCACGCACCATTTGCTGGTAACCATCCATTATCACCGGTTTTCCGCCTTCCTGCGCCGCGGGCACCGTCGATCCGGCTGGCCATACGTCGATCACTTTCACGATAAAATCGGCATCGGAGCCGGTCATCGAAACCATCAGATTAGCTACTATTTCTCCGGTCAATGTCAAATCCTCTGCTAGCGTATCTGTCTGGAAGCTCACCACATCGGGACGGCGTGATGCAAAACGCTGGTCTTCGGCCATGTATTCGTTGTTGCGGTGGCCGCTGATGACATTGGTGTATGGTACCGGCTTGGCGGGATCGCTTTCGTAGGTAGTAGAGCTCGGCTCCGATAACAGTTTAGCAACAGCCATTCCTCCATTCTTAGCAAAATAATAAGTGGTTGGCTGGCTGTTAACCGGTGGCCAGGTGTCGTAATGCTTCCACTGATTCGTCCCGGTTTCAAAAACAGTGACTTCCGACTGTTCAAATGCACCTTTTCCTTTGAGATAGAAATTGAAAAACTTCGTCTCGATCTCTTCCTGATAGTATTTGTTCACGTCCGCACCAAACTGGTATTGTGCAAACCCTTTCCATGCGGGTGCGGCCCAGCCACCGTGCGTCCACGGGCCCATTACAAGCCGGTTGTTGTTGCCCGGGCTTTGCTTTTCAATGGCAGCATAAGTTTTCAATGCCCCGTACAAGTCCTCCGCATCAAACCAGCCTCCTACCACCAGCACGGCCGGTTTAATGTTTTTCAAATGCTTTTTGATATTCCGCGACTGCCAGAATTCGTCGTAAACCGGGTGCGCGGTGGTCTGCCGCCATATACTGTTGGGATCGGCGAAATAGGGTGCGGCATTAGTCTTTTTCAGCGGGCCGAAGTCAAGGAAATATTTGTAAGCGTCGTTATATTCCGCATTAAAATGGCTTTGGTAACCCGTGCCATCCTTGGTTTTGGGGCCATCGAAACCGCTGTAAAATCCGAAGTTATCCATTAAAAAGAACGCACCATTGTGGTAGCAGTCGTCACCGATAAACTCGTCGGACATCGGTGCCTGGGGTGAAACGGCAGCCATGGCAGGGTGCGCATTCGGTAATCCCGCAGAGGAATAGTACCCGGGGAACGAAATACCCCATTGACCTACTTTACCATTGTTTTTGGTGTTTTTCAAAAGCCATTCAACCGTGTCATACGTATCGCTCGACTCGTCAACGTCCTTATTACCCTTTTTGTTTTCGATCGCGGGAGTCATTTCGCGGAAATTGCCTTCGCTTTTATAGCGGCCCCGGGCATCCTGGTACACGAAAATGTACTTCTCGCGCATTAAGTGCGCATTAGGCCCAAGCGTGCGACGGTAGTTGCCTTCGCCATAAGGCCGCACCGAATAGGGCGTGCGCTGCATGATAATCGGGTAAGCCTGCGAATCGTCTTTGGGGGTATAAATCGCCGTGAACAGCTTCACGCCGTCGCGCATGGTAATGTATTGCTCTGTTTTGTTATAGTTGGCTTTGATCCAGCTCGTGTCCGGGGCAGAATTCTGGGCGATGGCCGCCCACGACAAAAGGAATAGCAAATAGAGCAATACACTTCTTTTCATGACTCGTTGGTTTTGTTTGGATTAGTAAATTCAAAAATACATAAGAAACCGTACATTCGTCCAGTTTAAACTTTCAACACTCCTCCACATACTATGAGTAAACGGATCATTAAATTTTCCTTCATGATATTCTTCATTTTTCTTGGATTGATAGTCCTTGCCACGGTTGTATTCATGCAGCAGCCGTTATTTGGAAGACACCCCTCGGGCGCACGGCTCGAAAGGATCAAAAAGTCGCCTCATTACCGTGACGGGCAGTTTCAAAACGAGAGCTTCACCCCCGATCTAGCCGAGGGTAACAGTTATCTGAAGGTGATCACGAAGTTTTTCTTCGGTAAGAGCAAATACAACGTTCCGGGCGCATTGATCCCTTCTCAAAAAACGGATCTGCTGCATTTAAAACCGGAGGAAAATGTGCTGGTATGGTTCGGCCATTCGTCGTATTTTATGCAGATCGACGGCAAAACCATGCTCGTAGATCCGGTTTTCAGTGGCAGCGCATCGCCCCTGAAATTCACCACGCCGAGCTTCAAAGGCACCGACGTTTATCAGGTTGAAGATTTCCCGGTCATCGACTATCTCTTCATTTCCCACGACCATTGGGACCACCTCGATTACGAGACGATCCTGAAACTCAAAACCAAGGTCAAAAAAGTCATAACCGGCCTCGGCACGGGAGAGCATTTCGAATATTGGGGCTATGATTTAGCCAACATTATCGAAAAAGACTGGAACGAAGGTGCCGACCTCGGCGGTGGTTTTAAAGTGAATGTAACTCCCGGAAGGCATTTTTCAGGTCGCGATTTCAGCCGTAACCGAGCTTTATGGGTATCATTCGTGTTGCAAACGCCGACCATGAAGATCTTCATCGGCGGGGATTCGGGTTATGACAACCATTTCAAAAAGATCGGCGCGCAGTTCGGGCCGTTCGACCTCGCCTTGCTCGAATGCGGTCAGTACAACGAAGCCTGGAAATACATCCATATGATGCCCGAAGAAACCGTAACAGCTGCCCGCGAACTCGGAGCAAGGAAATTAATGCCGGTACACTGGGCCAAATTCGCCCTCTCCATCCACGACTGGAACGAGCCCATCCTCCGCGCAAGCGCCGAAGCGCAAAAACAGAACATACCGCTCGTAACGCCGCTGATCGGCCAGAAGGTGGATCTGAAAGGAGATCAGGTATTTACGCAATGGTGGAAGGAGGCACGGTTGCAGCCGGAGGGGTAGGAAAAGAGCTGGATATTTTTGAACTTTGGTTATCTGACAACCGGGAGATTCTCCCTTAACACACTACACTACAAAAATGACTCAGGAACTGGTTGATAAAGTGCGGGCTTATGTGGCCGAAAGAAGAAGGGAACTTGAAAATTCTCCCAATGCTGCGGAACTATCCAGAAAGCGGCTACAAGAAATTGGCTATTTAGATGAAAATGGTGAAGTGGCAGAGCAGTATCGGGGTGGCATCCCAGCCGAATCCTCCCCGGTGAGGCCTGATCCATTAAATTTGATCTTTTAAAGTACGTCTAAGCTGAAAGCAGTCCGGAGCGACCTTCATTCGCGACGAAATGCGTGATTTCATCGCGATTGACCTTATTTTCAGCCAGCCATAAATCGTAGTTGCGCTGCAAATTCAACCACAAGTCCGCGCTCGAGTTGAATGCTTCGGACAGTTTTACAGCCATTTCGGCGTTAATGGCCAATTTTTGATTTAATATTGAAGAAAGTGTTGCTTCGCTCACGCCAAGGCCGGAAGCTATTTCAGTAACGGCGAACTCCTTCCCCGTTTCCTCCCGCAGTCCTTCAATCATTCCCATTAATATCGCGCCCGGATGACTCGGACGCATTCCTTTCTTTATCATAATGCGCGCTGTTAGTGATAGTCAATATAATCCACATCAAATACATTCCCATCTACAAAACGAAAAATTATCCGATAGTTTGCATTGACTCTAATGGAGTGGTAACCCTTATATTCACCAGAAAGTTTATGTAGCCGATAACCCGGAAAATCTAGTTGCTCGATACGCTCGGCGGCGTCGAGCATTGAGAGGATTTCACGTAGGCGCTCCACCAGATGAGCGCTAAGTTTGGAAGGATTGTCGTACACAAACAAGAGGCTAAGCCCCTTATGGGTAATTGTCTCTATCATAGTGTGTTTGATTAATTTCAAAGCCCTTATTGGCCTACTCATCACTTCTTCCCCAACTCCCTCTCCAACTCCGCTATCCGCTCGTCCTGGTTTTGCAATGCCTTGCGCTGCAAATCGATGTATTCGTTTTTACTTATCGTGATGAGATCAGCATTATCAACAAATTCAGGTTCATCTCCTCCGTGTCCGACCAGCAGCCAATAGGGATCGACATCAAATTCGGTGATGATCTCACTGATGGCTTCGGCCGTCAAACTTGCCGTGCCCTTTTCAAATCTATGATAGGTACTTTGAGCAACACCTATCTTCTTAGCAAACTGGGTTTCACTAAGTTGCAAATGCTCGCGAAGTCTTCGAACTCTTTGATAGTCAAACATTATTAAAAAAGAGTCACAATTTTAATTCACTTTGAATTGCTATTAATTTAAATTGAATTAAATTTGATAAAACACAATCTGTTAACCGCAAATTACACATTATGCACATCGAAACAAGTTTGACCGATCGGGTTTTGGTGCCGATCAAGCAGCGACTGCTGCTGCGGTTTTCGAAAGCGAAGGGAATAGTCGGGCCGAAATGGCGCGAAAGCCTGGCGCAGCATGACCCGTTTTTTGATACCCGCATGGGCGAGGCCTATATGCGCTCGGTGGCACAGGCTTATTCGGATCCGAGGCGGGGGAATGTCGACCGCATAGAGCGTGTAACATTGGGACTTGAAAGGATTGCCGGCATTACCCCTTCGCCTATCTAGGATCGTTGCCAGCCAGGTTTAAACGCAAACAGCCGGACTCAAAGCCCGGCTGTTTGCATTATTCGTCGATCAGTGGATTTCACCCATCAATCGGCTTTGATAAAGCGTAGCTTCGTCGCTTCGCCACCGTGGTTGATCTTCATGAAGTAATGTCCTCCACCCAACTTCTTCACATTAATGCGGTGGGCATTTTTGCCTTCCGAAATGCGGATCGCGGAGCTGCTTACAGGTTGTCCGGCGAGGTTGTAGATCATCACATCCGAAGTTCCGGCAGTACGTGACGAGAATTGAACGTTCACGAAATCCTGAGCAGGGTTTGGTGCGATAACTGTACCGGTGATAATGCCAGGATTGACCGCGACGAGCTTACTTTTGGTGTAAGTGCCGTCAATATCAATCTGTTTCAATTGATAATAATTTGTTCCAAGCAATGGGGTTTCGTCGAGGAAGCTGTATTTGCCTATGCGCTGGTCTGTGAGAGCTACTTTGCCAAGTACTACCTCGTTCTGCATACGGTCATCGAAACGTAGTATTTCGAACTCCTTCCCGTCCTTCTCTTCAACTACATTCCAGGTCAGCTCAACGCCTTTCTCGACGGTTTTCCCTTCAAAATTCGATATGTAAATGGGCAGCGGAACATTCACGCCAAATGCTGTCGACGTGGGTGTCGATTTACAGTTTCCGCCTTGGATTTCTAGGGTATAAATGCCGGTCGTCAGCGTGTTGTAACTGATAGAAGGTGTGTTGCTGGTAGGCGCAACCCGGTTTTGGCGGATCACAGCACCATCTTTTTTGATCTTCCAGTCGATCGCAAACACATTATCGCCGTCGAAAAGGAACGAAAGCGATGTTTCGCCTGAGGATACGATCGACTGCAGACTTGGTCCGCGTGTACACGCCGTACGCGTGTCCGTCGCAGAAACGCTGAAACTCTTTGTTGCCACAGCTGGCGCTTTGCAATCCTCGGCTTTCAACTCGAACGTGTATGTGCCGTTTTGCAGATAGTTAAATGTCAGGTTGGCTGCATTAGAAGTAAGGGTGCCCGTTTTGCCACTTGCCACTGCATTGGCACTGCCGTCCAGGATTCTCCATGAAAATACATGCAGGTTGGTTCCGCCGAAGTTAATTGTCGCGCTGCTCGGGGTGATTGAGGCGACGCTGGTCACTGAGGGGCCATTTTGGCAATCCGGAATGGTTACCACAGGCTCGTTGATCGTGAATGCACGGCTGCTCACTGCCGAAGTACAATTATTCCCTTCAATTTCTAATGTATAATTGCCCGGAGCCAGTGAACTGTACGTCAAATTAGTCGAAGTAGCGCTGCCGAAATCGTTCGTCGTTCCCGATCTTACCGAACTACCATTTGATTTGATACTCCATTTCAGGCTGCTTACGCCGGAACCGGTGAAAGAAACCGTGAGGGCAGTCTGGCTGATATTGGTAACATTGCCGATTGCTGGGCCGGATGCGCAGTTATTGTCAGGCAGCGGTGTCGCAGACTTGGGCACTGCTGGCCAGAAGCAGCTATTCGCCATAGTGGTGGTCAATACACCTCTCCATTGCGGGTCCAGGTAACTTCCATTTCTCCCCTCGATCGTTTCGCCGAGCAACCCCATATAGTAGTTATCTGTACGAGTGTCGTTCTCTCCCTGTTTGATCATGACACGCAAAAAGCCATTCACGTACTTGATAAACTGATAAGTATTCCCTGTACTTCCCACAAAAACACCCAGCCTGTTACCATCCGGCATAACCACGCCATTACAAGTGATCTGACCGCTTCCGTTCGTACCCAACATATTCACCGGTGCAGTGCTCGGGTCAACGGGATTCACGCAGGCGCTGATCATCGCGTCGTTGGTAGGATTGTTTGGAAAAGTGTTCTCTTTCAGGTTAAAAAGAATAAAAATGTTATCGGCTACCTTGCCATTCCAGTTGAGGTAAATCCGGTTCTCCGTAATGCGCGTGTACACTGGCTGGTCGTCACCTGTTCTTCCCAGAAACTCGCCATGTGTCCAAATCCGGCCTCCGCAGGAAACCCGCGTAGCCAGAGGCGCAGCCGTTTTGGCCGCAATAGTAAAAGATTCGTCCGCAGACTCTGCGTAGGGATTCCTGATTTCGTAAGAACCGTTCAGGTCACTCGCAATACTGCTTTCCACAGTTACGCTGTCCACAGGCAAAACCCTGCTTCCAGCTTCATTGTTAGGAGCCGCTGCCACTGAGCTTATCACTCCTCCCGCAAAAACAAGTTTCAGTAAAAATTTCATAGAGCGTAAAAAATAAGTGGGCGATGCGAACGAGGTAATCGATTGTAATACAATTTAGAAATCAATCTTCTCGCTCGTTCCAAATATACTACAAAGACTTAGAAAATATTTTATACTTGTAGAATAATATTGCTTGCGAAAACGCTGGGACACTCCATTCAAAAAGAGAAAAATCCGCAAAATTGGGTCTAATGAATTGCTAGACGCAATTTTTGTGACAAACGAATCCTAAAATTGATGAGGAAAATAAAAATGAAAATATTACGGGGATGCAACTAACTGAGGACTAGCGCTAACTAATTCGAATTAAGATTAAAACTAGCTGACTTTCCCATGTAAAAAACCGTCGAACTTTTTCTTTCAGCAAAAAAATATATAGGGAGTAGACACAAAAAAACCGCTCAAAATCTGAGCGGTTTTTTGAATGATTGAAAGTGCTGTTTCGCACGGTTTTGTGACCCATAGGGGAATCGAACCCCTGTTTCAACCGTGAAAGGGTCGTGTCCTAACCGCTAGACGAATGGGCCGACTGGTCTCCTACTTCGTGCGTTTTTTCAACTACTTTCTTTCACTTTTCGTTTCCCTGTTCCGAAAACGTGGTGCAAAGATGCAGGGTCAGATTTAAAAAAGCAACATCTGGCAGCAAATAAAAATCAATTAATTTTTAGTTAACTCATTTTCAACAACATTTAACACAAACTTTTTTTATCTCTCTATCGAGTGGAGCGTAATTCAGGTATCTTTTTAACTTTGGGTTACCACCTACGCCATTTCGCTTCCTATGACCAGACTGATACACTTCCTCTTCTTTTTGTTTTCCATCCAAACTGCATTCGCTCAAACCCAGACGCCAGATGAGTTCCTGCGCTTCCCGCTCGGTTCCGGATTCGCATATCATCACCTGATCGTGGATTATTTCAAATCGGTTCAGTCACAGAATACCGACAGAATGAAGCTGGTCCGGTATGGCACTACCAACGAAGGTCGCCCGCTGATGCTCGCATTCGTGTCGTCGCCCGAGAACATAGCCAAACTGGAATCGATCCGGACGAATCACCTGAAAAGTATCGGTTTGCTGCCGGGAAAAGCCGACGCAAGTGTCCCGCCGATTGTGTGGCTGAGCTATAATGTGCATGGCAATGAGGCTGTATCGGCCAATACGAGCATGAAAGTGATTTATGAGCTACTAAACAGGAACAATGCGCTTACGCAGGATTTTCTCAAAAATATGGTAGTCCTTATCGATCCGTGCATCAATCCCGACGGGTACGAGCGCTATACACAATGGTACAACCGCGTCCGGAATGCGACGCCGGATGTAACGCCCTTTGCGCTTGAACATGAAGAACCCTGGCCGGGCGGGCGTTTCAACCACTATCTTTTCGACCTCAACCGCGACTGGGCCTGGCAAACCCAAAAAGAGACACAGGAGCGCATTGCATTGTACAATCAATGGATGCCCCATTTCCATGCCGATTTCCACGAAATGAGCCCTTCGCGAAGCTATTACTTCCCACCGGCTGCCAAGCCCTACAACAAGGACGTAACGGCCTGGCAAAGGCAGTTCAACGAGCTGATAGGCGAGTATTGCCGCAAATATTTTGACAAAAACAACTGGGCTTATTTCACCCGGAACGATTATGACCTGTTTTATCCCAGCTACGGCGACACCTGGCCCACCGCCAATGGCGCCATCGGCGTCACGTACGAGCAAGGCGGGAGCGGACGCGCAGGCCTCGCGCTCGAACGCGCGAACGAGCACGATACACTGACACTCAACGACCGCATTGCACACCACTATGCGACGAGTCTGGCTACATTGGAAGCAGTATTATCCCAAAAGGAAAAGATTGTAGCGGAGTTTATCAGATTCCATCAGGATGCCGCCAGCGCGCCGACGGGTAATTTTAAAACTTACCTCATTAAAACGGGCAATAATGAGAACATCCGGTCATTCAGGAACTGGCTCGACCGGCAGGGATTTAACTACGGCATCGCGGGTAAAGCTATGTCCGCCAAGGGCACGGAATTGACATCTTCTGCCGAGCAAATGATCAAAATAGACAATGATGACCTGCTGATCAGCGCTTATCAACCTAAATCCAATTTACTCCGCATTCTTTTCGACCCTAAACCGGCCCTGGAAGACTCGGTGACGTACGATGTTACCAGCTGGGGCCTCGCCTATATTTTTGGGTTGAAAGCTTATGGTTTAAAAGAAAAACTGACTCCAGTTGCCGCTCAGCCAGCCGCGATTGAGAATATCATACCAGCCGCAGCACCTTACGCTTATCTTGCAAACTGGTCGAATGCAGAGGATGCAACTTTCCTCGCAGAGCTTCTCAAAGGCGGCGTGCTGGTCAAAACCTCGAATACGCCGTTTGAAATGGACAAGATAAGTTATCCGGCCGGCACATTGATCATCACCAGAAAAGGCAACGAGCGCATTCCGTTCGATAAAGTGGTAACCTCGCTGGCAAACAAACATTTCGTGAAACTCACTCCCGTCAAAACCGGCTTTGTGAGCACGGGCCCCGATTTCGGCAATGATCATGTTGTTGCCCTCAAAGCGCCAAAAGTGGTTGCATTAGCTGGCGATGGTGTTTCTCCGACCGCATTTGGCGCCATCTGGCATTATTTCGAACAACAGATTAAATACCCGGTAACAATCGTCAATGCTGCGAAACTGGCTGGTTTGCCCTGGAACGAAATCGACGTGCTGATCCTGCCCGACGGCCGCTATGGCGATATGATCTCCGACAAATTGCTCGACACTATTCAAGGCTGGGTCAAAAATGGCGGCAAGCTGATTGCCATGGAGCATGCAACCGATGCGTTGGTCAACAAACCCGGTTTTGGTCTAACCAAGAAATTCTCCGAAAAAAAAAGGGATGAAGACACATTCAAAAAATATGGCGAACAGCAACGTCAGGAAGCGAGCGACTCCTCGCCGGGGAGTATGTACCAGGTCAGCATGGATGCTACCCATCCGCTTGCATTCGGATGCGGGGATGAATATTTCACAATCGTACGCGACGCCTATGAGCGCGATTATCTCAAAGACGGCTGGAATGTAGGCTATCTGAAGGAAGACAATTACAAAGCCGGATTTGTAGGTATCAAAATGGCCGGCAAGCTAAAAAATACCCTGATCATCGGAACCCAGGAATTAGGCCGCGGGCAGGTAATTTACCTCATGGACGACCCGGTGTTTCGTGCAATGCTGGAAAAAGGCAAACTGCTGTTTGGAAATGCGGTGTTTAGGTAATTTTGAATGATTGAATGATTGAATGATTGAATGAATTGGCGAGCTAAGACAGAATAGCTGACTCTTGAATAGCTGAGTTTCAAATAATTGAAATAGATAGCCTGAACTAATGAATCGAAGGCATATGACTAATAACTAGCTTTTACAGCAATAACTATTGACCAACTAATCATTCACTCATTCAGTCATTCAGTCATTCAGTCATTCAAAATTCATTCAATCATTAAAATACCGCACCGCCAGCTCATAGCCTTTCAGCCCCAACCCGGCAATTATTCCCTTACAGCGCGATGTCAGGTAGCTGTGGTGCCGGAACGATTCGCGAGCGTGGATATTTGAAATGTGTACCTCAACTGCCGGCGTGGTAACAGACGATAATGCATCCGCCAGGGCTATGGAGGTATGGGTATAGCCGCCCGCATTGATGACGATCCCGTCGAAGGAGAACCCTGCTTCATGGATTTTGTCGATCAAAGCGCCCTCGTGGTTCGATTGAAAATAATGCAGCTCCGTTTCGGGAAAAATCCCTTTGAGCGTTTCGAAATAGTCTTCGAACGACTGGTTTCCATACACTCCGGGTTCTCTTTTGCCCAAAAGATTCAGGTTCGGGCCGTTCAGGATCAATATCTTTTTCATTTGCTTTGTAGCATTCATAAATTCTTCCTTCGCTATGTGGCAAAGCTACATCAAACATTTTAAAAATTACCTCAGACTTGAACGTTCGCTTTCCGGCAACTCCGTGGAGGCATATGTGCGGGACGTGGAAAAACTGGAAGAATTTCTCGAACTAAGTAAGATCGACCTTGGTCCTGCCCGCATACAGGAAGAACATCTGTCGGCTTTCCTCAAATACGTCGCGGAGATGGGCCTGGCCGCGCATTCGCAGGCACGGATGCTGTCGGGCATCAAAGCATTTTTCAAGTATTTAATGCTTGAAAACGAAATTTCGGAAGATCCGACCGAACTGCTGGAATCCCCCCGCCTGCCACGCAAACTGCCGGATGTCCTGTCGTATGAAGAAATCGAAGCAATGCTAAGCGCTATTGACCATTCTACGCCTGAGGGCACACGGAACCGGGCGATCATGGAAGTTTTATACAGCTCGGGCTTACGCGTTTCGGAACTGACGGACTTGCAGCTTACCAACTGTCATTTCGATATCGGTTTTCTCCGCATTATCGGAAAAGGCGACAAAATGCGGCTGATCCCCATCGGGAAAGAGGCTATTAAGTATACCCAAATCTACCTTGATCATGTGCGAGGGGATATTGCTCCTCAAAAAGGAAGCGAAGATATCGTATTTCTGAACCGGCGCGGCGGCCAGCTCTCGCGGGTGATGATTTTTCTGATGATCAAGGATACGGCTGAAAAGGCGGGTATTCACAAAAACGTCAGTCCACATACGTTCCGGCATTCGTTTGCTACCCACCTCATCGAGGGCGGGGCGAGCCTGCGCGCAGTGCAGGAAATGCTGGGACATGAATCCATTACCACCACCGAAATTTACACACACCTCGACCGTGATTATCTCAGGCAAATCATCACTGAATTTCACCCCAGAAGCTGAGCCGTTACTCTTCTACTTCCCTCAGCAATGAATCCAGTTTCAACGAATCGGCATCCGGGGTAGCTCCCGGCAGTGCCCTTTTTAGTTGCTTGGGTTTGTTCCAGGGCGCGGTGGTGCGGCTCGACATGTCGTACGAAATGTATGCGAACAGTGCTACGAACGCGATAAAAACGACGATAAATATCTTCTTGTTCCGGTTTGATTTTTCCATTTTACTCTTCGTCTCTTACCTGCTTGGGTGTCTTGTACAGCACCAGATCACCGGTTTTCGCAGATATTTCCTCCCATTTCTGATCTTTGAATTCAATAAATGCTGCGCTTCCCTTTTTCATGGACCCTATACTGTCACCCGACAAATATTCCGCGAAATAAGTAATGTCCGGGTTGTGACCGAACAGTATCAGCGTCGTATGCTCCTCTGATACGGTGTTCACCGCCTGCAGGTACGCCCTGGGGCCACCGTCATAGATTCCCTCCTTTGTCTGAATGACATCAACCGGCAGTTTGTATTGACCGGCGATGATCTCGGCCGTCTTATACGCCCGTGAAGCGGGGCTGGACACAAAAATATCAGGTTTCACCCCCTCGCCAACCAGCCATTTCCCCATCGCAATCGACTCCGACAGACCTTTGCTGTTCAAATTTCTGTCGAAATCTTTGATTCTGAAACTCTGGTCTTCGGCGGTTGCATGCCGGACTAAAATGAGGGTCTTTTTCATGTGCTGATTTTTTCTCCAAAAGTAAATAATCTGCTTATGTAAAACCGCTGGTTCAGACTGAAAAATTGGAGCAGTCATTTTCAACCACTTAATAGGCATAAACGACCTTTTGACATTATTTCATCCACAAACCGCGACAATTAATACGTAATTTTGTTCCTTAATCAACTTATAGAGACGAAATCCATTAGCAATAGATTATGTTACAATTCCTTAAATATGTCCTGGCGACCTTCGTAGGCATTATCCTCTTCCTGTTCCTCTCCTTTTTCATTCTGGCCGGCATTGGTTCGCTTTTCTCTTCGGAGGAAAAAGTAACGCTCGAAGACAAATCGGTACTGAGGCTCGATCTGAACCAGCCGATCAAGGAAGTAGGCGTCGACAATCCCTTGTCGGAATTTGGAGTGCCTTTTAGCGGCGAAGAAAGTGTAGTGGGTCTGAAGGACATTATAGATGCATTGAAAAGCGCGCAGACCGATGATAAAATCAAAGGTATTTATCTGAAAACGGAAGGTCCGGAGGCCGGTTGGGCCACTTTGGAAGAAATCCGGAACCAGCTCCTGGAATTTAAAAAATCGAAGAAGTTCGTTGTCACTTACGGAGAGAGCTATTCAGAGAAGGGCTATTACATTGCTTCCGTAGCCGACAAGATTTATCTCAACCCCGCCGGCGGCATCGAATGGAACGGTCTTTCGGCGGAGTATAGTTTCTTCAAAGGCACATTCGATAAGCTGGAAATCAAGCCACTGGTGTTCCGGGTCGGCGAGTTCAAAAGCGCAATCGAGATGTTCTCTCGCCAGGACATGAGCGAGGCGAGCAAAAAGCAATCCATCGAACTGATCGGCGCCATCAATAGCAACTTCCTGAAAAACATTTCGGCTTCCCGCAATATTCCCGTCGATGAACTCAAAAATCTGGCCGATTCGCTGGCCGTAGAAAACCCGAAATCGGCGTTGAAATACAAATTTGTTACCAACCTGGGTTATCAGGATGAGCTTGAAACAGTATTGAAAAAAGACCTGAAAATCGATGCGGACAAGTCGATTTCCTATGTTGGTGTAAACAAGTACCTGCAAGGGTCCGGCGCTGTCGAGAAGGGTGATTTCAACACAAGAGTAGGCGTGCTCGTCGCGGAAGGAGAAATTACCGGTGGTGACGGCGGCGATTCGAATATCGGTTCCGAGAAGTTTGTGAAGGAACTGAAAGAAATCCGTGAAAATGACAAGATCAAAGCGGTGGTGATCCGCATCAATTCACCCGGCGGCAGCGCATTGGCATCGGATGTAATGTGGCGCGAAATTCAGCTAACCGCAAAAAAGAAACCCGTTATTGCTTCCATGTCCGACGTAGCCGCTTCCGGCGGTTACTACATGGCGATGGGTTGCGATACCATCGTTGCCCAGCCTAATACCATCACCGGTTCAATCGGTATTTTCGGGTTGATTTTCAATGTGACCGACTTCATGAACAACAAGTTAGGCATTACCTTCGATGGCGTCGGCACCAGCCCCCACGCCGACTGGCCGACCGCTACCCGCGAAATGACTGATTTTGAAAAGAGTATGATCCAGAAAAGCGTTAACGAAGGCTACGAAACGTTCACCCGGAAAGCAGCAGAAGGCCGCAAAATGTCTGTCGAAAAACTGAAAGGCCTTGCGCAAGGCCGCGTTTGGTCGGGAGTCGAGGCCAAACAGAACGGACTTGTCGACGTACTCGGCGGTGTGGACGATGCAATTAAAATTGCCGCAAAGGCCGCCAAGCTGAAAGAGGGAGACTATCGCGTACGCTATTATCCTGAGAAAAAGCGTCCATTTAATGAAATGGTCGAAAAGCTATTGGGTGACAATGAAGAAGAGGCCACCAACAAGGCGCTCGGCGATATGGCTCCATATGTGAAAATGTATAAAAAGTTAATGAATATGGGCGGAATGCAGGCCCGCATGCCATTCGAAATGGTGATCCGCTAGTTTCTGATTCTCTTTTGTGATTAAAAGGCCCTTCTGATACCGGAAGGGCTTTTTTAGTCGGTAATCGTGGCACCGGTCTTCCGGTCGAGCTCCTGCCGGACAATCAGCACCGCATGCTTATTGGGTGCGATAGCTACACCATCGAGACGCGCATATACCTTGGTAAACTCCGCTCCAAAATAGAGGATGATTGACGAATAATAAATCCAGGTCAGCAGGATCACAATCGAGGCCGAAGTACCATATGCCGCCCCAAGATCCGACTGCCCAAGGTAGAAACTGATGATAAATTTCCCGACCAGGAATAAAACGGCGGTAAATGCGGCGCCAACGAGACATTCTTTCCAGCGTAGTTCTCCGTCGGGCAGCACTTTGAAAATTACGGTAAACAATGCAGTAATGATCGAAAGCACCAGCGCCAGATTGACAATATAAAACACCACTACCGACGCCTCCGAGAATAACGCTTCCAACCGTGAGCTTAGCAGATCAACCAGCGCACTCGCTCCCAGCGAAACCACCAGCAGAAAACCGAGCGTCAGGATAAGAGAAAACGATATCAGCCTGTTTTTCAGGTATTGGAGCCAGCCCTTCTTGGGTTTCGCTTTGATGGCCCATATAAAGTTGATGGAATCCTGCATTTCGGCAAAGACCCCCGTAGCACCGATCAGCAGGGTAGCAATACCTATCGCCGCCGCGACACCCGATTTATTGGACAGTTCGGCATTTTTAAGAATTTCCTGCAATTGCGAAGCGGCGGAAGCGCCTACCAATCCGCTGATTTGCCCGAACAGTTCACCCTGGATCGCATCCTTGCCAAAGAAAATACTGAAAACCGAAATGATCACCAGCAGCATTGGCGCCAGTGAAAAAATGGTATAGTACGAAAGCGCGGCACTCAGCTTCATGCCATTATCGTTCAGAAATTCCTCGAAACTATCTTTGAGTAAAGACCAGAAGAGTTTGACACGTTTCATAGTACAATGTGTTGATACGATTTTTCAGATGTTGACAGGATGTTGGTAAAAACTTTTATGCCAGGTAAGCACAGCTTTTTCGCCAATGAAACCTTCAAAAACACAAAAAGAGCAACCGTTGTGCTCTTTTTGTGTTCAATTGAATACCTTTTTGACGGCCTCGTTTTACAAAAGCAATCCCGCAAGGGTAGCCGACATGTAAGAGGCCAATGTACCGCAAATTAATGCTTTAAACCCAAGCCTGGCCAAATCGGCACGACGGGAAGGTGCGAGCTCTCCAATCCCTCCCACCTGAATCGCGATGGAGCTAAAATTGGCGAAACCACACAATGCAAAGCTCGTAATGACGATGGTTTTGTGGTCAAGCGTGTCTTTCAGCTTTACCATGTCGAGGTAAGCTACGAATTCGTTAATTACCATTTTGGTACCCATCAATGAGCCCGCCGCCTCGATGTCCTTCGCCGGAACGCCCATTGCCCATGCGAAAACAGAGAATATCTTACCTAGGATGAAGTTGAAGCTCAATTGCGGAAATGCGAACAGACCGCCAATGTAGCCCAGCAGGTAATCCAGTAATGCCACGAGCGCGATAAAACCGATCAGCATCGCAATTACATTAAAACCTACTTTAAGGCCTTCGCTCGCCCCCGCGGCAATGGCGTCGAGCAGGTTGGCGTGGGTTTTCTGGATTTCCAGCTTCACCATTCCTTTCGTATCAGACTTGTCCGTTTCGGGGAAAACGATTTTCGAAATGACGAGGGCGCCGGGAGCGGCCATCAGACTTGCCGCGATGAGATAGGGCGCCGGTACACCCAATGAAATATATACGGCCATTACCCCACCGGCAATGCAGGCAAAACTACCTGTCATCGATGCCATCAGTTCGGAGTTGGTCATGTTTTTCAGATACGGCTTGATCATGATCTGCGCCTCCACCTGTCCGACAAACGTACTAGCCACGTTCGAAAGTGCTTCCGCACCGCTCACGCCCATAAGCCAGTATACGCCGCGTGCAATCACCGACACGACGCGCTGCATAATGCCCAAATGGTAGAGCATATTCACCAGCACAGCCACAAAAATGATCGTTGGAATTACTTTAAAAAAGAAGACGAAATCGTTACCCGGTCCGAATGCTCGCTGCATCAGTTCAGGTCTTACCAATGTGCCGAAAACGAAATCGGCACCTTTATCCGAAAAAGAAAGCAATTTCTGGACTTTGTCGCCAAGCCATTGAAAAATCGACTGGCCGATGTCGGTTCGGAGGATAAAGACTGCAAGCCCGAATTGAAGGCCCAGGCCTACGACGACGGTACGGTAATTGATAGCCTTTCTGTTATTCGACATCGCGAACGCGATGCCCAGGATCAATACGATACCCAGCAATCCTGTAAATCTCTCCATGCGTAGTTTGTTGTCACTTTTTAACCAAAGGTGCAAAATAACAACAAATTAGTCGCTTGGCTGCAACTAACTCAAAATATCAGGAAGAGAGGCAATTATTTAGAAGTTTTGTCTGATTTTACATCAGTTGAAATGGAATCAGCCTGACGATGGGCGATTTTCCAGACATTATTTTCTTTCCGGAAAAGGACTGTCACATGCAAATCGGCCTGGCGGCCATCCGCGAAAAGGTAATGCTCTTTTTGAATGAGATAGCCTTGTGTAGCGCCTTCCTGGCTTGCGACTTTTTCGAATGTATACGTCACATCTTTCGCGGGAATGCTTCCGGCATTGTTCAGGCTTGCTTCAACAGCTTTCCAGCCCTTGGAATCGGCATTTGCAATACCTCCGAACATAGTAACATCATCCTGGTGGGACCACAACGATTTGAAAAATGCCGGATTGCCTTTCGCCATTTCGAGGTTGGCTTTGTGCAGGTCAGCAACCGCTGCATCCAGGGAAGATGCTACCATTTCCTTGGTCACATGCTTGCTTCCGTACCCTGCGGTAATAACGGGCTGGGCATTTTCTCTCGTCATAGTCCTGTATTTGAAGGACGATGCCAGTAGTATGAGAAGGATGAAAACTGAGATATTTCTTTTCATGGCTAATAAACTATTAAGTTCTCACTTAAGTAATGCAAATATCAGGCGTTCAAACGTCAAAAAATAGCGTATAAATACCTGATTAAGACACGCCATACCACCTAATTACGCCCTTTTGTAAAAATTAGTATATTTTGGGCACAAAAAAAGGAGAATAGCAACGAACTACTCTCCTTTTGTACTTTTTAAATAAAATCGTTCTAGTATCCGAGCACCGGCGAGAGCCATTTCTCGATCTCTTCGACCGGCATATCTTTGCGGCGTGCATAATCCTCAACCTGGTCTTTATAGATCTTACCAACCGGGAAATAACGGCTGTCCGGATGTGAAAAATACCAACCGCTCACACTACTTGCAGGATACATTGCAAAGCTTTCCGTGAGGGTAATACCAAGCTCTTCAGCACCAAGCAGATCAAACAAACGACGCTTTTCGGTATGATCAGGGCAAGCAGGATAGCCTGGCGCCGGACGAATGCCCTTGTACTCTTCCTTAATGAGCTCTTCGTTCGTCAGGCTTTCGGTTTTGTCATAACCCCACAATTCCTTGCGCACTTTTTCATGCATTAGTTCTGCCAGGGCTTCCACCAAACGGTCGGCCAGTGCCTTGACCATGATGCTGTTATAGTCGTCGTGATCTCTTTCATATTTGTCCAGCAATGCCTCAATGCCAACACCTGCCGTAACCGCGAAACCACCGATATAGTCGGTATGGCCGGATTCCAGCGGAGCCACAAAATCTGACAGGCAGTAGTTCGGCAGGTTAGCCGCTTTCTGGCTTTGCTGACGTAAATGGTGCAATACGGCAGCGGTATCCGCTACCAATTCGCCTGCATTCAGGTTTGCGACGCTCTGCTGACTGATCTTATATTCGATATGCTGGTGCGAGCCATGACGTTCACAAGGTACCTCACGGGTTTCTTCCTCGAAATGGTGCAGCACGATATCGTCCTGGATCGAGTTGGCCGGCCAGAAACCGACCACAGCCCGCGCTTTCAAGGTTTTATCACGAATGATTTCTCCTAAAAGAACAGCAGCATCTTCGTACAACTTCATCGCCTCCTTACCTACGACTGCGTCATCGAAGATTTTTGGGTATTTCCCGTGCAATTGCCAAGTCTGGAAGAACGGTGTCCAATCAATGTATTTCGCAATATCTGCCAGATCGTAATCGTCGTACACACGGGTACCCAGGAACTGAGGTTTCACGGCCTGGAAGCTTGTCCAGTCAATTTTTGCCTTATTATCCCTTGCCTTAGCAATAGTGACGTGCGCCTTTTCTCCGCCCCGTTTCGCGTGATCGTCACGCAGTTTGGCATACTCTGCTTTGATATCCGCTAAAACATCTGCCTGACTTTGCGCGCTTTGGATCAGCTTGCCTGCCACAGGTACCGAACGCGACGCATCAAGCACGTGGATTACCGCCCCGGAATAGTTCGGGTCGATTTTCACCGCCGTGTGAATGCGGGAAGTAGTAGCACCGCCGATCAGCAACGGCATTTTCATGCCACGGCGCTCCATTTCCTTGGCAACACCCACCATTTCGTCGAGCGACGGTGTAATAAGGCCGGAAAGACCGATAATATCCACATTATGTTCCACGGCAGCCGCCAGAATCTTATCCGTCGGTACCATTACGCCCAGGTCGATAATCTCGTAATTATTACAACCCAGCACCACACCGACAATATTCTTTCCAATGTCGTGTACATCGCCTTTTACTGTTGCCATCAATATTTTACCGGCCGATGAATTGCCCTCTTGTTTTTCAGCTTCGATGAACGGCTGCAAATATGCCACCGCCTTCTTCATGACCCTAGCCGATTTCACAACCTGCGGCAGGAACATTTTACCTTCGCCAAACAAGTCGCCGACGATACTCATCCCGTCCATCAAAGGTCCCTCGATTACTTCAAGCGGACGTGCGAACAAGTGGCGACACTCTTCAATATCTTCATCTACGTAATCCGAAATACCTTTCACCAATGCGTAGGAAATGCGCTCTTTAATTGGAAGCTCTCTCCACGAAAGGTCGGGGCCATTTTGGGTTTTCCCTTTGTCCTTAACCGTTTCCGCATAGGTTACCAGACGCTCGGTCGCATCCGGGCGGCGGTTAAGCAATACATCTTCAACAAGTTCCAGCACATCTTTCGGAATTTCATCGTAAATGCCAATCTGTGCCGCATTCACGATACCCATGTCCATACCCGCCTTGATCGCATGGTAGAGGAATGCGGTATGGATCGCCTCACGGACCGGCTCATTACCCCGGAAACTGAATGAAACGTTGGAAACACCACCCGACACTTTCGCATGCGGCAGGTTTTCCTTAATCCATTTCACACTGTTAATAAAGTCGACCGCGTAATTATTATGTTCCTCCATCCCCGTAGCAACGGTCAGGATGTTGGGGTCAAAAATGATGTCCTCTGCCGGGAAACCGACTTCGTCTACCAGAATACGGTAAGCCCTCTCGCAGATTTCGATCCTGCGTTCGTAGTTATCAGCCTGACCTTTTTCGTCGAATGCCATTACAACCGTAGCTGCACCGTAACGGAGCACTGTCCTCGCCGATTCTTTGAATTTCTCCTCACCCTCTTTGAGAGAAATCGAGTTCACGATGGATTTTCCCTGCACGCATTTCAGGCCCGATTCGATAACCTCCCATTTCGAAGAGTCGATCATCAACGGCACCTTAGAAATGTCCGGCTCGGATGCGATCAGGTTCACAAACGTCTTCATCGCCTCCACACCGTCGATCATACCTTCGTCGAGGTTCACGTCGATCACCTGTGCTCCGCTTTCCACCTGCTCACGCGCGATAGTGAGCGCTTCGTCATATTTGCCTTCACGTACCAGGCGGGCGAATTTCTTGGAGCCGGTTACATTACAACGCTCACCGATGTTCACAAAATTGGTCAGTGCATTGATCTTTACCGGTTCCAAGCCCGAAAGTTTCATGACCGTTTCCGTTTCCGGCAATGGTCTTGGCCGGTATTTCCGGGCCGTTTCGGCAATTACCTGAATGTGATCGGGCGTAGTACCGCAGCATCCGCCGATGATATTGATCAGGTTGTCCCTCAAAAACCCGTCAATGATCTCGCCCATTTGCTCCGGTGTCTGATCGTATTCACCCATTTCGTTCGGCAGGCCCGCATTAGGGTGCGCAGAAGTATAGAAAGGCGATTCCTTGGCCATAATCTGCACGTAAGGGCGCATCAAATCGGCTCCCAATGCACAGTTCAGACCAACTGATAATAATGGTAAATGGGACACCGAAGTCAAAAATGCCTCGGTCGTCTGACCCGACAACGTCCTTCCGGAAGCATCGGTAATTGTTCCCGAGATCATGATCGGCAATGCCTGCCCCGGCTCAATGCGCCATGAATCCAGGTGTGGAACTTTACCAGCCTTTGCATCCACAAAGAATTGATCTATCGCAAAAAGTGCGGCTTTGGCATTCAGTGTATCAAAAATCGTTTCAACCAGCAACAGGTCGCAACCTCCGTCGGTCAGGCCTTTTACCTGCTCATAGTAGGCTTCCACCAGCTGATCAAAGCTGATGGCCCGAAAACCGGGATTATTTACATCCGGCGAAAGCGATGCGGTACGGTTGGTTGGCCCGATGGAACCGGCCACGAAACGGGGCTTATGCGGCTCACGCTCCGTAAATTCATCCGCAACCTGCCGCGCAAGCCGTGCAGATTCGTAGTTGAGCTCATACACGATCTCCTCCATGCCGTAATCGGCCATGGCGATGGTCGTGCCTGAAAATGTATTGGTTTCGGCAATGTCTGCCCCTGCCGCAAAATAAGCGGCGTGAATTTCTTTGATAATGTCCGGACGTGTGAGCGAGAGCAGATCATTGTTCCCTTTCACATCGTGCGGCCAATCTGCGAACCGTTCCCCCCGGTAGTCGTGATCCTCCAATTTATACCGCTGGATCATCGTACCCATAGCTCCATCCAGTACCAGAATACGGTTTTTGAGAATTTCGCGGATATCTGCTTTTTGAGTTGCTACCATAAGTGTTTTAAATGTATGATTATCATTTCGCCGGAAAAGCACATGCTTCTTGAATTGACAAATTTAAGCCAATAGATGTTTTGTTCAATAAAATCAAAAAATTCAGATTAAAAGTCTGACAGTTTTACCAAACCTAAATTATTTATCTATATTCGAAGCGATCTCGAAGTGAATAAAGATATTCTATCTATGCATAATCTGGACGATATTGACGCCAAAATCCTGCATTTGCTGCAACAGGACGCTACTTTGAAAACACGTGAACTGTCGGAAAAGTTGAACCTCTCCTACACGCCCGTATATGAACGTGTACGCAGGCTGGAAAAAGAGGGTATTATCAAAAAATATGTAGCGCTGGTGGACCGGGAAAAAGTCGGCAAAAAGCTAATGGCCTTTTGCAACATCGCATTGAAGGAACATTCGAAGGTGATGGGCGAAAAATTTGTAAAAGCCATTTCCGCGATGTCGGAGGTGATGGAATGCTTCAATATCTCCGGGGATTATGATTTTTTGCTGAAAGTAGTCGTCGACGACATGTCGCAATACCAACAATTTTTAATGCAAAAACTGGGTTCGCTGGAAAATATCGGCAGCACGCATAGCCTTTTTGTAATGGGTGAGATCAAGAACTCGTCGGCTTTGGAAATGCTATCCCCCAAAAAATAAATACGGCACCGGAAAATCCAGCACCGTATTCCAACTCACCCCTAACAAAATATTTTTACGATCGCATTGATCTGTTAATGTCTTTTATGGCGCCTAATAGGCTTTTCGAGCTCCTTATTGAAAGATCCGCCCGCGTTGAAAAGCAGTATTTTCACTTTTTTATCCACCAATATTGCCACATAATATTCCCCGGCATCGTTGGTTCCCGCGAGTTTGATTTCCGCTCCCGTATAATTGGCAGTAATGTAGGTGGTAACATTCGAAGGCAATGCGCTCACCTCGATTTTAGTCAGTTTTGCTTTTGGCACATGCTGTTTCAGTTCGGCCTTAAACGTACCGTCCGCATCGAAAAGCAGACCTTTTACTGATCCATCGGCTAGGGTAACAGCGACCACAATCTTTCCGGATTGGTCTTTTGCAGCGTATTTGATTTCAGAACCGGCATAAGCACTGTCGATGTAGGTGGTCACCATCGCGGGCAAATCTTCCGTCGCAACTTCCGTCAGTTTTCCTTTACATCTGCCCAACGTTACCGAGTCGGTCAGTACGGCGTACCTCGCCGCCGACTCAACCACACTTTCGAAATCACTCGCCTCAGTTTCAGGGCTCAACGACTCGCCGCTCTTCTGACAGGCCGTAAACCAGATGCCTATCAACACCATCAGTAAAAGTGAAACTTTTTTCATGATATACCCACGGGTTTTTGTGAAAGTATCAAACTGTTTTCTGCCTTTACGCCCCCTCTGATGCCCATGTTGCATGCCGAAGGATTTTTTTGCGATTTTTTTCAGCCCAACCTGCATTTCCGAAGCATCAAAACTTTTCGTAATTTTTTGCAACAGATTAACGGGCAGGAACGTATTCAAAAGTGAGAAATTCTATCCCTGACAACTTGATACCCTGACCTTGCTTTTTAAAAGAAAAATATCTTTTAACGAAAACGACTTTGAGTCGGTAGTAGCGGCATGTATTGCCGGGGATAATCAGGCGCAGAGGCATCTGTACAAACAGTTCTTCGGCTATTCAAAAAGCATATGCCTGCGATACACATCGTCGACGGAAGAAGCGGAGGAGGTTTTGAATGAAGGTTTTTTGAAGGTATTTAACAATTTGGGGAAGTACGATGCCAATCACCCTTTCAAGGCGTGGCTGCGGACGATCATGGTAAACACGGCCATCAGCTATTACCGCAAGCACAAGAAACACACGGAAGATGTGATCGCACTGGAAGATGCCCCTTACCCCAAATTTGATGAAGATGTGATAAGCCAGATCACTGCCGAGGAAATACTGGGCCTGATCCAACGGATCAAACCGGTTTATAAGAATGTATTTTTGTTATACGTGGTAGATGGCTACAATCATCGTGAGATAGCAGACCTGCTGCAAATCAACGAGGCAACGGTAAGATCGCATTATGTGCGCGCCCGGGCTCGTTTGCAGCATTTGATCAAACAATATTACCCACATCTCTTCCCAAGTGATTGGGCTGTTAAGTCATTCAGAGGCAATGAAAACTAATAGATTTGAAAATACTATACGCCGAAAATTAGAGAGTATTGAACCGGACTTTCAAGAGCAGGACTGGGCTCGTATGCAAAACTACATGCAAGCCCAGACGCCACCTTCGTTCCTCCGACAATACGGTTCCTGGATCGGGTACGCCGCCGCCGCATCGGTAACGTCGGTAATGGCCTATATGTACGTAAATCAGCTCTCGCAGAACGACCATCTGGTGCAGGATGTGAAAAACCTGCAAAGCCAGATCGAGGTAATCCGCAACCAGTCGGCACCGGTGGCGAAAACCGACACGGTATATGTAATGCAAACAGCTCCCGACGGCCAGAGCCTCCAAGCCAGCGCGCAGCTGCGGGATTACGGCCGATATACTTCGCACAGCCGCCTTCGCCAGGACTCTGACAACGAAGAGCTCGCCTATGCAGCGCCTTCCGTTAAGACCGACGGCGCGGAAGCAGGTACGGATGCGCAGGTGGAAGCTGCTCCCGTCCATGCAGCTAGTCAGGCTGGCCATACTCTTCGCGAAAAGCCGGCTGGGGCGCTTGCCACTGCCCAGGGTACGAATGCAGCTGTTTCCACGACAGAACCCGCTGCGCCAGGCCATGTTGATGCAGCTAATCAATTACCAAAAGGTTCTTACAATCCGAACGGCAGGACATTCGACAGCGATTTCAGTATTGCCGCGATCAATACACCGGTGGAAATACAACCCGATATGTCCCAAAAGCGGAAAATGCATTATGAACTCGCCAGCAAACTGACAGCGCGGCAGGTACAAAAAGCATTGATAGCCAATAATATGGCGGTCGCCAAAGCACCGGTTAGTGGCAAAAAGGCTGAGCAGGTCGCCCAGACGGAAAGTGTTATCCCGAAACTCCCTTTGAAAACACCTTACCGGTTCGGTGCAGGATATCAGATCGAGGGCAACGGCCGGGGCAAAACGGTGATGGGAGAGGTAATCATCAAGAAGAAATTTTCGCTCGCGGCGGGCATTACGTGGCTCAAAGCCAAACGGGCTGAGTTCTTTACGGAAAACGTATTCAGAGCTCAGGCACGCGTGGATTTCAAGGAAACACATCCGGGCCAGGTGCCGCTTATTTTTCAGTTGTATAATATTAAAATTGACCAGAATGTAGTCCAGATCCCGCTTACGCTGGCATTCCGGAATACTTTGAAAGACGATTGGGCATATTATGCGAGCGTAGGTACCAATTTTAAGGTATCCTCCAAAGAAACCATTTCCTATGATTGCCGTGGACCCAAAAACGAGTTTTTTAACCAGACTTTTTCCAAAAAAGGCGACGTATCCCCGGTCACTTCGATGAACTTCGGCGTGGGGATCGAGAAAAGCTGGCATCCGATCGTCGTCCAGGCGGAAGGTTACTGGGTCAATTACTTCAAACCGCTATCACCGCTCAGGCAAGGGGCCGGCCCTGGCCTGAAAGTAAAGCTATTGTATCAGATAGGCCGTCAAATGTAGCGTCTGCCTACGAAGTTTCGCGGGCAGGGCATTGAAACTTGTCCGCGAAAGTCTATTTTTGGCCTTTATTAACTCCCCTATTTGACGAGCTTTTGAAATTCGCAGCCATAGATATCGGTTCCAATGGTGCCCGTATGCAGATCTCATCCGTTTTGCAGGACGAAGGCATTTCACGCTTCAAGAAGGTCGAATACGTCCGGTTCCCGCTCCGCCTCGGACATGATGTGTTTACCCAGGGGCTCATTACCCCGCAAAGTGAAGACCGCATGATGAAGCTCATGCTGGCCTATCAACTTCTGATGGAACTCCATGAAGTCGATGATTTTATGGCTTGCTCCACATCCGCCATGCGCGAAGCAGCCAATGGCCAGGAAGTCCGCGACCACATTGAGCAACGCACCGGAATCCATATCCAGATCATCGACGGCCAGAAAGAAGCCGAACTGGTTAACAATGTGGTAGTACAATCGCTGAGCGACGGTCAGTACATTCACATCGACGTGGGTGGCGGTAGTACCGAGCTGAACCTGTACCAGGACAGGCAGAAGATCAAGGCCAAATCATTCAAGCTGGGTTCCGTGCGCCTTTTGGAAGGAAAGGAGTCTAAAAATGCCTGGTTGAAGATTAAGGAATGGATCAACCAGAATGTCGATTACAGCAAGCCTATTCAAGCGGTAGGTACGGGAGGTAACATTAATAAGCTGTTTGACCTTTCTTCCAAACTTACCGAGAGCTCGACCAGTCTCGAAGAAATACAGCGGATGCGCGATTATATCGATCAATTTTCTCTCGCAGACCGTATCAATAAACTACAACTCAATCCCGATCGCGCGGACGTGATCGTGCCGGCGGGCGATATTTATACATCCGCTATGCGCTGGGCAGGCGCAGACGTCATTCACGTGCCCGATGTAGGCTTGAAGGACGGCATGCTCCAAGTGCTCTACGAGCGCGCATGCCGCAAAAAAAAGGCCTGAAACCAGGCCTTTTTGCATTTTGATATTTCTTTCTCCTGCATTACCAGACCTGTTCCAGATCCTTCGCGGAATATTTGTGGTTTCTTTCCGTAAAAACAGTGTCGCTATCTTCCTTCTTCAAATGAAGCGGGTTTTTCTTGGTCAGCTTTGCAATGGCCGCAACCGGGAACAAAATGACGAAAAACACAATCGACAGAAGGATTTTTCCGTTAATGGCGCCCAGCACTTCTGCGATCTTGTACCAGCCTTTTACCACCAGATCCCCAAAAACGGGGATAGCCAAACTGAAAACGCCGATCACCGCCGCAGCGATCAGGAAATAGGGGTATTGGGATTTAAAAATAAAATATAGAACAACCAACCCGGTGACGATCACCAGCTGCGCTTTGACTTTTTCGGATTCACTCATTTTGATAATGTGATATTACAGCCGGCAGCGACGCGTTATGCACCGCTGCCGGGCGAAGTTTCAGATAAGAACTGGATTGATCTGTGCTGTACTGAAAATCAGAACAATGTGTAGATGAAAGGCGCAACAGCCGAACCACCTCCGATCACGATCAGGACACCTATGAGCAGTAGAACGATGATCACAGGAGCAAGCCACCACTTCTTACGCTCCTTCATAAATGCAAACAAATCTGTCAAAAAATCCATCTTCTATATAGTGTTTAAAACTCAAATTTAGAACTTAATTACCTTTTTGCCACTTCTAACCCTTTAAATCTGAGTTATCGTTTGCTCATTGCCTGATAAAGCCTGTCGGCGATCAGCTGGTTCAGCGCTGCACTGCCATGGCCGTCATTTTTTCCTACAACGCGCTCTTTCTCAGGAATCTTAACCACGCCGTCGTTTATATCCACTACCGTTACATTGTTCGATTTCAGATAATTTTCCACCGGTTTGGTATATCCTGCACTTTTCTCGACCTGAAACAGGAACGGTATAAAAACGGCGTACATCTGCGCTTTCGTACTGTCACGATAAGCCAGCATTCCTGAAAGATCTCTTAAATGTGCATTAAGCACCGTGGTATCGGTATAGGCTGTTTGCACAAACTTCTCAAAGGTACTGAAACCGGTATGCGGCAATTGCCAGTAAATGAAGTTGGGCAGGTAAAATCGCTTGACGATGGTCGCGGCCGGACCTTTAAGGTCGGCATATGGCTCGGTACCGGTAAGCGTCAATCCTTTTTCCCGGCCTACTTTTTCGATATCGTTCGGGAAGTATTCCAGAATGATGATATCGGGCTTTACGGGGAAATCCTGCAAACGCTTTACCTCGTCGCGCGTATCCGCTCCCGACATTCCGAGGTTGTAAATCGTATATTTATCTGCTCCGAGCTTGGCTTCGAGCATATTTGAAAAACGCTCATTCACGTCTTTCAAGCCGTGACCAGCTGCAAATGAGTCACCGATTACAAGTACCTTCTTTTTTCCCGGCTCGTTCTGGATCTCCTTGTCGTGGTAACCCAGCGCGTTGACAGGGTGCCAATATTTCTCCCACCAGATCTGCGACGCTTTCGAAAGCACACCTTCGTGGCTTTGCGGCACGTACATAAATATGATTTCAAGGAAAATCAGCACGACGATCAATGGCGTGATGATGGTTACAATATTAGCAACCAAGCCTTTGGCTTTGCTTTTTACCACCCCGTAATAGAATATCCGGAGGATTTCGATGATCAGCAGGAACCAGAATGCAAATTTGGCAAGACGAACATGCCAGCTATCGCTCTGAGGATATCCCGGGTAATCGAATTTGATGTGAAACTTGTCCGGATAGAACAAAAACACAAACAGCAGTCCCAGGAAGAGGATGCGGATGATACTGGTAACAATTTTAGATGTCATTACTTTTGGGTGCTCTATGAATACAGGATTAGTCAAGAACGAATTCTTCCTTCCAGTTATCTTTTTCCAGCCATTCGGGCTGCTGTTTTTTATCAAAAATATAGTTACCCACCACGAGGTAATCCATTTCCGTGCGCATGAAACAGCGGTATGCGTCGTTCGGCGTACAAACGATCGGCTCCCCGCGGACATTGAAACTTGTATTTACGATCACCGCGTAGCCTGTCAATGCCTTGAATGCGTCGATCAGATCGTAGTAACGCGGATTGGTTTCCTTATGCACCGTCTGGATCCGCGCCGAATAGTCGATATGCGTGATCGAAGGCAGATCGGAACGTTCGAAATAGAGTTTTTCGCGCAAATCCAGCGAGCCGTAATTCGCGGGAACCGGCTTTCTACGGCTTTCCGCAACCGGATGTACCAGCAGCATATAAGGTGAAATACCATCATAGTCGAAATAGTCGTGGCAATCTTCTGCCAGTACCGAAGGCGCGAACGGCCTGAACGACTCACGGTATTTGATCTTCAAATTCAGTTTCTTCTGCATTTCGGCATTGCGCGGATCGCCCAAAATGCTGCGCCCACCCAATGCACGCGGCCCGAACTCCATCCGGCCCTGCACCCAGCCAACTACGTTGCCTTCCGATAAAAGCCTTGCAGCTTCCAGCGTCAGGTCTTTGAAATTCTCGTAGTAGGTGTAATGGGCCTTGTATTTCTTGGCCGTCAAAGCGACGTCGAGATCAGAAAAAGTAGGCCCCAGGTAAGATCCGCGCATGGCGTCGGCCTTCCAGGTAATCTTTCTTTCCTGCCCGAAATAAATATGGTAAGCTGCCTGCGCAGCACCTAATGCACCTCCCGCATCACCAGCGGCCGGCTGAATGAAAATATCCTTGAAAATATTTGCCTTTTGAAGCTTGCCATTTGATACACAGTTCAATGCAACACCACCCGCCATACAGAGGTAATCGGCGCCGGTAAGGCGTTTGGCTTCTTTGGCCATCCTCACCACCGCTTCTTCGGTGATATTCTGAATGGCGAGACCCAGGTTACAATGTACAGCCTCGAGTGCATCTTCCGGCCGGCGGGTCTTGAATCCGAACAATGCCTCCCATTTGTGTTCATTAACCATTTTCAGGCCAGTGGCATAGTCGAAATATTCCTGGTCGAGCCAAACAGATCCGTCTTCTTTCAAATCGATAAGTTCTTTCAGGATAATTTCCTCATAACGCTTGACATCCGGAGAAGACGGGTTGCCATAAGGTGCGAGGCCCATCAGTTTATACTCCCCGGAGTTTACCCGGAATCCGAGGAAATAAGTAAATGCAGAATAAAGCAACCCGAGCGAATGCGGGAAGCGGAGTTCCTTAAGAATGCTGATATCCTTTCCTTCACCCAGGCAGATCGAGGCCGTGGCCCATTCACCCACGCCATCAATCGTGAGAATGGCCGACTTTTCATAGGGAGAGGGATAATATGCGCTGGCAGCGTGCGAGAGGTGATGCTCAGGAAACAGCATTTTCACCTTTTTCTTCTTTTTGTCGTAACCCAGCTTTTCCAGCTCCTCGTTGATCAGCCTTTTCAGGAACATTTTTTCCTTGATCCACACCGGCATGGCGGTTAGGAACGATCTTACACCTTTGGGGGCAAATGCGTAATAGGTTTCGAGAAGTCTTTCAAATTTCAGAAGCGGCTTGTCGTAAAAAACGATTGCGTCCAGCTCGTTGATCGATAGCCCGCCATATTCGAGGCAAAAGGCAACTGCATTAGAGGGGAAACCAGGATCGTGCTTTTTGCGTGTAAAACGCTCTTCCTGTGCTGCGGCAACAATTTCGCCATTATCTATAAGAGCCGCGGCCGAATCATGATAGAAAGCCGAGATACCTAAAATTTTCATTAATGAGTGATTAGAATAATGTGTACAGTTTCGACCTACACCGTCCAAAAGGCGTGCAAGATAAGCATTTTGAACAAGGCTACAACCGGGCAGCCCGGGCCAGCTGCGATCATAATTCTATTAAACGGTTCGGAATCAATCAAATAAAAAGCTCGGACAGTCAAATCTTAACAGTTTCGCCATCCTACTTCACGTTAATTGATTAATTATGAACCACTTTGAATACGCGACATCTTTACTACGCAATTTCTTGCCGTATGATAAATTCTACAATTTCATCGACATAACATCGCGCTCTATTCACTTTCAAACGAAGTCCTTATAAGATCTTAGTCGGTTTATGGTGCTCGTCGAGCGCCACGAACGTAAAAATTCCTGTCACTGCCTTCTCACGGCTCTCCTCATACATTTTCTCCACAAAAATATCGACGCGGACCTTCATGCTGGTATTCCCGACGGTCTCCACGCGGCCCACCAGCTCGATAATCGTCCCGGCAGGAATAGGATGTGTAAAATCGATACGGTCCGACGAAACGGTAACACACCGCAACCTGGAAAAACGCGTCGCGGCAATAAAAGCGACCTCATCCATCATCGATAGCGCGGTGCCACCGAAAAGGGTATCGTAATGGTTGGTGTTGTTAGGGAAAACAGTTTTAAAAACGCGGGTTTCCGAAGCGGAAATTCTTTCTTCTAATGTCAAAATGATATGTGTTAATGGTATGGTTACGATGTTTTGGCCGGAAGTGGTCAGGTGTGGTCAAGTGTGGTCAGGAATAGTCAGGTGTGGTCAGGCATTGTCAGGTGTGGTCAAGAGTCGTCAGGTTTGGTCAGGAGTGGTTATTACAGTCATTTTGTAATTCTCTCGACTCAATTTCTGAACAGACTGACAACACTTGACAATTTCTGACTATACCTGACAATTTCTGACTATACCTGACAATTTCTGACAATTTTCTGACTACACCTGACTACCGTGACGATTCCCGCTAACTTGCGACTTCGACCGATTCGCGCAGCAAGTTAGCCGCAGAAATCATGTTACGCAAAGCGGCTTCGGTTTCGGGCCATTTGCGGGTCTTGAGTCCGCAATCCGGGTTAACCCACAGATTCCGTGCCGGGATCACCTTCAATGCCTTTTCGAGCAAATGGATCATCTCATCGACTGTTGGTACGCGTGGCGAATGGATATCGTACACACCCGGGCCGATTTCATTCGGATAATTGAATTGCGCGAACGCATCCAGCAGCTCCATTTGTGACCGCGATGTTTCGATCGTGATCACGTCCGCGTCCATGGCGGCGATAGAATCGATAATGTCGTTAAACTCCGAATAGCACATGTGCGTGTGTATCTGCGTCTGATCGGCCACGCCTGCGGCGCTCAGGCGGAATGCGTCCACGGCCCATTTCAGGTAGGTCTGCCAGGCATGTTTTCTCAATGGTAAACCTTCTCTGATCGCCGGCTCATCGATCTGGATTACCTTGATTCCCGCTTTTTCCAGATCCACCACTTCATCGCGGATCGCCAGTGCGATCTGGAAAGTGGTATCTTTCCTGGGCTGATCGTCGCGCACAAACGACCATTGCAGGATCGTCACGGGGCCCGTCAACATCCCTTTCACCAGTTTTTCGGAATTAGCCTGCGCAAAAGCCGACCATTTAACCGTCATAGGTTTCTCACGCTCCACGTCGCCGTAAATGACCGGTGGTTTTACACACCGGCTACCATAGCTTTGTACCCAGCCATTTTGTGTAAAAACAAACCCGGAAAGCTGCTCCCCGAAATACTCGACCATATCATTCCGTTCGAACTCCCCGTGCACCAGCACATCGATCCCCAACTCTTCCTGCCAGCGCAGCGATTCTACGATCTCTTCGCGAATGCGGGACTCGTATTCCTCCAATGTCAGTACCCCTTTCTTGAACTGCGCACGCAGCTGCCTCACCTCGTCGGTTTGCGGGAACGAACCGATGGTTGTCGACGGAAACAATGGCAATTTCAGTTTTTCCAACTGAATGGCCTGCCGGATGGCAAATACATTCTGCCGGTCGAAATCCGGTTCACGTACTTCGCTAACCCGTGCTTTGACCGCCGGTTTGTGGATCAACGCGGATGTACGCCGGCTTTCAATCGCTTCCTGATTGAGCAAATAGTCAGGGTTCGTAGCATACTCCAGCGTAGCCAGCCTGGCCAGCGTGGTTACCTCGTTGAGTTTCTGCTTTGCAAATGCCATCCAGTTTTTGATTTCCGGCGTCAGCACGGCTTCATTCTTTTCGAGATCCAGATCGTAAGGACTATGCAGCAGTGACGACGATGGTGCAACCAGAATCCGGTCTTCTCCCAGCACTTTTACAGCCACCTGAATCCATTCGAGCGACTTCCGGTAGTCGTTTTTCCAGATATTCCGGCCATCCACAACGCCCAACGACAGCTTTTTGGTGGAAGCCACAAACGTTTCATCCACCAGGATTTGCGGCAATGTCTCCGCACCGCGCGTCAAATCGATATGCAACGCATCAACCGGCAAAGCCGTGGCAATTGCAAGATTATCTTCCAGCGGCCCAAAATAGGTCGTCACCAGAATACGCAATTTCGGAAGCGCCTCCCTGATCTGGTTATAAGCGCTCAAAAACGCCAGTTTTTGCCTTTCATTTAAATCCAGTACCAACCCCGGCTCGTCAAGCTGCACCCATTCGGCTCCTCTCGCGGAGAGTTCTTTTAGTATTGATATATAAACAGGCAGAAGGCTGTCCAGCAGATCGATACGATCAAATCCGGCTTCTTTTTCCTTGCCTAAAAGAAGGTAGGTAACAGGCCCGAGCAAGACGGGTTTAGTCAAAATCCCTTTTTGCAATGCATCTTCAAATTCCAGCAAAACCTTCTCAGAATACCGCTTGAATTTCTGGTTTTTAACAAATTCGGGAACGAGGTAATGGTAGTTCGTATCAAACCATTTGGTCATTTCCATGGCATTGATATCCAGCCCGTTCTTCTGGTAACCGCGGGCCATTGCGAAATAGAGATCGAGTTCCTTATTGGATTTCCCATCGAGCAACTGGTGGTACCGCTCCGGAATCGCCCCTACCATCAGTGATGTGTCGAGGACGTGGTCGTAGAGCGAAAAGTCATTGGAGGGAATGAGGCTTATGCCCGCTTTTTGCTGTGTTTCCCAGTTCCGGTGGCGGATCTTCCGGGCGATCTTCTGCAATGCATCGCGGTCGATGCTGCCGGCCCAGAATTGTTCGTTGGCTTTTTTGAGCTCGCGGAGGCTTCCCACACGCGGGTAGCCGAGGTTGTGTGACAACATACTTTTTTGTGTTTAAAGAGTTAATAAAAACCCTGTGAAAACACCCTCCCATCCCGACTAACGCCTGTTGCTGACGCTGGTCGATACTTCATCCCATCGCGGCAACACACGGCTACCCTGCGAAACGAACAGATACAGTTCCCCCCGAACCAGCCGGGAAGCCTGCGGCACTGCAATAAAATGTGGTAAATCAATACTTGACTGCTCCCCACCCGTGAGGGAGAAACCATTGAGGGTAATGGCAAGTCTCCTGGCTTGTATCATTTTTACCGCCCTTCTCGCCACGCCGGGGCGCTGCAATGGGACGCGAGGGTAAAAACAGGTCCTGAAACGTCAAGACGGATACTTACAGTAGCACGACTGCCCGTGAATTGCACACGGTTCCTTTTTGTTTTGCTCAATTTTGGCTGAGGGATCCAAAGGCAAAAACCATTACCCCGATTGACGGGCGTTCACAAAGAACTGCGTCAAATTTAAGCGGGGAAGACATTCGGCCGGAATCAGCGTCGCGATTTAAGTGAAGCAAGGAAAAATTAGTATTTGCAGTTGGATAAAATATCTGTTTTGCGCTCGAATCATTGCCCTTAAAAGTGATTTTGTAAATGCAGGTTTTATGGAAAATACCTATATACTTCTTTCCTATGCAGCATCCGCGCCAAAATCATAGTGCCATTTTCGAGAAAAATGTCCACACGATACTCTCCTAACCTTATCCGGAAGGCATTCGAAAAACCTTTCATCTTCTTGACATTCGGTAGCTCAACCAGTCGATCCACCTTCCTGATTTCTTCCACCAGGTCCCGGACTTGTGATTGTATTTCAGGTGAAGATTTTTTTACATCCTTAATAAATGCATTGGTATACTCATATTTCATAGCCTATTTGGCGGAAAGAAATGATTCGAAATCGTTCTTTTCTTGTTCCGTTGCAATGCCACTTTTTAACCCTTCCTCCATTGCCGCCATCAGCGCGACATCTTCTTCCTCTTCCGACAGGACACGCTCCGTTACATCAATATCAAGTGCTTTGAGAACACTCAACAAAGCATCTTTTTGAACCGTAGTAACAAGAACATCGAGTAAGAGTCTTTCTTTTCTATTTGGACTAACAGCCGCCATCATCTAATCCGATTAACATTCATTCTACAATTTACAAACAACCGACTATGAAATCAACTCCGCAGCGTCCGCATCCAGGATAAACTCGGCATTCAAATGGTTTTGCAGGACCGTCGCAGGGAAGTCCTTCGAAACGGGGAATGCGAGCGCGCGTTGGATTACCGGCGCTTTTGCGCTGCCTGATGCGAGCAAAATGGCGGCTCGTGCATCCAGAATGTGACGGATACCTACGGTAATGCCGCGTGTAAGCGTGGTAGGTTGGTTGAAGTACTTCTGCCCTACTTCCACTGTAATCGGATCAAGTTCGGAGATGTGAGCGTAGTTGTCCCAGGAAGTGCCTGGCTCGTTGAGCGCGAGGTGCCCGTTCATTCCAACACCTAAAATAATAAGGTCGAGGCCGCCGAGGCTTTCTACGATTTTATTGATGCGATCGCATTCCGCTTGCGGATCGAATGCTTTGCCGTCGAAAAAGACAATCTGATCGGGGCGGAGGCCGATGGGTTTGAGGAAATCACGGTCGAGGAGGTCGCGGCAGCTGCCGTCGTCGCCGGCGCCGAGACCTATCCATTCGTCCAGACCAACGAAAATACATTTCGAGAAATCTACCCGGCCGTTCTGGTTGGCGGCCACCAACGCATCGAACATGCCCTTGGGACTACTACCTGACGGAAAACAGATAACCGATTCCGGTTTGTGGTTCATCAGATCGATCACACGCTCGGCAGCGGCCGAACTCATCATGGCATAGCTGGGATAAATACTGATTTTAGGTGTCATGAAAAGTGGTGTTTAGGATACAGGCTGGTCAATCTAAACAATCTTTTTTCAGACATGAACATTTATCCACAAAAAACTCCAGAAACTGCAAACCCGATCCTAACTTTACCGCGCATTGTTCATTTTACATTATCATTCTACTTCAAAAATGGAATACCGCATAGAAAAAGACACGATGGGTGAAGTACAGGTCCCTGCGCATGTATACTGGGGCGCCCAGACGCAACGCTCGATCCAAAACTTTCCTATCGCTCAGGATATCAATAAAATGCCGAAGGAGATTATCAAAGCCTTCGCATACCTGAAAAAAGCAGCCGCTATCACCAATTACGAGGCAGGCATTCTTCCACAGGAAAAAAGTGACCTCATCGGAAAAGTTTGCGATGAAATTCTTACCGACCAGCTCGACGACCAATTTCCATTGGTAGTGTGGCAAACCGGCTCAGGAACGCAGTCGAATATGAACTGCAACGAGGTGATCGCATACCGCGGGCACGTGCTGCAAGGCGGCGACCTGGCCGACAAGACCAAGTTTTTGCACCCGAACGACGATGTAAACAAGTCGCAGTCGTCGAACGACACTTACCCTACGGCAATGCACATTGCGGCTTACAAAATCCTGGTGGACGTCACCATTCCGGGCATTACCAAGCTGCGCGACACATTGAAAGCGAAATCCGAAGCATTTAAAAATGTCGTTAAAATCGGCCGTACGCACTTCATGGACGCTACGCCGCTGACTTTGGGTCAGGAATTTTCAGGCTATGCTTCGCAGCTCGACCATGGTTTGAAAGCCATTCACAATACGTTGGCACACCTTTCTGAACTGGCATTGGGCGGTACAGCCGTTGGAACGGGTATTAATACCCCTCCGGGATACTCGGAAAATGTAGCCCGTCACATTGCTGCATTGACAGGCCTGCCATTTATCACTGCCGAGAACAAATTCGAAGCACTAGCAGCGCACGACGCGATCGTAGAGGCACATGGTGCATTGAAAACCGTTGCGGTAAGCCTGATGAAAATTGGTAATGACATTCGGATGTTGTCGTCCGGCCCTCGCTCGGGCATCGGCGAAATCCATATTCCCGATAATGAACCAGGAAGCTCCATTATGCCGGGTAAAGTGAACCCTACCCAATGCGAAGCGATGACGATGGTGGCTGCACAGGTAATGGGTAACGACGTAGCGATCGGCATCGGCGGTTCCAACGGCCATTTCGAGCTGAACGTTTTCAAACCGTTAATGGCTTACAACTTCCTGCATTCGGCCCGTTTGATCGGCGATGTCTGCGTTTCGTTCAACGATAACTGCGCAGTGGGTATCGAGCCTTTGCATGAGAATATCAAGAAGCACGTGAACAACTCTTTAATGCTGGTTACTGCATTGAACACCAAAATCGGTTACTATAAGGCCGCCGAAATCGCGCAGACGGCTCATAAAAATGGTTCTACGTTGAAAGAAACGGCTGTTGCATTGGGCTACCTGACGCCCGAAGAATTCGATGCCTGGGTAAAACCGGAAGACATGGTGGGTGAGATCAAATAGCCGATCGAACTTGAAATAATGTCTGCGAATGCCCTGCCGAAAACGTAGGGCATTTGCATTTAGACCTCTTAATATCATGAATATCAAGAACGAATTACTAGCCGATCCCTACCAGTCCAAACGGAAGGCTACAGAAGTTGCGATGTATGCCTGTACTTCGGATGAAGCATTCAGGCAATTGATGCACTGCTTCGAATCCGACGAGTACCGCCTGGCGCAACGAGCCGCGTACAGCGTGAGCATTGCTACGCGAGGGCGGCCGGAGCTGATCCATCCGTACATCGGCGTGCTGGTAAGCCAGTTGAAACGCACGGATATTCATGACGCTGTGATCCGGAACAGTGCGCGCATTTTGCAGGATATCAGCATACCCGATGAATTTCACGGTGAGCTGATGGATGCTGCATTCGGGATCATAGCAAATCGCCAGATAGCCATTGCAATTCGAACGTTTTGCCTGACCATCCTTTTTAACCTATCCAAAATTTACCCGGAGATCCAAAAGGAGTTGCGCGTATTTCTGGAAGAATCGGTTGAATTCGAGCAGGCTGCATTCCAGTCGAGGGCCCGGAAAATCCTGAAAAAGATTTAAAATCAACTTGATTGTGAAGGCTGACGGCCCATTTCACCGTCTGACTAGCAGATATTACAGGTAAATCATTTTACCTTGCTTCTTTAAACAAAAACAATAGATGATCATATACTGCCATGCCTTACTCGACGGCTCGCTCAATGCCAAACTGAGCGAAGCGCTTACCCCGCAGCATCAGATCCATTTTCGCACCGAGACGGCCAGCAATGAGGAACTTAAATCCTGGTTTGCCAGCGCCGACTACATCCTCGGCAACCCGCCGGTGGCCTGGTTTGAAAGCGTACCTCCCAACCTGAAATTCTGGCAACTCGATTCCGCCGGGTTCGATCAATATTCGTCCGTAGCCATTCCCGATCACATCAAAACGGCCAATATGGGCGACTGGTTTGCACGTCCTTGCGCCGAATCGATCGTAGGCGGTGTTCTCGCCCTGTATCGCGGCCTGGACAAGCTTACGCTTCTGAAACAGAAATCGGAGTGGATCGGAACGCCGTTACGTGCTGAGTTGAAGATTTTGTATAAGCAGAATGTCATCGTGCTCGGTGCCGGAACGATAGGCCAATCGGTGAATGCGATTTTGAAAGGACTTGGCTGTACAACCCATTTAATGGCGCGAACATCGCAGGAGGCCGATCTTCACAGCAAGGAAGATCTATTTAACGAACTACCGCACGCCGATCTCGTGATCAATACCCTGCCGGGGACCGCGCAGCATTTTGTGAACACGGAATTTATCTCGGCCATGAAAGACCAGAGCGTTTATGCAAGCGTGGGACGGGGCAGCACAACGGACGAAAATGCATTGATCGATGCCTTGAAATCAGGGAAACTCGATGGCGCAGTACTCGACGTGACCGAGATCGAACCATTACCTGCCAATAGTCCGCTGTGGCAAATGGACAATGTGATCCTGACCCAGCACACCGGCGGCGGGCACAAAAATGAGCACATGGGTAAAGTAGATTTATTTCTGAATAACATTTTTGCCATACAAAGCGGCGCCAACATCGCCAATGAAGTGACCCTTGTAAAAGGCTATTAAACCGACCGAAACTGAAATGCTACTGACAGAAACCGATATCGCAGAAGGTATCCAGGATAAATATTTTTTGAAATTTGGCACCGCTTCGCGCGAAGTCGTGCGCGTGTTCCGTTCGCCCGGCCGCATTAACCTCATCGGCGAGCATACCGATTACAACAATGGCTTCGTACTGCCTGCCAGCGTCGATAAAGCGGTGTATTTCGTCATCGCGCCGCGGGAAGACGATCAGGTGATCCTCTACGCGGCCGACCTCGACCAGACCTATTCATTTTCACTCGACGATCTTTCCAAACCGGAAAAGTCCTGGCCGCATTATCAGATTGGTATTGTGGAACAAATTCAAAAGAAGGGCTTAAAGATCGGCGGTTTTCAGGCGGCATTCGGCGGTAATGTGCCGGTAGGCGCCGGGCTTTCGTCGTCGGCGGCACTGGAATGCTGTCTGCTGTTTGCATTGAACGAAATTTACGGGTTGAACCTCGACCGTTTCAACATTGTAAAAATGTCACAGAAAGCCGAGAACGAATATGTAGGCGTGCAGTGCGGCATTATGGACCAGTTTGCTTCTGCTTTTGGCAAGGAAGAATCGGTGATCCGCCTCGACTGCCGCTCGCTCGAATACGAGTATTTCCCATTCCCGATGGACGATTACCTGATCGTCCTTTGCGATACGATGGTAAAACATTCACTGGCCAGTTCGGAATACAATACCCGCCGCCAGGAATGTGAAAAGGGGACGGCGATTTTGCAGCAATATGATGCCAACGTTTTGAGCCTGCGCGACGCGACGCCTGCATTGGTGGAGGAACATAAGGACGAAATGGGCGACGTCGTGTACCGCCGGTGTAAGTTCATCACAGAAGAAATCCAGCGCGTGCAAGATGCCTGCGACCTGCTCGTACAAGGCAATCTGCCCGATTTTGGTAAAAAAATGTATGCAACCCATTTTGGGCTTCAAAATGAATATGAAGTGAGCTGCCCGGAACTCGATTTCCTCGTGGCGCAGACCTTAGACGACGACTCCGTACTCGGCGCGCGCATGATGGGCGGTGGCTTCGGTGGTTGCACGATCAATTTGGTAAAGAAAGACGATGTGGAGGCTTTTGAAGCCAAAATGAAGCAAGCTTATCTTGAAAAATACAAAATCGACTTGCCTTGCTACCGGGTGAAAATCACCGACGGGACCGAAGAAGTCGCACTGGCATAATCTGACCATTTACACAAACTCTTAACCTTTGACTATGAGAAGAATCCCTTTTTTACTCACCGCACTGGTTGGCCTGGCCATTTTCAGTTGCTCAAAAACCAAGAATGAAGAAAAAATGATCAGTACTATCTCCAAAGAGGCATTCGGCCAACTTCCCGACGGCCAGCAGGCTGACCTTTACACACTGACCAACGCCAACGGCATGACCGTCAACATCACCAACTACGGCGGGATCGTCACGAAACTGACAGCGCCCGACAAAAACGGGCAGTGGGCCGACGTGGTGTTGGGTTTCGATTCACTGGCCCCCTATCTGAGCGGCCATCCGTTCTTCGGTGCATTGGTAGGCCGCTATGGCAACCGCATTGCGAAAGGAAAATTCAAGCTGAATGGCCAGGAATACTCACTGGCGATCAACAATGGCCCGAATGCATTGCACGGCGGTACAAAAGGATTTGATAAAGTGATCTGGAAAGCGACCGAGATCAAGCAAGATTCCGTGGTAGGATTGCAACTGGAATACACCAGTAAGGACATGGAAGAAGGCTATCCAGGCAACTTGACCGTAAAAGTGGTTTACACGCTTGACAACGAGAATGCGCTGACGATCGATTACACCGCCACTACCGACAAACCAACCGTAGTAAACCTGACCAACCACTCGTATTTCAACCTTACCGGTCTGAAACGCGACATCCTCGACCATGAAGTGACCATTGAATCGGATAGTATCGTACCTGTGGACACCACGCTTATCCCTACCGGTAAACTCCGCGCAGTGGAAGGAACGCCGTTCGATTTCCGCAAGCCGACCAAAATTTCAGCTGGTATCAACAAAACGGAAGATGAACAAATCAAAGCCGGTGGTGGATACGACCACTGCTGGGTGTTGAAACGCAGCGGCGACGGCCTGGTACAATTCGCGACCGTGCACGAACCTGAAAGTGGCCGTATAATGGAAGTTTTCACGACTGAACCTGCCGTTCAGTTCTATACCGGCAACTTCCTCGACGGCAAACTGACCGGTAAGGGAGCCACTTACGTAAAACGTTTCGGCCTGTGTCTCGAAACCGAGCACTACCCCGATTCACCAAACCAGCCACAGTTCCCTACCACAACACTCAACCCGGGACAGACTTACCATACCACTACGAAGTATAAGTTTTCGGCGAAGTAATCACTACTTGCCGTTCGATATGACGGGCATTGCCGGCTGATCATTGCTGGCAATGCCCGTTCTTTTTTGCAGGGATTTGGGGTAGCTTTGGTTGCACTAATTACACAGACTATGCCCAAAGTCCTCGAATATTTCGGAATGATATTTTACTTTTATTCCAATGAGCACCTTCCCATCCATATTCACGTTTCTTACAATGAATGCGAAAGTGTTTTCGAGATATTCTTTGAAGACGGAGTTTTAAAGGAAGTTCTGTTACGAAAGTCGGGCGGACAGGAACCTCTTCCTACAACGCAACTTAAGGAAGCTCAAAAAGTGGTGGAGCATTATGCGCAGGACATTGTGAATAAATGGACTGATTTTTTTGTTCTCAAAAAGAAAGTGAAAAGTTTAAAAATCACCAGAAGGATATGAAAGTCGTTCAAGCGAAACATTTGGCGGGCTACAAAATCCTGATCAGCTTTTCTGACCTGACCGAACAGGTTGTCGACTTCGGCCCTTTCCTGACGGACCATTCCCATCCGCAGTACGACAAATACAAAAATCCAGGTCATTTTAAAAAATTCAAAATTGAACGGGGCAACATTGTCTGGGGAAAAGACTGGGACCTTATTTTCCCGGTGGAGCAGCTGCACGCCGGAAAGATTGAATGAGTTTTACAGCTTTTGTCTAATTTTGAGGTATAATTTTTGAACATTCGGACGGCAGTCCGCATTTATGTATACCCAATGCTTACCAAAACCGTAAAAATCAGCAATGTTACCAACCTCTCCGACGCGCGCTATTGTGCGGGCATGGGCGTTGAAATGCTTGGTTTTTCTATTGACGAAGATTCTCCCAATTATATTTCTCCTAAAAAGTTCGAAGATATCTGCTCCTGGCTCGCCGGGGTGACGCTGGTCGCCGAAACGGCTCAGACCGATCCCGACGCGATCATTACCGCCCTGGCGGATTATCCCGTGCATGCCGTTCAGGTGAATGATCCGGGTTTGCTCAATTATCTCCGCACCCAACTTGGCTTACCGCTGCTACTGCGTGTAAGCGTCGATTTGTATGAAGCGGACGAAATCGTAGCGATACTGAGCCGGTATGAAGGCGAAGTGACGCATTTTCTCCTCGAAAGCGACAATGAAGCAGAACTATCCGAATCATGGATGCAGGTACTGGGCACAATCGAGGCCGATTACCCGGTACTGGTAGGCTTTGGGCTCGACAATGAATTTACAGTCAGCGCACTCACCGAATTGCTGCCGAACATCGGCATCGCATTGCGTGGAAGTGAAGAAATCCGGCCCGGTTATAAGGATTTTGGATCGATGATGGACATTCTGGAAGCGCTGGAAGAGCAATAACGCCGTTTTTCACGCATTTAAAACACATTCTCACTAAAAACATCCGCTTAACACGCCCTCTCACCGATAATAATTTTCCGGTTTACAGTATCTTGCATTACCTACTACCTTTGATTACAAATAAACACTAAACTAATCATGGAAAAGAAATTGCATCGCATACCTGACCAGGCAGTTTTCGGAGGAGTTTGCGCAGGAATCGCTCAGTATCTGCAAATTGACGTGGTAATCGTCCGCGTTATCTTCGTAGTAATGGCGCTGCCGATACTGCCTCCGGGCTTTGGAATGACCGGATTAATTTACATTATCCTGTGGGCCGTGCTGCCGACCGGTCCTGCCGGGGAGGTGTATACAACCCATACGGCATTCGGCTCCGAGCCTGCCAAACCATCCGAGCCGCTGTTTGAAAAAAAGAGGTCCGATCAAACCATGATGATACTGGGTGGCGTGCTGATCTTCTTCGGCGCCCTGATGTTGATAGACGACCTGCCGGTTTGGTACCAGTTCAAAAAGTATTTCTGGCCCATTGCCCTGATCGGCATCGGTGCATTCCTGATCCTGCGTCAGCGCGATAAGGAGCACGAAAACAAGGCAACCGTATACCCGACCACGCCTCCACCGGTGGAGCCTGTCGATCCTGGTCCCGATCCGCAGCCTTACACGCCATTTTCGCCAAGTACTTCACCGGAAACGCATTTTCCGGAAGATCCTGAGCTGAAAAAGCCTGAAAACGGCGACGACGACGTCATCAAAGTCAACTAGTGCATTCCTTCCCGCATTTAACATAAAACCACAAAGCCATGAATTTCAAAAACATTTTCTGGGGTGTAATCCTCATTGTCATCGGATCGCTGTTTCTGGTGGAGGAACTGACTGCCTTCGATTTCGGCCGCTTCTTCTGGCCCATTATCCTGATCGTGACCGGCGGGCTGCTGCTGTTGCGCAATTTCCTGAATTCCGACAGTACTAACCGATCAAACATTTAAAATCATGAAAAACTCAAGAGGTATCGTTTGGGGTGGTTTGCTCGTCATTTTGGGCGTAATCTGGCTGCTCCGGAGCATGAACCTGCTGAATGTCGACTGGGACGCCGTACTGCCTTACTGGCCCGTCCTGCTGATCCTCGCCGGTGCGATCCTGATGGCGGCCGGGCGGGAACGCGGTTCGGGCGGCATCGTGGCATTGCTCATTACACTGGCCGTCTTTGGCGGTGTTGTCAACAAAACACACCAGGCGTTCGACGATCGCGACAACTGGCATTTCGGCTGGGACGACGATGATGACGATCACAATTATGGCTATCATCACGACGATAACGACGATGATGATGACGACGACGAAAAGGATGACGATTATCAGAAAGAAAAGTGGAAGAGCGGCGACCGGCCCATTAACGGCACCTATAACCACGAAATGGAGGATTTTATCCAAAAGGCCAACTTCAACCTCGAAGGTGGCGCCGGATCCTTCTCCCTGAATGGTAATACCGCCAAGTTGTTCGAGGCTAGTACCAAAAGCACGATCGTCGGCTTTCTTTCCAATACCTCTGTGAACAAGCTGGATAATTCGGCGACCGTCACTTTAAAAATGGAGGAAGGTAATGTCAAAATCAAAGATGGTGAAATGTCGAATCAGGCCAAAATTCAGTTAAATGAGAAGCCTGTATGGAATATCGACCTGGGTATCGGAGCAGGAAAAGGCAATTTCGATTTCAGTAATTATAAAGTTGAAAAACTGAAAGTAAGTACAGGAGTGGCCGATATGGACATCCGCCTGGGGGATAAAATGCCTGCCACCAATGTCGATATCGAAGCCGGCGTTGCCTCGGTAACACTTGAAGTGCCTGAATCCGTCGGTTGCGAAATGTACATGGACGGCGCGCTGAATGCCAAAAACATGGACGGTTTGAGCAAAGTAGGCGACGGCCATTATCGCACCTCGAACTTCGATACCGCAGCGAAAAAAGTCATTGTACATTATGAAGGCGGGTTGACGAGCATTAATATCAAGCGGTACTAAGCAGCCTTTCGAATTTTAAAAAGAATATCTTTGCAGCCTTTGCAAGGATATTTTTTTATGCTTAAAACTGCCATTTGCCTGCTGCTGATCAGCATCGCTGCATTCCAAACCACTGCACAGTCGCCAAAATCACTTCCTCCTATCGAGCAGAAAATGGTAGCGCGCGGATTGGTGGACGTTCAAAAAGCCGACCCGGATATTTTGGTGGAATTGAAATACTCTACCACCGACAATTTCATCGGGCGTGATGTGTACGGCGAGCTTACGCGTGCGTACCTGCAACCCGAAATGGCGAAAAGACTTGCCAAAGCCAGTGCATTGTTGAAGCGGCAGAAACCCGGTTATAAGCTGCTCGTCTACGACGCGGCACGGCCGAATTCCGCCCAGTACGACCTTTGGAATGCATTGGACCACCTAAAAATCCCTGCACGGAGCAAAACGCAATATGTAGCGGACCCGAAAATGGGTTCGAACCACAATTTTGGATGCGCGGTCGACCTTACCATTGCCGACGAAAAGGGCATTCCGCTCGATATGGGCACAAAATTCGATTTTTTCGGCCCGCTGGCTTACCCGCGCTCCGAACAGGAAATGCTGAAAAAGGGAAAGCTGACGGTCCAGCAACTTGAAAACCGTCAGCTTTTGCGAAGCGTGATGACCCAGGTGGGATTCAAGGTCAATACCACGGAATGGTGGCATTTCGACGGGATGTCGAAAGCACAGGCCCGGGCTAAATACGGAATGATCCCCTGAAAAATCTATTCAGCACGGACACTACTCCCACCAGAAACTTCCTTTTCGACTTTCGGGTTGCCGCGGTAACGCACATTACTCGCGCCGCTGGCTTTCACATCCAGGAGACGGGTTACCCAAACTTTCGCATTGCTGGCACCCGAAACTTCCAGGTCCGATTCTTCGGTTTCCAGATCGAATGCATTCAGCTGCGAGGCTCCGGACGCTTCGCCGTCCAGGAATTTCATTTTCCCGAACACATTCAGCCTGGACGCACCATTGAGCTCGAATTTCAATGTGGTACCACTGCCGTCGAAATCGCATTGTGAAGCTCCTGAAAGGTCGATCTCGATGCTCGGCAGGTTTTCAAAATCGGCTATTTCTGCATTGACGGCACCCGAGAAATCCACCCCCGCCAGGTCGGGCATCGTGATGTCGATGTCCATCCGCTGGCGTTTCTTCCAGGAATTGTTGTAGCGGGCGGTCAGTTTGCCATCCTGAACGAATATATTGAGGTCGTCCAGGTCGTTGCGCTCGCCCGTGGCCGTTACCTCAAATGAAGTTCCGGCCACCACGTGCACCCGCATCGCATGGCCAATTTCTAACTCGTCGAAATTCCGGAAATCATAGTCACGGGTCGCCTCGCCTCTTGGCAAAATGTCCTCATCCTTGTTAATATAAACACAGGACTGAAAACCGGAAGCGATCGCAAGCGCAATGGAAAGTTTAAGAAAAATTTGTTTCATGGCTAAAAGATGTTTTGCAGCTATGACAAGCGGCTCCCTGCTTCCCCCTATTTAAAAAATATTTTTTTTCACATAGGGGTGTACGCGGGCTAAGTTGTCTCTCTCCAAAGGACATCCAAAATGACCGCTCTTCTATATCAGGAACCGCTAATCGAAAGAGATTATCTATTTTTGACCGAAAATCAAAAACAGATAACGGTGTACTCTTGCGACCCAGAAATAGTCAGCGCGATTCGGCGGGGCGATGAACAGGCCTTTGAGCAGACTTTTCGGACCTATTATCCGAGGTTATGCAATTATGCCTGCACGATGCTCAAAGATGAAGAAGAATCGGAGGAAGTCGTGCAAACGGTTTTCCTGACGATCTGGGAAAAGCGGGAAGACCTCGAAATCACGCTTTCACTGAAATCGTATCTGTACCGCGCGGTTCATAACCATTGCCTCAATCGTTTCAAGCACGCCACCGTGCGCGAGGCGCATAAGGATTATACGATGCATTTTTCGAGCGGGTCGTACGATTCGGTGACGGAGGTGATCCACGCCAGCGAACTGGAAGAGCGCATTGAGAGGGCGGTGAGCACCTTACCGGAGCAATGCCAGAAGGCATTCAGGTTGAGCCGTTTTGAGGAATTGAAATATCAGGAAATTGCAGATCAGTTGGGAATATCCATTAAAACGGTGGAAAATCAGATAGGGAAAGCTTTGAAAATTCTGCGCGCGGAACTGGCAGATTACCTGCCGGTTACGCTTTGGTTGTGTTGTAGCATTGTTGAACAGTTAATCAGATCGTAACCATGAAATCATCTCATGCAAACATATCGGAGGAACTGTTAGCACGCTACCTGGGCGACACAGCTTCCGAATCGGAAAGAAATGAAGTAGAAGCCTGGCTGGCGGAGTCCGAGGCAAATGCGCGGGAACTGGCCACCTACCGGCTGATATGGGACCACACGGCTTCCATGAAAAAAAGCGGCTCGGCAGTGGATACCGATGCCGCCTGGAATAAAATGAAGGGCAAAATGGCCGCCAGTGCGAAGCTGGCCGCTACTCCCGCGGAAGTACCCGCGCCGGAAGTATCCACTTGGGAAGCACGAACGATTGAATTCCGGCCAGAGGTAAGGAAGCGCCGGTTACCGGTTACGGTGTGGGCAGCGGCAATGATCGCCATGCTGGTGACTGCATTCGGCTGGTTTTTCCTGATGAAGGACAAAACACCCGAGTCGCTGAATGTCGCCACAACCAACAATACGACCGAGCAGCTCCTACCCGACGGTACCAAGGTTTTCCTCAATTACAATTCTACATTAACCTACCCGAAAGCCTTCAACGGCGATCTCCGGACGGTTTCATTGCAAGGGGAAGCATTTTTTGATGTGAAACGCGATACTGAACATCCATTCGTCATTCAAGCCAACGGCACAGAGATCCGCGTTCTCGGAACGTCTTTCAATGTCAAAGCATATAAAGAGGCCCCTGTGCGGGTGGACGTCGCAACCGGAAAAGTACGCGTGAGCAAAGATCAACACCGCGTCGAACTCGTGAAAGGCCAGGGTGCCGAGGTGCTGAAAGATTCGATCCGCAGCCTGCAGGCGAATATGAACCTGATGGGCTACCGGACGCAGGTGTACGAATTTAATGCGGCCGATCTGGTGGATGTTGTGAGCTCGATCCGCGACGGATACCATGTGGATGTGCGGCTCTCCAATGATAAGATCGCACAATGCAGGCTCACGATCCGCTTCGAAAAAGAACCCGTGGACGCCACATTGTCCGTCATCGCCGAAACCCTCGACCTTAACCTCCGCAAAGAAGGCAAGGTTTACTGGCTCGACGGGAACGGTTGCCAATAGAACCATCAAGTTATCCTGCTTTGAAACAACTTTACAGGTTTGCATTCTGGTGTATTTGCGTTTGTCTGCTCCCGGGGCACATTTTAGCCCAGGATTTGCTGGAAAAGCGCATTACATTGAGGGTTACCAACCAGCCGCTCGACGAAACTTTACAGAAAATCGGCGATCTGGGCGGTTTCAGCTTTTCGTACAGTCCGGATATGATCGACATCAAGAGCCGGGTGTCGATACAGGCCATCAACCGGAGCATCCGCGAAATACTGAATGCGATCTTTCAGGGCAAAGTCACATTTAAAGAACGCCGCCGTTATATTATCCTGCAAAAAACGGTAGAAGTCGAAAAGCCTCAGGAACCGGCAGATTTTGACCTGAATGGCTATATCATCGACAATAAAACCGGCAAAAAGCTGGCCAATGCCAGTATTTACGAATCGGTGACACTGGCTTCCGCGGTGAGCAATCAATATGGTTATTACAAAATCCGCCTTCCGGCAGCGCGTTCCTCGCTACGGCTGGAAGTGAGGAAGGAAGACTACATCGGCAAATCCATTCCTATTCCCACACGCAAGGACACCTATTTGCAGATTTCCCTTAATCCGGATACGTTGAAGCCCATTTCGGGAAAAGTGGCGACACACGCACCTGTTCAGGTGGACTCGCTTCATACCAAAGTGGCCGTACCTCAATTCGAAGTTGCAAAAGCAGAGTTACCGCGCGACACGATGTTTATCGACAGCTCGGCAAGCGGGAAAGCCATCACCTGGGCCGACTACGAGACGCTTCGCAAAAAATACCGTCGCGCCCAAAACAAATTTGTGAGTGCATTTGCATCCGCCAAGCAGGCCGTTCACACCCGCAACATCGAAGACACGCTGTATGCACCGTTCCAGGCATCGATCCTGCCGTTTTTGGGCACCAACCACGAGCTAAGCGGGAATATCGTGAACGACTACTCGATTAACCTCATCGCCGGTTACTCGCTCGGTGTTTCCAAGTTCGAAGTCGGCAGCCTCATCAACGTGGTACGGGGCAATGTGACGGGTTTCCAGCTTGGCGGCGTGGCCAATGTCGTGGGGAACAATGTGACGGGTTTCCAATACGCCAACTTCCTCAACATGACGCTTGGCAACTTCAACGGTTTTCAAGGGACTAACTTTATCAACTATACCGGGAAGAACTTTTCGGGCTTCCAGGTCGCGGGTGTTGGCAATGTGGTTGTGGGCGTTTTGGAGGGTTACCAGTTTTCAGCCGGCTATAATTATGCGCATACAGTGCGGAAAGGTCATCAGATCGGCTTTGTCAACTATGCGGATTCTACCGGAAAAGTGCCTTTCGGGCTGTTTAGCTGGGTGCACAGTAATGGGTACCGCCGCTACGAGTTCTCGACCGATGAGTTCAACTATTTCAATACTGCATTCAAAACGGGCGTAGAGCGGTTTTACAACATTTTCAACCTCGGTTTCAATGGGGATGCAAAAGACAAGCCGCTGCTTACCATCGGTTATGGATTCGGTACGGCACAACGTCTGGGTAGAGGTTGGAGCGCCAATGCAGATCTTACCGGCAGCTTCGTATTTTTAAACACCGACCGAAACGACGACATCAACCAGGGAATCGTAAAATTCGCCCTGGCGATCGAAAAGAAAATTGGGTCCCGCTTCGCATTGTTCGTCGGCCCTTCGCTCAGCACTTTTTTTGCCAAAGATGCAGGATTAATTAAGACAGAAGCAAAAAAAGGGCTTTCTCCCGTCTGGTTAGGGAAAAAGCCCGATAGTTCTACAAGGAATTACGGCTGGGTTGGATTTCAGGCAGGGATACGGTTTTTGAATAAGATCTGATGAAAATGCTCAGCGTATTTCTCCCAAAAGCCTGCTCATTTCTTCATCCGAAATATCCGATTGCTCGGATTTGTCATAAATGGACACCAGGTACAATTTGTTCTGAACGACTTTCACATTGGTAATCACCCTCGCTCCGCCACGCTTCCCTTTTCCCTTAGACTTGATCGATAACCTGATTTTATAAAAGCCCTCGGAAGCGCCGTCCCAATGAATGGATCAATTTCAAGCTGTTCTATCAAGTCCAGGAGTTCGCTTCCTAATGAATTAAATTTCTTCTTGAGTCTCTTAGCTTCTTTTTCGAAATTCGGTAAAGCCTCGACTTCAAATTTCATAATTCCTTCAAGAACTCTCTTGCCGGGCGGGTTTTCAAGTCGCCTTTTTCAACCGAAGCCATCTGCCTGACTCCCTCTCTGATATTTTCACGGACTTCTTCATACGAGTCCTCCTCCGTCTCTTCGCTTACTCTCACGAAGGGAAACTTGTTCAAAAGGTCACGTAAAAAACGTAGCTCCTTGTCATCCACCTCTACGGTTAATGTAGCCATGATCTTATGTGGTTATTTTCATAAATATAGCAATTCTACACCTCTCCTCCATTAAAACCCGATCCGCTTCCTTCCGTTCTGCACGGCAGCGCCGTTCACATAGGCGCGTAGCTCGGTTAGCTCCTTTTCAAAACCTCCGGATAAGATCGGGAAGCGGCACCATGAACGTGGGTCGAGGTTACGGTCGTCGAGGTGGAATGACGGGGCATAACGCTCGCGCTTCCATTGGTTGCGGCTCCAGAGTTTGAAGAAACGCTCCGTCCAGCCCAGCAACTGTTCGACGCTGTAAATGCCTTTGTAGCGTACATACAGATTTTTGTAAGACTCCACAGGCGACTTTTTGTCACGGATAGCGAGCCCTTCCAGGTCGTTCAGGAACTCGTATGGCATTAAATCTGCTTCGTCGGTCTGGGTTTGTGCGAGTGGGCGGAGTTCTGCGGTCGGTTGCAGGCTGTTCACTTTTTTCAACCCTTCGATACGTATGTGCTTGCCTTTTACCTCGCAGCCCACCGTTTCGAGCCAGCGGAGCCATTGGCGCAGGTAATGCTTGTCGATCCCCGCAAGCGGACTGATACTGCCCGAAGTGTCGCCATCCATCGTAGCATACCCAACGGCCGCCTCCGAGCGGTTCGAAGTGGCGAGCAACAGGTGGTTCGTCAGGTTGGTCAGCAGCCACACGCCCGGGGCACGCACGCGCGCCTGGATGTTCTGCAATGCGATATCATCCTGTTCCCAGGTCAGTTTCCGACCTATCTGGTCTTCGATCAGCCCTTTATAGGTTTCGACAAGGCCATTGATATTCACATTATAGAATGTGGAACCGATCGATTCCGCCAGCGACTGCGCGGATCCCAGCGTGTCGGTAGAGCTGTTTTCTGTTCCCTGGTAAATATTGTGGATCAAAACTTTGGCAAGATCCTCTTCTGTTTTGGCCGACTGAATTTCCTTGATATACGATAATTTCTGCTTAAAACGGTCCATACCGATACTTTCATCGGCCAACCGGATCATTAACCCACATAATGCTGTGCAGGCGCAGGAATCGGCCCCGCCGGAAAGCGATATGGTGAAACCATTCGAACGACTTTTCCTCAGGTAATCAAACAATGCAAGACATTCAGCCCTTGCAAACTCCTCTTCCTTTATTGCACCACCTTTTTCAAACGGCTCAATATCAGGAATCTGAGGTAGTACCGGCTCAATCTCCGGAAAATCGAAGCGGGCGGGTATTCTCCACGTCCGCTCTTTTGAAGGAATTGCGATTTTACTCTGAACCTGACTCAGTCGGGTGTATTCCGTATCGATAACGGCCGTTGTGATCACATAATCCTCATAACTGAACCGCGGGCTGGATGCCAGCAGATCGCCATTGGAAGCAATCATCGCGTCGCCGTCGTACACCGCCCTTCCAGCTTCGTTACCAAGGAGATTTGTATAAATGTAGCTGCATGAGAACGATCTGGAAGCATCTACTACCAGTTTTTCACGCACCATAAATTTGTTAAATGCAAAATGGCTCGCGCTCGGGTTCAGGATAATGTCCACCCCACGCTCATAATGCCTGCGTGCAGGACGGTTGGCTACCCAGCCATCCTCACAAATTTCAAATGCGATCTTCACGCCGTGCGAACCACCGAGGATCGGGCCTGACGCAACATCAAAAATCACATCACCGATCGGGTAAAACATCTGGTTGACTTCGATGCTTTCCACTACGCCGGGCTGCCATGGCCTGAACCACCGCGCTTCGTAATGAATGCCGTTGTTGGCCAGATTTTGCTTGCAGTAAAATCCGGCGATCTGCTTGTTGGAAATCAGGCATGCCGCATTGTACAGGCTGCCATTGTGCCGGAGCGGCAGGCCCACCGCCACGATTATCCCCGCCGTTTCTTCGGCTATTTCGAGCAGGCACCGTTGCGCCTGTTCAACCATATCGGGCGCGAAGAAATAGTCATCACAACCATAGCCCGAAATACACAGTTCGGGCAGGCACAACAGGCTTACATCCTGCTTCCGGGCTTCCCTGATCGCGTCGACGATATTTCGGGTATTGGCCTCCCAGGCCATGGGTGTCTGGTTTACAACTCCGGAAGCGACTTTAATCAATGGCATGGACGGTGGTATGGTTTTCGACTTGGTAATGTCTGTGTGATAAATCAAAGCAGGCAACTTAATAAAAAATTGCGTTTTTCGAACCGCTAAGGTTTTTTCCTATTTTTGTCAACAACTAATTTAAAGAACAGATTCCTCTTGCAGTTTCCCTCATTCATCGCCAAACGAATACGCCATAACGAAGCAGGATCTTTTTCTGCCACAGTTTCGCGGATCGGAGTAGCCAGTATCGCCATTGGTGTTGCAGTGGGAATCATCGCTTTTGCCGTCCTGTTGGGCTTTAAGCAAACCATCCAGCAAAAAATATTCCTTTTCAGCGCGCATATCAATGTAAATGCGTTTTCACAGGGCAATACCTACGAGGAAGGACCGCTGCCACTGAAAAATCCGGTATCGGAAGTGCTACCTACCATTCCGGAGATAAGGCGCTGGCAGGCCGTGGCCCATAAATCGGGTATCCTGAAAACACCGGATGAAATCAAAGGGGTCATTCTGAAAGGCGTGGGTAAGGATTATGACTGGGAGACGTTCAAACCGAACCTCGTCGATGGCAAGCTGATCGGACGCACGGATTCTTCCTCCATTAAATACGGCTATTCTTCCGAAATCCTGATCAGCCGGAAAATAGCGACCCAAATGCGCCTGAAAACCGGCGACGATGTGATCATGTATTCGCTCCAAAATCCGCCAAGGCCGCGTAAACTGGTCATTACGGGTATTTATGAAACCGAGATGGAGGAGTTTGATAACAACCTGATCATCGGGGATATTGGCCTGGTACAGCGGCTCAATGGATGGGGGCCGGATTCCGTCGGTACTTACGAAATTTACCTCAAAGATTTTTACGACCTCGACCTGGTGACTCATAAACTCCGGCGTGAACTTCCCCCGGGACTGTTCCTGCAAAAAGTCACCAGCCTGTTTCCGCAGATTTTCGACTGGCTCATCCTGCTCGACCGCAACACTGCCGTTTTTCTCGTGCTTATCCTTTTCGTCGCCTGCTTCAATATGATCTCGATCCTGCTGGTCATGATCATGGAAAGGACGCCGCTGATCGGATTGCTCAAAACACTTGGAAGCCCGAACCGGCAAATCAGGATGATTTTTTTCCAGGTCGGCCTCGATATGGTCCGCAAAGGCATCCTCATAGGCAACGTAGCCGGGTTGCTGTTATGCTGGCTGCAATATCAATTCAAACTAATCCCGCTCGACCCGATCAATTACTATATGGACACCGTCCCTATCGTATTCGACTGGGGTATTTTCGCGATAGTCAACGTCGTTACGGTTATTATCACCGCGGCAATTCTCCTCATCCCGACGCTCATCATCACACGGATTCAGCCGATTAAGGCATTATTATTCAAGAAGTAAGTGCTACCGTAATTCGGAATACCATTTACCAACGCGCTGTATTCAGTAATTCTGCGGCTTTCAGCAAGGTGTTGTCGTTCTTGGCAAAGCAAAATCTCAGCGTTTTGAAATCTGTTTCCACGGCATAAAATGCAGAGACGGGAATGGAGGCGACGCCGGTTTCCCTCGTCAGCCGCTCGGCAAGTGCCAGGTCGTTTTCCTCCGAAAGATTTTCGTAGGAAACATTCTGAAAAAAACTGCCCTCGGATGGTTTAAGTACAAAACCAATATCCCTGATCGCTTCATTAAACAGGTCGCGCTTGCGCTCGTAGAATGCGGAAAGCGACAAGTAATGCTCAGGCTCGCCGAGGTATTCGGCTACCGCAAATTGAAAGGGTGTTACCACGCTGAACACGAGGAACTGATGTATTTTACGAAACTCGGAGGTAAGATGTGCAGGCGCCAGACAATAACCAAGTTTCCAGCCCGTGGTATGAAATGTCTTCCCGAATGATCCGCAAACGAAGCTGCGCTCCGCAAGCGAGGGAATGGATGCCACCGAAATATGATCACGGCCATCGAAAACAATGTATTCGTAAACCTCATCGCTGATAACGATCAGGTCGTGCTCTTCTGCCAGTGAAGCCAGCGCCCGTAAATCCGATGCTGCCCAGACCTTCCCCGTCGGGTTATGTGGCGTATTGATGATAATCGCGCGTGTTTTTTCCGTAATGCGCGACTTCACAGCCTCCCAGTCTATCGAATCGTATTGGGGTTCAAGCGTTACAAAAACAGGGATTCCACCGCTAAGCTCAATCGCCGGGACATAGCTGTCATAGGCTGGCTCAAAAACAATCACCTCGTCGCCGGGATGCACCACCGTGCTGATCGCCACAAATAATGCCTCGGTAGCACCGCTCGTGATGGTAATCTCGGTTACCGGGTGATATTCCCGGCCGGATGCCTCAAAAGTCTTCTTCGCGATTGCTTCCCGCAGCGGCAATGCGCCAGGCATTGGGGCATACTGGTTTTTTCCCGACCGTATGTACTTATCTACCAGTCGCTGCAAATCAGGCGAGCAATCGAACTCCGGAAAGCCCTGTGCCAGGTTCAGCGCCTTGTGTTCTTCGGCCAGCGCCGACATTTTAGTAAAAATGGTAGTCCCGACATTGGGAAGTTTCGATCGCAACCTGTTTTTCAATAACATATCCAAAAATCGTATGAAACAAATACCGTGTCAGCGGCAAAACCAAATATAATGCATGGTTGCCAGGCTGACACGGTAAGAATGCCAAAGTATGTAAATTCCGTTAGCGGCCGTCGTACACCGCCTTCAAAATGGTTTTTATGTCGGGCACATTATCAAAGTTTTCATCGATGAATGCATATCCGACACGACGATCGCGGCCCAGGACGAAAAGCGACGGCGTGAAAACCTCCTCTGAAATTCCGGCAATGCGGTCCCAGATCGGGGAAGTTTCTGAATATACGCCATAGGAGCGTGCCACATTGTAGTTTTTATCATGATAAATCGGCACCCCGGCATCCAGCTTCCTGCCAATCCGCTCGATTTCCTTTTGGGATTCGTTCGTCAATATCAGCAGCTGCCCGCCCAATGCCTCCACCTGCGGGGCAAGCGCCTTAATGCCTTCGAGGTGCTTCGGTGCGTAGCTCCCCCAACAGTTGCAATAGAAACTCAGTACCAGCGGTTTAAATTTTACCAGATCCAGAATAGACCGCAATTCGCTGTCGGGCGAAGCGTTCGTAAGCGACGTCACCGGGAAGCCGTCCTCGTTCCGGAGATAGAATAGCGGCGCCAGATCGCCCTCTTTCGGTGGCTCGGTCTGCTCTTCCGCTACCCGTTGTTTGAGTTGCAAAGTGGATACGTTGCCCAGTTCGTCTTCAATTTCGTAGTACATAATGCCAGGGGTCTTCTGATTTCGAAGCTCAAATTTATTATTAATCTATATATCCTACAAATTTAATAGACTTATTTTACCACCATAATTTTTTAGTATAAATATTCGATAGGTGCTTATAATATCAATCAAAATCCCACTGAACCCCATGCGCCGCCTAAAACAAGCTTTTTCTATTCTGCTGCTCCTCCTCATTCCCGCCCTGCTATTCGGGCAGAATATCACCTGGAAAGAAATCCATCCCGGCGTCTGGAAGGGCACCGCAGGCAAACCCGACGCTTACGATCTGCTGAAAGCGGCGGAATCGGTGGCGTCGCCAGCCATGGAGAAGCTATCCCGGCAGGAGTTCCCGCTTGATAAGTCGGCCATTTCGTTTCAGTTGAACAACGGCAAATCCTACCTGCGCCTGCCGCTGCAAAGAAACGAGCAGCTCTACGGCTTCGGGCTCAATTTCCAGACTATCCACCAGCGTGGCCGCATTATGCAACTCCACACCGACCATTACGGCAAGTCCGACAACGGCCGTACGCATGCACCGGTGCCATTTTACGTGTCGTCGCTGGGTTATGGTGTGTTTGTCAATTCTGCGAAATACATTGATGTTTACGCAGGCTCGGGTGTGCGCAAGGATAGTAAAAACCCGCCGAAGATCATGGACCGCAATACCGACAAAAACTGGGAAGCGCACCCCTATTCCGACGCCGTGGAAATGCTGATACCGGCGGAAGGCATTGAAATCTACGTTTTTGCAGGACCCAAACCCGTCAATGCGATCGAACGTTTCAACCTGCTGAGTGGCGGAGGCTGCTTGCCGCCGCGTTGGGGGCTGGGTTTTACACAGCGCGTCCACCGGCTCTATACCGCCGATCAGGTGAAACAGGAAGCAAAAGCATTTGAAGACAAAGGGTTCCCGCTCGATTTCATCGGCCTCGAACCGGGCTGGCAAACCAAATCCTACCCCTGCACATTTGAATGGGACCACTCACGCTTCCCCGATCCGGCGGGTTTTGTGAAGGATATGGATAAAATGGGTGTCAAAATCAATCTCTGGACGAATCCTTATGTTTCTCCGGATGCTTCCATTTACAAACCTATATTGCCCTATACCGGCACGCACACGGTGTGGAACGGCATTGTGCCCGACCTTTCTATGCCACAGGCCCGTAAAATCCTGTTCGATCAGTTTGAAAAAGAGCACGTAAAAATCGGCGTGAGCGGCTATAAGATCGATGAGGTCGATGGCTTCGACTCATACCTCTGGCCCGATGTGGCCACTTTCCCGTCCGGCCGCTCCTCGGAGCAAATCCGTCAGACTTACGGGTTGCTCGTTCAGAAACACAGTTTTGAGATGTTCCGTCGCAACAACATGCGCACGTATGGGCTCGTGCGTGCATCCAACGCAGGCGGAGCGTCGTTCCCTTATGTGATTTACAATGACAATTACAGTCACGAAGACTTCATCACGGCGCTTATCAACAGCGGCTTTGCGGGTGTACTTTGGACGCCCGAGGTACGCGCTTCGAAAACCGCCGAAGAATGGCTGCGGCGCTTTCAAACGGTGTGCTTCTCTCCCATGGCGATGATTAATGCGTGGTCGAGCAGCATGCAGCCCTGGACTTTTCCGGAAGTAGCACCGCAAATCAAGGCATTGGCCGAGCTGCGGATGCGGATGATGCCCTATTGGTACTCCGAATTTGCCAAATACCATTACAATGGCACGCCGCCTTTCCGCGGGATGAACCTGGAAGAAGGTTTTGGGGTAAATATGAAAAAGGAAAAGACGGCCACCAACCTGGAAGAAAACCCTTATGAAGAAGCAGTAACCCGCGAGGTGAAAGACCAGTATATGGCGGGCGAATACCTGCTGGTAGCACCGCTTTTTACGGGGCAAACTTCGCGCAAAGTCATTTTACCCAAAGGCAAATGGTACGATCTCTACACGGGCAAATTAGCAGGCGACGGCGAGGTGATCACCATTTCCCCGGGATTGGACCAGATTCCCGTCTTCGTCAAAGACGGAGGCATTATCCCTATGATGCCGCCCGCGCTCCACGCGCCGCGTTCGGGGGCAAAAACGGACATTGAAATCCGACATTATGGTGAAAAAAATTCCAGCTATAAGCTATACGACGACGACGGCGAGACATTCGCTTACGAAAAAGGAGCATTTTCCTGGCGTACTGTCCAAGTTGAACGGCAGCCCGGCGGACAACTCAAAGGCAGTATTTCAGGACCGGAAAATGGCAAACCGAATACGATAGGCAATGTCACCTGGCGGTTTATGACTGAATAGGGACGTCCAGGTCGCGGAAAGCGGAGCTGAAATGTCCTTTTTCGAGGGGCTTTTTAGCCAAAACCTCTACAAGAAATTCCGGGTAGACCCTGATTGAATGCAAGTCGCTCACATCGTGCCAGTGAAACAATAGCTCATCCTGTCCTTCCGAACCTAGGAAATCATCCTGGTTGGGCAGGTTTTTGATTTGCATTTCAAAATAAAAACCGATCTCGTGGTATTTGTCTCCATTATACAGGAAAAAATTCTCGGAAACCCACAGCATGTCGCCTGCTTCGGCGTCCATACCGGTTTCCTCCTGCATTTCGCGTTGCAGCGTATCTTTTGAAAATTCAAATAGCTCGCAACGTCCGCCGGGGAGCGTCCAGAAATTGTCGGAGGGGGTTTTATGCAAAAGCACCTTCCCATTCAGTACCGCCACGCCAGCGACCCTGTAATTGAACAATGCTCCATCGATGCGCAGGCTGATCATCCGTAATGTGGTTTTTGCCCTAAACTACGGATTTTCCAACAGACGAAGCCCGTATTGTCAGTGCAGTTTTAAGCGAGCGCGTTTCGAATTTCTCATCTTTTTGCGGATGCTCGATCAACCGGATCAGTAATTCCACCGCCTGCTGTCCCATTTCCATGGCGGGTTGCATCACAGTCGTCAAAGGCGGATTGAGCAAATTAGCCACGCTGATGTTGGTAAAACCGACGATCGCGATTTCTTCCGGCACACGGATACCTTTTCTTTGAAATACCGACATACAGCCGGTAGTAAGCCGATCGCTCGCCGTAAATATGGCGTCGGGAGGTTCGGGCAAACTCAGCATTTCCTCGATGGCCGCTTCGTTTTCCGCCTCGATTTTGCCGCCATACAGGCAATACTTCACATACGATTCGTCGAAAGGAATCCCGTAATCTTCCAGCGCCTTTTTGTAGCCAGCCAGCCGTTCGGTAGTGATCGACAAATAAATAGGGCTGGTAAGGTGTGCGATGCGTTTGCGGCCTGAGAGAATGAGGTGCTCCGTAGCCTCGTAGCTTCCCGTGAAATTGTCGGCCACCACCTTATGCGTCTCGATATCATTGGGTACGCGATCGAGGAACACAATCGGCAGCCCTTTTTCCATCAACTCCTGAAAGTGCACGAGATTGGTGGTAAGGCTTGCCAAAGAGACAAGTAATCCATCCACTCTCCTGGAAACCAAATAATTCGTATTCGCTACCTCTCTTTCATACGAATCATGGCTTTGAAAAATCACCACATGATAGCCCAGGTTATAAGCGATGGACTCGATCCCGTTGATGAGCTGTGAGAAAAAATGGTTAGCAATTTCGGGAATGATGACGCCAATCGACTTGCTCTTGCTGTCCTTCAAGCTCAATGCAATGGGATTGGGACGGTAATTCATCCGCTCCGCGTATTCCATTACCAGCTTTTTGGTTTCAGGGTTTATCTCGTAGCTATTTCTCAATGCACGTGAGACCGTCGAAGTCGACAGATTCAGTGCCTTTGCAATATCCTTTATGGTGATGGTTTCCAATAGAAAATTGGTTTACTCCAACTTATTATTCGTTTCAAAATATCCTTTACTCCTCAGCCTTTCCCTGCCCACCTGTCAAATTATCTCAAAATTTACATCTATCCGGGTCAACTGACAACGTTCCCGATAACGATTGCACAAAAAAAGACAATTCGTTATTTGATTTTTCTGATTATTCAGTCTAACATCGTTCGGCTGGGGTCTATTCTCTACCGACGCTAAAATTATCGGATACCCCGAAAAAGACAAATTGCAAACTCATTCATGAACACCGTTAATTTATTTGACCTGACCGGTAAAACTGCATTGGTAACCGGCTGCAACCGTGGTATCGGAAAGGCCATGGCCGAAGCGCTGGCCGAAGCCGGTGCTGACATGATCGGTGTAGCGTCCTCGGAATTCAAGGAAGGTAGCGAAACGGAACGCGCCATCCGGCAAACTGGCAGGAAATTTTATCCCTACCAGACCGATTTGGGCGATCGGGAGAAGCTGTATGGGTTTATTACCCAGGTAAAAAAAGACCATCCGGTGATCGACATTCTTATAAACAACGCCGGTATCATACTGCGGCAACCCGCTGCCGAGCATACCGACGAGTACTGGGATCGGGTGCTGAACATTAACCTCGATGCACCTTACATACTCGCCCGCGAACTGGGGAAGGAAATGATCGCACGGGGATCGGGCAAGATCATTTTTACAGCATCGCTGCTCACATTCCAGGGCGGCATCAATGTACCCGGTTATACAGCTTCGAAAAGCGCTATCGGTGGTTTGGTAAAGGCACTAGCCAACGAATGGGCCGGTAAGGGGGTGAATGTGAACGCCATCGCACCGGGGTACATTAATACGGACAATACCGAAGCATTACGCAACGATCCGGTCCGCAGCAAGTCGATTCTCGACCGCATCCCGGCGGGGCGGTGGGGATTACCGGAAGATTTCAAGGGCCCAGCGCTCTTCCTCGCATCGGAAGCCGCCAGCTACGTGCATGGAACGACATTGACCGTCGACGGCGGCTGGATGGGGCGGTAGTTAATTCTGATAGTAAAAAAGAAATTCAAAAAGTTGCCGCAAAACATGCAGATCAGATTCGAAAGCAGTCGCAGAGAAGTTTCCCAAATGGATACGGAAACATTACGGGATAATTTTCTGGTGAAAGATATTTTCAGGGATGGCGAGATCCATTTCGTGTACAGCCATTACGACCGCGTCATTATCGGCGGCGCCATTCCGCTTGCCACTCCGCTTGCGATTCCAGTATTCGATGCATTGAAAGCCTCTTATTTCCTCGAAAGACGCGAAATCGGCATTATCAATATCGGTGGCGATGGTGAGGTTATTGCCGACGGTGCGCATTTCGCGATCAGTAAGCTGGGTTGCGTGTATGTGGGGAAAGGTACCAAAGAAGTGCTGCTTACCAGCAACGATCCTGCCGAACCGGCCGCTTACTATCTGCTATCCTCGCCAGCGCATCAAACCTACCCTACCCGGTTGTTCACCAAGGAAGATGCGACGCCGGCGACCGTCGGAAGTATGGAAACGTCAAACCACCGCACCATTTACAAGTACATTCATATAGACGGCATCCAGAGCAGCCAGCTCGTCATGGGACTGACGGTGCTGCAAACGGGCAGCGTTTGGAATACCATGCCTTCCCACGTGCACGACAGGCGTATGGAAGCCTATTGCTATTTTGATGTGCCTGAAAACCAGCGGGTATTGCATTTAATGGGCGAACCTTCGGAAACCCGGCATTTATGGGTGTCCAACCGGCAGGCAGTGATTTCACCACCATGGTCTATCCACTCGGGCTGCGGGACGTCCAATTACGCATTTATATGGGGAATGGCCGGTGAAAACAAAGATTATACAGATATGGACCCGGTACTAATCGGCGATCTCAGATGATGGAAGCACTCAAAGCAAAAGAATTCGTCGCCGATAGCGAGCTCGCCTGGGAAGACCTTGGCGGAGGCTTGAAACGCAAGATCATGGCTTACGACGACAACCTGATGATGGTCAAAGTCGCATTTGAAAAAGGCGGCATAGGTACATTGCACAGCCATTTTCACACGCAGATGAGCTATGTGGAAAGTGGCGAATTCGAGATCACGATCGGGGAGCGGAAACAGGTGATGGCGCAGGGCGATGTGTATTACATTCCACCCCACGTCGTGCATGGTGCATTGTGTCTTTCAGCGGGTATGCTCGTGGATATTTTTACGCCCATGCGGGAGGATTTTGTAAGTATTTCAAAGGTATAACCTATTCCGGATGACCATTTCTCTACCCCGCTTTTGTCGATTTTTGTTCACCTGCCTTGCGGCGCACGGGTCGTTTGCGCAGGAACTACCGCTTTCCCGGCAAATGGTCGATTCTTTTATAGCCAATCACAAAGACTCCATTCTGGTCGGCAAGAATACGGCAACGAAATGGGACTACGAGCAGGGGTTGATGCTGAAAGCCATCGAAAAAGTGTGGTACCGGACGGGAGAAGGCAAGTATTTCGAATACATCCGAAAGGACATCGACCAGTACGTGCGTCCCGACGGCAGCATCCGCACCTATCGTGCCGATGAATTCAATATCGACAACATTCCTCCCGGCCGCGCATTGCTGACACTTTACCAGCAGTCGCAGCCTGATAAAGACAAATACAAAAAAGCCGCCGACCTGCTCTGGAAGCAACTGGAAGAGCAGCCGCGCACCAAAGAGGGCGGTTACTGGCACAAAAAGCGCTATCCTAACCAGATGTGGCTCGACGGCCTTTTCATGGGCGAGCCATTTGCGGCGGAGTACAGCCTCATTTTCCATCATCCCGAACATTTCGACGACATTGTAAAGCAATTTGCTTTGATTGAAAAATATGCGGTAGACGAAAAAACAGGCCTCGTTTACCATGCCTACGACGAAAGCCGGGAGCAGAAATGGGCCGATAAAAAGACTGGCCGCTCACCGAGTTTCTGGGCGCGTGCCATCGGCTGGTATGCGATCGCGATCGTGGATGTACTTGACTATTTGCCGCGGGAACATCCCGGCAGGGCACAGCTGATCGGCTATCTGCAAAGGTTGGCGCCCGTTCTGGCAAAGTACCAGGACCCGCAATCCGGCGCATGGTACCAGGTAATCGACCAGGGTAGTCGGACTGGCAACTACCTGGAAGCATCGGCCTCGTGTATGTTCGTATATGCGCTCGCGAAAGGTGCCCGTATGGGCTACATTCCTGAAAAATTCACAGCAACCGCCAAGAAAGGTTATCAGGGAATTCTCCAAAATTTTGTAGAAAAAGAAGCTAACGGATCGCTCAGCCTGAACAAAACCGTGAGCGTAGGTGGCCTCGGCGGCACACCTTACCGCGATGGCACTTATGAATACTACCTCAGCGAACCCATCCGGAAGAACGACCTAAAAGGCATCGGGCCATTCATTTTTGCGAGTGTGGAAATGGAGATTGCGGCCGAAAATACCGTTGGCAAAGGCAAGACAGTAGGCTTGGATTACTATTTCAACCACGAAACCCGCAAGGACCTAACCGGCGCTCCCGAGCAGTTTCATTACACCTGGGAGGACCGGATGCATTCGGGGTTCTGGCTTTGGGGGAATACTTTCCGCGAGCTGGGCGCCAAAACAGTTTCGCTCCCGGCCGCTCCAAACACTGCCAATCTGAAAGGCATTGACATTTACATCATCGTCGACCCGGACACTAAAAAAGAAACCCCGGAGCCGCATTTCATCGACGACAAATCCATTGCGGAGATCGAACAGTGGGTGAAAGCGGGCGGTGTGCTGGTGTTGATGGCGAACGACACCGCCAATTGCGAAATCCCGCATTTCAACAGGCTGGCGTGCAAATTCGGTATTCAATTCACCAATAAGAACCGGAACATGGTACAGGGAACACAGTTTGAGCAAGGCAAACTGATGATCCCCGCCGACGCAAAATCGGTTTTTAAAACCACTGAAAAAATTTATATCAAAGAGCTTTCACCGCTCAGCCTGACGCCCCCCGCAAAACCTTTGCTGACCGACCACGGCGACGTCATTTTCGGGATTTCGAAATACGGAAAAGGCACTGTGTTCGCCGTCGGCGACCCTTGGCTTTATAATGAATATGTTGACGGCAGAAGGATCGATACTAGCTTCGAGAATTTTGAAGCTGGCAAAGACCTCGCCGGTTGGTTGTTGAAACAGGTTGTTAAAAAGTAAATCTCAACATTATGGGCCATCTCTTCCGGGAAAACCTTCGCCAGCTCAGGAGCCAGCCCGCGGTGGTCGTGGCAGATGATTCCGTTTTCCAGCTGCCCGAAAAAGTGTTGCAGTTCGGCACCGGCGCATTTCTCCGCGGCCTGGCCGATTATTTCATCGATAAAGCCAACCGCCAGGGCATTTTCAACGGTCGCATTGTGGTCGTAAAATCCACCGATCAGGGCGATACCAAGGCATTCGAGCGGCAGGACAACCTCTACACCATCTGCTCGCGGGGCATTCAGGACGGCGAAGCGAAGGAAGAAAACATCATTTCTTCGGCTATCAGCCGGGTACTTTCGGCTAAAACACAATGGTCGCTCGTGCTCGACCTGGCCAAGAATCCCGCCGTGAGCGTAGTGATTTCCAATACTACGGAAACCGGCATTCAGCTCGTACAGGACGATATTTACCAATGGCCGCCGGTGTCGTTTCCCGGCAAACTACTCGCATTTCTATACGCGCGCTACGTGGCATTCAGCGGCAATGCCGACTTCGGCGTGGTCATTATCCCGACAGAACTGATCGCCGACAACGGAAAGAAACTCGAATCCATCATCCTCGAACTCGCCCATCGCAACGGGTTGGAAAGCACTTTCATCGATTGGATTGAGCAATGCAATTTCTTCTGTAATTCACTCGTGGACCGCATTGTACCAGGCACACCCGACGAAACGCGGCTGAAAGAGCTGGAAGAAGAACTGGGTTACCGCGACGAGCTGCTGATCACCACCGAGCATTACCACCTCTGGGCGATCGAAGGCGACGAACGCATCCGCCAGAAGATCGGCTTTTACGGAGTCGACGAAGGGCTGATCATCGAGCCGGATATTGAACAATACCGCGAACTCAAACTCCGGTTGCTGAATGGCGCGCACACATTAGGCGGCGGGCTTGCGCATTTGTGCGGCTTCAAAACCGTTGTGGAGGCCATGAACGACCCGTTTTTCTCGGCATTCATCACGCATTTAATGGAAAGCGAAATTGCCCCGGCCATTCCTTACGATGTCCGCCCGAATGTGGCACTGGCATTCAGCCGCCAGGTCGCCGATCGTTTCCGGAACCCGCATATTTTACATAAGTGGTTCAATATCAATCAGAACTATTCAGCAAAAATTCTTTCACGGGTTATACCAACTTTTCTTAACTACGAAGCAAAAAACGGCTACCCGCCGGAGTACATGACGTTCGGGCTGGCGGTTTTCATTCATTTTATGAAAGCTGTTAAAAAAGAGGGCGACAGTTACTACGGCCGGTTGGACGGCGTCCCTTACCTGATCCAGGACCCGAAAGCCCCATTCTTTTACCAGAAATGGCAAATGGCATCGCTGCCCGACATGGTGCAGGTGATACTGAAAGAACAATCGATCTGGGGCCGCGATTTGAATAAAATCGGTTCTGTCCACGGTTCGGTTGTAACACATTTACAATCCATTGCGCAAAACGGTATCATTGAAACACTTAAAACGCTTCTAGAAAGAACGGAATATGCTCTCTCACAATCCTGAACCCGCGGAACTCCGAGTGGAGACCCCGAAAACAAGCTACCGTTGGCGCGTCGTAGCGCTGCTATTCTGTGCAACGACTATCAATTACCTCGACCGGCAGGTACTGGGGCTGCTCAAACCGACGCTGGAAGCCGATTTCGGCTGGTCGGAATCCGATTTCAGCCACATTGTAATGGCATTTCAAACTGCCTATGCCGTTTCACTGATCGGTTTCGGGGCTATCATTGATAAAATTGGCACTAAAATCGGTTATGTCATTTCGGTGGTTATTTGGAGCATTGCTGCGATGCTGCATGCTGTCGCCACGGGTACATTCAGCTTCGGGTTGATGCGGGCCATGCTCGGCCTCGGCGAGGCAGGCAACTTCCCGGTGGCGATCAAGGCCACCGCCGAATGGTTTCCAAAGAAGGAGCGGGCATTGGCAACGGGTATTTTCAATTCAGGGGCCAACATCGGGGCCGTCGTGGCGCCAATTATGGTACCATGGATCCTGGGCGCGTATGGCTGGCAGGAGGCATTTCTGATTACCGGTGCAATTGGTTTTGTTTGGTTGATATTTTGGTGGTTCTATTATGAAGTTCCAGCGAAGCAGAACCGCATTAACCAAGCCGAATTCGACTACATTCACAGCGATAATGAACCCGATACCAGCAAAGAAGCGCCCGTCAAATGGCTGCAACTATTCAAAGTCCGCCAAACCTGGGCCTTTGTATTCGGCAAAATGCTCACCGACCCGATCTGGTGGTTTTTCCTTTATTGGCTGCCTTCCTATTTCGCAGAAGCATTCAAGCTCAATCTTTCCAAACCGAGTCCCGAGCTGGTGATGGTCTACACAGCCACCACCATCGGCAGCATTGGCGGCGGGTATCTGTCGGGTTATTTTATCAAAAAAGGCTGGCCGGTGTTCAGGGCAAGAAAGACATCCATGCTGATTTTCGCGTTTCTTGTCACGCCCATTATGCTGGCCCAATACACCACCAATATCTGGCAGGCAGTGATCCTGATCAGTCTGGCGGCGGCGGCGCACCAGGCTTGGAGCGCAAATATTTTCACGACGGCTTCGGATATGTTTCCTAAAAAGGCTGTAAGTTCGGTCGTCGGAATCGGCGGAATGGCCGGATCAGTAGGTGGTATCCTGTTTCCTCTTTTGGTAGGGATCATTCTGGATAACTACAAGGCAGCGGGGAACATTGGCGGCGGATACAATGTCATCTTCATCATCTGCGGGTTTGCATACCTGCTTGCATGGGGAGTAATGCACGTTTTCTCGCCAAAAATGGAGCGGGTGGATATATAGATAGTACTTCGGCTTTCGGCCGTCGGCTATCATACCTGATCGCTTGTAGACTTGCCAGCCGAAATTTGACAGCCGAAGTTCAATCCTAATTCCTTATTTATCGATGAAAAAACCATTCTTGTTCCTTGCGTTCCTCTTGATCGGCAATGCATTTGTTTTTGCTCAAAGTGCTGATGAAAAAGCCGTTGCCGCGACCGTTGAAAAGCTCAAAACTGCCATTATCAGCGCCAACGAGGCCGAATTAAAGCAGCTCACCTCGCCCTCGCTTTCCTACGGACATTCGAATGGCCTTTTGGAAGATCAGAAAGAATTCATCCGTGCGCTCGTAAGTGAGGAATCCAAATTCACCAAAATCGACCTGACCGAGCAGACCATCTCCATTTCCGGCGATGTGGCATTGGTTCGTCACAAGTTGTTCGGAGACACCCACAACAAGGGCAAAGATCCGGCACAGGTGAAGCTTGGGGTACTAATGGTATTCCAAAAGGCAAAGGGTGGCTGGGTATTGCTGGGCCGCCAGGCATTCAAACTGATGTAAGAAGTTTCTAAAACATACCGACAGGTCTGCTATTCGAATGGCAGGCCTGTTTTTGTTTTCGGGAAATCGGGCTGCTCCATTTTGTGCCGCGCGATCTCGACGGCCTTATGCAATTTGTCTTGCAAAACCTGTTGCGAAGGCAAAGCCGTCAGATAATCGGCGACGCGGATATTGCTTCTGTCCAGCTGCATCAGTTCGATATGTTCGCTGCTCTTTCCGGAGCACAGTATCAACCCGATCGGGTCGTTCTCGCCTTCTACCTTCTCATATTTTTCCAAAAACCGCAGGTAAAGCTCCATCTGTCCTTTAAAGCCGGCTTCGAACTCGCCCATTTTCAGATCTACTACCACGAGGCATTTGAGTCGTCGATGATAGAAAAGTAAATCGATGAAATAATCGCGATGATCGATGGTAATGCGCTTTTGCCGGGCCATGAACGCAAAATCGCTGCCCATTTCAATGATGAAGCGCTGCAATTCCACGATGATCGAAGCTTCAAGATCTTTCTCAGAATACGCATCTTTCAGGCCCAGAAAATCCAGGAAGTAAGGATCTTTGAAAACCAGGTCGGGATTCAGCTTTTGTTCGGTTTTGAGCTTTTCCAGGTCGTTGATGATCACGTCTTCCGGCTTTTTGCTGATGGCGGTACGCTCGTAGAGCATGGATTGGATACGCTCTTGTAACTGCCGGGACGACCATCGCTCAATTTTACACATTTCGATGTAGAACTCGCGTTTCACCGGATTCTCGATATACATTAGCGTTTTTAAATGCGTCCAGCTGAATTGCCTCCGCAGCGCGGAGACAATCGAATAGTCAGGAAAAACTGACTCAAACTTGATGCAATGCCGCAAATGCTTTTCGCTCCATCCTGGCCCATAGTCTGCTACGAGCCTGACACTCAACTCGCGTAAAACCCTCTTACCATAATCTGCCCGACTGTCTTTCAAAATTTCCTGGTTGATCTGCTGTCCCACTCGATAATGCAGCACAGTTATCTCGGCATTCACTGCTAACGCTACACTTCGCCTGCTTTCATCAATAAGCTGCCTCACTGCGCTTAGCAATTCCGACTTTCCGAGTTCTTCCATATTGGTGATGTTTTAATCCACCCATTTAGACGTCTCATCTTCCATTTGGTAACACACTTCTACAAAAAACTTTTTCTTAAAAATTGCGTAACAAAAAAGTTACATATAAATTTGTGTAACAAAAAAGTTACGCATTATGAAGCGCGATATTAAACTCAAATGGTTTTATCCTTACCCTCCCGAAATGATCTGGGAATGTCTTACCAATCCGGAGATCCTTGTTAAATGGAGCCCGATGAAGGACTTCAAGCCAGAGATAGGATTTGAATGCCAGACGCAGCAAAAGCCGCGGCCCGCACAGAATTGGGACGGGATTATGTATCACAAAATTCTGGAAATCGAGCCTCTGAAACGGCTTTCTTACAGTTTCAAGGGAGGGCCAAAGCCGGGTGTTACTACGCTGGAAACCGTCGTTACGTGGATCTTAGAACCCAAAGACGGAGGTACCGAGCTGCGGCTGGAACATACCGGATTTACAGGACCGAAGAATATGCTCACCAGCTTCATCATGGAAATGGGTTGGAAGAAAATTGTCAACAAAGCTTTCAAAAAGGCTTTTGAAGCACATTTCGCATGAGTACGGAAACTGTGGACCCTTTCCAGGCCCTCGCGGATCCCGGGCGCAGGGAAATATTGATGATGGTGGCCAAAGAGAAGCGCTCGATCACCGCGATTGCCGAGAATTTTGATATCAGCCGTCCGGCGGTTTCAAAACATATCAAAATCCTGCAAAATGCGGGGTTCATAAATATTGAAGAAAAAGGGCGTGAACGGTATTGCGTGCTGAACCAGAACGGGTTCAGCGAAGTCCGGCAATGGATCGGGATGTTTGAGGAATATTGGACCGCTCAGCTCAAAAGCCTGGAAAATTACCTGGCTACCAATGCGCCTATCCCCAAAAAATAGTTGTCAATGCGCCGGTTTCTTCGGTGCCGGCGCGGAGGCGTGGTATTTCTTCTGGACGATGGCCGCATATTTATCCATCAGTTCGAGCACCTTATCGCGCGATTTGGATCTTACGACCAAGCCGACATGGTAAGGTTCGTTCATTCGCCACACGATCTCCGGATCGTTGAAAACCGACAGATCAGGCCATTCCTGGCGCGCCAGTGAAATGATAATGCCGGAATATTCTTTCCTGACAGGTGGCAATTTGTAGTTTTCCCCTTTGGCTTCGGCCGTTTCCATCCGTGCCCATTCCTTCCAGAGGTTGATGCCCGACGACGCTTCTACCATTTCCGAAAGATGCGCGCCGCCGACGCGGGACGATGTTTCGAGAAAATAATACTTCCCGTCGTCATAGCAACGGATTACCTCCGTATGCGAAGCGCTGTGTTTCAGTCCAAAAGCTTTAAGCAAATCCACGGCGAGCGTCTGTAACGCGTGTTCCTCGGAAGAATCCAGCGGTACGGTAACGGAGCGGAATATACCGCCGCCATGCGCCACGTCGAATGGAGGGGCCAGGTACTTGCTGTTCCATGAGAATATGACAATCCCGTTGTAAGAGATCGAATCGACGTGGTAGACATCGCCCGGCTTGTATTGTTCTACGAGGTAGGCATGCCGCTTATCTCCCAGTTCGTGAATGGTATTCCAAAGTTCCTCAGCCGTGCTCAGCTTCTGAATGCCTGATGCCGACGCCTCCGAACGCGGCTTGATCATCCACGGGCCGGGATATTTCTCGATAAACCGGTTGACCTGGTCATCATTGAAAAGCGCTGAAAAGCCGGGTACAAGGATGCCTGATTCCAATGCTTTCGTACGCATGGCCAGCTTGTCACGGAAATAGCGGCCGGTCGTCTGCCCCATGCCCGGAATACGGAAGTATTCACGGATATGCGCGGCTTTCTCCACGTCGAAATCATCCAGTGCCACGACACGGTCGATCGGGCGCGTACGCATCACAAACGCGAGACCTGTGATGATCTCATTCATGTTGTAAGTCCCGTCTTCCTCCTCTTCCACATAGAAAAACTCATCCACGGCTTCCCTGACCCAGGGTTTATTTTCCAGTTTTTTGGCAGTAATCAAAAATACCGTGTTGCCGGCATCTTTAAGCGCCTTCAAAAAGTCGTTGCCTTTGAAATAGGTGGAAATGCAGAGAAAAGTCAGAGTTCGGGTCATAAAACGAAGTTTGGTGGACGGTCACTGCTTTCATGGACAAGCGTTGCCTATAAGCATATATTCTCAAATCTAGCAAAAAGAACCATTTTGGCAAGAAAAGCCCCGGTTAAATTTCCGTAACAACCCCGCGGTCCCATTGCTAAACGGCCAGCTTCGTGAGGTAGTTGATGAGCAGCCTGACACCATAGGCTGTTCCGGCACGGCCGGGCGCGAAGTCAGTGTCCCCGAATGCCATTCCCGCAATGTCAAGGTGCGCCCAGGCCTGATGCCCGGCTGTAAATACTTCCAGAAATTTGGCTGCCACGATCGCCCCGGCGAGCGGCTTGCCATGGTAGTTCTTCACATCCGCAATGTCGGAGTTGATTTCCTCCTTATATTCATCCCAAACCGGTAGTCGCCACAAACGCTCCCCGGTTTCATCCGCAGCCTGGGTGAGCGCTGCCGCAAGAGTGTCGTTGGGTGTAAAAAGGCCAGCCGCCTCGTAACCGAGCGTCTGGATAATGCTGCCGGTAAGCGTCGCCAGATCAATAAGTACATCCGGCTGATAATTTTTGACCGCATAATGCACGCCATCGGCCAGAATGAGCCTGCCTTCCGCATCGGTATCGATCACCTCGATCGTTTTGCCGGCATAGGAACCTATTACATCACCAGGCTTCATCGCCGAGCCATCGACGGAATTTTCAGTGGAAGGTATTACGCCGATTATCCGAATTGGCAATTGCAACTGTGCCGCCAGCTCAACCGTACCGAGAACCGCCGCCGCGCCGCCCATATCGCTTTTCATCAAATGCATATTGGCGGATGGTTTAATGGAAATGCCGCCCGTATCGAATGTGACGCCTTTACCTACCAGCGCCACCGTTTGCGTATAATGCTCCGGTTTATACTCCGAAACGATCATCACCGGCGGCTCGTCGCTCCCCTTATTTACGGCCAGCAAGGCATGCATTCCCTGTTCTTCCAATTGCTTTTTCTCCAATATCTGAACCGAATATCCATTCTCCGCACCAGAGTTCCGGGCCCATTCCGCCAGCGTTGCCGGCTTTTTATAGTTGGCGGGTGCGTTCATCAAATCCATTACCCGTATCTGCACCAATGCTGTTTTTAAGGCATTCCAGGCCGACAGTTTAACTTCCGAACTTTCATCAGATAAAATCGATAGTTTGCCGGATTTAAAAAACGCACTCATCGCTTTCGGCTCAGTTTTGTAGAGTTGCAGGTCATATCCACCCAAAACAATGCCGTTTACGGCGTTACCTATCCATTCCGCTCCCCGTCCGCGCGCGTCGAGTACCATGTGCACTGGCCAGCGGTCTTTTCTTTTGAAAAAAACAGATCTGAAAATTTTCGTGATCGCGGGAAGTTTGGGGGTCTTGCCCAATCCTAGCCAGAGTTCTTTCGAGGAATACCACCATAATTCCCCTTTCTCTCCCTTAAACATTTCCTGGTTGGCGGGTCCTGCGTCCTGTTCAAACGGGCGGACAACTAGTACTTCTTCAATTGGCTCCTCTATGATCTCTATTTGCATTGTTTGTGGAATTCGGTTGAATAAAAAAAGCAAAGACAATATATGCCTTTGCTTTCAAAAATGGGTTATGCAGCTATTAATCCAGTCCCCCGCGACGTGTAGGCTTGCGTGGCTCCGGCCATGCGCCGGGTACGCCTTTCGCGTCGATGGGCAAAATACTCTTGTCGCGTGAAGTCTTCACAGGGTCTTCACTCGCCTGATAGGCCAGGATGGCGGCCAGGATCGCATTGCTTCTAACATCATCAAATACGATCTTGTCATAAGTATCGCGGTTGGTATGCCAGGTATAGGTGCCGTACGACCAGTTCAATGAGCTCAGCGAAAACGCCGGGGCGCCAGCCGCTACAAACGAGGCAAAATCGGAACCGCCGGTACCGGGAGCGCCGGGAAATTTGGTCTCGATAGGTGTGCGGATCGGCTCAGGAACTTTGGAAAGCCAGCGGGTAAGGTATTCGTAGGCATTCAGGAAACCCTGGCCGGAAAGATTAACAACCCGGCCCGTGCCATTGTCCTGGTTAAATACCGCCTGGATATTTTGCACGATTTCCGGATGGTCTTCCACAAATGCGCGGGAGCCGTTAAGTCCTTGCTCCTCGCTTCCCCAGTGGCCTACGAGAATAGTTCTTTTAGGATTGGGATATACCTTTTTCAGAATCCGCATGGCTTCCATCATCACCAGTGTACCAGTACCATTGTCGGTGGCGCCGGTACCGCCATCCCAAGAGTCGAAATGCGCGGAGAGGATCACGTATTCGTTCGGCTTTTCGGTGCCTTTGATCTCTCCTACCGTGTTGAATGTCTGGCTTATTCCTGTTTCCTTCGCATCCGCACGCACGCTGATTTTCGGCGTGTGCCCCGATTCGGCAAGGCGATAAAGCAATCCGTAATCTTCCAGTGAAATATCTACCGTTGGGATAGTTTTGGTATAAGCTCCAAAAATTTTATTAGCACCAAAACCCTTTGACCAATACGACATGACCACACCCGCAGCACCCGACTTTTCCAATGCCGGCGGCAATGTGCGGGAAGTATAGCCAGTCTTTTTTAACCGGTTCGCCCATGCTTCGGTCTGCGCATCGCGTTCCTTTTTCATCTTCTCAAATGACTCTTTCGTGCCAAATTCCTGCCAGTTGTAATCCGGCCGGCCGGTGGGCTGGTTCATGCTGATGAGTACAAATTTGCCTTTCGCAGTGGGCAGCCACTTTTGAAATGCCACGGAATCGGCCACGTCGGGCAGAATTATCACGTCGGCGGTGACCGTTTTACCGTTCGTTCCGGGGCTCCACGCGAGCTGCATTCCTTCCAGCGATTTCACACGCGGCGCCACCATGTCGATATGCGACACGCCACGTTCCCAACCCCGCCATTCGCCCCATTTCTCATTTTTTGCCGGGATATTCCAGCCTTTGTATTTAGCGACCGCCCATTCGTGTGCCTGCTGCATTTGCGGCGATCCTACGAGCCTCGGACCGATCACGTCCATCAACTCGTGGCCCAGTTTTTCAAGTTGTGAGTTTTCTGTGGCCTCTTTCACGATGTTTTCAACCACGGGGTCAATCCTGACCGGGTCTTTCCCGACAGGCTCCTTATTTTGCGCGAAAACAATACCTGCCTGGGTGGAGAGACAAAGGGTCAGGAGTAAATAGATTTTTTTCATGTAATTGGTGGTTTAAGAAATATCGTTGCCTAATGTAGGAAATCACGATGATGCTTTCCGCACGCTCTTAAAAAATTCTAAATTGATATTTTAATTATATTATTCCGGCATCAGGCATTTGCCCGACGCTGGTTTACAGGCAGATATGTTAAACAGAATTACCGCATTCGTATTTTTTGCCAACTACTTCGTCGGACTGCTGGCGGTGGCATTATCTGTCGAAACGGCCTTTCAACTGAATATCCCCCTCAACTCCCCCGCCTATTACATTCTCCTCTTCTGTACGACGGTATTCTATTACACCATTGCCTATTCGGGGCCGGTAGCGCCGAAAGTCTCTGCTAATCCCAGGACCGAATGGTACCGGTTGCATTACCGGTTCGTGCGGGTCAGCCAGCTGACCCTGTTCAGCATATGCGCGGCGCTGGGAAGCTGGTACCTGGTGGAAAATATCGATGGGATACTACATCTGCCCCTCCATTACTGGCTGGTTTTGTCGGTGGTGCCGCTTGCCGCGGTGCTTTATTATGGTTTACTTCCCAAATCACTTATTTCCTTTAACCTGAGGCGGACCGGCTGGTTGAAAGCGTTTGTAATCGGGTTCGTATGGGCGGGATGCGTAAACCTTTTCCCCGTGGCGGCATCGAAAACCGAACAGGGCATTACGGCCGCGGAACCCTTGCTGATGGTCTGGCTTTTTACAAAAAACTGGATGTTTTGTACCGTCAACGCCATTATGTTCGATATGAAAGACTATGAGGACGACGCAAATATCCAACTGAAAACATTTGCAGTGAGAATGGGGCTGCGGAATACAATCTATCTCGTACTGATTCCCCTTCTGCTCGTAGGATTGCTTTCTTTCCTGGCATTTGCAGTTTACCGGCATTTCGGCATTCCGACGATACTCTTCAATATGGTGCCATTTGTGTGCCTGCTGGCAGTGGCATTCTCGCTGCAGCGGCGACACAGCATTTTGTTCTATCTTATCGTGATCGACGGACTGTTGCTGGTGAAGGCACTATGCGGGATCGCGGGCAGTTTTTTTGTATATCAAAATCTGCACGGGATATGGTAAACAATTACGATCGCATTGCCGCCAACTATGACAGACTGAGCAGGCTGGTATTCGGGAAAGCGATCGTTCGTGCGCAGCAATCATTGGTACCGCTCCTGGCTCCTCCCGCACGCGTGCTCATCGTGGGCGGCGGCACGGGCTGGATACTCGAAGAAATAGCCAGGGTTCATCCATCAGGATTAGCGATTGACTATGTCGAAATCTCTTCGAATATGCAGGATCTGGCCAGAAAAAGGGATTTCAAGCAAAATCAGGTCGCATTCATTCATGCGGCAATCGAAGATTACACTGCGCCGACTGCCTATGAAGTTGTCATGACGCCTTTTCTTTTCGACAATTTCAGCCGCGAGCGGGCGCAGCTAGTTTTTCAAAAATTGAATAATATGCTTGAAAACGGCGGTTGGTGGCTTTTTACCGATTTTCATATCGACAAAGGCATGAATCGCTTCTGGCAGAAGGCCCTGCTGCGCTCGATGTATGTTTTCTTTAAGAATATCAGTCACGTGGAAGCAAATGAACTACCCGATATGCAGGCTCTCTTTAAAACCTACAACTTCCGGATTACTGCTGAAAGCTTCCATTTCGGCCGTTTCATCCGTTCGGCTGCCTACCGCAAATCAGGCGACGGCGGTGCGGCCCCGACCGAAAATAAAGCGCTCGTTGAAAATGATGATCGATAGCAGGATCAGCGAATAGGCCGTGATCTGCGTCGCATTAATCGGTTCGTGAAAGTAGAACAGCGCTATGGCAAAGTTCATCAGAGGATTGATATACAACAAAATACCCATGGTCGACGAGGTCACTCCCTGCAATGCGTACAAATTCATAAACAGCGGAATGATCGTAAAAACGACGGCGATCAGGGTGATCAGTACGTAAAATGAAACCTCTGTGGGCAGCTCGGCGCTGTATTTTGGATAAAACGGCAGAAGCAACAGGGCAGAAAACACGATCTGAATCGTGAGAACCAGGAACTTGTCGATTCCCGCATTCTTGCGCTGGCTCACAAGGTAGAGTGCATAAGAAGCTGCTACGATCAGACTGTAAAGAATATCGGCTATATTATTGAACGACAATAGTATACAACTCAAAACACTAAGCATTACCGCCGTCCATTGCCATTTACTGAGCTTTTCATCCAGTACGAAAAAAGCGATCACGGTTGTCATGATCGGGCAGACAAGGTAGGCGAACGAAGCGGCTTTGACGCTGATATGGTTCATCACATAAATAAAGAAAAACCAGTTGGCCGTCAGCAGTACCCCGCCGATCAACGTAAGGAATGCGACCTGACGTTGCCGCGGCTTAGGCATCGCTTTAAATGCAGCAATGCTTTCTTTCAAAACCTTCACACGTACCAGCAAACTGATCACGCCCATTACCGCAGCACACATGAACACGCGGTAAAATAGGATATCGAGCGATGGATAGTCCTTCAAAGGTTTGAGGGCAAGACTAAAAAAGCCCCAGATCACAAACGAAACAAATGCGGTAAGGTAGTACTTCGAAAATTTCATCAGGCTGTGGATGTGGTGTAGCAAGCTGATTTTGAAACAGCAAAAAATGCAGCCGGGTTCGTGTCAGTTCGCCCGAAAACGATATTAGTCTTCGAAAATTAACTCCCTCATAATGCAACCGTTGGTAGACACGCCGTGTCAACCAGGCAGTTTCCACTCCAAAACCTAAGTCCATGAAAATCTTTTACATCCTTCCATTTCTATTGTTTTGCCAGCTCAGCCTTGCCCAGCGGACCACCCTTTCTGTCGGTCTTAACAGCGGAATTTCGCGCTTTGCCGGCCCGAGCGCCCAAAAAACGACTTCGTCCGGCACTGGTGGTCCTTTCTGTGATTGCGCTCTTCGCGAAGCCAGTTACCTGGGCAATGTGCCCGCGACTACTTACGGTGCAAGCCTGGCTATGCAGTATGAGTATAAAAATCATTTCCTGCTGGGCCTGGAAGCTGGCTATGAGAACCTCCGAACACGGATCAATGTAGAGAACTACCAGATTGACGACATGATCTTTAACACCGAAAATGCTTACAGTATTACCCGAAACCATTTCATCAACATTTTCCCAAGTGTCGGCTATAATTTTTCATTGGCCGAGAACCTGGACATTTCCCTCCGTGGAGGGGCCGATTTCGGGGTAGGACTGAGCAGCTCGAGTCGGCTGGTAGTGCGGGAAGTATTTGAAGATGACCAATACACCGATCGCGACGGCCTCGCACCCGGGCTTGATTTCCGTCCCAGGATCGAGGCGAAAATATCCGGGAAACGGCTCGGCCTGACCGTCAATTACTCGCACGGGGTTACAAACTGGCTTAACGGCTGGGCAGGCGGCCCAACCGAGCTTTACATGCGTGTCTGGCGCGTAGGCGTACAGTACCGAATATTCTAGAAAAGCAGTAAAAGAGGAACCATAGCCGGCTTATTTGGCTTGATTAGTAAGGCAATATTTAATCAAGTATGACATTTTCCGACATCCGGCTGGTGGCTACCGATATGGACGGTACGCTGTTGAACTCCAAACATGAAATCCACGAATCCTTTTTCCCCGTTTTTCGAAAGCTTATAAATCACGGGATCATTTTTGTAGCAGCCAGTGGTCGTCAGTATTTCAACCTCGTCAAAACCCTCGATGCGGTGAAGGACGAAGTCATTTTTGCTGCCGAAAATGGCAGCTATGTCGTGTTTAGAGGCGAAGAAATCCACATTCAGGCGATCGACCCCGAGGTTACCCGCGAGCTGATATTGATTTCAAGAAAGATCAAAAACACCTATCCGATCATTTGCGGAAAAAAGAAGGCCTACGTTGAAAATGACGACGAGGAGTTTATCAATCACCTCAAACTCTATTTTGAAAGATACGAGGTGGTGAACGACCTGCTCGAAATTACAGACGACAAGTTTTTGAAATTCACACTATGCGACCTGGCTGGCTCCGAAGTGAACAGCTACCCGCATTACAAGAAATACGAAGACGACCTGCAAGTAAAAGTCTCCGGGCCGATATGGCTGGATATTTCGCACAAAAAGGCCAACAAAGGCCGTGCAATGGAGGTTTTGCAGGAAAAATTCAAGGTTACGGCCGAGCAGACGATGGTGTTCGGGGATTACCTCAACGATCTTGAAATGCTCAAAAAGGCGCATTACTCGTACGCAATGGCGAATGCCCATCCGGATATCAAAAAAATAGCCCGTTTCATCGCCAAAAGCAACGATGAAAACGGGGTAGTAGAAATCCTTTCGGAAATCACGGAGTAAGGCAACGCCCTACTCCGTATATTTTTTGAATATGGAAGTCGCTGTATGCCCTCCGAAACCGAAGGTGTTGTTCAGCGCGTAATGCACCGTCTGGTTCAGCGATTTGCCCAATACGATATTCATGCCTTCGGGAATCGCCTCGTCGAGGTTTTCGGTGTTGATCGTACCCGGAATGATATCGTTCTTCACCGCCAGGGCGCAAACGATGCTTTCAAGTGCTCCCGCAGCACCCAGCAAGTGGCCGGTCATGGATTTGGTGGCGCTGATCGCTACCGGATGATCGCCAAATACCGTTTTCATTCCATGCAATTCACTCATATCCCCCAGGCCGGTGGACGTCGCGTGCGCATTCACGTAGTCGATTTTATCAGCGGTGATTCCGGCTTCTTTCAGGGCCTTTTTCATGCCTAATGCAGCCCCCATACCATCAGGGGGTGTTCCTGTGAGGTGGTAAGCATCCGCAGCCATTCCGCCGCCGACGATTTCGGCATATATTTTCGCGCCTCTCGCTTTGGCATATTCCAGGTCTTCGAGGATCAATGCGGCAGCTCCTTCGCCCATGACAAAACCGTCGCGATCTTTATCGAATGGCCTTGAAGCGGTTGCGGGATCATCATTTCTTTTCGAAAGTGCCTGTGCCGCGCTGAAACCACCCAATGCGGAGTAAATAATGGCCGCTTCCGAGCCGCCAGCCACCATCAGCTTGGCTTTACCCATGCGGATCGTATCAAATGCGCTGATCAATGCCGTGTTGGAAGAAGCACAGGCAGAAACGGTACAATAGTTAGGGCCGTGCAGCTTGTGGCGGATCGAGATCACACCAGCGGCGATATCCACAATCATTTTGGGAATAAAGAAAGGATTGAAACGCGGCACCCCACCCGATGCGTGGAATTCCAGCAACTGGTCTTCAAAAGTACCCATACCACCATTTCCGGTAGCCCAGATCACGCCCATATCGTAACGGTCTTCCAGATCGATATTCGTAAAATCCAGTCCCGCGTCCCTGATCGCCGTATCCGACGCTGCAATCGCATACTGGGTATGCAGATCGTATTTTTTGAGTTCCTTTTTCTCGATATAATCTTCGGGTTTGAAGTCTTTCACTTCGCAGCCGAACTGTGTTTTGAATTTGGAAACATCCATTTTAGTAATGGTAGCCGCACCGCTTTTACCATTCACAATATTTTGCCAGAATTCGTCCACAGAATTCCCCAGCGGAGAAATAACCCCCAGGCCGGTAACTACTACTCTTTTCATACAGTTTGATTATTTGATCTAAGACATCAGAAGCGCTTAGTCAACCTCCTGAGTCAGTGTATCTTTGAAGATATCGTCGACCAGTTTCTGCACCTTCGGGCCAATCAGCAGGATTGCCGGGATGACGATCAGATACGACATGCTCCAAGATTTGAGCCAAATCACCAAAAAATTGGCAACAAATCCAATATTTAGGGAGATCAAAGCGAAGGAAATTATGCCCGTCGTAATGACGCCCATGATCATGGCAAATGCGATTTTCTGTCTCATATCCGATGTGATTATTGTGTCTAAGAGGTTACTTTTCGGAACGCCTGTCTCAGACAGTTTGCACCTCGACGCCCGGGTTCATCGCTTGGAGGGCCGCTGCCGGGTTACTCAAAAATAGCTGGAAAACATCAGCTGTACGACCTGTCAGAATTTCGTACGTATTGCTCTCAAATGCTTCCACGAGTTCATCGGCCACTTGTTTGGCAGGAATGCCATTCGTAGCACCACCGATTTCAGCCGAGAATTCGGTATCGACGAGCGGAGGCAGTATTTCGAATACTTTAATGTTGGAAGCTTTGCCTAGCGTAATGCGAAGCGATTGCGTGTAAGAGTGCAATGCTGCCTTACTTGCCGCATAGGTCGGCAGGAAATGGTTTGGAACAAGGCCCGCGATGCTGGAAACCGTTACGATAGCCGCCTCATCCGCTTTTTGGAGCAATGGCAATAGTTGCTGGTTCAGTCGGATAATAGCCAGGTAATTGGTCGTAATTTCCTCCTCGGCCAGCGTTGCGGCGTCCTCGTTGCCATCCAGCTGATAGTAAGACGCTTTCCCAGCATTGTTGATCACGACATTCAGTTCGGGGAATTCATTTTTCAGGCGGGCCACTAATTCGTCGGTAGATTGTTTGTCGGCCACGTCGAACACGATAGGCGTTACATTAGTAAGTTGCGCCGCAGCCTTTTGCAAACGTTCTTCATTACGGCCGGTGATAATTACATGATTACCTTTTGAGGTGAATGCTTTTGCGAATTCGAAACCGATACCGGCACTTCCGCCGGTGATGAGAATTGTATTTCCAGTAGTTTTCATTGTTTCTCGAGTTTAAAATATACCGATTGGTATTTTATTTTTGAAAATTAAAACCGGAATTGGCCCGGCTCCTTCTGTTGAACAGAATTACATGACAAAAATATACTGATCGGTATATTTTTCCAAGTAAAATCGAAAAAACTTTTAAAAATCTTTCCTATACTCCACAAAAACGGCCTGATTACTCACCAGGCCGCTATTTTATTCCCACAGCTAACAATTTCTATTTGGCACTCACGCGCCAGATAACATTGCCCGAATCGTCGTTTACCAGCAGCGAGCCGTCATTCATTACCGTCACGTCTACGGGCCGGCCATACACCTTCTTTTCACTCTCTACGAAACCGGTAAGGAAGTCTTCGGGCTTACCCGCCGGCTTTCCGTTTTTAAAAGGCACAAAAACTACTTTGTATCCCGAAAGTTTCGAGCGATTCCACGAGCCGTGCTGGCCCACGAATGCACCGTTATGGTATTTGGCCGGGAATTGGGTTTTGTTATAAAATGCCAGGCCCAGCGATGCTGTATGAGATCCAACCGGTACATCGGGTACAAGGGTCTTCTTCACAAGGTCGGGTCGCTCGCCTTTCCTGCGCGGATCTTCGTTCCGACCGAAATAAGCATACGGCCAGCCATAAAAACCGCCTTCCTTCACGCTTGTAATGTAGTCGGGCACGAGATCATCGCCCAGCTTATCGCGTTCATTTACTGCTGTCCACAACACATTGGAACCGGGCGCCCAGTCCATTCCGACGGGGTTACGCAGCCCGCTCGCGTACACGCGCTCGCCCGAGCCATCCGGATTAATTTCAAGGATATTCGCCCGTCGTTTCTCCTCGTCCATCCCGTGGTCGGCCACATTACTTGCCGAGCCGACGGAAATGTAGATTTTGCTGCCATCCGCATTAGCCAGCAGGTTACGCGTCCAGTGGTTGTTATAACCGCCTGCGGGCAGCTCCACGATTTTTTGACCTTTTGAAGTGATTTTGGTTTCACCGTCTTTGTAAGGGTAGCGGTAAAGGCCGTCCGTGTTCGCCACATAGAAAAACCCATTCAGTACCAGCATACCGAGCGGTTTGTTGAGTTTTTCGAGGAAAATCTCCCGCATTTCCGGCATACCGTCCTTGTTCACGTCACGCAGGAGCGTGATCCTGTCGGCACTGTTTTTCGTACCGGATTCCGCCACAAAAATGTCGCCATTCGGCGCAATGTACGTCCAGCGCGGGCTTTTGAATTTGTCGGCGAACCGCGTCACAACAAAACCCTCCGGTGCGACGGGCATTTTGCCATCGGGCCATCCGTCTTCCTTCGGCCTGTTTTCCACGGACTCGGTAGCGAACGGCGCAGGTAGTGAGAGACTGTCAACAGCGGTAGCAACGGAGTCGGGCCCGCTTTGAGCCGCTTCTTCCTTTTCTTTCTTTTCACTGTTGCAGCCCACAAGCAATGCAAGGGCCAGCAAACCTGTGAAAGTGAAGTGGTGTTTCTTCATATGGATGAATATTAATATAAAAAGCTGGTCAGGAGCTTCAAACTCCCGACCAGCTTTTACAATAATAATGCCAGTATCCGGCGACTATACCAAGCCTCTTTCCTTCAAAACAGCCTGTTCATCGCCGGTAATATAAGCGAACACTTTCAGCGTCCCGTTCAGATGTTGCAAGAAGTAAATCACGCTGAACTCGATGAAATCCGGCTGCTCGTCCTTTTCGTAAGACGACTTCCAGTACACTTCCACCATGTAATGCAGCTCGTTCAGTTCAGTGATGTCCAGCTGCGTGATCTCCATTTTAGTAATGCCGATGGAGCGGTAAAAATCATAGCCTTTCGGCACGGCGTCGAGGAAACCCTGGTCATTTTTACCCCCCGAAATACCTACCGGACTGGCTTCGACAAAGAAATCCGCGAAAACCTTCGCGGTTTCCTCCGCTACCGCATTACCGGCAAGCCCTTCGGCAAACCGCTTTTCATATGCTTCAAAGAATTGTTCGATCTGGTCATTGATATCTGCCATCTTACTAGTCTGTTGGTGAGATATCGATCCGGGGAAAGAACCGTGCCATCAGCGGTTTCAGAACGATACAGGCACTTCTACGATAGTGGTTTCCCAGCCGAGATACATTTTCGCAGCTTTATCCGAAACCTTTTCAAACACGATAGAAAAATTCTCGATCGGTGCATCCGCCTTTTTAACCGGCGCCGTCACACGCAGCACGTCATTGGCTTCCTTGTATTTATAAGCGCCCCAGTAGTCGACGTCCGAACTGAGGATAATCGTCCATTCCTTTTCATTCGGAATCGCGAACATGGAATAGGTACCAGCTTTCACTTTTTTACCGCCGAAAGTCGCATCCTCATAGAATCTGATCTCTGTTGATTCATCCGCTCCGAGGCGCCAGACCTTGCCGTAGGGCTCCTTTTTGCCAAAGATCTCGCGACCCTGAAGGTAAGGGCGGCTGTATGAAACTTTTACCAACGCTTTCTCGCCGTCTTTTCGGTCGTGTGCGAAATGGTCAGGAAAATAGGCAATATCGCGGGGGCTTTTGTCCAGTCCTCTGAATTTCTGCGCATTCGCCCCGAATGCAACTACCGTCATCAAAAGGGCCAGGAAGATGTTCTTTTTCATAAAGTTTTTATTGTTAGAGATTTGAATGTTCATAATAGGGAAAGTGCTATGCGACCACTTTCCCAACCAAAACAGGCCGCGGATCTTTGGTGTTTCCGATGATCGCGAGACTTCTTTTGAATTCGACCTGCACGTTGTCGCCTTCGAACTTGCATCGCACGGTTTCATAATGCGCAGTTTCAATGAACCGCCAGGTCATTTCGAAGGTCGTGTCGTCGATCCACGCTCCGTTAGCTGCGATTTTGGTCTTCTTTTCGCCAGGCACAGGAGTGAGTACCAGTTTGAGGGGCATGGTCGACAAGTCGGTAAGACCGATTTTCCAGCTACCCAAACCATTTACCACAAGGTGCTCGCCCTTGTCGTCGGTAACCCGGAACAAGCACCAGCCTTTGTCAAATTCAAAAGAGACTTTGTTAATCTTCAATTCATTATCGGCGAGTTTGAAAGATTTTCCATTCATTTTCACCGACAGCTCGGAAGCCGGTTTCCCGGGCGTAAACGGCAATGCCAGCGAACCCAGTTTCTTTTGCATTTCCGACTGAACCCCTTTGTCGGCAGGAACGCCGGTCGCCTTCACGGTTGGCAGTATATGGTTCCACACGTGGTTAAGGATGCCCTGCATATCGCCGGTTTCGCTCGTAATGGCGACCACCATATCTTCCTTCGGCATTACTATGCAATACTGCCCGAAAGCACCGTCGCCACGGTACGCGCCATTCCGGCAGCGCCAGAACTGGTAGCCGTACCCTTGCTGCCAATCGTCGTCCTCGGGCTTGCGGTTACTCCCTTTTGACATGATATGCGAACGGGTTGCCTCCTCGACCCACGCGGCGGGCAGAATACGCTTGCCGTTGTATTCGCCTTTTTGCAGATACAACTGCCCAAATTTGGCAATATCCTCCGTTTTCACCCTCAATCCCCACCCGCCGGTGTTAATGCCTTTCGGATCCACTTCCCAATCTACGTCCTCAATCGCCAACGGCTGGAAGAGACGTGGTTTGAGGTATTCCAGCAACGTTTGGCCGGTCAGTTTTTGAATAATGGCCGACAGCATATAAGTAGCGCCGCTGTTGTATACAAAGAAAGTCCCCGGCTCATGCTCGACAGGCTGGGCCAAAAATGACTTCACCCAATTATCACTACCCGATTCACGCAATTTGCCGGTCGTGTCCTTATCGTGACCTGTGGACATACTGAGCAGATCGCGTACGCGCATGGCCGCGAGATTACCGCTGACGGTCGCGGGTTTGTCTTGCGGAAAGAACGAAATCACTTTGTCGTCCACTTTCAGTTTGCCTTCTGCTACGGCGAGGCCGATGGCCGTAGAAGTGAAACTTTTGCTCAGGGAATACAAAGTATGTTTCAAATCAGGTGCGTAAGGTGCCCACCAGCCCTCCGCAACCACTTTTCCCTGCCTGAGTACCATCAGACTATGCAGGTTCAGCCTGTCGGTCTCGACGGCATTGGCGAAATCCAGAATGCCCTTAGCGGACATTCCCTGCGCTTCCGGCGAGCTGCGGGGCAATTGTCCGTAGCTGAGCGAGGACGCCCAGGCCGACGCAGGAATAGCACTTATTACGCCCAATTGAAGGGCACCTAGCCCTAATTTTTGAAGGAATTCCCTGCGATTGTATGACATGATCCTATAATGGCTGGTGATCGAAAGTTTCTCGTTAGTGGCCGGAACGGTAGCTTTTGCCCAGGTAGTTCTATCTTTGCACCAATCACAAAACAAATGACCGCATGCCGGAGACCTCAACTTCCTTCCAATCGCTTGGATTGTCCGAACCATTACTAAAAACCATTGCTGAACAGAATTATACTCAACCGTATCCCATTCAGCAGGCCGCAATTCCAGCCATTTTGAAAGGAAATGATGTGCTCGGCATTGCCAAAACCGGTTCCGGAAAGACGGCGGGCTTTGTACTGCCCATTCTGGAATTATTTCAACAACTGCCTCCTGCGAAAAACCGGCACATTACCGCGCTGGTACTCGTTCCCACGCGCGAGCTCGCTGTGCAGATCGGTGTTGTATTTCAAACTTTCGGTGAAAGGCTCCCGCGCAAGGTAAAAACATTGGCAGTATTTGGCGGGGTGTCTATTAATCCGCAGATGATCGCATTGCAGAACGTGGAGATCCTTGTAGCTACGCCAGGCAGACTGCTTGAACTGATTTCCTATAAAGCGCTAAGTTTGTCCGAAACGCGCATGCTCGTACTCGATGAAGCAGACAAAATGCTGAATATGGGGTTCGCGGATGAGATGCGCGACATTTTCTTCTTACTTCCCAAAAACCGGCAGAGTATATTATTCTCCGCCACGTTGGGGGATGAAGTTGACAAAATCAATAAAAACCAGCTGAAAAACCCGGTCCGTATTGAGATCGCGGAGGAGGAGCAAAACCTGGATCTCATCCAACAAACCGGCTATTTCGTAGATCCCGATCGGAAGGGCCCGCTATTGAGGTACCTGATCAAATCACAACGAATGAAACAGGTATTGGTGTTCGTATCGGCAACACGGACGGCGGATAACCTGGTCGAAAAGTTGAAAAAGAACGGTGTGGACGCGATGGCCATGCATAGCAAAAAAAGCCAGGGTGCACGCACCGAGGCTTTGAATAAGTTTAAATCCGGGAAATTGAATGTACTGGTGGCTACCGATCTCGCTTCGAGGGGGATCGATATTCAGTTTTTGCCCTATGTGATCAATTTCGAATTACCACGGTCGCCCAAGGATTACGTCCACCGCATAGGCCGGACGGGCCGTGCCGAAAATCCGGGAGAGGCCATATCGCTGGTTTGCCCCGAAGACGTCCACCATTTCAACATTATCCAAAAAAAGATGGGCAAGCGTGTAGAAATGATGGAGTCTTACGACATCGAGCTGCGGGGATACTAATACTACTTTTTCTTGGCTGCCAGATCGACAATATCCTTCTTGCTTCCTGTCCAGAATGCGATCTTACGGCGGTTATAGGTGTAGGTAACCGCCACGGAATCGCCCCAGCTGATCACGGCGGGGTACGAATATTCATCTTCCTTTTTCCCCGTCGCAATGTCGATCTTATCGGTCCAGTTCTGGCCGTCGTCATAAGAAAGGATCAATGAAAGTGGTGAGCGGGAGCCCCAATTGTGGTCGTCGGGATTGTAAGCGAGCACCAACGTGCCATCCGAAAGTTTGGCCAGGTCGATGCCGCTATTTGGATTAGGCAACGACGTCTTTTTAATGGTCGACCAGGTTTTACCATAATCCTTCGAATCGCTCCGACCGATCACACCGCCCGTCGTGCGCACGAGCATATGCACATTGCCTGGCTCAGACTCCCACAAGGTAGGCTGGATAGCGCCTTTTCCTTTGATTTCCATCGTATCGATTTTGAAATAGGGGCTAGCTGTCCAGGTTTTACCTTTGTCCGTACTGCGGTCTACAAAAACCTCCCAGCGATTCACCTCGTTGGAAGCGCCAGCCAGCCAATCGCCGTTCGAAAGCTCTATCAGTTTGTCTTTAACCGGACCACGGCCGCCTTTGTCGCCTTTCACCAGCTCATAAGCCTCCGACCAGGTTTCACCATTATCCGAAGAAGTTTTCACCCACGTTTCCCACTGCGCAATCTCCTTCCCTACTTTGAAATACAAAATCACTTTACCATCGGACGTCTTTTGCAAAACCGGGTTCCAATGGGCATCCTCGCGAATTTTGGCCACTTCTACGGGCGCGCTCCACTTGCCGGGCCTGCCTTTTGAGAGCCATATACCTACGTCCGGGTTCTTTTCTTCCGTGCCGCCAAACCATGCTATCAGAAACTGACCGTCATCGAGCCGTACGAGTGTGGATGCGTGACATTGCGGAAACGGACGCTGATCGCCGAACACAAATTCCTTCTCGTTCGCGAGCGAATCCAGTTTCTTGTCCTCAGCTGTTTCTGTTTTTTTCGAACCGCAGGATGTCAGCACAAGTGAACCCATCAGCATAGTAGCCGCCAGCCGGATTGCCGGCCACCGTGCAGCGGACCGGAAAGATTGCATTTTGTATTGTAGCATAGATTAAAAGATAGGTTGAACGTTTTGCAGAATACCCTGACGAACCGAAAAGAGGCTATTATTTGAGCAACTTCTTCAATTCGTTCATGACCGCAGCAGGAGCCTGCTCTTCGTAAAGAATGCTGTAAACCGCCTGGGTAATGGGCAAATTAACGTGATAAGTCTTATTCAACTCGTGGATACTCCTCGTGGCGTAATAACCTTCCGCGACCATCTTCATTTCGAGCTGGGCGGCCTTAACGCTGTACCCGCGGCCGATCATATTGCCAAACAACCGGTTACGGCTGAACTGCGAATAGGCTGTTACGAGCAGATCGCCAAGATAGGCGGACGAGCTCAGGTTTCTTTCGCGCGGGTCGAGAGCCGTCACCAGGCTCCCTATTTCCTGCATGGCATTGGACACCAGAACAGCCTGGAAATTATCGCCATAGCCCAGTCCGTGCGTGATCCCGCAAGCAAGCGCGACAATGTTTTTCATCACTGCGGCGTACTCAACACCGTAAAGATCGTCCAACGCATTGGCGGTAACATACCGGCAGGTCATCAGTTCCGCAAAATCCTCGGCCGCAGGGCATTCCGTGGAAGCGATCGTGAGGTAGGATTGTTTTTCCAAGGCAACTTCCTCTGCATGGCACGGGCCCGCGATCACGCAGGTGTCTTTCATTTCGATGCCAAAAGCCTCTGCCGCCCAATCGGTGACGAGGGCATTCTGGCCGGGTACCATGCCTTTGATGGCCGAGACGATGCGCTTGCCCTGCAAATGCTTCGCCGACAAATGTTGCAGGGATTCCTGAATGAATGCGGCCGGTACCGCAAGAATGATGTAATCTGCTCCTTTGACAGCATCAGTGGTTTTCTCAAAAACCTTAACTTTCTTCGGGGAGAGCACCACATCGCTGAGGTAGCTCGGGTTATGGTTGAACTTCCGGATATGGTCGATGTCCTTCTCATTCCTAAGCCACCAGCGAATCTGCACGTGATTTTGTTCACAAAGGATCTTGATCAGCGCGGTCGCCCAGCTGCCTCCGCCTATCACGGCAATTTTGGTATGATTTAAAAAACTCATTAAGCGAGAATGTCAGAATTTGGCTGAAATATGGGGCCAAAATAGCTGAAAATAAAAAATCCTTGCAGCAAAGCCGCAAGGATTTTCCTTTTTAACCTAAACTAAATCGAACTTATTACTTTTTTACAACGCATCAGTTCGGGTTTTCATTTGATTTTTTTCCATCTTTTTTCGGATCTTCTTTCTTTTTTTCAACCAGGTCACCGTTATTGAGGTTTTTGGACACCGCGATATATGGCCCGGAGATAATCTTGTCGCCCGGCTTCAGACCTGAAAGGATTTCAATGTTTTCAAAGTCGCTGATACCCGTCTTCACTTCCTTCATTTCCGCCTTACCATTTACGTCGATAAAGACCACTTCCTTGATCACTTCCTGCTTTTTCGGCTTCTTATCATCTTCCTCGCTTACCGGGGCATTGTTATTGGAGCCATCACCCGAACCAGGGATTACTTGCGGTGCCCCTCCACGTGTGGTAACCGCTGCGATAGGTACCGAAACGACGCCATTTTTACGTTCTGTGATGATTTCCACCGATGCCGTCATACCTGGCTTGAAAGGATAGGATTTCTTCGAACGCGCAGTCATCAGATCCTTGAACGATTCATTCAGGATTTTCACTTTTACCTGAAATTCCGTCACGGCATCTGCCGACGTGCTTGCTGCGGATGAAGTCGACGATGAAAGCGACGCAAGGCCTGCCGCCGTATTCGCGATCTCTTTTACAACTCCTTTAAACTTGCGACCTGAGGAGCTGTAAGCATCGACATCAATCTCCGCCGTGTCGCCGATCGACACCCGCACGATATCATTTTCGTTGACATTCACACGGACCTCCATATCAGCCAGGTTCGCGATGCGCATCATTTCCGTTCCCGCCATTTGCGAGGTACCAACCACGCGCTCACCCGCTTCCACATTCAGAAGCGAAACAATACCGCTTACCGGAGCAAAAATGCTGGTTTTCCGAAGGTTTTCTACGGCGTCCCGTAAGCTTGCCTCGGCACTCTTGATATTGAAAAGAGCTGCTGCTACATTCGCTTTGGATGATTCGACATCCTGCTGGGCTACGCCGAAGCTGGATGCGAACTGCTCGAAATCGGCTGCCGATATCACCTTGTCGGAATAGAGTTTCTTGTTACGGTCATAATTGGCCTTTGCCTGCACGAGCCGCGCTTCCGCTTGGGCTACCATCGCTTTGGTTTGCTCATAATTGGCTTTGCTCGAATTGACTGCCGCCTGCGCCCGGGCCATGAGTGATTCATAGTTATCGGGGCGTATTTTCAAAAGTAGTTGCCCTTTTACCACCGAGTCACCCTCGGCCACATTTAATGCGATGATCTCACCTGAAACGTCCGGACTGAGCTTCACCTCCACTTCCGGCTGCACTTTTCCCGACGCACTCACCCGTTCAATGATATCCGATTTTTTGACGACCGCGTACTCTACTTCCGTCGTTTTGGGTTTACCGATGTAGCCTGCCTGCTTGGCCCCGAATAACCCGCCGATAAGTAGCACCACGACACCTCCTGTTATCCACCAGATCTGTTTCGAAGATTTACGTGCCATATTTTTCTGATTACGTTTTTTAAAATAGGTTGCTGATAGTACGGGAATTCTAGAAATCGGAGAGCGGGCGGTTCATATAAAAGTCAAGGATTTTCGTCCTGAAAACATAGTCGTACTTGGTTTGTACCAGGTTACCATTTGCCCGATCGAGATTCGCTTTGGCAATATTGTATTCAACCGAGTTGATAGCCCCTACATCGAATCGCACCTGCGCAACGCGGAATGTTTCCTGCAACGCCCTCACCTGGTTGGCAGTCGCCGAATAGCGTTTGGCAGCATTAGACATATCGATATAGGCCTGTTCCACATTTTTGCGGATCGTCAGTTGCACTTGCTGGGCCTGGTATTCATAGGTCTTTTGCTGCAATTTCGCATTAGCCACATTGTATTTCGTTCTGAAATTGTTAAAGATCGGGATCGACAAATTCAGGTTGATTGCCGAGTTACGGTTGAAGTCGAGCTGGTTGAAATAGCGGAAATTCTGAACGGAACCATTCGGCGCGGTCACCCGCTGCATGATCGGCACCTGCTTATTGTCTATCACCACAAAGTCGGTTTCGGAGGGGAGGATAACGGTTGTATTGCCCGTCCCGTCGCCAACAAACCGCTGCTTGGGTGCCGCGCTGGAATAGGCCGTATAAATACCGCCGTTTAAAGTCAATGTGGGCATTCCCGCACCTTTCGCGAGGTCGACATTGATTTTGGAAGCTTCGATCCGCATATTGGCCGCCTTCATTTGTGGCAGATTGTTTAATGCAGTTTCAAAAATCTCCTGAATGGTAGCATCATATGCCTGCATGGTCGGATCCTTCACGGGGATTTTCACGACGTTGATCACCTCGCTGCCAGGCATATTCATATATTGTTTTAAATTAAGCTTGGCAGTTTCAAGATTATTCTGGGCGTTTACGAGCGAAAGTTCGTCATTCGCCAGCTGCGATTTCAGGTCGAGGAGATTACTTTCCGCAAGTGTACCCGCTTCCACGAGTTTGGCCGTGCGTTCGACCTGCAAGAGAGACGCGTCCACCTGCCGTTGTGCCACCATAATCAGTTCCTCGTTGGTAACCACCTGCAAGTAGGACAATGCCACATTCAGCATAATGTCGTTACGGGTCGCCTCCAGGTCTTTGGCGCTGGCCTGGTAGTTGGCATTATTGAATTTGATGTTATTGCTGATTTGAAAGCCGCTGAAAAGTGTCACCTGGCCGCCGAGCTGGTAATTGTTCGAGCTGACATTCTGCTGGACGAACTGGTTGGTAAACGGATCGATGTTACGACCCGAACGGAAGCCCTGGCTCGCGCTGAAACTGATACTGGGCCACCGCTGCCATTTCGACTGCTCGAAGGTGTTGCCATTGGTCTGCACCGTAATTTCAGATTGCTTGACCTGCGGATTGGTTTCCAGCGCGATCCGGATGCAATCTTCCAGCGAATAGGTATTGGCCGGCTGACTCACATTTTGCTGCGCCTGGACGGTTTCCGGGACTGTCATTCCACAAAACAATGCCAAAACCAGTGCGGAATAGCGTAAAGAATGAAACATAAGCGGTTTAGAGTTAGATGATCAATATTAGTGCTTACGGCAAAATGCGACCATCCATTTGGTACGGACGGTTGCATTTCCGTGGTAAAGGGCGATTTACCGCAGGTACTTCCCGGATCAGTGGAAAAACAGGTAACCGAGCCAAATTCCTGCTATGACGCCTATTAAATCGGCGATCAGACCCGCTACGATGGCATATCTGGTATTCTTGATTCCGACGGATCCAAAGTAAAGGGCGACGATATATAATGTAGTATCCGCCGATCCCTGGAAAATACATACAAGTCTTCCGACGAAAGAATCGGGTCCGAATTGCTTCATGGCATCGATCATCAGCGCACGTGCTCCACTACCGCTGAGCGGCTTCATGAGCGCGACGGGCAATGCATCGGTAAAGTCGGTATTCAAACCCGTGGCTGCGAAAGCCCATTTCAAACCGTCGATCAGGTAATCCATCGCCCCGCAGCTGCGGAATGCGCTGATGGCTACCAGGAGTCCTACCAGATAAGGAATGATCGTGACCGAGGTTGTAAACCCACCCTTAGCTCCTTCTATAAATGCTTCGAAAACATTGACTTTTTTAAACATCCCCCACCCGAGAAAACCCGCTACAACAAAGAGCAGCACCGAGTTACCGGCCAGGATCGAAATTGTTTCGATCTGCTCCTTCGGCAGGTTAGACAAGTACCACAAAATCAATGCGATCATCGTCGTCACGCTGCCGAGGCCGAGCATCACCGTCCGATTGAAAAGATTGATCTTTTGCCAGGTCGCCGTGATGATCATACTCACCACGGTGGTCACATACGTTCCTACTACGCAGGGAATGAACACGTCGGACGGGCTTTCCGCACCCAGGATCGCACGCTGGGCAATGATGGAGAGCGGGATGATCTGCAACCCGGAAGTATGCAGCACGAGGAACATGATCTGCGCATTAGACGCCGTATCCTTGCTGGGGTTCAGCTCTTGCAGGCTTTGCATGGCCTTCAAACCAAATGGCGTGGCCGCATTATCGAGGCCCAGGAAATTCGCGGAAAAGTTCATGATCATCTGTCCATTGGCGGGATGATCTTTCGGTACTTCGGGAAAAAGTTTGTTAAAAAAAGGCCCTATGAAACGGGCGATTACGTGGATTATCCCTGCTTTTTCACCCACATTCAAAATACCCAGAAAGAATGTCATCACTCCCGTCAACGGCAATGCGATATCCATGACGGCCGTTTCGGCCATTTTGAGCATCCCTTCCGTAATGGCTTTAAAAGTTTGAACATCACCTGTAAAGACAAATTGCAGTAACGCAATCGCGAAGGCGATGACGAAAAAGGCAACGAAAATATAATTTAAAGCCATATCAGATTAAGGGGTGCAAAAGGCGGAAATAGTAATGATTTGTTTATAATGCTTTGAGTAAAATATTTCTTTTAATGCAAATAACAAAAGTATATTGCAAACAGGTAGACCTATCAACAAACCTCAACGATTTTCTATGAAGCATTACAGCTTTTTACTCCTTTTGGCCTTATTGTGCTGCAAAAAACCTAAAAACAGCGATGAAACCGCATCTGCAAACGACGGCGAACCAACGAAGGCCATCAACGACACCATCCCGCTTACCCGCGAAAATGTGGAAAACAGCCCCGTTGCGAGTTACAGCGAAAAGGTAAAGGACCCACTGAACGACTGGCGACTGGCGGTGGATATTTACGAAACGAAACAGACGTTCAAATTCCTGATGAAGATCGAATACATGGTGCAGGAAGCGGAGGACACACTCACGATCCCGAATTTCGGCATTATGCCCAAGGTAGAAATCCGCAAAGGACCTGAAAAACAATCCTGCATTGTGGGTTTCCTGGATAAGCAGGGGGAATTTAAGGAATATAAACTGATTGCTTTGAAGGAAAAGCAGTTGAAGATTTCGACTTTGAAGTATTATGGAAGGGCGCGGTATCGGGTGAGTAAGTAAGGAACGGAGAGTTCGAGGGCGTTTCCAGGTAATGGGTTATTCTAAAACGAGCCTTACCTTTTCCGAAGAGCCGTCGCGGCTGACGAGCATTAAATAGTAGGTTCCTCTCGGTAAATCGCCGACCGACATTGTGATGGTCCTATCTTGTTCAAAAGCGGCTGTTGCATATTCCTCGGTTGCCAGAAGTCCCCTAACCGCCTTTGCGCTGGCCTCGCTAAACAGTTTGATGACTTGCGGCAGTTGCTCTGTCGTGTTTGCATCGTCAAACTTTATTTTAACCTGATCTTTTGCCGGATTAGGGAATACCTTGTATATCGGTGTTCCCTTCGCACAATTGTCGACACAAATCGTAATGCCCTTTTGCACCGAGCCGAAGCAGTTGCTTACGGTAATATCAATACCGTAACAGTTGTTGACATAGGAATTGAAATACGCCGTGCCGCCATTTGAATTGAGGATTGTGTTCCCAGGGTCGCTGGACGTCCATATCCCGAACTGTGTTCCGGGCTCCGCGGTGTAGGCGTTCAGCATTACTCCTGCGCCATTGCACATGAAGTCGGGCGAACCGCCGCCATTGGCAGTGACGAGTAGTGAAGCGGGCAATGGGGCGCTTCTTTTGACGTTGATGGGGGTGCTACTTGCAGTGGTCATCGCACAAACCGAGGAAGTCGCGGAGACCATCACTGTTCCATCGGAAACACCGGTAATTTGCGCGGAATTGGTGTTTCCAGGCGAGTTTGCCGTGATTCCTCCGGTTGAAGTCCAATTATAGCTTGTAGCATTGCTGGCACTGGCAGTTATAGTCTGAGGGCTGCATAACAATATATCCGGTGAATTAATGACCGGCTTTGTCGGCAGGGGCCTGGTTATCGTGATGGAAATTTTAGTTCTAAAATTGTTACTATCGTTCCGCTTTGCTTCCACCTTGATCGTACCTCCTTGGTTGACATGCGTATTGACAGTAACTGACGGCACATTTGAGCTTGCCGGCCCTGTCCAACCATTCGGATAAAAGAAATAGTAAGTTACGGGCGCGCCCGGATCTGTTGCAACTGCGGGAATTGAGATAGTTTTCTGTGCCGCGCCACAAGCATAGGAAAGAGTGTTGTTGTTACTGAGTGTCGAACCATTAAAAGTGATCGTGGAAGGGTCACTAATATATTTCACTTCGATGGGCTGGGCTTCGTTCGCTCCGTTAGCTCGGACGCTGTTGATGACCTTGGTTTGCTTGCTGCCTCCTTGTGGTGTCCATGTATAAGTAACCTTCAATCGGATTGTCTTTGTTGGAATTCCACTGCTGTAATTCGCGGAGTTATTCCATTTGGCACTAAAATAAGATACTGTTTTTGCACTGATGGCAGTACCTCCTACCACAGTCCATTCATAACTTACTGCCGCATTTTGTGGTACGCTGCTGTTTTGAAGATCAAATACTACCGTAGGATAGTATACATATTCATTGTAATAAGTACCACCGCTTGGCTCCAAGCCATAAAAATCGATTCCATCAAATATCGAACTTGCGCGACTGCCCTGTATATAAACTATCGGATCAACGGCCGCTTGAGCGGTTACAGACAACGAAATAAAAATAAAATGGAGGACAATTAATTGAATTGCTTTCATACTAAGGTGTGTTTTAAAGATTATAACTAAGACCAATAAAATAGCATGGCGCTGGCTCAATAAGCTTCCAGGTAAATTTGCTTCTGGCAATAAATTCATTGTCGAATGAAGACCGGTAGCTGTCAATCCCCCGGCCGAACTGCACGTGGCTTTCGGCCGACACTGAAATCCGGTGATTCAAGTAAATTTTGGCTCCCAAGAATGGTGCAAACCAAATGATGTGCTTGCGGTAGTGAACAACCGACGTCCCCGAAACTCCACCTTCCCGAGGCGAAGGAGCGTCATAAGCGGTTCCCTTGCTCCAATTAAGCACTCCGGCGAAGTCAATTCCCCCAAATAGCATTGTCCTACCATGAATTTGTTGCCATTCATGTCCAATTGCAAAAAGAGGTTTGAAATTGTAGTCGTTAACCACGCGAGAGCCCTGGGACAAAGTGTCACCGGTGGGCAATATTTCAGCGCTACCTAATTGCGGGCTTAGCGAAATTCTCCATGCGTGTCCGCGGTTATCCTTCACGCTCTTCGAGTTCCACTTGATCAGATAGAAATATTGGTAGGTACCTGAGTAACCCAACTTAAACAAATTACCCGCATTCACAGTTAGCTCCCAACGGTGCCGTTTTACATCCTGATCAATGTACTCCCTCGTCTTTACAACGGCATCGAGCGGTTGTCCTCTCGCCATTCCGACGGCCCAAACCAAAGCACAAACTCCGCATCCAAGTGATTGAATAGCCTTTCTCATATTATTTATATTTTTTGTACAAATAAAACGAGTACAAACCACACCCGTTCTGGGATAAAACAGGATCGGACCTATAAAAAGGAAGGAAATTCAGGGTCTCGCTTTGAGCTTGCTGACGTAGTTTTCGGAGATGCCGAGATAGGACGCGATGTACTTTTGCGGTACGCGGTTGAAGAGGTCACGCGACCGTGTGCGAAATGATTCCAGCTTTTCGGAAGCCGAGAGGGTGCGCATATCCCGGAGCAATTCCTGATGAGTAAGCACTAGTCGCTCCGCGATGATGCGGCCAATGCAGCAGGCCTGCGGGTGGGTTGCGTAGAGTTCGTAGAGATCACATCTGGTAATGTAAATAAGCACGGAAGGTTCCAGTGTTTCAATGCATTCGCGTGACGGCACCTGTTTCACGAAACTGTCGGCTACATGGAAGAAGTCGTGCTCACCTGCAAACCAATCCGTTACGTCACGGAAGTTGTTCTGGCCGTCCGGTGCAAGGTGGTACCCCCGCACCAGCCCCGATTGCAGAAACCACAATTTATCGCAAACCTCCCCATCCGAAAGCAGGACGCGGCCTTTCGGGACTTTTATTATTTTGAGCCTTTGCTGAAACAGTATCCGGGTTTGATCTTCGACAGGCAGAGCTTCTCCCAGGGAAGAGATAAATTCGTAATACATAGTATATAGTGTGTTGATCTGGTCGCAATTTGAACATTTTCACCAATATTTCTATACTACAAACCGGGCACAAAAAAAGCCCGGACAACCGGGCTTCCTTCTTATTTGTAACAACTGTAATTACGCATTAAATACCAGATCCATCTTCTCACGGATGGTCAATAAACGCTTGCGGTCGCCGCCGGAAACTTCTGCCGAAGCCCAGCCCGAGTAGCCGACCTTCTGCAATGCTTTGTTCACTTCCGGCCAGTTGCAGTCCCCTTCCATCAGTTCTACGTCAAAGCCTTTCCAGAGGCCCAGATCATTCTGCTTTTTGATGCTGAATTCTTTCAAATGAAGCTTCAAAATACGTTTGTTCAGTGCCTCAATCCAGGAGACCGGCCAGCTGTAACGCAATACATTTCCGACATCCAGGTACCAGCCAACCATCGGATGCTTAAAGTCATCCACAAATTTTGCTGCTTCCAGCGGACTCAGCAAAAACTGGTTCCAGACGTTTTCGATAGCTATTTTAACACCTGTTTTTTCGGCTATGGGAAGTAGCTTACGGATCTCAGCCTGAGAACGTTCATATGCTTCACCATAAGTTACAGTAGCATTCACTACTCCCGGCACTACAAGTACCGTGCTGCCACCATACTCCTTCGTATCCCACAGTGCCTTTTCAATTGATTTAACGCATTCTTCCCGCTTCTTGGGATCAGGGTCAGACAATGGCAGCTTCCAGTGCATTGAATTTACCGTACCCGGAATCAACAAACCAGTCTTATCCCTGGCCGCAAGGACCTCTTTCATATCCAGTTTGTCGGGAGAATCGAGCTCAACACCATCATACCCCAGATCTTTCAGTAATTTGAACTTATCCATTACTGATAAATCTTCCTTTATCATCCCCCACATCAAACTCTTTTTCACCATCGGGCGTGCGGCGGCCGTCGATGCGGCGACGGCCGGCGCTGCTTCGGCGCCGGGCAGCACCGAAGAACCCACCGCCACGGCAGATGCTGCCATGGCGGTGTTTCTAATAAATTCTCTTCTTTGCATATGGGGATCAGGAGAATGCTGTGATACCTGGTTTCGCCACCTCAACAACCGGTGGTTTCATATCAAAGCTGTAAGAATCAGGGCCCAGCTTCTCAGTAGAGTTCAATGCTTCATCCCAGGTAATGCGCTTGCCGGTGTAGGCAGCCATTCTACCCATAATGGCCGTCAATGTGCTGTGCGCCATGAATTCGCCATCGTTGATCAGCTTACCGCTACGGATAGACGCAAACAGTTCGTTGTGCTCTGTCTGGTACATATCGTTTTGAGCACCTTCATATTTCCACGGATTGGCGCCGGTAATTTCGTGTACGTTACGTGCACAGTTCACCATCGCGCTTCCTTTTGTACCGAGTGTTTGTACGAGGTAACTGTTTTCACAGTTGGCTTGCTGGCGCGAGTGATGGAAACCTTTTACGCCATTGTCATAATCGTAAACGACCGAGAAGTGGTCGAAGATATTACCAAACAGCGAGTCGGTGCGAACCTGACGGCCGCCTGTTCCCACAACGGAAACCGGTAGTTTGCCACCCATGGCCCAGGCCATCATGTCGATGCTGTGAACAGCCTGCTCCACAATGTGGTCACCGGCAAGCCAGGTATAATACGTCCAGTTGCGGAGTACATATTCAGCGTCTGTCCAGCCCGATACACGCGGGAAAGACCACAAAGTGCCGGTATCGTAGGTGTTATAAATTGCCGTGATATCGCCCACCGCGCCATCGAGGATGCGTGCAAAGCTTGCGCGTTTCGGCTCGTGGTAGCGCCAGCAGAAGCCCGACATCAGGGATACATTCTTTTGTTTTGCCAATTTCGCTGCGTCCAGTACCTTGCGGACACCGGGGGCATCTACGGCCACAGGTTTTTCGCAGAAAACGTGCTTGCCTGCATTGATAGCGGCAGTAAGGTGTTCAGGACGGAAGTGAGGAGGCGTAGCAAGCAAAACCACATCCACACCTGAATCCAATACTTTTTTGAAAGCATCGAACCCAATGAACTTGCGTCCTTCATCCACTTTCACTTTCGGACCGTGCACTTTGGTAAGGTTTTCGAGCGACGCATCCATTTTGTCCTTGAAAATGTCGCCCATAGCCCACAGAACCACGTTTGGATCAGCTTTCAAAGCCTGGTTAGCCGCACCGGAGCCGCGTCCGCCGCAACCGATCAAACCTACTTTGAGGGTATCGGCGTTTACACCTGCAAAAGCGCGATTGGGGTTCAGAATTGCAAAGGTTGGTAATGTACTACCTGCCAATGCAACTCCCGCCATTTTCAGAACATCTCTCCGAGAAGTACTCATTGTCAATTAAGGATTAGGTGATGGAATGACTGTTTTTGTTGAATTTCCTGTTGATAATGCCAGTGATCCAGGATCTTGAAGGCATTAAAGTTAATGCAAAACCGCAATATTTCCTGCTAATATAAACCAAAATTTCCATTTGCGTGCTCGACCACACACAAAAGTTATTACATGTTGATTTTACAATTTATGTAGTTTTATATCTTCTAACTGCTATTTCCTGAATATGGTCCTTGAGAATTTACTGCTCATTATATCGCTTCTTTTTGTCGTTTCAATGCTCACCATGCTGAGCGAAAAAATTGGTATTTCCTATCCCATCTTTCTGGTTATCGCAGGGCTGCTGATCGGCGTCGTGCCTGGGATGCCGCACATACAACTCGAACCCGACTGGGTTTTTCTCATCTTTCTTCCGCCACTACTTTATGAAGCTGCCTGGAATACTTCATGGAAGGATTTCTGGGCCTCCAGGCGGGCCATCGGCCTTTTGTCCATCGGGTTGGTCGTATTTACGGCAACCGCCGTGGCATACATTACACACGCACTCATTCCCGGCTTCACGTTGGCCATGGGCTTTTTACTCGGGGGTATTATTTCCCCTCCTGATGCTGTGGCGGCCACGTCAGTTTTGCATGGATTAAAAGTTCCTAAACGCGTTGTGACGATCCTCGAAGGAGAGAGCCTTGTTAACGACGCTTCCTCACTGATCGTATTCCGGGTAGCATTGGCAACGATCGAAACGGGTAATTTCGTACTCTGGAAGGCAGGCGCCGACTTCCTCATGGTGGCAGCAATGGGTATTATAATCGGCCTGGCCATCGCGCATGTACTGTACGTCGTGCATCGTTTCTTTCCGACGACGCCGAGTATCGACACAGCGCTAACATTCATTTCCCCCTATTTAATGTATATCACGGCCGAGCATTTCCATTATTCGGGCGTGCTGGCGGTGGTAAGCGGCGGGCTCTTCCTGAGCTTCCGGGCGCATGAGCTGTTTACCTATCAATCCCGGATGCAAACCAATTATGTGTGGCAAACGGTGGTATTTCTTCTGAACGGCATTGTATTCATTCTGATCGGGTTACAATTGCCCGAAGTCATCGAAGGGCTGAACGAATATACCCTAACCGAAGTAGTCACCTATGCCGTCATTATCAGCATCGTGACAATCCTGATCCGCATTATCTGGGTTTTTCCCAGTACTTATATTCCGCGTATACTTTTCAAATCCATTCGCGAGAAAGAGGCGAGACCAGGCTGGCAGCCCGTTTTTATCGTCGCGTGGAGCGGAATGCGCGGGGTGGTGTCGCTCGCTTCGGCGTTGGCAATACCATTGCTCGTGAATGGAAAGGCGTTTCCGCACCGCGATTTGTTTCTGTTTATCACCTTTGTAGTGATCCTGTTCACACTGGTATTCCAGGGACTTAGCTTGCCCTATTTGATAAAATGGCTTAAAATCGAAGACAATGACGATAACCTCGAAAAAGAGAATGCCCTGATGAACTCACGGTTGGCGACAGTGAGCCTCGACTATATGAAATCCAACTACGACGGAGAAATACAGGATTTCGAACCGTTCAGGCTTTTGAAAGAACGCTACGAAAAGATCATCGAAATGGCGGATTACAAACTCCTGCATTCAGACGACGACACGTCGGTCAGCTACGTACGGAAATACCGCAAGATGCTGCTCGAAATCATCGAGGTAAAAAGAGAAGAAATTCTGAAACTGCGGCAAGAAAGAACTTGTTCCAACGAATTGATCAAAACCAAGGAACATGAGCTGGATCTCGAAGAAGCAAGGCTCCGAAGGTCACCCTAATGCGGGGGCTCCCTGTATGAAGAGGATCAGTTCCATTGCACTTCCACCACATAATCCCTGAGGTCGATGGTAGTGAATTTTTCGTTATTCTGGCGTTTGAGCGAGACCTTGCCATTTTGCACCTTCGCCACTTGTTGAGCGATGACGTCCTTTTCGTTTTTCTTCCGGTAAACGGCCACCATAGAATCCTGGCTGGTCACTTCTACTTCACAGGTACGCCCCTTGGCGGTAACCAGTTTGGAATTATTAGGTAAATAGGGCGCTTTTGCGAGTGCGAGTGCACGAGACGCCTGCGGCACACCGTAGCCTATATAATTGTTGCCGTAGGGATACAGATGCGACGACTTCTCGATCAGCGAGATCAATTCCTTGTTCGAAAGCTGCGGATTGGCCTGCAATAAACAGGCTGCAAAACCGGTAATCACCGGGGCCGAAAGCGACGTGCCATACAGCGAAAAACAGGAAACATTCGGTTTTACATACGACAAAAACTCCGGCCCGACGCTGCTGTAACCAATACGGTTCCAGAGCTTGCCATTCGTGGCGCCTACCGAAAGTACACCTTTCGCGTCGGCGGGAGCAGAAACAATACCCCAGCTTTTATCATCACCTTCATTTCCCGCGGAAACGATGATCATAATGCCTTTTTTATCGGAAGCGATTTGCGCTGCTTTGCTGATAGCGCTGGTTTTACCGTCCATTTGTGAGGGCTGATAGTTCTCTCTCGGATCCGAAAAGCCTTTGGCATAACCTAACGAAGTGTTGATCAGGCGCACTCCGAGGCTATCCATCCATTCCATCGCCGCGATCCAGTTATCCTCTTCGCCCCGGTATTCGCGCATGGAATAGTCGGTGCGGGCGAGGTAGAACTTTGCATTCGTGGCCATACCATATTGCACCTGGTCCTGGTAATCGATCCCTGCAATCGCCGCGAGGACCTCGGTACCATGCATATCGGAAAACGACTCGGCCGTACTGAAAAGCAGATCGCCGGGGCGGCCAGGCTTCACATAGTCGCGAACGCCTAATATCCTTTTGTTAGAAAATACCTGAGAAAGCGAGAGAGAAGAATCGGCTCCGTAGAAACCGGCATCGATAACACCGATGGTAACATCCTTTGCCGTGATGTTTTCTTTTAAAAACGCATTTGCCTGAACCTGCGACATTACCGGCGCCATTTGTGCTTTTTCGATCGGCTGCGTCCTGGCAATATAAAAGCCGGGATCGATCATCACCACATCCGCCACGAAATCGAGCTCCCTTACCTTCATAGCCTGCTCGCTCGTGAGATTGGCCGAAACTGCATTAAGCCATTTCGAGCGATTGATAATATTAACCGATTGCCCTTTTAATGCCGCTTCATATTCTTTCTTAACCGGCAAATCGGTTTCATCCGACAGTATCAGGCCCAGCTTCTGCCGGTTTTCCAGCGTCAATGCCGACACCGCCGGGCTTGCATTCAGATCCTTATTTTTCAGATAAATCCAATATTTCGGGCTTGCTGACAACACCAACGGCACAAATACAAATGCAAGCAAAAGCAATCTTCTCATCAACGGTATTAGTTAGGTATTCTTAATCAATTTGGTATAATATTACTTCCAAAACTGCATTTACGCCACGCTATGCTATTCTGTGTGCTGGCAGAAGTTTAGAATTTTTGAACAAGATAAACGTAATTTTACAAATTAAATTACCTGATCTGAAAAAATACAGACATGCGATATTCGCCCATCGACCAAAAACTATTTATCGAAAACAGACGCCGTTTAACGACTTTGCTTAAACCAAAATCCCTGGCAATTCTGAATGCCAACGACATTATGCCTACCAATGCGGACGGCACAATGGGTTTCAAGCAAAACAGCGATCTGTTCTATCTCACCGGCGTCGACCAGGAGGAAACCATCCTGCTCATTTTCCCGGAACACCCCGACCCAAAGTTCCGCGAAGTCCTTTTCCTGCGTGAGACCAATGAAACCATCGCCGTTTGGGAAGGCGAAAAACTGACCAAGGAACAAGCCCGCGCTGCCACTGGCATTCAAAATATTTACTGGACGCACCAATATGAAGCCGTATTTGGGAATATCGTTTTCGAAGCCGAGCATGTGTACCTGAATACCAACGAGCACACCCGCAACGACTCGTACGTGCAGTCGCGCGATGCCAGGTTCATAGCGGACTTCAAAACACGGTATCCGCTGCATGACCTGATGCGCCTCGCTCCGCTGATGCACCAGCTACGCGCGGTGAAACAGCCCGAGGAAATTGCCTTGCTTCAAAAAGCCTGTGATATTACCAAGCAAGGTTTTGAGCGGGTTCTGAAGTTTGTCAAACCCGGTGTTCATGAATTCGAGATCGAAGCCGAACTCCTGCACGAATTCGTCCGTAACCGCTCGAAAGGCTTTTCCTACCAACCCATTATCGCTTCCGGTGCCAATGCGTGCGTGCTGCATTATATACAGAACGACCAGATTTGCAAAGACGGGGACCTACTGCTCCTCGACGTAGCCGCTGAATACGCCAACTACGGCGCCGACCTCACCCGCAGCATTCCCGTAAACGGCCGCTTCACCAAGCGCCAGCGCGATGTGTACGATGCAGTTTTGCGCGTTTTCAAAGCTGCCAAAGGGTTACTTGTACCGGGTAATATCTGGGACGAATACCACCAGGAAATCGGCCGCATTATGGAAAGCGAGCTCATTGGCCTCGGGCTAATCACGAAAGAAGACATAGCCAAACAGGACCCGGAGCTGCCTGCCTACAAAAAGTACTTCCCGCACGGGACGTCCCATTTCCTAGGCCTCGATATTCACGACGTCGGCAACAAATACCGCCGCTTCGAAGCTGGCATGGTTTTCACCTGCGAGCCGGGGATTTACATTCGCGAGGAAGGGCTGGGAATTCGTCTGGAGAACGATATTTTGATCACGGAGAATGGAAATGTGGATTTGATGGCGGATATTCCTTTGGAAGCGGAGGCGATTGAGGAGTGGATGAATGCGTAGGTCTGCGATCTGTTTCGTAATTTTATCATCTCACTTAATCACATACACTTAAAATGGCAAAACAAGAACTCTCGATGCAAGATTCTGTCCGTGAAGCAAAACGTTATCTCGACAATGCGAAGGAAATCCTGCGTGATAAAGCCAGGAAGGAAGACGGCTATTATCAGGATTCCAAATACGTAAAAATGGCCGGGCATACTGCTTACACCGGTGTACTCTTTGCATTGGACAAGTATTTTGGCAAAAAGGGAAAAGGCAGGAAGGACGTTGACTGGTACAAACAGAACCTTTCCCCTCATGATAAAAAAGTGCTCCATTCCTTCCTAACCGCTTACCAGGTCCTGCATTTGGATATGGCTTACGACGGTGCGGGAAGTGCAGATCTGGCGAAACTGGGAATGCAGGAAGCCGAACGCATCATCGATTGGGTCGAAACGCGGACTGCTGCATAGCCAGACGTTAATATTTGCCAAAATACAAAGCCGGGAGATTCATCACCTCTCCGGCTTTATTTATGAATACAAATTACATTGAATGGACCTGCTACCCGAAGACATTTACAAACTATTGATCTCCTTCACCCTCGGTGGCATCATCGGCGCGGAACGTGAATACCGAAGCAAATCGGCAGGACTGCGAACGCTGATACTGATCGCGATGGGCTCTACGCTGTTTACGATCCTGTCGATCAAGATCAGTTCCGATGCCGGGCGGATCGCGGCTAATATCGTGACGGGGATCGGTTTTATCGGCGCAGGGATCATTTTCCGGGAAAACAACCGGGTCGTCGGTATTACCACTGCGGCGATCGTGTGGGTGACGGCAGCCTTGGGAATGGGCATCGGGGCCGGGTTTTATGAGGTGACGATCATGTGTTTTTTGATTTCGGGCATGACGCTCGTGATCTTATCGCCGGTCCAGAAATTCATCCGCCGGAAAAGCCAGATCCGTAATTACCGGCTGATGTGTGTTTATCAGAAAAAAACCTTGAAAACCTATGAGAACCTATTCAAGGAGTACGACCTGAAAATCCTGCGAGGCGAGCAGAGCCGTATCGGCACCCACATTACCGGGAGCTGGACATTGCAGGGATCCGAAAGAAAGCACGAAAAGCTAACCCACCACCTCCTCAACGACCCCGATATTCTCGAATTTGATTTTTAACCATCAGTTACAAATGATATTAGTTTTCCATTAAAACTGATATCAATCATCCCGCAAATTGAGCCAAAAATGCCTTTGCTACGTTATAAATAGCCGGAGGGAAACTTTATAGAGGCAAACAGGCATTATAACAATAACCCGGCATCCTCCAAGATTTACACGGCCCGAGCCGGTGAACAGGATCACAGACAACAGTTATGTCCGACATTATTAAACAAAAAATTTGGGAGATCATCGCTTCCCGGGCCTCGGCCAGCGAGGCCGAATGGTTGCAGCAGAAAGTATCTTCCACCCCTATCGAGCTGATGACCGCCTTCGTGGCGGCGCCCAGGTTTCTGTCTAAAAAAATCATCAATACCACCGAAGCTGAAAAGGCCGCGCTTAACCTCGAAATACCTGGTTTTTCCGTCGAGGGTTGGTCGCTCGTGAGGCTTAGCCGCGTGTGGCTGCTCACGCAACTGGACCCTTCGGTAAAAGAGGAATATGTCAAAAACATTGAAACACTGTTCGATACGGCAGAAATGAACGAACTGGTGGCACTCTATTCGGCATTGCCGTTGCTCTCCTATCCCGATCAATGGCTTTTCCGAGCTACGGATGCAGTACGGTCGAATATGGGTTTTGTATTTGATGCGATTGCATTGCATAACCCTTACCCGGAGAAGTATTTCTCCGAGTTGGCATGGAACCAACTGGTCCTCAAAACGATATTCAACGACAAACCCGTTCATTTGATAGAAGGGCTTGAAAACCGCTCGAATGAGAGACTGGCGGTGACGCTGTCGGACTTCGCGCACGAGCGCTGGGCGGCCGGACGTAGCGTACCTGCGCAGGTATGGAGACTCACCGGCAAGTATCTGAACCCGACCCTTCTGAACGATATACAGCATTTGTTTGATTCGGAAAAAGAAGAAGACCGCCAGGCGGCGGCACTGGCCTGTGGCGAAGCATCGCTTCCGGCAGCTAACTACCTGCTCGCCAAGTACACAGATCTCGAAAAATCAGTAAAATCCGGCGCATTAACCTGGGCCGACCTCGAACATTGACAATATGTGCGCTAATCACACAGAAATAACCCCGAACCCTTCGCATTTCGAAGACAGCGAAGAAGCCAACCAGGCCCCCGCACACCGCGACATTGCCTGGAACGACTACAAAGACTTGATCAAGGGAATGCGGTTTTTCGATCCGCATATCCACATGGTTTCCCGCACCACCGACGACTACCAGGCTATGAACCAGGCTGGCATCGTGGCGCTTATCGAGCCTGCATTCTGGGTGGGTCAGCCGCGGACGGGATTGTCGACATTTAAAGATTATTATAGCAGTCTGGTAGGATGGGAAAGATTCCGCTCCTCGCAATTTGGGATAAAACACTACTGCACCATGGGCCTCAACTCCCGCGAAGCCAACAACGAGCCGCTGGCGGAGCAGGTGATGGAGATCCTGCCATTGTACATCTATAAGGAAGGCGTGGTAGGCGTAGGCGAGATCGGTTTCGACGACCAGACGCCCGCCGAAGAAAAATACTACCGCCTTCAACTTGAATTAGCCAAAGAAGCGAAACTGCCTGTACAAATCCACACACCGCACCGCGACAAGAAAAAGGGTACCGAGCGCAGCATGGCCATTGCATTGGAGCACGGCATCGACCCGTCGTGGGTGATCGTCGACCATAACAATGAAGAAACAGTGAAAAGCGTACTCGACCAGGGTTTCTGGGCGGCATTTACCATTTACCCTTTTACCAAAATGGGTAATGAGCGGATGGTGAAAGTGGTGGAACAATACGGTCCCGAGCGCATTATGATTAACTCCGCTGCCGACTGGGGCATTTCCGATCCATTAGCGATCCCGAAAACGGCTGCGCTGATGAAGATGCGCGGTATTTCCGACGAAACGATCCGCCTGGTAACCTACCAGAATGCGATCGACGCGTTCGGCAAGAGCGGGCAGATCGACGTGAGCGATTTCGAATCGGGCTATGCGGTGGATCAATCCGCAAAATTCCATGGTAACAGTATTCTGAGAGGTGGCCAGCAGCCCGCTCCGGTGAAAGACTCTTTAGTGATTAATTAAAGTGAGCAGCCTTAAACCCTATTTGCAACTGACTCGCCCGGCTAACCTGGTAACCGCCATTGCCGACATCCTGGCCGGTATGGCGATCGCGCAGTTTACCTTCTCGGATTTTTCGCCCGCATTGCTCGTCCTTTCCACGCTCGGCCTCTATGGTGGTGGGGTGGTCATGAACGACGTTTTCGATGCGAGACTCGATGCCATCGAACGGCCTGAACGGCCCATCCCAAGCGGAAAGGTACCGCTTGCTTCGGCAGCAACAATGGGCATTTCGCTATTGCTACTTGGTATTATCGCCGCGGGCGCATTCAGTTTACAAAGTGGAATGATCGCCATAGTGGTGGCGATGCTCACCATTTTGTACAACCGTTTTGCCAAACATCACGTGTTCTTCGGTCCGCTGGTGATGGGCATGTGCCGGGGCGGCAACCTGATCCTCGGTATGAGCGTACTGCCCGAATCGTTTCAGCAATGGGCTTTTATCGCCATTTTCCCCATCATGTACATCGGTGCGATCACGCTGATCAGCCAGGACGAGGTGCATGGGGGCAAGAAACGTACCTTGTATATTGCCGCTTTCCTTTACCTGGCCGTGCTGGCGGCGCAGCTCACGATTGCGCAGGGCAAGGGAAATCTTCTCTTTACTATTCCATTTGTATTGCTGCATGCGTGGTTCATTTTCCGGCCGCTCTGGAATGCAGTGCAAAATCCGATTGGCCCTTTGATCGGTAAGGCGGTGAAAGCCGGGGTTATTTCACTTATCGTAATGAATGCCTCCTGGTGCGCAGCTTTTGGCTTGCTTCCTATCGCTTTGGCCGTGCTGGCTTTGCTGCCGCTTTCGATGTATTTGGCGAAAGCATTTGCGGTGACTTAGGAAGGGAGAAGGGAAGAAGGAGAAGGGAGGAAGGGCTTTAAATTAAAATGCAGGATGGCAGGACGGGGAAAACCTGCTAATTTTAGTCTTTATATCAATGATTTTGAGCCGCGTTTGAACGGATCGTGTTTTCAAACGTTTTATTTACAAATACCCACTTTGCTAGTGTAATGCAGAATTCAATGCAAACCATAAAACAACGTTTCCAGGTGGAATACAATTATGCCGTATTCTTCACCCAGCACCTTTTTGACGCTAAGAACCCGTTACTGAAAGATTTTTTTCAAGCATATACCGAACAAGGCTTTCAACGCAAAGCACTTGTGATCGTGGACGAGGGGTTTGAGCAGACGCAGCCGGAGCTGAAAAATCAGATCCGTGCCTATTTTGCACAAAATGTGACGCATATCCAGCTCGCACCCGAGATTATCGTGGTACCGGGCGGAGAAGCCTGCAAAAATGATCCGGCACAGTTCGATAAGCTTGTGGAAGCCGTCGATGTGTTTGGTATCGACCGCCATTCATTTGTCATTGGGATCGGCGGCGGTGCCGTGCTCGACCTCGTAGGCTATGCCGCAGCGGTTTCGCACCGGGGCATCAAGCTGATCCGCATTCCGACCACTGTACTCGCGCAAAACGACTCGGGTGTCGGCGTAAAAAACAGCATTAATTTTCACGGTAAAAAGAACTTCCTCGGCACATTTGCGCCGCCGGTGGCCGTTTTCAACGACCTCACGTTCCTGCGCACGCTCGACGACCGCGACTGGCGCGGCGGAATCGCAGAAGCGGTGAAGGTTGCATTGATCAAAGATGCCGCATTCTTCGAATGGATCGAAGAGCATGCCACAGCGCTTGCCAACCGCGATGAAGAGGCCATGGCCTACCTGATCCACCGCTGCGCCGAAATGCACACCGACCACATTGCTGGTGGCGATCCGTTCGAATTCGGCTCGTCGCGTCCTTTGGATTTCGGTCACTGGGCTGCACATAAGCTGGAATTTCTGACCGGTTTTCAAGTTCGTCACGGTGAAGCGGTAGCCATTGGCATAGCATTGGATTGTGTGTATGCCCATAAAATAGGCATGCTGGCTGAAAGTGATCTGAACCGCATTCTGGATGTGTTAACCAAAGTTGGTTTTGAACTATACCATTCCAAACTGGCTGAAAACGATAAAATCAACCTCCGCAACGGCTTGCAGGAATTCCGCGAGCACTTGGGCGGCAGGCTGACGATCATGCTGCTGGAAAAGATTGGCAAAGGAGTAGAAGTGCATGAACTGGATGCCGACATTATCGCATTGTCGGTGGATTACCTCGAAAGTTCAAAAATTATCCCTGCATGATCACGCCTTACGGACACCTTACCTATTGCAGCAATATCCATCCCGGCGAAAAATGGGAAGACCATTTCCGCTCGCTGCGCGAAAGCATTCCCTACATCCGGCAGCAACTGGCGCCCGGCAAGCCATTTGGCCTTGGCCTGCGCGTTGCCAATGAGGCGTCGATCGAGCTGAGCAAGCCGGAAGTGCTGGAAGAGTTCAAAAACTGGCTTACCGAACAGGATGTGTATGTTTTTGTGATTAACGGCTTCCCCTATGGCGGCTTTCACAACACCCGCGTAAAGGACGACGTACATACGCCCGACTGGACGACCGTCGATCGCCTGGCCTATACCAAACGACTTTTCAACATTCTCGCCGCATTATTGCCGGCAGATATGCACGGCGGCGTTTCGACCCCGCCGCTCTCCTACCGTCTTTGGTGGAAAACCGAAACGGAAAAGCTTGAAGCAACCGAAAAAGCCACCGATCACATTCTCGAACTACTCGACGAGCTGATTTTCATTGAAAAGGAAACGGGCAAGTTCCTGCATTTGGACATTGAACCTGAACCGGACGGCATTCTCGATAACACGGAGGACTTCGTAACCTGGTATACGAATCTCCTGCTCCCGAAAGGCACTATTTATTTAGTGGAAAAACACGGGATCGACGGAGACGAGGCGCAGGCGCTTATTTTGAGACACATTCAATTGTGCTATGATATTTGTCATGCGGCAGTAGGCTTTGAAAAACCGGAAGATATTCTCGATTCTCTGAATGAGTTCGGCATTCAAGTTGGCCGCATTCAGGTGAGTTCGGCTTTGAAAGTGAATTACACCAGCGAGCGGGAGATTAAACGCAAGGCCATCGAGACATTCGACGAGCCTGTTTACCTGCACCAGGTAGTAGCCCACCACAATGACGGCCATTTCACGCATTATCCCGATTTAAAAGAAGCACTGAACGACTGGGATGAAACCCATGAAGAATGGCGCGTGCATTTCCACGTACCGCTTTTTGTTAACACGTACGGCGTGCTGGATTCCACCCAGGGAGATATTGTTCAGACGCTTGCATTGCAGAAAGAGAATCCATTCTCCGCTTACCTCGAAGTGGAAACCTACACATGGGGCGTGCTGCCGGAAGATATGCAGAAGCCCATCGGCGAGTCCATCGTTCGTGAGCTGGAATGGGTGAAGAAAGTACTGAATTATGAATAAAACCGTAATTATAGATATCGTAGGGTTGAGCGCCAACCTGATCGGCGAACATACGCCGTTTCTGGATGCTTATGTTAAAAAGCGCCACCTTACGCCCATTAAACCGGTACTTCCGGCTGTTACAACCACTTCGCAAAGCACTTATGTAACAGGCAAATGGCCTGCCGAGAATGGTATTGTCGGCAATGGCTGGTACGATCGCGAGGATTCTGAGGTGAAGTTCTGGAAACAGTCGAACAAGCTCGTGCAGGGCGATAAAATCTGGGATAATGCCCGGAAAGTCGACCCGAATTTCACCGTTTCGAAAATGTTCTGGTGGTATAATATGTACTCCACCGCCGATTGGTCGGTAACACCGCGCCCGCAATACCACGCCGATGGCGTGAAAGCACCCGACTGCTACTCCTACCCGCCCGAGTTGCGAGATGAGCTGCAAGCCGAACTCGGTCAGTTCCCGCTTTTCAACTTTTGGGGGCCTAATGCAAATATCAAATCCACCCGCTGGATCGCCGACGCTTCTATGTCGGTCGAGAAAAAGCATAACCCTACGCTGACACTCATTTACCTGCCGCACCTGGATTATTGTTTGCAAAAATTCGGTCCGGATTTCTCCAAAATCAGTAAGGAGTTGAATGAGATCGATGAAGTTGTTAAAGATCTGATCCAATTCTACGAAGCCAGAAACGCGAAGATCATTCTGCTTTCCGAATACGGCATTAATCCGGTAAACAATCCGATCCATATTAACCGCATTCTTCGCAATGAAGGCCTTATTTCCGTCCGTGTAGAGCGCTGGTATGAGCTGCTGGATGCCGGCATTTCCAAAGCATTCGCCGTTTCTGATCACCAGATCGCCCATATTTACCTGAATGATCTTTCCGTAAAAGAGCGGGTAATGCAGGTTTTGAAAAAAACACAGGGCATCGATCTCGTTCTTGATCAGGAAGCCCAAAAGGAATACCACATCGATCACGCACGCTCGGGTGACATTGTGGTTGTTGCCAAACCCGACAGCTGGTTTACCTACTACTACTGGCTCGACGATGCCAAAGCACCGGACTACGCGCACCTGGTGGACATTCACCGCAAGCCGGGTTACGATCCCGTCGAGATGTTTATGGATCCCAAAAATCCGTTCATCAAACTCCGCGCCGGGTATAAACTGGCCCGCAAATTGCTTGGATTCAGGTATTTAATGGACGTAATTCCTCTGGACGCTACATTGGTCAAAGGCTCGCACGGCGGCATTAACATTCCGAAAGAATACTACCCGATCATCGTCACAGACGAGGCCACTGAAAAGTCCAAACTGGAAGCGGTAGATGTATACGATGTCATCTGGAAACACCTGATTTAAAACCCATTCCAAAAACAAATAGGCTTTCATGACGTTGTTTTAGAAACTTACTACTACGACCTCATGAAAGCCATATTTCGCCTAACGCTCGTTCCGCTGGCTATTATCATTGCACTTTTAGCCTGCAAATCCGACGATCCCGAAATAATCGAAGATCGTTTCCCAGAGGATTCTATCGATTCCAAGGACGTCTTTCCTGCACTCACATTCAGCCAGCCGGTCGATCTCGTGCAAGCGCCGGGCGATAGCAGCCAATTTTTCGTCGTTGAGCAAGGTGGTGTTATTAAAATGTTTTCAAATGCTGAAAATGTCTCGGCCAGCTCTACTTTTCTGGACATTAGAAGCAAAGTACGGTCGGGTGGCGAACGCGGGTTACTAGGCCTCGCATTTCATCCTGATTTTAAAACCAACGGCTATTTCTTCGTCAACTACACGTCCGGCACACCGCTGAAAACGGTGATATCTCGGTATAAGGCGACCAACGTTACGCAGGCAGATCCGGCAAGCGAAGTGGTTTTATTTACCTTCAACCAGCCATTCGATAATCACAATGGCGGCTCGCTGCAATTCGGGAAAGACGGCTTCCTCTATGTTGCCACCGGTGATGGAGGCAGCGGCGGTGACCCACAGAACAATGCCCAGAATTTGAAAAGCCATTTGGGCAAAATCCTGCGGGTAGACGTGAACGGGACTTCGAAAGGCCATTACGGCATTCCGGCCGACAATCCATTTGTGGCTGGAACTACGGGAAATTTGCCCGAAATCTATGCTTACGGCCTTCGTAACCCCTGGCGCATTAGCTTTGACATGGGCAGCGACAAACTTTTCGCAGGTGACGTGGGCCAGAATGAACGGGAAGAGATCGACATTATTACCAAAGGCGGCAACTACGGCTGGCGCATGAAGGAAGGTATCGATTGCTATAATCCTTCATCCAATTGTGACCAGCAAGGCCTTATCGGTCCGGTATACGATTACAGCCAGAACAATGGCGACCGCTCGATCACCGGCGGCTACGTGTACCGTGGTTCGGCCATTCCTGCACTTGCCGGCAAGTACATTTACGGCGATTATATCAGCGGTCGCATCTGGGCACTCGAACTCGACGGCGATACCCGGAAGAGCAACACGCTGATCATGGAAGGTAAGGGCGCTATTTCATCTTTCGGGCAGGATATCAAGGGGGAAGTATACTATTTGAACTACGGCGGAGGCAAAGTGATGAAGGTGGTTAACGGAAATTTAAATTGAAAAATTAACCGGTCGTCCTATCTTTGCCGGAAATTTAAACCTATTAAAATGTCCAAGGTTCTTATCATTGGCGCAGGAGGTGTCGGAAGCGTAGTGGCACACAAATGCGCATTGAACAGCAATGTTTTCACCGAAATAATGCTCGCCAGCCGCACCAAGGCGAAATGTGATAAAATAGCAGCCGAAATCAAGGAAATGCATGGCGTTGACATCCAGACCGCACAGGTCGATGCCGACATCGTGGCCGAAACGGTACTGCTTATCAAGCGTTTCCAACCCAAAGTGCTCATCAACGTGGCGTTGCCTTACCAGGATCTAACGATCATGGAGGCCTGCCTCGAAACCGGTGTACATTACCTCGATACTGCCAATTACGAACCGAAAGACGTTGCTAAATTCGAATACAGCTGGCAATGGGCTTACCAGGAGCGCTTCAAAGAAGCAGGACTGATGGCCGTTCTGGGCTGCGGTTTCGACCCGGGTGCCACGCAGGTTTTCACTGCCCACGCTGCCAAGCACCATTTCGATGAAATGCATTACCTGGACATTATCGACTGTAATGCAGGCGACCACGGAAAAGCATTTGCGACCAACTTCAACCCGGAAATCAACATCCGCGAGATCACCCAGCCGGGCCGCTATTGGGAAAACGGCGAATGGGTTGAGATCCCCGCGATGTCTATCCATAAACCGATCGATTATCCCGGCATCGGACCGAAAGAGAGCTACGTACTCTACCACGAAGAACTCGAATCGCTCGTGAAGAACTTCCCGACCCTGAAACGCGCTCGTTTCTGGATGACTTTCGGTCAGGCTTACATTACGCATTTGAATGTGCTCGAAAATGTAGGTATGACGAGCATTAAGCCGATCAAATTTAATGGTATTGACATTGTTCCCCTGGAATTCCTGAAAGCGGTACTGCCCGCACCCGACACATTGGGCGAGAACTACTCAGGCCAGACTTCCATTGGCTGCCAGATCAAAGGTATCAAAGATGGTGTGGAAAGAACCTACTACGTTTGGAACAACTGCGATCACGCCGAATGCTATCGCGAAGTGCGGGCGCAGGCTGTTAGCTACACGACAGGCGTTCCTGCGATGATTGGTGCCATGCTGATGCTCACCAACGAAGAATGGATGAAGCCGGGTGTTTATAATGTAGAGGAATTGAATCCGGATCCGTTCATGGCGCTGCTGAACGTTCATGGACTGCCGTGGCATGAAGCGGTGGACATCGAACTTCCCCACGAATATTGATATAACAAGAAAGGCGGTTTTAAAAACCGCCTTTCTTGTTATCCTTCCATCGTTATCACCGCCCGGGTGCAAACCCCTCCTATCGGCGGATTGAATTTTGAGACTTTCACGGTGACTTTCTCTACCGTCGGGTAATGCTCCCGTATTTTTTCAATTACATTAAAACCAATGTGTTCCAAAAGTTTGGCCGGCTCTTTCATGACCTTGGCCGTTAGCTGGTAAATGGTTTCGTAGTTGACGGTCTCGCTCAGCTTGTCGTGTTGTGCGGCACGGAAAAAGTCCGTGGTAATGGTAATATCCAGGGCGTATTTATTTCCGATGCGTTGCTCTTCGGGATAATAGCCGTGATATGCAAAAAATTCGAGTCCTTCAAGACTGATCGTTCCCAAGGGTGTCTATTAAATTTGATCAAAAAATGAACCGCCGCCTGATTTTTTCGGCTGGCTGTTTTCTCTCGGCCGGTTGACGCCCGTCGAAGAATCTCTCGCTTTCTCTGCCACCTTATGCATTTCCGCCAGCACCTCTTCGGCTTCTTCCGCGGCGGTTTTAGGTGTTTGTCTTGGCCTGTTGAAGGCAACCTGTTCTTCGCGGACAGGCTCTGGTTCCGGAACGGGCGCAGGCTCGGGCTCGGAAATTGCCGCGACAGGGGCTACTGCCGGTATTTCTTCTTCCGGCTCAACCGCCTCCGGCAATTCTGGATCGACTTCAAAAACTGCTTCCGGTTCAGGTTGCTCTTCTGTCGCGATTTCAAATACCACTTCCGGCTTGTCGTCCTGCAACACTACCTGTGCCTCGGGCTCTTCGGCTGTTTCTTCTACTTCTATTTTCACAGGCTGCTGGAATACGATCTTCTTAGGAATCTCGATTTCCGCGATGTGCTTTTTAATGTCCTCCATTTTATTGAGGACGGACTCCTTGTCGTATTTCTGCTCGAAGCGCTCCACTGTCTCCAGCGCGCTGTTGGCCAGTGAGCTCAGTTGTACAATGAGGTTATCCCGGAAGTTCTCGATAGCGCGGAAATCGCGTTCCTGTATTTTTACTTCCTGTGCAAAATCCTCCTTGAAACGCGCCAGCCGGTCCTCGGTTTGTTTGATGATCTGGCTCGTGCGCTGTTCCGCTTCCGCTACCAGGTCGTTCGCCGCCGTACGCGACTCTTCTATTCTTTTTTCCGCGTTTTCGTTGGCTTCTTTCTCGATTAACTTACTGGTATCTTCGGCTGCTTTTAAGGTTCTGAATAAGGTTGATTCGATATCTTTCAACTTCGCCAATTCCTTCTCCGCGTATTCCAGCTGCATCTTCAGCAAGTTGTTTTCGCTTGAATACCGCTCCCATTCCTGAGACAGAGAGTTCAGGAAAGCATCTACTTCGTCCGGGTCATAACCTCTGAAAATCTTTTCAAAAGTGTGCTTGCGTATCTCTATAGCGGATATTTTCATGATGCATTCTATGCTTTGATGCCTAGTTAAAAACGGTCGTGTAAGTTAAAGATATATGAATCATTTTTCAAAGTATTTACCAACATTACCATATTATAAGTATTGGCTTACGAGACCTCCCAAACCGATATCATACGGTCGTCGCTGCACGAAATCAACTGATTTTCATAACCCGTCCAGAGCAGTTTGTTGACCGACGTTCCATGGCCCGCATGACGTGCCCGGTCGATAATTTTTTTAAGCTTGAATGTGGCTGCGTCCCACAATTTTATGGACTTGTCCATACTGCAGGTAGCAAAGAGGGAGCGGTCAGGACTGAATGTAATGTCGTTGATCGCGTACATGTGCGCGGGGATGTCGGAAACAATGCCGTATGCATCGTTGACGTCCCAGATTTTCAGGTGCGCGTCCCGACCGGTCGTAAAGAGGTATTTGCCATCCGGTGAATACTTAACGGAAAATACCGAGTTTGTATGCGCCTGAATTGTCTTTTTTAATTTAAAACCGTCCAGGTCGAAGATATGCACGTTGCAATCGCTGTCGCCGGTTGCGAATTCATTGGTATCGATATTCACCGCAATGCTGCGGATACTCTTGTCTGCGATTTTGATATGCTTCTGAACGGCGAAGGACGGAACGTCGATCACCGCCACCACGCCGTCACCTAATGCAACAAGCGCTTTGTCTCCGGCAAACCGAATGTCAAAAATGGCCGAAGTGGTTATTTTCGAGGTCTTTTCAATGGCATTTTCTTTGATATTCAAAACCTGAATACCTTCAAAATTCTGCCCGATCCATAGCGAATCGCTCCTCTCGTGCAATGCGAGCGCATATACGGATGTGCCCGCACGTGCGACGAGCTTTCCAAGATCGGGCTTTTGCAAATCCCATTGGATTACGAAGCCATCGGCCCCCGCGGAGTAAAAGCCGCGCCCCGTTTCATCAGAAATAATTGTATAAACACTGTCCCTATGACCGGAAAAAGTATCTACTTTGCGAATATTCATCTTGATAGTTTTGTAGCAAACAGTATTACCATGCCCCTCGTTCATTCCGAAAAGATACAAGATAGCAGCACATTACTGCTCTGGAAACTGACGGAAACCGAAGCGGAACTTCAAAATGCTCTGGGGAACGGCTTTAACCAGGAGGAGCTCGACAAAATATCCCATCCGCAAAAAAAACGCGAATGGCTCGCCAGCAGAATGTTGATCAAGACCCTGGCCGAACAGTTTGGGATCAACTACGTGGGCATTCACAAGGACGAGCACGGCAAAGCGTTCCTGATCGACAACGATTCGCATATTTCCATTACCCACACCGCCGAGTTTGTCGCCGTGGCCATTAACCCGGCAGCCGCCATCGGGATAGATATGGAAAAAACGGATGCAAAACTGCAGCGTACCTCGAAAAAATACCTTTCCCCACCCGAGTACGACCATGCCCGGGACGAAATTGACCGCCTTTGCATGTACTGGTGCGCGAAAGAGGCTTTGTATAAATTGTACGGAAAGAAAAAGATCAGTTTCCGGGACTCTATTTTCATCAGCCCGTTTGAAAACTCCGACATTACCCTGAGAGGAAGCCTTACCGACGAGGACATCATCGTTCCCTCAAACATTCACATTCGCTGGTTCGATGGCCATTGCCTGGCCATCGCGCTTTGATATCAGCTTTCGGGAAACTCGTCGAGCGTCGATTTGAGTATTTTCTCAATTTCCCTGATTTTGTCCTGCTCGCTGGTTTTTTCGTAGGAAAGGATCAGGTTACGCAATACCCGTTGCACGATTTCCAGATTGGTGCAGGGCTGGTAGAAAATATCCTTGGATTTGATATTCAATTGGGCGATATAATGGTCTATATCTGTTTTGGAAAAAATGATCCCGCGGTTGAATACATTAATATAGAACTGGGTCTTATCGCTCTTATAGGTAAGCACAAACAGATTAGGCAAATTGACCCCATACACCGGCATTCCCAGCTTTCTCGCAATCAATAAATAGATCACGCACAAAGTAATGGGGTTACCGCGGCGGCTTTCGAGCACCGAGTTGATCATCGAATTGGTCGGTGAGTGGAAATTCTTGGTGTTTGCCGCGAAATTCATCACACCGAAAAAGATACTATTAATGCGTTTAACCTGGTCTACCGCATTCATTTCCTCCTGGAACTGGATCCAGATGTCATAGTAAAGCTGCTCAATCGTCGTTTTGAGCTTTTCGATTGAAAGGTCGGGATAATGGTAGGTGGCAATGATCCACATACCTTCCAGCAGGTCGAGCCCGCCGCCGTTTTTCCACGCCTGCAACCGTTCGATCATGATACTAAGCTGCAATTCGTGGATCAGTTCCTCGATCTTGCGCTGCACGATCGGATTGAAACTCTCTTCCCATTCAGTCTCCAGAAAAGGTATCACTGTCCCTCCCAACGATAATATCTTCCCTTCAACATGCTGACTCACTTCATGATCTTCATCATCAAGTAAGGATATCAGTGCCTTGATTTCTTTCTGGTCCATTTTCCTCAAATCTGCGTTTTACAACCAACGGATAAATAAAAACATTTTTTTTTAATGGACGTCAAATTTTCTACTTTTGCCCGGAAAAAAAGACGGCCCGAAACCGCGTTTTTCATGGTAACTGTGCGCTATTTGCGTCCTGCTGCATTGTTTGGAGTCTTTTTTGAATACCATCTATACCACCATATTTTTATAAAAAACGCACATAACGCATGAAAATTCTCGTTACCGGAGGGGCCGGATTTATCGGTTCTCATACCGTGGTGGAGTTGCACAATGCAGGGTTCGAACCGGTCATTATCGACAACCTGTACAACTCCAATCTCAACGTTTTAGAAGGAATCAAAAAAATCACCGGCAAAACGTTTCCATTCTACGAAATCGATTGCAATGATGCCGACAAGGTAAGGGCCTTGTTTGAAAAGGAAAAGTTCGACGGCGTTATCCATTTTGCAGCGTACAAGGCTGTGGGAGAGTCGGTTGAAAAGCCTTTGAACTACTACGAAAACAACCTGATTTCACTTCTGGTACTGCTTCGCGCCATGAAGGAATTCAATGTCGATAAGTTCGTTTTCTCCTCCTCGTGCACGGTATACGGCCAGCCCGAAAAACTGCCGGTAACCGAAAGCACTCCACGCCTGCCGGCCAACTCGCCGTATGGCAATACCAAGGCGATTGCCGAGGACATTATCCGCGACCATGTGCATTCAGGTCCGGGAATTAAGGCGATCTCGCTCCGGTATTTCAACCCCATCGGCGCGCACGAAACATCGCTGATCGGTGAGCTGCCGAATGGCGTGCCGAGCAACCTGGTACCATTCATTACGCAAACTGCCGCCGGTCTTCGCAAGTCGCTCACTGTGTTCGGCAACGACTATGACACGCCCGACGGCACCTGTATCCGCGACTTCATCCACGTGGTAGACCTCGCGAAGGCTCACGTGAAGGCGCTCGACCTGCTCGAATCGCAGACGGATACTAACTATTATGATGTATTTAATGTAGGAACGGGAGAAGGTTATACCGTTTTGCAATTGATTAATACTTTTGAGGAAGTAAACGGCGTGAAACTCAACTACACCATCGGGCCACGCCGCGAAGGGGACGTCGAGAAAATCTACGCTCAGTCCGATAAGGTAAATAATGTAATGAAATGGCGTGCCGAAAAAACCATGGCTGACGCGCTTCGCGACGCATGGAACTGGCAACTAAAACTAAAAGCTGAAAAATGAAAAAAATCTTGATTACGGGAGGTGCGGGTTTCATCGGCTCACACGTTGTTCGCCGGTTTGTCAACTTTCACCCAGAGTATCATATTTATAACCTCGACGCGCTTACATACGCAGGTAACCTCGAAAACCTGCGCGACATCGAGAATGCGCCGAACTATACATTTGTAAAAGGCGATATTGTCGACGCGGCATTTATCGACAAGTTGTTCGCTGAAAACGATTTCCACGGCGTTGTCCACCTGGCAGCCGAAAGTCATGTCGACCGTTCGATCACTGATCCTATGTCGTTCGTCATGACGAATGTAGTTGGAACTGTAAACCTTTTAAATGCTGCTAAAAAGGCATGGAAGGACGATTTCAGCGGCCGCCGTTTCTACCATGTTTCAACCGACGAGGTTTATGGGGAACTGCACGATCCCGGCACATTCTTCGTGGAAACAACCAGTTACGACCCGCGCTCGCCTTATTCAGCTTCGAAAGCTTCGTCCGACCATTTTGTAAGGGCATATCATAATACCTATAAGCTGCCGATAGTCATTTCAAACTGTTCCAACAACTACGGTCCAAACCATTTCCCTGAGAAGCTGATCCCACTGATGATCCACAATATCATCCAGAAAAAACCACTTCCCGTGTACGGAAAAGGCGAAAACATCCGCGACTGGCTGTTCGTGGAAGACCATGCGATCGCGATCGACGTGATTTTCCATAAAGGGACGAATGGCGATACCTATAATATCGGTGGGCACAACGAGTGGAAGAACATCGACCTCGTGCACCTGCTTTGCAGCATTATGGACCGCAAGCTCGGTCGTAGCGAGGGTGAAAGCGTGCAGCTGATCACTTACGTAACCGACCGCGCCGGGCACGACCTGCGTTACGCGATCGATGCCACAAAGTTGTCGGAAGAACTGGGCTGGAAACCTTCTCTGCAATTCGCGGAAGGCCTGGAAAGAACGGTTGACTGGTACCTTACCAACCAGGACTGGCTGAACAATGTAACCTCCGGTAATTACCAGAAATATTATGATGAAATGTATCAGGATAGATAATCCGGTCATTTCTTTACTCAATTGAAACTCTATTTATGAAAGGCATTATTCTGGCCGGCGGTTCCGGTACGAGGTTACACCCGCTTACGTTGGCAGTCAGCAAACAGCTCATGCCTGTTTATGACAAACCGATGATATACTACCCGCTCTCAATCCTGATGCTGGCGGGTATCCGTGAAATCCTGATCATTTCGACGCCGCATGACCTGCCGCATTTCGAGAAGCTGCTTGGCGACGGAAGCCGCCTCGGCTGCGAGTTCAGCTATGCCGTGCAACCGAGCCCGGATGGCCTCGCGCAGGCATTCATTATCGGTGAAGAATTCATTGGCAATGATAAAGTGGCGTTGATCCTGGGAGACAATATTTTCTACGGATCGGGCCTTTCGACATTGCTTCAATCCAACAACGATCCCGAAGGCGGCGTGATCTTCGCGTACCAGGTACACGATCCGGAGCGTTACGGCGTTGTAGAATTTGATAAATCCAATCATGTGATTTCCATTGAGGAAAAACCCGTGGAACCGAAATCCAATTATGCAGTGCCGGGCTTGTACTTCTACGACAACGACGTCGTTGAAATCGCTAAAACGATCCCTCCGTCACCACGCGGCGAGCTCGAAATCACGGACGTGAACCGGGTTTACCTCGAACGCGGCAAGCTGAAAGTAGGCGTCCTTAACCGCGGCACGGCATGGCTCGATACGGGCACATTCCAGTCGCTCATGCAGGCCGGCCAGTTCGTTCAGGTGATCGAAGAACGGCAGGGTTTAAAAGTGGGCTGCATTGAGGAGATCGCATACCGCATGGGCTTTATTAATGCAGAACAATTGCGTGAAATCGCCAGGCCTCTTTTGAAGAGCGGCTATGGCACTTATCTGGAACGCATTGTAGCCAATGCCTGACGGGCAGCGGCACCGGCAGTAGCACATTATCCTATTCGAATGAAGTTTTTGGTAGAGGAAATCGAAGAATATTCCGCAGCCCACACGGAGGAAGAGAATGCATTGCTGAAATCTCTCAACAGGGATACCCACGCCAACGTTCTCAGCCCCCGTATGCTCTCGGGCCATTTACAGGGCAGGTTCCTTTCAATGATTTCCAGGATGATCAGGCCCGACCGCATTCTGGAAATCGGCACTTACACCGGCTACTCGGGCATTTGCTTTTGTGAGGGGCTGAACCCCGGTGGGAAGCTCATTACCATCGACGTAAACGAAGAACTCGAGAGCTTCACGAGGCGATATTTCGATCAATCGCCTTTTAAGGACCAGATCGACTACCGCGTCGGCAATGCGCTGGATATTATTCCTACGCTCACCGATACGTTCGACCTCGTCTTCATCGATGCGGATAAAATCAATTATTCTTCTTATTTTAACCTCTGCCTCGAAAAAGTACGCTCGGGCGGGTTCCTTATCGCCGACAATGTGCTATGGAGCGGCAAAGTCGTTGAGCAGTTGAAAAAGGTTGACAAAGACACGCAGGCATTGCTGGATTTCAACCGGATGGTCCATGAAGATCCCCGGGTATCCAATATCCTGCTACCAATCCGCGACGGATTGATGATTCTTCAGAAATTATAGTACTCAATAGTCAGGCGTTTTTACTTTTTATGGCCAGAACTTCCACTAACAACATTATCACTTTTGTTATCGTCCTGCTGCTGACCTGCAATATGGTTTACGCACAGGCTCCCGAAATCCCGTCCAGCGTCTCTTTCGGCGGCATTACCGTCAAGTTCGACAGGAGCGCGCAGGATATTATCGAGGAAGACGTCAAAAGCCTGATGTCGAACCGGAAATTCTGGGAAGAAAAAATGGACCGCGCCATTATGCACTTTCCTATCGTAGAAGGCATTTTAATGGATGAGGAAGTGCCTATCGACTTTAAATACCTGGCCGTTCAGGAAAGTTCTTTCCGCCCCGATGTGGTTTCGAGCTCAAATGCGGTCGGTTACTGGCAGTTTAAGCCGGAAACCGCGCGTGAACTGAACCTGCGTGTGGATAATGATGTGGATGAAAGAAAGAATATCAGCTCCTCCACACACGCTGCTGCATGGTATCTGAAAAAGAATAACCAGCAATTCAACAACTGGGTTACTACTCTGTATTCCTATTATCAGGGAGCAGGTGGCGTGAAGAAAGTCGTTCCCGCGAGTTGGGCATACGCACGTGAGGTGACGCTCAATGGCAAAACCGACCGTTATATGCTCCGTTTTTTTGCCCATAAAATCGCATTGGAATCGGGTATCGAGCGTTACAAGTCGCCTAATGCCTTTGTTTTGATGGAATCGGATTATGGCAAAGGGCAATCGCTTGATGAAATCGCCAGATCATTGGGAGTTCCCGCAGCGGAACTGAAAAACCATAACAAGTGGCTCAACGATGATAAAGTGCCCAACGACCGCGAGTACCTCGTTACACTGCCGGTACCCGTCGATCAGGTTGCGACCGTACGCGAAAAGCTATCGCTGCCGCCCCGTCAGGCGTCCGTTGCGTCGGTTTACGAGGATACCGGGTTTCCAGTCCTGAAAAAATCGGCTGTTCAGCTGCAAGAGCCTAATTCCCCTACACTTTACGAAATCAATGGCTTGCCGGGTATCGAAGCCCGCGTCGGCGATAAGCCCAAGACTCTGGCGAAAGCGGCCGGTATCCGCACCCCGCGTTTCATGCGCTACAACGACCTGCTGGCAGACATGCCGCTCGTTCCGGGGCAGGTATATTACCTCTCGCGCAAGCACAAAAAAGCGGCCACGCCATCTCATACGGCCCGCCCTGGCGATACCTGGCTGAGCGTGTCCCAGCAATATGGTATCCGTTTGGTAAATCTCTTGAAATTTAACCGTACCACGAGCCGTAACTACCCTATTCAAACCGGCCAGGTGCTATTCCTGACGAAAAAACGGCCGCGCAAACAGCCTATCGAGATTATTGCTCCACCGCAACAAAATCCCCCTGCTAAAAAGGATTCAATCATTGCGGCCGCCGGCGTATCGGTCGTTCCGGAAAAAGCACCTGTCTCCGCTACTACCTCACCGGCCGGAACGAACAGTAACATTCCGAGCAATCCATCGGGCCGCAAGAAATACACCCCGGTTTTAGTGGAAAAAAATGACAGCAGCGTAGCAAAAGAAACAGAACCTTCTCCAACGCCTGCCGCTTCCAGCGCATCTAGCGAAAAGGCTGCGTCCAATGCGGCCAATCTGTATAAACCGTCTGCTCCTGCGGCCAAAACACCTGCCGCCGCGGCAAACACCAACGATCGAGTCGTGATTATTACGCAGGAGGATACCAACAGCGCATTCAAATCGAATGAAGAAGAGAAACCGAATGCCAAGTCCGGCACCGCGAGCAAAGTCGTAACGCCAAACACTACCCGGACTACCGCCTCTTCCGGCTCTGTCTACACCCGCATGCGTTCGGAACGTACGGGAGAAGCTGAAAAAGAAGCTCCGGCCAGGAAACAAACCGAGCCTGCCAATTGGAGCAGTGCAGACGAGAAAAACGTGACTACCGCTTCGGCATCGCCCACCTATCACACCGTTGAGCCCGGCGATACCTATTTTGGTATTGCCAGCAAGTACAATCTGTCATTGCGCGAATTGCTGACGATCAATAACCGGTCTGCGCAAAGCCGATTGGTATCAGGGCAACGGCTGCTTGTGTCGAAATCAGGTGAAGAAACCGTACGCACCGAGGCTCCCGCTCCAACCAAAGTGGCCGTAGAACGTCCCGCACCAGCTGCTACATTCAAAACACCGGAAGAGATCAAGGAAGAGACACGCCTTTCGGCGACACCGGGCAGCGAGTTTCATACCGTTCAGAGCGGCCAGACTTATTACAGTATTTCAAAAGCTTACAATATTTCTATCAAAGAACTGCTCGAATTGAATAACTTGAGCGATTCGGATCGACTGAAATCGGGGCAGAAACTGCGTGTGAGAAGAGGTGAGGGAAGTGAAGCAGAAACAGCTAGCCAACCGTCGGGAGCACAAACACATACTGTTGCGCCGGGCGAGACACTCTTCCGCATTGCCCAAAATTACCATACCAATGTGGAAGACATTAAGAAATTAAACAATATGTCCGGAAATAGTGTTATGGTGGGACAAAAACTCAAAATACCTCAGCAATAGGCTGTTATCATTATGATTCTCATTGAAAATACGTGCATTAGCGACGACATCGAAGACCAGGAATTTGTCTGTAATCTCGACAAATGTAAAGGTGCATGTTGTGTGGAGGGGGATTCCGGCGCACCGCTGGATGAGGGGGAACTCGCGATTCTCGATGAGATCTATCCCGAAGTTGAGCCCTACCTGTCCGAAGCTGGCAAAAAGGTAATCGCCGCAGAAGGCACCTGGACCAAAGACTGGGATGGCGACTACGTGACGCCCATTATCAACGGCCGCGAATGCGCATACGCCATTTACGACCAGAAAGGCATTCTCAAATGCGGCATCGAAGAGGCCTATAATGATGGCAAGATCAGCTACAAAAAGCCGATTTCCTGTCATTTGTACCCTATCAGGGTCACGAAATATGAGCAGTACCACGCGCTCAACTACGACCGCTGGGAAATATGCAGCCCCGCATGCAGCCTGGGCCAGCAATTGAAAGTTCCGGTTTACAAATTCCTGAAAGACCCGCTTATCCGCGCATATGGAGAGGATTGGTACCGACAACTTTCGAATGAAATCGACGACAGACAACAGGCCCGCGCAAACGAGCATGAAAAAGGGAAATGACTTTTTCAATGACGTTTACGACGTGGTAAGGCAAATCCCGAAAGGACGAGCGACTTCCTACGGAGCGATCGCCGCATATCTCGGTAACAAGCGGGGAGCAAGATTGGTCGGCTGGGCGATGGGTAGCAGTTACCATGAACAAGGCATTCCGGCTCACCGCGTCGTGAACAAAGCGGGAGAGCTTAGCGCAAGCCAGCTTTTTGAAACACCCACTACCATGCAGGAAAGGCTCGAAAGCGAGGGCGTGAAAGTAGAAAACAACCGCATCGTAAATTGGGAACAATGCTTCTGGGATCCCGAAAAGGAATTGCATTGACATAAAAAATCCCGACCTCCGAAAAGGCCGGGATTTTTTATGGGTTCGGCATTCATTGCAGCGAGATCATTTTTGAACTGGTGCTTTCGATATTCACTTCTTTCACCTTTTTGTCTTTCTTGTGAGACATCTCAAAATAGTAAGTTCCGTCGCTCATTTCATCGAGGTTAAACACGCGGCGGTATTTTGATTCACGCTCGTTGAATACTTCCGAGTAATAGATTTTACCAGCTTTGTCTTTCAACACTACACGCAGTCTTTCATTTGCATTTTTGTCAACCGACAACCGTACTTTGTTGGTGTCGCCTACTTTATACAATGCAGCGTCAAAAACTACCGCACTGGCGGTTTCTTTTTCTTCTTTGTTTTTCTTTTTGTCTGCTGCAAAAGAAGTGAAAGACAAAGTGAGCGCAAAGGCGCTGGTCAGGATGGAAACAATGGAGATTTTCATGGCTATAAGTATTTAAAGTTTGTTCCTGTACAATCGCACAGTTGACTTTAAATAAAAAAAGGATGTGCCACACCTGATTTTTGCAAACCAAACTGCGGCACTTCACACTTTTAATACACTGACGATGAGTAGCTTACAATTATTTTCAAAAATTTTTCAGCTACTTCCATTTTCACAACAGGCTGTTCGGTACCGAACATTTGTGCCTGAAAACGAACGCTTTACACGTGGTTGCACGGAGTTAAATCTTTCCTCTGCTTTCATTCGCAATCTTCTGAATCATTGGCAGCCTGCTGGCGGGTATCGGGTGACGATAGTCCCAGAATGCCGACACGCATACGATCTTCCATTCGCCATTGATCTTTTCAAGCAGCCTTACCTCTTTACTATGGTGAAAATTCTTTTCGGATTTATCGCTATTGAACTGGTCCCAGGTAAGGTAAGCCACATCATCATCATAAAATTTGAAGATCATGTTTTTCCGTTCCACGATCGGGTGGCTGGATACGGGCTCGGGATTATCCTGGATATATTTCCCTACCTGCTTGTTTATATCTGCCCAACCTACATTGGAATCGAAAGTACCGTCATCATTGCTCCAAGCCTGAAAGGCATAGTCGGTTTGCGCATAATTCGATTTCCAGGCGTTGAAATCCCGCGCGAAAAATGATTTTGTTTCATTCTCTATGACAGCTTTAATGGCTTGTTTTTCCTTTTCGAGGTTAGCCTGACGGGCAGCTTCCTCTTCTGCGGCTTTGTCCTTGCAAGAAACACAAAGTACGATGCCTAATAAAATAACTGACAGTGTCTTCATACTGCAAAAGTTTAGTTTGTTAAATAAATAACCGAACTCAATCTTTCAACAAAACATCCATCAGGTGGCATGAATTACACGCCTGATTTTATCAGAAAGTTAAGATTTTTTTGAATATATGCAAGAAAAATCCCTGGAATTGTGTAACCGTTTCCAGGGATTCTGAGTATTAATATATTTTCTAAAATTTACGGCCTGTTTACGCCTGAGGAACGTAACGTTTTGCGGCCCGATCATGCAGTAGCCAAAGGCCGATGAAAGTAATTAACCCATTGATTATGAGCCGTTCAAATCCAAATTTATAACCATTGAACCATTCGGCAGAGTGGTCGTTGATAATGTAGGTCAATATCGGTGCAAGAATGCAGACGAACGGTACGAAGCGGTCCTTCACTGGTCGTTTCAAAAACGCGCCGAACGAGAACAGCCCGAGCAACGGCCCGTAGGTATAGCCCGCCAGGTCGAATACCGCTGTGATCACTTCCTTGTTATTCATCCTGTTGAATATCAGGATTACGAGATAGAAGACCACCGAAAAGCCTACGTGGACCCAGAACTTAATCGACGACCGCTTTTCCTCGGGCCGCTTCTCGATATTCATGAAATCGATACAGAACGCGGTTGTCAACGCAGTGAGAGCCGAATCGGAACTGGCGTAGGTAGCGGCTGTTATGCCCAAAAGGAAGGTAATGCCTACCACCAATCCCAGATGATTCAATGCGAGCATCGGATAGAAATCGTCTGTCTTTGCGGGTGTGGGTATGCCTTGCGCCTCTGCATATACGTAAAGCAACGCTCCAAGCGACAGGAAAAGGAAGTTGACGATCACCAGTACCACCACAAACCAGAACATGTTCTTCTGCGCTTCCCCAATGTTTTTGCAAGTCAGGTTCTTCTGCATTAAATCCTGATCGAGGCCGGTCATTACGATGGCAATAAATACCCCCGCGAAGAATTGTTTGAAGAAGTTTTTTGGATCGTTGGTATCCCAATAAAATATCTTGGAATAGCCGCTGTTTTGAACGCTGGTCCAGATATCGCCGATCCCATGCAAATTCAGCTCGCTGGAAACCAATACGATCGTAAGAATGACGGCGGTAATAAGGAAAAAGGTTTGCAGCGTGTCGGTAACAATGATCGTTTTAACCCCGCCTTTAAAAGTATAAATCCAGATCAGAAAAATGGTAATGGCTACCGCCACTTCGAACGGAATGCCCAACGGCTTAAACAACGCAAGCTGCAATACCTGCGCAGCCACATACAGGCGCACCGCCGACCCCACCGTGCGCGAGAGCAGGAAGAAGCCGGAACCTGTTTTGTATGACCAGAAGCCAAAACGTTGTTCGAGATAGGAGTAGATCGAAATCAGGTTCAGCCGGTAATACAAAGGCATCAGCACCGTACCAATCACCAGGTACCCCAGAATATATCCGATCACCACCTGGAAATAGGAAAACTGGATATTCACCACCGCACCCGGGACAGAAACGAATGTGACGCCCGACAGCGAAGTGCCGATCATCCCAAATGCCACCAGATACCAGGGCGACTGCCGGTTAGCTGTAAAAAAAGTGTTGGTATCCGCGCCTCTGGAAGTAAAAATGGACACTGTGATCAGCATTCCAAAGTAAACTACCAGTATCACCAGGGAAATATAAGGGTTCATTAAAGTGGGTATTTGGGGATTCAGGAGTGGATTAAAAGGCGCTTAAAAGCTTCGGATAGTCTCCGTTTTTAATTAGATTTGCTAATCAAACAGAAATTTGGTTGTTATGCAAGCGCTCACAGATACAGAGCTGGAAATTCTGGAAGAAACCGTAGATACGGACATTAAAAAGCTGGTAATCTACAATGACGACGTGAATACCTTCGATTGGGTGATCGATACGCTGGTCGAAGTTTGCGGCCACACCAGCGAACAAGCCGAACAATGCACGATTATTATCCATTATAAAGGCAAATGCTCTGTTAAGGAAGGGTCTTTCGACGAGCTCGCCGGGATGCGCAACGAAATATGCCGGAGGGGCATTTCAGCGGAAGTGCATTAATTTCGCCCGCCACCGCACTGCCAGCATCAACAAAACGGGTTTTGATGTCCGCTCAAACCCATCACTCAGCATCTTCTTATGAATTATCCCTCACGTCTTATTGAGGAAGCCGTCGCCGAAATCTCCCGCCTGCCGGGGATCGGCAAAAAAACGGCATTACGCCTGGCATTACATTTGCTGAAAAGGGACGAGGAGCAGACACGCTCGCTGTCCGATGCGCTGGTGAACATGCGTACCAAAACCACTTACTGTACCCGCTGCCACAACATCGCCGACGACGTACTTTGCAATATTTGTAACAATAACAAGCGCGATCAGACTACCATATGCGTCGTCGTGGATACGCGTGACGTGCTCGCCATCGAATCGACGAACCAGTACCGGGGCTTATACCATGTACTCGGCGGCATCATCTCGCCGCTGGAAGGCATCGGCCCATCAGATCTTGAAATCGATTCTTTGATGTTAAGAGTAGGCAATGCCGAAGGAGAAGAGCCGGTTCGGGAAGTAATATTAGCATTGAGCCCAACCATGGAAGGTGATACCACTGCTTTTTACCTGCAAAAAAAGTTGAAGGCCACCGGAGTCAAAATAAGCACTATCGCAAGAGGTATCCCCATCGGCGGAGACCTGGAATATGCGGACGAGATCACACTCGGCCGCAGCATTGTAAGCCGGGTGGCTTACGATTAACACTAAACACTTAATGTACTATCATGAATAGAACAGACTTTTTGCGGACACTCGCCGGCAGCGCACTTACTGTTGGCGCATTGGCTGAGCAATCACTTGCAAAAACATCCAACAACATATTGGTGGAAACCGCTCCATTCAAGCAGGCCCCGCTTCCTTATGACTTTGGCGCACTGGAGCCCAGCATCGACAAGCTGACCATGGAGATCCACTACGGAAAGCACCATGCTGCATATGTCAAAAACCTCAACGATGCGGTAAAAGGAACAGAATGGGAGAAAAAGTCCCTGGAAGATATCATCAAATCGATCAGCAAGGCTCCCGCGGCAATCCGTAACAACGGCGGCGGGCATTGGAACCACACTTTCTTCTGGGAAGTAATGGGTCCTAAGAAGAGCGCTGCGCCAACCGGTGCCGTTGCCGACGCCATTAATGCCCAGTTCGGTTCATTCGACAAGTTCAAAGAAGAGTTCGGCAAAGCTGCAACTACCCGTTTCGGCTCAGGCTGGGCCTGGCTCGTGGCAAAAGGTGGAAAACTCGCCGTAGGTTCCACGCCTAACCAAGACAACCCATTGATGGACGTTTCCGATTTCAAAGGAACACCAATCCTCGGCATCGACGTTTGGGAGCACGCCTATTACCTGCATTATCAAAACAAACGCCCGGATTATGTCAAGGCGTTCTGGGATGTGGTGAACTGGGATAAGGTTGCTGAGAATTTAAAAAAAGCTTAAAAACGAAGAAATATCAATCTGAGCGAAGAAATGTCAGTCTGAGCGAAGTCGAAGACAGTCCATGCGGATTACCGTTGTGCACGCCCTTCGACTCCGCTCAGGGAGACAATACAATTCTTCCTCCCTTTCAAAAATCTAATTACAGTAAGCCCCAATCACCTTATAAGCCTGCTGATAACCCAATTCACCGGCTTTGCTTAAATCGAGACAGCCGTCGTTGATTTCCCCCAGGCTGTTTTTGATAATTCCCCTCAGATAATAGGCTTCCGGATAATCGGAACGCAGTTTAATAGAACTGGTAAAATCCAGCACCGCACCCATTTGATCGCCCGATGCTGAGCGGATCATCGCCCGTGAGAAATAGGCATTTGAATAGGTTGGATTGAGTTCGACGGCAGTCGTCAGGTCGGCCAGCGCGCCTTTCAACTCCCCTACCTTCGACTTTGCGATCGCGCGTACGTAATATGCCTCCGCGCGCTCGTTCGTGAGGGTTTCGATCTTTACGTGTGTCTGTACCTGGTCGCGCAGTTCGTCCAGCTTTTCTTTATTGATTTTTCCTGTAAACGCGTTCTTTTTAGGATCGCCGGTATATGCGTTTTTCACTTCAATGGCTTTGGAAAGATCTGCGATAGCCCCGCGGGGGTCATTTAGCTTCCCTTTGGCAAATCCGCGGCCGTAATAGGCATTGTAGTTTTCGGGGTCGAGTTGGATCGTTTTGTCAAAATCGATAATAGCGCCCTGAAAATCTTCGAGTTTATTCTTGGCAAACCCGCGGTTGCTGTAATATTCGCTGTCGTTCGGGCTCAGTTCGATGGCACGGGTAAAATCGGCGGCGGCACCCTGATAATCTCCGAGTTCGAGTTTGGCCAAGCCTCTGCCGGCATATGCGCCGGTTCGTTTCGGACTAAGCTCGATCACACGGGTAAAATCCGCGAGACTGCCGGCGTATTCCTGCAAATCCTGCTTACAGTTCCCTCTCGCATATAATGCGGCAAGCTCGTCCGGGTTCAGTGCGAGCGCGTGGTCCAGGTCGATCAGCGCATTGCGGTGATTTTTCAATTTGGCATAACTCACACCGCGATTGTAGTAAGCCTTAGGCTCTTCGGGATTGAGCTCTATAGATTTCGAATAATCTTCGATCGCCGAGCGAAAATCTTCCTGCAAACTCTTGCTTACACCACGGCTTTGATAATAAAGTGCTTCCTTGGGATTCAGTTCGATGGCTTTGTCGTAATCCTGCATCGCTCCACGGTAGTCTTTGAGATTGGCCTTGGCGAGCCCGCGGTTGAAATAGCTGGGCGCATGGTCAGGATTCATGGAGATCACCGAGGTGTAGGCCTGCATTGCCCCATTGAAATCACCTGTTCCGGCTTTGGTATTACCGTCTTCGAAGTACTCGGCTGCTGAACGTTGTGCGAAAGCGGGGCAATGGAAGATAAACGCAAAAAGAAATGAAATGCCCGTAAATTGAAGTCTCATGAATGTAAACCTTTTCCTCAAATCAATGTTTTTTAAATAGTGTATAAAAGTATTCAAATTCCGAGTCAGCATCAAAAAAAGAAAAGCCCTATTTTTGGAATAGCTCCAATCCACATCCATTCACCAGAACCACACCAGTTATGTCTTCAACCACCAGGAAAATATTGCTTGTTTTAATGCTGATAATAGCCGGCGCGGCGGTTTATTTCGTATTTTTCAAATCACCCGTGCAGCAAAACAACGAACTCGCCGAAGCACCTGCCGCGCAGGAATCGGTTTATCTGCCGCTCACCGACCTTACAGGCAAGGAAGTGGCGATGGACGAGAACAAGATCGCATTCGTAAACGTGTGGGCAACCTGGTGCGGGCCGTGTAACATGGAAATGCCGGGCATCCAAACCCTGTACAACAAATACAAGGACAATGGGAAAATCGCCTTCTACATTATATCCGATGAGGATGCCGAAACGGTAAATCCCTTCATCGCCCGGAAAGGCTATGATCTTCCGTTTTATCAATATGCCGGCGCTTATCCGCAGGCGCTCGACGGCAATGCAATCCCGAGAACCTACATTATATATAAGGGAAAGATACTGGCGCAGGAGATAGGCGCCTCGCAATGGGACCGGCCCGAAGTGATTGAGCTCATCGAGAAGCAATTGGCTGCGATATAAAACAGAAAAGGCGTCGTGCAATGTGCATGACGCCTTTTATATCAATTTCAGGTTAGCTTATTCAACAATGAAGCTACCCTTCATCAGCGCATAGTGGCCTGGGAAGCTGCAAATGTATGTATAAGTCCCTTTTGCAGGAGCTGTGAACTCGATAGTATCGCTTTCTCCACCGCCTACCAGCTTGGTATGCGCGATGATGCTGGCTTTTTCTGATGCAGGGATATAATCTGTTTCCCTGGCAGCAGCAGCTTTTGAACCGAATGCAGCTACATCAGTACCTGGTTTCAGCAGAACCCAGTTGTGACCCATAGCAGCTTTCGCAAGTTTACCTGAGTGTGTCAGCGTAAGTTTCACTTTTTGTCCAGCCTTCACTTTGATCTCTTTCAGGTCGAACTGCATTGCATCGCTTCCTTTGATCACGATCGCCTTAGCTTGCTTCACATCGCTTGCTACTTCTTTTGCAGGAGATGTTTTAGCCGAAACAGGGTTCAATGTAACTGCTCCGAAAGCCAAAACAGAGGCAAGAAGCATTACGCCATACTTGGTCCTTTTCATATTCTGAGTATTAGTAAACTTTTGTTGGTTAAGATTTAACTGGTGCAATTTACGACACGGGTTCTGAAAAATACAATCCATTAACAATTGTTTGAACTTAAAAGAGGATCTTATACTGGTCGCGAACGGCCATTCCGACGCAAATAACCGATAACACCATCATATAGTGATTGATATCCACCGGGTCCATCGGCAACGGCAGCTTGCCCGACTTCGTAGAAAGTGCCAGCAGCATCATTGAAAACAACGTCCACAATGCGCTCTTCTGACGGTTGGCGAGGCCGACGCAGGAGATCAGCAGTGCTACCAGGATACAGAACGCCTTGATGATCAATCCGACATACTCCACCCGGAACCAGGTAATGCAATAGAAAAGTAAAGCGCCTAGACCAACGGTGGAATAAAACAGGTATTTGCCGCTCTGATAGCGCATGATCAGGCACCACGACGCCGTGACCAGGCACATCGCACCGAGCGTCATCTCCCCCGCTTCGAATATCTCGCGGGCCATCCCCAGCCCTTCAACACCGGCATAAAACAGAAAGTCAGTCAAGGCGACGAGCGAAATGCTTCCGAAGAAAATGCCCCAGAGCCACCTGATCAGAACGGGTTGCTGCCTGAAATACCGGATGAAGATAAATAAACTGGTGATCGTCAGAACGAGGTTAGAAAATATGTGCGGATTCAGAAATATGTTCATAAACAGCCATCATGTCGTCAAAAAAGCAATTTACAAATTATGCCTACATTTTGCTACTTCGTGCTTTTCGTCCTACTTTTACCGAAAAAACTGATTTACCAACATGAGCGTTTTAGTTAATAAAAACTCCAAGATTATAGTTCAGGGATTTACCGGTTCGGAGGGCTCGTTCCACGCCCAGCAAATGATTGAATACGGTACGAATGTCGTAGGTGGTGTTACGCCTGGCAAAGGTGGGCTTTCTCATTTGGAAAGACCTGTTTTTAATACAGTTGACCTTGCCGTACGCGCTACCGGTGCAGACGTTTCGATCATTTTCGTTCCGCCGGCTTTTGCCGCTGACGCGATCATGGAAGCTGCTGATGCTGGTATCGGCGTGATCGTTTGTATCACCGAAGGTATCCCAACCAAGGATATGATGCAGGCGAAAGAGTATATCAAAGGCAAAAACACACGTCTGATCGGCCCTAACTGCCCTGGTATTATCACCGCGGAAGAATGTAAAGTAGGTATTATGCCTGGCTTTATCTTCAAAAAAGGAACGATCGGTCTGGTATCAAAATCCGGAACGCTTACTTACGAGGCGGTAGATCAGTTGTCACGCGCAGGATTAGGCCAGACTACGGCTATCGGTATCGGCGGCGACCCTATTATTGGTACCACTACGAAAGAAGCGGTTGAGCTCCTGATGAACGACGACGAAACTGAAGCGATCGTAATGATCGGTGAAATCGGCGGAAGCATGGAGGCGGACGCTGCTGCATACATCAAATCGACCGGCAACAAAAAGCCTGTCGTAGGTTTCATCGCTGGACAGACTGCACCGAAAGGACGTCGCATGGGTCACGCGGGTGCGATCATCGGCGGCGCGGACGATACTGCGGAAGCAAAAATCAGAATTATGAAAGAGTCGGGCATCTTCGTCGCAGAATCGCCTGCATTGATCGGCGAAACGATGTTGCTGGCACTTGGAAAGAAATAATCATTGCTAACTGACTTTGATCAAAGGGCTGGGGAAACCCAGCCTTTTTTGTACCGATGAAGTCCATATTTCCCGCTGTTTTTTGGGCTTTTTTCACGGCAATAACCTTACTAGGGTCGTTGGCGCAGGGCGCGGCAAAAGTAAACCCGCCAAGCCAGTTTTTTCCGGTATACAATTACCAGGACGACTGGCTTGTGTACAGCGAGCAATACAAAAACTACGTCCCGTTTTCGCAGGGCGTTAATGAAGGCACCCGATTCGCAAGCATCTACGTCGATCTGGTCAAAAACAGAAGGTACTCCCTCCTTGTCCATTCTGAGAGCGAGAGCTATCTTTTTCTCGAAGGCGCATTACAAAACCGCATTGCGGCAGGCAAATGGCAGGAGCTGAACCTCGATAGCCTGCACCGTATTTACCGCAAGGATGAACTGCTTCTGACTATTTACGGCAGCCCGGGCATTTCCGACAAGACGGTCATTATCTGTAACAAGAAAAAACTGACGGATTCCGAAAGTCCCTCACCGTCTCGTTCAGGGTTCATCAATATCAAGCCGGTTTCCTTCACGCCTTTCGGCACGTTTGCGGGAATCGCATTGATCATTATTTTGATAATGAATGCGTGGATTTACAATCTGAACCCGCTTTCTTTTATCCGTTTGATAAATCCTATCGAATTTTTTAACAACGACCCGCGCGACCAGCTTTCGAAGATCAATAAGCCGTACAGCAACACCGTAATCTTCTTTGTCGTGATCAGTTCGATGATGATGGGCTTTACGGTCATTTACCTCTCGGCGAACAGACTTAATCTATTCTCCGTCAGTACGATACTATCCGAAAAAGCTAACACGCTTCAAATTCTGGGAGACTTCTGCATTCTTTCGCTGATCTTCTTTCTTCTGGTATACGCCAAGTACATATTCATGGTCCTGGCGGGCAATATGCTCAATCTGGACAAGCAGGTCGACATTATTTTCATCAAAATAGTACAATCATCGTACCTGTTTTATGCGTTGGTGTTTCTGGTCATTTTTGGTTTATATTCCAACCATATCAACTGGCTGGAAACAAGCAGACCATATATACTTCTGCCTTTTCTTTTTTTCTATGTGGCCCGGTTCGTCGCACTATATGTTGTAGCCAAGCCAGTCGGCTCGTTGATTAATCTCTATTTATTTTCTTACCTTTGTGTCATCGAAATAATCCCGCTCATTGTGAGTATGAAGTTTGCTTTATAGTCAGGAAACATGAATTGGGAATAAACTAATGAGGATTATACATGAGTGATACCATCAATTTTGATCAGGACCGGCTTAAAAAAGTAACCAGTCTTTTGGTAAGTCAATCCCGACCAGCAGACGAGAATTCACCTTACTACGAATTAGCCAGAAAGTACAATATCAAGGTTGATTTCCGGCCTTTCATACAGGTCGACGGAGTTTCCTACAAAGACTTTCGCAAGCAAAAAGTCAACATTCTGGATCACACGGCTGTTATTTTCACAAGCCGTAACGCGATTGACCATTTCTTCCGTATTTGTAACGAAGGCCGTGTTGAAGTACCAGCTACGATGAAATATTTCTGTATTTCAGAGCAAACGGCCAATTACCTTCAGAAATACATCGTGATCCGCAAGAGAAAGATCTTCACAGGCACCAAGACGGCGGCCGAACTGATCGAACTCATGCGCAAACACAAGAAAGAGAAGTTCCTCTACCCGTGCTCAGATGTCAGGAAGAACGACATTCCCGAGTTTGCGGACATAGAGGAGTTTCATTTCACAGAGGCAACTATGTATCAGACAGTTTCTGCGGACTTATCGGATCTGGAAGATGTGTACTACGATATCATAGCGTTTTTCAGCCCGTCGGGGATCAAATCGCTTTTTGACAACTTCCCCGACTTCAAGCAGAACAATACCCGTATTGCCGCTTTTGGCCCTACGACGGCAAAAGCCGTGGAAGACGCCGGACTCTTTCTGGACATTCAGGCACCGCTGCCGAATGCCCCTTCGATGACAGGCGCGCTCGACCTGTATATCCGCAAAGCGAACAACGTATAAACTGCTTCACAAAGGCACCAAAAGCCCCGGAAAAAATCCGGGGCTTTTTCATGTTTATATCAATTTTTTTAAGCAATATGCGTTATCAATCTAAATCCGAAAGCATATCAGCGTGATCCTTAAATCTATTCCTGCGGCATGATTTTGACTTTTACTATTCGAAGTACCAGATATATCCGGCCCTTTGCACTATTGCTTTTTCTACCGCTCTGCGCTATCGCCCAGAAGGACGCGCAGTTCAGTTTGTTCTCGCTGAACCAACTTTACCTGAACCCGGCAGCTGCCGGCTCCGATGGGCTGACGAAGTTTCAGCTCACGCACAGGACTCAATATGCAGGTTATCAGGGAACTAATATTGACGACACGGGCGGAGCACTTTCGACACAGCTCTTTTCATTTAGTATGCCGATCAAGAATTTCGGTATCGGCTTTTACGCATTGAATGATAAGAGCGGCCCCAGGACAGACCAGGACTTCAAACTTTCAGCTGCATATCATATTCCCCTGGGTGGGGGCAAGTTGGGCGTGGGTGTTAGCGCCGGCCTGTTTCGCCAGGCGATCGACTACGGTAAACTGAGAGCCCGTGACCCGGACGATCCTTTGATCCAGACAGGAACCATCTCCGAAATCAATCCTGATTTCTCCGTCGGGGCACGCTATGAAAACGAGACGTTCTATGCGGGTCTCTCTCTGAACCACTTCCTGAAACCAAAATACCAGCTCGGCTCCGAAACCGGTACGAATCCGCTGCCGCGTACACTTTATTTTAATGCCGGCGTGAATCTGGAACTTGGCTACCTGCTGGATATTCAACCGATCGTACTTGTCAAATCGGATATCAACACCGTTTCGGTTGAAGGAGGTGCTACCCTTACTTACAACAAACGTTACTGGATTGGCGGTACCTACCGGCAACAGGACACTTACTTCATCATCATGGGAGGCATTTATCTGCTGGCCGATCAATCTTTGCGGCTCTCGGGCGCGTATGATATGGTTGTAGGCGGGAATAAAACCAAGTCACCTTCTTCCTTCGAGGTAATGCTTTCATATGCGTTGCCTTCGCCGAAATTCGGCAAAAAGGCCCCTATCCGCACGCCACGGTTCCGTTTCTAGCAGATTCGCCCAAGCGCTTCGGATATAGTAATATTTTATCACCAAATTATTAAAAATCCAAGATTTGAATGTCAAATCGACGTTTTTTACAAGCCTCTTGGTAAGTCGTGTGAATCAGTTTGCGAAACTTTGATTTATATTTGTAAAATGTTCGGCTTCCATACCAATTGCATTATTCTTACGTTTAGTCGATAAACACCTGATTTAGTATTCGATCCATCGAGATTTCAGCGTTGAAATCAAGCAGTACTCATACTGGCAGGCGTTCACATTTTGTTTTATTTCAAGTATACTAGATATCATTCGTTGACGTTTTTAGGCTAGCATTTTATTATCAAAATTTACAAAACCACTATGAATGTGAAAGTGTTCTATCGGGATGGAGTCAAAAGCCTGCTTCTGGTAGCCGCATTAATGCTCTTGCAAAGCTGCGGTTTTCTCAAGAGCAAGTTTGGCAAGGGAGGAAAAGAAGAAAGCGGTATTCAAAACGGTGAAATCACTGCTACTGCCCGCAAGGGATTCAAGCAGACCACACCTGCCGGGATGGTCGTGATTCCCTCAGGTTCTTTTGTGATGGGCCAGGCAGACGAAGACATCGCTTCCTCCATGAACAACATGAACCGTCGGGTAACTATCAGTTCATTCTTTATGGATGACACTGAGATCACCAACAACGAGTACCGTCAGTTCGTGAACGCGTTGCTGGTTGACTCCGTATCCGTACTGGGCGAAGAAGAAATCATGGCCAAGTACTATCCTGATACAACCGTTTGGAAAAAAGACTTTGCCTATTCCAACGGAGATCCTTTTGTAGAATATTACTATCAGCACCCTGGCTTCGATACCTATCCGGTGGTAGGTGTTAGCTGGATCGCTGCGACCTATTTTTCAGCATGGCGCACCAATCTGCTCCATGACTTCCAGAACAAAGAAGGACAGTTCAATTCGACTGGCTTCCGCCTCCCTACCGAAGCAGAATGGGAGTGGGCAGCCAGAGGCGGACGTGCAGTCGCCAAATATCCCTGGGGTAACCCTTACACCATGAATGCAAAAGGCTGCTTCCTGGCAAACTTTAAGCCGCAACGTGGTAACTACGATGCAGACGGCTATCCTTACACAGGCCCGGCCAATGCATACAATCCGAACGATTTCGGACTTTATAACATGGCAGGAAACGTCGCTGAGTGGACATCAGATGCTTACACAGACAATGCAACAGCGATCGTATGGGATATGAACCCTAAATACAGCGACCCTAACGAGCCCCGCAAGGTGGTGAAAGGTGGTTCTTGGAAAGACATCGCTTATTACCTGCAAACCGGTACCCGTACTTACGAGTTCGAAACTGAAACCCGTGCATTCATCGGCTTCCGTTGTGTCATGGATAATGTAAATGACCGCGGAGGAGCTCGTGCCCGTCGTCGCTAAACAAGACTTTCACATTCAAAGAAGCAGCGTTCATACACTGCTTCTTTTTTACGATCTGACTGAATCAATCCAACACTTTTCTTACTATAATTTTTTCACTGTAACCGATTTCAATTCACATGGCTAAGAGTAGCGGACCTAATTTTTTTTGGGATAAACTTGTACCAACAATATACAGTGCGGGTGCTGCCGTCGTAATTTTAGGAGCTTTGGCAAAAATTCAACACTGGGATTTCGGTGGCCCTCTTTTGACCGCAGGTCTGGGAACCGAGGTTCTCATCTTTTTGCTTTATGCATTGCAAACTTTGACCCAATCGACAGATAAAGATCCGGATTGGACCAGAGTTTATCCTGAACTTGCTGACGATTATAACGGACCAGCTATCTCAAGAAGCTCAGCCCCTAGCAGCAATATCACTGCCAAACTGGATAACATGCTGGATAATGCCAAAATCTCTCCTGAGATTTTCGATAGTCTGGGCAAAGGTTTCAGAAACCTGTCTGAAACAGTAGGCAAAATCACTGACCTTACCGACGCAACAGTAGCTACAAACGACTATGCAAAAAATGTCAAGAACGCTTCAACCGCGATCAACGACATGAACAAGTCTTACGGAATTGCTATCAACGCAATGTCGTCGATGGCCGATGCTACGAAAGATGCACAGTCATACCGCGACCAGTTCCAGCAAATCACCAAAAACATGGGTGCATTGAACGCTGTGTACGAACTGGAATTGCAGGACACTACCAAACACCTGAAGGCGATGAATGCTTTCTATGGCAACCTGACAGCCGCTATGGAAAACATGGCTGACGCTACGAAGGAATCACAAGTGTTCAAGAGCGAAATGGCGAGACTTACCAATAACATCTCTTCATTGAACGGCATTTACGGGAATATGCTGACCGCAATGCGCGGCGGCAATGCGTAACAGCGCTCAGATAATGACTCTGTGGTCCCATCCGTGGTTTACCCGGGTCACAGGGTCATTGTCGTTAGTTAAATAATTCGATCACTGAAACTGATTACACAATAATATGGCAGGTGGAAAAGAAACACCCCGTCAAAAGATGATTGGAATGATGTATCTGGTGCTTACGGCGATGCTCGCATTGCAGGTAAGTTCAGCTATCATCGAAAAATTCATCCTACTGAACAATTCTTTGGAACTATCCTCCGGAGCAGCTAACAAAATCAATCAGGAAACGGTCCTTAAAATCAAGGCCGCAGTTGAGAAATCGGGTAACCGCGCAGCTGACGTCGCCGTGATCAAGCAGGCGGATGAAGTGCGCAAACTTTCATCGGACATGACCAACCAACTGAATGCCCTGAAACAGGAGATCATTACAAAGGCCGGTGGCGGTTTTAATGAAGAAGGTGGTATCAAAAACCCGCAAGAGGAAGCCAAAGTGGCGGAATTGATGATTGGTGTCAGAAAAAATGGTAAGGCCTATCAGTTGAAGCAAACACTGAACTCCTACACAGCATCGCTTAACAACTATTCCCCTAACAAATTTCCCGGACTCGCGCTTGACGGTCGTGAAGATCCTGTTGCAAAAGGAAACAAAGATCAGCGTAACAAAGACTTTGCAGAACTGAACTTCGAATCTACCCCAGTTGCAGCGGCACTGGCTGTATTGAGCCAGAAACAAACGGACATCCGTCGGATGGAAGGCGAAGTACTGAACTACCTCGCCAGCAAAGTAGGTGCTGCCGATATCAAATTCGACCGCGTACTTGCCATGGTGAGTGCCGATGCAAAAACAGTAGTAGCAGGCACCAAATTCAAAGGTCAAATGTTCATCGCCGCTTCTGCTTCGGGTATCACCCCTCGCATGAGCCTGAACGGATCACCTGTTAAAGTAGAAAATGGAGTAGGTATCATCGAATTCACTGCACAAGGTGGTGGTTATAATGCAGAAGGCCTCGCTAAGAGAGAGCTTCGCGGACAGATCACTATCCCTACCCCATCGGGCAAAGACACTACTTATACTATGACCCAGGAGTACTTCGTAGTGAAGCCTTCCTACCAGATCGAAACAGGAACATTGCCTCCTTTGTATTTGGGTTGCGCCAACAAATTGAGCATTCAGAGCCCTGCGCTCGGGCCACTTTGGGCACCTAGCTTCTCAACAGATGGCGGTGAGATCATTAATAGCGGTCAGAAAGGTAAATTCACGATTGTTCCTAGCAAAGCGAGCCTGAATATTACGGTGAGTAATGGAGGTAATGTACTGGGCTCCGAGCCTTTCCGCGTAAACCGTGTGCCGAAACCTTCTCTGGAAGTACGCGTAAACGGGGCCGTATTTGACGAACGTCGTGGTGCTCCTGCTTCTGGTACAAGAAGTATCCAGGTAGTTGCCGTTCCTGACGAGAGCTTCAAGAACTTCTCTCCCGAAGACGCTAAATTCCGAGTATCACAGGTCGAGATTTCTCTGGCCCGTGGCCCTAGAAGGATCAATGGCGTGACATTGAACGGCGGAGGAGGTTCTATCTCTTCTCTGGCCCAACAAGCACAACCAGGTGACCGTTACGTAATTTCAATTCTGAAAGTGGAACGCCAGAACTTTAAGGGTGCTGTAAGCGAGGTAGAAATGGGTAACCAAACTCGTAGTGTGACGCTATACTAATCCACCTCTTTTAGTCGTTGATTGGACAATACAACTTATGTATGATATGAGAAGAATGAACGGAAAAACGATTGCATGGTCTTTGCTGTCGCTGTCTCTTGCAAGTACTGCCGCGTTTGCGCAGGAGAAAGAGGATTCGACTGCGAATCAGTTCTCGTCGCGCCCCATAGCCGACGGCGACGTGATGATGAAAAGAACGCTCTGGAGACGGGTCGATTTGAAAGAAAAGCAGAACATTTCCATGTTCTCTAAAAACAATGAGATCACACGCTACTTGTTGGACGCGGCGAAAGCAGGTTTGATCGACGCGTATACAAACGATTCCTGCGCAACCAAAATCGGTGGTGATGAGCTGCATAAGCGCATTCTTATACCTAACCAAACAGCTGGTCTTTCCGAAGAGGAAATCGCAGCAGGTTTCGGAGAACCTGCAAAAGCGGATGGTTGGGACTCAAAAGCCAAGACAGATCCAAGCAAGCAGGCTCCTGCTGCTGACGATGGCTGGGGCAATGCCAAAAAGGATACTAAAAAAGAAGCCGAACCGGTAGATGACGGCTGGGGTCCTCCTAAGAAGAAATCTTCGAAAAAAGGGGCTAAAACTGAGGTAGCGAAAGAAGAACCGAAAGTTGAAGCTCCGAAACCGGACAGCACTTCTTTTGAAACACAGCAGGTAGCTGCATCGGAAGAAGAATATTTCCCTGATCAGTTGAGCATTCTGGAAGTGAAAGAAGACTGGGTTTTCGACAAGAAACGCTCACGTTTGTACAACGATATCCAAACAATTACAATCGTTCTGCCTTCTGACCAGACTGCCACAGGGCTTGAATTGCCAGTCGCTTCGTTCCGTTGGAAAGATGTTGAAAGGCTTTTCAGAAGTGACCCTAAGAAATATATCTGGTATAACACCCATAATACCGCTCAAAACAAGAACCTGGCCGATGCATTCGATCTTCGCTTGTTCTACGGACGGATTACCAAGTTCTCAAATGCCAATGATAAGGCTTTCCTCGACATCTACAACGGCGAAAAAGAGGCTCTTATCAAATCCCTGAACTACGAACAGGAACTGATGGAACTGGAACACGGTCTTTGGGAATACTAAGACAAACAGATATCAAAATACGAAAGAGCTTCCGATTGGAGGCTCTTTCTGTTTATACTCACTTCAAAATAACCTGATTTACATTGCTTGAAAAAGCTATTGACTTACGCGTCCGTTTCTGGGCATGTGTCCAGCATAAGAAAAGGTCAGTTAGAACGGTTATATCCGCTCTAACTGACCTTCATCTTTTCAATGCCTTTATTCTGGTTAACCTGCTGAATCCTTTATTTTCTTTTCAGCTTCAACTTCAATTTACTTGCCGTTTTTACTTGTGCATCCGTCAAGCCTAACGCAGCAATAGTTTTGTTATAATCTTTGAGAATTTCAGCACTTAAACGGCCACCGCTTACTATTTCGCCGGGAACAATCACGACACGAATGTCCTCAAAAGTTCTTTTGGGAGCCGTGTTCTGAGTCTCATTCCAGTCGGTAGGGATCAATTGAACAAAGAATGTGGCGTCATCAACGGCATGAACAAATGTAAACGAACTTATTTTTCCGCCTCCGAAGCTGATAAGACCCGGCATTGGCCAGTAAACACCCTGTGCTTTCAGATAAACCAAAACAACCGAAGAACTAAAAGCACTATCCTCTGCCGGAGTAAGGTCTGATACACCTGTAATAAAACCTCCTGTACTGTCAGTATCGACCTGACCTGTTGAAATAATCAATGCCGAACTGCTGGCTCCATCTTCTCCCTTTGGACCTGCTGGTCCCGCTGGCCCGGCTGGTCCCTGTGCTCCCGCCGCACCTGCCGGTCCAACAGCGCCATCGTCCCCCTTGCAACTTACCATAGCAATCATCAACACCACAGAGGCAAATAGTAATAATTTTTTGAACATAACTGTTAAAGTTTAGAAAGTGATTAATAAGAAACTGTACGAGCCAATACGCAGGCAAATCCCGTTCTGACGAGGGCAGAGGCGTTTAACGCATAAATTATACAAAAAAAACAACTATTCCTTTCGGCTTTCCAAAGAATCGACTTGCGCTTCCAGTGTACGGTAATGTGTCATCTCTTTGAGCATTGCCACATTGCCATCCGGAAGCTTCATCTCTACCGACCAATTCATAGAAGCAGCTAATTGAAAAATCATCAGTTGCACCTGATTTCCTGCTATGCGCGGCAAATCGCTTTCCATAGCCTTGTCGTTCATCGTCTGCTTGGCCTCATTCAGAATGGCGGTATAGTCGTCACTGTGGAAGCGGTTCAGCCAGCCTTGCTCGATGTCGTAAAACTTGTAGTCGGTATCGATCGACAGGATTTCAGGGGCAGGGAAGAAGTCAATAACCAGTTTACGTTCGCCATCGGGGCGATGGAATTTCATTTTGCCAAAATCATAACCTACCAGAACCTTGGCTTTGGCGATAATCAGTGCCTTCTTTTTGTCATTGATAAGATTCCAGATATTCTTGTCATTCTGGTAGTTGTATATCTCGGTAAAATAGCCTTCGGCCATCACTACTTTAAAAACCTTCTCGATCCGCTCAATCAGCACGGTAGCTTCCTGCGTCGACACATATTTCTTCGATTTCCTGTTCTGCAACCAGGTATTGAGTGCAGCACCGGCTAAACCGCCGGCAACAAGGGTAATGATCAAAAAAAATAGTGTAGTGGAATCCATATTTCTATTTTTGTACTGACTAAAATTCAAATAAAAACGGCACAATGCCAAATAGCCCACAGAAATATCTGGTAACCGTGGCTGGTCCTACGGCGGTCGGAAAAACCGCATTATCGATCAGACTTGCCCGGGACCTCGGTACCGAAATCATATCCGCCGACTCTCGCCAGTTCTTCCGCGAACTCAGCATTGGCACGGCCAAGCCAACGCCTGAAGAGTTGATACAGGCCAAGCATCATTTCGTGGACTCTCATTCTATTTCGGAGGCATATAGCGCAGGCGACTTCGAACGCGACGCATTGGCGCTGCTCGATCAGCTTTTTCAAGAATATGACATGGTGGTCATGACCGGAGGCTCCGGGTTCTATGTCAAAGCGGTGCTGCAAGGCCTCGACGACCTCCCGACCCCACTTCCCGGGCTTCGCGAATCACTCATGGAGAAGCTGAACGACAATGGGCTTGTACCTCTTCAGGAAGAAATACGCCGCATCGACCCCGAATTTGCCGCTACACCGGAAATAGCAAACCCTCAGCGCGTGATTCGAGCGCTGGAAGTGTTTTACACCTCCGGTACGCCCATCAGTCAGTTTAAACTAAACAATGCCCGTAGCAGGCCATTTCATCCCATTAACATCGCTCTTGACCGTAACCGCGCGGAGCTCTATCAAAGAATAGACCAGCGAATGGATATCATGCTGCAAGAAGGGCTGGTAGAAGAAGCTAAAAGTGTGATTAAATACAGGGAGCATCACGCACTCAAAACGGTGGGATACCGGGAAGTATACGGCTATCTCGATGGCGAGTATGACGAAGTGGAAATGGTGCGGCTTTTAAAACAGAACTCACGTCGTTATGCCAAGCGGCAGCTCACGTGGTTCAGGCATCAGGGGAATTTCGAGTGGTTCCATCCCGATGAGTATGACGGTATTCTGGAGTATGTAAGGCTACAGGCGGGTTTACTTTAAAACATTTGACGGAGCGCTGGCCCCGTCAAATGCTGTGGTATCAGTCTTCGAGCTCGCGGTAAGCCAGAATGCCTCCCAGTACATTGCGTACATTTGAGAAACCCTGCGATTCGAGGTAGCGTGCTGCTTTGCCGCTACGTGCACCGGAACGGCAATGGATAATGATTTCCTCATCCTTCAAAGGTTCAAGCTCATCCAAATGATCTGGCAGCTCTCCCAAGGGGATCAATATTGCGCCCAGGTTATCCTCTTCGTATTCGTGTTCTTCGCGAACGTCATAAAAATGCAAATCTTCGCCCTTTTCGAGGCGCTCTTTCAATTCTTCAACGGTAATATCCATATTTCAAAAATTTGTGACGACTGAGTCTATTTAGAAATTAACATTTTTTGTACAAAAGAACGTTTCCCGTCGGTGGCCTTAAATATATAAATGCCCTGGGTTAAATGGTCGACTGTGGCCGATTGCTGATCGCGTGCTGGTTCCAGCGCATGCACCAGATTGCCACCGGTACTGTAAACTTCGATTTTTTTAAGCGATTTATTATTCCAACTTACTTCGCCTCTTGCAGGATTAGGATAGAAAATAGCGTTTACCGGATCCAGCGGCTCGTTACCTGTGATGATTCCCTGTGCTTTTTTGCCAAGATACGGACGAACCATGATCGAACCTTTCAATGAGGTTTCTTTTGCCCATTCGGTTCCGAGGTTGTAATATACTGCACTACTGCCCAAAAGCGAATTGCGGTCGAAGCCCACAGTCACCGGCTGGTCGTTAATCTGCAGCCAACCGATATAGAAAGTGTCGGCTACGGCCACGGGTGTCGCAAATGCGTAATCGATAAATCCATCCCGCACTGCCGGGTAACGCACAGCAACCGACCGCTGGGCAATCACCTGATCGGGCTTACCGCCTTTGCTATTATAAATCTGGATGGTAAAGCCCTGTCCTGAAATATCTTTATTAAAAGAAACCATCGACATCCGTACCCCGCCGATCGTATCAGCCTTGGCGAGCACATACCGAACGGCCACACGCCCGAGCTTCTGGTTCACCTGCACGCCATATTCGGCACTGCCATCGTCGTAGGCGAAATAATCTGTTAATGCAGCCTTTGCAACGATGGTGTCATTTGTTTTGAGGTTCGAGCCCGGAATGGTATCCGTAGTGGCCACGAAAAATTTGCTGATCAAATGCAGGCTGTCGACCTGAGCGGCCGCATTAATGGGCGCTATCCTGACTCTCAGTACTTGCGACTTCAACGCATCAACAACGATCGAACGCTGCACATTACGCGCGAACTCGGTACCGCGCTGGGCATCCGTGAGCGTATAGGTGCTCGTAAGGACGTTGAAGTTGTTGAAATGATTAACAATATCGGTCTTGACCGAGTCGGCAGTCGCTGCGACCGGGTTCACACGATACTGCCGCAGGGGCATCGCCGTGTATTTTTTCAGGATATTGGACACCGGCTTGCGCATAGCAACATCGAACAAGTACGGCTGCTTTACAGATCTTTTTGTATTCAAATACACATAATCCAGATGCCAGGTATCGTAAGGACCTGAACTGCGGCCATAAGACCTGAACCTGAACTGGAAAGCATCATGCAGATAATTGGGATCCTTAATGGAAATGAACTGCTGGTGAAACAGCGTATCTACTTCATATCCCAGCTGCGCCCAAACCGGCACCCATTCCTTTGCTTTACTGTAAAATTCCAGTTGCAGGAAGTCGCTGGAATCGGGTAGTTCTCCCAGGCCTTTTGCAGCCCAGTAAAAACTGAGGTAAACTGAGTCGGCCGCCACTCTTCCGTTCAGATTGACGGGTTGGGAAGTAAGTGTGTCGGTATAGCCCTGTGTCAGGGGATTTACGAGGTTGTAGGGAACACCATTGGCATTCAAACCATCAAACGTAGCTACATTGACCGACGGATGCGAATTAGTAAGTGTGTTGTTGATATAAACCCCGCTTCCCGGCAGCCAGTATTTCGCGCTGGGCGAAAGCGTTTTAGCGGTAGAAAAATCATCAAAGAAAGGCAGGCTCATCGATGCCTGGGTTCGGAGATTTCGGGATTCAGACTCGTCGTCATCACCGTACCTGGCCTGATCGATCGGCACAATGCTTAGTTGCGCATGAACGATCTGGCTTTGTGCCATGGCCAGCATGCAAATCCAAAGAAAAATCCTGTGTGTGAAGAATTTTTTACTGCTCCGGTTGATTTTCATTATCCGTCGTTTCAGGCGCCTGCGGGGTAACCCACAAGTCGATTACGTCCCCTATTCTTACCTTATTACCCGCGTCGGGATTCTGCCGCACGATCGAGCCTGGTGCCTGGCCCTCCTCTGCCGGCACTTCCATTACCTGGCCCACTTTCAATCCTGCTCCCACAATCGCTATTTTTGCTTCATCCAAAGGCATCCCGATCACCGACGGCGTTTCAAACTGTGCCGTTCCAAGCCCTTCTCCCAGTTCCAGGTCGATTTTCGAGCCTTTCGCGATCGGTTGACCGGGAAGGATCTCCTTACCATTATACATTTGCCTTAAAACGGCATTTTGCGCCATATCCGGAACATAAGAGATATTTCCCTCTTCCAGGCCAACGCTCTTTAACAACATCTGCGCACTGCGGTGCGTCATGTCCGTCAGCTTTGGCATTTTGATCAGCGGCGCGGTACGCGAAACCACCGTTACATAAATTTTTCGGCCTTCCTTCACTTTCGAGCCGGGCAGCGGGTATTGCGAAATAATGGTCAATGCAGGCACATTGGTCACAAAAGTACAGTCGACTTCATAGCGCAGGTCGCGGTCGCCCAGGAAGTCTTCGAGATCTTCCACGCTTTTCTTTTTCAGGTCGGGCACGGTAATCGCCTCACCATGATTGGTTGTAAAAGGCAGGTATACGAAGAAAAACCCCAGAAAAAGGACCAAAAGCAGCGAGACAATAATTCCGATATGTATGAAAAGATCAGTTCTGGACTGTGTACTTATTTTGGCCATGAATGTATTTAGATGCGCTTTGGGATTATAAACGGGTAAAAATAAACGTAATATTCCAAGATGCCAATATGCTAAACAGCATACGAACCGAGAATTCTCCTGATGTATTTACCCAGAATATCAAATTCGAGGTTCACCGTGTCTCCGGCCTTTAACGAATGGAAATTAGTAAAGTTATAGGTGTAAGGAATAATAGCCACACGAAATGCATTTTCCTCTGAATTGAAAACCGTGAGGCTCACGCCGTTAATGCAAATCGAGCCTTTCTCGACGGTAATATTGCCGGTCGATGCATCGTATTCGAAATCGAACAGCCAGCTCCCATCGCGCTCCGCTATCTGCGTGCACCGGGCAATCTGGTCGACGTGACCCTGCACGATATGTCCGTCGAAACGGCCGTTTGCCGGCATGCAGCGTTCGAGATTTACTTTGCTGCCAGGTGTAAGGTCGCCCAGATTGGTTTTCAAAAGTGTTTCCTCAATGGCTGTTACCTTGTATTGGTCGCCATCGACAGCTACGACGGTCAAACAAACCCCATTATGGCTTACGCTCTGATCTATTTTAAACTCGTTGGCAATCGTCGAGCGGAAAGTGAAGGTCTTGTTAGTCCCTTCCGTTTCGACATTCATCACCTCGGCGATTGATTCTACGATTCCTGTAAACATTTTAATATCCGATTATAATGCAAAGTTACAATTTCCTAACCGCTCTCCTACCACACAAAATTCCCGTCCCTGCCATTATTCGTGACCTACTGCTTTTCAATTAGGCATTCTTTGCGAACTTTGTGGGAAATAAGCGCTGCGGAATTCGCGGTAAGGTGCTTGTAATCCAAATCTGTTGATGAAAAAAGTCCTATTTATTGATCGCGACGGTACGATCATTGTCGAGCCTCCTACCGATTTTCAGGTCGATTCCCTGGAAAAGCTCGAATTCCTTCCCAAAGCCATTTCCGCATTGCGCAAAATCGCGGAGGAAACCGATTATGAATTGGTCATGGTAACCAACCAGGACGGCCTCGGCACCGGCTCTTTTCCGGAAGATACTTTCTGGCCGGCCCAGGACAAGATGGTCAAAACCCTGGAAGGCGAAAACATCCGTTTCGCTGACGTGCATATCGACCGTAGTTTTCCCGAAGATAACCTCCCTACCCGCAAGCCGGGCATCGGAATGCTTACTGCTTATTTTTCGAATGAATACGATCTGGCCAACAGTTATGTGATCGGCGATCGCCTCACCGATGTTCAACTCGCGGTAAATCTCGGCGCGAAGGCGATCCTTTTCCGCTCCGAAATGCCTGAGGAAGGCATTACCGACCAAATGAACGAAAGCACCGCATTGGTTAGCAGCGACTGGGACACGATTTACGAGCATTTGAAACTTCCTTCCCGCAAGGCATTTGTAGAAAGAAATACCAAGGAAACGCAGATAAAAGTCGACCTGAACCTTGATGGCAGCGGCCGATCCGATATTCATACAGGCCTCGGCTTCTTCGACCACATGCTCGACCAGCTCGCGCGTCATTCGGGAGCCGATTTGTCTATCCACGTCGAAGGCGATCTGCATATCGACGAGCACCATACCATTGAAGATACCGCATTGGCCCTGGGTGAAGCTTATCGCCAGGCGATCGGCGACAAACGCGGAATCAGCCGTTATGGCTTCCTGCTACCGATGGACGAAGCTTTGGCACAGGTAGCAATCGATTTTTCCGGTCGCCCCTGGATCGTGTGGGATGCAGAGTTCAAAAGAGAGAAGATCGGGGAAATGCCTACGGAGATGTTTTTCCACTTTTTCAAGTCATTCTCAGACACTTCGCTGTCAAACCTGAACATCAAAGTCGAAGGCGACAACGAGCATCACAAAATCGAATCGATTTTCAAAGCATTTGCCAAGGCGATTAAAATGGCCGTTAAACGCGATCTTAAAGCGCTGGATTTCATGCCGTCGACCAAAGGTGTGCTTTAATTTTTTGCTAACAGCGAGCCGATGTGGCTTTTTTTAGCTATTTTTGCCCATCTTACGTTGCATTATAATCGAGTACAACTATGACAATGACCATTATTATGATTGCTTTTTATGTGGTTCTTCTTAGCGCCGCGTTCCTGGTTGGACGTTGGTTGGAGAACAATGAAAAGCAATGGAAAACGAATAAGTAAGGGTTGTTAATACGACCCTTTTTTATTTGTCTGGCTTAACGCATAAGAGAAATATGATTTCAGCGCCACACTAAAAAGTGACCGGCTGAACGTTTTAGACGCGTTGGGTGTTACCTTGGTTCTCAGAAAACTGTTTTTCCGTGTTCAGAACACTTTGTCTCATACTACTTACGGCCTTCCTCATCTGTAAAGCCACAGATGTTGCCAGTTTGCTGCTGGCCAAGGAAAAGGCATCTGTGGTTTGTGATTCGGAAACCTGCGACAACGAGGAAAAAACAGAGGTCGAAAAATTAAACGACGACCAGTTACTGATTTCACATAACGTACATTTTGACCACTACGTCGCCTTAATCCCGGTCAAAAGCTCATTCTTCTACACCGCGAATTTCGATAACGAAATTTACCGCAATCTCCTTTCTCCGCCTCCGGAGCTTATCTGATTTTATTTGATTTAAAACTCATCCGAGTTCTTTGCCGTCGTAACACGATGCGGTATTTCCGTGTCATTACGCGCTGTTCCTCTATTTTTTATTCCAAATTTTAATCAAAAAATCATGATAAGGGCTTATAATCAGTTATTCGAAAACAACAAAAAGTGGGCGGAAGAAACAACCAGGGAAAATCCGGAGTTCTTCACAAATCTGGCCAAAGGACAGGCGCCCAAATTCCTCTGGATCGGCTGCTCCGACAGCCGCGTTCCAGCTAACCAACTTACCGGCACCCAGCCCGGCGACATCTTCGTACATCGTAATATCGCCAATATGGTGATCCACACGGATATCAGCATGCTCAGCGTACTCGACTATTCGGTAAACGTGCTCGGAGTAGAGCACATTCTGGTGTGCGGACATTACGGCTGCGGCGGGGTCATTACCGCAATGGGCAACAAGCAAGTGGGCCTTATCGATAACTGGCTGCGCCACATCAAAGACGTATACCGCCTTCACGCACGTGAACTGAATGAAATTGAAGATCCAAAATTGAGAGCTGACCGCTTTGTGGAGATCAACGTTCAGGAGCAGGTACGTGACCTTGCCAAAACGACCATCGTACAAACTGCCTGGGCAAATGGCAAGAGACTGCAAGTCCACGGTGTCGTGTACGATATCGGCAACGGCATCCTGAAGGACATGGACGTGACGATCGACGCTACCAATTTTGCCGACGACGTATACCGTCTTGACATACCGCAATTAGTATAATCAGCGGTTCTGCATTCCGAGTAGTACAATAAATGATCCTTACTGAATCAATCGTATGTCATTGAATAATAAAAGTTTGTTCGCCAATATCAAATACGATTTACCTTCCGGGCTTGTCGTATCCCTGGTAGCGCTGCCGTTATGCCTCGGTATTGCGCTAGCCTCGACCGGACGCTCCGATCTTCTTTTTTCGGGCGTTATCGCCGGTATCGTAGGTGGAATCGTAGTAGGCTCGCTGAGCGGCTCCTCCCTGGGTGTGGCAGGTCCGGCAGCGGGTCTGGTTGTGATTGTACTCAATGCGCTCGATACGCTGGGCAGCTTCGAGGCGTTTTTGCTCGCAGTTGTCCTAGCGGGGCTATTGCAAATAATAGCAGGTTTGCTTAAAGCCGGTATTATAGGCTACTATTTCCCGTCCTCCGTGATCAAGGGAATGCTGGCCGCTATTGGTATCACACTCATTTTAAAGGAAATACCACATGCATTCGGCTATGATGCCGACTTCATGGGCGACGAGGCCTTCGCACAGAGAGACGGCCGCAATACCTTCACGGAAGTTTACTATTCGCTGCGCTACAACAGCACAGGGGCGATCATCATTTCTTTGGTTTCGCTTGCAATGCTGATCCTGTTCGACAAGCCGTTCATGAAGAAAATACAGCTGTTCCGGTATATCCCGGGCGCTTTGTTCGTCGTCATAACCGGCGTCCTCCTGAACCTCGTATTCGGGTCCGTGGCACCACAATGGATGCTCAGCGGTGAACATATGGTGCAGCTTCCGGTTGCTTCGAATGCATCCGAGTTTTTCAGTTTCTTTAAAACGCCTGATTTCTCCGCATTCAGCAAGCCTGAGGTATACACCGTAGCGCTGACGCTCGCTATTGTTGCCAGCCTCGAAACGCTGCTTTCCGTAGAAGCAACAGACCGTCTCGATCCGTTCAAGCGCACAACGCCTACCAATCGTGAGCTGATCGCCCAGGGTACCGGTAACATGATTTCGGGGCTGATCGGTGGATTGCCCGTAACGCAGGTGATCGTCAGGAGCTCGGCCAACATTGATTCCGGCGGCAGAACACGCATGAGTACGATCATCCACGGCACTATCCTGCTTATTTCTGCAGTATTCATCGCCAGGTACCTCAACTACATTCCGCTGGCATCCCTCGCGGCGATCCTGCTGATGGTAGGTTACAAACTGGCGAAATTCGAGCTGTTTAAAGGCATGTACAAGTTGGGACTCGAACAGTTTATCCCTTTTGTAGTAACCATTATCGCGATCCTGAGCACCGATCTGCTCAAAGGTATCGGCATAGGAATGGTAGTGGCAATCTATTTTATCCTGAAAAAGAATCACAAGCATTCATACCATTATATCAAAGAAGAGCACCGCAACGGCGAGGTCATTACGCTTCTGCTTTCGGAAGAGGTCACCTTTCTCAATAAGGGAAGCATCAGCGCTACGCTGGATAACCTGCCCGACGGCTCTACGGTGGTAATCGACGGCAGCAAATCGATGAATATCGATTACGACGTGCTTGAAATCATCCAGGATTTCAGGAAACACCAGGCGCCGTTACGCGGCATTACTGTCGAGACACGGGGAATCGGCGAAGTGCAGGCCGTAGGCGCACATTAATAGCTACATAACTCAATACGAAGGCCCGCCTCCAGTGGAAAGCGGGCCTTTCTGTTTTGTAATAATTCGATAAGCAGGTTACTTAATTCTTTTGCTTCAACCGCTGGATCAGCATGTCGTTAAAAGTACGTTCCGCCTTGTATAATTCGATTACCTGGCTTGCTGTAATGACTTTTAGAAATTTGTTCTGATATTCTTTTTCAAGATCGAGCTCCTTTTGTCTCAGCTCCTGAACTTCTTTCAGATTATTCAATACAGCCTCGTCGTTCTGACCCTCCGCTTTCTTGTCGTTAATGATCTTGCGCTGGGCCCGGTGGATTTCCCTTCTTCGCTGGGCATACTCATTATACATCGGCCAGAAACCGGTGGATTGCTCGGGTGTCAGATTGAGGCGATTGGTAATGATCGCCACCTTCGCATCCTGGATTTTCTTTATTTCTTCCTCGGAACGGCGCTGGGCATGGGCTGTCGTCGATGCGACCCCGATAAATAGGAGTAAAAGGGCAAAAGTGTTCCGATACCGTTTGAATTCAATTTGTAAGTTCATTTCGATTGTTCGTTAGGGTCAAATCTTCTCCGGGGCGACCATAGATTCCTCCAACTGCTGGCGAAGAATATCGTCTTCCAGGCCATCCAGGTAATTCAGCACCGTCGAATCGGATTCGAATGCTTTCTGAACCACCTTGTGTTCGCTCAGATCGTAATAGCTAATGTCCTGATCTTCCAGGTAAGTGATGATAGAGGCGTTGCTGATGCCGCTCAGAGGCTCCTGCCCCAGCGATCCCTGACGCTCCGGTACCGTTATCCACACCAGCACGAGAATCAGCGCAGATGCAGCTGCCAGTCCGACAGACCGTTGCCACGACCAGCTCACGAGGGGTTTACGGACGGGCTCCGCGGGGATCCGGGACTGGATCATTTGCGGCAGCTTGTCAAAATAACCTTCCGGCACGGAAAAGGGCGTCTCCCTCTTCAGATCATCCAGCCGTATACGTTTTTTGTCCATGATTATTTATATTTCCTGTCTTGTGAAGGTTTGACCAAAGTGAATGCAAATAGTTTAATCCGTGTCGTTCAAAAAATCCTCAATTTTTTTTGAAGCCCAATGATATGAGGCTTTTAGCGCTCCTACCGACGTTCCCGTGATTTCAGAAATTTCTTCATAGGGCAAATCTTCAAAATATTTCAGGTTAAACACCAGCCTTTGCTTTTCCGGTAATTTTAATATTGCTTTCTGCAATTTCAGCTGGATCGCGTCGCCGCTCACCTCGGGATCTGCTTCCAGTTTTTCGCTCAGCTCGTTCTCGACGTCGTAGATCGGGATGAAATATTTCCGCCGCTTTTTGTTGAGAAAATTAATGGCCTCATTGCTGGCAATGCGGTAAAGCCAGGTATACAGCTTGGCATCGCCACGGAAATTTTCCAGCGCCGTCCATGCTTTAATAAAAACATCCTGGGTAATATCATTGGCATCATCATGATCGACCACCATCTTCCTTACCAGCCAATATACTTTTTGCTGGTACTTCCGCACCAGCTGATTGAAAGCGTTCCTCCGCGTTTCGGGATTTTCAAAAAGGGATAATAATTCTTCGTCGGACATTTAATCAGTGTTAACCTGATCGTTACTTACAGGAAAATCTGCGGGACCATATCTGTTACCTAAGCCCGGAGTCAACGCCGATCAATAATAGTTTATTTTTTGATTCAGGCCAAATAAAAAGAGCCCTGCCTATGCAAAAAGCCAGTTTTGCAGAGACAGGGCTCAATCTATTTAATCTGTTACCCACCGACCTAAATCGACGGCAAGGCAATATTATTTTCTCGCGATGGCACGTTTTGCCGCTTCAACGATATGCTTTGCATCCAGCCCGTATTTTTCAAGGAGCTGTGCAGGTGTGCCGCTTTCTCCGAAGCTGTCGTTCACTGCTACGTATTCTTGCGGAACAAGCTTGTTTTTCACCAGAACCTGCGCAACGCTGTCGCCAAGACCACCGATGCGGTTGTGTTCCTCAGCAGTCACCACGCAACCCGTTTTTTCAACAGATTTCAGGATCGCTTCTTCGTCCAGCGGCTTGATGGTGTGAATATTGATGATCTCGGCATTGATACCCTCCGCTTCGAGGATCTCGCCAGCCTGAATCGCTTCCCATACCATGTGGCCGGTAGCAATGATGGTTACATCAGTTCCCTCATTAACCATCCACGCCTTTCCGATCTCGAATTTCTGATCCGCATCCGTAAAAATTGGGATGACCGGACGACCGAAACGCAGGTAAACTGGTCCGTCGTGATCAGCAATAGCGATAGTAGCTGCTTTGGTCTGGTTGTAATCGCAAGGGTTGATGACAGTCATTCCCGGGAGCATTTTCATCATACCAATGTCTTCCAGGATCTGGTGGGTAGCACCATCCTCTCCCAAAGTAAGACCTGCATGCGAAGCACAGATTTTCACGTTTTTATTGGAGTATGCTACGCTCTGACGGATTTGGTCATAAACGCGGCCAGTCGCGAAGTTCGCGAAAGTAGTAGCGAAAGGAATTTTACCTCCGATAGTCAACCCGGCGGAAACACCGATCATATTCGCCTCGGAAATACCGCATTGGATAAAACGATCAGGGTTTTCTTTGATAAACGGTTCCAGTTTCAAAGAACCAACGAGGTCGGCACAAAGCGCCACGACGTTGGGATTTTGCTGTCCCAACACGTGCATTCCGGCACCGAAGCCCGAACGCGTATCTTTCTTCTCAGTGAAGGTGTATTTTTTCATTTTGAATATTGTCTGTTTATGAAACCGCGCGCATTGCTGCCGCTGGTCCGGATATTAATAATCTCCCAAAGTTTCTTCGAGCTGACCCAATGCCGCCGCCAACTGCTCGTCGTTGGGTGCTACACCGTGCCATTTATGGCTGCCCATCATGAAATCGACGCCGTAGCCCATGCCGGTGTGGAGCAATACCATGATCGGTCTGCCATGTCCCAGGCGGCCTTTGGCTTCGTACAGGCCTTTCAGCACTGCCGCCATGTCGTTTCCTTCTTCGATAGAGATTACTTCCCATCCGAATGCTTCATATTTGGCACCCAAATCGCGGTTGTTCATTACCTTGACAGTCGGGCCATCGATTTGCTGGCCGTTCAGGTCAATGAATGCGATCAGGTTGTCCACCTGGTGGTGCGGTGCGAAAGTAGCGGCTTCCCAAACCTGGCCTTCCTGCTGCTCGCCATCGCCCATCAGTACATATACCGTTCCTTTGTCGTTGTTCAGTTTCTTAGCGGTTGCCGCACCCAGCGCTACCGACAATCCCTGACCCAGTGAGCCCGACGCGATGCGGATACCTTCGAGGTGCTCGTGCGTGGTGGGGTGTCCTTGCAGACGTGAATTCAGCTTACGGAAAGTAGCCAGCTCCGATACAGGGAAATATCCCTTGCGTGCTAATACGCTGTACCAAACCGGGGAGATGTGACCGTTCGAAAGGAAGAAAAGATCTTCGTCCTTGCCGTCCATATCGAATACAACCTTACCATCCTGCTCTTTAAGCTTCATGCGCTCAAAGTACAATGCTACCAACAATTCGGTGCAACCCAGCGACCCGCCAGGGTGCCCCGACTGACAACCATGTACCATTCGTACGATGTCCCTGCGAACCTGGGATGCTACTTTTTCTAATTGTTCAATTTCCATTTTTATTTATTTTCTATTGGACTGTCCTTAATCCGGTTACCGAAGCTCGGGACTATTTAGGCGGCGTAAATGTCCTGCTATTCGGAATGTTAAAATGACTGATTATTATTCAGTTTTTCCAAGAATTTGATCAGTGTGTTTCGATGATTCCACTTTGGAAATAATCTCTTCAATGATCCCTTTTTTGTTGATAACGAAAGTTGTGCGCAGTACACCCATGTAAGTGCGCCCGAACAATGTTTTTTCTCCCCAAACACCGTAGGCTTCTACCATTTTATGCTCGGTATCGGCTAGCAGCGGGAACGGCAGGCTATGTTTCTTGATAAACCGCTGATGCGATTTTTCGCTGTCGGGGCTTACGCCGAACACCTTGTATCCCTTTTTTAGAAGCGATCCGTAATTGTCACGGATATTGCAAGCCTGATTGGTACAGGTGGGGGTGTTATCTTTGGGATAAAAGTACAAAACGACTTTTTCTCCTTTCAAATCCGATAGTTTTACTTCTTTTCCATCCTGGTCTTTTACTGAAAATGCGGGTGCGGGGTCACCGACTTGTAGTCCCATAATCTATCTTTTGCGTTTTCTGGTTTTCTTAGGTTTAACAACCAGGTCTACCAATTCTGTTCGCAAGATAGTACTATTTCCCGCCCTATCCGTCACTTCCAACACGAGTTCTCCTTCAAATGGCTGGCTATCATCCAGTTTTTCCGACCATACATAGCCTTTTTTAAAGTCGTAATTCAACAAAACCCATTCGTTGTTTACCAGCGCCTTGAAACTGGCAATCCCCGACATGCCGTCGCCTACATACCCTCGTATGCGGTGCTTACTGTGTTCGACGAGCCGCGCCCTGGGCGGCACCGTATCTTCCTGGACCACAAACGTACCAAGCTCGCGCGTATCGAAACGGATCATCTCTCCGTCCCATTTCCCGCCCAGAAACCGGTAGTCGCCGTTGAGGTAGCGATACACAAAAGTCCGCGATTTATCCTCGGGCACTTTCTCAGGCATAAATGCAACATGAATGTAGTCGTTCAATGCTGTGCCGCGGTTATTGATGGTCAATGCATTGAAATTCCGCTGGCCCATCAGGAAAAGCGTATCGAACAAGCTGGTATTGTCAAAATCGACCGACCATTTAGCCTCCTTGAATGACGAAGCAATACCCGGCAGCACCTGACTCCGGAGAAAGGTCTTTACCGTTGTAGTGCCCACTTTCACCGAATCAGGCATTTCTTTCCTTAAATCAGTCAAAAAAACCGCTGATTCACCCGCGTACAAATCAGGCACTTTCTTTTCCTGCCTTCCCTGAATATAAAATGTGGCGGTCGGATCCTGGCTGCGGTAGTATTTGGCCTTTACGACCAATGTATTCTCCCACACTTCGGTTTGAACATATTCCGGATTCACCTCGGTATTGAATGCAGGCAGCGGCTGGTTTTGCGGCTCGCCTTTGACAGTGAATATCAGCTCCGAGAAATTTTCATAAGAATCCGAAATCCGGACCTTCACTTCATGGTCCAGCGTATCGGCAATATTCAACTTGCCGTTGATCGCATTGGTTTTGTATAAATTGAATTGATTTCCGTCCGGAACGTAGCATTTCAGGAAACGCTGGCCTGTCGCCTGCTCGGTTTCGTAATCGATAAGGTTGTTGTAATCACGGGTAGAAGCGTTAGGAAACACTTCAATATTATAGGAAAACACTTCCTGCCCGTCCATCCTGATCTCGATGCACTGCAAACCATAGCGAAAGCCAGTGCCGGTCATCTGATCGAAGGCAATGAGGTCGAGGCCTACGATACCTGTTGCTGAAACGGTATCCCGCAGATGCCAGGTACCGTCTTTCAGTTTGACAGGCGTATACACTTTACGATCAAATTGTCCATTCACCCGTCCATTAATGTCCATGGGCCGAATGGCTATATTGACAAATTTCGGCGGGGTAATGTCTTTGATTTCGTTAAAGCCGAAATATAGCGGGTTCAGATAATTATCCTTCGAATCGCGGACTTCGAAATGTAAATGCGGCCCCGCAGAACCTCCCGTATTCCCCGAGAGTGCGATGTCCTCACCTTTTTTGAATGCAAACTGGCCCGCTTCCGGAAAGAGGTCAATCTCGAATGTCTGCTTTTTATACTGCTCCTGCCGGACCCAGCTAGCCAGCGGATCGCTGAATTTCAGCAAATGGCCATAAACGGTGGTCTGTCCGTTGGGATGGCGCAAATAGATTACATTACCATAACCGGTACGCTGTACGGCCACTTTGTAAACATAACCTTCTGCAGCCGCGTACACGGGCAACCCCTCGCGCTGCTGTGTGCGGATATCGAGCCCGGCGTGAAAGTGATTGCTGCGCAAATCGCCCAGGCCACCTGCCAGTGAGTTGGGCAAGCCAGGACGGATCGGAAACTGGTAATAACCTTTTGGATACGATTGCTTCTGGGCCAAAGACTCCCGTGCAACACCTGCCAAACCCAAGACAAATAACCCCGAACGGACAAATGCCCGAAAATAATGACGCATGAAAAAGTGCATGAATAACCGGTACGCCGACCGGGTGATATGAAGAGTACGGTTTACTTAACGAAGAGTTCGAGCATCTTCTTGCCTTCGATCGAGGCTGTCAGCTTGTCGCCCACCTTCACCGGGCCAACGCCCTTAGGAGTTCCGGTAAAAATCAAGTCGCCCTTTTTGAGCATGAAAAATCTCGAAACAAAGGAAATCAGGTAGTTGATGCGGTAGATCATCATTGAAGAATTGCCACTCTGCCGCGTTTCGTCATTCACATCAAGGCTGAAATTGACATTCTGAATGTCTGCAAAATCTGAAACCGGAACAAATTCTGAAACCGGCGCCGAACCGTTGAATGCCTTCGCAAGCTCCCAGGGCAGCCCTTTGGCCTTCAATTCGGATTGCAAATCGCGGGCGGTAAAGTCGATCCCTATTCCGATTTCACTGTAATATTTATGTGCAAATTTCTCTTCGATATTCTTCCCGACCTTATCAATCTTCACCACGAGCTCTACTTCGTAATGGACGTCTTTTGAAAAATCGGGATAATAAAAATCATCTCCGGGGCGGATCTGTGCGGTTTCAGGTTTCAGAAATATGACCGGGGAATCGGGCGTCTGGTTGTTCAGTTCGGCGATATGCTCTGCGTAATTCCGGCCGACACAAATAATTTTCATCAGGGGTCAATGCTAATTTAAAAGGAATGAACGTCAGGGACAAAGCTACTTACAAAGCCGGGGCCTCACAATATTTGCCACAATTTTTCAGCCCTAATGCAGTTAAAATAATGATTGGCACCTACGTCCCGTCAGCTACGCTCATGCAGCCAGCGTCCCGCCGGCGAACATGAATTGCAAATGCGTACTGCTAACACAAAGAAATTTTTAGTCTATTTTTGAAAAAGTAATCAGGCCATATTCCGCTTACGCATGAAGAAGTACCTTTTCCAACCCCGGTCCTGCACCATTTTTATCTTCCTGATCACTACGTTACTATTCTCCTCCTGCGACACACTCCGCAAAACACCTGAAAGAAGTACGTCATCGCGCGGCACCGCCTCCCGCGGACGCACTTCCCCTGCCCGCAGACCGTCTGACCGCAGACCGTCTGACCGCAGAACGTCTGACCGCAGAACGTCTGACCGCAGACCCATATCAAAGGCACCTGCACGCAAGCCCGCTACTACCCGACCCTCCACTTACACGCGGCCCGGCTCGGCAAATACCGCCAATATCCCGCAAGTCGTCCAAATCGCCCGCACTTATACCGGCACCCCCTACCGCTCCGGAGGCAATGATAAACAGGGTATCGACTGCTCCGGCCTGATCTGTCAGGTATATTCCGAAATGGGCGTTAAGGTACCCCGCATATCGTGGCAGCAATCCGAGTTCGGGCAAGAAATCGGCAAGATCGAGGAAATCAAGCCCGGCGACTGGCTGTTTTTTGTCCCTGAGGCCGGTAAGGAAGGTTATGTATCCCATGCCGGCATTGTTACTGACGTTCGAGGACAGGACGAGATCATATTTATCCACGCCTCCACATCGCGGGGTGTAAGGGAGGACAACCTGTTTTCCACCTATTTCAAGGGGCGTTTTGTCAAAGCCATGCGGCCTTTCTGAGCCGTTCCGACCGTTCATAAACCCGGCCTGAATAAAATTGAGAACTGCCATAGGGGTAGCATGGAATGTGATTGTCCTTTACGAAATTTGCAGTCATAACTCAGTTTCCTCTCCCTTAATATGCAAGACACCATAGCGCCTCCGCCAAGGTACGGCGACCGGATTTTAACAATGCAGGCCAGTCCGGGCATTCCCGTTTACATTTATGCCACCGTTTTCGCCTCCTTTTGCGTCATTACCGGACTCATCTGGGACATTTGCTGGCACATGAGCATTGGCCGCGACGGATTGCTGTCGCCGCCGCATTTAGTCATTTACCTCGGTGCCGTGGTAGCGGGACTATTCTCGGGCTATGAGATTTTAAGGAAAACATTTTGGGGAAATGAAACCGAAAAAGCGGCCAGCGTCAAAATCTGGGGCTTTTTTTACAGTTCGCTCGGCTCCTTATTCTGCGTTTGGGGCGCGCTGTCGATGCTTACCTCCGCTCCTTTCGATGATTGGTGGCATAATACCTATGGCCTCGATGTTACGATACTCTCCCCTCCGCATACCGTGCTGATCCTCGGAATTATCGGCATCCAGTTCGGTGCGATGATCAGCGTGATTGCGGTGAAAAACCAGATGAAACTTTTCGATGGTTTTGCCCAGGACCGTGCCCAAGTATTGGATAAAACGCTGTTCTGGCTGTTTGCGCTTTCAGCGGGATTCCTCCTGACAATTTGGTTCACACTAATATCCGAGGAATTAGGTAGGATGCGCGTGCACCGGTCGAGCTATTACATATTTGCCGGAGCTGCATTTCCATTGTTACTAGCTGCCATAGGTAAGGCGGTTTCTCACAAATGGGCCGCTACAGCAGTCGCCGGTGTTTATACTGCTTTAATGCTCGGTACGCTCTGGATTATCCCGCTATTCCCTGCCGAGCCCAAACTGGGCCCGATCCTGAACCACATTACCCATTACCAGGGCTTTCATTTCCCGCTTTTACTGATCGTCCCGGCCATTGTAATCGATATCCTGCGCGATCGCTTCGCGCATTGGAATGACTGGAAACTAACCTTATTGCTCGGCGTAGCCTTTCTGAGCGTATTTTTTGTAGTTCAATGGTTTTTCGGTGGGTTTTTGATGGAATCCCCGTATGCCCGAAACTGGTTTTTCGGAAGCCACTACTGGTATTTCGGGAATGATCCCGACTGGCAATACCGATACAAGTTCGGTCCGTGGATGGTAGAGAAAACACCCGAATTACTCAAAGGGCTGGGTATTGCATTGGCATTAACACTAATCTCAACCCGCATCGGACTGGCGTGGGGCAACTGGATGCACAAGATTCAACGATGAAAAAATATCTATACTTATTACTTTTCTGGCTACCGGGTATCGCTTCGTATGCGCACGTGGGCAGCGCAGGTGTGCAAATGCAAGCACAGGCCGGCGCCTACAAAGTCCTCGTGAGCGTCACTCCTCCGGACGTAATTCCCGGAACGGCCCAGGTTTCTGTTTTTATTCAATACGGCGAAGCCCGCAAAGTGTCGGTACGGCCGATTTACTTTTACTCGGGCGATAAAGGTGCACCTACTTCCGACCCGCTGACACCTGTCCCGGGGCAAAAAGGCCAGTTTCAGGGAGCGGTATGGCTGATGGAACCAGGCTCGTCCAGTGCGCAGATAGGCATCGAGGGTATGCAGGGTGACGCTGAGTTGATTATCCCTATTGTAGCCGTTTCAACCGCCGAACGCGAAATGCCCAAAGGTCTTGGCATCGGGCTAAGCATCCTGGGGTTGTTGCTTTTTCTGCTCATGATCACGACCATCGGTGCGAGCGTGAGCGATGGGCTTTTAAAACCAGGCCAAAACCTTACCGCGGCCCAAAAACGGAAGCGCTGGATTAATATGGGCATCGCCACAGTGGTATGCTCGCTGATTCTATATGGCGGAAGCAGTTGGTGGGATAGCTGGGCGGCCGAGTACAAACAGTGGCTCTACAAGCCTTTGAAGGCTAAAACCGTAGTCTTCGACGCAGATTCCCAGCGGGTTTTTCAATTAAAAATAGACACCACAAAATGGGACCGCCGCATGAAGGGAAGTATGCTGAGCACCTTGATCCCAGACCACGGCAAGATCATGCACACGTTCCTTGTCCGCACGCCGGGGCTCGACGCATTCGCACACGTCCATCCCGACCGCAAGGATAGCCTTACCTTTGAGGCCGCATTACCGGACCTTCCGGCGGGCAAATACCTGGTTTACTCGGACATTGTGCAATACTCCGGTTTCGCGGAGACGATCGTCGACACGCTGGTGATCGGCGCAAAACCATCGATCGGCCTCACCAAGGCGTTATCCGAAGACGACACCTATATTATTACAGATCCGCTCGACACACCCGGCAAAATACCGATGGGCGAAAACGTCGTCATTTGCGGAAAACCCGGAACCAAGACCGTGTTTAAAGACGGCTCCTATGCGATTTGGGAGGGCAAGCCGGATAAGGCACTCGAAGCGGGAAAACCTTACCAGCTCAATTTTGAAATATTCAATCCCGACAATAGCCCCTGCTTCCCGGAACCGTACCTCGGAATGCTCGGACATGCGGTAATCATGCGCTCCGATGGCTCGGTTTACATTCACCTGCACCCGAGCGGCTCCTATTCGATGGCCGCGGGGCAATCATTCGAAGATCGCATTTCGGATACTGCCCGCGTCGCCAAATGGCCCAGGCCAGACGTTTTCCGGGACAGCATCGACCGGTACCTGGCTAATCTCAAAGCCATGCCGACCGTAGACCGCGAAATATTCCTGATGAAAGAGATGGGTATGTACAACGTCACCGAAGCTGGCATGACAGGCATGGAGCATGGTACACGCATTTCGTTCCCGTATGCCTTCCCGAAAGGCGGTCAGTACCGGATATTCCTTCAAATCAAGCGAAATGAAAAAGTGCTGACCGGCGCCTTCGACGTGAAGGTCACCGATCCGGTCACGTTATAACATTTCAGATTACGGCATTTCAGAAGAGCGCAGCGATCTTTTCGTAGGAGAGGTCGCTGTAATCATTTATATACAGGTTGCACGGCGGCAGTTCCTCACGCGTGTGTGAGCTGAGCACGCCCACCACGCGCATTCCGGCGTTGAGCGCGGCCGAAACACCCGAGAATGAATCTTCAAATACAACACATTGGTCCGGGGTAACACCCAGGTTCCGGGCAGAGGTGAGGTAAACTTCGGGGTCGGGCTTGTGCTTTTTCACGTCTTCGCTCGCCAGAATAGAGCCCAGCATCTCCCGGATGGGTACCTTGCTGAGGATCAGATCCAGGTTAGCCCGGGGTGCAGAGGTAGCCACGCCAAGTACCGCCCCATTTGCTTTCAAATCCTGCATAAATCCGACAATACCTTTGATAGGCTCCACGTAAGGTGCATACAATTCACGGAAAAGACCTTCCTTTTCTTCTTCCATTTGCAACAACTCTTCCCCTTCGATCACGCGCTGCAAAAAATGGCTTAAAATATAGCTATTGCTTTTGCCATACATATGCTGTGCAAATTCCTCTTCGGTAGGAGAAAGGTCCCGTTTTGAAAAAAACTCACGGAATGCGCGGGAGTGGTACGGGTTCGTATGGACAATTACGCCGTCCATATCGAAAATGACTGCTAATTTTTCTTTCATCCGACAAAGTTAGCTATCAGAAAACCTTCCTGAAAATGAAATGCCGCACTAAAAGTGAGTACAATCATTGAAATAATTTGACAACTTTAAGCTAACTTTTTACAAACAACTGATCTTTTTACTGAGCATTCCATTAAATTTACCCGTCACGCCTCACACTATTTCTTCAAAACTTCCTTAAATTCAATGTTATAAAAAAGCTTCCTGATTTACCCCACCAAATATCCGATCAATTACCCGCATATATGAATGAATTAGAACGAGCTGAAAATGGACTCGACGGTAGCGCACTTTCGAAGCCAAAAACGCTCACTTCCCTTGAAGTGTATGATCAGTACGGAGCCATGGCATATGGGATTATTTTACAAATCCTGCCCCAGGTGCATCTGGCTCAGGAAGTGCTGGTAAGTGTGTTTTCCTCGCCGCAATTACAATCTTGCAATAGTTATCCCTTCACCTTTGCCGCGTGCGTGATCAAGCTGGCGAGGGCCAAAGCAGTGGAAGCCAAGCGCAAGCTAACCGCCCTTGCGCCCGTAGGCGCCGATTATGCGAATGGCGATACCTCGCCGCAAAGCATTTTCGACCTTGCGTTCCGTCAGGGATTCACACCAGAGGAAGTCGCCGGCAAATTGAACATATCCAAAAGCGAAGTGCTTCGTTCTTTTCACGAGTTTTTTAAATCATACCGCAACGCATAAATCTTACACACATTGAGCAAGCAGGAATTTATCGAGAGCGGCATTCTCGAATCACATTTAATGGGACTCGCCAACGAAGAGGAGCGGCAACTCGTGGCAGAAATGATGCTGTCCGATCAGACAATGTCCGAATATGTAAATGATCTTGAATTAAATATCAAACGCTACTTTGCGGAAGGGTCAGTACCACCACCCGAGGATGTGAGGGAAATCATATTGCTTAGAAGCATTCGCGAGAAAAAAGGCCGTAGCAGTTCCGACATGGGAGAACCGGTCTATGCCAGGCAATACCTCGACGTAGAGGTGAACGATACGCACATGAAAGTGCATAAACTGTGGCGTCCGGCATTTATTGCCGTTTTCATCCTGTCGAAAATTTTCCTGATCGCCGGATTGTATTTCTATTTCAAATCGGTCGCACAACAGGAGGAAATCGAAAGGATTAAAACTGAAATGCAGCTGAACAACAAGTAAAAATATTAACCTGTACACACGAAAGCCGGCGGACATTACGATCCGACCGGCTTTTTCCTTTTAGTTACCCTCGCTTATTTCAGGAATGCGCGGAGCATCCAGGCCATTTTCTCATGTTCTCTGAGAAGGCCGGTCACGTAATCGCTTGACCCGAGGTCTTTGTAAGTATCTGCAAATTCGGTCACTAACGGACGAAGAAGGCGGATGATCGTTTCGTGGTCGTTCAGCAGGTTCTGCAACTGCGTTTTTTCGTCGGTGGTATATTCCGGTTCGAGGAGGTCGGTCAGTTTAAGAATGTCCACCAGGCGCGCTTCCGAATAGTGGCCGATGGCGCGGATACGTTCTGCAATATCGTCCAGGATCACCTGTAATTGCTCGTACTGTCCTTCGAAAAGCTTATGCAATTCGAAAAAATTCATTCCACCGATATTCCAGTGATAGTTGCGGGTTTTGGTATAAAGTACAAACTCGTTGGCGAGCAACTTGTTCAACTGGTAGGCTACGGCCTGGGTATGCTCGTCCGATATTCCGATGTTGGTTTTCATGCGTCTTTGTATTTGCTGTTGTTAATTGTGTAGGCTCATATACGTAACCAAAGCTAATTGATAAAAAGTTGCCCTGCAATGTCAAAAAATGCGATTTTACTGACATTTTTTTCCGCAGGAAAATTGCTGCATGATATATCGTTACCAAAGCACTGTTCTTCCGTATAGGTAGGAAAGAATTGTTATATTTGTTAACCTATCTTTTATGAAAGACAGCGAAAGAATCAGTAACCTGGAAGAAATGACGGCAGATATCTACCTTGTCCTCGACAGAATTGATAATGATCTCAATAAGATACGTTTGCTCGACATTAACATGGCAAACGACATCCGATCCGTCGCTTCCGTGGCCGCGCGGACGAAGCGTCAACAGCAAATTTATGAGATGAAACATGCCAAGTTGCATAGAACGCTTCTTGACGTATTTGCAATCGCCCGAAAAAACGCCATCAATATTGAGAACTACGCAAGAAACACGCTCGCGAAGGACGACCTTTCGCTATTGTACGAATACATGATGAGAAAGTTCGATCTGGCGAAGGAGCATACCGATCGGCTAGAAGCGGCATTGGCGAAACATAGAGGCAAAACCAAAAAGCTTGATGATAGTATCGAGGCTATTAAAAGAAAGTTAGATAACCTATAACTGAGAGTACAAATTAATATGTTCCCATTCCGCGTAGGCCAGGGCTACGATGTTCATCAATTAGTAGAAGGCCGGCCGTTTTGGCTCGGCGGTATTTTAGTCCCACACACCCATGGAGCCAAAGGGCACTCCGACGCCGACGTGGTGTGTCACGTGATGTGCGACGCGCTCCTGGGCGCGGCCAATCTCCGCAACATCGGTTACCATTTTTCCGACAAAGACCCGCAATGGAAGGGCGTCGACAGCAAGATTCTGCTCGCCAAAGTCCTGGAAATGATCCGTGAAAAAGGATATGAAGTCGGCAATGTAGATGTGACGATCGTTTTGCAAAACCCGAAACTCAATCCACATATCCCGGCTATGAAAAGCTGCCTGGCCGAGGTTACCCGCATCTCAGAAGAAGCTATTTCTATCAAGGCAACTACCTCCGAGTATTTGGGTTTTGTGGGAAGGGAAGAGGGTATTGCCGCGCACTGTGTTGCATTGATTTATAAACCCGGGGCATTTCCGGGTATTGCCTAGCCAACGATCCTGTTAAATAATAGATTGCATGAAAAAAACACTACTGTTACTCTCCGTTAGCATTGGTATCTCTTTCTCCGCCTGCGCTCAGCAACAATCTGCGCCGCTTACCGAGCAACCACTCGGATTTGAAGAATACGACCCTATTTCCACGCTCAAAGTGGAAGAACACCCGCTGAAAAGAGCGAAATTCCCGTTTATCGACGTGCACAATCACCAATATCAAATGCCGACACAAGACCTGAAAGGGCTCGTGAAGCAGATGGACGAGTTGAATATGGGAATCATGGTGAACCTCAGCGGTCGCGGCTGGTCGCAGGAATGGGCGGAGGGAACGGCTACATTGAAGGGTTCTCTGGAAAACGTGGCCAAAAACGAGCCAAAGCGTATCGCTGTTTTTACGAACCTGCAATTCAAAGGTTTCGGCGAAAAAGATTGGTCGCAGAAGGCTGTGAAACAGTTGGAGGAAGATGTAAAAATGGGCGCCAAAGGCTTGAAAATCTACAAAAGCCTTGGTTTCGCAGGTATTAAGGACGACAAAGGCAACCGCGTGCCGGTAAGCGATCCGCGCTTACAGCCGGTTTGGCAGAAATGCGGCGAGCTGGGTATCCCGGTATTGATCCACACAGCCGACGTACCGTCCTTTTGGGATCCCATGGACCGTTATAACGAGCGTTGGCTGGAACTGAAAACACATCCGGGACGCCGGCGTGGCGCCAACGATCCGATCCCGTTCGATTCGCTGATTGCCGAGCAACACCACATTTTCAGAATGAACCCGAAAACGACGTTCATCAATGCGCATATGGGCTGGTATCCCAACAACCTCAGAAAGCTCGACAGCCTGATGATCGCTTTCCCTAATATGTATGTGGAAATAGGCGCGGTAATAGCCGAACTAGGCCGTCAGCCACGCGCCGCGAAGAAGTTTTTTGATAAATACCAGGACCGTGTCCTTTTTGGGAAAGACAGCTGGGTACCGTCCGAATACGCTACCTACTTCCGTGTACTCGAAACCGAGGATGAATATTTCCCTTACCACAAAAAATACCACGCATTCTGGCGCATGTACGGTATGGGGCTATCCGACGAGGTATTGAAAAAGCTCTATTATAAAAACGCATTGAAAATCATCCCGGGACTCGACAAAAGCCTTTTCCCTAACTAGTCGGCCTCATTTGAATGCCTTGGCTTCGCGTATGACCGACCGGTACTCCGCTTTGCCAAGGCATTTTTTATAATACTCCCTGGCTTTGGCCTTATTGCCTGCCCGCGCGGAAATGCGTGCGAGCCCTGCATAGGCGAATGCGTGATATTCTTTCGTGTACTGGTCGTCGTGCGGCGTTTTGAGTGCTGCCAGATACTCTTTCTGAGCGGCCGCATCATTTTTTCGATCCTTTTCTTCTAAAATCCCCTGAAAGGTCCGCCAGGCGACCGGATAAAACCCGGCACTTTGTTTACGAAGAAGCTGCACGCCTTCATGCGCCTGGTCGTATTTCCCCGAAAGCAACTGTGCTTCCACGTGTTTCATCAGATAAATAGGGTTTCTCGGGTACGAATCCACGAGCTTTTCCATATAAAAAACCGCCTTTTCAGGCTTGGCTTCGTATTTCAGGTAAATGTGTGAAATATAATAGCAAGACTCCGCTTTGGTGATCGTACCTACCTTCGTGGCCGTATCGATCTGCTTTAGACCCAATGCTTTGTCCCCGTTCTTAAAGAAAACCAGCAGCGGCTTCACGATCGGGTGCTCTTCCGGGTACACTTCCACATAATAGTTATACATGCCGGACGTGAAGTAGAATTCAGGGTTTTTATTCAGCAGCTTAAAACCCTCAACGAAAGCATTATACGCTTTTTTCCCCTCGCCTGCCGCCGCCATCATTTCCCCGCGGTAGTTGTAGATCATCGCCATATAACCTCTCGCTACCATTGTGTAAAAAACTGCTTCCGGATCGAGGCTATTCTTTCCATAACGCTTGTTGATTGCTTCCAGGCATTGGTCGAGCTTTTGGATGTATTCCTTCGATTTGGAAGGATTGTCCTTGATGGGCAGGTATTTCCAATACAAAATAAATGAGTCGAGAATGTAGGAAACCGGGTGATTAGGATACTTTTTCTCCACCTGGTCTATAATCTGGACGGCCTCATCGAACTCGTAATTATATATTTTATCGAGGCTGTTTTGGATGTTCTTTAACGAGGCTGGGTCATTGAGTATTTGTGCATGGGACTGAAATGAGCATAGGGCGAGAAAAACCCACAGGCCCAGGGAACGAAGTGTAATTTGCATGGCTTTCGACTCAAATTGGTTTGGTGGTATCCCAGCTGAACAGTAGCTTTGTTTATAACCCATAATTGAATGTGCGGGTTTCGGCCTCACGCTTTATTTTGGTCAAATTGTACCTAATCAACTTCCTTACTTGACAATATGATTCGCTATAAGCAGTTTACACTGGGTAACGGCCTTCGGGTATTTGTCCACGAAGACTTTTCAACACCCATGGCTGCGGTTAATATCCTGTACAATGTAGGCTCCCGGGATGAAGACGAAGAACGTACCGGCTTTGCGCATTTGTTCGAGCATTTGATGTTCGGAGGTTCCAAAAACATTCCCAGCTACGATGTTCCCGTGCAGAATGTGGGCGGCGAAAACAATGCATTCACTTCTCCGGATATCACCAATTACTACATCACATTACCTGCCGATAATGTAGAAACGGCATTCTGGCTGGAATCGGACCGAATGCTGAGCCTTTCTTTCGACCCTAATGTGCTGGAAGTGCAGCGCAAGGTGGTAATCGAAGAATTCAAGCAGCGGTATCTTAATCAACCTTACGGCGATATGTGGCTGAAATTACGGCCATTAGCCTACAAAAAGCACCCTTACCGCTGGGCCACGATTGGTAAAGACATTGGTCATATCGAACGCGCTACCATGGACGACGTCCAGGATTTTTTCTTCCGTTTCTACCGTCCCAATAATGCGGTGATGGTGGTCGCTGGTGCCGTAACATTTGAAAAAGTGCAGGAACTGGCCGAAAAATGGTTTGGAAGTATCCCTGCCGGGCCGGCTTATGTCCGCAACCTTCCCGTCGAGCCGGTACAAACCGAAGCCAGACATCTCGAAGTCTCAGCCGCGGTTCCGCTTAATTCGTTGATCAAGGTTTTCCATATGCCCGGCAGATATGAGCCGGGCTTTTATGCGGGAGACTTGCTCAGCGACGTCCTGGGGAGAGGGAAATCTTCGCGTTTATATCAGAAATTATTGAAAGAGCGCGCGCTATTCAACAGCATTAGCGCGAGCATTGTTTCTTCTCTGGACCCTGGATTAATAATGGTCAAAGGAAACCTGAACCCCGGTATCACCTTAGAGGAAGCCGATGCTGCGGTGACGGAAATTTTGCGGGAAATTGTTGAAAATGGCGCTTCCGAGGAAGAGGTAACAAAAGTGAAAAACCAATCTGAGGCATCGCTGGCATTTTCGGAAGTCGAACTGCTCAACCGGGCGATGAACCTGGCATTTGCAGCAAATGCAGGCAATGTGGATTGGGCCAATAGCGATGCAGAGATTATAAGGGCACTGACTCCTGCCGATATTCATAACGCGGCAAAAAATATCCTGAGACCTGAGAATACCTCGACGATGTATTACAGGGCAGAAGCTAAATAGCTCTTAGTATTCAAGAAAAAAGCGCTTCCGGACCGGTAAGCGCTTTTTTGTATAAATCCCATCGAAACTCAATCCTCGGGCAGGAATGTCAGGTAACTGAAATTCTCTTCATTAAACATTTCCCTCGCAATTTCCTGTAATTGAGAGGCGGTGATCTGCTCGATTTCGCCGAAAATCTCCGGGAGCGAATCGACTTTACCAGTATCCAGGATGCTTTTAGCCATCATGAGCATAAAACTCATGTTGCTTTCCTCCGACATAGCGAGCTGTCCCATAAGCTGCACTTTGGTCTGATGCAGTTGAAGCGTGGTAAGAGGCACCTCCCTGATGCGCTTCAATTCTTTGTTTATCAGCGAAATGCTCTTGTTCAGCTGTTTTCTTTCAGTACCGAAAAATATGCCCGTAAATCCTGCATCAAGGTAAGGCGTGTAATTCGCCTCGATAGAGTATACAAAACCATACTTCTCACGCAGCGAAAGGTTGAACCGGGAGTTCATTCCCGGCCCGCCAAGCAGGTTGACCAGCATAAAAAATGGCAGGCGGCGCTCGTCCAGTAATGAATAAGCCGGCTGGCCCATCGCGCATTGTGCCTGCTGGATCGGGCGCTCCCGTTCCAGGCGTACGGGCGTGTAAAGTACCGGTGCATTCCGTTTCCTGCTAGTGGTGCGATGCGGTACGCCACCCAGGTACTTCTCTGCCATACGAATCACCCTCGAAAACGGTAAACGGCTCACCGACGACACGACAATGCGCTCGGTATCGATATTGTGATTGATGAATTCGTGTAAATGCTCTCGGCCGAATGAATTGACCGTTTCGGCCGTACCGAGAATGTTACTGCCCAGTGCGTGTTCCGGAAAAATCAGCTGGTCGAAATCATCCTGGATAGCATCCTCAGGTGAATCTATATACATCGACATTTCTTCCAGTATCACATTCCGCTCCCGCTCGATCTGCTTGTCAGGGAAAACAGAGTGGAAAGTAATATCGGCGAGCAAGTCCAGCGCCTTCTCGAAATGATCGTCGAGTACCGAGGCATGGAAGCAGATTTTTTCTTTGGTTGTATAGGCATTCAGCTCGCCACCTACATTTTCAAGCCGGTTGATGACGTGGTAGGAGCTTCTTTTTTCAGTACCCTTGAAGGCCATGTGCTCCCAGAAGTGGGCCAGTCCCTGCTGATGAGGCAATTCATCGCGGCTGCCGATGTCGAGCATGATACCGCAATGCGCTATTTGCGTGTAAGGAACCTGCTTGTGTGCAATGCGGATCCCGTTGGCCAGCGTGTGTATCTGATATTCTTCGGCTAACGTAAGGGAGGATGCTTTGGGGTTGCCCCGCTTGCGGACATTGTTTCTCTTCATTCCTTTTTAACACAAAATCGCCACCAATAATTTTCGGTGGTATCCGCAAAAATACGGACTTTTGCCCGGAAAGCCTTGCAGTTACACATGATGCGCATCGGATTTGACGCCAAAAGAGCGTTTGCCAATAAAACTGGTCTGGGAAATTACAGCCGCTTCGTTCTCGACGCATTAATGGTGCATGAACCGGTCCATGAATATTTTGCCTACACCCCCAAAAACAACCGCCATCTGTTCGACGGATTTCCCGCGGGGTCAATACATTACCCGAAAAACTTTATCGATCAAAAATTATCGGCGTACTGGCGCTACGCCCGCATTACGCGACAGCTTCGCGAGGAAAAAGTGGGGATTTACCACGGCCTCAGCAACGAAATTCCGCAAGGGCTGCAAGCTGCCGGTATCGGCTCGGTAGTAACCATTCACGATCTCATTTTTGAAAGGCTGCCGCATCTTTTCAAGCCAGTCGACCGCGCCATTTACCGCCACAAATTCAAATCGGCCTGCAGACGTGCCGATGCAGTGGTTGCAGTAAGCGATCAGACCCGGCGTGACCTGATCGAATTGTATGGTGTGGACGATACAAAGATCAAAGTCATTTACCAGGATTGTAATCCGGTATTTCAAAAACAGCTGGCCGCAGAAGAAAGAACCCGCATTTGCGCTGAGTACGGTATCGACGGGCCATTTATCCTTTGTGTAGGCACTTTGGAAGAGCGTAAAAACCAGCACCGGCTTGTCGAAGCATTTGCCGGATTGAAGAACCATGATTTCAAACTCGTTCTGGTAGGAAAACCCACCGCTTATTTGCAAAAGATTAAGGAAACGATCCAGCGGTTGAAATTGGAAGACAGGGTGCTTCTGCGCCACAACGTATCTACACCGGATTTACCCGCATTATATCAGGCCGCGGACGTATTTGCTTACATTTCTATCTACGAAGGCTTCGGCATTCCCATCGTCGAAGCGTTGCACAGCGGAACGGCCGTGCTCGCAGCCAAAGGTTCCTGTCTGGAAGAGGCCGGCGGCCCGGGCGGACTGTATGCGGATCCCTATCAAACAGAAAACATCAGCGAACAGCTACAAAAACTGGTCACTGATGTTCATCTCAGGAATACTTTATCGGAAGCGGGAAAGCTGCATGTTCAGCAGTTTGCGGGAAAGCATATCGCCGGGCAGCTTATTCAGCTTTATAAAAGCATTTAACTATTTTTCGCGGTATTGTTCGATAATCCGGTACAATGCTTTTTGTTTTTCGAGATCAGGGAAAAAGTCGAAAAGCTGTTCGTGACCATCATAATCCAGCGTCAGGCCGATTTCCAGGTTTACCAATGCTTCACGATATTGTCCGGCGTGAATCTGATACACGGTCATGCGGTAATATAGGTCCGCTTCTTCGGACATTTCATCGATCGCAGCTTGCAGCAAGTCGCAAGCGCGGGCATAGTTGCCTTGCTCGAACAACACATAGGACCATTTCAGCCAGATATCCGGGTTTGAAGGCTCTATTTCTGCCGCTTTTTCAAATGCCTCGAATGCCGAAACGACATTACCTACCTTGAATTCGGTTTCGGCCAGGGCAAGCCAATAGTCGGGGTTCAACTCCGTGATCTGGATCGCTTTTCTCAGAAAACCAACCGCTTCGTACCAACGCCCCAGCTCACTGAAACAGATTCCCAGACCATACCATCCGTCGTCCCACTGGCTATCCAGCTTCACCGTTTGCCGGTAATACTTAATAGCAGTTTCAAATTCTCCCAATTTCTCGTAACACGTTCCCAGGCAGCAGCAAGTTTCAGGCTGATCACCTTCAAGCTCGATCGCACGGAGATACTGAACTTTGGCATCTTCGTATTTTTCCAGGTTCATGTAGGAGTTACCGAGCTGGAAAAAAGCGGATGCGAAATCGTCTTTGATCAGTGTCGCGTACTCATATGCGTGTACTGCGTCCTCGTGCCGTTCCAGCTTGCTAAACGCAATACCGAGGTTGTACCAGGCATGGTGCGAGAAAGGGTCGCGGTCGACCAGGTCATTATAATATTCCAAATGGCTTTCCAGTTGGCCTACCAGATCGAGGCAATGGGCCAGTTCGTAAAGCGCGTTTTCGTTATTCAGATTATTGCGGAGCGACCGTTTGTAGTACTTGATCGCATCTTCATATTTACCCCAGTTCTGATAAGTCTGACCGATCTGGAAATAAATTTCATCGCGGTCTTCCACCCTGCTGAGCAGATTTTCGAGGATTTCAATCGCCTCTTCATATTCTCCCATCATATTGGCTACCGCCACCTGCATGAAAGAAATTTCGATGTCGCCGGGGTGAAAAAGGGATGCGCGCTCCAATATTTCGAGGGCCAATTCGTGCTCGCCGCGGTTGGCGTGCAGCTGAACCATGCTGAGCAGCAGGTCGAGCGAATAGGGGTAGTCCGACAGGCCCATCTCACAAGCTTTAAAAGCCTTTTCCCAATCCCCCTTTTCAATGTAATGTACTGTAACCTTTTCGTAAGTATCCAAATCAAAAAAGACCGGCTCGCTGGTTTTCAGCATTCTCTCGAACCTGAGCAGTGTCTCCTTCATATAGTCCTTCCTTTCACCGAAATTTTTCTCCATCATACGAACCGCTAGGTTAGAATCGAGGGCAAACGCACCACTATTAATGAAAGAAAGTTATAAAATAATTCCCCGGATTTCAAATCCCCCCGGGCAAACTTTCACTAATGCGGGACACGGTTTCCTCAATAGACTGAAATTGAAAATCTAATGCCTTCCTGACTTTGGTATTGTCGTAGGTGATTTTCCTGGCAGCAGATTGTGCCGTTTCCTTGGTAATCAGCGGCTTTGTCCCCAATAACCAGGTCCGTAATGCCTCTACCCGCCAGATCACCCCCGCCAATCCCGGACCGACCTTAAAGGACGGTCTTTTACGGTTCATTTTGTCCGCTATCATATTGAACAAATTATGATAGGAAATGCTCCCCGCATTAAGCAGGAAGCGCTCGCCGGCAATGTCGGAGCCGGCCAAACGGTACACGATCTCCGCCACATCCTTCACATCCACGACATTCGCTATGCCTTCCGTGTAAAAAGGCTTTTCTCTGTATACGTACCTGAAAATCTGCGTACTGCTCTTCTCCCAGTCGCCCTCGCCCAGTATCAGCGTCGGGTTCACTATTACGGCACTGAGCCCTTCCGCAATACCGCGCCAGACTTCCAGTTCCGCCATATGCTTGGTTTTAGCATACTCCGAATTTTCCGGTGAATCCTCCCAGCGTTGTTCTTCATTCAGAACCAGGGCCTGCGTACCTGCCTGCTTACGCTTATCAGGACGGCCAATAGCCGCGATGCTGCTGACGTGTACCAGTTTTTGTGTTTTGTATTTCAAACATACATTCACCACGTTGGCGGTCCCTTCCGCATTCACTTTATACATCATCTTCCGGTCGCGCGGCACGAACGACACCACGGCAGCCGTGTGGACCACATAATCAACCTGTTCTATCGCCTTTTCCAGCGACAAAATATCCAGGATATCGCCTTCCACCCAGTTCAGTTTCGGATGATCTACGGCAAGCAGGCGCTTGTCCGCTCCCGGGCGTACCAGTGCGAAAACTTCATGGTTTTCCGACAAGAATTTCCTGGCTACTGCGCTGCCCACCAAGCCCGTCGCACCGGTAATGAGTACTTTCATGTAAGCAAAACAAATTGTTTCGGTCAAAGTTCGCAGTAAAAAAGTAGTTTGTCACACCATTGCAAGCCTTTTTACTAATTTTACACCCCGGCCACACCCGGGGAGCGACTTTGCTCCTATGTTTGAACCATATTCAAATCCTTGATTTCAAATGCCGATTTCAAATCCCGAAAGATATACCGTCACAGCAGCGCTGATCTACGCCAACGGCCCGATCCACATCGGTCATTTGGCGGGATGTTACGTACCGGCTGATATATACGTTCGCTATCTCCGGTCTTCGGGCAAGGAAGTAGCGTTCATCAGCGGTACCGACGAGCATGGCGTCCCCATTACCATCCGCGCGAAAAAGGAGGGCCTGACACCTCAGCAGGTCGTAGATAAATATTACGAGCAGATCGATGCTTCGTTCAAATCGCTGGGCATTTCCTTTGATGTCTATTCCCGCACAAGCAAGCCCGTTCATCACGAAACGTCCCGCGAGATTTTCAGGGATTTGTATGATAAAAAGGTATTCATCGAAGAAACGACCGAGCAATACTATGACGAAACCGCGCAGCAATTCCTGGCCGACCGGTACATTGTAGGCACCTGCCCCGTATGTGCAAACCCGAATGCCTACGGCGACCAATGCGAGCGTTGCGGTTCTACATTGAGTCCGCTGGAACTGAAAGATCCGCGCTCGACGCTATCAGGAGCGAAACCTGTGTTGAAAGCGACCAAAAACTGGTATTTGCCACTGGACAAAATGCAGCCCCAGATTGAAGCATACGTCAACGGCCATCCCGAATGGAAGACAAACGTTTTCGGGCAATGCCAGTCGTGGCTGAAAGACGGCCTGAAACCACGCGCCATGACCCGCGACCTTGACTGGGGCATTAAAGTGCCCGTCGAAGACACAGAAGGCAAGGTACTATATGTATGGTTTGAAGCGCCGATCGGTTATATCTCGGCGACCAAAGACTGGCTCATCCAGAAGAACGGAACCGACGAGGGGTGGCAAAAATGGTGGCAGCCCGCAAAAGACGCTTCGGAAGGCGAAACCAAGCTGGTACATTTTATTGGAAAAGACAACATCGTTTTCCATTGCATCATCTTCCCGGCCATGCTAATGGCCGAAGGCAACTATATCCTGGCGGATAATGTGCCCGCCAATGAGTTTATGAACCTCGAAGGCGATAAAATCTCGACCTCGCGTAACTGGGCTGTATGGCTGCACGAGTACCTCGAAGAACTGCCCGATAAGCAGGATGTACTTCGTTACGTACTCACGGCCAACGCGCCCGAAACCAAAGACAGCGAATTCACCTGGAAAGACTTCCAGACCCGCAACAATAGCGAGCTAGTAGGCATTTACGGAAACTTCATCAACCGCGCGGTGGTGCTGACGCAGAAATTCTGCGAAGGAAAAGTGCCGCAGCGTGGCGAATTGCAGGATATCGACCGCAACGCGCTCGACGAATTGGGCAAGTTCCCCGGAAAAATAGCCGATTCAATGGAAAATTACCGTTTCCGCGAGGCACTTGCACTTATTATGGATTTGGCAAGAACAGGAAACAAATACCTGGCCGATACCCAGCCCTGGCATGTGATCAAAACCGATCCGGAGCGTGTGAATACGATTCTGAACATAGCATTGCAAATCTCGGCAACGCTTTCGGTCGTTTCCGAGCCGGTACTGCCATTCACTGCGGCCAAGATTCAGGAGCAACTTGGCCTTTCAGGCAAAAACTGGCAGGATGCGGGCAATCCTGATCTGCTTGCACCCGGCCAGCCCGTCCTGGAAGGAAAGCTGCTTTTTGAAAAAATAGAAGATCATATCATCGAAAAGCAAGTACAGAAACTGCACGATGCCAAACGGCTGAATGAACTGGAAGGTAAAACAGTCCTTCCGGTAAAACCTGAGATTCAGTACGATGATTTCGCGAAAATGGACATCCGCATTGCAACAATTCTCGAAGCCGAAAATGTACCGAAAAGTAAAAAGCTGCTGAAATTACGGATCGATATCGGCTCAGAACAACGCACTGTGCTGAGCGGAATCTCCGAACATTTTAAACCGGAGGAAGTGATCGGCAAAAAAGTGCTTTACCTCGCAAACCTGTCTCCACGAAAGATGATGGGAATGGAAAGCCACGGAATGATCCTTATGGCCGAAGACCGGGACGGTAGCCTTGCATTTGTCCAGCCAGGAAAAGATGTCTGGAACGGCGGAACCGTTAACTAAGCTTACAGGCCCTGCATCGGCGTCGTACCATGCAGGGCCTTCTTTCATTGAAACTCTTTGCGTACCGAATCATAGATCGAATGCACCCGCTCCACCAGCAACAGGCACTCATGGTCTGTCAAATGGTCGATCGTGTTGCTTACGGCATTCGAAACTATCCGGCCTTCTTCATTCACTTTGGCACCTTTCTGCTTGATCACGGCGAGTATACTCTCCCACTCACCAACCAAGCCTTCTGAAAAATACCTGGGCTCAATAATATTGAAGTAGGCCGACTGCGATTTCAGTTTCTGCCTGAGTTTTGGCTGATCTACTTTAAGCTCTTCAACCAGCTTTGTTAGTTCAATAAAAGCGAAAATATTTGACTTTTTCATAACGTTGAGAATGAGGAGCACTGTGGGATTCTAATGCAAGATACAGATATGAAATTCCTTTTTTGAAAAAGTGGGGAATCTTTACTCAATCTTAATGCATTCTATTAGAACCGTACAAACTCCGCAAGGATTAATACCAAACCCTTATTATATTACTTCCAACAGTTCGTCGAAAACAATCCTTTATAACAGAAAAACCCGGTCAGACACCGGGTTTTTGTAGTAATACCTCTTTATTTTTTACCAACGTTCGATATCAACCTTACGGTGATAATCGCCTTGTTCGTCCCCGAAGGGAAGGAACAGCACCAGCTGACGACGGTTGTCGTCATATCTTGCTGATATATTATCTATATCTACTCCATCAGGAATGACGAAAGTATTGATGAAACGGATTGTCTTCCACTGCTCGTCGTCGGGCAAATTTTCCTGTGAAAATATGGGCAGTAAGTGGAAAAGCTTTAAGTTATTCGAGTTTCTTTTTCCTTTTACAACTTCCAATTGCAGATCCTCAACCTCGATGCCTGGAATTTTCACAACTACTTCGAAACCGTCCGACCCTTTGTCAAGCTTGATAGAGGGCTCACTCATTCCACCGTTCACCGTGTTGATAAAATCTATATTCATCAACATCTCCCGGGGTATTTTCAGTTTGCTTTCCATAGCTATCGCGTTTTAGGTTCACAAGTTTTACCTATTAACGAAAAACTGCGTGCCAAAGATCGTTTTTCAGCCAAAAACTATGTAGTTCAATGCTATGGAAAAGTGCTTGCACGCTACAAAACGGCCGTTATGAAGTAAATCAGCACATTTCACTGGAAATTATTGCCCCCTCTGCAAACCGGGAATAGGACAAGTGCCAAAATGACAATTCCGCCCGACCTGACCCGCCAAATTGACACAAATACACCATAAATACCTCACCTGTCGCTGTGCCCCAGATTGCGATCAGGTGCGATAATATCCCTCACCCGCTGCTTCAATTCCTTCGGTTCGGGAAAATGGCCTTCACGCTTCCGATCCCACAGAAGCTCCTCTCCTATCGTAATTGTGTACCTTCCGGCCACCTCGGAGGGCCTAAGTTGCACTGCATGCACGTCATCGGTAAAAGTAGTAAGCAGTTCCTGTGCCATCCAGGCAGCCCGCAGGAGCCATCCGCATTTGGGGCAATATTCGATTTCTATCGTCGGTTTCATGTCGTCGTTTTTATAAATGCCAAAAGTCGGAATTGGAGGCATAGAATCAAAAAAGCCGCGAAGGACATTCCCTCGCGGCTTTCGACTATAACCTAACCCTTTAATCTTGATGAGAAAGCCTTTCGAAAAGTCTTCCCTAACGCTTTACAAATGTACAGCGCTCTCACCAAGCATTTTAGCGTCAAAATCCCCGTTTTTCAGCACGGGTAGCATTACAAGTGCGACCTCGTAGTATTGCTCAACAGGTATACGTAAAATTACGTGATTTTAAGTAGCATGGAACAAATTAGACTGACTTACAATTAGTTACAAAACAACCGTTAAATCAATTGCAATGTAGCGGCTTGACCTTACCTCAACGGCTATTTACATTTACGTTGCATAATTGTTACATTTTTAACGAAAACTATGGACAGCAAAAAATTTACAGGTAGAGAGGGTCGGCTGATTTCGGCGACTGAAGCCCAGGAACTTACTACTCCACACCAAAAAAGGGAACGTTACTTCACCGATAAGGGCGAAAACTACGTAAAGGCAGAGTTCTTCGGCATTCACACTTTCAATGAGTTGATTAAATTGCATGGCGACAACTGTGTAGGATTTCGGGTCTACTATGGCCTAAGGGACGAAGAAGAAGACAACGATACATTGGCTGCAAAATTCAAGAAGCCTACGCCACGGCTAGTGCTAGTGCCTGTCGATGCCGATGGAAGGGATATTATTAGGACAGCACAATTGGGCGGATTGAAAGACATGCCCACCGGAGGCGAAGCTATGACGGGTGGCCCACTTTGCCCACGCCAGTGTTAGGAACGAGAAAGTTCGTTAATCTATTAATGTATGTTCGATAGTCACTTTGCATATATTGTCAATAATCCCATTTCTTCTATTGCAGTATTTGTCACAGTTTTACCATTAACACTCACTATTGTAAGAAGAGCATTTGTAGATCAGTCGCTAAGATTGCTCTTCTGCTACCTTTTGGCAAAGTTGGTAATCGATCTTGCGATGCTCCATTTAGCTTCGAACAGGACAAACAACATTATATTTTACAATCTGAGCATCCCGCTTTTTTACGCACTACTCGGCGGGATGTTTTATTTCAAGTTCGAGGGAAGGTCGCAGAGGAGATTCTTAATAGCATCCATTATCGGACTTTTCTTCTTTTGTGCCTGGGATGTAGTCAACTCTAATCAAGACCTTCATAACATGCGGGAACACAGGGTTGTACTTTATTCCAAAACCGTTGAAGGCGTTTTGATGATCCTGCTGATCTTACTATACTTTTATGAACTTATTAAATCTCTTCAAATACCTAATTTACTGACATTCCCCTTCTTTTGGATATGCTCAGGACTGTTGCTTTATTATTCGAGTCTTATATTTATAGCACCAGTCATACATTATGCATACACCTGGAACAATACGATGGATCTGGGGATAACCGAGTTCATTCCCAGCATTTTTGAAATTATCTGTGCCCTCCTTTTCAGCGTAGGCATTTATCATTATTCACCAAAGGATTATGCAAAACAGTGAAGAACTAAAATGGGCACTTTTGATAGCCTCACTGGCTATGCTGGCCATGGCGTTTTGCATGATCGCCTTTGTGATGTATTATCAAAAACGGAGGTTTGAGGAAGAAAAGAGAATCAGCGACATCGAAAAAAACTACAATCGCTTACTTCTCGATACGGCGCTTAATTCAGAGGAAACAGAACGGCGGCGGATTGCACAGGATTTGCATGACGATATAGGCACCATGCTGTCACTCACCAAACTAAGTCTCAACCAATTGAGTAAATTAGTAGGCAATTCAGGTGACGAGAAGGAAGAAAGCATTATGAAAAAGTCGCAGTCGCTTGTCGAAGAGACGATCCTGCACGTGCGGCGCATCACGCGTGACCTGGTACCTACGACCCTGGAACGGTTCGGACTGATGGAGGCGATCGAGGAATTTATTCACAAGTTAGAAGAGGACAACAATCTCGTCATCGCCTTCCAATCCAATACCGAGGAATTTCCGCGTCAGGGCCAGAAACTGGAACTGACGCTTTACCGCATTATGCAGGAGCTTGTCAACAACGCGATCAAGCATGCGAGCTGCACAAAAATCGATATTGTGCTGGAAATTGATGAAGAAATGATAGGTTTGCGGGTTACCGACAATGGTGTCGGTTTCGACCCCGAAAAAATAAAGGAAAGCAACCTGGCAGGGCTGGGTTTGCTGGGAATTGAAAGCCGGTTGGCCATCGTAAACGGAACAGTCCAGTACGAACAGCCAGCCAAGGGCGGTTCCAGTGCCATCGCGAGGATACCGGTGAACCCGGCATCCGGTAATAAACCTGAACCACTACATCCATTCCGCCGGGAACGAGTGAATATTTAATGCTATGAGCACCCTTAAACTAGGAATTGCCGACGACCACGAACTATTCAGAAAGGGGTTTATCTCCATGCTGAGCGGCATTCCCGATTTCGAATTTATACTGGAAGCCGGCAACGGCCAGGAACTACTGGACCGCCTGCCCGCCAACACGCCTGACATCGTTTTTATGGACCTGCAAATGCCCGTTATGGATGGCATTCAGGCCACAGAAGCCGCCTTCGAACGCTTCCCGAATATCAAAATCATCGTCGTTTCGATGTATAACGAGGACCGGTTCGTGATTCACATGCTCGAAAAGGGCGTGCAAGGTTATCTACTGAAAGATACCAGCCCCGACGAGGTCGAAAAAGCGATCAGAAGGGTTCACGAGGAAGGTTTCTATTACAACGACTTCGTCTCCAAGGCCATGCACCGAAAAATGGTAAACCGGCATGTCAACAAGCATCCATTCTTTCCGAATGCATGTAACGTAGCGCTCTCATCGCGCGAAAAAGAAGTGCTTCAATTGATTTGCGACGGGCTGTCAACCACCGAGATCGGCGACAAACTATTCATCAGTGTACGGACGGTTGAAGGGCATAGACTGCGGGTCCTGGAAAAAACGGGTACCAAAAGCACTGCGGCGGCTGTCGCGTTCGCGTACAAAAATCAGCTGCTGAGCTAAGCGTAATGCTTTCATGATGGAAACTTCCGGGGTTTATGCTATATTTCCCGGAGCCATTCCATGTACAGCTATGAAAGCCCTGATCGTCTGCACTAACCACGATACTTATCCGGCCAAAACCTCCAAAACAGGTCTCTGGCTGAGCGAGTTGACGCACTTTTATGATGTACTGGCGAAACGACGCATCATGATGGATTTCGTCAGCCCGCTGGGTGGCACCATACCGGTAGACGAACGGAGTCTCGACCTCAAAGACGAATGCAACGCCCGTTACTGGGAGGACGCTTCCTTCCGCCAAAAGCTGCAAAACTCCTTTAAACCATCGGAAATTGCTCCGAATGATTACCGGCTGATCTACTTCGCCGGCGGCCACGGCGCCATGTGGGATTTCCCCGAAAATGCCGAATTGCAGAATCTTGCAAAAACCATTTATGAAAGAAACGGCATGGTAACTGCCATAGCCCACGGCGTTAGCGGATTGCTCAATATCAGGCTTTCCGACGGCGCACCGCTGATCCAGGACAAATACGTCACAGCCTACTCGAATGTAGAAGAAGCTCTTGTGAGCTTTGTAAGTGAAGTCCCCTTCTACCTCGAAGATAAATTAAAGGAACGTGGCGCGCATTATACGAAAGCCATGATCCCGTTTGTGGAATTCATCGAAATGGACGAACGGCTCATTACGGGACAGAATTCGCATTCAGCCCGGAAAGTAGCGTCCAAAGCCCTGGAAGAACTTTTTGAAAAGTAGTATTTAGCTTTTACCGGATCAACTCACCGAAAAGTGCGCGGAAAGTAGGCAGGATCAGGTCTTTTTCAGAAACGATCGGATCAGTAACTCCCCAGTCGATATTCAGATCCGGATCGCTCCACAGTATGCCCGATTCGGATGCCTTATTATAAAGATTCGTGCATTTGTAGCTGAAAATCGAATCTTCCAAAGCCACAAAACCATGGGCAAATCCTTCGGGAATGTAAGCAATGTTGTTTTGCTCCCCGCTTAATTCGAAGACTTCATGCTTTCCGAAGGTTGGTGAATCGGGGCGGATATCGACAGCCACATCCAGCACTCTACCCGAGATCACCCGCACCAGCTTGCCTTGTGCGAAAGGTGCGTTCTGGAAATGCAGACCTCTTACCACCCCCTTTTTCGAAAACGACTGATTGTCCTGGACAAAGTTTACGGGCAGGCCGAGTTTGGCAAATATCTCCTCATTATACGATTCAAAGAACATCCCACGGTCATCGGAGAAGACCCTTGGCAAAATTTCAACTAGACCGGCAATGGAAGTTTCTCGAATCTGCATATAGTCGTTATGTGTTGGTTGGAGCAAAGTTTAATGTTGCCGCAAATTTATGAATCTATTGGAAGAGGTTGTAATTTCGTCGCAATATTTACAAAATCATGACTTATCAAGAGCTCTTCCAGCAAATTTCGACTAAAAGGTCCTATTTGTGTGTGGGTTTGGACACCGATATCCAGAAAATCCCGGCGCATTTATTGAAAACCGACGATCCGATTTTTGAATTCAACAAACAGATCATTGACGCCACGGTGGATTACTGCGTTTCTTACAAACCCAATATCGCGTTTTATGAAGCGTTAGGACCAAAAGGTTGGGAGAGCCTTCAAAAGACCGTCGAGTACATTCCAAAAAGCCATTTTACGATCGCCGATGCTAAACGCGGCGATATAGGGAACACATCCGGCTTGTACGCCAGGGCATTTTTCGACAAATCGTCGTCTGGCCTCGACTTCGATTCCATCACGGTGGCTCCGTACATGGGCAGCGATTCGGTAACCCCCTTCCTCGCATTCGAAGGTAAATGGGTGATATTGCTTGCATTAACTTCCAATCCGGGCAGTGCCGACTTCCAGCGGCTTGATGCTGAGGGCTCGGCATTATACGAAAACGTCCTGCGTACGTCGCAAACCTGGGTGGGCGCGGAGCGCATGATGTATGTCGTAGGCGCCACGCAGGCATCCGATTTTGAGAAGATACGAACCATTATCCCCGATCATTTCCTGCTCGTACCAGGCGTGGGCGCGCAGGGCGGCAACCTTGAAGAGGTTTCGAAGTTTGGTATGAACAAGAACTGCGGGCTCCTCGTCAATGCCTCGCGGAGCATCATCTACGCCAGCAACGGAACCGATTTCGCGGAGAAAGCGAAACAGGAAGCCTCCGCGCTCCAACAGGAGATGGCCGTTTACCTCGACAGATACTTATCATAATATCAACTCCGGCACCTCGCGTACCATCCCTATATCGAAATGCAACTTTCTGACCATTACCCCTATTCCATTCAGGGAATCGACCCAATTCAGTTAATCAATCAATACGGAAGTCCGTTGTACGTGTACGACGGCGCGACCATCCGCCGGAAAGCCGCGGAACTTCAGCATGCCTTTGCAGGCGTGAATATGAAGATCAAATATGCATGCAAGGCCAACACGAACCTGGCTGTGCTGCGGCTGATGCGTGAAATTGGTGTGGAACTGGATGTGGTGTCCCCCGGAGAGTTTGAAATGGGGAAAATCGCGGGTTATGAAGCGAGCCAGATCACCTTTACGCCCAGTGGCGTGCATTTTGAAGAAGTGCGCGAAGCCGTGGAAGCCGGCGCGATTGTGAATGTCGACAGCCTTCCGTTGCTCGAATGGTTCGGTCAGACTTATGGAAATACCAGGCCTTGTATGATCCGTATCAAGCCCAATGTGGCGGCCGGCGGGCATACCAAAATCATGACTGCTCATGCCGATTCCAAGTTCGGCATCTCTGTCCTGCTTCTGGACCAGATCCTGGAAGTGATTAAGCAATACGACATTAAAGTTATCGGCTTGCACCAGCACACCGGTTCCGACATCAAGGACGCCGAGCCATTCCTGAAAGTGGCCGACATTCTTTTTGAAACCGCAAAGCATTTCCCAGATCTTCAGGTGATCGACTTGGGTGGCGGCTTCAAAGTTTCTTACCTGCCGGGCGATGCCATTACCGATATGGACCTGCTGGGCAAAAAGATTTCCAAACGCTTCCAGCTGTTCTGCCAGGAGTATGGCCGCGAATTGCAGCTCTGGTTCGAGCCGGGCAAGTTTCTCGTAAGCGAATCAGGTTTCCTTTTTGTGACTACTAATGTGGTGAAAGAAGACCCAGCGCGCAACTTCGTACACGTGGACTCAGGCCTTAACCACCTGATCCGTCCGATGATGTATGGCTCCTACCACCATATTCTCAATATTTCCAATCCAAAAGGCGATTTGAAACACTATAATGTGGTAGGGTACATTTGTGAAACCGACACATTTGCCACCGATCGCGAATTGCCGGAGGTCCGCAAGGGCGATGTGCTGGCGTTCCTGAATGCAGGTGCGTACGGATTGACGATGAGCTCAAATTACAACGCCCGTTTCCGTCCCGCCGAAGTGCTGATCGACAATGGAGTAGCCAAGCTGGTAAGGCGTCGGGAGACGATGGAGGATTTGCTCAAAACGCAAACAGACCTTTAAGTTTAGTTAAAACAGATATTAAGAAGCTGCATCGGACAACCCCATGCAGCTTCTTGCTTTTGAGGCCTTTGTGCATTCATTTTCAGTCAAAATTTCAATACATTTATCTATTAACCTACTCAAATCAATCACCAATGAAAACACTGTACACCACACTCCTGCTAATCTGTCTGTTGGTCGCCTCGAAAGCGTCCAAAGCCCAATCAACGAGCACGGCTTATGACTCTACGCTCGCCAGAAAGTTGAATGCGGATGAGTACGGCATGAAAAAATATGTGATGGTTTTCCTCAAAACCGGAAGCGCGACGAATGTTCCCAAGAGCAAGTCGGACAGTGCCTTTGCCGGACACATGCAAAATATCAACCGCCTGGCCGAATCCCGCAAGCTGGTGGTAGCCGGCCCATTCTTCAAAAACGACAAGTACCGTGGCATTTTTATCCTCAATGCGGATTCTATCGAGGAAGGTAGAAAGCTGGTTGAAAGCGATCCGGCTGTTCAGGCAAAGCTGCTGGATATGGAATTGCTGATGTGGTACGGTTCTGCCGCCCTGGCCGAGACGCTCGAAATTCACAAGAAAATCGAAAAGAAAAGCCACTGATTCTTGCCATTTTGTCCGGCGCAGCTCCTCAAAGTCACTCTTTTGAGACAAAATTTCCGATTTAGCAGATCGGCACAGCCTTTTTCACATTGCGTTATATCATTAACAAAGCGATTGACGCCATGAACTTTAACCAATACACCATTAAGGCGCAGGAGGTGATCCAGCACGCAGCCCAGATGGCCCAGGGCAACCAGCAGCAGGCTATCGAGACGGGGCACGTGTTGAAATCTATTTTGGAGGAAGACCCGAATACGTCGTTATTTTTACTGAATAAGCTCAATATCAGCGCGGACGTACTCAACAACCGTTTGCAAAAGATATTGGACGGTTACCCGCGCGTGAGCGGAGGACAGCCCTATCTGGGCAACGATATGGCCGCAGCCAGTGGCAAGGCACAGAATTACCTGAAAGAATTCGGCGACGAATTCATCAGCATCGAATTGCTGATACTGGGTATATTCAGCGGAAAAGATTCCACAGCCAACATGATGAAAGAGCTGGGATTCAATGAAAAGGAACTGATCAATGCAATCAAAGAACTTAGAGGAAAGAATAACCCTGTGAAAGATCAAAACGCAGAAGCCAAGTACCGCTCCCTGGAACGGTACAGCAAAAACTTGAATGAATTGGCCAAAGCCGGCAAAATCGACCCGGTGATCGGCCGCGACGAAGAAATCAGGCGGGTGCTGCAAATTCTCAGCCGCCGTACCAAAAACAACCCGATCCTGCTCGGTGAGCCGGGTGTGGGTAAAACCGCCATCGTGGAGGGCCTTGCACAGCGGATCGTGCAGGGCGACGTTCCCGAAAACCTGAAATCGAAAACGATTGTATCGCTCGATATGGGTTTGCTGATCGCAGGTGCGAAATACAAAGGTGAATTTGAAGAAAGGCTAAAAGCGGTCATTAAAGAGGTAACAGACTCGGAAGGCGAGATCGTGCTCTTTATTGACGAGATCCACACGCTGATAGGCGCCGGTGGCGGTGGCGAGAGTGCAATGGATGCCGCTAACCTGTTGAAACCGGCATTGGCGCGGGGTGAGCTGCACGCAATTGGCGCTACCACGCTGAAAGAATACCAGAAGTATATGGAGAAGGACAAGGCTTTGGAGCGCCGGTTCCAGGCCGTGATGGTGGACGAGCCTAATATTCCCGACGCTATCAGCATTCTGAGGGGTATTAAGGAAAAATATGAGTTACACCACGGTGTCCGCATTCAGGACGACGCGGTAATCGCGGCGGTAGAGCTTTCGAACCGCTATATCAGCGACCGTTTCCTCCCCGACAAGGCCATTGACCTGATGGACGAGGCTGCATCCAAACTCCGTTTGGAAATGGACAGCGTTCCCGAAGAACTCGATGAACTGAACCGCCGGATCATGCAGCTCGAAATCGAACGCGAGGCGATCCGCCGCGAGCATAACAAGGACAAGGAAACGGTTCTGAATAAAGAAATAGCCGACCTCAGCGAGCAGCGCAATGCCCTGAAAGCCCAGTGGGAAAATGAAAAGGGTAAGGTAAACGAGGTACGTTCGCTGAAAGAACAAAGTGAACAGTTGCGCCTGGAAGCAGAACAGGCCGAACGCGCAGGCGACTTTGGCAAGGTAGCCGAGATCCGCTACGGACGCATTCCCGAGGTTCAGACCAAATTGGAAGAGCTGCAAAAATCCGAAAACGCGGAAAGCTTAATGCAGGAAGAGATCACGCCGGAAGATATTGCCGAAGTAGTCGCCAAATGGACGGGTATCCCTGTCAGCAAAATGCTGCAAAGCGACCGCGAGAAGCTACTGCAACTCGAAGAGCACCTGCACCAGCGCGTGGCGGGTCAGGACGAGGCGATAGAAGTCGTTTCCGACGCCGTACGCCGCAGCCGCGCAGGTTTGCAGGACGCAAAACGGCCGATTGGCAGCTTCCTCTTCCTGGGTCCCACCGGGGTAGGTAAAACCGAGCTCGCGAAAACATTGGCAGAATACCTCTTCAACGACGAGAATGCCATGGTGCGCATCGATATGAGCGAATACCAGGAACGCCACGCGGTAAGCCGGCTCGTGGGAGCGCCTCCGGGATATGTGGGTTACGACGAGGGCGGCCAGCTCACGGAAGCTGTACGGCGCAAACCTTACAGCGTGATCCTGCTCGACGAGATCGAAAAAGCGCACCCGGATGTGTGGAATATACTGCTGCAAGTGCTGGACGAAGGCCGGTTGACCGATAACAAAGGCCGTGTTGCGAATTTCAAGAACACGATCATCATCATGACGTCGAACATTGGCAGCCACATTATCCAGGAGAAATTTGCGGAAGATGAGGGATGGAACCACACGCTGATCATCGAGGAGGCCAAACAGGCGGTATTGGATCTGCTGAAAGCGTCGGTAAGGCCCGAGTTCCTCAACCGTATCGACGAGATCGTACTCTTTGAACCACTGACTATGAAGAACATCCGCAAAATCGTGGATATTCAGTTCAAAGGCATCCAAAACATGCTGAAAGAGCAGGGTATCACGCTCGATGCAACCGACGAAGCGCTTACCAAGCTCGGTGAAGATGGTTTCGATCCGGCATTCGGTGCACGTCCGCTGAAACGGGTACTTCAAAGAAGAATCCTGAACGAATTGTCGAAAGGCATTCTCAGCGGACAAGTTGCGAAGGATGCCGTGATCATGATGGAGCTCGACGCAAAAGGTGAGCTGGTCTTCGAAAACGTCGGAGGCGTAGAGATCTAATCGCGGAAAAATGCTAATACAGAGAGCGGCAGCAGTGCCGCTCTTTTTGTTTTCCCCAAATTGCGAATTGCCACATGCTCCATTCCCACGTTGTGGAAGCTATGCATCGCCGGTCAACCGCGTGCTCGACCCAACCATGAAGCATTTTTTTGGCATAGTTTTTGTACAATTAATTGCTCATATAATCTAATATTCTAATCTACACCTAAATCCATGGAACAATCACTGAATTCAATCAAAATCGCGATACTGGTTGCCGATGGATTTGAGCAGGTGGAAATGACCTGCCCCAGAAAAGTCCTAAACCAATGTGGAGCGACAACCCACGTCATTTCACCAAACAAGGACGTTGTCAAAGGATGGAGTCATCTGGATTGGGGCGAGAACCACCACGTCGACGTTCCGCTCGATATGGCGCGTCCCGAATATTACGACGCGCTCCTGCTTCCGGGCGGGGTGATGGGCCTCGATGCATTGAGGGTTAATCAAAAGGCGGTTGACTTTGTCCGCTCGTTCTTTTTTGCAGGGAAACCGGTGGCTGCAATTTGCCACGGCCCGCAAATCCTGATCGATGCCGACGTGGTACTGGGCCGCACGCTTACCTCTTATGCCGCCATCCGGCATGATCTGGAAAATGCCGGCGCGATATGGGTGGACCAGGAAGTGGTGACCAACAACGGCCTCATCACCAGCCGCACAACCGACGATCTTTCGGCTTTTGTCGACACGATGATTAAGGAATTCAATATGGAATTGCATCATTAACCGCACCAGCCACAGATTCAAACGCTTAGCACGAGCATCCCGCAACGGATGCTCTTTTTGTTTCCTTTTAAAGCTAAAATTTTGGTATTTGCCCTTTCATTACCTGGTTTTCGCATGACACTCATTTCGCTTCAAAACGTATCCGTCCGCAAATACGAATCAACAGTCCTCTCTGAAATCAACTGGAATATTGAACAAAGAAAAAACTGGGCGATAGTGGGCCCGAACGGCTCGGGAAAATCGGTGCTGTTGGAAATAATAGCCGGAAAATGGCCAGTGCTATCCGGTAAAATCACCTACGAATGGACAACTCCTGTCCGCGAGAATATCGAACTTGTATCGAACGACTACTCCTTCAACCGCATCGTGAGTGCCGGCGCTGAATACTATCAGCAACGCTTCCATGCGTACGAATCCGAGCGCGCACCCAGCGTGCGTGCGATCCTGACCGACCAGCTGAGGCCGGTGGGGACCGTCGACGATAAGTCTGTGACACTCCCGCCATCCAAAGTAAGTGATGAGGAATTGGCTCGGGTATCTGGGCTGTTATCCATTTCCCACCTGCTCGACCATCCGTTTGTAACGCTTTCTAATGGTGAAACGAGAAGAATGCTGCTGGCGAAATCACTGCTAAAAAAACCGAAGGTGCTAATGCTCGACAATGCATTCAGCGGCCTCGACGTGCATTCCCGGGAAGTGCTGCGCAATGCGTTGACAGAACTGACCAAACAGGGTGTAACGGTAGTCATGGCGACCACGGCCACCGAAATCCCCCCTTGCATTACAGACGTACTGGAACTCGAAGCCGGTAAAGTAATGAGCAAAAAACCTGTGGCACAGTTTAAAACAGCCGGACCCCATATCCCGCATTTCCCGCAGCCCGACCCGCAGAAACTGGCACATTTCGGTCATCCCGAATTTACTGACTTTCAAAATGCCCTGGATTTGCGAAATGTCCGGGTTAAATATGGCGAAGACCAAATTCTTGACGGTGTCAGCTGGAAAATCGCTAAGGGAGAAAAATGGGCCTTATCCGGCCCTAATGGCTCAGGCAAATCAACTTTGCTAAGCATTATCACAGCGGATAATCCGCAGCGTTTTGCGAATGATTATGACCTGTTCGATCAAAAGCGGGGAGGCGCTGGCGCATCGATTTGGGACATCAAGCAAAAGATCGGGCACGTTTCGCCGGAGCTGCATTTATATTTCCCGAGAAATACGACAGTTTTCAAAACCATTGCATCCGGCTTTTTCGACGCTACCGGCGTTTTCTTTAAAAAACTCACCGCAACTCAGATCGAGCGCGTACACGAGGTAGCCGAACTGCTTCACGTGCATGAACTGATCGACAAAGACTTTTCTCAACTATCAAAAGGCCAGCAAAGGATGGTATTGCTGGCGCGGGCTTTGGTTAAAAACCCACCATTGCTCATTCTCGACGAGCCGTGCCAGGGACTGGATGCCGACGCGATCGACTATTTTAAATCGGTTGTGAATGCGATTTGCGATACCGACCAGCGGACATTGATCTACGTTTCGCATTACCCGAATGAGATTCCCAGCTGTGTGACGCATTATCTCAAACTCGAAAAGGGGAAGGTTGTGGAGCGGCAGGTATAGTCAGGGGTTGTCAAGTGTGGTCAGGTGTTGTCAGGTGTAGTCAGGTATTGTCAAGTGTAGTTAGGTATTATCAGAAATTGTTCTGGTTGACCTTGAGAGAAATGAGACTATTCATGACCACTCCTGACTACAAATAACTACTCCCGACCACGTTCCCTAGCGAACCCGTTTTTTAGATTCATCACGATCGAAATCGAACTGCTGCCAAAACCCGGCACATATTGCGCCCGGCCGTAGCCAATCTCGAACCGCTTGATGCGCAACCACGCACCAAAGGAAAAGCCGGCTAATGCGCCACGGTTTACCAGGCGAAGCTCCTGCCTTTTCAAATGATCATATCCCAGCAGGATCCGGAAATTGGGATGTGCCAGTATTTCCGCCCCAAGTGACAAATGCCGACCCAGCTTTTCGGCAACACCAACCTTTTTAGGAAGTTTAGTTCCGTTGATATCGTAGGTATAAAACAAGTTGGGATCATTGTAAACCATATCGAAACGATTCAAATGATGGGCCGTCAGCGACACCCTTACCGGCATATATTGGGGTTTGAAAGTTACTCCCACCCGGATATCCAGCGGCAGTACCGGCGTGTTGCCTCCATGAAAATTCTGTTTTAAAAACCCGAAGTTTTTAGCAACGAAACCAATCGTGAGATCTTCACGCGGGTGCCGGAACGTAACGCCCCAGTCGAAGGCCATTCCCCAGGTCTGGTAACTTTCAATCGATGCGCCTACGAATTTAGCGGTCGCGCCTAATGTAAATGCGCCGAGCGTATGCCCATATCCTGCGGAAAGTCCGTAATCGGCCGCACGGAACTCTCCTACCACATTGCCGACATCATCGGTTTCCTCCATCGTTCCGTAGTTCAGGTATTGCAGCCCGATGGCCCAAATGCCGCCGGTCTTACGTACGCGGTTGGCATACCCCATATTCACGAACTTGGTATCCGCCAGGTATGGCATCAGGTTCAGCGACACATTATTGATCTTCGCCGAATCGAGTAATGCAGGGTTTTGGAGGAACAGTGCAGGGTCGTTCCCCTGGGCGGTGATGTGATTGGAACCCAATGCAGTACTACGCGCCTGGGTAGGCAATTGAAGGAAATCGAGACGGGTGCGACCACCTGTAACCTGTGCGAACGACACATTCCACGGCGAACAAAGCCATGTAATCAGGAAAAGCAAACCGCAGCCTGTCGACCTCATAAACATCCAATAATTTCCCGAATCATTAAAATGCAATTATATTTATAACCGTTCACCAACAAATGTAACCATATCCCCGCATTACATGGAATCCCGATCAGCTGCCGTTTCAAAAAAAGAACTTTTAGACCAAAAAAATGCTGAGGCTGAACTGGGTGGTGGCGAAAACAGGATCCAGGCGCAACACGCAAAAGGCAAACTCACAGCCCGCGAACGCATTTCCATATTGCTCGACAAAGGTTCTTTCGAAGAAATAGGCCGGTTTGTAATGCACCGCAGCAAAGATTTCGGGCTGGACAAAGAGCATTACCTGGGCGACGGCGTCGTAACCGGTTACGGCAAAATCAATGGTCGGCTGGTATATGTATTCGCGCAGGATTTCACGGTTTTCGGCGGGTCGCTTTCGGAAACACATGCCGAGAAAATCTGCAAGCTGATGGACCTGGCTATGAAAAACGGCGCACCACTCATCGGCCTGAACGACTCGGGCGGGGCCCGCATTCAGGAAGGTGTACTCTCGCTGGCAGGTTATGCGGATATTTTTTATAAAAACACATTGGCGTCCGGGGTAATCCCGCAAATCTCGGCCGTAATGGGCCCCTGCGCCGGCGGTGCCGTATATTCACCTGCGATCACTGACTTCATTTTAATGGTCGAAAATACCAGCTACATGTTTGTAACGGGCCCAAACGTCGTCAAGACGGTGACGCACGAAGAAGTAACATCCGAAGAACTGGGCGGCGCAATGACGCACGCTACCAAATCGGGCGTAACCCATTTCGTTTCGGCTAACGAGGTGGAATGCCTGCTGTCTATCAAGAAATTGTTGAGTTACATGCCCCAAAACTGCGAGGACGACGCACCGCGGTATCCCTACACGGCCGGCGACGAGCTCCGTCCCGCACTGAATACCCTCATTCCCGAGAATGCCAACCAGCCTTACGACATGCGGGAAGTGATTGCAGAACTCTCCGATCCCGACAGCTTTTTTGAAGTACACGAAAATTTCGCCGAAAATATCGTTGTCGGCTTCTCACGCATCGCAGGCCGCAGTATCGGCATTGTAGCTAACCAACCTGCCGTGCTGGCAGGCGTTCTCGACATTCACGCAAGCCAGAAAGCAGCAAGATTTGTACGGTTTTGCGATTGTTTCAACATCCCGTTGCTGGTTTTGGAAGATGTTCCCGGATTCCTGCCCGGTACCGATCAGGAGTGGAACGCCATCATCAGTAACGGAGCAAAACTGCTGTATGCATTCTGCGAAGCCACTGTTCCGCGCATTACGGTGATCACGCGCAAAGCGTACGGGGGCGCCTATGATGTAATGAACTCCAAACATATTGGGGCGGATCTGAACTTCGCGTGGCCTTCCGCCGAAATCGCCGTGATGGGCGCGAGCGGTGCGGCTGAAATCATTTTCAAACGCGAGATCGCGCAGGCTGAAAACCCGGCGGGGAAATTGAAAGAGAAAGTGGATGAATACACGACCAAATTTGCCAATCCCTACCGCGCTGCGCACCGGGGCTATATCGATGAGGTGATATATCCCGATCAAACCCGCGCGAAGCTCATCCGGGCCTTCGAAATGCTCGAAAACAAGGTTGCTGTTTTGCCCAAAAAGAAGCACGGCAATATTCCATTGTAACGAGCACGCAGAGCGTATTGGCCATTTTGCACCATTTTACAGTGGATTCCGAAGCATTACCCAATTAATATCGGGGAATGCCGGGGAATGCTTTGGCGCCTTCTGAATATTGTCATAATTTCACCAGCACTTAACCATCATTTTTTCCTAAAGAACCTTAACGAATGAAAGAAGAGAAAGGAACTTCCGCGTCCCGGGAAAGCGCCTCCGGAGGGAGCCCCTCGCGAAGGAGCTTTATCAAAGGCTCGCTTGCGACGCTGGCTACGTTTTCGATCGTTCCCCGTCATGTGCTGGGGAAGGGTTACCTCGCTCCAAGCGACACGCTCACGAAAGCCATCGTCGGCACAGGCTCCATGGGCCGCGGCCACATCCCTTACGCAGGCACCAAAGTGGTTGCATTGTGTGATGTGGATAAAAAACACCTCGACATTGCCGTCAACATGGTGGAAAAGGGCGTAAAAACCTTTTCTGACTACCGCGAACTGATCCAGCTTCCCGAAGTGGATATCGTGCACGTGGCAACCCCTCCGCATTGGCACGGCATCATCGCCGCCGACGCTGCCCGTGCCGGCAAGGACGTTTGGTGCGAAAAACCTATGACCCGTACAATCGGTGAAGGAAAGCGCCTTGTAGAGGCCGTCCAGCAGCACGGAAGGGTTTTCCGCCTTAATACCTGGTTCCGTTTTGAAAGCAATTTCTACGGAATGAATACCACTGTTAAGCCCATTAAAAAGCTCGTTCAGAGCGGCTTGCTCGGCTGGCCGTTGAAAGTGACTGTGAGCAAGCATACCGGCTTCGACTGGAAATTTTATTGGGTAGGTAAAACAAACAATGCCCCTCAATCGGTACCGGCCGAACTCGACTATGATATGTGGCTCGGACCAGCTCCTTACAAACCATACAGCGAGCACCGCGTGCACCAGACATTCCGCGGATACTGGGATTACGATGGCGGCGGTCTCGGCGATATGGGCCAGCATTACATCGACCCCATTCAGTATTTCCTCGGCAAAGACGATACCAGCCCGGTGAGCGTGGAAGTAGATGCGCCTCAGCAGCATACCGAAGCTGTTGGTACCTGGCGCCGCATTACCTACACCTACGCCGATGGCTGCCAGATCGTGCTCGACGGTGAAGCCAAAGACGAGAAGGTCGCATACATTGAAGGTCCGAAAGGCAAGTTGTATCCTAATTTTAAATCGGATATCCCTGATCTGGAAAAGAAACTCGCCGCATTCCCCGATCCGGAACCGCAGGTTACGGACTTTGTGGACGCCGTTAAAAACCGTAAGAAATTCGCACTGAACGAAGAAAACGGTCACCGCTCCTGTACGATCGTCAATATGGGCCTCATCGCACTGCGCCTGGGCCGCTCGCTGAAATTCGATCCTGACAAGCAGGAATTTGTCGACGACGAAGGTGCAAACCGGCTGATCAACCAGCCTATGCGCGCTCCTTGGACCATTTAAGAACCTAACAGCTAAGCTGCAAGCTGCGGCTCACAGCACCGGCATATCCGATGAAAAAAAGACTATACCCTATTCTGGCCCTCTGTCTGGCAAGTTCTCAGCTGATGGCCCAAACCGACAATTCGCTTGATGCCAAAGTCAAGGCGGTCTTGTCAAAATTTCCTTCTCAGAACGAGGCGGCATTGAAGAAAAACATGGAGGAACTCGCACAGCTTGGTAAGCCCGGCCTGGTGCAGATCGCGTCCATGCTCACGCCGCTTGGTAAGGGAGATAATACCAAAATCCAGTTCGCTTTGGGCGGATTTACCTACTATGCTTCGCAGGCTGGCAAGGAGGCATTACGGAAGGATGCCGCGGAGGCTTATAGCGAAGCATTGTCCAAAGTAAATGACCCTGACAGCAAAAATTTCCTCATTTACCAGCTTCAAACAGTAGGTAAGGACGAATCGGTGGAAGTTTTAAAAGGTTACCTTAAAGACGAAAGACTTTCGCAACCTGCCGCACGGACATTGTCGCGCATTGGCACACCGGCAGCAGGTGCTGCGTTGCTGCAGGCACTGGGTAATGCCGGTGGAAGCGCGCAACTCGCTATTACAGAGGCGCTGGGTGGTGCTCATTATAAAGAAGCTGCGCCTGCTATCGAAAAAACCGCAGCCAGCTCCGAGTTGAACCTACGAAAGGTGAGCCTGTACGCACTTTCTGAAATTGGTGCCCCTTCGTCGGAAAGCATTCTGGTGGGAGCCGCGCAAAAGGCATCCTTCGGCTACGACGAATCGGATGCCACCGCAGTTTACCTCAAATACCTTGCGCACCTGGCCGCAAACGGCAATAATGCCCCGGCCGAAAAAGCCGCTCTCGCGCTGATCAAAGCAACGCCCGAAGTGAAGCAATCCGCGACACGCTCTGCGGCATTGAAGATTTATTCGGATATCAAAAAGAGGGAATCCGTGCCTGTGCTGGTAAGCGCATTGCAAAGCACCGACGCTCAATATCGTGCCGCGGCGTTGAAACTCGGACAGAAATACCTCATGGCCGATGGCACTACCCCGTGGCTGAATGCATTCAAAAAGGCCAATCCAACCGTTCGGGCGGAGATCATTACGATGCTCGGCCGTGCAGAATCGAAAGATGCATTGCCGGTAGTATTGAAAGCGCTTTCCTCTAAGGATAGCAAAGTCAGGACAGCGGCGATTTGGGCAGCCGGCAGAATAGGCCAGGAAAACAGCGTTGCAAAGCTGATCCCAGTTTTGAAAACTGCTAATGCAGATGAGATCGCAACGGTAAAAAACAGCCTGTTGACCATCAAAGGCGCTTCGCTGGTCGACCAGGTAGCAACGGCAGTCCCTACCCTCCCTGCACCTGCACAGGCGGCGTTGATTGATGTGCTGGCGGCGCGTTCGGCCAGTTCCAAGCTACCGGTCGTTTCGGCCCAATTGAAGAGCACGAACCCGGAAGTGAGGAAAGCAGTATTCAATGCGTTGAAATCGCTAGCTACCGGCAACGACCTACCTCAATTGTATGCACTATTGAATGGTGTCAACACCGCCGAAGAGGTCATAGCCACGCAGCAGGCGATCAGTGCGGCTATCAAGGAAACCGGCGATACGAACAGTCAGACAGAAGCTGTTTTGAAACAAATGCAGGCTTCTCCTGCTGATAAACAAGGCAACTATCTTGCGATACTGGCGAGCATCGGTGGCAAAAAAGCATTGGCTTCGGTAGTGGAAGCTTCCACCAAAGGCGACGCGATCCAAAAGAAATCGGCTATTGCGGCACTTTCGGCATGGGCAGATGCGAGCGCGGCCAAGGAATTGCTTGCCATTGCGCGGAGTACCAATGACGCCGACGATTTCAACTCAGCATTGATGGGCTATGTAGGGGCAACGGCAAAATCCGGTAAGACAGCGGCCAATAAAGTAATCATGCTTCGCGAAGCACTCGCTATCGCCAAAACAGATGCTCAGAAAGATGCGATTTTGAAAGAATTGGGAAGAAACCGGACTTTCAATGCGTTATTGCTGGCGGGCAAATACCTGGACAACCCGGCCACGCAGCAAGCAGCGGCGCAAGCAGTTATGAGCATTGCATTATCCAATAAAAACCTGTACAGTGCTGAAATCCGCGAGCTTTTGACCAAAGCAGCTCCCATCCTGAAAGGCCAGGACGCCGATTATCAGAGAGAATCGATCCGCAAGCATCTGGCAGAAATGCCTGCCGACGAAGGCTTCGTTTCGTTGTTCAACGGTAAAGACCTTGCCGGATGGAAAGGGTTGGTACAGAATCCGATCGCCCGCCGCAAAATGAGCGCCGACTCGCTGGCTTTCAAGCAGAAAAAAGCAGATGAAGCAGCATTCAAGGATTGGTTTGCCAAAGACGGCGAACTCGTTTTCTCGGGTCATGGCGATAACCTCTGCACGGTGAAACAATACGGTGATTTTGAAATGTACGTCGATTGGAAGATCCAGAAGGACGGTGACGCGGGCATTTACCTTCGCGGCACGCCCCAGGTGCAGATCTGGGATACCTCACGTGTGAGCGTAGGTGCGCAGGTGGGCTCGGGAGGGCTTTATAATAACCAGAAAAACCCAAGCAAGCCTTCCAAAGTAGCCGATAATGCGATCGGCGAATGGAACACCTTCCATATTACCATGATCGGCGACCGCGTATCGGTCGACCTGAACGGAGAGAATGTAGTAGACAATGTGGTGCTGGAAAACTACTGGGACCGTAACCTGCCGATTTTTGCCCAAGAGCAACTTGAATTACAGGCGCACGGAAACGAAATCCATTACCGCGACATTTACGTCCGCGAAATCCCCCGTCCGGAATTTACATTGCCGGAAGCCGAGCAGAAAGACGACTTCAAAGTATTGTTTGACGGCACCAATATGTTTGAGTGGGTTGGCAACAAGACCGACTATTTCATCCAGAACGGTGAGCTCGTCGTTGACCCTAAAAAGGGCGGCAAAGGTAACCTGTACACGAAAGATGAATACAGCGACTTTGATTTCCGCTTCGAGTTCCAGCTTACGCCGGGAGCCAACAATGGTCTGGGCATCCGGACACCCATGGAAGGCGACGCCGCCTACGTCGGTACTGAAATCCAGATCCTGGACAATGACGCCGATATCTATAAGGACCTGCATGAATACCAGTACCACGGCTCGGCATATGGCATTATTCCTGCCAAAAGGGGCTATCTGAAACCGGTTGGCGAATGGAACTACGAAGAAGTACGCGTGCAGGGCTCGAAAATTAAAGTAACCCTGAACGGCACGGTTATCCTCGACGGCGATCTCGCCGAGGCCAGCAAGAACGGCACGGCCGACCATAAAGACCACCCGGGGTTGAAAAGAACGAGTGGGCACCTCGGATTCCTGGGCCACGGCTCCGAACTGAAATTCAGGAATATCCGCGTTAAAGACCTGACCAAAATGGCTCCCGAGCCGGTTGAGACAGGAAAGAAAAAAGCTAAGAAGAAAAAGTGATAAAAATGCCCCGCGAAGATTGCGGGGCACTTTTATTTTCGTACATTTAGTACAAAATTATACTGAAACCAGTAGATATTTAAATTATCATGAAAAAGCACACACCTAAACCATACCCCGAGAGCGACGATGCTCCGGGCACTTTTAATGAACCTTATGCGGCCTACCATGGCGCGCAGCATCCGGGCATCATCTTCAAATCAGCATTGCAACGCCCGGAAAGCCAGATGACCGGCTTCCAGAAAATCGATATGATCCGGAGGGGCATCAGCAAGACCGACTTTGAGCGCTTCAAGGACAAAGCGGGGCTGGATTATGACCAAATGGCGAACGCACTATCGGTGGCGCGCGCGACGCTCATCAACAAAAAGGGCGAAGACAAATTCAATCAGGCTTTGAGTGAGCGCATTGTAAGCTTGGCGGATATTTATTCCTACGGATATGAAGTTTTTGAAGACATAGGGCGGTTTAATAGCTGGGTTTTCAGGCCCAATCAGGCTTTGGGCGGTCAGCGGCCATTTGATTTTCTGGACAATCAGTTTGGCCGCGAAGAGGTCAAGAACCTGATCGGCCGGATCGACTACGGCGTTTATTCCTAAGAGCCGTAGCCTATGATCGTTTACAGAGTCGGTCGCACGCGTTACGCCAGCGACCTCGATGGCGAGGGGGCACGGCTGCACGGCGGCCGCTGGAACCACCCGCTTACACCCTGCATTTACACATCCGAAAGCCGCGCGCTGGCATTACTGGAATATACAGCCAACGTCAATATCGACGATATCCCAAGAGCCCTCAGCATTACCACATTTCAGATAGACCCTGCCTTCCTGATCGAATTGCCCGTAAGTGCATTACCAGGGGACTGGAAAAATGCCCCCGCACCGGCCTCGACGAAGGATTTTGGCACTGCATTACTGCGAAAAGCCGACTACGGGATCATTAAAATCCCTTCGGCGATCATGGACGACGAATTCAATTACCTACTCAACCCACTTTTCCGCAAAGTGCTGATCTACTCCATTCAATCGGTCCGGGACTTCGTTTATGATGTAAGACTCAAATTATAGAAAAAAATTAAAAAATGCCCCCTTGGATCACTTTGGGCAATTTTATTTAGCTTTGATATAATAATCAGAAAATCAAGATCAAGAATAGTAAATAAGCCTAGTTTGGCTCTTGATATGAAAATGAATCTCTGTTCGAAACCGACAGATCTTATTTTCAAAATCAAACTATATGAAAACCAAACATTTCCTGCTCGTAACACTTCTATCTTCATTCTCAGCCCTATCAACTCAGGCACAACATTCGCTTACCCAGCTGTGGTCGTCAGAAGCCACCCTGCCGGTTCCTGAGTCGGTGCTGTACAGTGCGTCGGGCAAAGCCATATATGTAGCACAGATCGATGGCAAGGCTGGTGAGAAGGATGGTAAGGGCGGGATAGCCAAAGTTGGCCTGGACGGCAAGATTATCGCACAGGATTGGGTAACCGGCCTGAATGCACCGAAGGGAATGGGCATTAAAGGCGGCAAATTATTTGTCGCCGATGTTACCGAGGTGGTGGAGATCGATATCAAATCGGGCAAAATTGACAAAAAGCATGAAATCGAAGGCGCCAAATTCCTGAACGACCTTACTATCGACTCCAAAGGCACTATTTATGTCTCAGACTCTGATACTAAGAAGGTACATGCAATCAAAGACGGCAAGATATCGACCTATTTCGAAGACCTGACGCGCCCGAATGGTTTGCTGGCAGTGGGCAGTGACCTTTTGATCGCCGACAATGGCACTTTGAAAAAATTGACGCCTTCTAAGCAAATTACTGTTATCGCCGAAGGAATGGACAAAAGTACCGATGGAATCGAACAGGTGAAGCCCGGAGAATACATCGTTTCGTGCTGGGCTGGTATGGTGTATTACGTGAAATCGGACGGAACGACAGAGAAATTGCTCGATACGAGCGCTGAAAAAACAAACTCTGCCGATATCGGTTACGACCCCGTGAAGAAGATCGTTTACGTCCCGACTTTCATGAAAAACAATGTCGTGGCTTATCAATTAAAGTAAATATATTTATTACATCTAAATCAATAAAAAACAAGGCGTTTCATGGACATTTTTGTTGGGAGTCTTTCTTTTAAGTTAAAGGAAAGCGAGCTGCGTGAAGCTTTCGAAAAGTATGGCAAAGTTAGCTCGGCGAAAATTATCATTGACAAGATCACGCGTCAAAGCAAAGGTTTCGGGTTCGTAGAAATGCCCGATGAAGTGGAGGCCAGAGCCGCCATTAATGCATTGAATGGGGCAGACATGTATGGCAGACCGCTGGTTGTGAATGAATCCCAAAAGAGAGAACCCAGAGGCGACAGCGGAGCTCCCCGGCCCGACAACCGCAACCGGGAAGGCTTTAACCGGCCACGACCGGCGGGAAACGACGCTCCTGGCAGCAGAGCACCGTATACGGCAGATAGAAATACAGGAAGAGACTACGTCCGGACCGAACCGCTTGACGATGACGATCAGGATGATGACGATACTCCGGGCATTCCTCCGGCCAAGCCAGTTGAACGCAGCTTTGGCGAACGGAGCTTTTCAGGAGGTGGGGCCAACTTCCGCCAGCCCGACAAGCAGCGCGACAAAGGGCATCACGACCGCGGACATGACCACAATCGTCACCAGGGAGGCAAGCCTAAAATGGAGGACCGTTATACCTCCAAAAAAGGTGGCGGCGGCTCAAAAGATTACAGCCGCAGGTATGGCAGCAGCGACGACGATTGGGATTGATATAATAGAAAAAAGGCCTGCAAGTGAAAAAACTTGCAGGCCTTTTTTCTATTTCCTGAATATGAAGTAAACCGCCAGGACCAAAAAGAGGAACCCTACAAAGTGGTTCCATCGGAAAGTCTCCGTTTTGAAAAAGACCAGGGTGAAAATCGTAAAAATCACCAGCGTGATCACTTCCTGGATTACTTTCAGCTCGACTAATGAAAACGGCCCGCCATTCTCTTTAAAACCGATCCTGTTGGCAGGTACCTGGAAGCAGTATTCAAACAGGGCTATTCCCCAACTGATGAGGATCACGGAGAACAGCCCGAGTTTACTAAACCAACCCATTTCCTTGAATTTCAAGTGCCCGTACCATGCCATCGTCATGAAAGCGTTGGACAATATCAAAAGGCCAATGGTCAGAAAGGATTTCATGCAGTTGCCTTTATTTTGTTATCTCTGAAGAAAAGTACAAAAAGGACCAGTACCACCGCGGCAATGCCGGCAGGCACCATCCAGATCGACGTCCAGTTCTTCACATTGTCGACCGTGTACATATCCGCTACCACACCGGAAATCCACGAACCGATGCCCATACCGATACCGTAGGTAGCGATGGAGATCAGTCCCTGTGCCGACGATCTGTATTGTTCGCCAGCCTTGCTATCGGTATAAATCTGGCCTGTTACAAAGAAGAAGTCATAACAAACACCATGCAGCACGATTGCCAGGTAAAGCAGCCATTCGCTGGAAGCATCGCCATAGCCGAAGCCGATGAAACGGATGATCCATGCGACAAGTCCTACTACCAGCATCCATTTCACACCAAAACGTGCGAAGGCAAGCGGAATAAGCAACATGAATACTACTTCCGACGCTTGCCCCAAAGACATTTTATTTTCTACATTGGTCATACCTGAGTCGGTAAGCGATGGGTTTGCCATGGCGTAATAGAACGACAGCGGGATACAGATCAGCAGCGAGGAAATGAAGAAGATCGCGAAAGACCGGTCTTTGAACAATTTGAATGCGTCCAGGCCCAGGATATCCGAAAACGAAGTGTGTGAAGTCGGTTTTGGAGGGGTATCAGGCAAAAAGAACGAGTATACACCCAGAAATGCAGCCGTGAACATGGAAATTTTGAAGATCAACGCGGTACCGCCGATTTCATAGTAACCGATAATGTTCGTCACGGCGATCCACGCTACTGTTCCCATCACGCGGATTGCGGGGAAGTCCTTTTCGGAATTGGTAACCTGCTGCATGGCTATGGAGGTCGTCAGCGACATTGCAGGAGCAAACGTGATGCAATAGGCTAGTATTACCCAGAAAAATGTGTCGGGGTCTTTAACTTCCGACAGCACATACAAAATTGCCGCCCCGGCGAGACTCAGCACCCCCAATACCTTTTGTGCTGCGAAGTAACGGTCGGCGATCATTCCCACAAAGAATGGCGCGATGATCATGGCGATGGAAAAAGCCGCGTAAGCATTTCCCACCTGGGTGCCGGTTGCCCCCAATTCGGTAAACATATACTTGCTCATTTGCCCGTACCACGAGCCCCATACAAAATAGAGCAGGAACATCATGGCCATCAACTGAAAGCGGGTCGAGTTTTTCATAAACTAGGTTAGCGGTTATAGGAGATTGATTGGTATAACATTAAAGATAGATTTATTTCTTGACGAGCTTCTGGAACTCGTTCAGTTTCAGCAATGCTTCAATGGGCGACAATGTATTGACGTCCACCAGCAGAAGTTTCTCTTTCAATTCTTCCAGCCTCGGATCGGCGGGTTCGAATATGCTCAGCTGAAAATTGTTTTTAGGAATTTCCTTTACGCGCTTTTTGTGCTCATGCGCAACGTGGTCTTTTTCAAGATGCTGCATGATTTCGCTCGCGCGGAGGACGATCGGCTGCGGCATACCTGCGATCTGTGCCACGTGTATACCGAAACTGTGCGCACTGCCGCCCGGTTTCAGCTTTCGTAGGAAAACCACCTTATTGTCCACTTCCTTTACGGCCACATTGAAGTTTTTGATGCGCGGAAAATCTTCGGCCAACTGATTCAATTCGTGGTAGTGGGTTGCAAAAAGCGTTTTGGGCCTGCAATTGGACTGGCTATGAAGGTACTCGGTAATGGCCCAGGCGATGGAAACACCATCGTAAGTGCTCGTTCCTCGACCGATCTCATCCATTAACACCAGGCTTTTGCTGCTCAGGTTGTTCAGGATGCTGGCCGTTTCCGTCATCTCGACCATGAATGTACTTTCTCCTTTACTAAGGTTGTCGCTGGCTCCTACCCTCGTGAAAACCTTGTCCACCAACCCTATTGTGGCCGATTTGGCAGGAACGAAACAACCCATTTGCGCCATCAGCACAATGAGCGCCGTCTGGCGGAGCAATGCGGATTTACCGGCCATGTTCGGACCGGTGATGATGATGATCTGCTGGCTGGAATCGTCGAGATAAACGTCGTTCGGTATGTAATTTTCCCCAACGGGCAATTGCTGCTCGATCACCGGGTGGCGGCCCTCCCTGATATCCAACTCGTTACCATCGCTGATAACCGGTCGGATATATTTGTTTTTCCTGGCTACCACAGCAAATGAGCTCAGCACATCCAGCGCGGAGATCATCTGCGCATTCTGCTGAATAGCTGCCACATATTCCGAGGCCTTTTGAACAATTTCACTGAATATCCTGAACTCGATCGTCGAAATACGGTCCTCCGCATTCATGATCTTTTCCTCGTATTCTTTCAGCTCGGGGGTAATGTATCGTTCCGCATTCACGAGCGTCTGCTTGCGGATCCAATCGGAAGGGACCTTATTCTGGTGAACATGGGTAACTTCGAGGTAGTAGCCAAAAACCTTATTGTACGCGATTTTAAGGGAGCCAATGCCCGTCCGCTCGATCTCCCGATTCTGAAGTTTGATCAGATAATCCTTGCCTTCGTAGGAAATAGCATGCAATTCGTCCAATTCGCTGTCCACGCCGCTTTGTATCATCCTGCCCTGGTTGGACAGCACAGGTGCGTCTTCGCGGAGCTCCCGTTCGATCTTCCCGACCAATGCTTCGCAGGCATCGAGCTGATCGGCGAACTTGTCCAGTATACCGCCCGCCAAAAGGTCTTTCACGGGCGCGATCTGTTTCAGGGATTTTTTAAGCTGAACCAATTCCCGCGGATTGATACGCCTCACCGCCACTTTGGAAATCAGGCGTTCCAGGTCGCCGATCTGTTTGAAATACCCTACAAGCGATTCATGAAGCTCCTCGTGTGTGAGGAAATGTGCAACTGCGCCGAGGCGCTCTTCAATTGGCGCCTTGTCTTTCAGCGGCAGCACCATCCATTTCCGTAGCTGCCTGGCACCCATCGGCGTCACCGTATAATCCAGGATATCGATCAGTGGAACACCGCCTTCCTGCTGGGCATATACAAGTTCGAGGTTACGTACTGTGAAACGATCGAGCCACACATATTTCTCCTCTTCCAACCGCGTAATGCGGCTGATATGCGCCACTTCTCTGTGCTCGGTCTCGCGCAGGTAATGCAGTATCACGCCGGCAGCGATGATGCCGAGCGGCAGCGATTCAATGCCGTAACCTTTTAAAGTCGACGTCTGAAAATGCCCGGTAAGCTGCTCATAACCATAATCATAGCCGAAGCACCAGTCTTCCAGGTGAAAAGTATGGTATTTACCTCCGAACAACTCGTTGAATTCCTGCTTGTGCTTTTTGCAGTAAAGCACTTCTGCCGGACCGAAGCCCTGCAACATTTTATCAATATAGGCTGCGTTGCCCTGGGAAGCCATAAACTCGCCCGTCGAAATATCGAGGAAAGCGATCCCGTAAAGGCCGTCGGAACCGACATGAATAGCCGCCAGGTAATTGTTTTTGCGGATATCGAGTACATTGTCGTTGAAAGACACTCCCGGAGTTACCAGTTCGGTAACACCGCGTTTCACGATGCCCTTTGCCGTTGCGGGGTCTTCGAGCTGGTCGCAAATGGCCACGCGCTCGCCGGCACGGACGAGTTTGGGCAGGTAATTATCCAGTGAATGGTGTGGGAACCCCGCCAGCTCTTCATGCGAGCCGCCATTATTCCGGCGCGTAAGCACAATGCCTAAAATTTTGGAAGCCCTTACCGCGTCCTCCCCGAAAGTCTCATAAAAATCACCAACCCTGAAAAGCAGGAGCGCTCCCGGGTATTGGGCTTTGATCTGATTGTATTGTTTATTAAGCGGAGTTTCTTTGTGTGCCTTTGCCAATTATCAGCCTAATTTTAAGAACAAGGATTTGTACAAAATTAAGCCTTCTCTCCGGTTTGGCAAGTCAGGGCAAATGATTTATAGCCTCGTCAAAAGGTCCTTTCATAAAAAAGTTTAGCCTCTTTTGGCGTAACTTCCCATACGTCCCCCGGTTTAGGAAAATTTGTTCCCTTATCCGCCAATGAAATTTTTCCGATAGACCATCGCAGCAGCCGGAGCGTCGGGAAACCGACCGCCGCCGTCATCCTCCGGACCTGCCGGTTCTTGCCTTCATGCAATGTAACCGACAGCCACGAAGTAGGGATACTCTTCCTGAAACGGATCGGCGGATTGCGCTCGGGCAGCTGGGGTTCTTCTATTTTCGACACCGTCGCGGGTAACGTCTTGTATTGTTTTCCATTGACGGAGATCGTCACTCCACTTGAAAGCTGGCGGCAAGCCTCGTCGGTCACCTCGCCTTCGACCTGCACATAATACGTGCGTGTATGCCTGTTGCGAGGTTCGAGGAGTTTTGTTTTGAGGAAATTGTCATTGGTCAAAAGCAAAAGCCCTTCGCTATCCGCGTCGAGGCGGCCAACGGGGTAAATGTCTTTGGCAAATATAAAATCGAGATCGGCTAACGTCTGATGATCACCCTCGCGGGAGAATTGCGAGAGCATTCCGAAAGGCTTGTAGATGAGGAAGTATTGGAACATCTGGTTTTTACCTCTATCAAATTTAAACAAATATCGGCGCTATTGAAAACCGCATTAGGACCAATGCCCTACTCAATTTCCAACCATACCGGACAGTGGTCCGAATGGACGGCGTCGTTGTACTGGCGGCTGGCGATGATTCGGTCTTTGATCGGCTCGGCGACGGAAATGTAATCGATACGCCAGCCCTTGTTATTGCCGCGGGCACCGGCGCGGTAGGTCCACCAGGAATATTGGCGCAGCGTCGGGTTCATGAAGCGGAATGCGTCGGTGTAGCCGTTCGCAAACCATTCGCTCATCCAGGCGCGCTCTTCAGGCAGGAAACCCGACGACTTGCGGTTTCGGATCGGGTCGTGAATATCGATTTCAGTGTGGGCGATATTATAGTCTCCGCAAATGATCAGGTTAGGCCGCTCTTTTTTCAATTCATTTACCCAAATATAAAAATCGGCCAGGAAGCGCATTTTAACGCTCTGTCTTACGTCTCCGCTGGTACCGGACGGAAAATAGCAGTTCAGCACGGTGATATCTCCGAAATCCGCACGCAATACACGGCCTTCCGAATCATATGCCGGAATCCCACAACCGGCGACGACGTTATCAGGTTTGATTTTGGAAAATATGGCCACGCCGCTATAACCTTTTTTCTCCGCCGCATGCCAGCCCGCCAGCTCGTAACCCAGCGCCCGGAAGCCCGACAGATCGACTACATCCGGGGTTGCTTTTACCTCCTGAAAACAAAGGATATCGGCCGGTGTCGTTTGAAGCCAGTCGAGCAGACCATTTTTTAATGCGGCGCGGATGCCGTTCAGATTGTAGGTAAGTATTTGCATAAATGAGGGTAGCCGTTTGCGGCTTAGTAAAACAGCACTTGCTTTCCGGTATAGAGGGATTCCCATTGGCCGGAGCCGCCGCGGGACATAATCCAGGCACGGTATTTCCCTTCCGGGAGCTTTGGTTTATAAAGCGCGTACTGATAATTGTTACTGTAATATGAGCCTTTTTTTAAAAAATCGAAAACCGCGTTGGGCACCGGAACCGCCGGGAGCACTACACTATGCCTGGCAGATTGGAGGACTATGTAAAAGGGCACCTTTTGATCGTTTTCCGGTGTAACTGAAAATTTGAAATACTTCATGTAGCGGTTGTAATCGCCGTTCCTGTATTGGAACTGAGCGTCGAACGTACCCGTAAAAACACCCTTTACAGCTGTTTTGCTGATCAGCTCTTCCTGTGCCGGCATGTCGTAAAACTGGTAGAAGTCCGTGATTCCCTGCGATTCGAGCCCGATGATCAGGTCGCGCATCCTCGTTGGGTGGTTCCAGAACGGAATGTCCTTAAACAACTCTCCTACTGTGAGGAACGTCTTATAATTCTTCCAGAAATAGCTGTCAATCACCAGTTCATCATGCAGCTTCCTGATCGATGCAATGGAAGTGAAGTAACTTACAAAATTCAATCCGACAAAAAATAACATCGCCGCCGTCGCAGCGAGGTTTTTCCATGGCTTGAAGTTCTTTAAAACCACTACTACGCATACATAGCAGACGGCCGCAAGTACGACGCCAAATATCATATACCGCCTTGAAAACGCGGTACCGCCGTACATGACATAGTTGTTGATCGGCCGGCTTATGACGAACATCGCTCCTGTTCCCATGATGAACATCATCGCTCCCAAAAGGAACCAGTCTGCCCGGCCAGGCTTCCGTGCCATCAATATCCTGACCGCCCAAATCACAAACACCAGAGCAATACCGGCCCCAAGCACGACACATGCGATGATGTCCTTGTGAAACACCGGTACCAGCGGATGACGGGTGTCCAGGAACAATGCATTTCCCCAGAATGCCAACACGAAGATCACATTGAAAACAGGGTGATCCCAAACCTTTTCACCCTGTGAACTGATAAACTGGTAATCGAAAAAGAAATAGAAAAGCAGCACCGCGACGCTACCTGCAATCCACCACAACAATCCTTTGAAACGTTTTTGAAAGGCCAGTATCATCATTCCAACGATCCACGCGAGCAATCCGCTGCCGCTCGTAAAGGTGGTGAGTAATGCGGCGATCAGCGCGATCCGGAAACCCTTTTCATCCTCCCGCGCGAGGCCGTAGGCAGTAAGCATGGCAAAAAAGATCAGCGGCGTGTTTTGCAGTGCGGCAATTCCCCAATAGGCATTTTCAAAATAAACGAGATTGAACAGTATGTAGGGAACAGGTATGAACCAATACCACGAAATGTGCTCTTTTTTCAGGCTCAGGTAAAGCAAATACCCAATTCCCAGCATAAAAAGGTCCCCGATGATGATCTGTGTTTTGATATTGATCGTGCCCGTGAGCACGAACATGATCAGCATTACAATGCGCTCGAAGCCAAATCGATGCTGGTTGACCTGTTCAAAAAGTGCTTTCAGCATTTCTACGAAACTTCCCGAGTTGCGCAGCTTTTGAACCGTTTCGAGCAGGTTGAAATCGTCGGTGTATGGAATGTTGACGAGGTGTGCGTCGAGCAGGATAAAGAAATAAACGACAGGTGCCGCGACCAGGCCGACTCCGATCCATTGCCGCCAGCGTTCAATTTTATCAATCAAAAACGTAGCTCCAAACAGCAGCAGCAAGGCAACGACGACGCTGTAATACTCAAACAAATGAGGATCTTCTAGAAATAGCTTCAAAACTTTGTGGTATTTGGGAACTGATTGAGCCTGCCGGAAACTACCGCGTTCCGGTGATCATCTTACTCGTTATTTCTTTTTCAAATGTAATATAACCGGGATAGTTGACCTGCTTTCCGGCAATATCCAGTGTCGGTCTCACTTTAACAACGAATTTCGATGGTTTAGCGTCGGATTTTCCTGTCAGCGCGAGGATCATATTGATAAACTGGTCGCGCGTCTGGTCATTCGAAAGCAGCTGGTACGCATTCGTTTGCAGGCTCACGGGCACGCGGGTAGGCGCCGTGCCGGGCAGCACTTCGATCAGCTGGCTCAAATATCCGTTAAAGATCTCGCTCTCGGAAAGCAATACTTTGTACTCCAATTGATTGATAGCCGCTCGCTTACGGGTGGGGTTGGTAATATCGACATTCACCCGCAGGTTCAACGGGACATTCTTTCTTAAAAGGCCCATAGCCAGTCCCGGGTATCTGGCCAGGTCGAAATCATTGAAACTTCTGAGATTCCTGAATTCACGAATGTCGATACCGGCGAGGTAGACGCTGTCAACCGAAGCAATATCATATTTACAATCTCCAAAAACCTTCGCTTCTGAAACCTGGCGACTCACGCCGCAACTTGTAATTACAGTCGCAACAAGTACGATTACGGCCATCCAAATGTGTTTTTTCATTCCAATGTATTTTACGCAAGTTAAACAGTAGGTATCACAACGCATACCCCGGGCAGGGATTATTAGTTTCTGGTGTTATTTTTTTGCGTGCTTTCAAGCCAGCATCTACATTTGCACACTCTAATTTTCACCCAATCAACACGAACAATGGCCAGCTGGTATTTAGGAAAAATTCGGTATCAAAAAGAAGATGAAGCAGGAAGGTTGAAAACGATCAATGAGACGTATCTGGTAGATGCCGTTTCATACACCGAGTCGGAAGCGAGGCTGTACAAGCAAATCGTCACCGACGCCAGCGATTTCAGCGTAACCGCCATCAGCAGAATGCGTCTGGCCGACCTTTTCGCCTATGAAGACGGCGAACAATGGTTTAAAGCGAAGGTTATTTACTTCTCGGTTGACGAGAAAAGCGGCAAGGAGAAAAAGATCGTGAACTATATGCTGGTGAACTCCGAAGGTATCCAGCAGGCCCTGGACCGGATCAACGAAAGTATGCGCAACTTCCTGATCCCTTACGAAGTGACGGATATTAACCTGACACCGATCCTCGACGTGTTCCCGTACTCGGCGGATGAAGATAAGGAACCCGAAATCCCGGCCAATATGCGGCCGCTCTCCGAAGTGATGGCTGGGCGCGCGGAAACCGAGAATGCAGCAGCCGAAGCTGTGCCGGTAGAGAGCGCACCGACTGAAAGTGTACAAACTGAGAATGCATAATTCTGTGGCACCCTTAGCATGAAAAATGTCAGTCTGAGCGCAGTCGAAGACAGTCCGTAAGGCAGTAACGTGCATGCCCTTCGACTGCGCTCAGGGTGACAAAAAATGCTCAGGGTAATACATCCGACACTAGTCATTAACTTTTAACGTAGTATACCCCTTCGCATTCGCCGTGTAAGGGTCTTTCCCAAAACTCTTCAATTTCAAGACCACATCCTTCGAGTTGATCTCCGAAAGCAGCAGATCCGAAGGCAACAGGTTCATATAGTCGAACGAAACCGGCAGGCTTACGGCGCTTTCTACAAATTCGAGACCATAGAGGGGGTACACGCTGAATGGCGTTTTGGTGAGCCAGATTTTCTCCTGCGTGCCCGAGGTCGCATATGTGAGATCGTATTCTGTACTGGTCAGGCCAAACTCCTCCCGTTTGTTTTCCGTTGGCACAACGTACGTTTTGAAATCGTCCTGCTGCTGCTTTTTGGTATCCACATCAGGTTTGAATTCCTTCACCAGCTCATTAACCCTGACTTTCTTCCCATCCTCGTCGGTACCGCAGAAAATGTACTTCCCGTCGGGGAAACCGATCACGAAATCGAAACTCTTACCGCCCTGACCGAAGCTGGTCTCTTTTACGAAACACATCGCGCCGGTAACCGGGTCCAGATGTACTTTAATCGTGCCTGTACTCTTGTCGGCTTTGTTTTGATAATTAAAAACCAAAGCGTGACTGAAATAGTACTGCCCTTTGTCGGGCTTCCAGAGCATTACGCGCTGTTTATCGGCTGGCATCTTCTTCGGGGCCTGGGCAAATGCGGGAGACAGTACTGCCAAAAGGCATATTGAAAGCATCAAAACAAATAGGTAACGTTTCATTTCGCAGGTTCTTTAAAATGGATGCAAGCTAGAAAGAGCGTGCTGAAAAACCATACCATCCCTACATTTTCACGAATTCGACGCGCCGGTTGCCAGCTTTGCCTTCGGCCGTCGTGTTGGGTGCGGCCGGCTCGGCTTCCCCTTTGCCATCGGTTTCCATCCTTGAACCATCAATCCCGAAATCAGCGGATAATGCGGCTTTGACAGCCTCGGAACGCTTTTTTGACAATGCAAAATTGGCCGCATCATCCCCGTCCGAATCGGTATGACCAATGATTTTCACGCTCACGCCGGCGTTTTCCGTCAGCACGGCCGCTATTTCTTTCAGTGTACCATAAGACTCCGGCTTGATGGTCGCTGAACTGACGTCGAAATGAATGCCGGTGGTGGAAAATTTCCCTTCCGTGATAAGCTTGCTGCGCGTATCCGGCGCCCCGACGGCCAGCCTCAGATTGGAAACAAAATAGCGGTTCGCCTCTTCGTGGTACCCCTGATTGGAGAAGGCGATGAAATTGTACTTGCGCGTGGCGTCGAAAGCCCGGGGTAAGTCCCAGACTTTGTAATCGTCGACATACACCCGCAACCTTGTTTTCTGCCGCCACACCGATACTTTCACGACATTATGGTCGGGCGTGTGAAATGCGGGTATGCTCTTTTCATTCTTCATCATGGAAGCGCCGTCCTCGCCAAACACATTAAATGCTGAGAGTCCCTGGCTGCCGCCCGCATCCTTGGGGTGCAAAGCAATTTCCAGTCCGTTCTTTTTGCCGCCGTCAAACCCTTTCCAGTTGGTAAACTCCTTCGCCGGTACCGCCACTTCGGCGATCACCGTTCTCAGATAGCCCGAGTAGAAGCTGAATTCGGTAGTGGTAGCTAGGTTGAATTCCAGGGTGAAGTTCTCCGGCAATGCCGTTATGAATTCGGGATGAAACACGCCTTCCGGCCCAAGCATAAGCCATTTCCCCTCGGTGCCCTCTATCGTCACCACTTCGCCGGACGAGTTCGTGTTCCATCTGGCGGGAAAATCCCCGACTGCATCCTGGGAGAAATCCTCGATGGCCACAATTTTTTCTCCCGGAATAAAGTCGAATTTGCTGTATGATTTGAGCGTCGGCTTAGCTGGTTTTCCGTCTGCATCGGCATTAGCTGCGTTGTCGCCGTTGCCTGCCGGATCGTTGTCGGCATTACCATTTGCATTACCCGCCTGCCCGCTCGGTTTCGGCTGCGTTTCAGCTGTTTTTTTATCTTTCTTTTTAAATAAATTCCCAATTCCCTCTTCTACCGAATCCAAACCCTTGTCTACCGCCTGATCGATCTTCCGGTTCGCCCGGTTCTCAGCCTGCCTTTCAACCACCCGGCCCGGATCGTTGATCCTTACTTGCGCAACAGAAACCGCCGGGGTTACAGCCAGCATCAGAACGACGCCGGTAACCCAGTTTGCTATCTTCTTCATGTGCATAATTGAATGGGGTGAACACTATACTAAATTTACACATTTATCAGAACTAGCTGATTATTAATTGAGTTACTGGTCACGTCCCCGCCTATGCACTCATTTGACTCGAACGTTGTAAATTGCACGGCATTTGTCATACCTACATGAGTCTTTTATTCCAGCAAAAAAACATTACCCTTGCCCCCGGGCGGCGCATTTACTTCGCCTCGGATTTCCATCTCGGAGTGCCCACCGCTTCCGCGAGCCGTGAACGCGAAAAAAGAATTGTAAGCTGGCTGGAATCCATCCGGCACGATGCGCAGGTGATTTTTCTGGTGGGGGATATTTTTGATTTCTGGTTTGAATACAACCGGGCAGTCCCGAAGGGCTTTGTGCGCTTGCTGGGTAAACTGGCCGAGCTGGCCGACGATGGGATCGAGCTGGTTATTTTTACAGGAAACCACGATATGTGGATGTCGGGCTACCTGACGGAAGAACTCGGCGCTCCTATTTATCGCAATCCGGTGAATTTTACCGTTACGTCAAAAACAGGGCAGCAGAAGTTGCTTGTCGGCCACGGCGACGGCTTGGGGCCGGGCGACCATACGTACAAGTTTTTGAAGAAAGTATTCGAAAATAAGTTTTTCCAATGGCTCTTCCGCGTCGTGCACCCGGATATGGGCATGTGGATCGCCTCCGAATGGTCGAAACGCAGCCGGCTGGCCAACGTAAACAAGGGCGAAGAGCGGTTTTTAGGCGCCGACAATGAATGGTTATTCCAATACTGCAGGGAAGTCGAGACGTCTCAGCATCACGACTACTACATTTTCGGGCACCGGCATCTCGTACTGGATATGCACGTCGGTGCACAATCAAGGTATATTAACCTCGGCGAATGGGTCACCCAGCAGCATTATGCGGTATTTGATGGGAATAATGTGCAGTTAAAGAAGTACGAACCGGCGCTGGGCTAGCTTAATTATTGCTCCTTTTCTTGGCCGCCTCCACTTCGCTTTGGCTAGGCTGAATGAAATCCTGCTTCGTGATATTCTCACGCGGGGTAGCATTCAATTCCTTGCTCCAATCCTTTTGCTTCAGATCCCCGTTTTTTACCGACTTGATAAACTTGGCCCATGCGAATGGGTTCAGGAATGGAAAGCTGGTCGCAAAGCCTTTATTGGCCGCGGACTCACGTCCGAACATCAGCTGATCCATCGAGTACCGGTAGTTGGTTTGTGCATTGTTGGGCATCTGAGCGGCAAGCCGGTTAATATAATCCGGGTCCGTACTCCTTGCCAATGCGTCACGGTCCGCCTGATCAGGCAATTTAAGTGCAAGGAAAGCCTTCTTGAATTCCTCTTCGGTGGAATAAGGATAGATCGTCACGCCGGAAAGGGTCACTACATCCTCCCGCAGGGCGACAATCGCCGAATAGAGTTCCGCATTGTAGTTTCGGGGAACAATATGATATTGTTTTTTATAACCCACATAACTAAACACGATGCTATCGCCAGGAAAAACCGGAATCGTGAACTCACCATTCGCTTTGGCAAGCGTTCCCCGTCCCGCGTTCACGATAAAAATGGTAGCACCCGGCAGGCGCTCGGTGGTTTTACCTCCAACGACTACCCCCGAGAAGATAATCGCTTTCTGTTCACCTTGAGCAACTGCTTCCCGCCCACCTAACATTCCCGCAAGCACGAGGAAAAATATTAAAAGACTCCGTTTCATTCCTTCCAGATTACGCTCCGAAACACCCGGAGACTTTGATTAGCACGATGATAAATTTCCTTCAAATAGTGTCTGCCGAAAGCTTGTAAAAATTCCGTTCCTTATTTTACAAACGCCCCGAGTAACCGGGCATTGCTCTGCGTTTGATACAAAGCGATTTTACTCAGGAAAATAACTTCAAAAATGTAACAATAAATGGTGCCGACAGTAAAAGCCCGTCGAAACGATCGAGAAAACCGCCGTGACCGGGAATACTACTTCCCGAATCCTTGATCGCGATGCTCCGTTTGAACAGCGACTCCACCAGGTCGCCATAAGTGCCTACCACGACGATAATCGCACCGATGCAATACCACTTCCAGGGTTCGAAGGTACGGAAATAATACCCCAGCGCAAACGCGATAATGCCCGCAAAAACCGCACTTCCCATCGATCCTTCCCAGGATTTTTTAGGTGAAATACGCTCGAAAAGCTTCCTTCTCCCAAACTTGGTACCGGCAAAATACCCTCCGATATCCGACGCCCAAAGCAACAATAAACTTCCCAGCACGATCTCGTAATTGTACGTTCCACCTCGCAGGGCCATTACGATGATCATTGCGAACGGCAATGCCACGTAAATAATGCCCAGGAACGTAAAACCGATGTTTGTGAAAGGTTTCAGGTCGTTCTTTTTGTATAGTTTGATAAAAAAGATCATCGACAGCAAGGGGCTGATAATGAAGTAATTTTCAAACTTCACAATGTCCTGCTCAATCAAATACGCAAGAAGTATCATGACTGTGCCACAGAACGTGCCGTAATAAGTGAGGGGCTGGTTGCCGTCGAGGCCGAGCAGTTTGTAAAATTCGAGCTGCGTGAGCGAACTGATGGCGCAAAACAGGAGCAGAAACGACCATTCACTATAAACAATGCAAGTAATGATGACAAATACGCCCGCTAACCCGGTGATGGTCCTTTGCTGTAAATTACTCAGGTTGTTTAAGCGCTTCTTCATTCGTCAATATTGTTTGGGCCTTCTCGAGATCAGCCGCGGGCACATGCACTTCAAAGTTTCCGAAGATGGGATAGCTGCTATCCTGCTTGTTCACAATCACCGCTCCGATCCCGTTCTGTTCCAAAATTTCGCGGGCTATTTCCGCCCGGATCGCCTGTCCGCTCTGGTAGGCCTTCGCCCAATTATCATCCATTATTTTGAAATGTTAAATTATCTTAAAAGTTGTTGGGCACACCTGGTCCCGCCACTTGTCCGTTCCTCCTGATCGCCCCGAGTATGGCTGTCGAAACCACCAGCGAAGCCAGAATGAGCACGAACGGCATCGATTTCGATTCTTCGATATTGATCTTGACAAGCCCCACATTGTGCAAGTACATCATTACCAGCACAAAACCGTTATTGACGAAATGTGCAAGGATTGCAACCCACAAATTGCCGGTCCAATAATACAGATAGCCGAACAATGCACCAAGCATCATCCGTGGCAAAAAGCCGTAAAACTGAAAGTGAATAGCACTGAAAATAGCCGCCGACAGCCAGATCGCGACATGGATATTACGCAATTCCTGGAAAAGCTTCGTCTGGATTACCCCGCGGAAAAGCATCTCCTCCCCCAAGGCCGGCAGCAGCGTCACGACGAATAATGCGATCAGCAGCTGACCAAAACTTTTATAACTCGTCAGAAACTCCGTCATGACCGAAAGCTGGTCTTCCTTATCCCGCATCCACTTTTCGAGCCCCGAGAGTGCATCGGGCAGGTCCATCGCCGCATTCCACTCGATGAATTTGCTGTTCACCGGGATAAATGCCAGTACGAGCACAAAGGCCAGCACCCAGATAGGCCATGCGGGTTTCCGATGGGTACTCAGGTCGCCGATCGTCCGGCGTTCGATATAGAACCAGTAGATAAGCGTCGGAAGCAGATAGGAAAAGAAATGAACAGTTCCCTGCATGATCATCAGTGCATTCCATCCATTTGGTATTTTTTCGGGTTGGGCAAAAAGCTGGGTAAGCAGCGCAGTTACACTTTCCGTGTCCGCGCCAAGGTAAATGGCGAGGACCATAACCGCCAGTACGTTACCCACAGCCATACCGATGAGCATGAAGCCGACCAATACCAATAAACTGCCCCAGGTGCCGGGTACACGGGAAACAACCAGATTCGGGTTACTATTTTGCATAATTGGTGTAAATTTACAGTTTATTATCAATTTATAAATAAGGGCTTCGCAAACCGGCCCGGCGACCCGGCTCGAAGGGTTACCTCTCCGGAGGTGCCCCGTGGGACATATTACTGCGAAGCGGTGTTGAAGGATTATGGTTAAGATTGGAAATATAGAACTGAGTGATTTTCCGTTGCTGCTGGCACCAATGGAAGACGTGAGCGATCCGCCCTTCCGTGCGGTATGCAAACAAAATGGGGCCGATTTGATGTACACGGAATTCGTGTCGTCGGAAGGGCTCATTCGGGATGCTGCCAAAAGTGTTCAGAAACTGGATATTTTCGAGTACGAAAGACCGGTGGGCATCCAGCTCTTCGGCAGCGATGTGGAAACGATGGGCTCGTGTGCGGAGATCGCGTCACGCGTGAACCCGGACCTGATCGATATCAACTACGGCTGCCCGGTGAAGAATGTCGCTTGCCGCGGCGCGGGTGCTGCATTGCTGCAGGACATCCCCAAAATGGTCAAAATGACGGAGTCGGTGATCAAATCGACGCATTTGCCGGTGACCGTGAAAACACGTTTGGGATGGGACGAGAACACCAAAAATATCGAGGAAGTAGCGGAGCGTTTGCAGGACATCGGCATCAAAGCCCTATCCGTACACGGCCGCACGCGCGTGCAGATGTACAAAGGTTCCGCCGACTGGTCGCTGATCGCGAAAATCAAGGAAAATCCGCGCATTACCATTCCTATTTTTGGCAATGGCGATATTGATACGCCCGAGAAAGCTTTGGAATACAAAAACAGCTACGGCGTCGACGGCATTATGATCGGTCGTGCGACGATCGGCAACCCATGGATCTTCAACGAGATCAAGCATTATCTTAAAACGGGCGAAAAACTGCCGCCGCCTACGATGGAGCAGCGCGTGGATGTCTGCCGCAGGCACCTCGAATTCTCTATCCGCTGGAAAGGGCCGGTTGCAGGTGTTTTTGAAATGAGAAGGCATTATACCAACTATTTTAAAGGGCTGGAACACTTCAAACCTTACAGAATGCGCCTCGTGGAAGCACCAACGTTCGACGAACTCGACAGCATCCTCAAAGAAATCTCCAACGATTACAGCGAAATGGTATGCTGAAAGTACATGTGGGTAATAAGCCGCTAGGCGAACAGCCGGAAGAGGCCAGCACATTTGAAGTTGATCCGCGCAAGGAAGGCTGGTTTATTGATGGCAAAGCCTTCGACGGCGACATTGCGACACTGGGCAATAACCATTTCCACATAATCTGGAAAAACAAATCCTACAATATCGAAGTCCTCGACCGGAACCCGGCCGATAAAACGACGCATTTACTCATCAACGGCCAGCATTACCACACCACAGCGAAGGACGACCTTGACCTCTTGCTCGAAAAAATGGGAATGCAGAACAATTCCTCCCAGAAGATCAATCATGTGAAAGCCCCAATGCCCGGGCTGATCCAGTCCATTGCGGTGGCTGAGGGCGACAGTATTGCGAAAGGCGACAACCTGCTCGTGCTGGTAGCGATGAAAATGGAAAATGTAATCAAATCCTCAGGGAGCGGGGTTATTAAAACGCTGAAAGTGATGCCCGGACAGATTGTGGAAAAAAACCAGGTATTATTGGAGTTTCACTAAATTACTTGTGAATCTGAACTTCGTCCGCTTATTTTTACGGATCAAAACACCACATCACAACCATGCCGGAACCAAAATACAAGCGTTTATTACTGAAACTCAGCGGAGAAGCACTCAACGGGGGCGATAAAGCCCAGGTCATCGACTTCAATATTCTCGATAATTATGCCAAGGAAATCAAAAGGATTACCGAGGTCGGCGTGCAGGTTGCAATCGTAATTGGTGGTGGAAACATATTCCGCGGGGCTTCCGTGGAAAAATCAGGGATCGACCGGGTTCAGGGCGATCATATGGGTATGCTGGCGACCGTGATCAACGGGATGGCTATTCAGAGCTCACTGGAAAAACACGGAATGAACACGCGCCTGATGTCGGCAATCAAAATGGAGCAGGTTTGCGAGCCATTGATCCGCCGCCGCGCCGTTCGTCACCTCGAAAAGGGACGTGTGGTGATCTTCGGAGCAGGGACCGGCAATCCTTATTTTACAACCGACACTACCGCAGGCCTCCGTGCCATCGAGTCGGAATCGGAAGTGGTTTTGAAAGGGACACGTGTCGACGGCGTTTACACAGCCGATCCCGAGAAAGACCCCACGGCCACGAAGTATTCAAAAATCACATTTGACGAGGCATTATCCAAAAACCTCAAGATCATGGACCTTACCGCATTCACATTGTGCAAGGAAAACGATCTGCCGATCATTGTATTCGATATGAACAAACCCGGCAATCTTTATGACCTGGTAATGGGTGGCGAAGTCGGCACATTGATCTCGAATTAACAGAAAATACAGCTTACTATATAACAATGGAAGAAATAGAATTATATCTGGACGTCGCCAAGGATACCATGGACGGTGCGATCAAACACCTTCTTATTGAATTGGGTAAAATCCGCGCCGGAAAAGCATCCCCTCAAATGTTGGAAGGTCTTCAGATCGATTACTATGGTTCAATGACACCTATCCAGAACGTGGCGACGATCAACACGCCCGACGCGAGGACACTGGCGATCAAGCCCTTTGAGAAAAAGATCATCAACGATATCGAAAAGGCGATCCGCAACAGTAACCTGGGCTTTTCGCCCTCCAACGACGGTGATCTGATCCGGATTTCTGTTCCTCCATTGAATGAAGAACGCCGCCGCGAACTCGTAAAACGTGCTAAAAACGAGATCGAAACAGCGAAGATCAACATCCGCAATATCCGTCAGGATGCGAACAACTCACTGCGTAAGCTGACGAAAGATGGCGTTGCCGAGGACCTGGTTAAATCCAGCGAGGACCGCGTCCAGAAACTGACCGACAGCTACATTTCAAAAATCGAGCAGATATTCTCCGTGAAGGAAAAGGAGATCATGGAAGTATAGACTGATTCCCTACCTTAACCAAACTTCGGCTGTCGGCTTTCGGCGGTCGATTTTTTTATACTTCGGCTGTCGGCTTTCGGCAGTCGGCTTTTTTGGGGTGTAAAAAAAGACGGCAGTCGGTTATCGAACTAAAAAGGCCGATAGCCGACTGCCGACAGCCGAAGTACTAACTACTTTTTCGCCGAGAATCCTTCGAATCCCCTGTGGTTCGACTCTTCATACAACCGCTCTTTCGGCAGGCTGCGGAAGTAGTCGTAAGTAATGCGCAGGCCTTCTTCACGGGATACTTTCGGCTCCCAGCCAAGAATTTCTTTCGCTTTCGATATATCCGGCTGGCGCTGTTTCGGATCGTCTTGCGGAAGCGGCTTGTAGACCACTTTCTGGTCGGTACCTGTCAGCTTAATAATCTCTTCAGCAAACTGGCCGATCGTAATTTCCTTGGGGTTACCGATGTTGACAGGCAACGAGTAGTCGCTCATCAACAGGCGGTAGATACCTTCCACCAGATCATCCACATAACAAAAAGCCCGGGTTTGCGTACCGTCGCCGAACACGGTAATGTCCTCGCCACGCAGCGCCTGACCCATGAATGCTGGCAGCACACGTCCGTCGTTGAGGCGCATTCGTGGGCCGTAGGTATTGAAGATACGGACGATACGGGTTTCGAGGCCGTGGTAACGGTGATAAGCCATCGTGATCGCCTCCTGGTAACGTTTCGCCTCATCGTAGCAGCCGCGCGGCCCGATCGGGTTTACATGGCCCCAGTAATCTTCGGTTTGTGGGTGCACCAGCGGGTCGCCGTACACCTCCGAAGTGGAAGCAATAATGAAACGTGATTTTTTAGCACGGGCCAGTCCCAACAGGTTATGCGTTCCCATTGCCCCTACTTTGAGCGTCTGGATAGGAATTTTCAGATAGTCGATCGGACTGGCGGGAGAAGCAAAGTGCATAATGTAATCGAGCTCGCCCGGTACGTGCACATATTTGGTCACATCATGATGATAAAACTCGAAATTCGGGTTTGGCATCAGGTGCTCGATATTGCGCATATCGCCGGTGATCAGGTTATCCATCCCGATCACATACATTCCCTCCTTTAAAAAACGCTCGCAGAGGTGCGAACCCAGGAAACCTGCTGCTCCCGTAATTAAAACACGTTTCATTAAGATGAGTAAGTTAAAGTATCTATTAGTTTATGATCAGGCCGGTACTACTTTCTCGCGCCCAATGCTGTAATAGGTATAGCCCATTTCGCGCATCTGGTCGAGTTCGTACAGGTTCCTGCCATCGAAAATCACTTTGTTTTTCAGCAGTTTACCCATTTTTTCAAATTCCGGCGTGCGGAACTGAGGCCATTCTGTAAAGATCATCAATGCGTCCGCATCATCCAAAGCCGCATAAGGCGTGTGGCAGAATGTAACCTGGTCGCCCAGAACACCCTTCACGTTGTTCATCGCTTCCGGGTCGTAAACAGTCACCTTCGCGCCCGCTGCCAGCAATGCTTCGATGTTCTCCAATGCGGGAGCTTCGCGGATGTCGTCGGTATAAGGCTTGAAAGCCAATCCCCAAACCGCGATGGTTTTTCCTTTCAGGCCGTCTGCAAAATAATTATCGACCATCGGAAGCAACTTCTTCTTCTGATCGTAGTTTACATCCATCACCGATTTCAGGATACGGAAATCGTAATTGTAATCCAGTGAAGTTTTGGCCAGGGCCTGAACGTCTTTTGGAAAACAGCTACCGCCATATCCGATACCCGCAAACAGGAAGCGCTTGCCGATACGGCTGTCGGTCCCGATACCACGACGAATATCGTCCACATTGGCACCTACTTTCTCGCAAAGGTTCGCGATTTCGTTCATAAAGGTGATCTTCATCGCCAAGAACGAGTTCGCTGCATATTTGGTCATCTCGGCCGAGCGTTCGTCCATGAAGATAACCGGGTTACCCTGGCGTACCAGCGGCGCGTACAATTTCTCCATCACCTTTTTGGCTTTTTCCGAGGTTGTACCTACCACTACACGATCAGGTTTCATGAAATCTTCCACAGCTACGCCTTCGCGCAGGAACTCCGGATTGGATACCACGTCGAAATCCACTTTCGCATTTTTAGCGATCGCGGCCCGTACTTTCTCAGCTGTTCCGACAGGAACCGTGCTTTTGTCGATGATCACCGCGTACTGGTCCAGGATCGGCCCGAGGTCGTCGGCAACTTTGAGAATATATTTAAGGTCGGCGGAGCCGTCTTCGCCCGGAGGCGTTGGCAATGCGAGGAATATCACCTGCGCATCCTTGATACCTTCGGCCAGGTTGGTCGTAAACACCAAGCGTCCTTCGGCCACGTTGCGGTCGAAAAGAACGTCGAGACCTGGCTCATAAATGGGTATTTCTCCTTTTTGAAGGCGTTCAACCTTTCTGACATCGATATCGACGCAAGTCACCTGGTTGCCGGTCTCGGCAAAGCAGGTACCCGTCACCAAACCAACGTATCCTGTTCCTACTACTGCAATTTTCATAAACGGTTAATTATTATATAGCTGTTTTGGCACTCGTAAATAAAATCCGGGAATTGTACTTAACTAAGTCCAGTACGTCGGGACGGTTGCAAAAGTAATTTTTTTAAGTGAATCTACACCGCTGCCATTTGGATTTGTTCGTTACTGGCTAGCGATTTTGTCGCATTCTCACTATCATTGGGTACTCACACAAATATAAGCATCAACATCTATGGACACACGAGAAAAAGACCTGACTGCAAACCCTTCCGACGAAATTTGTAACCTTATCAAACACACGGTCAGGGACTTTGCCGCGCTGCATATCAAGCCGCACATCCGCACCTGGGATGAGGAGCAACATTTTCCGAAAGAACTTTTCAAGGCATTGGGGGAGCTCGGACTCATGGGAATGCTCATTCCGGAAAACCTGGGCGGCGCGGGCCTCGGCTACCGCGAATACGTTACGGCGATTGTCGAGCTGGCCAAGGTGGATCCGTCGGTTGCATTGTCTATGGCGGCGCATAATTCACTTTGTACCAATCATATATACATGTTCGGTAGCGACGAACAAAAGCAAAAGTACCTCCCCGGCCTCGCAACTGGCTCGTTGGTAGGCGCGTGGGGCCTGACCGAGCCAAATACCGGCTCCGATGCGGGCAATATGCAAACAGTGGCCGTGCGCGACGGCAACGACTGGGTCATTAACGGGTCTAAAAACTTCATAACCAACGGCAAAAGCGCCGATGTGCTCGTAGTCATGACCAGAACCGGCGAACCCGGCGACAAACATGGCGCCACGGCATTTGTACTCGACAGCAAAACCCCGGGCTTCAGCCCGGGCCGCAAGGAAGACAAACTCGGAATGCGCGCCTCCGAAACTGTAGAACTGCTCTTTCAGGATTGCCGCATTCCCGACAGCCAGAGACTTGGTGAAATCGGCGACGGATTTATCCAGTCGCTCAAAGTGCTGGACGGCGGCCGCATTTCTATTGCGGCATTGGGCGTAGGCACGGCCTGGGGCGCGTATGAGGCTGCACTGGCCTATTCCAAAGAGCGTAAGCAATTCGGCAAAGCGATCTGTGATTTTCAGGCTATTGCATTCAAACTGGCCGATATGTATACCGATGTGCAGGCATCCTCGCTGCTCACTTTCCATGCCGCCGCATTGAAAGATGCAGGCGAAAAAGTAACATTGGCAAGTTCGGTGGCCAAGTACCATTCGTCGGAAACAGCAGTGCGCGTTTCCAATGAAGCGGTGCAGATCTTCGGAGGGTATGGCTTCGTTAAAGACTACCCCGCCGAAAAATTCTATCGCGACAGCAAGCTCTGCACCATCGGTGAGGGCACGAGCGAAATACAGAAAATAGTGATTTCCAAGGAGATACTGAGGAACTAAGTGCCCGTTCAGAAATCTCCTTCACTTTCCTTCTAGGTATTGTTTTTATTATTCCAACCGGCTGATAAATAAGCATCGCCGGTTGGAAGCTCTCATTCATTTTACTGTTAAAACGGCACAGGTATTGCTTCTACCTATCCTGAACTAAACATGAAATGTGATGGGAAGAGCGATTTTATTGATGATTATGCTGGTGGCCGGCAGTGCAAATGCGTGGCAAGCCGGCTCACTGCCCGGAAATCCGTCCATAACATCTTCACCGGTTTCCGACCGCGTTATGCTGCTGACAATCAGCGAAAGATTCGATACCACAGGATGCCACGACACAAATCGTTACTCGGTGCATTCAACGATGGACCCAGGTTACCAAACCACTTCTAATCCGGTCCTTGTTGGTCTGCATAGTTTTGTAAAAGGGCTTTCGTCTGCGGGCGAGCCGGACATTGTTTTTGAACTATACCTGATCTTTGACAAACCATTCAAAAACGGCAATTCCTATCGCCTGCAAGCCGGTACGATACGCGATACCGACGGCAATGAAACGGACCTTGATACCACAGTTACTTTCAATGATACCGAAATCCGTGGCAACGTGAAGGCAAATCAGGTCGGATACCTGCCGGAGAGCCCGAAATTAGGGAAATTGGGAAGGTTTCTGGGCGACGCCTCGTTCATGCCTGTCGATACCATCTCACCGCCGGCATTCCAGCTTATCGGGACCGACCAGCAATCCGTTTTCAGCGGGACCTGCCAATATCTCAAATCCGACTCCGCATTCAGTGGAGAACGGGTATTTGAAATCGATTTTTCGTCATGGCAAACGCCCGGTCAATACTATATCTACATCCCTGGCTATGGCAGGTCGGAGACTTTTAGCATATCCGCCGATTGTTACAATGACCTTTATTATAACACGGCTAGAGCATTGTACTACCAGCGATCGGGGAAGCTCGAAGCGGCACATGCGGGTACATGGGCACGCGAAGGCTTACCATCCCAAACGGCGCAAATTCATAGCTCACATTTCAATTCTCCCCTACATTCCGCTTCAGACTATCCGCCCGGAACCAATATTCCTATGCAATACGGGTGGCTGGACGCGGGCGACTACGGGCGCTACGTACCCACAGCGGCGAGCGCATTATTCATTCTGTTCACAGCATTTGAACTCTATCCTGAAAAATTCCCCGACAAGCATTTGAACTCCCCGGAAAGCGGCAACGGAATTCCCGACTGGCTTGATGAGGCCAGATATGAAACCGACTGGCTCATGCAAATGCAGGCACCGGACGGCGGGGTATACTTTCGGGTCACCCCGGCAACATGGTCGCAAGGCCTGCCCGGCGACGAGCACAATACATTATATGTTTCCGAAAAAACTACGCAATCCACCGCGCTCTTCGCCGCATCGATGGCTATGGCTGCCCGGAACTTCAAGAAATTCGATGCGACTTACGCCTCGTCCTGCCTCGAAAAAGCCCGCAGTGCATGGGCGTTCCTGAAAGATCATCTCACACCGACCCCGCCGGTTAATGTGCCCGGTATAAATGCAGGTCCCTACCCCGATCCGATCGATGCGGATAACCGGGCCTGGGCAGCCGCGGAGCTTTACAAAACAACGGGAGAAAACCTCTACAATACAGATTTCAACGAGTGGTATGGGCAGATCCCACACCAGTTCCACGCGACTATGAGCTGGCAGCAGCACACTTTCAAAGCCGCCTGGGCCTATGCCACCACGTCTTTTACTGTGAATGCGGCATTGGTGGATGAGTTCAAAAACATACTGAACAGCGAAGTACTAGTCAATTATTTTAATCGCACGATGAAAATCCACGCCTACCACGGTGCCTACCACCATTTCAAAGGCTACATCGGGTACGGTTCGTTCGGGATGGCACAGAGCTATGCATTCGATTACATCCTCTTTGCTTCGTTGCTCCAAAAGCCGGAATTGCTGGATTATGCCAAAATTCAACTCGATATTCCGCTCGGCGTTAACCCACTCTCGCAATGCTTCATTACCGGCGCAGGCAAGTATTCTCCCAAATACCCGCTGCATTGGTCGACGGTGCCCGGCAAGTTCCCCGAGCCGGTCCCTGGCGTACCGGTATTCGGGCCGGCGGCCTCACTGCTGATGAACAGGCCTTCCAGCTTTGCTATTCAGGACCCGCAGAACCGATACCCGCTAGGCTATCGTAAAGAAGATCCTTATCCTGTGCTGCGGCGATACACCGATGCACGCCAGGCCGTGGAAATGGCCGAATTTACCGTGCAGGAAATAAGTGTTACCGCGGCGGTCTTTGCATTTTTCAGCAGCATTGTCAACGAGGCGTTACCGGTACGTCTGGAAAAATTTGAAATAGAAACCACCGATTGCAACCTCAGGCTGCGGTGGAACACCTCCGAGGAAACCGACGCAGATTACTTTTCTATCGAGCGGAGTACAGATGGACGGGATTTCAGGGAGATTGGCAGGGTTAAAGCAACCGGAACTTCCAAAACAGCCCTGCATTACGTTTTTGACGACGCTTCACCCAACCTGACCAACTACTATCGCCTCCGGATCGTAGACGTCGACGGCACATTCGAAAGATCGTCCATCCGATTCGCAAGGCTGCGTTGCAAGCAAGTGGATTGGTTTGTGGTCCCGGCGGGCCGTCATACCTACCGGATTATATTTCAAAACGGTGCAGATAATCAAGGCTCACGTTACACCGCCAGGCTTTACAACGAAATGGGCGTCGCGGTCAGGGCAATTTCCACTCCAAGGCTCTCATTTGAAATCATCGGGCTGCCTTCGGGCGTGTATGTCATTCGACTGTACGGAAAGGAAAGTGAAGACCTCGGCAGGCAAAGGGTTTTAATCCCCTAGCCAGGGAACCATTTATCCGGCGGTTCGACCGACGGGCACCGTTACCTTACATTAGTCCGAGACCGGTAGGAATGACGGTGCCTTCGTGTTATTTTCGCCATAGACCTTAAACCGACTTGTTATGACCCCTTTCATTGTTCTGCTCGTACTGGTTGTACTCTCCATTCTGATGACCGTCAAGGTTGTCCCGCAGCAAAGTGCTTACATTCTGGAACGTTTGGGAAAATTTTACGCGGTGCTTCAACCGGGCGTTAACTTCATCATTCCCTTTTTCGACCGGATTGCCTACAAGTACACGCTGAAAGAAGCGGCCGTCGACATTCCCGAGCAGATCTGTATCACCCGCGATAATGTGCAGGTGCGTATGGACGGGGTTATATTTATCCAGGTAATCGATCCGAGAAAAGCGGCATACGGTATCTCTGACTACACTTTTGCCGTCATTCAACTAGCCCAAACCACCATGCGGAGCGAGATCGGCAAGCTGGACCTGGACAAGACATTTGAAGAACGTATGACCATTAACCGTGCCGTCGTGGAATCCATCGACGAGGCCGCAACAGGCTGGGGCGTGAAGGTGCTCCGCTACGAGATCAAGAATATCACACCTCCGCAAAGCGTACTGATTGCGATGGAAAAACAGATGCAGGCGGAACGTGAACGGCGGGCGGTGATCCTGCAATCGGATGGTGAAAAGCAGGCGGCGATCAATGTAGCCGAGGGGCAAAAACAGAAAGTGGTACTGGAATCGGAAGGTATTCGTTTACGGCAAATCAACGAAGCAGAAGGTGAGGCATCGGCATTGAAATCGGTTGCAGAGGCTACTGCCGAGAGTATCCGGCTGGTAGCAAAGGCGATCCGCGAAGAAGGTGGAGCGGAAGCTGTGCAGCTGAAAGTGGCCGAAAATTATGTAGAGCAGTTCGGCAAGATCGCCAAAGCAGGCAATACACTGATCCTTCCTGCCAACCTGGCCGACATGGGTTCGCTGATCGCCACCGCATTAACCGTAGTCAAATCGTCTGAACAGAAGCACTAGTATCATGGATTTGACCTTACCACAAATTTGGCTCATCGTAGGACTGGTGATGCTCCTGGCAGAACTGGTCAGCGTCATGCTCGTGTTCGTCTTTTTCGCGGCAGGCGCATTGTTAACTTCCCTCCTTACCTCCATCGGTCTGCTGCCCAGCACCGAAAGCCAGATACTCGCCTTTTCGGCGATTTCCCTCTTTTCGTTGCTTGTACTACGCAAACATGCCCGCAGGTTGCTCGAACGACGTTCAGCAGCGGAATATAACGAGTTTGAAGGCGAAACCGCCATGGTGATCCGCGACATTCCCGGCAATGGCGAAGGTCGCATTTACTATCGCGGCGCTGAATGGAAGGCTATTTCCGAGAACCACCGGAATATTCCGGCCGGTAGCAAAGTTGTTATCAAGAAAACAGAAGGGATTGTCCTGATAGTGGAAGAATCCTGACCTGAAATACATAAAAGCGAAAAGCCGTGAACACGATCGGGTCGTGCTCACGGCTTTTTTATTCCTGATCAAAATTACTTTTTCAGCGCTTCTTCTACCGGAAGCCCGATATTTCCACTGCCTGGCAGGATATGCAGCAATGCGGAAATGGTAGGCGCAATGTCGCAAACCGAAGTCCTTTTAACGGTCTCCCCTTTATTGATTCCCCATCCGAACATGACAAACGGCACCTGGGTGTCATAGTTGTAAGGCGTGCCGTGCGACGTCCCCGTGGAAGTTCCGTAGAACCAACCGGGCTGCGAAATCACCTGCAAATCACCGCTACGTTTCGCATTGACATTGTTTTTATACAATTCCAGCTGATAGGTATTCAGCGGCGCCTTGCCCATGTCGCTGAGATCGATCACGTCGGCGATGCCCGGTACCGTCAATGCGGCGTCCCGTACCACGTTATGTACGGCGGCAAGGGTAATATTTTTCTTTTTCAAAAGGCTGTGGTCGAGATAAAGCTGGTTATTATCCGTGGCCACCACATATTTGTCTTTTCCAAATGCCTCGTTCAGCGCGTCGGTAACGGCATTGGTCAGCAATTTACGGTCTACAAGGCCCGAAGGCAGTTTATGTTCCTTTGCAAAACCAGGCACATCCACCACGCCGTGGTCGGCTGTGAGGAACACCGTGTATTCTCCTTTTCCTACCCAGCCATCCAGGAAGTTGAACAAATCCGCAAATTCACGGTCCAAACGCAGAAAATCGTCCTGTTGCTCGATCGAGTTCGGGCCAACCCGGTGCCCGATCTTATCCGGCGAAGAAAAGCTGATAGCGAGAAAATCGGTATCGTTGCCTTTCCCGAGTTGCTCGCCTTTGATCGCTTCGATCGCCATTTCTTTGGTGATCGTATTACCCCACGGCGTATCAGTCACAATGCCGAATGCATCGCCCGACATTCCCACGAGTTCGTAAGGAAATACCGGCTTTTTCGCTCCGGGCAGTTTCCCCTCCCAGGGCACATCGTCGGGAGAGCTTTGTGTGTAAGCATCGGCAGTCAAAAGAAGATCCCAGCCCTTTTGCGCATATTCCGCAGGCTTTTTCTTTGCATTATAATCCTTGGCCCATTGCGGCAGGTCATCCATATAATAGGTGCTGCTCACCCAGTTACCGGTTTTCGAATCGAACCAGTATGCCGCATTGGCTGCGTGGCCGGCAGGAAGGATCGAACCGCGGTCTTTAATGGCTACCCCGATGGTTTTAGAACGGAAATTGGTAGCAATGCGGAGCTGGTCGGTCACCGTGCTAACAAGCAGGTTTTTCGGAGACATTTTGCCTACTGCTACATTATTGCTACCCACGGTTTTCACCGTGCTGTCTTCCACGCAATACACATCCTGCTTCGCAATGGGATCGTACCATTCATTGCCAACGATCCCGTTGATTGCTGGAACTGAGCCCGTGTATGCCGAAGCGTGCCCGGCGGCCGTCACGGTAAGTGCGTAGCTGTAATGGTTGTTGCGGCAGTTAAAACCCTCATTCATCATTCTTTTGAAACCGCCCTCGGTATACTGGTCATAGTAGCGATACAGGTAATCGTAACGCATTTGATCCACTACAATTCCTACAACCAGTTTGGGACGGGCAATGGTCGACGCCTTCGCGGCGGCGGCCTTCGCGGCTGCGGCCTTCTTGGGAGTTTGCGCAGAAACGGCCGTTGTAGCCATTGCTGCTAATACCCAGCAAGCGAGTTTTCTCACAATTTAAGGGGTTTAGATAAAACAAAAAGCCGCGGAGCACCATACGGCCCCGCGGCGGATATTCTTTTGAGACTACTTTTTCAATGCTTCCTGTACGGGATTACCGACATTTCCGCTCGGCGGCAGGATGTGCAGCAATGCAGAAATGGTAGGCGCAATATCGGCAATGGAAGTACGGCGAAGCGTTTCGCCCTTATTGATACCCCAGCCATAAAGCAGGAAAGGCACGTGCGTGTCGTAGTTGTAAGGTGTGCCGTGGTCGGTACCGGTGCTCATCGTGGAGGCAAACCAGCCTGGTTGCAACAATACCTGCAAATCGCCGCTCCGTTTCGCATTGATATTGTTCTTGAACAACTCCAGTTGGTAAGTGTTCAACGGCGCTTTGCCCATGTCACGAAGGTTAATCACATCAGCCACGCCATCAACGGCAAGTAATGCATCACGCAATGTCTGATACACATCCGCAACAGTAATTTTTTTCTCTTTCAGGACCGCTTTGTTAAGATATATCTGATAGTTCTCAAATGCAGAAACATATTCAGCCTCTCCGTATGCGTCATTCAATGCCTTTACGATGGTGCGCGTCAAAGTGGTGGCACTCATCAATCCGGCAGGTAATTTATGCTCCTGCCAGAATGCAGGCACGTCCATTGCACCGTGGTCGGCGGTGAGGAATACGGTGTAATTGCCATTTCCGGCCCAGCTATCGAGGAAGTTGAAGAAATCGGCAAATTCCATGTCGAGCTTCAAGTAATCGTCTTCCTGTTCCACAGAGTTGGGACCGAACATGTGCCCGATACGGTCAGGAGAAGAGAAGCTTACGGCCAGGAAGTCGGTTTCTTTACCTTTCCCCAGATTTTCTCCTTTGATCGCCGCAATGGCCATTTCCTTCGTAATCGTATTGCCCCAGGGAGAGGTCGTCATCGGACCGTACGCATCGCCTGCATTGCCCGTGAGGTCGTGCGGGAATACCGGTTTCGTGGCGGTTGAAAGTTTCCCTTCCCAGGGCACGTCGTCCGGTGAGCTTTGGGTATATTCTGCAATCGGCAGCAACGTATTCCAGCCTTTCCCCATGTATTCGGCGGGCTTTTTCAGACTGTTGTAATCAGTCACCCACTGCGGCAGGCTGTTCATATAATAGGTACTCGTTACGAAATTCCCGGTTTTGGAATCAAACCAGTAGGCACCAGAGGCCGCATGACCTGCCGGCAGAATAGACGCCCGGTCTTTGATCGCAACGCCGATAGTTTTGGACCGAAAATTTGTGGCTATCCGCAGCTGATCAGTCACGGTGGTTACCAGCAGGTTTTTCGGCGACATTTTGCCTACCGTCACATTGCTGCTACCGACCGTCGCAACGGTATTGTCATCGGTACAATACACATTTTTGGCCTGTGCGGCATCGTACCAATCGTTACCTACAATGCCATTCATGGCTGGCATCGAGCCGGTGTAAACCGCCGAATGGCCCGCCGCAGTCACCGTCAACGCATAATGATAGTGGTTGTTGCGGCAATTGAATCCCTCATTGATCAGTCGTTTCAAACCGCCCTCCTTGTATTTGTCGTAATAGCGGTAAAGGTAATCGTAGCGCATCTGGTCAACAACCATGCCCACTACCAGTTTGGGCCTGGTCAGTTTGTTAGCGGCTTCGGGAGCCGTTTTAGATTTGGTTTGACTAAAAACCGGTTGACTGAGAACGAGCCCGGCGAACAAAACTCTGAGAAGCGGATGGTAGATCAATTTCATGGTGATGCTATTGACAGCAGTAAGGTTCCGTGTAAGTACTCGGCAAAGATAAAGATGTACTACGTTTAAAAGCAGAAAACCGGCGTGCTTTTCACGACCGGCTTCCTGAATCTTAATTTAATTTTAATCTTACTTTTTATCGCTTCCGCCGAGCTGGGCCGGTGCGCCGGCTGACTGGGCACCTTTTTTAGCTTTCTCAAAATCCCCCGCCTTGATGATCACGAGCTTATTGTAATCGATATGCTTGTTGAATGCCGCCTTGATCTGATCCGGTGTGAGCGCTTCGATCTTTTTCTCGAAATCCGCGTCCCACTGCATGGTACGGTTCAGATAAAGGTTGCTGGTAAGGGTGTTTGTCAACGAAGCATCCTGCGAGCGCGCCACCTGACGAGATTGCAGGTAACCCGATTTCGCGGCTTTCAATTCATCGGCTGTGAACCCTTCTTTCATTACTTTATCGATTTCCTCCTTGAATGCCGCTTCCAGTTTTTCGGCATTTTGCGGGGCATAAATAGCATACGACATGAATGTACCATTCTTATCCAGCGGGCTCGCCGAGAATTGCGACCCTACGCCATAGCTCAATCCCTCTTTCTGACGGATGCGTGTGGCCAGACGTGAGTTCAGGAAGCCACCGCCGAGCATGTAGTTGCCCATGATGAGCGCCGGATAATCGGGATCGGTATCCTGCAATGGCATATTCAAACCTGCCACAAACATGGCATTCGCCTTGTCGGGTGTTTCAATCGATTTGTTTTCGGATTTCACGGCCTGGTATGGCGATGCGATACGTGTAAATGGTTTGGCGCTCTTCCAGCTTCCGAACTCGTCGTTCAGGATTTTCTGGATCGCATCTTTGTCAAAATCACCCACCACTGTTGCCGATGCATTATTTGCTCCGTAAAAATCTTTGTGGAACTGGCGGATCTGATCGATCGTGGTAGTTTTAATACTCTCCACATCCTCGTCGAACGTACCTACATACCGGATATCGCTTTTCGGATATGGGGACACGAGGCGGCGGTACTGGTTGAATGCAATAGCCTGCGGTTCGCTGCGCTGCGATTCGATGCCTGCGAGCTCTTCCTGTTTCAGTTTTTCAAACTCGTTTTCGTCGAATGCAGGAGTTTTCAAAACTTCGGCCACCAGTTTCATTACCGCAGGCAGATTTTCTTTGGTTGTCTCGATGCTTGCCCCCGCCTGGTTGGCTGCTCCGAAGAAGCTTACACGCGCTTTCAGGCGATCGAATTCGTCCTTGACCTGCTGGCGGGTCTTGGTTTTCGTGCCTTTGTCGAGCATCGAGCCCGTCAGGTCGGAGATGGCCGTTTTGTTTTGCAGACTTTTTTCGTCCCCGTAACGCAAGGTAATGCGTGCAGCTACCACGTTGCCGCGTGTCTTTTTGGGAAGCAATGCTGTTTCGATGGTATTGGCCTTTTCTACCCGCGCGGTACGACTTTCCACGTTCGCGGGCGACGGATCAAATGCTTCGCCTTCGGCTACCACGGCTTCGCCTTTGTAATCTTTTACCAGGTCAGCCACTTTCGGCGCCTCGGGGATTTCCGCCCTTACCGGATTAGATTCCGGCGTAAACGTTCCGAGTGTACGGTTGGACGGTTTGAAATAATACTGAGCAACCCGGGCCACGTCCTCAGGCGTCACTTTGCGAATATTATCACGGAAGAGGAATGCAAGGCGCCAGTCACCCGTAGCGATGGCTTCGCTGATGCTTAGCCCTACCCTTTCCGAGTTCCGGAATTCGAGGTCCCAGTTTTTAAGGATCGTCGTTTTCGCCCTTTCAACATCTTCCTTCGAAGATTTGATCATAGCTGTCGAATCCAGCGTAGCCGTAAATGCTTTCTTCGCCTCTTCCAACGACTTCTCTTTCAGGATTTCAGCCCCAAACAAAACGAAACCCGGGTCGTACAACTGGAAAGTATATCCGAATTGCGACGACGCTTTCTTGGTATCCACCAGATTTTTGTACAACCTGCCGTTTGGCTCGGTGGTAAGCACTTCGGTCAGCACCTCCATGGCAGGATAGTCGGCGTGCGAGCCAGGCATAATGTGGTACATCGCCATCAGCATTTGCACATCACCAGTCCTTTTCAGCTCCACAAAGCGCTCGCCGTCCTGGGTAGGCTCCACCGTATACGATTGCGGAAGAATGCGGGTCGGTTTCGGGATTTTACCAAAATAATCGTTGATCAACGCCAGTGTCTTGGGTTCATCAATCTTTCCGGCGACGGTCAGCACGGCATTGTCGGGCTGGTAATATCTTTTATAGAATGCCTGCAAATTATCGATAGGAACGCGTTCAATGTCGGAACGGTTACCGATTGTTGATTTGCCGTAGTTGTGCCACAGGTAACCTCCTGAAATGACCCTTTGCATCAGTACCCGGAACGGGCTGTTTTCCCCCGATTCAAACTCATTACGGACGACGCTGAACTCACTGTCGAGATCTTTTTTCGCGATGAACGAGTTCACCATCCGGTCGGATTCCAGGTCCAGCGCCCATTTGAGGTTTTCCTCGGAAGCGGAAAAGGTTTCAAAATAGTTGGTGCGGTCGTACCAGGTCGTGCCGTTCGGGCGCGCGCCGTGCTCGGTAAGCTCCTGAGGGATGTTGGTATGCTTCGGCGTGCCTTTGAATACAAGGTGTTCCAGCAAGTGGGCCATACCGGTTTCTCCATAACCCTCATGACGCGACCCCACGAGGTAGGTCACATTCACGGTAATCGTCGGCTTCGACGGGTCGGGGAACATCAGTACTTTGAGGCCGTTTTCAAGGTTGTATTCCGTAATTCCCTCAACGGATGTCACTTTTGTGACGCCCTTCGGTAGTTGCTGTGCTTCGGAAGGCATTGCCAGCACCAAGGCAAGCACGATTCCGGCGAGCGAGCTCCGCCTGAACAAATTTGTTCTTCCAGATTTCATGACCATATTAAAATCAATTAGTTTAGATTTACAATCCTTGAAAATAATGTACAATATCACATTTAACAATCGATTGGTGACAAATGGCAAAATAATATACGTTGCAACATAATGTCGTATCCGGCGTGTATGGGTTGCATGCAATGGTCACCCGCGATTGGTTTTCAGGAATTATCCGGTGCCACTAACAGTTTTTAAATATGTCCCTCATTGAAAGAGAATGATCAAGATTAAAAAGGCCCCGCTTTTGTTTTCCTTCCTGGCAGCTGTTGTGCTGTCCGCCTGTGCCGGCTCCGGCATACCAATTTCATCCAATACCAAATACCCAATCGAGGTTTTGTACGACAATGAACCGCTGGAACGCCCCTATTCAGAACTCGCGGTGGTGGAGATCGGCAGCGAGGATTCGCTGACGGCCGACCAGACGAAAGATAAAAGGATGATGTTCCGGGGAAATGATGCCAAAACGAAGGAGCTCCTGACCGCGCGCCTGGTTATGAAAGCACAGAAAATCGGGGCTGACGCGATTATCAATGTCAAATATAAATACTACACGAGCGTGAACAAGGAAGGCTATATGCTGAGCGGATTGGCTGTGCGGTATCGTGGAGAATAACACTTCTAACAAGATAAACGAAAAACCATGCTGTTTACTGCCAAACTATCCGACATGCCTGTCGAGGCGGAATCGAGGGTGATTATCCGTTTTCAGGATTGCGACCCGCTGATGCATTTGAACAACTCCAAGTATTTCGATTACTTCTTCAATGCACGGGAAGACCAGGTTTCTAAGTTGTATGGTTTCAGTTTTGAAGCGATGTTCCGCGAATTGCGTACGAGCTGGGTCGTGTACCAGCACCAGATCGCGTACGTAAGGCCCGCGCGCATCAGCGAGTGGGTACGTATCACATCGCGTGTGATCTTTTACAATGAAGACACGATGGTGACAGAGTACTTTATGACCAACGACCTGCGTACCGAGCTTAAAACCGTACTCTGGACTACTTCCAAGCATATCAGCATTTCCACCGGGCAGCGCGTACCACACCCGAAAGAAGTTATGGACTACCTGGGCGCAACCTGCGTACCGGGCCTCGATTTCCCAAACCTGCATTTCAACGACCGCATCCACGCGATCAAGCAGGAGCTTGCGGCGGACGCTAATGCGTAGTATCTTTTTCTGAGATCAATTTCCCCGTCGTATCCTGCCTGGTAGAATCCGGTGGCAGGAAAGGTACCCGCACGCCCGGTTTCGGGGCGCGGGTGAAACGGTTGAAACTGTGGGTGAACTGCATGCTCACGCCACCGGTCGTGAAGGTACCGCTGGTGAACATGAGGTTGTTCTGGATATTCCGGTTATAGGCTTTTACGCGCACCGAACCTTTGGCATTCAGCCAGTATTCCAATGTCCATTCGCCCAGTAAGCTCGCGGCGTCGTATTGCGAGGCGCCGGTTTGCGATTGTGTGCCGGAAGTAAAGCGCCCGTCCCGCGTTACCCGGAAGCGGTCATTCAGGAACCGGTACGAGAAGCGCAACTGCAAGTTATTCAAAGCATTTTGGTCCAGCGACAGACCCGAAACCCCTACTTCGAGGTTTTCATTGATCCCCGAAGCCCAGCGGCTGATCTGGTTCGATACCAGTTCGCTGATACTGCTTCCGAGGAAGTTCTGACCCCCAACCGTTGCCAGACTGGTTTCGGGCAAAAGCTGGTTCACCACCAACAGACTGCTAACTTGCCGGCTCAGCTCCTGTTCGTCGGACTTCAGCTTGTTCTGAAATGCTTCCAATTGACCCCGGTACGTGCTCAATGAAGGGTTATCGAGGATTTTAAGATCATACCGGATCGTCGGCGACATCAGCCGCTCCGACAAGCCGATGGTAACCTCCACCGGATACCTTCTTGATAATGCATCCCCACTGCCGGTACCCAGGTTGCTGGTATTCGGCAGTACGCCTGCCAGCGACACCATCTGCGTGTAGCCAGCCTTTACATCAAGCTGTGCGGCGTACGGATCGCCTGCCCAGACGATCTTGCTGCCCGGCTTGATATTAAACTTTTTGTTGATGACATTCTGCAATGTGAAATTGTACTCTCCCTTTTCAATTTCATAAGTACCTGCCATCGTAAAATCGCCCTGGGTATCGATATTCAGGTTGAGACGGCCGCTACCGTTGCCGCGCAGCACGTCGCCGGTTTGCCTGTCGAAGATGATCTCACAAGTCGCGTCGGGTGTAAGGTTGAAATTGAAATCCATTTTGATCCCGCCGGCGATCTGGCTCCGGGCGATGGAATCGACGGGGACGCCGGCCGTACTGTCGGGCGGCGCCATTTTACTTACAAACTGAATGTAATCCTGCGTCACCACTTCGGTGGCACCGTCCAGCGGAATGTAGATGCGCGTGCCTTTATTACTGGTTACATTGGCTTCGATATTCAGGTTGTCGATCGGGCCGTAAACTGCCACAGGGCCGGTTACGTAAGCTGTTCCGTAGAACATATCATTATCCCTCGCATTGGTATTCAATATCTTGAAATTGCGTAGGTCGGCATTGAAACCGAGGGAGAAGTACTTGAAACCATCATGAAAAACCCCTCCGCGCAGCGTGGCTGTATTGCCGTCGGAGTCGGTAACCAGGATATTGTTGCCTGTGATTTCACTTTCCGTAAAATTGATTTTGTCGCTGAATGTAAATACCGATTGGAGATAATCGAACTTCATCCGGCCCTTGTCTACCGTAAGCGATCCTTCCAGAACCGGCGCATCAACAACACCCCTGATCGATACAACTCCCTGCGCTGTACCGCTGATATCGGACACCAAGCCCTCCGCAAACGGTTCGAGCGCTTTAAAATCCGCCTGGTTGAAAATCGCTTTCAGGTTCAGCGTATTTGTTTCCAGTTTCGGGCGGTACGAACCGACGAGGCTGAATACACGCCTCGCATTCTTATTAAGCTGGGCATCCACCTGCAACTCGCTGGTGGTCTGGTCCCAGTCGCCCGTACCGAGCAGGTTTCCGAACTCATACTGACCATAACCGAGACCTTCAATGGCAAAGTTTGCATCGAGAATCACGCTGTTATAAATATCCTTCACCTTAGCAGAGCCGTCCATGATCCCCGATAGTTTTGTGTTAAAAACGGGGTTTAAACTTGCCAGCTTAAAGTTCTTAATGTCGAGCAAAAGGCTCTTGTCCGGATCCTCGGACGCCGTACCGCTGAGGAAAATGCGCTGCTTTCCGCTCACCAGACCAAGGTTCGACATCGTAAAGTCATTGCCGACAATCGAAATAAGACTTTCAGACGGCACATTCCACTCTTCGTCGAGCAGATTGAGTTTGGAATTTTTGAAACCGATATCCAGGCCTGCCGGCAGGAACCGTATCTCACCTGCGAGGTTCGCCAGGTTGGTGCTTTTGACCTGGTGAATGGCACCGTTGAAATCAATGTGGTCGACGTCCCAGGTACCTTCCAGCTCCATCTTCTCTGTTGGCACCATCTTGCTGATCTGCTGCTTGTCGGACGTGACGAGAATGGAGGCGAGTACTTCGGCACTGTTGACGAATTTCGAGGTAGTAACGTCCACCTCCGCTTTCATAAACTGATTTTTACCATAACTCACCGTATCCGACACGGCATTGAAAGTCAATACGGCCGTGTTGTCCATCCTGAAAATCCCCTCGGCCTTCGCCCCCCGCGATACATAAATATCCGGGCTAAGGAATGCCAGGAAGCGCGACAGATTATGGGTTTCCACCGAATAGTCGATCTCATACCTGCGCGATAGCATCTTCAAGGGCTTTCTAGCATAATACTCATTCCTGCTGGCCTCGTTTTCAAAGAAATACAATTTATATTCTTCCAAAACCCTACTCACATCGTTCCATGCCTGCGTTGGCAGGAAGTTACCCTCCACCCTGGCTGTCAGGAACTCGCTATCGAGCTGCAACCGACGCTTACCGAGCTGATTTCTTGAAGAAAATACGAGCGTATCCACTACCAGGTTGCGCTCCTTATTCGTCATTACCAGATAGGTATTGAGCAGTTTGGCATCGCCTACCAGTTCGTCGACTGTATTCCCCGTTACATTGATATTCAACTGCGTCCTAAGGGTGATCGGGTCCGTGCTGAAACCTAGTTCTTTCAAGTTAGCCCTTTCGATCAGTCCTCTGACATCAAACATGTTCTGCTGTTTGGAAAGATCGAACTCACCGTCAAGGTTCACGACCAGGTTGCTGTCGCGGGAGCTTACGAGACCATTGAAATACTGATTTTGCAGATTGCCCTTCAACCGGATGTTTTTGTAATCATAACTCCGAAAGCCAACCCGGTGAACGGTCGCATTCATATCCGCGGAAGCGACCGACAGCTCCAACCCTTTTCCATACACTTCCCCTTCAAAATCCAGCTCCTGCCAGTTATCCTCATCTTCCAATAATGTTCCCAACCCGAAAGAGGACGTTTTTACTTCCCCTGAATAGGTAGTCGATTTCGCATCCGCAATGTGGAATACCAGGTTTCCCGATAGTTCGCCGAGCTCGGACGACGCCGATGCATTCACGGCAAAATCTTTCAGCGTTCCTTTGAATGTGCCATCCAGCAGCGTATACCCAAATTTTTGCAAATCGGGGTGCATGTCCCATTCGGGGTAGTATTGCACCAGGTCGGTCGGATCGATTTTAGAAACCGATAACCGGATATCCATTAACACCCCCTCGATCGTAGGAAGCCCTTTGAAGCCAATATCGCCGATGAGCCTGCTGTTCTTCCCAAAATGCAGGTCCGTATTGGAGAGTAGGAAATCGTCGACCTTGCCGTTGAAATCACCTGATATTTGCCAGGTTTCATCCAACCCGTCAATATAACTCGAAAACAGGCCCAGGTCCTGCGAATCCACCCGACTGCCGACCAGGTGCCCCTTCATCCGTATTTTATGGTTAAAATCGCCTAACTCTCCTGAACGGTTGTAGTAGAATATTACTTCGTCCTTTAAATGCGAGTTACCGATGTGCGCATCGAGCTCCTTCAACTCCATTTTCTTCTGGCAAAAAAGGAATTTCGTATCCAGGTCATGCATTTCCAGACCGGTTTGCTTATCGATCGTTTTCAGGTTTTTGGCACGAAAGGCAATCGTATCCCCCTGAACAAGAAAATCGCTCAGCTCGCCGTAGAGGTGTTTCAGGCTGAAATGTGAGTAGTCGAACACCCTCGAGCCACGGTCGCGGGGCTGGCGGGGATCGTCGTAGCCGAAGGTTCCGTCAATAACCTTCGCTTTACCGATGATGAAAGGGGTGTTGTTTTCGGGCGCATTGGGCGGCCTGGGTACCGCGGGAGCAGTCAGTTCGTTGATACGGGCTATAAAACCGTCGATGTTCAGGTCGCCCGATTCGGGGACAATGATCAGATGCACATTCGGCTGAAAGACGTTGACCTCATCGAGAAATATCTCTTTCGCCGAGTCTCGGATGATGTTATTGACATTCAGATTTACATCGATCCGGCCGACATCGATCATATCCGCGCCCGAAGAGTCTTTCACTGAAACGGTTTCAAGCGAAACCACATCAAACCATTTGATATTGACCTTCCCGATCGTGATAGGATACCCGAGTTTACCTGATATATCGGCCGTTACGTACCCTACGGCCCAGGTTTGAACCGAAGGCAGCTGCAATGCGGTGGTAGCAATCCCAAGCGCCAGCAGCGCGAAGATGACAACCACGATCAGACCATTACCAAGCGCCTTCAGGAATTTTAACATATACAGCTTCGCAGCGGGATACTGCTTATCTTATTGTTAATGCTTAATTTTGCGAATATTTTCCACAGTATGAATATCCTCGCAATTGAATCGTCGTGTGACGAGACCTCCGCAGCTGTTATAACAAACGGGAATATCCGCTCCAATGTTGTTGCTACGCAACTCATCCACACCCAGTACGGCGGCGTAGTTCCCGAGCTGGCCTCGAGGGCGCATCAGCAACACATTCTGCCTGTGGTGGACAAAGCATTGAATGACGCAAAAATAGCAAAAAAAGACCTGGATGCCATTGCTTTTACCAAGGGGCCGGGTTTGTTGGGTGCATTGCTGGTAGGCACTTCGTTCGCGAAATCAATGGCGCTGGGCCTGGATATTCCGTTGATCGAGATCAATCACATGCAGGCGCACGTGCTCGCGCACTTCATCAACGCGCCCAAGCCAGCCTTTCCGTTTTTGTGCCTTACCGTGAGCGGCGGGCATACGCAGATCGTGAAAGTTACCGGCCCGCTCGACATGGAAATCATCGGAGAAACGCGCGACGACGCCGTAGGTGAGGCTTTTGACAAAACAGCCAAGCTCCTCGACCTGCCCTATCCCGGCGGCCCGCTGATCGATAAATATGCCGCCCAGGGAAATCCACAAGCCTATCCATTCCCGCTTCCGGAAATTCCGGGACTGGACTTTTCATTTAGTGGTATCAAAACATCCTTTTTGTATTTTCTGCAAAAACAGGTCCGTCAGAACCCGGAATTTATCAGGGAAAATATCGCCGACATTTGTGCAAGCATTCAGTTTACATTGATTGATATTCTACTGAAAAAGCTAAAAAAAGCATCTCGCGAAACGGGTATAAAGGAAATCGCAATCGCAGGCGGCGTATCCGCTAACTCAGGTTTGCGCAAATCGCTGCAAGAACTCGGCGACCAGCTCGGCTGGAATGTGTATATTCCTGCTTTCGAATATTGTACCGACAATGCGGCCATGATCGCCATTGCGGCACATTACAAGTTTGAAGCCGGCCAATTCTGCGACCAGACCGTCAGCCCGCTTGCAAGAATGGAGTTTTGAAGCATTACTAACCTAAACGGGATTGTATGAAACACTTTTGCCTGGGCATTTTATTTCTTTCGATCCTGACGGGCATAACCAATCCGCTTTTTTCACAAACGGCACGCGTACTCCGCAACGACCTGGCGATCAAGCCATTTTTCCGCATCGATGGCACCGATACGCAAACCCGGATCGCATACGACGCTTCCGACAAGTCGTTTTACACCATTGCCTGGAACGGCGACCTGTTCCGCCTTACCCTGAACGCCTCGGGAAATTATAGTGTCACCAGGCTGGCGTCGGCGGAGGACCACGGTATCAACTACCTGCAAGGACTCGCGTTACACGACGGTAACGTATACCTGGCAGGGAATGTGGTAATTGCGCAAGGAGTTTCGGGTTATGGCAAGGCTGTCAAAGCCAGGCTGACAGGCGGCCAACTCGTTTGGACCGAGATCTTCAAAACAGCGGAACACGCTTCTTCCAAAACGCTTTTCGACCACGCGTTCAGCGCCGTTTGCTTTTCGCCCGACGGTAAGGATATGTACATTGCCAGCGGCTCGCGCACCGATCATGGCGAAGTAAAGGACAATGAAGGCCGATACCCCGGCTTGCGCGAAGTACCATTGACCGCCTGCATTTTCAAAATACCCGCTAATACCCAAAACCTGCTCCTTCCCAACGACTCGGCTGCGCTCGCGCCTTATGTGCACGCGCGGGGGGTGCGCAACGCATTTAGCCTCGCATTCGCGGCCAACGGCGACCTATTCAGTGTGGAGAATTCCGGCGACCGCGACGATCCCGAGGAAATGAACTGGATCAGGCCCGGCGCGCATTACGGCTTCCCCTGGGAAATGGGTGGAAATGATACCCCTATGCAGTTTGCAGGCTATCAGCCAGCTGACGACAAGCTTATCAACCGCAATTACACAGCCTACCAGATCGGTGCATTTCATGACGACAAACAATATCCTAAAAAACCGCAGAACCTGACTTTCTACAAACCGATCCAAAACGCCGGTCCGGATGCAGACAAGTACCGCGACGCTGCAACCGGAAAAGTGATGGACGCGAGCGAAACGGGCGGGTCCATCAGCACATTTACCGCTCACAGATCGCCACTGGGGCTGGTTTTTGACACAAAATCCGGTTTTGGAGGCGAGTACAAAGGCAAGGGATTTGTGCTGAACTTTCAGGAAGGCTCTGCCACTTATGGACCGATGCAAGACCCCGGCCAGGACTTGTTGATGCTGGATTTAAAGAAAAATGCAGCCGGCGACGATTATACATTGAATGCCTACCGCATTGCCGCCGATTTTTTCCAGCCTACGGATGCGGAGATCGTCGATAACAAATTATATGTGCTGGAAGGCCAGGGACAGATATGGGAAATCAGTTTTCCAAAAGAAGTGGTCACCGCATTGGAACCGACGCGCAATGCGTTCACGGTATACCCGAATCCGGTCCACGGCAAAATGCAGATTGACGGGCCATTAATGCAGCAAAATGTGCAAATGACCGTTGCCGACATGGTCGGCCGCGCGGTGATCCGCGAAAACAGAATAATAAACGGCAAAACGGAGCTGGATGTGTCAAAACTTCCGGCGGGGACTTATCTGCTCCAAGTCGAGTCACAGCAACACCAGGTTACCACCAGATTTATCGTCCCGTGAAAACAATTGTCCGGCTTGCATTCATCATTATTTCGGCTGTATGCCTGTCGTGCGGCGACTCGCCTTCCCCGACACCCCCCGGAGCAGGTGGCAATGAAGCGCCTGAACTGACCGGTTTCACCCCCGCAATGGGCAAGAAAGGGACTATTATCAAGATCCAGGGCAAGCATTTCGGGGGCGATGCTTCGAAAGTTTTGCTACAAATCAATGGGCTGAAAGCGGTCGTTAATGCAGTTACCGATACGGAAATAACTGCCGTTGTGCCCGACAAATGCGGTTTGGGAAAAGTGGTTTTAACTGTAAACAGCAAGGAAGTCACCTCGGAGGCGGCATTCCGCTATCTCTATACGGCTACTACCAGCTATTTTTCAGGCGGTGAGGCCGGGTATGAGGATGGAACACCGCAAAAATCAAAATTCGGTACGCTGTATAACATTGCTACCAATGTCGAGGGCATTATGTTCGCCGCGGACCTGGGCAATTGCCTGGTGAGGCGCATCGAAACCGACGGCAGCACTTCCACCGTGGTCGGTTCGCCGCATTCGGGCTTCAAGGACGGCAAGGGCGATCAGGCATTAATGAAGTTCCCGATCGGTATTGAACTCACACCCGACGGCTCTATCTACATTGCCGACCATCAAAACCACGCCATCAGAAAAGTGTCTCCGGACGGGATGCTCACAACCGTCACCGGCCACCCCGAACGCCCCGGGCTCGTGGACGGCAACCTGGCAACAGCGCGTTTTAAAGCCCCTTATGGAGTAAAATTCGATCAGCTAGGTACGCTTTGGATTTGTGACACTGAAAACGGCGTGATCAGAAAAGTCTCACGCGAAGGCCAGGTTTCCACATTTGCAGGAAGTACGCCGGGATATGCCGACGGCAAACTCCTGGAAGCGAAGTTCTATATGCCCTCCTATTTAAATTTCGACATAAAAGGCAACATGTTCATCGCCGACAAGCACAACCATTGCATCCGGAAAATCGCAGCCGACGGCATGGTAACAACATTTGCCGGAACTCCCACCAAAAACGGCTACCGCGATGGGGAAGCGGGCCAGGCGATGTTCAACCAGCCTTGCAACATCCAGATCGACAAACTGGGTAATCTTTATGTGAACGACCTATGGAACCATTGCATCCGCCTCGTGTATCCGGACGGGTATGTTACTACGCTCGCAGGCAAGGGCGGGATCGAAGGTTATGAGGAAGGTCCCGGAGAAAATGCCCTTTTTAAACATCCGCAGGGATGCACTTTGGACAAAGACGGAAATCTTTTTGTTACGGATTCAGCCAACCAACGTATACGCAAGCTGACCATCGAATAATCATGGCCATGATATTATCAGAAATCTGGGTCTATCCTGTCAAGTCGCTCGGCGGGATCAGGCTTACCAAAGCATTGACAGAAGAAAGAGGACTACAATACGATCGCCGGTGGATGATCATCGATGACGAAAACGTATTTATCACACAGCGTGCGCATCAGAAAATGGCGCTGATCGACGTCGCATTACTGGACGAGGGATTGAAAATATTCCTGCGTGCCGATCCGGACGATTTTGTACTGGTGCCCTACCAACCAGTCACCGCGCTGCCCGTCACGGTAAAAGTATGGGACGATACCGCCGGTGCGCTCACCGTTTCCGACAAAGCCGATGCATGGCTCAGCCGGCAGCTCGGCCTCAACCTCCGGCTGGTGGTAATGCCGGATTCGACCGAAAGAAAGGCGGACCCGCGTTACGCGCACCATCATGAGAATGTCAGCTTTGCCGACGGTTTCCCTTACCTTGTCATTTCACAGGCTTCACTGGACGATCTGAACGGCCGCCTGGCCGAGCCGATTGAAATGCGACGTTTCCGCCCCAATTTCGTCATCACCGGCACCGGGCCGTTTGCCGAAGATCAATGGAAGCGCATTACCATCGGTGACCTGCATTTTGAAGTGGTGAAGCCATGTGCACGCTGCGTGCTCACGACCATTAACCCGGAAACCGCCGAGAAAGGTGCAGAGCCGCTAAAAACCCTGGCAACGTACCGGCGAAATGGCAATAAGATACTGTTCGGGCAAAATGTAACTGCGCAGGATTTCGGAGAACTGAAAGTAGGTGACCGGCTTACGATCCTTGAATAGCAAAAAAGGTCCGCTAGCGGACCTTTTTACTTATAAACCAATACTTTATCAAGACTGGGCTTCCGTCTCGCTGGTGCCCGTTGTCTGAAAAGGGCTTTTCATGATACCTCTTTCCGAGTTACGGATAAAGTTGATGATTTCGTCGCGCTCGTTCGAAGGCGGCATTTCCAACTCGATCTTTTGAAGCGCTTCGGCGTTGTTATAGCCCTTCATATAGATGTAGCGGTAAATATTCTGGATATCGACAATTTTTTCGTTGCTATATCCCCTTCTCCGTAAACCTACTGAATTGATACCTACATAAGAAATAGGCTCGCGGGCGGCTTTTGTAAAAGGCGGAACATCCTTGCGAACCAGCGATGCACCCGAAACAAATGCGTGTATACCTATCTTGACAAACTGATGTACGGCACTTAATGCGCTTACAATCGCCCAGTCGCCCACATGCACGTGGCCTGCCATTTGCACATTATTACCTATAATGCAGTTGCTTCCTACCCGGCAATCGTGCGCTACGTGAGCGTACGCCATGATCAGGCAGTCGGAGCCGACAACGGTTTTCCAGTGTTCCTCGGTACCACGGCTGATCGTAGCATACTCGCGGATCGTCGTATTATCACCAATGATGGTCAGGGTGTATTCGTTATTGTATTTTAAATCCTGTGGCGTAGCCGAAACGACGGCACCGGGATAGATTTTACAATTTTTGCCAATTCGCGCTCCTGAATTGATTACCGCGTGTGATCCTATCCAGGATCCTTCCCCGATTTCAACATCGGCATGGATCATTGCAAACGGTTCAATTTCAACATTCTGAGCAATCTTAGCGTCAGGATGGATATATGCTAATGATTGAGTCATTTTTTCTTTACCAGGCTTGCTATCATATCGGCTTCACACACCAGCTGTCCGGCTACGTATCCCCGGCCACTCATTTTGACGATTCCCCTCTTCATCGGAGATGTGAATTCACATTTAAAAATAACCGTATCACCGGGGAAAACATTGCGTCTGAAGCGGCATGCGTCGATCCCGATCAGGTAGGGCCAGTAATTGTCGGGGTCCGGCACGCTGGATAGTACAAGGATGCCGCCGGTCTGCGCCATCGCCTCCAATTGCAGTACGCCGGGCATTACCGGGTTGCCCGGGAAGTGTCCAAGAAAAAACTGTTCGTTAATCGTCACATTTTTCACACCCACCACGCTGTTTTCATCCAGAGCGATGATCTTGTCGATCATCTGGAACGGATAGCGGTGAGCCAGCAACTGGCCGATCTGATTGATATCGAAAACCGGAGCCTTGTTAGGATCGTATTGCGGAATATCTCCTTTGCCGGATTTGATCAGTTTTTTGATCTTTTTCGCCAATGCCACGTTAGCAGCATGGCCCGGGCGCGCTGCCAGGATCTGCGCTTTAATAGGCCGTCCAACCAATGCAAGATCTCCTATCAGATCAAGTAGCTTGTGACGCGCCATTTCATTGGAATAATGCAGGTCTACATTGTTAAGGATACCCTTGGATTTGTCGACGCTCACCTTTGGTTTGTTCAAAAGCTGTGACAGATGGTCCAGTTCTCCATCCTTCACCTCCCGGTCCACGATCACGATCGCGTTCGTAAGGTCACCCCCTTTAATAAGGTTCTGCTTGTAAAGTGCTTCCAGCTCGTGAAGGAACACAAACGTGCGGCAGGCTGCGATATCATCTTTAAAAAGCGTGATATCGTTCAGGGATGCGTGCTGGCTGCTAATTACGGTAGAGTTATAATCAACCATCACCGTAAGACGGTAGTCCGAAAGCGGAAGTGCAACCAGTTCGGTATCTTTTTCCTTATTCTTATAATGTACGTATTCCGGAACCTCGAAATAGTTGCGGTAAGCATTCTGCTCCTCAATACCTGCATCCAGCAATGCGTCGACGAACTTGATCGAGCTGCCATCCATGATCGGGGGCTCAGGGCCGTCGAGTTGGATCAGCACGTTGTCGATCTGCAAACCTACAAGGGCGGCAAGTGTGTGCTCAACCGTGTGGATCCTCGCGCCGTTCTGCTCGATGGTAGTACCGCGGGAAAGGTCCACCACATTATCGACATCTGCATCTACAATCGGCTGGTCGGGTAAATCAACACGTTGGAACTTGTATCCGTGGTTGGCTGGTGCCGGCACGAATGTCATCGTGGCGACAACACCAGTATGTAAACCCACTCCAGTTACGGATACAGACTTAGAAATGGTTTGTTGTTTTTCGTTCATTATATCTATTTCCTTTTCTAAATAAGGTGCGATCGGGCATGACCGGGATTACTGAAAATCAGAGGTTTCCTGCTTACGTTCCAGGTCCTTCAGTCGTTCTTCCAACTCAGGCAGCCTTCGCACCAATGCCATGGACCGTAAATGTTCGTTCAGGTCCCTGGCGGGGGAGCCGGACAGCGACAAGCCTTCCTTTTTAATGGATTTGCCCAGGCCGCTTTGTGCCCCAATCTTAGTATTGTTTGCTACCGTAATATGGCCAACGATACCAACCTGGCCGGCAACTACGCATTGCTCGCCGATGGTAGTGGAACCAGACACTCCGGACTGGGCCGCAATTACGGTATTTTTTCCAATCTCTACATTATGTGCGATCTGAACCAGGTTATCTATTTTCGCTCCCTGGCGGATAATGGTCGAACCCATCGTCGCACAGTCGATCGTCGCATTCGCACCGATGCTCACATTATCCTCGATGATCACATTTCCGAGCTGCGGTATCGTTTTATAGCTACCGTCGGCTTGCGGCGCAAAACCGAAACCGTCGCTGCCGATCACCGTGTTGGCAAAAATGGTGACGTTTTTCCCTATCACCGTGTTGTCATAGATTTTTACGCCCGGATGGATCACCGAATAATCGCCTACTTCAACGCCGTCGCCCAGCCAGGCCTGCGGGTAAATCTTCACTTCTTTTCCGATCACGCAATTTTTGCCGATATACGAAAAGGCTCCGCGATAGCAGTTCTCCCCTATCTTGCTGTTGTCTCCGATGAAACTGGGCTGCTCAACACCGGATTTGTTGCCGGCAATGCGTTTCTGGTATTCTTCCAGTAGTATCGTGAAGGCGGTGTAGGCATTATCGACGTAGATCAACGTCGCAGAAATATCTTTTTTAGGAACAAAATCTTTATTGACAATTACTGCCGAAGACTGTGTGGAGTAGATATAATGCTCATATTTGCTGTTGGCCAGAAAAGATATACAACCCGGCAGGCCCTCTTCAATTTTTGCAGCCGAAATAATTGTAATCTGATCATCTCCAACAACACTTCCATTCAGCATTTGAGCAATCTCGCTGACAGTAAATTTCATATTTTATCGGCTAATTTCAGGTAATAGTATTCGAGTACGTCGTAAAAATTATTAAATCCGGCTTTCTTTTTAGCGTCCTGATTAACCACGCAAAGATACATTTTTACCCCAACATACATAGTACTTGCGTACAATCTTAGTCAGGGCCTCGATGGTCGGAATGTCGGACGCATCGGCAATATCCACTAAATTCCCCTTTTTCATTTTCACCCGGATCGGGTCCTGTTCCTTTGCGTAGGCCCAGTTGGTGGTTTCGCCGGTGACCAGAAAGTACTGCATATCGTTATCGGAAACACCGGCCGCCTTCAGACGCTCCCGGAGTGGTGCCAGCATTTCTTCGCCCGGCGGTTCATTAAAAAAGGTGATTTTAAACAGGTTTCTGTTCAAAAGCATCTCGCAAAGCGTCGATAAAACGGGGTCGCGATGGGTTTTCCAGCCTTTCACAGATGCCCATACGTCGTTATCGTCCAACCCGTTAAATGCCGCCAGTAAATCGGGTTCGCTGTCAAAATCCGCAAGTGTAAACCGATTGTATAAAAATCGGGCGAAATCGGGCGTGGCAAAAAGCTGCTCACCTGCTGCGGCAAGTTCGCGGGCGCGGTGCATGATCTGCGTGAGCATCGCCTGCGCGCTCAGGAGCGTCTTGTGCAGGTACACCTGCCAGTACATAAGCCTACGCGCATGCAGGAAGTTTTCGATACTCAAAAGCCCTTTTTCCTCCACAACCAGCTGATCGTGACTGATATCCAGCATTTTAATGAGCCTGTCTGCACCGATAGAACCTTCGATTACTCCCGTGTAGAAGCTGTCTCGGTTCAGGTAGTCCATCCGGTCCATATCCAGCTGGCTTGAAATCATCTGGTGGTAAAACTTGCGCGGATAGGTGCCTTCAAACATCTGGATCGCAATGTCGAGCCGCCCGTTCATCTGGCGATTGAGATCCTTCATCATTGTCAATGTGATGGACTCGTGCGGGACGCCAGGTATTACCACGCTTTCCAGCACGTGCGAAAACGGCCCATGGCCCAGGTCATGCAGCAGGATAGCCGCCTGTGCGCCTTCCGATTCGGGTTCCCAGATCATATGCCCCTTTTCCTGCAAAGTCCGTAATGCCTGACTCATCAGGTGCATGGCGCCGAGCGCGTGATGAAAACGTGTGTGAAGGGCACCGGGGTAAACGATATCGGCCAGGCCAAGCTGCCTTATCCGCCTGAGGCGCTGGAAGTAAGGATGATCGACCAGATCATAGAGCAGATCCGACGCGATGGATATAAACCCGTAGACCGGATCGTTAATGATTTTCCTTTTATTCAAAATCAATTTTTTGGCAAAAGTAATAAACAACCAACGGACAAAAGAAGCTAATCTTGTTGTATTCATTTGGAGAATTGAACCGATTCGCTAATTTTGCACTCCAAACACAGGTTTGGAAAAGGGCCTATAGCTCATTCGGTTAGAGCAACTGACTCATAATCAGTAGGTGCTTGGTTCGATTCCAAGTGGGCCCACAATAGGAAATGAAGCACTTAGCAATAAAAAGCTAGGTGCTTTTTTAGTTGGTGCACATAACATCAATTTACGACTCGATTTATTCACGTTAATTTTGCGGTTTTTCCAGCGGTCAGTATGGTACACCAGTTCCCACAAGGCCGTCGACAATCGGTTTTAAGCGCAGCTCAGAAGAGCTCGACAGGCCGGATAGACCTTCCTTAATGAGTACAGCGAACTGGCCCAACTATGTAGGCAGCGATCGGACATCGACAACATGATCATTTCTGTCGTAAGGAACGACATGGAGCAAAGGGCCACAAAGTGCTATAAAGACGGGCTTGATAAGGAACTGATGCCTAAGATGGACAAGATTTTCATCAAGTATTACGACAAGATAATTTAAGCGAAGATATTGATACCGCTATGGTATTGAAAGGTGAAATTGAGCGGATAACGGCCCTGTCATTGGGGGGGCTTTTGCAGGGAAGCTTATTCAAATGTCAATTTTGAAAACCGAAAATAGCTTTCGACAACGAAATCAAGGCAAAACTGGCTTTCGTCTTGTGACGGGACGCCTATGAAAACTTTACTGTCGCTTTTCATCACCGTTACCTTAGTGCTGATCTCATTGAAGGCAAATGCACAATTACAAGACCTGAGTCAGCCGCACAAAGGCTTCACTTTTTCTCAAAAGGGAAGCTTGCTCACTGCATTAAACCCTTCCAGTCAAAGTACGACGGTCGATCTGAGCAAACCTGCTTTCATTGGAAAGGCTGTCGCATTTACCTATTCCGCCAAGAAACGAGCTGCTTACCAAAGGCCCGAAAAGGTGATCAGCTCGGCTGGAATCTTTCCCAATCCAGCCTCCGAATCAGTCACACTCAGTCTGGATGGTGAATGGAATTTTCCAGTAGAGGCCCGCCTGTTTGATAAAAATGGGAATTTGATCCGACTACTGACGGTGGAGACTGCTGAGACTTCATTAAATATCTCGAAGCTGCATCCAGGAATCTACATTGTGGACTTACGAGCGAAAAACGACCACTCGGTATGCAAACTAGTGGTTCAATAGAACAAACATTACAGGATCTCTCGTCCGGGTCAAAAAAAGCACCTCCAAAAAAGGTGCTTTTCCCATTCCCAACCATCTTGACACCTCCCCAAAAATATCCCAAAAGCTCCGTTCACTAACTGTTTCTTGCCATTACCCCACACAGACTGCAACTTCGCGAACCTTTACACTATCCACAAAATGACTATGCTCACACTCTACACGATCGCGTCGCTCGTACTGGCAGCATTAATACTTATCGGCGGCGGCAAATGGCTTCGGATCCGCGAAAACAGAAAATTGACGCGGGTATTAAGAAACGGCAGGGAATATGAGGCGCTCATCCTCGACGCCCGGTCGATCAAGCCTTCGATATTCAACACGGAAAATATCAGGTTGAAGGTGCAGATTTTGGCAGAGAAGCCACTTGTCGTCGAGTTTGGCTACGACGCCTCTTATCCGGAATGGCGCGAATTGATGACGGGGAAAGTGATTACAGTAGACATCGACCCCGCCGATCCGGGCAATGTCCTGATCGTCCGAAAGTCGTCACGCCCGGCGAAATTACCCTCTGCAACCAGCAAAGCCCTGCTGGCTTTTTAAAGGATTATCATAATGTCCGGGTTAGGCCGGTCTTTTTTATCGAGATATTCCCAGGATACGATGTCCTCTTCCGGGTAAATGTTGCCGGTATCCTCGGGACCTTCATCTCCGATGGCTTCAATAAATGCCTTCGAAGCCTTTTTATAAGTGCCTTCACGGGGAATGCCGTTCATGTCGGTAAACAAAACCAGCGATTGGTCTTCGGGAAGCTTCATATCTTTCATCATTGCCGTTTGTAATGAGTAAAAGAAGGCATTTCTGCCCTCCTTTACTCATTACCTTCAAATTTTATGCCCGCGCTAATCAATGACCGAAAACAACGCCGAGCGTCAGTTCCAGCCTGGACAGGCTTTCATATTCTTCTTTTTCAAGCTTTATGGTCTCCTTCCTTCCTCCATCGTCCACCTTTACCTTCATAATGGTGCCGCTCAGCAGCGAAAGATTCAGGTACAACTTCGACCCGTCGCTAACCTTCATCCCATAACCGACTTCCAGTCCAACACCCGCAGTTCCACCCGTAATATTTACCAATGCACCGTTGGCACTCAACCGATCTTTATAAGCCTGGTAACCAATATTTCCACCCATATACACTTCGCTTCCTGACCTGAGAATGAACCTGTTCAGCCCGGACAATCCGAAATAGTTGAGATTAACCTTGTCTTCGAAGCCATCCGCTTTGTATTGATAATGACTATGGCTGTACTTCGCACCTAACCCAAACGGCTCCGAGATGAAGTAGTGAATATCTCCGCCCAATGTGTAGCCGGACTTCATCTTATTAATGTAGCTCCTGGCGCCTGAGGGAACCTGGTCGCTGGTCCGGGCGATGCGTCGTGAATAGCCTCCCTGAAAACGATATTGCCAGCGGCTGAATGTTGGCTTCGAGGCTATTTCGAGAGGAGTATCATAAAAGTCAATGCGCTTATCCGCAACATTGGTGGTGGCTATCAGGGTTTTCGTCGGCACACCAAGTTTTTTGTAGGTAAAATACACATAACCGTCGCGTTCACGCGTGATTTTGCATGGAATGGAGTCACCCGCGGTGGTAACAATAAGGTCTTGCGCATAAGCGGCGTTAGCCCCGATCAGACCGATCAGGATTGCTAAAAGAAAGTGTTTCATCAGGAGGCCTATTTACGTTTTTTGCCAATGTATTCGACCTTGCCAGTCCGGCTATCGACCAGATCGAGGGTCGGGCGGCCTACGACCACGCCCATTCCCACACCGCAACGCACGTAATAGGTACGGCCCTTTTTGATGTCGATAGGTACCGACGCTTTCGATTCGGTTTTGGCCCAGAGTTCCTGCATTCCCTCCTTCCGGATTTCAATTTTTTGGTGGAATTTATTCGTAACACGACATATTACCGAGTCTCCGAGATTCAGATTGTAGCTAACCAGCGCCCCGGCACCCCCACTGCGGTAAATGTAAAGAATAGCATGGTCGATGAGTGAATCGGTTTCTGTTTCGACGTTTTTAAGTGTCGCAATCTGATCCTGGTTAATCCGTAGAACCTCCGCTGTGATGCGGTGGCACGAACTCATAAAATCAGGGGTTTTATGTTCAATCACCCGCACTGCATTACCGCCCGACTTCCTGGCCTCTTCCTTGGCCTTTTCCAACACGACTGTGTAGCTGCAATTGGTCGTCATGCCGGCATCGCCGACTTTCACGGTTCCCAGGATTTCTGCCAAACCCACGCCGGCCGAGTCTTTGGGAAGCACCCAAACCTCTTCGTTGTAGTCAAGCGGCTGGTACTTTTGAGAAATGTTTGTCCTGATTTTCGGGGCACAACCCGCAATGAGCAACAGCCCGAACAGCGAAGCGATCGTAAACTTTTGAAACATAAGTACTGAAGGTGATAGAGGTAAATAGAGATGTATCGGTTACTTAGAGCTAAATCTAATTTAAACCGTTGCACTTAATCAATATTAACCAGTCAAAACCTCAGAATCTTTTTGCGAACCGGATAAAATTCCCCCAGTCGTAGGCTGTCATGTTATGCTCCCCTTCCCGATTATGGTACCCGAAGTGCGGACCGATAACAGGCTTCCCGATTCCCGGAGGATCTTTTGGCAACTCCGGTTTGATTTTGTACAATGCATACACAGGTTCCGCCGCCTTCAACGCCAGAAATGTGCCTTTCGGGTCGGCCCAGAGGTCTTTGGAAGCATTGGTCGCGTATACGGGCCTCGGCGCGATAAGCGCGATCAGCATGTGCTGGTCTACGGGTAGGGCATTCTCTTTGTCATTGTACTTCTTGTAGTTATTGTTAAACCAATGAGGAAAGGTCGCATTGATGCGGCTGATCCGTTCTCCAAACTGACGCCGGGCCAATGCCGCGCCCGTATTTCCCGAGCAATTGGTAATGCAAGCCGCGAAGCGCCGGTCTTGCGCTGCCGCCCACAAAGATGTTTTTCCTCCACGGGAGTGCCCAACCACGATCACTTTTTTGGCATCGATGTCTCTGTCCGTTTCAAAGTAATCCATCACCCGGCTGGCGCCCCATGCCCAGGCGCCTATCGCCTTCATGCCATTGTCCTTTTTCAATTGTTCGGGGTAGAGTTTTTGCAAAATGCCCGTCATATATGTATCCTTATTGTCAGGCGCAAGGTCGCTCACATGAAATGCCGCGATCGCGAAACCGCTGTCTATGACCATTTCCGCTGGCCAGAATTCGCTCTTTTTTGCTCTCGTCGGGTCGGTATTCTCTTTTCCGCGGTTATTGATCAGTAAAAATACCGGCACCGGCTTCTTCGCCTGCGTGGGCACAAAAAGCACAACGTTGATCTGCACCGAATTCCCTTTTCTGAATACAGTAACGCCAATCTGTTTCAAAACCGCCTTACCGTCCATTTCCGGCCCGTCGTCTTCTGTCAGCGCGTAGCGGATGCTGTCGTAATCGGTCAGCATTTGCCCGTAAACATGATCCTCAAACAGTTTCAGTACTTCCGGCCTTCTCAGCTTCTCCCACTTCTCCTCGTTACGTATGGTCTTGCCCGACGTGGTTTTCAAAACATCCGGCAGCGTGTAATGCGGGACTTTCGCTTCGTCATAGTTCTGGGCCAACACCGGATAGCGGGTAATAAGCAGAATGCAGAAAAGGGCTATTCGTTTCATGAGAAGTATTTGGGGTATTCATTTCAAAATAAAACGCGTAAATATCCGGTATTTACTGGCAAAGCATCCGTTAATCGACATCGCGAATATTTTTTCCAAAGCGACCCAACCTTCGCGCCTTCCGACGCAGTTTATTTTATTGACGGGTGGCCACCTGCTTTTACATCTTTTTAAATTTAAACACTGATGGTGATGAAAACAGAAAAATGGCTGGTATTATGCATTGCATTGTTGCTGATCCAGCTGGTCGCCTGCGAACGGGGAAAAATGGAAGAAAATGCGCCGGTGCCCGTTTCGGCAAGGACGGGGGCAGATAGTACAAGGCTTGACAGTATTCCCCCGGATACGATCATAAAAGATAGTATATGGAAGGATAGCATTGGGAAAGACAGCATTTTCCCGGACACGATCGTTCGGGACAGTACCATCGCCGACAGTTCTTTCTCGGATAGCCTGAATGCTATGCTTCAATCCTCTCTTCCCAAAGCTTTGGTCCGTCTCAAAACCATTCATTGAAAGTTGCCGCGGCGGCTACAAAAGCCGTTCTAACGTTTTATTAGACATAAACCAGCATGGCCGGCCAAGCAAATTGCCGGTCATGCATTTCACAATGATTTGGATCCATTAAACCAGATATTGGCGGGTTGCAGGCGGAGGGAGCGCCAGAGTCAGGAAAAATTGTACAAGCAATTTTATCCTGTCCTGTTCGCGCTTTGCAAGAACTTTTTTGAGGATAAACACGACATCGTCACCGCGATCAACAACGGTATGTTGAAAGTGTTCGCGAATATCGATCAATACGACGCTGCTAAGGGAGAATTTTTCAACTGGATGTACACCACCGTCCGCAATGCCGCACTCACCATGCTCCGGGACCGGAAAACGCAGGCATTCGACTACGTTGAAATCGAGGATAAAATGGGTTTTGTCTCACAGGAAAACCCATTTGAGCAACTCTCAGCAAACGACATCCACTTGTACCTGATGCGACTACCCGTCGCCACACGCCGCATTTGCAGTTTGTATTATATGGATGGTTTTTCGGTAAAAGAAATAGCCGGTTCACTGGCCATCAGCGAAGGCACGGTCAAGTGGCATTTAAGTGAGAGCAGGAACAGGTTGAAAGTAATTTTTGAAAACCCTCTCTGATGAAAAGGAAAGACAAACATATCAACAAATTTCTCCACGAGCCGCTCCCGGACCCCGAAGTTCCGGCGGACGACGCGTGGGCGGGTATGAGCGATATGCTGGACACTACCACAGGCCAGGAAGCAAATGGTCAGGGCCAGCTTTCAAGGCTGTGGAAGTCGTTAGGTAAGTTCAAAGGATTACTGATCGGCGTTTCGTTGGGGGTAACGTCTGCGGTGGTTTTATTAATTGTTTTGAATGCTGAAACAAAAGATCAAAAATTAACTAATAATCAACCCGTTAACTCAAACACCTCCTCTATCAGTTCAAAAATTCAAGATTCAGCGCAGGCAAAAATAGATATCAAAACTCCTGCCCTGCAACTTGACTCAACCCATTTCGGCGCTGCTGGCACTCCATCCGAAACTGCATCATTAAAGACTGCCGACGCTCCAAACCCCATAGCCTCTGCGGATCCCGTCATTTCAGAAGATGAACGCATCGAAGCAGAAAGCAAACATTCGCCAACCGCCGCGACCAGCTCCCGCCGCACGCGTGCAAGAGGCACGCATACAGTCAATACGCGTACGCACGGCACGCATACAAGCATCTCGCGCACGGGTGATACGCGGACGGACGGTACACGTTCGGAAGGCGCTCGCACAGGCGACCCGCATTCGGGCGACCCGCGATCGGGCGGCACGCGATCGGGCACTACGCAATCCGGTGACCAGCGGTCTGGCGGCCAACGTCCTTCCGGTCAGCTGCTTGGCAACACACAAGCCGGCGTTACCCGCACAAGTGACACACACATATCAGCAAACGCGGGTGCTAATGGGCGCGGCGCATTGTCCAGCCCTGCTACCAGACAAACCGAAGCGGCATCCCCCACAAACCGATTGGGCGCCGCACAGTCCACGCAAGAAACAGTCTCATCTTTTAGCCTTGAAAAAAATAACAATGCGGCAATGGCAAACATGTCGCTCAACAGCCTGGAACCACTCTCCGGCTACTTTAAAAGCAGGAATAATGACCTGGGCAGGCTTGTTAAGAAGCCGAAGGTGATAAATGCACCGCAACCGCCGGCCAAAGCCCGCAGTTCGATATGGCAAGACATTCATTTCGGGCCGGAATGGAACATCAACCGGTCTATTGTTTCGACCGATTACATATTCACCAACGCCGACAGTATCAAACGTCCCGCCCGGCTGGCGATTCCCGGGATATTTGTTTCCAGAAGCTGGAACAAACATACTGCAACGTTCATTTTCAATCCGCTGCACTCCTACTTTGGTGATAAAGAGCGCGTCGCTCAACGCCTCGACACGCTTCGTATGTCGGATTCGACCTACTTTGTTAATCGTTACAATACCAATTTCATCAAATCGTTCGGAATGAATTTTTCCCTCCAATATCAATATCGGGTATTCTCCGAGTTTTCGTTGGTGGGTGGTGTCTCCTACGCCAAATATTCATCCGCATTCCTTCTCAGGGAAGTCGAGTACTCCACAGGCTTCGTCACGACGGAAAAGCATTTGGCCGCAAAAAGCCAGGACGCGTTAAAATCATATATCCGTCCGCATCAATGGAACATCCGTGCCGGGATACTAGTCCATTCACCCAGTGTATTTAATAATCGATTACAGCTTGCCTGGATGACGACCTTTCCTGTATCGAACTTGTCGTTAAAGGGATTCAAAAGTGTTAAAACTCCCAATATGCAAGTGTCGCTGAGGTTTCTGGTCAAATGACAACGGACCGCCGATCAAATGGCGCGAAGCTCTGCTTCGTGCCTACTGTTCGTAGGCCTCCGGCCGGTCAGGAATGCAAGACCGGCCAGAGGCCTACGAATAAATAGCGCGAACGTGGACGTTCGCGCCTACGGCCCCTACGCCGCGCCCTTCAACCTCGCCACCGGCATATCGGGATCGTATTTCCCGAAAATCACGGGAACCTGTCCCTTATCTTCCGGGCCGTGTTTTGGAAGCGATGCCAGGTGCAGGTACAAATAATCGAATGCCTCTTTAATGGTTACCAGCTCGTCCTTGTTCTTATCAGCCCCGCCTTGCAGGCCGTCGACGAGGAATTTGGTAAAATAACCGTGACCTATGCTCACATTTTCACTCGAATATTGGTAAGAACGCGCAGCCATCAGCACCACCAGTCCCGATTGCTCATCCTCGAACGACCGCACTGAAACCGGCACCGGTTTTACCTCGACGATATCCCGCGCGCGGTTCTTCATGCTTCCCGACATACATGCGTCCGCAAAGCACAGCCGCGTTTTCGCCCGACATTTCCGGAACACTTCTTTTATGTCTTTATGTCCTAGACTCGTATTCATATCGCGCATATCGATATCATAACTTGCAAAGAAACCGTTGGCACCGTGGCCGGCGAAGTAGAATATGACGCGGTCGTCCGGACCGGATTTAGCGAAAAACGTTTCCATCTGACTGATGATATCCCGCTTACCCGCCTGGTTGTCGATCAGCAGCGCGATGTTCTCGGCCGGTACCGATCCTCCGGCTTCGCTTCTCAAAAAATCATAGAAAATTCGGGCATCGTCGTCGCAAAACCGCAGATCGTTGAGCTGCGCCTGGACGCCGCTTTGAGGGTCCGAGCCGTTGAGGTAGTCAGAAATTCCGACAACTACGGCGTATGTACTTCCCTGGTTTCCGTTGAAGTTCGCGCCTTTCAGCCATTTGTATCCATAGAATATCCCGATGGCCACACCGACGAAAATGAGGATGTTGGTTATATTTTTCATTGTAGTAAAAGTCTTAAAGTGATCGATTCAGTTTAGGTAATCATCTTCCCGCAGCTTGCTTGAATAATTCGGTACCTACTTTTTCCCAGAATGCGCCGGCATTGCTTTTGGGTCGCTGCTGTTTCGGCTTGGTGTTGGCCTGATAGGGCGTGCCTGCCTGCGCTAATGCTTCATTCGAACGGCCGCGATTGAGGTTGTTCAATGCCTGCCGGGCGTCTCGATTGCCTTGGTTGGCAGCGAGGTTGTAGTAGTATTTAGCGCGGGCTTCATTGACGGGCATTCCCTTGCCCATCTCATACATTTTCCCAAGCTCGAACTGGCTGTAACTTGAATTCCCTGCTACGGCTTTCTCAAACCAGCTTTTGGCGAGATTGTAATCTTTGGTAAGTCCGTAACCACCCTCTTTATAAATGTAGCCCAGGTAGTCGGCCGCCCCCACGAGCTGCTTTTTGTCATAAGCCTCTTTGAAATATTCCGCAGCAGTTTCATAGTTTTTGATCCTTCCGAGGCCCCAAAAATTGAAGTAGGCAATATTGTATTTGGCCCATTCGTAATCGCCTGCCTTTTCAAAGAAACCCATCGCCTTATCATAGTCAAGCTCCGCTCCGCCCCGGCCCAACTGGTGGAAATAGCCGAGCAGATTGTTGGTAGTATCGTCCATTGCCAATGTGCCTGCATACTTGTCGAATATCTGGTAAATCTGCGCGTACGTCCTTGCAGTATCGGCATAAGGAATGCTCGCATAGTAGGTAGACTTCGCCCAAGCCAGTTCTTTACGGGCAGTAGAGCGCCATAAAAAAAAATACACCAGGCCCATCCCGACCATCACTGCCGCAGCTGCGATCATTCCTTTTTTAGAGAGTAACCTGGGTATTTCGAAGGGCGGTTTCTGTTTCAATTTGATATTGCATTGCACGATCTGGTACCGGGCATGCATATGTGCCGGATCGAGCCTCAGGATTTCTTCATACAACCCGATGGCATCGCGCAATGCCTGTTCGTTTTCAAGACCGGTTTTTGATTCGGCCAATTGAACTAAGTGATCGGCGCGGGCTGTCAGCTCTCTGGTATTGGCAAAAGGCTCGTCGATCCGGATGGTATTTTCGTCGTTGGCGGGTATTTCTTTTTGTATTTGAATGGCGGGGCTACCCAGGATTTCCAGTAACTCCTCTGCCCGCTGAATCCGTTTCGCGTTATCAGGCATCAGGCATTTCTTGATAATGGTCCTGAACGGCTCTGGTACCTGGCTAATTTTTTCGGAAACTTTGCCTTTTACGATCAGCTTGCTCACTTCGAGGTTCCAGCTCTCCTGGCTCATCGAACGCGAAGCATCGAACGGCAGATCGCCTACGAACATCTGGTAAGCAATGATCCCGACCGCCCACAAATCCACATTATGCCTGATCTCGCGGTTCTGGATTTGCTCGGGAGCGGCATAAGCAACGGACAGCCCAATCGACGAGTTTTCTACCGAGCGTGTGTTCGTATCCGCCAGCTTGCTTAGCCCGAAATCCGTCAGCTTGGGCACCCATCGGTCGCCTTGCCGGTCCATGAGCACATTCTGCGGTTTCATATCGCGGTGGATAATGTGGTGCCTGTGCAAATGGCCTACGCCTTTGAGGACACCTTCGAGTATCTGATATTTTTGAGGAATGGTTAATGCGTACTTCTTCAGAACATCGGCCAGGTTGCCTTCCTGATAAAAGGTAAGGACCGCAAAATCGTAACGGACGGGCATAAACTGGAACCGATAGCAATTGCCGTAACGCGCCACATTCTCGTGTGAGTCGAGCTCGTCGACGATCTGCTTCTCATAAAGCAAATTGAATTTTTCATGCTTCACCTCGGCCACTTTGATAGCTACAAACCGTTTCTGCACTGAATCGAAGGCCTTGTAAACCGAGCCGAAACCTCCCGCACCGAGCATTGCCTTCTGGTCCTGGGTATCGAACTCGTATCGTTTCAAAAATTCTTCGTAAGTCATGATCGTAGGGATTTGAAGTTCTTTTGCCCTTTATCGGAGGTTCCGGCGGGAGGTCACCGCATTTTTTTATCTTTTTTCGAATGCCCCTTGGCCTTAACCGGTTTGACGGACTTCGCGGGTTTCACCGGATGCAATGCGATCGCCGAATCTTTCGCAACGACCACATGCGCTGGTTTTGGCTTCGCCGGCACGGCGGCCGGTTCACGATAATGCCAGAAATACCAGCCCGAGGAAAACATCAGCACCGCGAATACAATCCACACATTCATCCCGGAAGATTTAGGGGCAGATTCGTTTTTCGCAGGCTTGTTTTGTGCATTTGTTTCGGAAGGCAACAATTCCACCGTCAGCTTTTCAACCGAATGGATCGGGACGAGGTAGGCAGTGAAATTGTCGTTACTGAATTGCTCGCAAAGCTTCCGCACCTCCTCCATTTTAGCATTGTCCGACATTGGCGCCGAAAGGATTTCCAGCAACGCATTTGCGTCCACACTTTCGAGAATGCCGTCCGAGCACAGAAAGAAATAATCCCCTGCGGCCAGGTCGGTAATGTGGTGGATATCGGCCTGCATGTCGGGGTCGCCGCCTTGCAGCGCGCGCATGATCACGTTCCTTCGCGGGTGCGTAAGGGCTTGCTCCTCGGTGATCACGCCCGCTTTGACGAGGTCGTTCACATAACTATGGTCGCGCGTGCACCAGAGCACCTTCCCATTGCGCACATGATACACGCGGCTGTCGCCTATATGCGCCACCGTGGCCCCGCGCTCGTGCAGGTGCAGGAGCGTGAGCGTGGTTGCCATTCCCTGCGAACCCGGATTGTCCCTCCCGTACCGTTCGATCTCCGACTGGGCAAATGCCACGGCATTATGGACAGCAGCATCGTCGCTCATGGTAATGCGGTGACGCTGATAATACGCCGCAACGGAGCGGCAAGCCAGGTCGCTCGCTATTTCACCCTTTTCGCTGCCTCCTACCCCGTCGCACACCATAAACAATGTGTCGCCGGTAGCCGCCGCGCCAGGCGGGGGGAAAAGGTTATCTTCATTATTGGCCCGTTTGCCCAATCCGTGAACCGGAACGGGCTGATTTATCTGGATTTTCATAAGTCGTCAGAAAAGTACTGTTTTGGCAAAATCAGTATTGACCACGGTTTCGGTCGCCTTGCGGGCAGTTCCGGCAGCGGCGGCAGTTTTTAATGCCACTTTGGTTTTACCCAATTGCATGATGACCCCATCGACAAGCTCGACGGTCGTGCCGCGTTTCAGCGGATAGGTATCGATAAATGTAGGATTGGTGCAATCGGGGTGTTCGGAGACCCAGTATTTGTACACACCTTCCCTACTTTTGACGACCTCTATCACCAGGTGCCGTCGGCTCATGTACCGGTCCTGTGATTGGATCATCACCTCGCAAGGTTTGCTCTCCGAAAACCGGCCCACAATCTGCAAGCCGGGTTTCAGAGGAAGTGTCTGCGATTCGGTGTATTCATCGTGGACGATCACCCAGCCTACCTCGGCGGGCTCGAAAATAAGGGTCGCCTCTTCGGAAGCCAGACGTTCCGTCACGGGCATCTCAATGCGAACAGGCGACTGGCAGCGGACGCAGGCAATCACAGGATTCTGCGGTGACAATGCTTTTTCATTAACCCTCAGCCTCGCCTGGCACGATGGACAAACAACGATCATAACTATTGCGGTTGAATGTGGCTATTACGCGATGTCTTCGGGGTTTACCCACTCGTCCAGCCCGTCGAAATCACTGTCGTAATCCTCCTGGGTGTACACAATGTCGTATTCGTCGGTATCCATGCTCACGCTATCGTCTTCGGCCACAACTGCGTCGGTCGGACTCGTCGTGGTGGTATCGGTTGTCACGTCGGCCACCTCTTCCACAGCGGGGCCCATTTCGTAGTCATAGCTTACCATGGAGCCTTCGGCAGGCAGTTCGGAATACCCGAATGCGTTATCCAGCCACATATCCTGAAAAATCTCCTTCATTTCCTGCGGTAATGCCGCATATTCGTTGGGATGGCAGGTGTGGTACAATTCGCCCTTCCATTCGAAAAGCTGCGCCGGCCCCGCTTTTTCGCGTGACCATGCGAATGCTTCATTAAAACTCATATCATCGGGTGCATTCACAATGCTGAGGTGATCGGGGATGAGAAGAACATCAGGCTGGCTGGCCGGAACCGAGTCCTGTACCGGATTATTTTGTGCAACCACCGAATCCGAGGAAACGGTGGATTCGGTACTATCCGACTTCTCTTCGTTATCACCAGCCGGCGCGCCGTCGGACGGAACACCGCCCGACGGCGTTTCATCCTTTTTAGAATCGTCCCCCGCATATGCATCGTACGCGATCGCGCCCGCGCCGACAGCAACGCCCGCAGCGACGGCAGCACCTGCTTTGGTTTTTGATTTTTTGGGGGTAGCCGGTGCATCCTGCAACAGCTCGCTGTTTTCTTCGATAATCTGTGTTTGCTCTGACATGGTCGTTAGATTTTAGAAGTTTTAGATCGTTTGAACCTTTATCGGAGCCTCGTCCGGAAGGTCACCGATTTTTTGAAAAAATTTCTAAAACCATCTCGCTTTACATTTCGGGCACTTTTTGAGGTGCTCGCAGTCATTCCATGTCAGCCAATCGTAGTCCCGAAGCGGTTGCTGGCAAGCCGGGCATACCCACAGGCGGCGCATATCTTCCTTCCATTTCACGCGCCGGTTTTCCAGGCCGTAATGTCTGTTCATGAGTAAAATAATCAACCGCCCGATGTAGGGTATGGCCAACATCACATCGATCTTCTTCTGAATATCGATCATCGCGACGCGGTCGTTTTCGAGCTTTTGCCAGACAGGCTGCATTTCCCTGAATTCAAATACGTAGTCGTCGGGCTGCTTGTCGAAACGGAATATCTTGCTGGCTTCAAAAGGCATTTTGCCGAGCAGAATGCTGCTGCGAGGGGTAAACTGCGTCTTCCGGATGCGGACGCCGTCCACAAATGTGCCGTTCGACGAGTCATTATCTTCCAGGATACCGGAATGGTCGGGCCCGAGGGTTACCAGGGCGTGGTACCCGCTCACGCTCGGATGGTCCACTACAATATCATTATCCGGCTTGCGGCCGATGCGTAATTTCTGCGAACTCATGGTAGAGATGGGCTAAATGTTCTCAGGGTTGCGTCAAAGGTGTAATCTCGTCCGTTTTGCGGATGGGGTAGCTGTTATTCCCGATATGGAGGCGGTATTGCTTCGTGACCACATCGTACGCGATGCTGATCTTCTGCTGTTTTTCAGTCAGCTTGTCGGAGTATATTTCCAGAATGTCGGTGAAGCGGTAATGCGAACGGTACTCCTTGCTTCTGATGATCGTAGCGTCGATCATCTGCTTATCTTGTAAAACGGGTTTGAAATCGACAGTTTTCCAGCTTAGCAAGGGCACGCGGAATACCTCGTTGCGTTCATCCACACGGATTTCCTGGCCGCTGGTCACATCGCTACCGGTCTGATTCAGGTTATTCCAAACTGTCCACACGCCGATGATCAGGATCGCCACAGAGGCTGCAATGGCCTTATACGACCAGTTGCCCCATTGCAATTTGCGCTGAATGCCCTTTTTCCGCTTCGAACTGCCGTCTTCTTCTTCATCCGCGGCAACTGGTACCGGCTTTAATTCGGAATGGAATGTGGCAAACAAGCTCCGGAGGTCCTCTTTTTCAGCCTGACTGCTAATGAGGCTTCGAACAGCTTCCTGCGCCCCTACTTCCAGCCGGAAGTTGGGATCTGCGGCCATTTCGTTCTCAAATGCGAATTTTTCCTCGGGTGAGAGCACTTCGTCGAGGTAGCGGTCGATGCGCTCGGTTGGGTCTTCGTTTTCCATGGGTCAGCTGTAATATTGTTTCAGCACATTTTTTCCCAGAAATCGCGCTTTGTCCATACACTTGTTCTTCTGGCTTTTGGCAGAATTGTCATCTGCAAAACCAAGCATCGAAGCGATCTGCGTCATCGTCAGCTTTTCGTAGTAAAAGGCTTTCAGCAGCATCATGCATTTCTCGCCTATCTGCGCCAGCACTTTTTCCAGCGCGGGCAGATATGGCGGGCCGTCCTCCTCCTCGATCACCGCCGTTTCCAGATCATCATCAAAACCCGTCTGCATGAACTTTCCCTTCTGCCGCAGCCGGTCGATCCACTTGTAATAGCAAACCGAGTACAAATAGGTAGAAAGTCTGCTGCTCAACTGGTCCAGCCGACCACTCCTGATCTGCAAAACGACCTCCATCATGCAATCCTGGTACACATCGCGTGCGTCGTCGTCGCTTCCGCTGTTTTTCAGGACCAGGTGTAGGATCTTGCCAAAGTTGTCCTTGTAAAAAAGCTCGAGGGCCTTTTCATTGCCGTTTTTGATAGCCTGGATCAATGGAAAATCCGGAGAACCGATTTCTGTTAGCATGGGTAAGTCGTGAAGAAGAGGGAAAAGTCACTATTAATTTAAAAATATTTTCTTTTTAATCATCATAACACACTGATTATAAAATCATTAAACTCAAATCTGATACAAAACCGGTTACAAACCCGAATGGCGCGAAGCTCCGCTTCGTGCATAATGTCCAAAGGCCTCTGGCTGGTCCCGCATGTAGGACCGGCCAGAGGCCTTTGGATAACTGCTTACTACCTAATAATTACATCCGGCGATTCTACTATTCCGAATTAAATCGCGTAGCGATGTAACATTGGTAGCAACGGAACAGGATCAGGGTATTGTAAATCCCGGCAGGGATGTAACTCCAAAAATAACGCCGGGGGTAACGCTGCCAGTCAGTTACATGCCCAAGGGCATTGATCGCCATTCGGAGGCCACGAACTTGCTACCAAGATTGCATGCCTGGCGGCATTTACGATCTCACTATAAAGATTTACATTCAAATCATTCCCCGTACCACGGAGGCCCATTCAATCATTCAATCATTCAGTCATTCAGTCATTCATAACTAAATCTTAATCCCAAACGAAATCCCCAGACTCCTCCCATCCGAGCTCCATACCCCGGCACCGGGATACATGGTGGGGCGTTTGGTAAAGTATTGCTTATCGGTAATGTTGTTTGCCCCGAAACGCAATTTGTAATGCTGGCCAAGGTGGAGGGTAACATTCAGATCGAGCAGGCCGTAACCCGGTACTTTGCCAATGGTACCATTCGCAGACGGCTCCACGGTGTTCAACGGGTTGGCGAAGTTGGCGCTTACATAGCTGTATTGAGCAGTAACCGAGAGCTTTTTGTATTGAAATTGAATGCCATTTCTTGAAATCCAGGTCGGGACACCCTCTACGCGGTTACCGGCTACACTTTTGTTTTCGTTGTTCTGCACGGCGGTCCCGCGGACGTATTTGGCGTCGAAATAGGATGTGGAAGTGAAAAAAGACAGTTCGGTCTGGGGTTCGCCACCATTGTATCGCCTGAATGCAGTGTATTCAAGATACGCTTCTACGCCGCGTGTTTTGCTGTCGCCGGTGGTGGTGCGGTACAGGTAGGCAGTCCCGTTTTCATCCTTCATCGACACTGTTCCCATCCGGTGATTGATCATCACCTGGAATAACCCGACATCGTATTTCAAAATATCCCCGATATTTCCGCTTATACCCGCTTCCAGGTTATAGCCGGTGGCATCTTTCAGGTTTTTATCAACTCTTTCTAAAACCGATCCGGGAATAATATCTTTAAACACGACAGGTCGGTAAGCTTGTGAGAAACCCGCGTAAGCCCTGCTCTTCTTGCCTAGCTGATACTGCGAGCTGATCCCGAAGAGCGGAAAACTATGTTTAATGGTGTTGGGCAGGTTTTGCGGATCATAGTAAGTGATCCTGCCGGTCATGTCAGTACCGCCTTTCTCCACGCGGACTCCCGGCGAAAGGCTGAGGCGCGGGGTTATAAAAATGAGGTTTTCGACAAAAATGGCTAGGTTATCGGTCGTCAGGCACATATCGCGACCAAACTGCGGATCGGTGACAGTGAGATCGAAATCGCTGCCTGTGGTGCCTTTGCCGAGCTGGCGACGGCGGAGCTTGTTGTGCATATACTGAATCCCGCCCGAAACGACATTGCGCAAACCCAGGAAATCGTACTGGTGTACAAGCCGCAGCTCGGAAGTGAAGCTTTTGAAATTATCGATATCCACCTGGCGCGCCCGGTAGGCATTGGTAACGCGACTGATCGTATCGGGCACATTGGCAAATGCATCGAACATGACGCTGTTCCGCGCGCCATAGACGCCGGAAGTAGTCAGTTTTAATTGTGTATTTGGGTTGAGTTTCCAGTCCAAAACGATCGACGGCACGTAAATGTTGGGATTGAAATAATTACGCGAACGGGTTGCCTGGCGCGGGTCCTCCCTGAACATCGCGTCGGTAAGCGGCCCGGGAATCCGGTATACATATTCCGAACGGCCCAATTCCGCTTTAACGCGGAACGACTTGCTGAATTCGTACATCAGGCTCACATATTGTGATTGTGCATCGGATTTCGCGCCCTTGCGGTAACCGTCGGAGTGGCGCTTTTGGTAATAGGCCGAATACGTCAGCTTGCCCACCTTGCCGCCAATGGCGTTATAGGAACTGAAAAGACCGAAAGAACCGGCGGAATTGATGGTTTCGAATGCAAATGCTTTGGTCGTGTCCGGGCTTTTGGTGACGTAGTTGATCATCCCGCCGAACTGCGCGCCGTATTGCAATGAAGACGTTCCCCTTACGAGCTCCACGCGCTGAATGGACTCCATCGCAGGACTGTAATGGCTCGCAGGGTAGCCGTACATATCGGAGTTAGTGATAATGCCGTTCTGGCGGATGTTGTATTCCCAGGAACGGTGCGGGTCGAGGCCGCGGGTGGAAATGTTGACCTGGTTGCCGCTGCCGTCCATATCGTACACGAATACCCCCGGGATTTTGGCAAAAATCTGCCGCCCGGTTTTTTCGGCGATGTTGCCGTTTACGCCTTCAATCTGGATCACTTCACTCTTTTTGCCCGCCATAATGTAGGTATTGTGTACATCCGGAAGGCGTTCCGTGTGGATGGTATTCTTGCGCTCTCCCACCGTTACTTCGTTGAGGTCAAGAACTTTATCGTATTCTTTCTGCTTTTCCTGAGCCCGGGCAGTTTGGAAACTTAATAAGCCTGACAGGAGGATAGTTGTTGTAAATAGTCGTTTCATTGCTAGCGTTTGTACTTTGTATCTGCCAGCAGGCACTGATAACCTTCAATACTTTTCAGTACCGGGATGAAAAGTGCGCCAGCTATGCCAGAACTCCTGGTAGGCATTGATCCGTTTCAGGTCGTTCCCGGTGCCGGTAAGGCGTTTGCCAAGCAGGTCGTGGGCCCCGGTTTTGGTAAAAATCGTGTCGTTTCTCAATGTGAATGGCTCGGCGGTTGATTTGCCGAATGCGAAAAAGCTGTTGTTGTCGGCACCGAGTACCAATGCAACGGGGGTTGCCCCTACCTGGCTGTTGATGATCCGTTCCTTTTTAAGCCGGTTCCAGTCGAATGCCCTGGCTGCCCCGCCGGCCTGAATTCCGACCACCCACGATTTCTCTTTCCACGATACGGTGTCGGTTTTGGTGAGTGCGGACTTTCCCCGGCCGGATTCGTACCGGCTCATGGAGTCGTACTTGGCCTGATAAACGGGATCAGGCTGCATGACCTTGCTATCCGGGTGTAGTTTCAGCCATTGGCTCAATGAAGTCTGGGTACTGGCCAGTTCAGGGAGCATTTTACCTTTCAGCGGACCGGCGATTGCTTCGCCATTGGCCTGCCGCCACCAGCTACCGGTTTCCCCGTCTTCGAACATCGCATTGAAATGGTCCATTCCCACCAGTCTGAAAACCTCCGGTTTACCATCGACAACCGGCTCAAAGACGCGGCCTGTGCGACATACGGTGCAATAGGTTACCATAATCGGCTTACCCCCCAGTACGTCGCGCACCTGGTGGTGATAGCCTATAAACTGTATCGGATAAGCTTTTGCCTCGCCATTGGCCTCCACGCCGATCACCAGGCGGTCCTTTGCTACTTTGTTGCTGGCTGCATCGTGCTGGATTACCGCGGAGGGCTGGTAAAACATCGTGTCCGCCGCCATTTCGAAGTTCATTGCGTAGGTGATACCTGCCGCCAATAGCAGGAAAATGGCGGGCAGCCATTTCATTTTACCAGAAAACACTGAAAATGAACCGATCACGATCATTGCCCAGAACAATATCCGCAGCGGCCAGCGCCAGGTATGAAGTATATAGGCTGCATCAATGCTGTTCATCTGCTGACTTCCCGGCATGGGCATGATGAAGTAGACCTTCGCGATTTCGTAGAGGATAATGCCGGTAATGCCCCCGTAAAACAATTTCTTCATATATATTATCTCGATAAAACGTCAGCGGAAAAGGTGCAATGCACCCAAAGACTTGTAAGAAATGGGTTCGCCAAGCGGCGAACCCGTTTGCCCAATATATTAACCTATGATAATACGCAAAACCAACTCATTTGCTTCTGAATGTGACCAGTAAAGCTACCAGGAAAGGCAACGAGAATACCAGCAAGGCATTTCCGAAACCTCCGAGTACCGTCACCAGAGAGCCAATGAAAAACACAGCCGTAGCGGTAAAGAATCGCCCAACGTTGAAACAAAAACCTGTGGCCGTGCCACGTACCGCAACGGGAAACAGCTCGGGAATGTAGCTCGACAATGCGCCCTGGCTAATGCCGAAACAGCAGGCAAGCATCGCGGTTTCGATGTAAATAATATTGGAAAAAGTGCGGTTGGTAATGAACAGGACGCCACATAGTACCACGCAGCCGGTGAATGTGGCCATCAACGTATTTTTCTTGCCAAAGCGGTTCATCAGAATGCCGGAAAAAATACCGCCCGTTATGCCGCCCATTCCAAGGAGGATCATCAGTAATCCGCGTTCCTTCTGACCGTCCTCCCCGCTCGCGAGCAACGACTGCGCCCAGGTGGGAAGCCAGGAGAATATGCCCCAGAGGCCGATCAGTACCGCTCCAAAAATCAGGGAGCCACGGACCACATTCGGCCCGTTTTGAGCATCGAAAATACTTCCCTGATCTTTCCTGACCATTCCGACACCTTTCCAGCGGTCTGATTCGGGTAAAAGCAGGAAGATCAGCAATGCGACAGCAACAGGTACTAAACCGATACCAAACGCCGTGCGCCAGTTTGAAAACAATAAATTCAGACTGCCGGTAGCCACAATGCCGATCGGGAAGCATACCGCCAGAACGCCCAGGATTACAGCGCGGCTCCGGTCTTCCCATATTTCAGAAATGTAAACCGTACTGATCAGCAAAACGCCGCCTACGCCCATCCCCGCGGCAAAACGGATTGCCAGAAGCGAATACCAGTCAGGTACGAGCGTTACCAGGCAAGTCGAAACGCCATACAAAGCGGTCACGAGCGTCAATGACTTTTTACGGCCGATGCGATCGCTTACCACGCCAAACAGTAACCCGCCGCACATCCAGCCATAGAGGTAAACCGCATTCACATAAGCGCCTATTTCGCCCAGTTCCGCCTCGCTCACCGCCGAGCCTTTCAGCTCCGGAATGGCTACCGGCAGGTACACCGACATCAGCGTCGATACTGTACCACTCAGCGTGTATGCGACCACGCAAAGCGCGAATGCCAGCCACTTCCGGCTTACGCTGGTAGATTCTGAATGGGTTATTTCCAATGTTTCCATAGCTGTTTAGCGGAAAAGTTCGTCAAAGTTCAGACTTACATAATACAGCCCGCCCACAGCCGGTGAGCCGTAGGCCTGCACGATATATTTGTTGGTGATATTGGAACCGCCCAGCTTTACAACCGTTTTCAGGCTGGGAATGTGGTAGCTGACCTGCGCGTCGAGCAAGTTGTAGGCATTCACACGCCCCGGACGCATTTCCGTAAATGTGCCGTACCAGTCGAATGCCTCCTGCCAGTGCCAGGCTACATTGAACCCGAAGCGATCGGTCAGGCGTGCATTGCCGAACATGACATTGGTTTTCCATTTCGGCGTGTTGAATGCAGGAATATTATTCGGATCGGCCTCGCCCATGTTGAAATCTATCCAGGTCGCATTGGCCGATACTTTGTAATTTTTAGGTAGGGAATAGGTCAAACCGGCGCTTACACCCTGGATCGACACTTTGTCTTTTGCATTGGTATACAACTGATATAACTGCCGTCCCGCTCCCAACAACTGAGTTGCAGCATCCTGGCTCACCGATCCGTCGGCAGCAAGGATGTTCGCAGGCGCGGCCGCCACTACTGTATTAATGATGAAATCGGTATATTGGCTGTAATAGTAGTTCACGTCCAGCAACAGCTGTTTCGCGATCAGCCCTTTGTAACCTACCTCATAGCTTTTCACCTTTTCAGACTTGATGTAAGGCACATTGGATTTCACCAGCTTATCCTTGTTGTTCGCAACGGCCTGTGGGAACGGAACTCCCTTTTGCATGTCGGCACCGAATGCCGAAGCGAATGCGGAGAACGATGCGATCGTCACCGAGTTTGAATAGGCATTCATACCGGCCGAATTCACGGGTGCTCCGCCAAGAATGATGATCGGACCCACATTCAGCTTAATATACTGATCGCCGATCGTCGGATTGCGGAAGCCTGTCTGGTAAGATGCACGGAAATGGTGGTTTTCGTTGGGGGAGAAAACGGCGGAAGCCCGCGGCGTGAAACGGCCATCGAAGTTCTCGTTCTTATCGTACCGGCCCGAGACAGTCAGTTTTAAACGGTCTTTCCAAAACGATTTCGAAGCCTGGGCAAAAACCCCGTATTCTTCATTGGTCAGGTTTTTATCCTTGTCGTCGAAAAGCGTCCCGCCGGTATTGAGAAAATACTTCCGGTAGTTAGCGCCGACCTGGAAATTGACCACTTTCAGGAGCGAACTGAAATCATACATTCCCTCCACGTGGTTCAGGCTGCATTGGCTGAGAATGCCCGCTCCGGCCAGTCCGCGCGTTTTGATCAACTGGTCTTTGGCCGTATTGAATGCATCGGATCCCGGAGCGATACGTCCCTCGTCCGCGAATGCGCGTGCAGCGGTATGGTTTTGCTGCGTCACACCGGTGATCCCGCCATTGTAAGCAGCCGCATAACGTGCAAACCAGGTCGAGTCGGCCTTGTTTGGCGCTACGGTATTGCCTGCAAGGTCTTTCACCCAGGTACGGTTGATCTGCTGGCCCAGCGCCCGGGTGTTATAAGAATTGGTGGAATATTCGTGATTCGTGTAGACACGCACGTAGAAATTGCTTCCGCGGAGTTCCAACCGGTGCTGCACGAATTTGAAATCATTGATCACAAATCTGTTCGAACCGGTATACTGGGCAGTTCCCTGGTTGAAGTTACCCTGATAAATCGCTTCCAGCTTGTCGTTAATGCGGTAATGGAGCGCGCCACTCAGTTTGAGGCTGTAAACACCATAAGTAGCCAGGTCTTTTTCCTCGTAACCCGTGCGCGACACCCGGCCGATGTTCGGCAATGCCTGAGCCACTTCGTCCCCGTAGATGTTCAACGCATTGCGGCCAGGGTTGTTGGGCCCTCGGTTTTCAGGATTGGTATTCGGGTCAATGTCGGTGTAATCGTTGGCATACCAATCGGTGCCTTTCAGGTAAGATGCGTTTACTTTAAATGCCAGTTTGTTGTTGAAGGCTTTCGCATATCGGATGGCCAGGTCGTAAAGCGGTTTCGCTCCGAGGTCGGTGCCATCGCCCAGATGGTTGATCCCGAACTTCGTCTGGGCGCTCAGTCCCTGGTATTCAAAAGGATTCTTGGTGCGTGTATTGAGCATTCCGTTGAATGCGATCGGCCCGTACAATGCAGAAGCGGCGCCGGGGATCAATTCCGCGCTTTCGACGTCGATATCGTGCGGTCCGAAAAGATTGCCCATCGCAAAACCCAGTCCGGACGGCTGGTTATCGACGCCATCCACGAGTTGCAAAAAACGGCTGTTGCCGGTCGTATTGAACCCCCGGGTGTTGATTTGCTTGTAGGTCAGACTGCTTGTTACCATATCGAGCGATTTCAGGTTTACCAAACCATCATAAAAATTGGCAGAAGGCGTCTGCTGAATAGCGCGGGAGTCCATTTTCTCGATGCTCACCGGTGACCGCAGGATACTTTCCTCCACCCTGGAAGCCGTTACCACCACCTGGCTCAGTTCTTCAATGGCAGGTACCAGATTAATCCGCAGGCTTTGGGAAGAAGCCACTTCTTTTTCCTGTCTTGCATAACCCACAAGTGAAATGAGCAACGTCGCAGGTGTATTGGTTTTTAATTCAAAATAACCTTCCGCATTGGTAATGGTACCGGTGTTCTTTCCCTTGACGGAAACCGAAACACCAGAAACAGGCTTTTGGGAGTCATTATCGAAGATATAACCTGAAATTTTAGTCATCTGCGCGACTGCGATCTGCGCGAAACACAAATGAATGATGATATAGAGGATGGGTAAAAGTCTTTTCATAAGTTCGGTTTTTATCGATCAGGAAGGTTGATTTTGCTTTTTCAAATGGTCATAGCCGTTCGGCAGGCGGTTGTAACCGTACTCTACTAAACGTTCGCCGAGGCCGGTGTAAAACTGCGGGTCAGCAGGGGCGACAGTCGCCATACCATCGACATAGCGATTGTAAAGGCAAAAAAGCCCGGCAATCAGCACCGTATCGTGGATTTCGACATCCGTGGCCCCTTCCGCTTTGGCATTTGCCACCGATTCGGGCGTCACTGCCTTACCGCTCACCTGCACTTGCTTCGCTATTTTAAGTAATGCTTTCATTTTGTCGGAAACCGGCGCAGCGTCAATATCCTGCTTCATGCTCTCGCAAGTTTCGGTTTCGCCCAGCAGCAGATCGGCGGCAGCGGTGTGTGCAGCAGTGCAAAACCGGCATTCATTGTGATGCGACACAATGGTCGCGATCAGCTCTCGCTCCGCAGGCGTCAGCGAATTATCGCCTCGCAAAATAAATTGCGTCAACTGACGAATAGGCTCGGCCGTCACGCGGCTGTATTCGAGCAAACCGGTAATGCCGGGCAAATGCTCCGGTAGTGGGATGTGTGGCATGGTACGTTTCTGTGTTGTATGAACGATTTGGTGCTGGTCGGGAATGGTCAGGTGTTGTCAAGGGTGGGCAGAAGTTGTCAGGATGGTCAGGAGTTGTCAGGATGGTTAGAAGTTGTCAGAATGGTTAGGTATTGTCATGTTTTTTGAGAAAAACAATTGAACCAAATGACTAGAAATGACCACATCTGACCATTCCTGACTATACTTGACTACACCTGACCATAACTGACCACGCCTGACGATACTACACCCCGACGGCATCTTGCTTCACGGGATACCGGACATATCCCGTAAACGCCATACGTTGCCCCATTTCACGATATGCCTCATTGCTCTGCGGCGCCCAGGTGCCCAGTCCGTCCACATAGCGGTTGAACATACAAAATGCCGCGGCGATGAGTACCGTGTCATGGATATCCCTGTCTCCGGCACCTTCTGCGCGGGCGGCTGCAATATCCTCGTCAGTCACAGCTTTGCCGCTTTTCTGCACTTTGGCAGCGATATTCAGCAACGCGCGGAGTTTAGGGGATACTTCGATCACCTGGAAGCCATTTTTAATATCGTCAATCAGGCTAAGGTCATAGCCCAAATGCGCCATCGCGGCCGAACCGTGGGATGTATGACAAAAATGGGTGTCGTTGAGGAGCGACACGTAAGAAGCGATCAGTTCGCGCTCTCCACTTGTGAGCGGTGATTCGCCGCGCAGCAGCGTTTCTGCCAGCAATTGCAGCGGGCCAGCCGTTTCAGGCCGGAAGTTAAATAGTCCGACAATGCCAGGCAGCGATTCGTCGGGTAGGGATATATGCGCCATTGGAAGGAAGATTTCAGGTTAGTAAATCAGTTTTTCTTCCTGCACGCGGGCGTTCCTATGTGCAACCATGTGTATATACGCATAACGGATGCATACAACGCACACGCGGGAACGCAAAGCAATTACCAGGAAGAAAGTAAAAGATTAACTAAGCCAGATCTGGCGGCGGGGATGGTATAGAAGAATATTTTTCAGGCAGAATAGATCTGACGGGAAATTGCGGGGCCAAATCCTTGGATGGCTCCCATTCCAGCACATAAAAAGTATGCTGGCGACCAGCGGTCATGTATTCTTTAAGGAAGTTCTTTAAAATGCTTGAATGCGCATCATTCCGGGAATCCGATGCCTGGCCGGTTATCTGATCGTTTATTTTAGAAACGAGGTCTGAAAAACGGTCACGCGCATTCTGGTCAAACTCACAATGCACATATAAGGTATCGTTGATCAGCTGCTGACTTTTCATCTGGTAAAACTGCCCCTCGTGCTCAATCTGCCCCTGGGCCGGCTCGGGCGCGTCCCAGTTGTTCTGATAAGGCACTGCAACGGGCACTTTGATCACAATATCCGCAGAACCTGCCGCTTGCTCCACCAGGCCCCTGCTTGCCGACGCGATGGTATAGCGCTCCTCCGACAGGTAGACTATCGAATAGCCTACCATATTGTAAAGCAACAGCCCCAGCAGCAATATGGAAATGATCCTGCGCAATGTTGAAATATTGAAATTTTATGCAGTTTATACAAATGTATAGAAATGGCAATGAAATTGGCGAGTCGTCAGGCAAAAATTTTGGCACACACCGATTATTTATTGCCCTTGCCTTCCTAAAACTTACATTTGCCCTATCAAAAACTCATTAAGCAAGTCAAAATAATGCCTTTCGTCAATTTCAAAACCAACAAAGTAGTCCAAGTCTGGGATGGTATCTACGGCACGCTGGGCCATTCGGAGCAGCAGACTTTCGGGCATTTCACGATCGATGCCGGAACGATACTTCCCGAGCACAGCCATTTTCACGAACAGTGGTGCCATGTGCTGGAAGGAGAACTGGAATTCACCGTCGACGGCGAGACCATGCTCCTTACTCCTGGTATGACGGCCCACATTCCGCCGCACGCGCCGCATTCGGCGATCGCACATACGCAATGCAAGGTAATCGACTGCTTCACCCCGGCACGCCAGGATTTTATCGAGCTCGAAAAAGCGCAGTCGTAACGTCAGAGTTTCACAGCCGTTGTTCCGCCTTTTTCCATGGAAATGTCGATGGGCGCATTGGTTTTCCAGGCGCCCCGCGTGAAATCGGGGACGTCGATGGAATTGGAACGGTGCGCTACCGACCATTCGCTAAGCGGGCCGATTGAGCTCCATAACGCGGCGTCGTACACGTCCTGGTCCAGCGGAAGGCCGTTGCGCAGGCAGTCGATGGTACGCCAGTCCATAAGGAAATCCATTCCGCCGTGGCCACCTACTTGTTTGGCCACCTCCCCTATTTTCTTCACAATTGGCGGTGTATGGGCAATTTCGAGCGCTTTGTATTCTTCGGGCGAAAGCCATTCGTGGCCTTTGGAAATGCGGGCCGGCTCCGGGTATTTCAATGCAGCGCCTTTGGTACCACTCACGAGCTGAATGCGGGAGTATGGCCTCGGTGACGCGACATCGAACTGTACCATGATCGTTTTGCCTTTTTTAGTGCGGATCGTGGAGGTGTTCATCATTCCATTGAACGGCCTTCCGACAAACGGTTTAAAATCCGGATCATTTGCCGCCAGGCGCCGGGCTGTATCAGCCATGACGAAATCATTATTCGACATCGACACCAGGTAATCCATGGCGTCGCCCCGGTTGATGTTCATCACCTGGCAAATAGGCCCGAGACCGTGCGTAGGGTACAGGTTACCAGTTCTTTGTGAAAGTTCTTTCAATTCCCAAAACTGATAAAACCGCTCTTTGTCAAACACATATTCCTGCAAATTGTGAATGTAAGCACCTTCCGCATGGACGATCTCTCCGAAAAACCCGTTGCGCGCCAGGTTCAATGTAAGCAGTTCCGAAAAGTCATAGCAACAGTTTTCGGTCATCATGCAATGTTTACGCGTCTTTTCCGAAGTTTCGACAAGTTCCCAGCATTCGTCGATCGTCTTGGCCGCAGGTACCTCCACACATACGTGCTTGCCATGGTTCATTGAAAACACGGCCATCGGTGTATGCAATGCCCAGGGCGTTACAATGTAAACGAGGTCGAGGTCGCTGCGTTCACACAGTTTTTTCCAGGCATCTGCATGACTATGATACCCCTGGGGCTTATGGCCATTTCCGGCGACGAGTTTTATTGCCTCATCAACCTTCCCTTCCCTTAAATCGCAAACCGCTTTGATTTCCACCCCGGCGATCTTGTTAATACGTTCCACCGCCGCCATTCCCCGGTTACCCAGGCCGATAAAGCCCACCCGCACCGTTTCCAGTTTCGGAGCCGAGTAATTGCACATATTGAATGGCTGCGGATTGGTCGCGGGTGCCGACGGCATTCCGGTAGTACCCGATGGCAATGCGGCCGATGCCAATCCAAGGCCTGTCATTTTGATAAAATCTCTGCGATGCTGGTTCATCGATGGTATAGGCTATGCATTAGAAATGGATTCACTCAAAAACTGCGGTGTATAACCATTTTCTTTCGCCCAGCGGACTGCCGTGAGGATTTTGTCCCGAAAATCAGGCTGGTAATTGAAATAAAACGGATAGAAATACTGCTCATGCACCAGCAGATCGAGGTAAGGAGGTTTGTGACCACTTTTCCCGTGCGAATTCAGGTGCGGACGAATGTCTTCCAGCCTTTTAGTATCGATCACGATGCTGGCGCGTACAAAAGTGATATCCTCGGCGGTATCGCGCCACACAAAACGCTTTTTGAGATGCCTCCGCTGCTGTTCGGTAAGGTAGTAGGAAGCCGAAGGCAGGTTGTCATCTACATTGAAATACCCCACTTGCCCTACGTAGCCCGCGTCGCGCATCGCCCGCGAACCTTCGACCGTCGCCTCGCCCCAGTGAATGGTGGTTACCGAATGCATGACTTCTTCTCCCGCAAACCTTCTAATCTCATTCATAATCAGGTCGCAATCGCGTTTTACCTCGTCATAACCGGCATGCACATACGGCATATCGGGAAATTCCTGCAATGCGTGGAAACTCAACCGAAGCCAGTCCGCATTCGCCTTCCATTCATTTTTGTATTGGTCCGTGAAATCGGAGAGGTTGAAACCGTCGGTCTGGTAAAATAAATTCAGGTGGATTTTGGTCCCATATTCCGCATGGACCTGTTTCAAAAAACCGAGGTACGGGTTATCGAAAAGTGAGTGATAATGCGCTTTATTTTGCTGAATATCACGTAAAAACCAGATATTATCATCGATCGACAACCGGTAATACCCTGCGAAATTTGGGAGTAAAAAAACATGGATTGCTGTTTTTTCTCCACTCAGCTGGTCTACCGCTTCCAGTCTGTTTTCATATCCTTCCAAAACAACCCGCGCCTCGAAATGCCCGTCAGCACGCAAAGCCGGCACGTCGTTTACGACTAATTCAGCATTTTCCGGTGCCGCTATCTTTACGGTAATTTTCAATTTACCCTCCAAAAAACCGCCGTCAAAGGCATGGAGAACATCTCCTTCAATGGGAGCAATGAAGTTGAGTGGGGTATTCTGCATGATGAAAATCGTTAGTAGGTCGCCCTGCCTCCCGAGAGGTCGAACGTGAACCCCGTAGTAAAACTATTCTCCTGCGAAACGATGAATGCGGCCATATTAGCAGCTTCTTCGAGCGTGCCGCAGCGTTTCATGGGGATCTTGTCGGTCATATACTTCACCTGCTCTTCGGGCATCGCGTCCACCAGGGGCGTCCGGATAACCGCCGGCGCCAGCGCGTTAACGGTAATGCCGGTCTCGGCATATTCTTTCCCCTGGACTTTCGTCATCCCGATCACCGCCGCCTTCGAGGCCGAATAGGCCAGCATCCCGGCATTTCCTTCCTTTCCGGCGATCGACGCGATGTGCAAAATCCGGCCGTAGTTGTTTTGAAGCATGTAGGGAAGCACCGCCTTGGCCGTATAAAAGCTGGCCATAAAATTGATATTGAACACTTTCTGCAAGTTGGCAGTATCGACCTCGTGGCTTTTGATATTGGTAGCGCCCGTTATCCCGGCACAGTTGATGAGGATGTCGATCTTGCCAAAACGCTCCGCCACCCGCGCCACCGCCTTTGCAACCAGTTGCTCGTCGGTAACATCCACGCCGATAAGCTCTTCGTGCTCCTCATTTCCTACGAACTCATCGTTCAATGCCTGCTCGTTCAAATCAAGCAACCCTATTCTGGCGCCTTCATTCAGGAGCTTATGGGCTATCACGAGACCCAAACCGGAAGCGGCACCCGTAATGACGGCCACCTGATGCTCGAAAGTGTTCATTTTACCAGCGCGTTTAGATGTGGACTTAGCCTTGCTGGTTTTAAAAGTACTTTTTTCTCCGTTTTTTATCACGCTTTTAACAGGGTTGTTTCCAATGATTTGATTTCCCACGTTTCGTCGTTGATCACATCCAAAATTCTCTGATTCAGTTCCTTGATATAGGAAACCGAAGAAGGGTCCGGTATATACGCCGCTTTACGGGCAATACTGTTTTTAAGGATGCCGCGCGCCATCAGCAGCTCCTTTTCCGCATAATGGAAGAGCTCCATATTTTGCAGGGAAAAGAATATCTGCGGCATAACCTTTTCGAACAGGTCGAATGCTTTCTGGTGCGCGCCCTGGTTACGAAGGGTGAACACTTTCTGCAAAATATCCGATACCGCAAGCCCCGGCATCACGCCGCGAATGCCGAGCGGGATCAGTTCGAGCATGTACAAACCACCCCAGCCTTCAAAAAGCCCGATTTTACCGCTCGTTTCCCTGATAATGCTTTCAAATTTCGGCGCACAAAGCGGCTCTTCGAGTTTCAGGTATTTGAAATTTGCGTTTTCGGCCATCAATTCGCTGATGAAACCGACGCTGATTGAGGCGCCGCCCGGGTTGAAATCCTGAATTAATACCGGTGTATCGGGTATGGCCTGTAAAAATTCGGAAAGATAGATTTTGAGCGATTCTTCCGGCAAGCTGAAAATCCGGGGCACCGCCAGCGACACCACATCCGCTCCCGCCGCCACATTCGCCTGCGCCAGCCTGATCGCCTGTTTCAGCGACGGGTGGTTAGACTGCGCGACGATCTTCAACCGCCCGGCCGCGTGCGCTACCGCCACACGCACGACCTGCAATTTTTCATCGTCGGTCAGCTTGTAAAATTCGCTGGCATAAGCAGGCAGGCATACCGCCTCGATCCCGCACGAAACGGCAAAGTCGATCAGGTCCCGAAGGGCTGCTTCATCAATCTCCTCGTTTTCCGTAAATGGCGTCGGGATAATAGGCACGACGCCGAACAGTTCGCTATCTGCATTCATACTCTTAGGGTTTTTATGGATTGACATTAACCAGTTCTTCCTCCTTTTTTTGGCGCGCGGCCCTGCTGTCCACAATCGTGAGGATCAATGTGGAAGCGAGTACCAGAACGCCGCCGATAATAGCCTGGGTCTTCAATGTTTCGCCCAAAACGAAAGCCGCGATAGGCAATCCCATGAACGTAATGAGGTAATTGGACAATGCGACCTGCGTGGCATCGAGGTACCTGAGCACTTTGAAGAACAGCAGCATCGACAGGAAGTTGTGAAAGAGCGTCAAGGCAATCATACCGGTCCAGGTCCTGGCGGTGTAATCCGGGATCACGGAAAACATTTCAGGCTCGTAATACCAGACCAGCGGCGCAAGCAGGATCACCATCACGAGGTAAGTGTAAAACACCATTTCCATTTCGCTGTATTGCTCGGCGACTTTCTTGCAGCCGACATTATAATAGCCGTTGCCTAGTATCGCAAGGAATATCAGCAGGTTACCCACCGCATATTGCGAGCTCATATCCATATTGCGGATATCGTCGGTTGAGCAGAGGAGCACACCCACAATCGCGATCGCGAAGCTGATCCACCGGATGCGGTTCATCTTTTCCTTTAAAATGAAAAATGCGAAAACCGCCGTCACGACCGGTAATGCGAGGATCAGGATTGCCGCATTGCTGGCGAGCGAATATTGCGTTCCCCAGGTCATGAGTACCTGTGAAGGAAATGCCCCGATGGCCGCCAGCTGCACGAAAATGAGTACGTCCTTGATCTTTTTATTTCCCTTTTTGAAATCCCTCCATGCATAGGGCGCGAGGAAAATCGTGGCCAGTAACATCGGCAGCCACACGGTAAAATAAGGCCCCACTTGGTCCTGCGTCAGCTTAATGCACGTGAAGTGGAACGACCAGATCAGGTTGCACAGGAAAAGGATCGTCCACGAAAAGAAGGCTTTCTTCATAAATGCGCGGTTAGGATTTTCCCGGTTTGATATTTTGTGAGTGCTTCGTAATCCAGCGCAACGCCCAGTCCTTCACCCTGCGGCACTTTTGCGGCCCCGTTTTCAAATGCAATCGGTTCGGCTAGCAGATCGTCTACCCGCACCAGCTCCCCGAAAATATCCGACGGAATGGTACAGTTGATGCTAGCGGCCGCAATATGCAGGCCCATCGTTTCCGAAATCCCCAAATCCACTTCCGACCCTCGCCAGCAAGGCTTACCTTCCAGGTGCGCGATCTCTGCCAGCAGCAGGCAATTGTACGCGGAGCCATTGAAATTATACCCGTCGGCCGCATCTGCACGCACGAACGTGATCATGTCGCGGATGTCCTGCGTGTACGGGAGCGAAATATGCCGGTACAGTGGTATGCCAAGATGTTTTTTGAGATATTTAAATCCTTCCACATCTGCGTGCTGAACAGGGTCTTCCAGCCCCAGCATTACCCCCATTTCGACTCCTTCCATCAGTTTCATCGTCGTGCCGACATCGTTCCAGCGTTGGTTCGGATCGAGGAGGACTTTAATACCGTCACCGCATTTCTTTTTGATCTCCTCCGTCCAGAGCCGCACGGGATCCTCGTCGGAACATTTGAATTTGAATACCTTATGCCCTCTCTGCATCGCTTCGAATGCTTTCTGCGCGGCATCTTCGGGTGTTCGCCGGCCTGTCCAGCCCATGCAATCGACCGTGTCGCGATAGCCACCTCCGAGCAACTGGTACACCGGCACGTGAAGCAGTTTTCCGGCCAAATCCAGCACGCAGCTTTCGAATGCCTCGTAAATGCGCTGGTCGGTCACGGGCAGCCGACGCCAGTTTAGTTTCAGCACATCCTTGCCTACGAACTCCCCCATACTTTCGCGAAGAAGGTCGCCGGAAGCGCTGCGGTAAGTTTCACCTATGCCGGTGAGCCCGTTGGCGAGGGTCATTTCGACGATCCATTTGGGCTGATTGGCAAACTCCGTCCAGCTTTCGCCGGTGAGGAATTTTTGTGCAAATGCGCTGTCCTTATCCAGTACCGTTTCGGAATTCAGGCTTCCGGGCCTGGCCGGCACGATCACTTCCGTGGCGCGGACCGATACGATTGTTGTCATTCCTGCGGGTATTTTTCAGCCAGCTTCCGGATGTCGTAGCTGAATTCAATAAATGCCTTTTCCCATGCCTCGGCGCTCTCTTTATTATAGGGGTAAAATCCCTGCGCATTGCTCACGCCCCTGGCACCCGAGGCTACCAGTTTTTCCATCATTTCAGGGGCCGTCTGCCGGTTATCGAGGTCTGGAAAAAGATCCTTCATTACCGTCAGATAAGCCGGGATGCCCGTCAAATCCATAAACCGGAACGGCCCGGCGAATGTGATCCAGTAACCCAGGTCGTTGCGCAGCGAGCGGTCGACGTCCTCGACCGTCGCGTAGCCGTTTTCCACCAGATTGAATGCCTCGCGCAACATGGCATACATAATACGGTTGGTAATAAACCCGCGAATATCCTTGCGTAGCAGCGACGGCTCCTTACCCCAGCTTTCGGCCAGCTTCACGATCTGCTCCGCGTATTTCAGCTCCGAATCTTTTCCACAAATCACTTCCATAAACCGTGTAATATGTGCCGGTTCCGCCCAATGAATGCCCAGCAGGCGTTCAGGGTGCTGCAATCCGTCCTGCAAAACCGAAACCGGAATTGCAGAAGTATTGCTGCCGATAATGGCGGTAGGCGAAAGCACCATTTCCAATGCATTATAAACTGTTTTCTTGGCTTCCACATCCTCCGTAATGGATTCGATCACTATCTCGTGCCCCGCCAGTTCCGCCACGTCGGCCGTAATGGTAATGCGCTGCGCCACCGCTTCCGGGAGCTCTTTCAGCATTCCTTCGGCATGCAACTCCATCAGGAAGCCCAGGACACGGGCACGCGCCGGCGCGGCTTCGTTTTGCTCCTTCACCAGGGAGGTAACCTCATGTCCGGCTGCGAGAATACAGGTTGCAATGCTGCTACCCATTAACCCCAGGCCGACTGTACCGATACGTTGCTTGAAACTCATTTTATCAATACAAAAACTGAATGCGTGAACTAGCCGATCAGCGCAATGGCGTCGATCTCGATTTTGATCCCGTCCGCCAATACCGACTGAACGGTCGTCCGGGCGGGCAGAATACCCTTGAAAAATGAGGCGTAAGCCACGTTATAGCGGTCAAAATCATTGATATCCTTTAAATGCACGGTGCATTTCATAATGTCATCGACCGTGCCTCCCGCTGCTTCCACCACCTTCTTCACGTGTTCGAGGGTGAGTAGTGTCTCCTCCTCGATGGTACCCTGCCTCACCTCTCCGGTGGTCAGGTCGAGTGGCCCCTGTCCACTCACAAACAACAGGCCGTTTTTCAAAACACCGGCAGAATATGCGCCGGTGCTGACACTTTTATCCGGGTGCTTGATTTCTTGTTTGGGCATTTGAATGACGATGCTTTATGCCGTAGGCTGTAAGCCATAGGCTATTAAAAAACTGAACAATTCTGACCCGAAAAGCTTAACGCCTATAGCATATAGCTTACAGCATATAGCATACAGCTTAAAGCCTCCCGCCTACCTCCCACCCGGCGAATGCTTCCAAAAACGTCACCAACGCCTCTGTCGCCTTGCCAATCAAATGTGCCCCCTTTTCCGCCGTGGCTTTCTGCGGCTCCCCGCTGCTGCCATTGCTGGAAATGTAAGCGGTTTGCTTAAAGAGCGTTACGCCACGGTAGGGTTCGTCGTCCTCCCAAGCAATGTAGCCGTTACTGGCAGGCCGTCGTGCGCGTACTGCATTTTCCATCCATACTTTTTCGGGAAAAAGGTGGAGCATCATGCTCGTTTCGTACTCGCAGGCGTGGCTCAGCGCGGGACTTTCCATCGGCGCTTCGCCCGCGAATGGCTTGCCCGCCAGCTCCCAATAGGTTACCAATGCGATATTCGCGGGGGGCGTCTGATCGAGATCCTTGCTGAGGATCGCCAGGGCCTGTTTCACGGGCGTGATATTACCGCCATGCCCGTTCAGCAACACGATCCTTCGAAAGCCGTTTTGCAGCAACATACCCACCATATCCACAATTACCTGTGTGTATAATGCCGGATTGATACTGATCGTCCCGCCGAATGACAAGTGATGATGGCTTGAACCATATGGCAATGCCGGGCAGAGCAATATCCGGTCGGGCAGCGACGCTTCGGCCGTTCTGGCGAGATGCGTAACGATATCCGTATCCGTCGACACCGCCATATGTGGCCCGTGCTGCTCGGTAGCCCCCAGTGGAAGCACTACCACCACGTCTTCAATCAATGCCCGGATCGATGGATAGTTCAGATTGTCGAATAACATAACGGAGGTTCAGGACAGGCTGTTGATCAAAAGTATTGATTAATTTTTTGTTTACAAAATTTATACAAAATAGTTTACAAAAAACTTTCAGACTTCTTTTATTACCAATTCTCAATGGCAAATTCATAAAGACAACCCTAGCAACAGGCTGGCTATTTTTCTACTCAAGAGCTTAAAAGTCAGGCTTGAACAATGTTTCAAAAGCCTCGTCTGCGACGTGATCCGATTTATTCTCGATCCGGTAGCCGATAACCTTAAGATAAAGCTTTTGCCATAAACCATACTCCACATCAAATCTGCCGAGCATGGTATTGAGCCGGTAGGGCATGTATTCCGAACGCCAGGCTTCGGAATAGGCCGTTTTGAGCTCACCAGCTTCGTCCATCACATCCACCAGCAGGCCATGGCAGGGATACGCGAGGTCGTAAGCCACGAAATCGTTCTTCTTCCGCACCAGCATCGATTCATTCCACCGGTCGCACACCCTTTTTGCCCACAGAAAACGTGTTGCCGTGTAGGCCATCAACTTTGCGGTAACGATCATGGAGTGGATGAACGCCGTGTCCTTAGGGCTGCATTTTGCCAACGCCCCAATCAATTCCGCCTGCGCTGCCTCGCCTGATTTACGCGCACTCCGGAAATCGGAGGTGTGCGCGTTCGTATTTTTGAGATAATACGGCAAAAACGGGTTCGACCAGCTTTCGACGATTGTCCCGCGGGGCATGCCATTGGTGTTGCGCCCGAGACATTTATTGAGCGCAGCATTGGAAGCAGCAAGGTGATCGAACGCTTTCTGCATCTCCCCGTGTACCTGCGGATACATTACGCGACTGTACATTTGGGTGAAACTCCTTTTCTCAGGCACCGTTCCCTGCCAAGCTCCAATGCAGCCATATGCCATAAAAAGCCACGAAGCCCGCACAAACGGCTCTACCGGATCTGTCCATACCGAATGAATGAACCCGAGGGCATGATGTTTCATCCCGGCTTGCAGGCAGAGATCGATATTGTTGTAAGTATAGTCGGCGTCGGGATAAATATGCCCCCAGCCCGACACGGCAGGTTGGATAAAAAACGGCTTCTTCTCCCTTAAAATCGGGTTAAGAAACCGGTTTATCTCGACGGTATCGGGTTTGTATTCCCACAAGACCGGGATTACTTCCTGAGGAATTTTCCTGATAATGTCAGGATAATAATTGTTCATGTCCGTCCAGGCCAGCACGGTTTTACCATATTTTTTTAACTCGCCCTGTACGAATGTAAGCTGCTGCACCCAGAGGTCTTCCGAATTGATACGAGCGCCCTGATCATCTCCAATGCGCTTCGTTTCCCAGGTTTCGTCAAACCCCACGTGGATAAATGGCCCCGGGAAAAGATCCGCGTACTGGCCGATCCAATCTTTTAACAGTGCATTTGTCGCAGGCTTGCGCGGGTCGAGCTCGTGGCCATACTGTCCGATAGCCAGATCGGCATATTGCTCGCTCCTCAGCAGCTCGTGCAGATGCCCGTACAGGTTCAGAAACGGCACCACATCCATATGACGCTGCCTTCCATAAGCGATAATGTCGCGGATTTGCGCCTGAGTGTAACCCGAGCGGTACCCGATGGTCGGATAGCCCTTCAACTCAATACTAACCTCATTATAAAAATAATACTGGTTGGTCTTCCACCTCGCAAGAAAGTCGATCTGCCGCTTGATTTCGGCGACAGTAGGCAAACCCCCATGTGCGAAATCCATCATGACTCCCCTGTAAGTCATTTTCGGGCGATCTTCAATCACGGCTCCGGGGATGAATGCAGTTTTACCTTCGCCAGTTACCAGCTGCCGCAACGTTTGCACGGCATAATACAATCCCGCGGAAGTTTGCGCATCCACACGAACCCCCGTGCGCGAGATGGTCAGCTTGTAATGCTCCCTTTCACTCCGGCCGTTCTTTTCTGAAACTTCCGGCAATGCACCGCCTTCCGCCCGGACAACCCACTGAAATGTTGCCGAAGCGGTAGACGACGCATTTTTGACACCTGGCCCTGCCCGCTCGCCCATCGCCGTTTTCAATTCCTGCAAAGCAAACCGTACCTCGTTTGGCGCGGATGCAGGGACCCAAACGGTCAGCTGCGACACCGGGAATCTTTCCCCCGTATAGCGTATCGTTTCCGGTTGCGGGAGAAGCACAGGCGTATTTTGTGCAAAAACAGGATTTATAAGCAGGCAAGCGAACAGCAGGCGAAGCAACATCGTTTTGAGTTTTGGGTTCAGAGTTTATGAGTGTATGAGTTTAGAGTTCAGAGTCCACAGTAATCAATTCATTTTTAACTTTAAACTCATTAACTCTGAACTCATTACCTCTGAACTCGTGAACTTTCAATTCTTGTCCCACCAAAGCGGCGTAGCGGCGTTATCAGGCCCGCCAAGCATTTTGACAGCTTTTTCTACCTCGGCTGCATTCGTTTGCTTTTCGGTATCCAGAAAAGGCATACGACGGATGAATGTACCTTCCGGCAGATCGGAATTCTCGCTGTGAACGACAGGATAGAGCTTTGGAAGCCCTGTCCTTCTCACCTCTGCCCAGCCTTCCATGCCATCCGGGAACAATGCAAGCCATTTTTGCTGTGCTACCTGTTTCCGCTGCATGCTTTCCGACGCACTCCATTTGACGGGATAGTCGTTTACCGCCGGCGAATTCATGCCATCCTTTGGGGCGATGGGCACGGCTGTGTTGGCAATGTACTTTGCAATAGCCGCCTGGTCGGAAATACCCCATTGTGCCATGGAAGCCTGAATGCCTTTTTTGTAAAAATCCTCCGCCGTTCCGCCCATATTCCAGCCATTAAGCGCCCCTTCCGCCCGAAGAAAATAAGCCTCGGCCGCATGCAGGATGTCCTGGGGCACATTGTAGGTAGTTTTCCAATCGCTGCCCACCCAGTTGGCCCAGCGGGTACCCATATTGGAATTGAAAAGCCGCGAATTGATATCGACGATTTTTTCAGAAGTAAACAACCCATTGCGGACACCCTCGTAAGTGCCCGTCGAAACGGACGGCTGAAAATAGACAGGCAACCGCGGATCTCCGTATCCTTTCAGAATCGACTCCATCGAGGCGCTCATCCGCACATCGTCCCAGCCAGCAGTAACGGCCAGGCCATTGTATTCGGCATAAGTTGTCGTCGATTTCGGCATATAAGCGTCGTCGGTGATCTCGGTGAGCACACCTGCCGCAACCGCCGCCTCGGCCTGCTGCCGGGCCATTTCCGGATTGACCTTCGATATCCTCAGCGCCAATCGCAGGCGAAGGGTGTTGGCAAATTTCATCCAGGCTGTCGCCGGCGCCGCATTTTTGTTGTAAACCAGATCATAAGCGCCAAATGGCTTTTCGCCGGAGTGCGATTTAAGGACCGTGGAGGCCGCATCGAGGCGTTTGAAAAAATCATAGTAAACAGAATCCTGCGGCGTGTAGGAGACATAACGCTTACCCGAAGCAGCATCGAAATAAGGTATCGGGCCGAAATAATCGGTAACCCTATGAAACATCCAGACCCACCAGATATTCGCCAATGCATTCTCCGCACTCTGGGTTTCCGTTCCGGCCATAATCGTTTTCAATTGGGGAGCCGCCGCCGTATACACCGGGTTCCAGCACGCAGGCATCCAGTCCTGCCGGATCACATAGCGGTCGGTCGGGAATGAATGCGCGGCTTGCGACAAAAACTGCGAATACACCGAAGCGATCGTCCCCTCACCTACCTCGAAGTTGTCGGGACTGAGGGTTGGGCTCATCAACGCATAGGCGAACATGAACGGATATTCCTTGCTGCCAACACTGCTGATCTTGGTAGCGTCGGTGTTCAGCGAATCGAAATTGTCGGTACAGCCGGCCAGCATAGCCACAATGGCCACCGGCAGCATTTTCGTGAGTCCCCGACCTATATTTTTAATCCTGGTCAACATAATGAGCTGTTTTTAGAATGATAGTTTGAGGTTCAATCCGATGTTCCTGGTCGATGGCAAATTGAAATATTCGATGCCCTGATAGTTGCTGTTACCAAAGCTCATTTCAGGATCGAAATCCATTTTCCGTTTGCCAATGCCCGGGATGTCGAGAATCGCATTGCCGCGGTAAATGAAGAAAAGGTTGCGGGCAACGATCGACAGCCTCGCCGAACTGAGTAAACCAGGCAGGTTTTTGAAATCATAACCGAGCGACAATTCGCGTACACGGACGTTGGTGGCGTGGTAGGTAAAAAACTCTCCCCACGAGTAATCCCCCTGCGCGACCGTCTGCCAGAACGCCTCCGCATTGATCGGTACCGTATTGGGAGCGCCCTCGGCTGTTACACCCTCGATTACCCATGAGCCTGCATCACGGTACTTTTCAGTATCGATACCCGTTCCGTTAGCGGCCATTTGTGCAGCAGTACCAGACGTGATCACCCCTCCGAACTTGCCGTCCACGAGTACATTCAGCGTCCAGTTTTTGTAATTGAAATTGTTGCTGAAACCTGCCGAAAACTTTGGATTATAATTACCTAACTTCTCGATCGCATCCGTTTTAACTGGCACCCCTTTATCGGTCACCACGTACTTTCCATTCAGTGTTTTCCATTTAAAACCATACAAATCTCCGAACGCACCGCCTTCTTTGATCAGCGGGGTTGCCGTGCGCACGCTCGTAGACGACCCCAGGTACAGTTGGCTTACCCCGTCATACAATTCCACCACCCTGCTTTTATTCAAAGCATAGTTGAGCCCCATATTCCAGGTAAAATTCTTTACAACAATCGGTTTCGCACTTAATACCACTTCAAACCCATTGTTCTGAATGTTCCCGGCATTTATATTCAATGTCGAATAGCCTGACGAGGCCGGCGATGCCACTCTGATCAACTGGTTTTTGGAGTTTGTTTTGTAATAGGTCAAATCGACGCCCAGACGATTATTATAGAACCTCCATTCAGTACCAAACTCAATCGACTGGGTTAGTTCAGGCTTCAAATTGGCAATCGCTTTGATGCTACTGCTGCTAATGTACCCTCCAAAACCCCCACGGATATAGGTATACGTCTGCCCGAGCAGATAAGGATCCGCATCATTACCGACTTTTGTAAACGATCCTCTCACCTTGCCCAAATTTACCCATTGCGGAAGCTTGACCATCTCGGAGATGACGGCCGACAAACCTACCGAAGGATAAAAGTACGAATACGGCGAAGGCAACGTGCTCGACCAGTCGTTCCGGGCAGTAAGGTCCAGGAAGAGGTAATCCTTATATCCGAACTGTACAGTTCCGTAGACGGACTGCAACTGTCTTTTTGCCGTCGCGGTCTCCGTTTTGAGTGTCGTTGCGTAGCTCAGGTCATATTTATTGGCAAAACCGAGCCCGTCCGCCGCATTGATACGGTGCCGCATACTCCGGTTCAGTATCGAACCCCCAAGGTTATACGTCACTTTCAGGTCCGGCGCAATGTTGTCCGTGCCAGTCAGCAAAAGATCGGCATTACGCTCCGCGATATAATCATTGCCCTCTGAATAATATCCCCCGGGCTGGCGGGCATAGTTGACGGTGTTGTTGGCGTATTTCTGGGTGATAAAGTCATTGTAACTATCCGAACTCACTCGTCCCTGGATATTCAGCCAATCGGTCAGTTTATATCTCAAAACAAACAATCCTGTAACGCGACTACGATTTTCATCGCGATGCGTGTTATTGATTGTCCAGTAAGGATTCATATAAACGGCATCGGGAGTAGTCCAGAAAGTAGGTGTTTCCACGCCCGAAACATCTACCTTTTTGTAAGATTTAAGTGTTTCGGGATCAACGCTGCGCGGCATCCGGTATGTATTGGCTACCACCATACCATCACCTCCCACGCCCGGCTTGTTGAAAATATTCTGCAGCATATAGGTCACCTTAACATCCGTCGAAAGCCGGCTCGTGATATCAAAGCTAAGCCTTGCGTTGAAAGTATTCCTGGCCAGACGGTTATGCGGGACGATGCCATTGATATAGTTGTTGGCATAGGAAAAATACGTTTGCACGTTTTCCGAACCGCCGCTCACCCCCACGGAGTTGTTGGTGGATATCGCAGTTTTGAAAAAATCCTTGATATTGTCGGGATATGCTTTGAGCGAAACGGTATTTCCTGCCCAATCCTGCACACTCTGACCGGTAATGCGGGCACCCCAGCTTCCGTTAGTCAGCAAAGAGTACGTACCGCCCGAACCCTGGCTGTAAGTATTCTGCAGGGACGGTGTAACAAGTGCCTTGTCAATGGTTACCCCCGAATTGACATTCACATTAATTTTGCCGCTTTTTCCCTTTTTGGTCGTGATCATAATCACCCCGTTCGCGGCACGGCTGCCGTAAAGTGCGGCGCCGGCGGCGCCTTTCAGCACGTTGATCGACTCGATATCGTCAGGGTTAATGCTCGACGCCCCGTCGCTGCCGCTGTGCCCGCCCGCGTCGTAGCCCACCTGGCCGGCAGGCGTAGAGTTGTCGATAGGCACACCGTCCACGACGATCAGCGCATTGTTCGATCCCTGGATCGACCGGTTACCGCGCAAAACGATCCTGGTGGCACCGCCAGGGCCGTTAGCAGACGGTGTGATCGTAAGCCCGGCAATTTTTCCTGAAAGTGTATTGGTAAAATTGGCATCGCGTACCTCATTCACCTGGTCGCCACCTATTTTCTGGGTTGCGTACGTCAGCGTCTTGGCTGCCCGCTCGATACCCAGCGCCGTCACGACCACTTCCTGCAGGCCCATCGCATCATCGGCCAGGGTAATATTCCCTAATTCATTCCGATTCCCGATCTGCACTTCCAGTGTTTTCATCCCGATGTACGAGATGACGATGGCAGTTGCATCCCCGGGCACCGTAATATCGAACTGCCCGTCCGAATCGGCAATGGCACCCAGCGTAGAGTGCTTTACCACGATAGACGCCCCGGGCACCGGCGCACCTTTCTGATCGATGACTTTCCCTGTGATCTTTTTACTCTGTTGTGCGTAGGCCTGACCGACATGGGCAGTAACTGCAACCATACATATCAGCAGCGAAAGAACCCGAAAGCGGCTACGTAAACAAAACCGCAGCAAAGGAATCTCGGAAGGAAGGGATTCCAGGAATTTTAGAGATTTTTTCATAAACGAAGATTTCGGAACAGTAATGGGTTTAACAGGGCAATGAAACCACCGATCCCCGATTGGGGTCAGTGTGCAAGAGGCTATCAAATAATGTCAACAAATATATTATTTTTTTGTCAACAAAAAAATTCAGAAAAAATTATTATTTCTGATTTGAAGCAAACGATCTATCGCATTTATGGTCGCCTGCAAAATACCTGTCGACTGTTGCCCTATCCGGCAGAAATTCCTATGGCACAAAAAAGCCGGTTTCAGAGGTTGAAACAGGCCTATTGAAGTATAAAATGTGCTAATTGAACTGTTACGCCAGATCGAGCGACGCTACTTCACCGCGTATCAGGTGCTTCATGAGCGCTTCCTCTGCGCGTTTGATATCACGATCCTTTATCCCCGCCACGATCTCGCGATGCTCCTGATCCGTTAGTTCGTAGTCGTCCATATGTGTCTGGGTTTTGCCCAGTTTTTGGTGGAACAAAGGAATATTACTGGCCTGATACAACTCAACAAGCCTCTCATTATCAGCACATTCTATTAAAGTTTCATGAAATTTAACATCTGCCTCGCACGCCCCGCCGAAATATCCCCGTTCAACCATAGAAGAGAAATCGTCACAAATACGGTCGAGTTCGGCAATTTGCACGGCTGTTACCTTCTGGATCAGCAACCGCAATGCACCCACTTCCAGGATCTCACGAAGCTCACGGATTTTGTGGCTATCTTCAAGGGTTAATGTCTTTACAAAAAAACCGCCTTTTTCCCCCTGCACGATCAGCTGTTCTCCCAAAAGCCGCGTCAATGCCTCCCGGATAGCCATCCTATTGACATCCAACTTTTTGGACCATTCATCCTCTTTGAGCCTTGTTCCCGAGGTGAGCTGGTTTGAAAGGATCTTTTTCCGCAATTCTGTGTATGCTCTGTTCGAAAGTGAGTCTTCTTTCATTCCAATGTAAACAATAATTCAAAATTTAGTAAACCAAAATATTCGTATAAAGGTAAGCAATAATCATAAACTTCTGAATCTGTATAGCATCCATGTACTTCTACAGATACTTTGGAAACTATTTCAATTTTAAGCCATTTTTACCGTATTTTACTATCAGAATTTCGCCTGGTTACAAATACACTCCATCTTGTTCATCCCTGCCCCATCATTGCTGCTGCTGGCTTTAATGCTTTCAACTGTGTTGTCGGGCTGTTGGAGCGAAAAACAACCAAACAAATCCGCCAAAGTATATATCGACCAGCACGATGGCCGGTATACTGTTATCAGAAACGGAAAACCCTACAATATCAGGGGTGCAGGAGGGTACTCGCATTTCCGTGAACTCCACGCCGCCGGCGGAAATACCCTCCGAACCTGGGATACCACAAACCTTGAACAAATTCTTGATAGTGCCCAAAGGTATAATGTGGCAGTGATCGTTGGCCTTCCGATACCCAATAGCGGCGATATCTCTTTTTATAATAATCCTCAATTTACCCAAACCCGGTACCGGGCCATACAATCGGTTATCAGACGGTTCAGAAACCATCCTGCGGTACTGATGTGGTGCCTCGGGAATGAGCTGGACTTCCCTTATAAATGGACATACGGAGATTTTTACAACTCGTTCAACGAGCTTACCGATATGATCCACACGGAGGATCCCGACCACCCGGTCACAACCACCGTCCTGAATTTCAACAAAAAATACATTTTCAATATCCTGCTCCGGTGCGACGTCGATCTGATCTCTTTCAATATTTTCAGCACGCTGCCATTGCTGCGCGGAAATCTCGAGGATCTGGCCTGGTTCTGGAAAGGCCCCTACATGTTGCTCGAATGGGGTATCAACGGCCCATGGCAGGGAACGGAACAGACTGCCTGGGGCGCATACATCGAAGATACCAGCAAAAAGAAAGCCGATATTTATAAGGAGCGTTACCGACGGTACATGCCCCTGAAAGACCCGCGTTTTTTGGGCGCCTGTGTTTTCTTCTGGGGACACAAGCAGGAAACTACCCATACGTGGTTCAGCATTTTCGATGAAAACGGCAATGCTTCGGCGACCGTAGGTGCGATGGAGGCGCTATGGACCGGCAAGCCGTCGCCGGTTGTTTATCCCGAGATAAAATATATGCTGCTAAATGGCCAGGGCGCGAGAGATAATGTGCTGCTGAACCCGTCGGTTCCCGCATCGGCGGAAGTGCTGTTGTTCAAAGGACACGACCGCATCCGTTCGATCCGTTGGCAGGTCTTTCGGGAAGACTGGTACCGCGAAAACCAGATCAACAGCACCCGGAAACTGATCCCGATCGCTACGGCGGAAAGCCCGGGAAAAAATCTAAGGCTGACCTTTCCGACGCCACCGCAGGAAGGACCATACCGGATTTTTGCAACGATTTATGACGATGAGGGAAATTTCGCTTCGTGTAACACTCCATTTTATGTCGTAGGGGCGCTATGAAGCAAGCATTATATGTAAAACCTCCCACCCGAAAGCAACTGGTCATGTTGCGGCTGATGATCTTCTTCGGATTGGTCTCGATGGGATTTTTTCTCTCCAGTATCCTCTCTGGCGCAGTCAGGGGCTATGCGCCTTTGTATTGGATGCTCGTTGTGACGTTCGTTTTCACCTGCCTGAAGGTATTGCATGAATGGTACCATTACCTGTTCATCACCGTTCCACCAACGCCACCGCTGACTCGCCGGTACACGGTCGACATTTTCACGACTTTCTGCGCCGGAGAGCCTTATGAAATGATCGTCGAGACGCTGACTGCTATTCAGGCTATTACCTATCCGCACGAAACTTACTTGTGCGACGAAGCCGACGATCCTTACCTGCGGGACGTGTGCGCGCAACTGGGTGTACATCACGTAACGCGCACGGACAAGCGGAACGCCAAAGCCGGGAATATCAACAATGCATTAAGCATTTCCAAAGGAGAACTTTGTGTGGTACTCGACCCGGATCACGTCCCCTTCCCCAATTTCCTCGATCCGATCGTCTCGCATTTCGACAACCCCGAAATCGGCTACGTGCAAGTTGTGCAAGCCTATAAGAATCACGACGAAAGTCTTATCGCCAAAGGTGCCGCCCAGCAGACCTACCAGTTTTACGGCCCGATGATGATGACCATGAATCACTACGGGACGGTGCTGGCCATCGGGGCGAACTGTACTTTCCGCCGGACTGCGCTGGAATCCATAGGTGGCCATGCGGCGGGACTGGCAGAAGACATGCATACCTCGATGCAGTTGCATGCAAAGGGCTGGCAGTCGGCGTATGTACCTGCCGTGCTGGCACGCGGGCTGGTACCTTCGACATTGTCGGCCTATTACAAGCAGCAGCTTAAATGGTCGCGAGGGGTGTTCGACCTCTTTGTCCACGTGTATCCGAAACTCTTCTCGAAGTTCACGTGGAGACAGCGCCTTCATTACGGTACGATACCGTTGCATTATTTATCCGGCTTTGTTTTCCTGGCCAATTTCCTTATCCCTCTTCTGGCGCTGGTATTCGACGTAAGCCCGATGCATTTCGATCTCACCGACTTCCTTCTGGCCAGTCTGCCGATGGTTTCCTGCATCGTCCTCATCCGGCATTTCGTGCAATGGTGGGTAATGGAGGATGAAGAACGCGGATTTCACGTGGTAGGCGGTCTGCTGATGATCGGAACGTGGTGGATTTTCATTCTGGGCGTTCTGTACACGATTTCGGGCAAAAAAATCCCTTATGTACCTACGCCTAAGGATGGTAATGAAGCCAACAACTGGCCTTTGAATATCCCTAACCTGGTGGTATTGGGCACATCTTTACTGGCCATTGTCTACGGCCTGTATCAGGACCTGAACCCCTACAACCTGATTATGGCTGGGTTTGCGGGGCTGAACTGTTTCTTCATGTGCTTCACCATCGCAGCGAGCCGGCAGCAGCAACTCCGTCAATTTTCAGGCTCCTCGCGTTTCCTAAACTCCGCATTCGCGGCGATCAAGGAATTGAAGGGCAATTTCTGGATTTTGCGTCGGCGCATTTACAGTGGCGTGCGAACCTCGGCCTTCCTGATCACTCTACTGCTTATCAGCCTCATTATTTACTTCAGACGTTTCAATCCCCAGTTTGAAAATAGTCTGGCCGTCGCCAGCGAAAACCAGGCATACGCGCTCAGCCTAAAAAAACGTCCACCACAGCAACCTGACATTCCGGCTCTCTTTCGCGCAATGGGGGTTCGTGAGCCGGACACAACAAGTTCACAAAAATCCATCGCATTTTTCAAAGGAACGCGGGGGGTGAACTATACCAAAGGCCACAACTGGTCGCGTCGTTACCCGGCATTTACAAAGCATGAGCTCGAAGCGGACCTCGCTCAAATGCGCCAGACAGGCATCAACGCGATCCGGCATTTCGGCCCCGGTATTTATGACTACAATATCCTGAGGGCCACAAGACGAGCCGGAATCCGGGTGCATTATACTTTTTGGGTACCCGAAACACTTGATTTTGCAGCGGACAAAGACGGCGCCGAAGATTTTGCCAGCGAGATATTGGCCACTGTGAGCCGCCTCCGATATCAAAAGCACATTGAATCCTGGAACATTGGTAATGCGGCCATTCAACGCCATCTCCGTTCAGAAAGTACCGCGGAGCAAAAGCAATATTTATATTGGTTAAAAGGAACCAGCGAAGCCATAAAAAGGATCGACGGTTCTCGCCCGGTCACTGTAGACATTGTACTCAATGCCGAAACACAAAAGCTTGCCTATCTGATCAGGCAGGTAGCGCCTGGAATCGATGGATTAGGGCTTGTTTTGACGGATAATCAAAAGAAACCCGATGAAGCCACCCTACGGAAGATCAATGCCCCTTGCTATTTCAGCTACATTGGCGCTGAGCCATTCGCGGGTGTTCGCGAATGGCAGGCCGGGACATTTATTTCCAACTGGCAGGACGAAAAGATCGTTGAGCACGTAAGTTTCGATGGCCTGCACGACTATGCGGGTCGGCCGAAGTATTCGTTGCAAATGCTGAAATCAATATGGAACGGGGGAGATAGTCCGTCACCTGCCCCACATTTCAAAATCCTCAAACCAGCCGTGGGTACATTTGAAGGCTCCATGCAGGACTACCATGCGATTATGCGGCAAAATGGCCAATGGAAAGTCCTTAAGGGGCCAACGAACGGTATTCGGTTTGAATGGAAACTTGTCAGAACGGATGGTTTTAACAATCCCGTCGAAATGACCGATGTCGGGAACGGGGCTCGATTGACTCTGACCATTCCGAAACATCCTTCCCTCTATCAGTTGTACCTGTACGTGCTACAAGGAGAGAAGGTGAGTGAGATCATCAAATCACAGCTGAATACACCGCTGGAACCGGCGCAAAAGTCCCAGGTTGATTAACGTCCGGATTCCAGTGCACGCACAAAGCGGTTAAACGTGGACTTGCTGATCCCCCAATCCGGCGCGGGTATATCCCCCCAAACTTTTGGATTATCAGCGAGATTGAAATAGCACGCACCTACAACCTCCCGATGGGCTGTCAATGTCACTGCGGCTTGTTCGAGCCATTCGGCCTGAAAGTCTTCCGGGCCTTTTACACCGAATTCCGTAATAAAAATGGGTTTAGAGGCAAAACGCATACGCCACGCCTTGCGATCGAAAATCCTCTGAAAAGATTCCTGCCTTGCCGGATCGGTAATATTCTTGTCGGGCAGGCCGTAAATGGCGATACTGACGAAATCGACTACATCACCGCCCGGATACCACTCCATGGAACCCCGGTCACCAGCAGGCCCCCAAACTTTTTTCACGTTTTCAATGCCCTTTCCGAGTTCCATAAAATGCCGGAAGGCTTTGATATACAAAACAGGGTCCTGGCTTTGCCATGAATACCTGTGAATCGGTATTTCCATTTCATGAGCAAAACGAACGTAAACCGGGACATTAGTCCTCGATATCGTACGAAACAGCGATTTGAACTCCTCGTCGTAAACACCCAAAACAGTATTCTGCAACACGGCGGAGTCCTTTCGGGCCTTGCCGTCCCGCCAGGGCTCTACCGACACGATTACCTGATGTCCGCGTCGCACAACCGCATCGAAATCCCTCTCGAAGCTGCCTGTTTGAATATTCACCAGGTCGACAAACAAATGCTCCACCCGCACGTCTTTGGAACCCGTCAGTGCCTGCCTGGGATCATACACTCCCAAAAGCGGCAACGCATTTGCGGGCCTGCCTTTTGGTTGATTAATCACATATTTTTGAAAAAGCCACGCAGAATCGCCCTGGTTCTCTTTTGAGGCTGCTTTCAGATCGACTTGCAGCCCATTCACAAGACTATCGCCACCGGAAGCCAACACCCAAACCGGTTTATTCATAAACCTCGTCCGGATTAATTTTCTCCGGAGTTCCGTCCGCCGGTTGGGATCCTTTGGAAAAGCTGTCGCCGAGAGTTCACTCTGGCCATTTATCGAAATTCCGATGGCATCGACCACATCATCTCCCGGCCAGTATTCCTCCGTCCCCGGATAACCGGCTGGCGACCACATGATTTGTACCGAAGGCTTTGCATTTCTGCAAGTTTTGGCAACATGCCTGAATGCCTTTATGTAATCGGCTGGAGATTGGTATTGCCATGAATAGCGTTGCACGGGCACCTCCATATCAGGGTCCCAGCGCAGGTAAACACGTTTTGTAGAAGGCAGAAGCCCGCACAATGAGCGCAGCGCGTCATCAAATTCACCATCTGCTACCATACCCAGCGCGCCTTCCTGTCCGGCCACGACCGTTAGCAACAAGTCCTTGTCCTCAGCGAGGCCTTTCAATGCCGCAGCAAGTGGTGCATCTGTGGTATTTGGGTGAAGCTGAATTGAAATATGGTGGAGACCCGGATTACTCACCCCAAAAGAATCCGCCCGATTGATGTATCCCACCAGCTGCTCTGCAAAAGCGGCATTCAGCACATCCTTGGAGTAACTGTCCGGTTTAAAAAGCGAGGAGAACCGCATAAAATAGATTACTAAGGTAGCGGTCAATATGAGCCCCGCGATGAGCAAAACACGTTTTAATTTCATAAAACCCCGGAAAAGATACATAAGGGGTTAAGTTAGCAAATTCAGTGATTCGCGAAGCGAAAGAGTTCGGGTATATATAAAAACAGAACCGGGCAATAATCAGACTATCATGTCCAACCTTGCCCGGTATTCAGTGTGTGCGTTATTTATCTCCTATTCAGTGCCTGATGTAAAAAAACTTAACCTTTGCTTTAAACCAGCTCGCTTTCATATTGCATTCCGATGTGTGCTGGCGGGTAGCTGAGAATACGGTTAAATTCGGTAATTGCCTGGTTGATCTGACGTTGCGTGATTCCGCTGTATTCCATCAGAATGACTTTGGCCTGTTGTGCGCTGGACCGCTTCATTTTCCAGTATTGAGGGTGATTAACCCCGATTGGTGTGCGAAAGTACTTCTCTTTGGGTTCGCGGATTAAAATCTCGCAATCGGTATCGCGCTGCGGATTATCGTGGAGGAAGTAACTCTTTACGACGACTTTAACCTCCCTGCCGCTTTTTAGTTGGAAAATTTTCTCGTGAATCATGACTGTCTTTTTAACAATTAAGGATCGATGAATATGCTGAACTGCTGACCAAGTTTCCGGCTTCCTTAAAACTTTCATACCAGCAGCGCTTGAAAAACTTGTACAAACTTCGCTGCTGCCATGGACATTCCGGCAAATTGATTAGTAAACGGTCGATTCAATGATCCTTCGGTAACGATCTGATTGATAGGCAAGTAAATTTACGCATTGCCTTAATCAATTACGTGTCCCACAAATTGCGCGGTGTTGTCCAGAATCTTCCCGCCCCGCCTGAACCCAAGCCCGCACGCTTCGCCCGCGTAGAACACCCCTGCCTGATAGGTATGGCCGTCAGCGTCAGTTGGCAGTTCAACATACTCCTGGTAAATGCGTGATTGCCCGTCGTATTCTCCCGCCGCAGTTTCCAACACCTCGCCGCCTTTGTCGTGAATGGCAACATTAGCGCCCTCCCGGCCCAGCAACACCTTGCTCACCGATTTTTTGTGCGATAGCAGGTAACGTTCGGTTTGTAGCAGTAATGGATGATATGGGTAAAGGTCCCACAGGATTTTCAGAATGTATTTGGACTGGAACAACAATGTATAGGCCGGGTTCAGAACCACTGCCTTTCTGTTTTTTACGATTTCCGTCAGCATTGCCGCCAATTCCGGCTCGTCGGTGCCGATGTACTCCCATGGCACCAGTTTGAACCAGAAATCAAACCGGACAAAATGCCCGTGTTCCGCTTCCTGGTAAAATATCCCCTCGCCATTGGAAAACTCTACATCCTCGACATAGGCGAATTCGACGTCGAATCCAGCTTCCTTCGCCGCCCCCATCAGCACAGCAACATTGGTATCGTCTTCGGGATAACCGCGCATTGACGAGAATAACATTGAAGGGCTGAGGTCGGCGTTTTCTTCTTTTAAATAAACAAACTGGCCTACCAACGTTTCAAAAACCGTATTAAACTGCTTCGATTCGTCCATTCCGTTCATACGCAAATGCGCCCATTGCACAACCGCCGTTTCAGGAATGCAGGTAGCTGTGTCGGCATTGAACTCTATCAGCTTGACCGGCTCGTCGTCAAAGCCTCCGGCGAGATCGAAACGACCATAGAGATGGATTTGCCGGTCGTCGCTCCACGAGACTTTGATCAGATCAATGAGGTTCTCAGGGATCCCCATTTCTTTGAAAAGATCCTGATCGATCGCATACTGCCCCGCCTCAACCAGCATATCATATAATGTACCCGCCGCCTCATAATAGCTTTCGGCCTGCTGCTCGGTTACGACGACCATATCATTCACCACATAAGGTGTCGTGTCTGTACCAAGCGCCCAGTCCCAGCCGGCTTTTTGCAATGCATCCTGTGGCGGATTGGGCAGTGATTTCAATTTTACCATCGTTGGAATTTAAAGTTCATAAAGTCAAGCGTGATGAGTTTAGGGTTAATGAGTTTATGAGTAAGGCGATAGGTCCATGAACAGTTAACGCATGGACTTTTAACTCATAAACTCTAAACTTCCTAGCCCCCACTTCGCCCCGACAACCTTCCGAAGAAACCTTTACGGCCTCCCGCAGGCCTCGTCGTGACTGTCCGCACGGAGCGAGAAGTTTCCACGCCCAACGCTGCGCTGCGTGAGCTCGCCCACGCGCCGGGGTTAGCGTAATACGACCTGCTTCGCTCCGCGCCCATCCTGTCGCGGTAGTTGTTCATATAAGAATAGGAAGAGTTCCGGCCGAGCAGGTACCCCATTCCGCCATAAAGCAGCATGCTCGAAAGTCCGCTGTGATAACCCATGTGCGGGTTCGACCGGATTTCCTGGTCGATCAACGCCTTGGCTGCCATGGGGTTGAGCGTATCTTTGTGGCCATCCAGGTAGGAAACGATCGCCATCGAACTATCTGCCGGAACGTTTTCTTCGCTGATGATCTTGAATTCGCCCGGGCTTACTTCTTTGATATGTGACCTGATCCCCTTTCCGTAAGTCGTCTCTTCATAACTGTAATCTGATTCGTCATCATTCGAAGAACAGGAAACAAGCGCCGTTCCCGACAGCAATGCCAGCGCCAATGCACCGCCCATGCTGATATCTTTCACCTTCCTGATAAAAGAACCCTTTCGTAACTGTATCATAATGTTGATTTTCTGTTGAGGATTTCTCAAAAGTAATGCATGAAAACTGCCGCAGGGCCATGAATCGTGTCAATGGTTTTTCCGGTGGATATCGTAACCTACGGACTTACAGGCGGCAAAAAAAATTGAGCATAACCGGCAACTCAGCCAGCTATGCTCAATGTACATTAATGAATAACAATATCAGGCCTTTTTCGCGATTTTCTCGATCGCGCCTACCAGCTTATCCAGGTCGCTCGTTTTCGTGTACACGTGCGGCGTCACGCGCACGCAATGGATGTTTTCCCAGTTGATACCCACTGTGTGGATCTGATAGTCTTTCATCAGCCTGCCGTCGAGCTCCTCGGGTTTCATACCCTCGATACTTACACCGGCTATCGCACAGGAAAATTCCGGTTTTAGGGAGGTATGGATTTTCACGCCCGGAATTTGCGCGGCTTTTTCAGCCCAGTATTTTTTCAGGTAATGGATCCGGTCCTGCTTTCGCTTGCTACCAATGCCTTCCTGGAAATTGATTGCTTCCCCAATGGCCTGCTCGATCGGAAAGCTGCGCGTACCGAGCGTTTCAAACTTGCGGATATTGCCACTTTTCGGTTCGCTGTTACAAAGCAACGGCCATATTTTCTCGATTTTATCCTTCTTGATCCACATCATGCCGCTCCCTACCGGCGCGCTCAGAAACTTGTGCAGGCTGGTGCCGAAATAGTCGCATTCCAAATCAGGGATTTTATAATCGAGCAAACCGAATGTATGCGCGCCGTCGCACACTACTTCGATGCCTTTGGTGTGCGCCATTTGGGCAATCTTTTTCACGGGCATGATCTGGCCCACCCAGTTGATAATGTGGGTTACGTGAATGATTTTAGTCCTTGGCGTAATTGCATCAGCATAGGCTTTCACGATCTGCTCGTCATTTTCAATGGGGAAATCGAAGGACAGCTGCTTGTAGACGATGCCATCCCGCATCTGGCGCTGTTTGTATGCCTGCACCATATTCGGGTAGTCCTGCAGAGTACCTATCACTTCATCGCCTTTTTCGAGCGGCAGACCGAAAATAATGGTATTCAATGCTTCGGTCGCATTGCGGTTGATCGCGATTTCCTCCGCATCGGTACCTGCGAGCCTCGCCAGGCGCTGACGGAGCGGTTCGCGCCCTTTGTCGATAATGCGCCACATATAGTACGACGGGCCCTGCGCAGCAGCTTTGTTATATTTGTCCAAAGCCTCCTGTACTACGGTCGGCGAGGGAGAAACGCCTCCATTGTTGAGGATAATGATTTCGCTTTTGCTCGCTGTGTAAGCATCCTGGATTACGGACCAGTACTCTTCGTTGCTTTCGCTGGCTGGGTTCCAAATTTTTTCTGCTTCGAGGAATTGTTCGGCGTGAAGCTGATTGAAAAGGCTGTTGATCCCGAAAGCACCCATACCGAGGGCAGCACTCTTCCGGAAAAAAGAACGGCGGTTGTTCATAAAATTTTATTTAAGGAATAGTATTGGAGTGAAGTACAATATATTGAATATCTACTTCAAACCCAACTACTCAGCCCCTAAACCGTCGTTTACAGTCGCCTGTTTCAACCATTCGTAGGTGTTGGCGGGCATAGGCAGCCCGTCGACATCGAGTTGAAGGAACATCAAATGCAAATGCGTCGGCGAACGCTTTTGATACGCATTGTAGCCCGAGCGGCCCATTTCCGAAATCTTGTCGCCTGCATTGACCCACTGACCAGGTTGTACCTCCACAATATTATTATGCGCATAGTAAAACAGACCGTCCAGGCATGGATCGTAAATCCATATCCAGTTGCCACCGCGGTACTCGCTGTCGTACTTCCAGCTTGTTTCGGTGGCTACGACAAGACCCGAAGTGAATGCAAGCACGTCGATCGGCTGCCAGGTCCGGTCGTCGAGTACGTCCTGGTCTTTGTCGCGTACAAAAAGATCGTGGGCGGGATGGCTGCCGGTCACATTCATATCGAAAAGATCAAAACCATTGGGGCGGTAGCCGCGGCCTCCCGCTCCTACCGACTCCCTGGCCGTATAACCCCTTATGGGATAAACGAAATAGGATGAGTCAATTGACCTGCAAGTATCCCTTCTGAATTCAGCCCTGAGGTTCCGCATTACAGCTCCAAATGCCGCACGCGCCGAGTCGGGGGTGATCACATTATCGCGGATATCCATCTGGATCTGATGGAAAACTGCACAGTATTCCGCAATTTTATCGGAAGATTCACTCTGGTTTGTCAAACCGGCCATACAGATCACCAACACAATCCCGGCAATTCTTTTAAACGTCATCAACAATACATTAATCAACCCTTTTTCTTTCACTTAAACCTTGTTTTGAAGAACGATAGCGAGAAGGCTCACTAATAAAAAAGCCTTGCAAAGGTACCCGTTCTATGTTAAATAAATGCAGAGAAGTTCTTTATTGGTCAAACACTAAAAACAGATTACAATGCAAAAACGTCGTTTTGGACGAACTGGCTGGGAAATCAGCGAAGTAGGTTATGGAATGTGGGGACTGGCGGGCTGGACGGGCTCCGACCGCAAGGAAACGGATGACTCTCTCAACCTGGCCGTCGAATCAGGTGTCAATTTCTTCGATACCGCCTGGGGCTACGGCGAAGGCCTGAGCGAGCGCATCCTCGGCGAGCTGATTAAACGCTATCCCGACAAGAAGCTTTACGCCGCTACCAAGATTCCACCTAAAAACCGCCAATGGCCATCGCGCCCCGAATTCACGTTGAAAGACGTATTCCCTGCCGATTACATTGTGGAATACACCGAAAAAAGCCTTCAAAACCTCGGTACCGAGCAAATTGACCTCCTGCAATTCCACGTATGGGAAGACGCCTGGGCGGAGGAAGACGAATGGAAAGAAGCCATTCAAAAGTTGACGAAAGAAGGAAAAGTAGGTGCCTGGGGTATCAGTATCAACCGTTGGGAGCCGGACAATGCATTGAAAACGCTCGAAACTGGCCTGATCGACGCCGTGCAGGTGATTTATAACATTTTCGACCAGGCGCCGGAGGATAATTTATTCCCCCTCTGCCGGAAGCTCGACATCGGCGTGATTGCCCGCGTGCCGTTCGACGAGGGAACGTTGACCGGAACGCTGACCAAAGAAACCACTTTCCCCGCCAACGACTGGCGCTCGACCTATTTCGTGCCTGAAAACCTGAATGCGAGCGTAGATCATGCGGAAGCATTGCGCGCCGACATTCCGGCAGGCATGACGATGGCAGAACTCGCTTTGCGTTTCATCCTTAACAACCCCGACGTGCATACGACGATCCCGGGCATGCGCAGACTTCAAAATGTACGCGCCAACGTTGCCGTGAGCGATGGCACGAAGCTCGATCCGGCAGTGGCCGAAAAAATGAAAGCCCACCGCTGGGACCGCCAGCCTACCAAATGGTCGCAATAGCTGTTTAAACAAGATGCCTTCCACCACCGGAAGGCATTTTGTTTTTGAATGCGCGGAATCCTTAACGATACAACTTGCTATCGACCGAAAACCGCCCGGGGCCGGTAAGGAACAACGTAATATAAGGAATGAGGAACAACAGCGCGTGTTCTTTCATATCGAACGGGTCTTTGGCGTGCACAATCGCCACGACCACAATCATTGTGACTATCAGCGGAATGAGTGCCGCACGTGTTCCGAGGCCGAGGATAATCAGGATCGAACAACCGAACTCGGCACAAATTGTGAGTACATACGAAAGTTCCTCACCAATCCCGATCGGGTCGGCGAACGAATGGTCGCCGCTAAGGAACGTTGTAAGCTTGGCATAACCGTGCGTCAGCATGAGGCAGGAAACCCCAACCCGCAGGATCAGAACAGCCCAATCCACCGATCCAGGCAGTTTAATCGGTCTCAGAAATCTTTTAAGCATAGTGAGTTAATTTGGTTTATCAATGAATTCGCAAAGGTTACAACCAATGCCGTGCCGAAGATAGTTTCCCATTCGGTTTCCTGTAACCGAATTTTTAATTTTCATATATCAAGTTTTATTTTTAGGTTTGTCTAAATTTATATTCAGAGAAAAGGAAATTAATAATTCGACCATACTATGATACTACGCATACTCTTATTGCTCAGTTGCTTGCCATTTACCGTCTGCGCACAGTTTTCACTTTCCGGAAAGATTTCACTGGAAGGTCAGAGTGATCCGGCATTCGGCGCGTCGATCTATATCGATGAATTGAAAACCGGAACAACGGCGGATACTGCAGGCTATTTTCGCCTGAACGGCATTCCTAAGGGTAGCTATACGATTCGCGTCAGCTACATTTCGTTGCCCACCATCACCGAAAAGAATGTGCGGATCGACCGGGACCTCAGAAGGAATTTTGTCATGAAATCGGGCGCCAATGCATTGGAAGAGGTGGTTGTGACTGGTACAATGAAGGAAGTCTCGAAACTCGACAGCCCTGTACCGGTTGATATAATTACCTCCAAATTCCTCTACAAAAACCCGGTTCCCAGCATATTTGAAGGATTAAGTTACGTAAATGGCGTGCGGCCGCAACTGAACTGCAACGTCTGCAACACCGGTGATATCCACATCAACGGGCTGGAAGGTCCCTACACCATGGTACTGATCGACGGCATGCCGATGGTAAGCGGACTTTCGACGGTTTACGGTCTTTCGGGCATCCCAAACAGCCTGATCGAGCGTGTAGAAATCGTGAAAGGGCCGGCGTCTACACTGTATGGTTCGGAGGCGGTAGGCGGGCTGATCAACATTATCACCAAAAATCCATCCAAAGCGCCCCTCTTATCTGCCGACGTTTTCAGCACCACCTGGCGCGATTACAATGTGGATCTTGGTATCAAGTTTACTCCCAGCGAAAAAAGCAGTTCGTTGCTCGGTATCAACTATTTTAACTATCAAAACCCGGTCGACAATAATAACGACGGCTTCACGGATCTCACGCTTCAGAACCGCATTTCGATCTTCAACAAATGGTCGTTCGACCTGAAAAACAACCGGCAGGCCAATGTGGCGGCCCGTTACTATTATGAGGACCGCTGGGGCGGGCAAATGCAATGGAACCGGTCGTACCGGGGTGGTGACCAGGTTTATGGAGAGAGTATTTATACCAAACGTTTTGAATTGCTCGGCAACTATCAGCTCCCGACGACGGAAAAAGTGACGCTCCAATACTCTTTTAGCTCCCATAACCAGAATTCGGCATATGGCCATGTTCCTTTCAATGCCGACCAGAAAATCGTATTCGCGCAGTTTTTGTGGGACAAAGAGATAGGGAAGCACAGCCTGCTGATGGGGACTCCATTTCGCTACACATTTTATAATGATAATACGCCAGCTACCCGTTACGCCGACGGCCAGGACCACGCCGACAAGATTTACCTGCCCGGCATATTTATCCAGGACGAGATTAAAAGTGGTCCGCATTCCATTCTGTTAGGCGCGCGTTACGACTACAATAGTCGTCATGGAAGCATTTTCACTCCGAGAGCGGCCTATAAATATAAATTTAATCAAACCGATGTAGTCCGGCTGAATATCGGCCGCGGTTTCCGGATCGTGAACCTGTTTACCGAAGATCATGCCGCGCTGACCGGCTCGCGCGAGGTGATTTTGAAGGAAGCGTTGAAACCCGAACAAAGCTGGAATGGAAATATCAACTTCGTCAAGAAGATCGTTACCGGCAATTCGTTTATCGGCATCGACGCTTCGGTATTTTATACACACTTCACTAACCGCATCCTGCCCGATTACGATACCAACCCTAACGAGATTATTTACGATAACCTCGACGGTTACGCGGTTTCCAAAGGCATTAGTCTCAACCTCGATTTCAATTTCCCCTTCCCATTGAAGATCATTGCGGGCGGTACTTACATGGATAACTACCAGAAAGAAAACGGCGTGCGTTTCAGGCCCGTTCTTACCGAGAAATTCACCGGTACCTGGTCGGTTTCCTACGAAATGCAGAAGGCCGGGCTCTCGTTCGACTATACCGGTAACATCTACGGTCCTATGCGCCTGCCGATCCTGAGCGACGACGATCCGCGCGCCGCGAATTCGCCGGTATGGTCTTTGCAGAACATCCAGATGACCAAAAAATTTGATAATGGACTGGAAATTTACGGGGGTGTCAAAAACCTGCTCAACTTCACGCCGCCCGCCAATTCGATCGCCCGCGCGAATGATCCGTTCGACAAAAACGTAAAATTCGACGAGCAAGGACAGGTAATTGCCACGCCCGACAACCCCTACCGATTAACCTTCGACCCATCCTATGTTTTTGCGCCAAACCAGGGCATAAGGGCATTTTTGGGGGTCAGGTACACGCTCAGATGAGGCGGAGGCGCCTTAACGAAAAATGTCGAAAGAAATGTTATTATATGACTTTTCAAAGATCGAAAACATTTAGCATGTTGATATTCATTGATTTGAATAATTTTTGATTGTATCTTTGAGCCATCAACTAATTAACACTACTTATTATGGCATTAGCAAAACAGTTTGTAAAGAGTAAATCTGTTTACAAGGTAACGTTTACAGTTCCTGCTGAGGCGGCATCGGAAGCGAAGAAAGTTGCTCTTGTGGGCGAGTTCAATGGCTGGAACCCGGAAGAAGCCATCGCATTGAAAAAACAAAAAGACGGTTCTTTTAAAACCAGCCTCGAACTGGGGGCCGGAGAATATCAGTTCCGTTATATCCTCGACGGTGAGAAGTGGGAAAATGACTGGGAAGCAGACAAATACGTTCCCGCAGGCGTTGACGCTACCGAGAATTCGGTGGTGGTACTTTAATGGCTGTAAGCTTTAGGCCTTAGGCCATAAGCAAAAAACCGGGAAGCATTTCCCGGTTTTTTAATGCCTATAGTTATATTAAGCCTATTGCTTATAGCTTACAGCTTAAAGCTATATCGCGAAACTATCGCTCTCCACGTATGCTTTAATCAGCGCTTCCTCTCCTTCTTTTCCTTGCTGAGAATTGCCGTGTTCCATACCCATGATGAACGACTTTCCTTCTTTTTTGCTCCGGTCGTAGATGTATTTGAAGATGTTTTTGTAGTTGATCTCGCCGGTTGTCGGCTCTTTACGGCCGGGCTCGTCGCCGATCTGGAAGTAGTCGATCTCGCTCCACGTCCGGTCGATATTGTAGATGAGGCGGCCTTCGTTTTTCTGCATGTGGTAAATGTCGTACAGGATTTTGCACGACTTGCTGTTCACACCGCGGCAGATCTCGTAAGTCTGATCAGAAGTTCTCAGGAACAAATTCGGTGAGTCGCTCAGCGGTTCGAGTACCATTACCAGCCCGTGTGGTTCCAGGATTTCCGCTCCCCGTCGCAATGCATCGATCACATGGCCTGTCTGCACACCGATGGGCAGGTTTCTTTCAAAATCGCCCGGTACGACCGTCATCCACTTCGCATTTACGCGTTTCGCCACTTCCACCGCTTTTTTACAGCCATTGAGGAAGATATCGATATATTCTTTTTTGCCCGCAGCAAGCGTATTGGCGCCATTGCCGCCCTTATCTACCACAAACACACCCATTTCCATACCCAAACGGCTCATTTCTTTGGCAATGGCCTCCTGCTGCTCCACCGGACGGCCCATCATACCATTGTCTTCCAATGCCATGAATCCCTGGTCTGCCATAAATTTAAGCTGGTCGATCACATCTTTTCCGGCGCTGTTCTGGAACATGCCGAAGTGAGAAGCGTATTTTAGCTTAAACTTGTTTTTGGCCATCGGAGCGGAGGCAAATGCATCCCCTGCTACGATTGCGGCACCAGCCAAACCAAGGGTAGATTTTACAAAATTTCTGCGGAGCATAAATGTTTCGATGTTTTTGTTTCAGATTGTAAAGATGTACAGTCCGGAAATATACCCCAAAATCGCCCCTGAATCTTCGTCCTATTGGTTCTTTCTCCGTTTCCGACGCTCCTTTTTACCACTTTTAGGTTGCTCTTCCGGTGTAGCGACCACCTCCTCCACGGGAGGTTTGGGGAAATATGGGGCCAGCTGCGCCTTGATTTCCTCCCGGAATGCATTCTTTACGCCTTCCAATGCCGCTTCTTTCACCTCGCCATCGATCTGGTTGGCTATGAGCAACTTCACAACCGCTTCCTCCCCCGGCCAGCTCGCGCCCAGGTATCGCGCGGCATCCTTCCGCACGCTGATCGGTTCTCCTGCATTTAATAACGTCGATCTTAACAGGTAAATAGATTCTGAACTGCCGACTGTCTGAATGGAAGCCAGCAAGGCCGATTTTTTCGTCTCATTCATACCGGCGAGTTTCTGGGTAACGTACGATATTCCCGCCTGTTCGAGCAGCAGCGCGCCTGCGTCGCGACCGATCACCTCGTCGGACTTGCTCAAAGCCAGCTTTAACAACCGGTCGTTTTCAGATTCGAGCTCATAGCGTGTCATGAGGTCGATATAGTGCTCAGTACCGTAAGTTTCGTCGAGAAGTTTGTTCAGCGCCGTCAACCCTTGTTGCGAGTTGGTTACAAATGATTTATCCAAATGCAGCAAGGCCAGTTTACTTACTTCGATCCGGTCGGAGGAGGGCACATTCAAAACACTCAATAGCGCCTGGGTTTTCTCATAACCTGCGTGGAAGAAGTCAAAGGAGCGGAAATAGCGCAGCCTGCTTTTGAAACTAACCGAGGTGTCAGCCGCCAGTTCACTCAAATATGGAATAGCCTTACGCGTGCGGGCGAGCCAGATAATGTCTTTTCCCGCGTCGGTCATCCACGGTTTCGGCCCCGACCTTTCCAGCCAGGCCGGAAACAGTCGTTCCCATTGGTCATAGGCTCCGATACTGAGCGCTTCGACCGTCCAGCGGTCGTTGCCTTTGTATCGTTTTGCCAATTGCAGCCACACGTCCAAAGCCTCATAGGTATGGTTATGGTTAATGGCCAATGCGCACTCGCGACGTACCTGAGGATCGGGATCGGAGGTTAGCCGCTTAATGTATTCCGTTGGATCGCTGTTGCGCTGGCGTACGGCGCGCAAGGCAGTAATGCGCAGGTTTGGGTTCAATTCACGAAAACCGATGTCGAGGTTTCGGTAGTTGAAACCCTCGATGCGGTTCAACACCCACAGGGCACGGGCCCGGAGTTTGGGGTTACCATTGTATAATCTGAAAAGCTCTTCCAAAAACGGCTCTGCCGCCCAGCCGTGCTTCACACACGCATTCCAGGCCAGGTAACGCTGCGACAAGTTCGGGCTTTGCAACGCTTTTACTGCTTGCTCGGGTATCGACAGGTCGAATACCGGAATTTTGTAAGGCGTCCCCGTTGGCGCAACACGGAAAATACGGCCCCGGCTGCGGTCTTTCATTTTATTGGAGCCGATCACGGGGTCATACCAGTCCGAAATGATGAGTGAACCGTCCGGCGCAACACAAACGTCAGTGGGCCGGAACCATTTATCGCGTTTGCCTTCCAGAACGGGAATAATGCCGGTGGATTTATAACCTGCACCATCATTCTGCACGGGGAAAGCACTCACATAGCCCTGACCGGCATCGGCGAGCAAAATCTGGTCCCAATAGCGGCGTGGCAGCAAATCGCCTTCGTAAATCGTCATACCCATTGGAAAACCGGAACCCGTTTCCAGCAAATCGGGCACTACGCCGGGATCATTCTGGTGCCAGTGGCGGCGCGGAATTTCATCTTCAAGATTTGTGCGGTTGAGACGCCAGCTTGCACCGGTTATTTCATCGATATAACCGAAATTACCATTCTCCATCACATACGACACTCGATCGCCCCCATTGCCCGGCTCCTCCTGGTCCGACTGCCACATCGTGCCGTAGCTATCCACAGCCACTTCCCAACCATTGCGAAAGTTTTCGGCCATGATCTCGACTTTGGTGAAATCCTGCTCGCAGCGGAAGACTACGCCTTGCTTATATTGCCTGAAATCAATGGGCCTCTCATATTTATCGAGCAGCGGGCGGTCCTGGCCATCCACTAACTGCCGACCGGCATTACCGAAGTTGAAATAAAACTTTCCATCCGGCCCGAACACAAATGAATGCACACCGGCATCATTTTGTGTTCCGCCAATTCCTTTGAACAGAACTTCTTTCGTATCGGCTTTATCATCGCCATTGGTATCGGTAAAAAGCCATACGTACGGGCTTTGCGAAACAATCGCCTTATTGCCCATCACCCAAATGCCCAGCGGCGCATTGAGCTCAGGGCCCTGGTAAAAGACCTTGGTAACATCTGCCTTACCATCGCCATCCTTATCCTCCATGATCACGATCCGGTCGCCCTGCCCGAGCTCCGATTTCCCATTCACGGCCGGCCGGTAGTTGTACGCCTCGCACGCCCACACGCGCCCGCGATGGTCGACATCGATGTTGATGGGGTTAATCACATTCGGTTCCGAGGCAAAGAGTGTCGCTTCGAGCCCGGCCGCCGCCTGCACGCCGGCTACGGCATTACGCGAAAATCGCCGTTCTGTCTCCGACAATGCCGCATAGGCGCTATCGGGATCAACAACTACCAATGAATCAACAACTTGACTAAAACCTTGGAATGAAAGGGAAATAAAAAGGCACGCAGCACACCACGCAGATCTCACGATAGGGAATTGTTTCAAAACGAATTTTTGATGATGCAGATAATTTCAAAAACGTTATAAAAATACCTCATGTTTCGGGATTTACGAAATGGAGTCTTTGAAAATTGTAACCTTTTGGCGATTTGAAGTGGCTTGATTTAGAAGTGAAAGGTGATTAAATTTAGGTACGATTCACATGCACTATCAGTTTATGAAAGAAAAAGTAAGGCATCCCATTGCCGTGAAGATTTACAAAAAAGCTGAAATCAAATTTGCTTTAAGTAATCTGCTGGTAGTCGACAAACTAACAGAGCAAGCCCAGAATCAACTTCTCGATGAGTTGCGCTTACTGGATGAAGACATAGAGATTTTAGAGAAGGTATTAAGACAATCGAAATAACGATCATGAAAGCGATGAAAAAGGAAGAGTTGACGCAAGCCTTGTATGACGCAAAAACGATGCCTGCTCTCACAAAAGCCAACGAGGAATGGCTCGCATTTTACCGAGCGGCGTCGGATGAGGACAAAGAATCCATGGGAAATGCAATGGTAGAATACAGTCATTGGCTACTTACCAAATCCAGAGAGTCACGGGAAGAATTTAAACAATTCATGGCCGAAGTCGAAGCTCTGAACCTTGAAGCCAATCAGCACGAATAACGCAAAAAGGAGCCTTTCGGC